>NZ_WUUQ01000010.1 GCF_009831105.1 Copranaerobaculum intestinale | reverse complement strand
ATAAAAAAAGACTCTCAACAAAGAGAAGAGAGTCGATCACCTGGCAATGAGCTATCTTCACACGGGGCAGGCCCGGTTATTGTCGCCGCTGGAGTGCTTAACTGCTGTGTTCGGCATGGGTACAGGTGTGTCCACTCCGCCATCATCACCAGATCGCTTCTTGAAAAGCAGGTTCCCTGCCTCTCAAAACTGAATAACAACTTGTGCTTCGATAAAGCTAACATGTCTCTCTTTGTGATCAAGTCCTCGACCGATTAGTATCAGTCAACTCCACATATCGCTATGCTTCCATCTCTGACCTATCTACCTCGTCGTCTTCAAGGGGTCTTACTTCTTTCGAATGGGAAATCTCATCTTGGAGTCGGTTTCGCGCTTAGATGCTTTCAGCGCTTATCCGTTCCCTACTTGGCTACCCAGCTATGCACTTGGCAGTACAACTGGTGCACCAGCGGTAGGTCCATCCCGGTCCTCTCGTACTAAGGACAGCTCTCCTCAAATTTCCTTCGCCCACAACAGATAGGGACCGAACTGTCTCACGACGTTCTGAACCCAGCTCGCGTACCGCTTTAATGGGCGGACAGCCCAACCCTTGGAACCGAATTCAGCTCCAGGATGCGATGAGCCGACATCGAGGTGCCAAACCTCGCCGTCGATGTGAACTCTTGGGCGAGATCAGCCTGTTATCCCCAGGGTAGCTTTTATCCGTTGAGCGACGGCCCTTCCATTCGGCACCGCCGGATCACTAATCCCGACTTTCGTCCCTGTTCGACTTGTTTGTCTCACAGTCAAGCACCCTTCTGCATTTGCACTCGTCGATTGATTTCCATCCAATCTGAGGGTACCTTTGGGCGCCTCCGTTACTCTTTAGGAGGCGACCGCCCCAGTCAAACTGCCCACCTGACACTCTCCCTCTACCAGCTTCATGGTAGCAGGTTAGAAATTCAATCAATCAAGGGTGGTATCCCAACACCGACTCCTTCGACACTGACGTGCCGAGCTCTTCGTCTCCCACCTATCCTGTACATCATTGATCAAATCTCAATATCAGGCTGCAGTAAAGCTCCATGGGGTCTTTCCGTCTAGTTGCGGGTAACCTGCATTTTCACAGGTACTAAGATTTCACCGAGTCTGCTGCCGAGACAGCGCCCAAATCGTTACGCCTTTCGTGCGGGTCAGAACTTACCTGACAAGGAATTTCGCTACCTTAGGACCGTTATAGTTACGGCCGCCGTTCACTGGGGCTTCAATTCGCTGCTTCTCCTTTCGGATAACAGTTCCTCTTAACCTTCCAGCACCGGGCAGGCGTCACCCCCTATACTTCGTCTTGCGACTTCGCAGAGAGCTGTGTTTTAGTTAAACAGTCGCTTGGGCCTCTTCACTGCGGCACATTGCTGTGCACTCCTTCTCGCTAACTTACGGAGTCATTTTGCCGAGTTCCTTGGCAACAGTTCTCTCGCTCACCTCAGGATACTCTCCTTGCCCACCTGTGTCGGTTTTGGTACGGGCCGCTGTAGGATTATCACTAGAAACTTTTCTTGGAAGCTGACTTCATCTGCTTCACTACTCGCCCGAGGGCTTTCGCTTACCTGTCACAGTCTGCCTTCCGTGTACGCATTTCACTTTACACCGGCTGCTCTGCTTCGCCCACAATCCATTCAGTGGGTCAGACTAGCCTTCTCCGTCATTCCTTCATTCCTACCGCGGGTACAGGAATATCTGCCTGTTTTCCATCGACTACGCCTTTCGGCCTCGCCTTAGGTCCCGACTTACCCAGGGCGGACGAACCTTCCCCTGGAATCCTTGGGCTATCGGTGTGTAGGATTCTCACCTACATCTCGCTACTCACACCGGCATTCTCACTTCCATACTGTCCACCACTCCTTACGGTATGGCTTCTACCTGCATGGAACGCTCCCCTACCACTATCATTGCTGATAATCCGCAGCTTCGGTATCATGCTTAGCCCCGGTACATTTTCGGCGCAGGGTCACTCGACTAGTGAGCTGTTACGCACTCTTTCAAGGATGGCTGCTTCTGAGCCAACCTCCTAGTTGTCTGTGCATCCCCACATCCTTTTCCACTTAGCATGTATTTTGGGACCTTAACTGGCGGTCTGGGCTGTTTCCCTCTTGACCATGGACCTTATCACCCACAGTCTGACTGCCGAGTATACCTTATGGCATTCGGAGTTTGATTATACTCAGTACCCCGGGATGGGGCCATCGTACATTCAGTGCTCTACCTCCACAAGGCTCTTCCTCGACGCTAGCCCTAAAGCTATTTCGGGGAGAACCAGCTATCTCCGTGTTCGATTGGAATTTCTCCCCTAGCCACAACTCATCCGCTAACTTTTCAACGGTAGTCGGTTCGGTCCTCCATTGAGTTTCACCTCAACTTCAACCTGGTCATGGCTAGATCACACGGTTTCGGGTCTGCGTTCACGTACTTTCGCCCTCTTAAGACTCGCTTTCGCTTCGGCTCCGTATCTTCTACTTAACCTCGCACGTATTCGCAACTCGCCGGTTCATTCTACAAAAGGCACGCCATCACCCTTTAACGGGCTCTGACTTCTTGTAAGCATACGGTTTCAGGTTCTCTTTCACTCCGCTCCCGCGGTTCTTTTCACCTTTCCCTCACGGTACTGGTTCACTATCGGTCACATGGGAGTATTTAGCCTTGACGGATGGTCCCGCCTGCTTCCGACTAGATTTCTCGTGTCTCGCCGTACTCAGGATCCCGCTTCGCTTCACTCGGATTTCATGTACGGGGCTTGCACCCTCTTCGGCCGGCCTTTCGATGCCGTTCCACTATCCTCGCTCTTGCTTCTATTGCGGTCCTACAACCCCAGTTCAAGAACTGGTTTGGGCTCCTCCCCTTTCGCTCGCCGCTACTCAGGGAATCACTTTTGTTTTCTTTTCCTCCGGGTACTTAGATGTTTCAGTTCCCCGGGTTGCTCTCATAGGGTTATGTATTCGCCCTCATGATGACACACTATTACGTGTGCCGGATTCCTCCATTCGGATATCTGCGGATCTTTGCTTTCTTACAGCTCCCCGCAGCGTTTCGCCGTTTGATGCGTCCTTCTTCAGCTCCATGTGCCTAGGCATCCACCGTACGCCCTTTCTTACTTGATCATTTTTTTCGTGTTTCTCAACACGTGTTTTCGCTTTTCCTGATAGAACTCAAGTTTTTAACTGTTGTTTTACTGTTTTTTACTTGCTCGTTTCATCTCCAACTTTTTCAGAAAGATCATGTCTTTTCTCTATCTGTTTTCTGTTGTTATTCAGTTTTCAAAGATCAAAAAGCTGAGAAATCTTCCCGATCTCTCAAAACTAAACAGAATACCTTTCTTCTTTCCACTCGTTTACACTCTTTCTCCTTAGAAAGGAGGTGATCCATCCCCACGTTCCCGTAGGGATACCTTGTTACGACTTAACCCCAGTCATCGGTCCTACCTTCGACGGCTCACTCCTCTTGCGAGGTTATGCCACCGGCTTCGGGTATTACCAACTTCCATGGTTTGACGGGCGGTGTGTACAAGGCCCGAGAACGTATTCACCGCGACATGCTGATTCGCGATTACTAGCGATTCCGACTTCATGAAGTCGAGTTGCAGACTTCAATCCGAACTGAGACGGACTTTATGGGATTTGCTTGCCATCACTGGCTCGCTGCTCTTTGTATCCGCCATTGTAGTACGTGTGTTGCCCAGGCCATAAGGGGCATGATGATTTGACGTCATCCCCACCTTCCTCCGGTTTGTCACCGGCAGTCTATCCAGAGTCCCCATCTTTACATGCTGGTAACTGGATACAAGGGTTGCGCTCGTTGCGGGACTTAACCCAACATCTCACGACACGAGCTGACGACAACCATGCACCACCTGTGTGAGTGATACCTATCTCCCTATCTCTAGGGCCTTTCTCTCCATGTCAAGGCCTGGTAAGGTTCTTCGCGTTGCTTCGAATTAAACCACATACTCCACCGCTTGTGCGGGCCCCCGTCAATTCCTTTGAGTTTCACACTTGCGTGCATACTCCCCAGGCGGAGAACTTATTGCGTTAACTGCAGCACTGAATCTCTCCAACACTTAGTTCTCATCGTTTACGGCGTGGACTACTAGGGTATCTAATCCTATTTGCTCCCCACGCTTTCGTGCTTCAGCGTCAGTTACAGGCCAGGCAACCGCCTTCGCCACTGGTGTTCCTCCATATATCTACGCATTTTACCGCTACACATGGAATTCCATTGCCCTCTCCTGCACTCTAGTCCGACAGTTTCCAAGGCGTATTACAGTTGAGCTGTAACCTTTTACCTCAGACTTATCGCACCGCCTACGCACCCTTTACGCCCAATAATTCCGGATAACGCTTGCCACCTACGTATTACCGCGGCTGCTGGCACGTAGTTAGCCGTGGCTTTCTGGTAAGCTACCGTCACTTACTGACCATTCCCTGTCAGTACCGTTCTTCACTTACAACAGAGCTTTACGACCCGAAGGCCTTCTTCACTCACGCGGCATTGCTCGTTCAGGGTTCCCCCCATTGACGAAAATTCCCTACTGCTGCCTCCCGTAGGAGTTTGGGCCGTGTCTCAGTCCCAATGTGGCCGTTCGCCCTCTCAGGCCGGCTATGCATCATCGCCTTGGTGGGCCGTTACCCTCACCAACTAGCTAATGCACCGCAGGTCCATCCATGTTCACACCCTTAGGCGCTTTAATGACGAGAAGATGCCTTCTCCTCACCTATCCGGTTTTAGCTACCGTTTCCAGCAGTTATCCCGGGCACATGGGCAGGTTACCTACGTGTTACTCACCCGTTCGCCACTCACTTCCAAGAAAGCAAGCTCTCTTTTCCGTGCGTTCGACTTGCATGTATTAGGCATGCCGCCAGCGTTCATCCTGAGCCAGGATCAAACTCTCCATTTGATTGTTTGTTTAGCTCTT
>NZ_WUUQ01000009.1 GCF_009831105.1 Copranaerobaculum intestinale | reverse complement strand
AGATGATATAGCATTTAAAATCAATTCAATGCCTCGTAAAATGTTTGACTTTAAAACTCCTTATGAGGTAGAATTTCATAAATTACAATTTGGTGCGGTTGAGATTTGAATAAAGAAAAAGCTCGTCAGAGCTTTTTTTATAATCCTAAAATTTTCTGAAATTCCAACTGATAACCATTTGGATCTTCAATGAAGAACGAGTAAACATCGAATCCATCCTGCCGCTTCGGATATGACAGCAGATGAATCTCATCCATTTCATAGAAACGCTTATACATGGCATCTACTTCTACCTCATCCTGACAGTTGAACGAGATAATGACTGATGTAGCCAGAGGTTTATCTGCATACTGGGCAAATCCCAGATAGCCGTATCCGGTATCAAAGATAACGGCCTTGTATTGTTCATGCCAGATCGGGAAATGCAGGACATTGGTATAGAAGGTCTTGGTTTCCTCAATATCCCGGCAGGGATAAAAAGCGACGAATGAATTCATAAACTTCCCTCCAGACTTTGAATGAATCATTTTTCGGTGTTATGGTTTGAGAAACAGGTTTCTCTTTATGGTATAATTATATCATATCTATGATACTATTTCATCCGAAAGGAGCTACTTTATGATGGATCTGCACACACACAGCAGCTATTCAGACGGCATCTGTACGCCAAACCAACTGCTGAAGCTCGCCGAGGATCATAAGCTTTGCTATTTTGCGATTACTGATCATGACAATATGGAGGCTTATCAGCATATGGAAGAGCAGCAGCTTTTTCATGGAACGCTGGTGCCCGGTATTGAAATGACTTTTTCTTATCGAGGCTTAACAATGGATATGTTAGGATATGGGGTAGATCGAAAACGCATGGAAGCAAGCGGATTACTTCACCACCACGACGAAGCAAAGATTATGCGTCGGGAACAAAGCCGCTTGGATTCACTTTTCACAATATGTGAAGGGCTGGGATTGAAGATAAATCGGCAAGTACGGATCAAAGCAAGCTATGAACGGGCAAATGATGTGCTGTGTGATCAGCTGATGGCGTATCCCGAAAATAAAATACGGCTGGATGAAATGCATATTAAAAATCGCACAACTTTTTACCGTAATCATTATCTGAATCCAAAAAGTCCGTTTTATATGGAACAGGAGAAACATGCACCGGGGATGAAACAGGTTGCTGATGCAATTCACGCCAGCGGCGGTTTAACGTTTTTGGCTCACCCGTTTGTCTATGATGTATCAGATACATGGAAGTTAATCGATCAGCTTGTTGATGAACAGCTGCTGGATGGAATAGAATGTCTGCACCGGCGGCATAGCTGGACAAACAGTGAACAGCTGCTGGACTATTGTGATCGGCATCATCTGTATAAAAGCGGCGGCAGTGATCTGCATAAAGTGGAGCACGGCTTGGGGCATGGAGACAACGGTACGCGGATCGTGTCTGAAACGATTGCGTTGGAGTGGTTAAAGAACTTATAATAGAGGAAGAAAGTGAGGCGGGCATATGAAACGAATCTGTATAGTACTGGTTTTTCTGCTCGCATTCACGACTGCCTGTTCGACAAGCGCAAACAAAGAATATCCCAGCAAAGGGGTAGAAACACCGGCCGCTAAAATAGAAGATATGTATATGCCAAGCAGTCCCGGGACTCTGATTGCTCAGGACCCGACCGGATTAGCGATGATCGATTACAGCAATACCGATCAGGGCTATATCTGTGCAAAGCGGATCACGGATTCACCGGATGTTTTGAAACTGGCGGTAAGCAAGGGAAAAGAAGTCTATTATTATGATCTAAAAAAGACAGACTATGAAAGCTTTCCTTTACAGATGGGAAACGGCATGTATCAATTTCGGATTCTGAAACAGAAGCAGGGTGATCAATATGCGGTCATGCATTCTGTGGACGTAGATGTGAAGTTGGCGGATGCTAAACTGCCGTATCTTTATCCGAGTCAATATATTGATTACACACCGGAAAGCAAAGCGGTAAAAAAAGCATTTGCTTTGGTAAAGAATGATAAAACCGATCTTTCCCGCATTTATCATATTTATAATTATGTAATTTCTCATGTGAAATACGATGATCAAAAAGCTAAGGATGTTGCCGATAAGTTTGTCCTTCCGATCATTGATGAAACATATGTCACAAATAAAGGTATCTGTTTTGATTACACCGCGCTTTTAGCGGCAATGCTGCGCTCACAACAGATTCCGACCCGGATGATTACCGGCTATACCAGCAAGGAGTATCATTCCTGGATTGAAGTATGGGTTAAAGAAAAGGGCTGGATCAATCCTCAGGTATATTTTAAAAAGAAGATCTGGAACCGCATCGATCCGACATTTGCGGCACAGGGTGAAGAGTATGACGGTGAGTATAAGAACCGTTATGTCTATTAAGGAGGAATAAGGATGAAAGCAGGAAAGAAAATGCATGATCAGGAAGCATACGCATTTTGCTCACAGCTGGCGCTGATTCTGCATACTGGTATTCCGATCATCGATGGTCTTCAGGTGATGGATCAGGGAGATATGGATTCTCAGCTGATTCATCAAATCAAAGAATCATTGATTCTGCATGGTACATTGTCAAAGGCATTGGAAGAACTGAACTGTTTTGATCACTATGTTCTGTCGATGATTGAAATCGGTGAGCGAAGCGGTAATCTGGATGAGGTCATGGATGCATTGAGCAGCTATTTTAAACAAAACATGGAAATTCGAGAAAAAATCAAAGAGGTTGTAAGCTATCCGCTGTTCTTATTATTGATCATGATTGTGGTGATCGGAGTCATTGTCATAAAAGTACTGCCGATTTTTCAAAATGTGCTTCATGCTTTGGGAACGGAGCTATCACCGCTGGCGCTTACACTGCTTACTGTCGGTACGGCGATCGGGCAGTATGGCTTCTACATTCTCTGTGTTCTTATTGGATTGATTGGCTTCTTTTTGGTGTATCGATATTATCAGCATAGAAAACACGGTTATCATGATCCGCTGCAATCGATTTTCTTTCGGGGGATCGGCGATAAGATTGCGGTAGGTCGTTTGACATATGCTTTGAATCTGCTGTTAAGCAGCGGTTGTGATATGCAGGGCGCGATGGCTTTGCTGCCCGGACTGGTCGATCATCCCAAAACCCTTCAGCGGCTGGAGGCCTGTCAGCAGCTGTTAGCCAAAGGGGAACGTCTCGAGGATGCGCTGATGGAAAGTCAGTTATATGAAGGATTGTACGCAAAAATGCTGTATATGGGATTTCGCAGCGGCAGCGGTGAAAAAGTTTTAAAAGAAATTGCCGAGCTGTGTGATCAGGACATCGATCGTGCAGTCACACATTATTTGAATATCGTAGAGCCGGCGGTTGTCATTACTCTGTCAGTCGTGGTAGGAATCATTTTGATGAGCGTGATGCTTCCGCTGCTCAGCATCATGTCGACGATCAGCTGATATGAAAAAGATAAAAAAGCTGCTTGCGCTGGTACTTTTACTGGTGGTGCTGATAGGCTTTCTGTATGGAATATCGATAAGTGAAGCAAGCAGCCATCGGGAAGAAGCGTCACGCATTCAGGAAAGTGTTGAGAAGGCAGCGGTACAGTGCTATGCGATGCATGGAATTTATCCCAAAACACTAGAAGAACTGCTGGCTCAATATACGCTTCATCTCAATCAAAAGGATTATCGGATCTTTTATGACTATAACGGAGGTAATATCATGCCTTCAATCTATGTAATCGAAAGGGAGTGAGGCAAATGAAGCTGCGCAAAGGAAATACGATACTTTTTCCGATGGTTTTATTCTGCGTGTTTGCATGCGGTTCCTTTCTGGCAATCCTCTATGGGATCGATGCCTATCAAACAATTGAACAGCGAGCCGATGATAATTTTGCAAAGTCTACACCGCTCGCGTATTTAACGAATAAAGTCCGCAGCCAGGATGAATCAAAAGGGGTACGGATAGAAAATATTCAGGGAAAAACATGTCTGGTGCTGACCTCACAGGAGGAGGAAGCTTACCGTACATTGATTTATTTTCAGGATCACAAGCTCTATGAGCTCTTGATCCCGGCGGCGCGGGAAGTGAATTTCAGCGAAGGGACTCTGGTCATGAATGTATCCCAACTGGATATGAAGCAGGAACAAAACAAAATCACCTTTACGATCAAGCATAAGGATACATATTATAAGCAGCAGGTCATTTTGCGAAGCAGCGATAAGGAGTCCGTATGAGAAAAGAACGCATTTCACCATCTATCAGCTATCTCATTGAACTGGCCGTGGCCATTCTCTTTTTTGCGGCTGCGGCAGTGATCTGCGTAAATATCTTCTATCAGGCGAATCAGCGCAGCATCGAGAGCGAAGAGCGCTCCGCAGCGCTGGAGGCAGCACAGTCGATGGCTGAACAGGCGATTGCTTCAAAGGATCGAGTGCCTGTGGGTACCTGGAATGCAAATGCGAAATGGCAGCCGACCGACATCAGAAGTGAGTATCGTATTTCGATCCGGGAACGAGCGGCTGATAAAAAGCTGTTTACCTATGAATTACAGATGCGCAAAAGCGGTAAATCGATTTTGACGCTGGAGTTTACGGTTTTGTGTGAGGGGGGAGTATCATGAATAAGCAGGGGCATTTTCGCTTTGGAATCGGAATCATTTCCATTTTTATGGTCTTTGTGGTAATGTGCTTCACCATTCTGTCCTGTTTATCCTATATGAAAGCAGCGGATGATAATGAACGGATAAAACAGCAGGAAGCGTATGTAAAGGAATATTACAAAGCAGATGGTGAAGCGCGGTCAATCCTACAGGATATCATGGAGCTAAACGGTAATTTCAAGAGTGAAAAAGCGATGAAGGTGCTGAAGGATAGCCAAGTCACACTGCAGGATGATCAGCTCCAATATCAAATTAAAATCAATACTAAACAAAGGCTGTCGGTAACGTTACAGATAAATGGAAAGAAACTTCAAGTAATCAGCTGGAAAACCATTTCCGGCGAGGAGGCGACAAAATGAACAGAGAAATGATGGAAAATTTATTAAAACAAGCTGTAAATGCAGAAGCGAGTGACTTATTTATTGTCGTCGGCTGTCCGTGTGCGATGAAGGTAAACGGTACCATTCAATATATGGATGATAAGATGCTGAAACCGGCTGACACTGCCCAGATGGTACAGCTGTTATATGAAATGGGTGAAAATCCTTACTATGAGCGGTTTCTGGAAAATGGCGACAATGATTTTTCTTTTTCAGTGGCGGGGATCGGAAGGTTTCGTGTCAATACTTATTTACAGCGAAATTCTCAAGCTGCTGCGCTTCGTGTCGTTTCTTTTGATTTGCCAGATCCCCAAAAGCTTCACATACCGGAAATTATCACCGATATGTATGCGATCAAAAAAGGCTTGATTCTGGTAACCGGATCGGCGGGCAGCGGTAAATCTACAACTTTGTCCTGCATCATTGAACGCATCAATAAAGAGCGCAGTACCCATATTGTTACGATTGAGGATCCGATTGAATTTTTGCATCGTCATAAAAAAAGCATTGTATCTCAGCGGGAAATCGATCATGATACAACGGATTATATCAGTGCTCTGCGTTCTGCCTTAAGACAGGCTCCGGAAGTGATTCTGCTAGGCGAGATGCGCGATCTGGAGACCATCGAAACAGCGGTAACCGCAGCGGAAACCGGACATTTGATTTTATCAACTGTGCATACCATCGGCGCAGCCAATACCATTGATCGAATCCTTGACGTTTTCCCGCCGAATCAGCAGCAGCAGATTCGCATTCAATTATCAATGGTTCTGCATGCCGTTATATCCCAGCAGCTGGTTCCTTGTGTGGACGGTACCCTGATTCCGGCATTTGAGATCATGATTGCCAATCAAGCGATCCGCTCGCAAATTCGTGAAGCAAAGACTCACCAGATTGATAATACGATTTATTCCAACCGCGCATCGGGCATGATCACCATGGATGAAAGTCTGATCCTGCTGTTACAGGAGGGGAAAATCTCCAAAGCGACCGCCATTACCTACAGTACCAATCCGGATGCCATGCAGCGGCGAATTGCTTTGCTCCCTCAATAAAAATAGATATCGTCTTCATGAAGAAATCCTAAAGCTGTTGCCGGTAATAGGAGCTTGCTTCATAATTGACGATATCTTTTTTAATGCAATCTGTTACATCAATTTAAAAAAAGCTAGTACGAGCAGAATGCAGCCGCCCATCCAAGATAAATCAAAACGGCTTTTATCAGCCATCAGTTTTCCAAGCTTACTGCCGCTGATGACCATGACGGCGCCGCAGCCGAAGGAGAGCAGCAGCACCAGCCATGGATTGAGATTGGTTAATCCGGCGGAAAATCCCGCGGCCAGTCCATCGATAGACAGGGAAATTGCCAAAAGAGTAGCTTCGCTCGGATTCAGTATGCGCGAATGATCGTAGTCGGCTGATTGCGGATCAGCATATACTTGAAGCAGAAAATGAAGCTGAAAAATGGAAAAGGAAACCTGCCGACGAACCTTATGATATTTGCGGATCAGTCGTTTCACGGAGCTGTCGAATATTTTAAAAGCGCCCAGTGCAAACAGCAATAGAAAACAAATCCCGGTGATCAGTGAGGCCGGAACCCATGGCTTGACCATGACCCCGATAAATAAAGAGATTCCCAATACAAGACTGCAAATACCGCTTATGATAAAGACAGATACATATGGTATATGAATACGGTCGCTGCCGTAGGCAAAGCTTGCCACAAACGCATCTATTGACAGGGCAATGACTAAAAATAACGCTTCCAGAATGGATGTCAATGAAAGCATTGATATACCCCCTCCCGTACAGGTTATTTTATGAGGGATATTTGGCTATGGTTACATAATAAAACTCCCAATCGGGAGTTTAGAGGGATTTTATTGTTTCTGCCATTTCCGCAGCCTTCGCTTCAATCACAGAAAGATCAGATTCAGAGGGCGTATAATTCTGAGTGATAGCAGCTCCTTCCTGAAGCAATGTAATACCGGCTTCCTTTAGTTTATCGTTAATCCGTCCCGGAACCTGATTGAACCAACCCCAGGAACCAAATCCTAAACCGACCTTGCCTTTTACTTTACAGCTGATCAGGCGATCCAGAAAACCGGCGATCTCGGAAGACATTGTATTGTTGTAGCAGCCGCTGCCGACGAAGATCGCTTTCGCATCCAGTAATTCTTTCATAATGATGCAGCTCATCGTTTCAGAATATTTATACACCTTCACTTTAACACCGTTTTGACCAAGCCCTTCCGCTAAAGCTTCGGCCATCATCTGCGTGTGGTGCCATACACTGTCATACACGATCACTGCTTTTGCCTCACTGCGAAAGCTCGCAAATCCTTCATAGGCATTCCAGATCGCATTTATGTATTGTTTCCAGATAATGCCATGTGCCGGAGCGATCATATCAATATCCAGATTCATGTCTTTCAGTGCCTTCAGCTTATTAGCAACCTGCATGCCATACGGCATTACAATATTAGCATAATACTCCTTTGCTTTGTCCAGACAGAAATTTAAAGCGTAAGCTTCATCAAACAATTCATATCCGGCGATGTGCTGACCGAACGCATCATTGGAGAATAAGATTTTTGCCTGATCCACATAGGTCAGCATATTATCAGGCCAGTGAATCAACGGCATTTCTACAAAGGTTAATGTGTTAACACCGGTTGACAGAGTATCACCAGTCTTTACTTTTTGATAATGATAGTCATGAAAGTACTGCTTCATCATGATTTGAACACCGGCATTGGATGCATAAGGGACCGCATTTGGATAAGCCTGCATGACTTTTTCAAAACCTCCGGAGTGATCCGGCTCGGCATGCTGAACAATGATGTTATCGACCGGACGATCACCGATCACAGAACGGATACGTTCTAACAGTACCGGCGTGAATTCCTCTTCAACCGTATCAATCAGCGTTACCTGTTCATCTACAATTAAATAGGCATTATAAGTTGTGCCTTCCTCAATCGGATACAGTGATCCGTGAAAATGCCGTAAATTAAAATCCTGGACGCCAACCCAGTATATTTGATCTTTGATCTGTATAGCTTTTTTCATATCCATAACCCTCCATAATGTTTATATTTTACCCTCGCTTGCTCTTTTTTTCCATCCTTTTGCATATTTTTTCACATATCGTGTTCATACTAAATAAAAAGGAGGAAGGCTATGTTTTCCCTAGAAAAAGAAATACGTTCGATTCAGATCGTTTTTATGACCGCGTTGATCATCAATATTCTTTTAATTATGATGAGCGCTTTTCGCAATGTGTGGTTTTGGCTGCCGTTTTTAGGAGTAGCAGCACTGTGCATTCCAAAACTGATAAAACGTACCTATCTTAGCTTTGCGACATTTGACCTAATGCTGCTGAGCATGTATCTGCTTGCCGGGGGCTATTTTTTCTTATGAGTAATTTGGTTTCAAATTCAAAGGAATGATAGTATAATATGAGTATGCATCAAGGAGGAAAATGCAATGATAATTCAAAGTAAACGAGTATGGGTATTAGGGCAGTTTTTAGAAGCTCAATTGGAAATCGCTGACGGAAAAATTGCGGCTGTATATGAATACGGCAGTAAAAAGGTTGACGAAGATTACGGAGACAAACGTATTGTTCCGGGATTTATCGATATGCATACACATGGCTCATATGGTTTTGATACCAATGATGCGGCAGAAGACGGTCTGCGCAACTGGATGAAGCGCATTCCCGAAGAAGGTGTTACCGGCATTTGCCCAACCACGATTACACAATCGGAGGAAGTGCTGACTAAGGCTTTGAAAAATGTAGCAAAGGTCGTTGAGGACGGCTATGAAGGTGCTGAAATTTTGGGTGTTCATTTTGAAGGACCGTATCTGGATATGGTCTACAAAGGAGCACAGCCGGAGCAGTACATTGTTAAGCCGAGCGTTGAACAGTTTAAAAAATATCAGAAGGCTGCAAATGGTTTGATCAAAGTCATCACCATGGCTACGGAGCAGGATGAGAATTTGGAGTTAACTCGCTATTGTGCCCAGAACGGAGTCGTGGTAAGCATCGGACATTCTGCCGCAACCTATGAGGAAGCAGAAATGGCCATTGCCAATGGGGCTCGCAGTATGACACATATTTTCAATGGTATGACCCCATTTCAGCATCGTAAACCGGGTCTGGTAGGCGCAGCAATGCGTAACCGCGATGTATACGGCGAAGTGATCTGTGACGGAAACCATTCCACCTTGGCCGCGCTGAATGATCTGTTCACGGTAAAAGGCCGTGATTATACGATTATGATCACTGACGCGCTGATGGCAAAAGGATTGCCGATTGGCGGAAAGTATATTTTCGGCGGTAATGAAATTGAAATTTATCCTGATGGCAGCGCACATTTGACAGCAACAAAGGGGCTTGCCGGTTCAACTTTGAGAGTGAACGAGGGATTGAAAATACTGGTTGAAAAAGCTTTGGTTCCATTTGACAGCGCTATAAATTCCTGCACGATCAATCCGGCACGCTGTTTGCATGTTGATGACCGCAAGGGATCTTTGCAGGCAGGAAAAGATGCGGATATTGTCGTTTTGAACGATGACTATTCCGTTGCCCAGACTTACTGCATGGGAAAAGCAAGCTTATAAGTATAAAAACGCATGGATGAGCATGCGTTTTTTTATGTAAAGAGTACCGTTTTCTTATTGAGAATGGTAAAATGGTTCATGTGAGGTACGAAAATGACAAACTATAAAGCATGTTTCTTCGATATTGACGGAACACTGTATTCACACAGTTACCAAGATATCCCGGTATCTGCTCAAAATGCTCTATTGGCATTAAAGGAAAACGGCTGGAAGCTGGGAATCGCCACCAGCCGCTGTGCGGATGAGACAAAACAGCTGCCGTCTTTTTATCGAAACTTTCCTTTTGATGCCTATATTTATGACGGCGGGGCTCATGTTGTTTCAAAAGGTGAGGGTATACAAGATAAACCGATCCCTAAGGGGGTCATGGAAAAGCTGATCGAAGTACAGAAGCAGACTGGCATGGATCTTCGCTATTCCTGTGCTGCGGGTGATTATTCACATGGCAAGATATCGGACTGGTATCTGGACGTGTTCTTCCATTTATATTTGAATATGCCGCTTGAAAAACCATATGAAGAAGAACCGGTTTTTAATATTCTGATTCAAAGCGAGCGGACGGATATCGATGATCAGATCGAACAGGCATCGCAAGGCTGCAACATCGTACATTACAACCGGGTATGGGAATTAACTGCACCGGGAGTGGAAAAGGGCGATGGAGTTCTGGCTATGGCAAAGCATTGGAATATGGACATACGGGATATCGTCTGCTTTGGTGATGGATTAAACGATATTGAAATGTTAAAAATAGCTGGTTTGGGAGTTGCGATGGGAAATGGAAAGCAGCAGCTGAAGGATGCGGCAGATGCGGTCTGCGGTCATATTGATGAAGATGGTATTTTAATTTTTATGAAAGAACAAGGCTGGATTTAACCATATAAAAGGTGAACCTCGTTTATTTGGTTGTCCAAATTTTGGGGGTTCACTTCAAATTGGGTCTATGTCACTATCTACTTTTTTATATACATATATCAAGTGCTGAAAGCACTTTTTTATTATTTACCGGAATGTCTGCCGATCAGCTCAGCCAGCTTGGTGAAGAAGGGAATATCGGTTTCTTCAAAACGATCCGGTATCGGAGCGTCAATATCAAGTACTCCGATCAAGCGATTATCCGCTGTCAGAATCGGCACTACGATTTCACTGCGGCTGGCGCTGTCACATGCGATATGACCGGGGAACTGATGTACATCCTTGACGCATTGTGCTCGCTTGGTAGCGGCAGCTGTTCCGCATACTCCGCTTCCCAATGGGATACGTATACAGGCTGGCTTACCCTGGAACGGACCGAGGATCAACTGATCTTCTTTATAAAGATAGAAGCCTGCCCAGTTGATGTTTTCCAGGCTCATCATCAGCAGGGCACTGAGATTGGCCATATTCGCGATTTGATCGGTCTCATTTTCAATCAGTAACTCAGCCTGTTTTAAAAGTATTTCATATTGTTCTTCTTGGTTCATGCATACACCGGCTTTCTTTAATAAAACTCTATCATAAAAGTGGTTATTTGTCATGAAACAAAAAAAGACGGAAGTTCCGTCTTATGATAATTCAGCTTCCTTATTAGAGAATTTTGTATATGTCTTGGATAATTTCGTTCCTTTTTCCGGCTCCATGACATACCAGCCTTTAGATTTCATCAATTCAAAGGTATTGCGCTGTTCCGTAGAGATCTGCTGGTAGATCGCATCAATTTCCTTATACAGCAATTCATTACTGCATTCCTGAGTGAATGTATTGGTTAGTGCTTTCAGATGCTTGAGAGAGACCAACAGCTCAGTCATAACATCCTGTTCGCAGTATGCTTTTTTGTTTTCTGCCATGTTTTACACCTCCTGTTTGATCAGTTGCAGAACGTTTGCATAGTATTCCTTGATCATCTTCTGTACGCATTTCGCCTGATCGATACATGCTTTATCCTGCAGAATGGACATTTCATGGTTTAAACGCTTGTCGAGCATCAAAGACTGATCCATTAAGTCTTCCATGTACAGCAAATCTTTTCCGGTAATCATAAATTCATCTTTCATCGTGATATCTCCTTTCTAATGGTAGTATGGGCAAGGGTAAATTTCTTATACATGTGTGGTGAATGAGAAAAAAATTTGTTATAATACTGCGTATGCGGAGGTGAAATCATGCAGTTAAAGGAAAAAGACATGGTATATATTCAAAGCTTCAAGCATGACGGAAGTCTCCACCGCACCTGGATCAAAGGCTTTGTGATCGAAGCGAGCGAACAGCGAATCGTAGCGGTTACCGACCGAGCTTGGGTTGTAGAATCAGACGGGCGGAAGTGGCTGACTAGGGAGCCGGCGATCTGTTTCTTTTATCCGGATAAATGGTATAATGTAATTTCAATGATCCGTAAATCCGGAATTCATTATTACTGTAATCTCGCTTCTCCTTCCTTATATGATGGAGAGGCAATTAAAAATATTGATTATGATCTGGATGTCAAGGTATCTCCCAACGGCAAATGGATTATTCTGGACGAAGATGAGTATCAGGAGCATGGAGCTAAGATGGGATATTCCAAAGAGCTCGATCAGGTGATTCGCTCGCAGCTGCGTTTCTTACTGAATGATATTCGTCATCACCGATCTCCGTTCGATCCCGATGAAATTTATCAGTTTTATGAAAAATATCAGCAATTACTGAAAGAATTACGCGCTTCGCGGCAGTAATTCTTTTTTCTTTTTTTCGTAAATCAGGAAACATTACAAGGGTTTATATATTCAGGAGTTAAAAAAATAAAAAAGGTAAAGAAAAGGATTGACATAGGTAGAAGAGATTTGCTATTATATACAAGCGCTCAAGCGAGGGCGACGATCTTTGAAAACTAAACAGAATACGTCAATTCAAAAGAAACTCAAGAAAACAGAAACGTGAAAGTGTAAAGAAGAGCTAAACAAACAATCAAATGGAGAGTTTGATCCTGGCTCAGGATGAACGCTGGCGGCATGCCTAATACATGCAAGTCGAACGCACGGAAAAGAGAGCTTGCTTTCTTGGAAGTGA
>NZ_WUUQ01000008.1 GCF_009831105.1 Copranaerobaculum intestinale | reverse complement strand
CAGTATTTAGATGATATAGCATTTAAAATCAATTCAATGCCTCGTAAAATGTTTGACTTTAAAACTCCTTATGAGGTAGAATTTCATAAATTACAATTTGGTGCGGTTGAGATTTGAATAAAGAAAAGAGCTAACAGACATAAAAATCTGTTAGCTCTTTATTTATGAATAATTTTCAGATGTTGTTACGAAGATATTTTTCACTTCAAGAAACCCTGTGTTTATGCGGGTTTCAAGCATTTTGACTACTATTCCCACTCAATCGTTGCCGGCGGTTTACTTGTACAATCGTACACCACTCGATTAATCCCCTTGATCTCATTCACAATTCTTCTTGAAATCCTATCCAACACCTCATATGGAATTCTCGCCCAATCCGCTGTCATCCCATCAATCGAAGTAACAGCACGAATGCCTACCGTATAATCATACGTTCGCTGATCCCCCATAACCCCTACGGAACGCATATCCGGCAATGCCGTAAAATACTGCCAAATTTCCTTATCCAATCCAGCATTGGCAATCTCTTCACGAAGGATTGCATCACTGCGACGCACCAAATCCAATTTTTCCTCCGTAACCTCACCCAGCACCCGAATTGCCAAGCCCGGACCCGGAAATGGCTGCCGATGAACAATCTCATCCGGCAATCCCAGCAATGAACCAAGCTCACGAACTTCATCTTTAAATAAAGTATTCAACGGTTCGATCAACTGGAACTGCATATCTTCTGGAAGTCCGCCGACATTATGATGAGATTTGATCTTCTGCGCCGTTTCCGTACCGGATTCAATCACATCTGTATAAAGCGTGCCTTGCGCTAACCATTTAATGGTGGTCAGCTTCTGCGATTCGGCCTCAAACACCCTGATAAATTCTGTACCGATGATCTTACGCTTTTCTTCCGGATCACTGACTCCCTTCAGTTTTCCTAAAAATAACGCTTTGGCATCAATTTTAATGAGCTTCATGCCAAATCTGCCTTTGAATGTATCCACAACCGATTCCGCTTCATTCATCCGCAGCAATCCATGATCGACAAACATACATGTCAACTTATCACCGATCGCCTTATGCAATAAAGCTGCCACGACCGCTGAATCCACACCACCCGATAAAGCACACAGCACCTCATCATCTTTTACCTGATCCTGAATCAGCTTCATCTGCATTTCAATGAAAGACTGCATGCTCCAATTATTCTTCGCATGACAAACCCCAAATACAAAATTCTTCAGCATATCATTGCCATGTACCGTATGACGTACTTCTGGATGAAATTGAATTGCATAAAATTTACGCTTTTGATCACTCATCATAACAATCGGACAAGTGCTGGTAGCCGCATCAACCTGAAACCCTTGCGGTGCTCTTCCAACCTGATCACCATGAGACATCCATACCTGCTGCCGATGCTCCATGCCCTCCAATAGAGCAGTATCCCCCGTAATCTCAATTTCTGCTTTACCGTATTCCGCATGCTCACAGGAAACGACCTCGCCGCCAAGCTCCTGCGCCATCAGCTGCATGCCATAGCAAATACCTAAAATCGGCAAGCCCAATTGAAAGATCTCATTATCTATTTTAAACGCAGATTCATCATATACCGAATTGGGTCCGCCAGAGAAAATAATTCCTTTAATTTCAGAATCCTTACGAATTTCCGCTGCACTCATTTTATGCGATTTCAGTTCACTGTACACACCCATTTCACGCACCCTGCGCGCAATTAGCTGATTATACTGACTGCCGAAATCTAATACCACAATCTTATCTGCCAAAATGTTGCCCTCCTTTAAAAATAATTATCGATATCATATCACATGCCAGCCTAAGCTGTCATTATTTTTTTATTTTGTCCGCTTACTTTACAATTTCAAGTATTTTCTTTAAATCATCGATCTCATACGTACAAGCCAGCCGTTTTTCATTCTCCTTATGATTGGGATTATACCAACATGTATCAAGTCCGACATTCCATCCGCCCTGCATATCGGACGTTAAAGAATCCCCAATTAACAGTGCTTGCGCCTTTTCAAAATCGGGAATGCGATCAAACACATAGCGGAAATATTCTACCTGCGGCTTCTGATAACCGCTTTCTTCCGAAACAAAAATATCTTTAAAATACGGTTTCAGTTCTGATGCTTCAAACCGTGCATGCTGAACCTTGGCAATGCCGTTTGTCACCAGATAAAGTCGGCAGGTTTTGCTCAACTCACGGCAGATATGCAGTGCATCGGGAAGCAAATCATTCCCTTTTGAAAGATTCTCTATATATACGTTACTGCATGCCCTGCCATCCGCAGCCACCCCCATCTGCTGAAACAACTCCGTAAAGCGTTTCACCTTCAATACCGGCTTGCTCACCTTACCCGCTTCAAAATCAATCCACAGCTGTTTATTGATCTTATGATAAAGTGCTGTCGCCGCATTATTTTTTCCCAATCCATATGCATCCAGTGTTTCTTCTAATGCCTTTTCCTCTGCCTTTTGAAAATCAAACAGGGTATCATCTGCATCAAATAATAATATTGTATATTTCATTACTTTCTCCTATTCATTTAGCGTATACGTACCAACTGCAGTAACTGCCGTTTTGCCGTTTGACTTTATGACGCCCTCACACCGCAGCTGAACCAACCGACGTCCGGCGTGATCGGCCTTTGCCGTAATGATCAACTCATCACCCTCATGAATCGCTCGAATAAAATTCACACTCATTTCGATAGTCGGTGTATGTTTCCCATGTGAATGAGAAAATGCCGCGCACCCCATCGCAATATCAACAGCCGTACATATCATACCGCCGTGCATGGATCCCATTGGATTCAGCTGCCACTTCATCACCGGAAAACAAAGCGTAACTTCAGCCGCTTCCCAATCTACCTTCTCCATTTTAAAATTCATCATGCTGTTAATGGTATCTGATAACCGCATTCGTCGGTTTATAAACGCATCCAGCAGCTGTTCTTTTTCATTTCTGTTTTCTTCTTCCATCTGCATGTACCTCACGGTTTTTATTATACTTTTTTTTGATGAATAAGAAAAGCAGATATACCCCCTTTTCTATTATGCAGCTTCACCTTCAGACAATTAAAAAAAACACATCGTATGATGCCGATACAGTCCTAAAAACACAAGCGATCATTCATGCTATACATGTGATAATTCCCTGATCTTGTGCTAAAATAAAGCAAGCCGCACAATACTAACAGAAGAACAGGAGGCAGTTATATGAAAACCTATATAAAAGATCTTCGGACAATTTTTCAAAGTCTCTTTTTTCAATGGCGAACCCTGCTGCTATTTGAATTTCTATATCGTGTTATCGGCAGTCTGCTGATTTATCCGATCATGAGTTCTCTGATCCAAGACAGCCTTGCCTCTGCCAAGCTTGCTTATCTTGATTTATCAAGTATTTCTATCTGGCTGTCATCTCCCTATACATTACCCATACTACTATTCTGTTTCCTACTGCTAGGCAGCTACATACTCTACGAGATGAGCGTTCTCAGCTATTATTTCCATTGGTCCTTGAAACGTGAATCGTTTACCTTGATCACGCTCATCAAGATAGCCTTTCACAAAATATGGAAAGTCATCAAGCCAAGAAATTGGCTGATGCTTGTTATCATCATGGTATTATTTCCATTGACCTCACTTTCCCTAACCCCGGCTTCGCTCATTCGGTTTCGCATACCGGAATATATTATTGATTTTTTCCAGGAGCAGGGATTCCTCATGTATACATTGTATATTCTGATTATACTCATTCTCAATCTATTGGTTTTTCACATGCTATATGTAGTACCATCCTTTTTATTAAATGATATGAATTTAAAACAGTCATGGCAAAACAGCAGAAAGCTCTTAAAGAAAAATTTTGTTAGGACGCTGCTGTTTTATGCCGCTTGCCTGATTGGTATTTTTGCCTTTTTCCTGCTCCTATACGGTATCATTCTATTACTTTTATTTACTGCTTACTACTTTTTGCCGGACACGGAATCCTCCTTGACAAGTTTTATATTAAACTATATGCAGCTGAAACAAATTGCTTCTTTCGTATTCCATATTGTTATATTCATCATCAGTTTTGCGATCATCACCTATACCTATCATCAAAAAGCAAGTCTTACGATTTGTGAAGAAAAGAAAAAGTGGAAATTTTCCTTTAAAATCATTACGATCAGCTGTCTTGAAATAGCTCTTATAACGTTGGCAATCGGCTTTTATGACGATTATCAAGGCAATGCCTTTGTACAGTATAATATCATGCAGAAGCCAATCGATATCGTTGCCCATCGCGCTGGCTCTATCTTCGCTCCAGAAAATACCATACCGGCTCTTAAATATGCAATTGACAGCCCTGCCAGCTTTGCTGAAATAGATGTTCAGCAATCTAAGGACGGACAGTTATACATTATGCATGATACAAATTTCAAACGAACAGCTGGTGTTGATAAACCTATATGGGAGGTTGATGCCGATGAAATAAACACTTATGACGCCGGCAGTTTCTTTTCTCACGAATTTAAAGGAACAAAGATTCCGACACTTGAAGATATGATCAAGGTATCTGAAGGGAAAATCAAGCTCATGATCGAACTGAAAAAGAACGGTCATGAAAAAGAACTGGAAGAAAAAACGATCCAGTTAATCGAGAAGTATCATTTTGAGAAGCAATGTGTCATCGCTTCCATGGATCTGCCGATATTGAAAAAGGTAAAACAGTTGAATTCTGATCTGCAGACAGTTTATATAGCGCCCATTGCATATGGTAACTATTATGATATTGATTATGTGGATATGTTCAGTGTGGAGGCAACCTTTGTCAACAAGGACATGATCAAAGCTGTTCACGATCTGCATAAAAAAGTTTATGTATGGACTGTAAATCGTGACTATGAGCTTAAACAGCTGCTGGCTATGAATATCGACGGCTTGATAACCGATAATCCTGAACTTGCCTTTTACTATAAACAGCAGGGTAAGCGCGATCTTTTTATCGATGAAATAATCTGTTGGCTGTTCCCTAAAAGCTCTGACAGTCTGACGGATAATAAATCCATCAGATAAAGCAAACAATCATCCCAATGAACAAGAAAGAATTTTGATAAATCGATGTAATGCTCGTATCATTAACAATATGGAAAAGGAGAAAGAGAATATGAAGCTGCTGGAAGAAATGATCCGTAAATACGGAGAAATAAAAAATGATGAGGTTTTACTTGTCGACAGCTTTTTAAATCATCAGATCGATCCCCAACTGATGATGGAGCTCGGAAAGGATTTTGTCCGTCATTTCAAAAACAAAAAGATCACCAAGATTCTGACAATCGAAACAAGCGGCATTGCACCAGCCCTGATGTGCGGATATCTGCTGAACGTTCCGGTTGTCTACTTAAAAAAGAGTAAATCAAAAATCTTAAATGAGGAGCTTTATGAAACGACTGTTCACTCCTTCACAAAAGATATTGATTATCTTATCACCTGTCGTAAATCTTTCTTATCTTCTGATGACTCCATCCTTTTTATTGATGATTTCATGGCAAATGGGGAAGCCTGCCTCGGCGCTATTGATATTATAAAACAGGCACATGCGCAATTAGCAGGCATTGGTATCGTCATTGAAAAAGCATTCCAACAAGGGAATGCCAAAGTTTCACAAGCCGGCTATGAAGTATATAGTCAGGCTCGTATCAGTTCTTTGGAAAAGAACGAAATTCAGTTTATTGATGAATCAGCTGTTCCTCGTACATTTTGCGGCATCGATCGCTAATGCAATCATTACTACATAAATTGCGTTTTCCGGATTATGAATATGCATTTCATAAGTGTCCGTCCAAGATATGACTTCCTTATAAAGGGTTGCTATTTCATTTCCGTCCATATCCCATATGGAATAATCCCATTCCAAAAAATCACCGTCGATCTGCCATCCTTTACAATCCAAATGAAATTGGGGCTTCCAAAAAGTGAGCTCCTTTTTTATTTCTCCTACTTCCTGATCATTCAGTGTAAGTACAAAGCGTGGTAAAAAAGTTAAAATTTCTTCTCTTACCATGCCGATCTCATTACCACGTGCATCAAGAATAACCAGCTTATGCCCCCATGATAACTGACCTTTTACCGTATATACAACATTTTGTTCTTCATCGTATATATCGTAGCAGTCCAGCCATGAAAAAAACCGTTGTTTAAATAGCAGCTTCATGATGCTTTTCCTCTTTTTTCTTCCCCTTTATGATACCGATCACCATCCAAAAAGAACATTGTAAATGTCGCTCGGGTTAAAAGTATATCTTGATCATTAAAAATAAACACCTCATACACTCCGGTCGTTCTTCCGGCAGAGATTTCCTGGGCAATTCCAAACAGCTTCCCTCCCGTACCGGGCTTGATATAATTGATACTGCCTGAAAGGGTGACGCTGTCTCTTCCCGTCGCAAAGCTTGCGGCTCCCGCCGCCGTATCAGCTAATGAATAAAGTGCTCCGCCATGCACATATCCATGAACATTTAATATCTGTTCATCAATCAGCATTTCTACTTTCGCATATCCCTGTTTTACCTCAACTACATGCATATCATTACCTTGCAGATATTGCGAAGATGAATTTAATCGGTTTTTTAATTCTTCCATTGTTTCGTTTTGCATATGAATATCCTTTCCAATTCGACACACCAAAGAATCATGAAATTCTTTTTATGCTTTTTATATATTGATGCTATCTCATTATCAAATATTTTATCATGTTTGAAACAAACTCAACACATGAATTTATCTAAAACCTTATTTAAAACAACGATACGCACAGACAACATGTAAAAGATGAAATCAAACAATTTTGTGATATAATTTCATAGTAGGATTTTATTATGAAAAGAGGTACAGCTATGTTGAAAGAAGCAGCGGTCGCGTATTACAAAAAGGGTTACAACTGTGCGGAAAGCATCATACGAGCGGGAAATGATGTATACGAGCTTGGATTACATGAACACGATATGAAAATGACTGCAGCCTTTGGAGGAGGCTTTCAAATTGGTGACGTATGCGGTGCTTTAAGCGGTGCGGCTTGTGTTATTAGTTCCCGCTATGTTGAATCCAAAGCTCATGATTGTCCTGATCTGCGCGCTCTAACCCAGAAGCTGGTCATTGCATTCCAAAAGCAAATGGGTTCCAGATTATGCAGTCAGATAAAGCCCCGCTTTCATAGTGCAGAACAAGGCTGTGAAAATACCGTTGCGCTCGGCGCGGAAGTTTTAGAACACGTTATACAGGAATGGGACGCCGGTATAAAATAATAAACAATGGTTTATAAAGAATAAATAAAAACCCTAGTTCAGACATTGAATTAGGGTTTTATTCCGCAAAAGACTGTTATACTTATAAACTCTGCTTTCTAAAAGATAACAGGATGTCAAGCATTCATCAATGATAATTATCTGATTCATGAAATATGAAATCATCCTTTTCTTTATTAGATTATTACACTCTAACAAGCTTTACGATACATTCTACATGCTGGGTGTTTGGAAACATGTCAATCGGCACGATCCGCTCCACCTTATAATAATTACACAGTACATCTAAGTTCTTACCTAAGGTTGCCGGATTGCAGGAAACATAAATGATTTCCTTCACCTTACTACGAATCAAACATTCCAGCATCACATCATCCAATCCCGTCCGCGGTGGATCGACAATCACCATATCCAGCTTCCGCTTCTTCGCAATATACGTTAATTTTTCTCCCGCATCCGCACAAATAAACCTTACATTATCCGCTTGATTCATATTTGCATTCTGCGCCGCATTCACCACCGCATCCTTAATGCTTTCAATCCCGATGATTTCCTTCGCCTGATCCTTCAAGTACAGCGATATCGCTCCGATTCCCGAATACGCCTCAACGATCAAATCTTTCGGCCCTTTCACCATTTCCAGAATCGTATGATACAGCTTTTTCGCCTGTTCAGTATTCAACTGAAAAAATGAGCGCGGTGATACCTGCAGCTTCAGTCCATCAAATACAAACGGCAGCCGTGATTCCCCACCCAATAAAATCATTTTCTTCCCAAAGATATCGGGGGTTTTTTTAATTGTATGAATACTCTGCCACAGCGAAACCATACCAGGCAGCGCCATCAATTCCTCGATCATAGATTCCGGCAGTTTATCCTCACCGGTCACCAGCGTCACTTGAAACGCTCCCTCAAATCCACGGATAATCAGGGTTCGAATCCCGCGCTTCTGATGATAATCATAGGTTCTTAATTTATAAGTATTCAGTACCTTCATGATCTGTTTACGCATGTTTTCAATACCCGGCTCATGAATGATACAGTGTTCAATCGGCAAAAAATAATTGGAATTCGGAATATACATACCGCTTTCCAGCACTCCGGTTTCCTTATTTTTCACTATCGGCAGTTTGCACTGATTGCGATATCCGAATGACTGTTCACCGCCAACCATCGGTTCGATTAATCTCGGATTGATCTGCGCATATTTGATCAGCGACTGCTTTAACAAATCCCTTTTATACTCCAGCTGTGCATCAGCATCAGCTATCATCAGTGAACATGCCTGACATCGTCCCTGAACATAACATTTCGGTTTCACTCGATGCTTTGAAAATACTGCAACGCGTTTCATCTTTCCGATCGCATACGTCTTAAACTGCTGTACGACTTCAATATCGACCTCTTCCTCTACCAACGCTCCCGGTACAAATACCGGTTTTTTATTAATGTAACCGATTCCCTCGCCATTGATTCCCATTTTTTCTATTCTGACTCTCATATCTGACCTCTTTCACATTTCTGTGTTCTTTCTACATAACACTTGTAACCATCATACCATACAACATTAAAAAATGGGATGAAATTTCAATCCCATTTAACCGGTAATTTTTTATAAATCCGTTCACATAGCGCATAAAACCGCTTATGCTTCATCGGCAGCATATACTCCTTTTCATAGTAATCATCAAATACAATGTTCAAACAGTAACCCGCATAGAAGACGCTGGATATGATATAAATAACCAAAAGCAGCGCAACCAGTGATGCCAGCGGTCCGTAAATATTCGAATAGGATGTAAAGCGGCGGATCAATAGAAATGATAAGAAGCTGATTACCATGATCGCCGCAGTTGAAAATACCGCTCCGATAAGGCCGAAGCCCAAGGATCGTTTGCGGAAAGATAGTGCTCGATACATTACCACAAAAATTGGTACCATCAGCACGGCTGTAATCAGCGGCAGAATATGTGACAGGATTGATGCCACAACTACCGAACCGACTATCATGACTGCCAGTATAATAAACATGATGATCGATTGTACGCGAATCACCGTTTTGGGAATCTTCACTTCTTCGTGATTGGCACTGATCAAGAGAAAGGAATACACGCTGCGCGATGCCAGCCAGAAGGATAAACACAAAATCACAATCGACGGTATGAAGTCATACTCCTTATTCAAAAACCAGTCAAAAATCGATTCAAACAAAACCACCGGTATATGCAGCATATTCATAACATTAATCAATAACGCCGGTTTCAATAATGCAAAGTTAAACATCATCGCAAATACTACCAATGACGGCGCTATCGCCAATAGTAGCGAAAATGCTAATGAATATCGAAACAGACTGCCCTCAAAGGACGTATATTCCTTATAAAGCTGTTTGATTTTATTCATAGACAGCCTCTAATAGCTTTCCATATAATCTGCAATCGCATCCGCATCCTTCGCAATCACTAAAAAATAATAATTTCCGCACTGGAATGTCTTATGTTTTTTCACCAGCTCATACTGTTTTTTATCAAGCTCTTTCCATTTTGTTTTTAATGACTCAATTCGGTAAGCAACTCCATCCTTTACTTCCTGCATTTTATCATTGGTCACATGAAAAATCGCAATTTCTGTCGCATCGGTTTCCAAAAGTGCCGTTCGTACAGTATATTCCTGCACATCTGTGGAATTGATGTGATACAGATTCTGCAGGCTAGCTGCATCTATGCTGTTATCCTGTAAAATTCCGGCTTTCCAGTCGTTATCGTTTGTTTTTGTATTGATACTGTCCATCAGCTTTGCAATTTCCAGCGAATCATCCTTGCAGGCACCTGCTTTATCTTGGCAGGCCGTCAGTCCCAAAAGCATCAAACAGCAAACTATCAGCATATATTTCTTCATGCAAACCACTCCTTGTATATACTATATGGATATTTTAACCTAAACATACATAAAATGCTATAAACTTAAACAATCAATTTCAATTATCAAATAAAAAGATAAGCGATCGTTTCACGCCTATCTCATTAGTCGTTCTGTCCCCATTCCGGCACTTCATTTCCCCTGCGGATCATGACTGCTTTCTGAAATTCTGTCTGATTCAAAAAGACCAAAATTTCTTCTTCCTCCTCATCAGTACAACCGATCAAAAGCTTTACTTCACAATCCTTTTTCAAAATATCCGCACTGACGATCAACGCCTGCACCAAGGTTGATTTTTTAGAACCGCGGAAGACATCAATCGGAGATTGATCACTGCCCATCGTATCACACAGATATCCGTAATCCACCGGATAGATCAAATTCGAATATTTATAATGGCAGGTATTCTTGGGACGATCGATCACCAATTTACTGGATAAAAATAACGTATCCAGCTTCTGCCAGAAAAAAGCATTATTTTCAAATGATTGCATAAAAACCTCCTCAATCTATAAAACGTACTTTATCACGTGTAATATCCGTGATTTTTTTACAGCCGGTCATCGCCATGGCATCCTTCAATTCTTGGGTAATTTTTTGAAAATAGATTTCCACACCTTCAACATGTCCCCCGATAACCGCCAATGATAACGGTCTGCCGATCAAAACACCGTCAGCACCCAGCGCCAGTGCCTTAAACACATCAGTTCCGCTGCGGAAGGCACCATCCACAAAAATTTTCATACGGCCTTTTACCGCTTCCACAATTTCTTCTAAGACATCCATACCGGAAAGACAGTCATCCAATACTCGTCCCCCGTGATTCGATACCAAAATACCATCAGCGCCGGCAGCCAACGCCTTCATCGCCCCGGCAACACTCAAAACACCTTTCACGATCAATGGCTTTGCCACGAGCTGTTTTATTTCCTGTAAACTATCGACATCTTTAAAGCCGACCGGGGTTGTAGAATTTCTCAGATTAGCCAGTCCCGATGCATCCACGTCAGTCGCTACCGCCAGCACACCGGCTTCCTTAGCAGCTTCTGCGCGCCATGTGAACGCGTCTTTTGACCATGGTTTGATTGTTGGAACTCCCAGACCGCCATGTTTTTTAATGACATCTAACGGATCGGTAAACATCGCATCGATCATGCCGTCACCGGTAAATGCCAGGGTACCGGCTTTCAGGCATCCGTCCACAAGGTATTCCGAATACTCGCCGTCATTCATTTCAGCACCATAATTTTGCTTAATTCCGCTGATCGGCGCCGCGTAAACCGGCAGGGAAACCTTATGACCAAAAAAATCAGCGGATGTGTCCACCTCTTCATTAGAAACGATCGTATCCATGACAAGCAGGATATGACGAAGTGATTCAAAGTTTCTCACAAAAGAAGATCCGCTTCCTTTTCCGCCTACTCCGGGAGTTTCTCCGCGGCAGGCCAATCCATTACAGATCGGGCAGCAGCGACATTTAACGGCCGATGTTTTTGCCTGATTCAGCACTTCGTTCCAGTTTTCCATATCTCATACTCCCTTGTCTGTCTTATCTATTATAATTGTTATGAAACAAATTATCAACTTATTTAAAAAATTTTCATAACAGTTTACATTTGTAACAACTTTATCGTAAAAAAACAGAAACTCTTTGACTAGGTTTCTGTTTTTCCGCTTACTTTTTTTTATCCAGCTGATTGTCAGTTACAAATTCATCAAATTTATCCTTGCTCATAAATCCGCTGAAATGATCCTCGATAACGCCCTTTTTAATATAGTTGATATCCGGCGTTCCGGAGAATTGTAGGAATACCTGCTGTGCTTCCTCAGTGGAAATCTCCTTACCTTCATCATCGATCATCGCTGCATTATAAACGATCACATGATGATTCAATAGATATGTTTCCAGCATTTCTTCCATATCCCGGCAATGTGAACAGGTCGGCATCGTCAGCATTAACAGGAAGGTTTTGTTTTCCTTTTTCATTTTCAGCGCATCGCTGTAATTAATATAGCGCACTTCACCGGCTGAATCATCGCGTTCATAGCTTTTGGAACAGCCGCTCACCAGCATCAACAAGGCAAAACCGCAAATGAGTATTTTTTTCATAATTACCTCCTGGGGAATGTCGTACTTATTATAAACACTTTTTAATGGTTATACAATCTTTTATCAAACCCGCAGGGCGCGCATAGAATTGATGACGGCAATCAGGGTTACGCCAACATCCGCAAAGACACCCATCCACATCGTAGCCATTCCAAAGGCGCTGAGCCCAAGGACCGCGGCTTTGATGCCGAGTGAGAAAATGACATTCTGCCAAAGAATTGCCTTGGTCTTACGGGAGATTACGATCGCTTCACTGATTGCCAACGGGTCGTCCTTCATCAAAACGACGTCCGCTGCTTCGATCGCCGCATCACTGCCGATGCCGCCCATCGCAAATCCAATATCGGCACGGGCGATTACCGGCGCATCGTTGATTCCATCACCAACAAAGGCAAGCTTTCCCGTATCCGGCAAAGATGCAAGCAGCTCCTCTACTTTTTCTACTTTATTCTGCGGTAATAATTCCCCATAGACTTCATCCAGCTTCAGCTGATCCTTGACCGCCTCAACCGCGGCCATGCGATCACCGCTCAGCATAACCGTACGCTTTACTCCGACCTGTCTCAAAGCCGCTATCGCTTCGGCACTGCTTTCTTTCACCTCGTCTGCTATAACAATGCATCCTGCTAGTTTACCATCTATTCCAACGTAGACAGCGGTTCCTGCACTCGGTATTTCCTCAGCCGTGATGTCATGAGCGTTCATCAGCAAAGCATTGCCCAGCAGTACCTCATGCTGATCAATCATCGCACGGATCCCATGTCCGCTCAGCTCTTCACATTCAATAATACGGTTTTTATCAATCGGTTTGCCATATGCTTCCAGAATCGAACGGGCAATCGGATGAGAACTGAAGCTTTCACCATAGGCGGCCAGCTCCAATACCTGCTCCTGATTTTCCGCAATGATTTTCTGTACTCGAAATACCCCTTTTGTCAGTGTTCCGGTCTTATCAAAAACAACGGTATCAATATCTTTTAATGCTTCCAGATAGTTGCCTCCCTTAACCAGAATTCCTTTGCGGCTTGCCCCGCCGATACCGGCAAACAGACCCAACGGAATGGAAACCACCAACGCACACGGACAAGAAACAACTAAGAATGTCAATGCGCGATACAGCCATATCTGGAAAGGATCATTGGTTATAAGCGGCGGGATCACCGCCAACAGTACTGCGGCTGCCACGACCGCCGGTGTATAATAGCGGGCAAATTTCGTAATGAATTTTTCCATCGGCGCCTTGCGGCTGCCGGCATTCTGCACCAGCTCCAGAATCCGCGATACGGTGGATTCATCCAGTTCTCTGGTTACTCGAAGCTCTGCCACCTTGCTTAAATTCACACTTCCGGCCAGCACTTCATCTCCGATTAACAGTTCTCTTGGCAAAGCTTCCCCACTGAGCGCACTGGTATCCAATGATGCGGATTGGGACAGGAGCACCCCATCCAGCGGTACCCGTTCACCGGGCTTCAAGCGAATGATATCATCTACATGAACAAGCTCTGGATCTACCCGTTTTTCTTCTCCGTCAATCAGCAAATTCGCATAATCCACACGAATATCCATCAAATCGGAAATATTTTGACGAGAGCGATTGACAGCGATGGATTGGAACAGCTCACCGACTTCATAGAACAGCATCACCGCAACACCCTCTGCATAATCTCCGATCAGAAAAGCACCGATTGTTGCGACGCTCATCAAGAAATTTTCATCAAACATTTCTCCGCGCAGCACATTGCGTACTGCCTGCCATACAACCTTGCCTCCTGATATCACAAAACTGATCAAAAATAAATAGAAGGCATAGTCCTTTTCCTTAAACATCAGCCCTAAAAGAAAGAAGATCACACCGGCGCACAGTCGCAGCCATGCTTTCGTATGAGGATTTTTAGGTAACGCAGATGTATCGGATACTTCCCGAATAACAACCTCTGGTTCCAGCTGTTTTACTATTTTTTTTACTTCTTTCAAGCTTTCAGCCGAAGCTGTCTGATCCACAAAACGAATTGCCAGCTTCGCCGCAGCGAAGTTGACTGATGCATCTTCTACACACGACAGACCGCGAATGGCTTCCTCCACCTTGGCAGCACAGCTGGCACAATCCAAATTTTGAATTTGATACTGACTGGCTTTGCTGATCTTGTGTCCAGTATGCTCCGCGTGCTCATGTCCGCAGCTGCACGCTTGACTGTCGTGCTCATGGTGATGTCCGCATTCACATTCAGAACCGCTGGCATCGTGTTTATGAGTACAGCATTCATGTTCATGATGCTTTCCGCAACCGCATTCAGCCTCGTGATCGTGATGATGCATATGACCTTCGCCTTCACAATGATCATCAGTTTGATTCCATATATTCTTATCTTCCTTAGTTTTGGCGGCAGTATAACTTCGTTTTCCTTTTAGAATTTCCTCCGCTTGTACTTCCGGCTCCAATTTGTGAATCAAATGAATCATTTCCGCTTCGTCAAAAGAATCAGTAACTTCTAACAGCATCTGTTTATTCACAAAGCTGATCGATGCCTCAGTAACACCGCTTAGCTTCTGAACCTGCCGTTCTATTTTATTTGCACAGTTGGCACAGTCAAGACCGCGTAAATCATATTTTTTTATCATATACTATCCCTCCAATATATGTTCTAATCCAGCGTTAAATATATGCTGAATATGTTCATCATCAAGCGCGTAATAGATATTTTTTCCGCTGCGCCGCGATTTCACCAGCCGATTCGCTTTCAGCACACTCAACTGATGCGAAACCGCTGACTGTGTCATATTCAGCAGCTCACTTAGATCACAGACACAAAGTTCTTCCTGAAATAGTGCACTCAGCAGCTTCAGTCTGGTTGGATCGGCGAACATCTTGAACAGAGCCGAAAGGTCTTCGTATTGCTCTTTCTTGAGCTTATGACTTTTCACCCGTGCTACTTTATCTTCATGGACGTATGTCACGTCACACAATAAACTTTTATCTTCCATGTGCTTACCTCACTTTTACATATGAACATGTATTCATATGTTCATTATATGAAATTTCTGATAAATGTCAATATTGTTTATCCATTTTCGCTCAAAAAAAAACACTTCCTTAGAAATGTTTTATTTTGTCAATCGTATTTATGATCGCAAAGGTTGCGGCTTCCAATTTTGCAGGTGCGTTATCCAGCGCTTGCTGAAAGGTCATCGCCCGATCGGAAATACTGAACAAACCGATAAAGCCAAGCTCATACAAATCCTGATACCCCAGTCCCAGCGCTCCGCTGATACAGATGGTCGGCTTATGGTAACGGTTCGCAACCGTTAAAATACCCACTGGTACTTTACCGAATTTTGTCTGCTTATCCGTTTGACCCTCCCCGGTGATGACCAGATCACAATGAGCTACTTTTTCTTCCAAATTACTGTAACCAAGTAACAGCTTTATGCCCGGAACCATCTTCGCATGAAGCATGCCGATCAAAATCGCCCCGATACCACCGGCCGCACCGCCGCCTTCAAACGTATTGATATCAACCTTTAAATAACGCTGTAGCTGAAAACGATAATTTTCCATCCCCCGTTCAATTTTCTTAATCTGATTGGGATACAGCCCTTTTTGCTTGCCAAATACATGAGTCGCTCCCTGCTCTCCCAGCAGATGATTTGCAACATCACATGCGGCTATCAACTCTACATTCATTTTATGCATTCGATTGAAGTCAATGTAGTGGATCTTTTCCAAGGATAAAGCCTGCGCCGGCAGTGGCTTATGATTTTCATCGAAAAACCGAACCCCCAATGCCATCAGCATGCCCATGCCTCCATCATTGGTGGCAGTTCCGCCCAGACCGATGATAACCTTTTTAACCCCGCGCTTCACCGCGTCCAACAGCACAACTCCTAATCCATAGCTGCAGGCAAACAGCGGCGCCCGTTTTTCACGGGGATACATATTCAGACCGATGATATTGGCCGCTTCCATGACCGCGGTTTGCCCCTGATCGATCAGGGTGTACTGTGCTTTGATTTTTTTCATATAGGCATCAACTGTAGAAACCTCGATCAGCTGACCGCCGCAGGTATCGCAAAATGCTGAAACAGTACCTTCACCGCCATCCGCAATCGTATACTTCCACACCTCATGATGTGGATTCTGTTTTAAAATTCCATTCTCAATATGCTGCGCAACTTCTTTTGAATACATGCATCCCTTATAAGAATCACACGCTACAACAATTTTCATTTTATCACCTCATATCTGAATGAGTACGCTTTTTTCTATTATACCATAGATGAAAGTTGCCGAAACGTACAGATTTAAAGCTATTTACGTAAATAATCATCGGTATAGCGAAGTATGATCCGATACAAAAGGATCAAAGACAAAAGATTCGGTAAGCTCATAAGACCGTTCAAAGTATCCGCAACTTCCCATACCAGATCCAGATGTGCACATGCACCGATTATGATTACCGCTAAAAACAGTATTTTATAAATCAACAGCATGAACGGTGAGGTAAACAGATAGCGAATACACTGCACCGCATAATAATACCATCCCAAAATCGAAGATAAGGCAAACGAAGCAATCGCAAATGCGAATAGTACCCCGCCCCAGTGTCCAAAGCCATCAACAAAACACATAACCGTCATTTGTACTCCATCTAACATACTGCCAAAATACGGTGACGTCATAATGACCATTGCAGAAATTGTACAGATAACAATCGTATCAAAAAACACCTCGAAGATACCCCAGAAGCCTTGCTCGACCGCATTGACATTCGCGACCGAAGCATGCGCAATCGGTGCGCTGCCCATGCCCGCTTCATTGGAAAAAACTCCTCTTGAAATGCCGTAATGCATAGCTTTGGAAATCATATAGCCGCTGGTTCCTCCAACCGCTGATGGCAATGTAAACGCATCTTTGATGATCATTTGAAACGCAGGTCCGATAAATTCCAAACGGGCGGCGATCAAATATAAGGAAGCCCCTATATATAATATGGAAAGAACCGGCACAAAAATTTCATTCACCCGCATGATTCGGCCCGCTTTTCCGATGATAACAATTCCGACTAAGACCGCCGCGCCAATACCGCAGATCATCGGGCTTACGCCAAAGTAGGAATGAAACGTTACCGCAATCGTATTGGACGGAGCCGCATTGCCGATGCCAAAGGATGCAAAAATACATAGCAGGGCAAACAATACCCCTAAAAATTTCATATGACAGCCGTTTTCTAAAGTTGTCATCGGACCGCCAATATAGGTGCCGTCCTTTTCACGGTTACGAAAATGTACCGAAAGGATAACCTCCCCATACTTGATCATCATGCCAAAAAGAGCGCTGATCCACATCCAAAACACCGCGCCCGGACCGCCGGTTGTAATAGCGGTTGCCACGCCGACCACACTGCCGACTCCCAGGGTTCCGGCAAGCGCCGTAGATACGGCCTGAAAAGGTGTGATTCCCTTACTTCGATCTTGCTTGTGAAACAGCGATCCAAGCGTTTTTGAAAAGATCAGTCCGCATTTGCGTAGCGGCAGAAAACCGGTACGGACCGTCAGCCACAGTCCGATCCCCAAAAGCAGCACCAGCATGAACGGTCCCCATACAAAATGATTCACCGCTGTATTGATCATCCAAAGTTTATCCAGCATACGATCCTCCCTCTTTCATATATATTCATACAGAGAAAGAAAAAGTCCCGCTGACAGCAGCAGGACTACGCAATTTTTTCAAGCAGATAAACCAAAAAGCCACCGAACAGAAGTGAGCCGCCGCAAGTGACAATCGTACTGAACGAGTAAGTGACATCAAGCGGTATCAGCACAATCGAACTGGCGATGATTAATCCCAGGATCACACTTAACGTACCGCGGTGATACTTTTTAAGAAAATATCCGGTAAGCTTCGCACTGATGACAATCCCCAACAGGATTCCGATTCCCATGAAGAACAAGGAAATCAGCACATCCAACTGAAATGTTGTAACACTGGCCAAATAAGATTTAAACAGATGATACTGTCCGAAGATCAATAGTACCATCGATCCGCTCACACCTGGTAATAACATCGTTCCTCCGGCAACTGCCCCGCACAGGATCATGATAAGACAGTGCATCAGCGTAATATCAGGAAACGCCGGATTCACATTCCCGCTGCCTGCATCAGGAGCTAGAAATTTAATGACAAAGACAATCGCTGCGCCGATCATCAAAGGAAGCCAAGATATTTTTTCACCCTTGCACTCAGCTTTCATGAACACCGGAATACTGAATGCCACCAGACCGATGAACCAGTAATACGTCTGAGTCGGATAATGATTAAACAAGAACTGAATGATTTTCGCAAAGCCGACCAATCCGATCGCTGCGCCGACCAATACTTGAAACAGAAACAGAATATCCTTCATCCGATCAGGATTATGCCGCTTAAAGATACCGGATATCGCATCCATTACACGGTTAAAGATACCCAGAATAACCATCATGGTGCCGCCGCTTACTCCGGGAATAACATTGGCGATGCCGACTGCGATACCGCCGATGATTGTTTTTACCATATATGTAACCTCCACAACTGTACTCAGTATATCGAAAAATCTTCATGGGGGCAATCAAAATAACAGTTTTGGTAGATTCAACACAGAATTTCCCAAATTTATTTGATGATCTTGTGCTATAATAGCGAACGTTGGAGGTGTGATACGTGAAGAAGCATATTACCTGGAAAAAAGTACTGCTCACTATCTTGATCATATGTATAACGTGGATCACCTCGATCGTATCTATCGGCTTCATACGATACCGTACGCTGATAAGTGAACAGCCGCTGCCGGATAAAATCACTGCGATTCAAAAGAAAAAGACCTATGTGAGAATCAGTGATATCAGTCCGGTGTTTCTCGACGCTATCATTGCGATCGAAGACCCTCCCTTCTATTCCCATCATGGGGTACTATTATCCAATATACTGGAAGCAGGCATTACCAATTTAAAAGAAAAAAAATTAGCCATGGGAGGCAGTACGATCACACAGCAGCTGGCTAAAAATATCTATCTGGATCAGGACAAACACTTTACCCGCAAGACCGCGGAGTTATTCTTTGTCCATGACCTAGAAGGGACACTTACTAAAAATCAGATTCTGGAGCTTTATCTGAACGTAATCTACTTCGGCGACGGGTATTACGGCATTCAGGAAGCCGCACAGGGTTACTTTCATAAATCACCGAGCGAGCTGAATGCGGCTGAAGCGTCGCTGCTAGCCGGACTTCCGCAGGCACCGGCTGTTTATCAGCTGAGCAGCGGCTATAAGGAAGCCAGGATACGACAGAAAGAAGTGCTGAAAGCAATGGTTGAAAATCATATGATCAATGAAGAAGAAAGCGCTGAGATATATAAGAAGAATTTGAATCAGGAGTATTCTTAATAACCCCGTATATTATATAGGAAAGACCATTATGTATAATTCTCGTTAATTATCATAATACTAGGAAAAGAGAATTTTAATGAATAACCATGCAATTTAAAGGAGATGATGCTTGATGGACTTGGAACAGGCCCTGTTGATTTATGCATCCAGTGATGCGCAAACGTATGAACCTGCGCAAATTGATGAGATGTATGCAGAGGCAGATCAAATAGCGATTGTCGACGCGGTGAATCAAAAGCTGGAACATTTTGTGACTGCCACTTTGCTTGGCAGCGGCAAAGTTAATGAAATTCAGGAATATTTACAAACGCATGACGAAATTACGCTGGTGCTGTTTATGAATCCGCTCTCCCCGCTTCAACACCGTAATTTGACAAATTATTGGAAGATACCGATTCTTGACCGCACGCAGCTGATCTTGGAAATTTTCCACGATCGAGCCCGTTCCCGAGAAGCACAGCTGCAAATTGAAGCCGCTCAGCTAAAGAATGAGCTGCCGCGATTAGCCGGAGGCTATCAAGCATTAGGACGGCAGCGCGGCGGGAAAAATAAAGGCCAGGGTGAGAAACAGATCGAAGTAGATCGCAGGCATATCAAAAAGCGGTTGGCTGATGTTAATCGTGCTTTGAAAGCCTTGGAAGCTCAGCGCAGCGTCCGCAAAAAAGCGCGTTCCCGCTCCCAGCTGCCCTTGGTTGCCCTCATCGGTTATACCAATGCCGGTAAGTCAACGATTATGAATGAAGTGCTGAAATACTGCGGAAGCAATGAAGAAAAACAGGTCTACGCCGAGAATATGCTGTTTGCGACCTTGGAAACAAGCGTTCGCCATATTGTTTACTCAGAGTTTCAACAGTTCCTGCTTACCGATACCGTCGGTTTTGTCAGCAATCTTCCCCATGAATTAATCGAAGCATTCCACGCAACCTTAGAAGATATCAAGGATGCCGATCTGTTGGTTCAGGTGGTCGACCGCAGTGATCCTCACTATGAAGAACAATGTGAGGTAACCCGTTCAACCTTACAGCAGCTTGGCGCATCTGCCATTCCCATGATTACCATTTTCAACAAGGCCGACCGATGCGATATTGAATGGCCGCGGAAATCGGTGGATACCTTGACGATCAGCGCAGCTCATGTAAACGGTATTGAAATGCTGCTGGATGTGATTTGTGAACGTCTATACGGTCCTTTGGTAGAAGCTGAATTTGTAATTCCCTATGAGAATAATCAGTTTTTATATGAGCTGAGAAAGCACGGAAGGATCATTCATGTTGATTATTTGGAGAATGTTATGCGCTTACATATTCTCTGCTTATCAAAATTTTTAAACAATAATCCAGAATATTTACAAAAATAACAGAATCCCACAATTTAACATAATCTTTAAAATTTCTTTTGTTATTCTTTCGCCAAACCTAAATAAGCCTTTAGTTTATACGGTTTTCTGATATTGTGAATTTATAAGCAAGTATCAGGATACAAAACACAATCATAAACCTTTTACCCCAAAGGTTTACAAAAAATAAAAATTAAGATAAAATGTGGAGGTCGTGATAAGGAGGTTCTGGAATGAGCGTAAAAAACGAAGCTAAGAACTATAAAGCGCTGCTTGTGGTTCCTGCACTGATGGCATCTGTCTTCGCAGCAGGATTTACCGATAAAGCAGAAAGCAATGTTCCTTCTAAGGGAATCACACCTATTAAAGAAGAGGTGAAGTCCTTTAACAAGGATACAATCAATATCAACGTTGGAGATGACCATGTGATTAACAAGATCGTCAATCACATTTATAAAGATGGTGTATCCATTACTGCAATGCCGGTTAAAGTAGAATCAAACGATCCGAATACGGTTCGCTACTTAATTGGAAACTATGATGTACAGTTGGAGAACTATGATGCAACGATCGCCGGTGATCAGGATGTATTTGTGAACATTCAGAAAACCAGCAGTTCCAATATTTCCGATCAGTACAAGCTGAATGCAGTAGACAGCAATGTCCAGGAAGAAAATGACAACACTGGTGTTATCAGTACATACAAATTCAAATTGCACGTATCTGACGATTCTGCACCAATCATCGAATTAAAGAAAACGAACGATGAGATCACAGTAGGTGACAGCTTCAATGCAAAAGATTATGTAACCCGCGTATATGATATTATCGATGGCGATCTGGATTATACGATTGACAGTAATGTAGATACAGAAAATGCCGGCAACTATGCGGTAACCTTCAAAGCAGTTGATAAAAACGGCAATGAAGCATCTGCCCAGCTGTTTGTGACCGTTAAAGAAGAAGAGGAAGAAGAACCTGAAGAAACAGCGACTGCTTCCGGTCTCAATGGTCAGTACAGCGGCAGTTCCAATGTTGGTTCCAGCGCTTACGGCGGAGGAATCGCAGGTGCAGCACTTGCCCAATTAGGCAGATATCAGGATTGTACTGCATTAGTATCAAACGCATTGGCTTCTCAGGGTATTTATTTCCATGCATATCCTGCAGGCTACCTGTCACTGGGAACTATCGTCAGTGCATCTCAGGCTCAGGCTGGTGACATTATCTACTATGCAGATGGTGGATTAGGTGTTGCACACGTTGCAGTTTATATCGGCAACGGTCAGGCTGTTCACGGCGGATGGCAGGGTAATCAGACAGTCATCGCTTCAGCATATGTTGGCTCTGGTCCAGTATTTATCCGAGTAGGAAAATAGTAAAACGTAAAAAGGAGTGTTCAGCACTCCTTTTTTTATACCTTCCGGCTTGATCATACATAAAACATAGATCATGTAATGAGATATGCTAATCGCTCACAGAAGGCTTTTAAATGATGAATGATTCCGGACAATAACACATTCTTCGTAATAGTATATTTCACAAAGCCAGATGCTTACCGATTGATGAATGCCTTATCCTGTTTCTAACGATGTGAAGGAATATTTCAGATAAGCGCTGATTTCATGAGGCAGGACTGATCGAGCATTACAGTCCTGAATTATCAGGTGAGCTGTATAGGCATGGATGCCGCATCCGAGTATCGCCGCATGAAATGGATCCAGTCCCTGTCCGATAAAGGAAGCAATCAACCCGCACAGCACATCACCGCTTCCACCCTTGGCTAATGCATGATTTCCCCAAGCACATAAATAACGTTCCTGTTTATAGGCAATCAGCGGACGTTCACTCTTCAATACCAAAACCGCGTTTGGATACCGTTCACAAAAACAATCGGCTGCATGCAATGGATCTTCAATTATTTCATCTATGCTTTGATCGATTAAATAAGTCATTTCTTTGACATGCGGGGTTACCACAATTTGATCACGCATCAACAATTCTTCCCGCAAATACTGTAAAGCGTAAATTCCGTCACCATCGATAACACAAGCCATTTTACTATCCAGCACAATACGTACCAAATCGGTGTAGCTGTCACTTCGTCCGCCGCCGCAGCCGCAGAAGATCACATCATAAGCAGCCAGACGAGGCTGTAAGTATTGGGCCGCTGCTTTAGATATTGTCATGCCCTCCTGGGGCAGTCCAATGCTCATAAATTCTGGAAGATACAGCGGTACACTTGGCTGCATATGCTCAGGAACTGCTAAAGTACACATTCCGCAGCCGCTTCTTATTGCGGCTTCCCCCGCCATGAGAATCGCTCCGGTCATTTCCTGACTGCCGCCGATACCCAGCAGCTTGCCATAGCTTCCCTTGTGGGAATGTGAATGACGGATCGGCAGCAGTTTCTTCAGATCTGCCTCATCAATCACATGTAATGCCGGACATACCGCTTCTATCCATGAGCGCGGTATTCCGATTTCCTTTACCAACACTTCTTTGCTGTATAGGTAACCGGGATACAGCCAATGACCGGGTTTTGATGCAACAAACGTCACGGTCAGATCTGCCTTGACAGCACTGCCTTTTACTTTTCCGTCATCACTGTTAATACCGCTAGGCAGATCGATTGCCAATATGGTTTGAGGGCTTCGATTAACGGCCTCAATCACTGACGCATAGGGCTCATCAACATCTCTCGATAAGCCGATGCCGAATAGCCCGTCAATGATGACATCATAATCCTGCTGTAAGTGCCGTACGACATCAGCACCGCCGTGAATCAACAGATTCTGATTCTCACAAAGCTTGTAATAATATCGTGCGGCTTCGCTGATCGGCGCTTGCTTGGCTACATACAGTACCCTCACCTGTTCAAAGGATTCATGATACAGCGCCGCCAGCGCAAGTCCATCCCCGCCGTTATTACCGGCTCCGCAAATGATCATCACCCGCTTCATCAAATGCTTATCCCGCATGACCTCGTAAATGCCCTTGGCGGCATTTCCCATAAGCTCGATTGTGGATATGCCGTGCATCATTGATCGCTGATCCAATTGATGCAGCTGAGCAGCCAGTAAACAGATCATATTTATCACCTTCTGCCCTTATTATAGCACGCTATTCTAAATACAATGGCGGTTTTATACTTGTTCAAAGTTTCACGAGCTTCCTCAAACTGGTAAAAATTTATTGTCTAAGTAACAGAAAAGGTATATAATTATTCAAGTCTACAGGTCGCTTAGAAGCGCCGCTGATCGATCGACAGCGAGCCATTGTATCTAAGCCCGGGCATAGACATCGTTTCAATACGTTGCATCTTATGTAAGAGTGACAGTGGAGGAAAAAATGAAAAAAAAGAATCAGGTTTTTCGAATGGCAGTTTTAGCAATGCTGCTGGCAGTACAGCTCGTGCTGATGTTTACCCCGCTGGGGTTCATCCCGATCGGGCCGGTACGCATGACGACCATGCATATCCCTGTGATCATTGCCGGGATTGTATTGGGTGTCAAGGGTGGTGCTGCGATGGGAGCCGTCTTCGGTATTTGCAGTATCATCATCGGTACGATCTCACCGACCCCGACATCCTTTGTATTCTCTCCGTTCTATTCTGTAGGCGCGTTCAGCGGCAATTTCAACAGTGTAATAATTGCCATGGTACCGCGTATACTGATCGGCGTGTTCGCAGCTTTGGTGTATCAGCAAATGAAAAAGATGATTCGCAATCAGGATGCTGCCGTGGCTGCTTCAGCGTTTGTCGGATCACTGACCAATACGGTACTGGTGATGCTGGGTATCTATCTCTTCTTCGGAAAAAGCTATGCGGCCGCAACCAATATCAGCTATGATGTTTTAATAACTGCTATCATGGGAATTATTACAACCAACGGAATTGTGGAAGCCATCGGCGGCGTACTCATCGTAATGGTTGTTATCCGGGCGATTCACCCGATCATAAAGAAATGCTCTGTGTGAGGTAATCTATGGCAAAACAAACAGTAGTATTAGGAGTATCCAGCAGCGTTGCGGCTTTCAAAAGCGTGCAGCTGACCAGTGATTTAATTAAGCTTGGCTATGATGTGGAAGTCATTATGACTAAGAATGCCACCGCCTTCATTGCCCCGCTCAGTTTTGAAGCTTTAACCAATCATAACGTGAGCGTCGACACATTTGCCCCGGCGATGCGGGAGGTTCATCATATCGCACTGGCACGAAAGGCCGATGTATTTGTGCTTGTGCCGGCCACTGCCAATCTGATTGCGAAAGTAGCACACGGACTTGCCGATGATATGCTGACTACTACCTTTTTGGCGGCAGACTGTCCGAAAATCATCTGCCCGGCAATGAATACGCACATGTATGAAAATCCGATCACCCAAAAGAATCTTGAAATCTGCCGCAGCTATGGCATGAAACTGGTCGAACCAAATGAAGGAAGACTTGCCTGCGGTGATGTAGGCAAAGGCAAGCTGGCTGATCTGAACCAAATTATAGAAGCTATTGAAGATGCTTTATATTCTGATCATTACCTAAAAGGCAAAAAAGTGCTGATAACGGCCGGACCTACTGAGGAAGCAATCGATCCGGTACGTTTTATCACCAATCACTCCAGTGGGAAAATGGGCTACGCGCTCGCCAAAATGGCAAAGCGGGCCGGCGCTGAGGTTACTCTGATCAGCGGTCCGGTCTCCCTCACTCCACCGTTTGATGTTCATAAAATATTCATTCACAGCGCAAAAGAATTACTGAAAGAAGTGCAGACATGCTATCAAGACCAGGATATGATCCTCATGGCCGCAGCGGTCGCGGATTACGCCAGCGTCAAGATAGCCGATCAAAAAATCAAAAAACGGGATCAGAAGATGCAGCTGGAGCTGATTAAGAATCCGGATATTCTGGCATGGCTCGGTGAACATAAAGAAAATCATCAGATACTTTGCGGATTCGCAATGGAAACCGAACACCTGCTGGAAAATGCCGCCGCGAAATGCGAGAAAAAACATTGCGACATGCTGGCTGCCAATCATCTGCTGACACCGGGAGCGGGATTTCAGTCCGACACGAATATTATGACCCTGATAACTCCTGAGGGGTATGAGGAATTGCCACTGATGTCAAAGGATGCGGTGGCTGAAGAAATTTTAAAGCGTCTATATCGCATATCACAGAAATCAACGAGGTAACCTATATGTTATTAGTAATCGACATCGGCAACACCAATATCACCATGGGTATCTACGACAAAGAAAACCTGATTGGTAATTACCGCCTGAATACCAAGGCTAAACGCACCAGCGATGAATACGGCATGGCTCTGTTAACCTTCATGACCGTGCATAATGTGATCAAGGAATTCATCGAGGATGTAATCATATCCAGTGTCGTACCTAAGGTCATGCACTCTTTCAATAACGGTATCCGCAAATATTTGGATAAGGAACCAATCATCATCGGGCCCGGTATTCGTACTGGTATTTCGATACAGACTGATTCACCGCGTTCACTGGGAGCAGACCGTATCGTAGATGCGGCAGGAGCTTACTACACGTATGGCGGGCCGGTTCTGATTATTGACTTTGGTACCGCAACCACCTATGACTTTATCGCTGCGGATACAACGTTCCAGTATGGTGTTATCGCCCCTGGAATTGAAATCAGTGCCCAAGCATTATGGACGCAGGCAGCTAAACTGCAGGAAATTGAAATTAAAAAGCCGACATCTATTCTGGCAAAGAATACCGTAACTTCCATGCAGGCAGGCCTTGTCTATGGTTATGTCGGTCAAAGTGAATACATTATCCGTAAATTCAAGGAAGCACTGAAGGTGGATATGAAGGTTATCGCAACCGGGGGACTGGGAAGGATCATCTGTAACGAAACAAGCATGATCGATATTTATGATCCGGATTTAACCTTTAAGGGATTAAAGATCATTTACGAAAAATATAAAGGTTTGGAACATTAAAGGCAGGATATGATGAATCCTGCCTTTTTATAATCGCTTTTGAAAGTTTCCGCTGACACTCAAGCCTTCGTTGAAGATAATAAATGCCTGCGGATCAAGTCCATGCATCAGCCGTTTCAATTTTGCTTCTTCATATTTGGATACTACGGTAACGATGATAAAGGTATCCTCATCGGTATAGGATCCGCTGCCCTGCCAGTAGGTGACGCCGCGGTTCAATTCCCGCATCAGCTCCTTATCCACGTTTGGTTTCTTGGTAAAGATCATAGCAGTCATATTGATATTCTGATAATGGATCTTATCTACGACCAGCGACATGCATGCCGTATAGATAATGGAATAAATTGCAACCGGAAGCTCAAACATCATCGCACACACCAGATAGACAAAGGCATTCACAATGATACCGAGCTTGCCGACACTGAAGGATGAATAGCGCAAGGTGAACAGAACGCCGAGAATATCCACCCCTCCGCTGCTTCCGCCGGCCCGCAGTGTCAATCCGATACCAACTCCGGCAATGATGCCGCCGATCAAGCAGGCAGCCAGCAGATCTGTAAGGATCGGTGTGACAGGTATGGGGATCAGCGTCAAAAATACGGTCTGACAAATTACACATAGAATTGTTTTGACAAAGAACTTACGAGAGATGCTGCGATAAGCGATAATTAACAGCGGCACATTCAAGGCTAAGTTCAGCAGTCCGGTAATATCCATTCCGCCGAAGGCATTGGTACCTACACCGCTCATGATCATGGTACGCAAAAGCTGGGCAATACCCATCGCCCCGCCGTTATACAGGTCTAAAGGAATGATAAACGCATTACAGGCCAGTGCAAATAAAAATGCACCGAAGATGATCATTGCATATTCACTTAACTCATCAATTTTTTTAAGCGGCATAACATCGCCTCCTTTTCGTACGCGAGTAATTATAGCATAAACCTTTTGTTTGAAAAGGTCATTTTTGATCATTTTAATTGTATTCTCTGTTTTTAAAAAAATAAGGGTTTCCCCTTATTTCAGTCATTGATGATCGTACAGTCCCCGTTGATTTTACCAATGCGGCAAGACGCATCATAGCGCAGTGTTCCATCGCAGTACACTTCTTCAACATCGCACTTGCGCGACAGCTTGATATTTTGAGCTTCGATCCGTTTGCAGCAGATATGCTCCGCCTGAAAGGATGTACATTCGATATTATCTGCACAGCTTTGATTTGGTATCGGGCTTGAGAATAAATTGAACCCCAAAATACTGATACCGCGTAAATTATGGATTTTGATAACATCACCGACAATGCTTTCCGCAGAGATACGGCCATCAACCTCGATGTAATCAGCACTGATTTCTCCCTCGGTTTTCATCCATCCGGAAACACTGATGCGATCTGCGTATACTTTATTCTTCAAGGATGTATAGATGCCGTTAACTTCCAATTTCCCTATTTTAATATCGTTTTCAACTTTCAGACTGCCATTCACTTCAAGGATGCGCCCATTCATTTTTCCTAAACATTTACAGGTGCCGTTGATTTCTCCGTAATCAAATTTCACATCGCCCTTGATTTTACCGGAACCGTTAATTTCGATCCGATCATACTCTCCGCCGGTTACACTGCCGGCTCCGTTGATTTCCATTTTTCTGTAATCCATCATAACATCCTCCTAGTCCAGCACAAAGTGGAATTGACTTTGATATTTTGTACGTATTGTATCAGACAGCTCAGTCAATCTGATTCGCTTCAACACCTTCATGCGTCCGTCCAGATACAAAACCGTCCCCTCCTTCACCATAAGGATACAGTGAGCGCCCTGAATCTCATACATGTATACATCGTAATCACTGGTATGAATCTCCTGCAGCGCCGGCAAAATATTTTCAACCATTTCATGCACCTGATCATCCGCTAACGAGAATTCCTGACGGATCATCGACAGTGCGATCATCAGCAGAATTTCCACAAAGGTAAACTCATCTTTTGAAAAGGCGTCCATTAGGGTTGCCGTCAATTCAACATCGATCTCATTGAAGACCTCCAGATCTTCTTCATGAAACAGCCGTTCACTTGCTTCCGGCGACAGCATCCTGGCCATTTCTTCCAATGAGTATTGATCCTTCAGCTGCTGAATACGTTCGATCCTGCTGAGTATTTTTTCTTTAGGAAAAAACGTTTCCTGTCCGGTATAGGAAGACTGTTTATGAAACCATTCTTCCGGAATCAATTTCTCACGCTTCCAGCGATACAGCTGTCCATAAGAGATTCCTGTCATCTGTAATAGCTCTTTTTTTGATATTTCCATATGCCACCTCATGTAACATTGTTCTGTTTACAAATATATACTAGCATAACATTGTTTTATTGTAAAGTGTTGACGATAAAAAAAGCAGAAAATTATTTCTGCTTCAGTATTTCATAAGCTCGCTGCGGATCGGTTTCATGCAATACCAGACTTTCCATCGGACACATGCCGTCATGGCGCCGGTTAATGATATAGGGAACCCGTTTACCATAACAAACTGTGATATTGCTGTTCTTTAGAGCCTGAAGCGCATGTTCACTGATAACTTCGGCATAGAGTGAACGAATCCCGGCATAGCGGAACAGCATCGCTGCCGCCTTACCAACGACCCGGTCAGCCACATCACCGTTTGATAACGGGCAGGATTCTTCCTTCAGCCAATCCATTAAGGGCTGAATGCCCGAGGTATGTGCCTGATACAGCCGGTCGTTTTGAATGAGCGCGCATGTTACCCCCTGCGTCAGATAATCTTTTGCGTTCATAAACAGCGCTCCCGCTTAATGGCTGAGATTACAAGCGGCACCAGCACCCACTGCAGCACAATACCTGGCAGCCCTGTTATAAAAGCTGTCCATACCGTAATTGCCGATACATTTTGCCAGTTGAATAGCAGTGCCGTACCAAACAGCAGCAATGCATAAACCGCTCGCCCGATGAGCTGCGCCGCCAATAATGAAAGTAACAATTTATTTGTTTTCTTATACAACAGGGCAATGATGATGCCATAACAAATGAGTTCCGCCATCATATACGGCAGCTTTGCAAGCATCGGCATACCGGTTGTCATAAAGCTGACAAGCGGGGTGATGATCGCACATAACAGACCATATTCCCAACCCAGCAACGCTCCCGCGATCAAGATCGGTAAATGCATCGGCAGTAATAATGTGCCGACAGCCATGCCGCCAACTGAATGAAATACGATCGGCAATAGCACGCCTACTGCCATTAACAGCGCTGCGCTAACCAGTTTCTGAATATTATTCATACATTATCCTTTCACTGCCAATGCTTCAAGACAGGCTGCGGCTGCGGCTAATTGATTACGGATATCAATATGCTGCGGACACATTGCTTCACAAGCACCGCAGCGGATACATGCTGATGCGAACGCATGTTCTTTTTTCAGCGCTTCCACAGAATGTACCGCGGCTTCGGCATTCTCATACATCGAATAGGTGTTCCAAACCTTAAAATTCTTCGGTATGTTGATACCTTGCGGGCAAGGCATACAGTAGCCGCATGCCGTACAGCCTACTTTGGTGCGTTCTTCGATTGCCTGCTTCACCTTCGCTACCGTTTCCAACTCATAATCAGATAAAGCGTGAAACGGTGAAAAAGTCTTCAGATTATCCGCTACCTGCTGCTCATCGCTCATCCCGCTTAAAACTACTTTAATATTCGGCAGTGATGCAATCCATCGCATTGACCAGCTGGCCATGCTCGCATTTGGATCAACCGCTTTCAATATGGAAGCGATATCCTGCGGCAGCCGTGCCAGCATGCCGCCTTTATTAGGTTCCATGATTACAACCGGAATATTCAGCTTCTCTGCAAGCCGATAACCGCGCATTCCCTGCTGATGATCCACATCCATGTAATTCAGCTGCATCTGACAGAAATCCCAGTTTCGATCCGTGAGAATTTCCTCAAATACTTCGTACGTATCGTGAAATGAAAAACCGATATAGCGAAGCTTTCCAGCTTCACGCATACTTTCTAAATACTCCAGAATGCCAAGCTCCTTGACCTTCTTCCATTTTCCTTTATCCAATGAGTGCAGCAGATAAAAATCCACATAATCTACCTGAAGCCGATCCAGCTGTGCGTGAAACAGTGTTTCTGCTTCTTCCCTTGTCTTGATATCCCAAAGCGGCAGCTTGGTCGCCAGCGTGAATGAATGACGATCGTATTTCTTTAATACCTTCCCCAAAAACGGTTCACTTTCTCCATCGTGATACGGATAGGCAGTATCAATGTACGTTACACCGCTTGTGATTGCCTGATCAATCAGCGCTTCAGAACGTACCTCATCAATCTTTCCTTCATCATTTGTCGGAAACCGCATGCATCCAAAGCCCAGCAAGGACGTTTCTATTCCTAATTTCTCCCAAGTTCGTCTTTCCATCTTTTCCCTTCTTTCCGTTATCTTTATTATAGCATCATCCGCTGTCAAAAATTTTGAAAATGTGATTTCATCGTTTCCGCAATATCATCCAATACCTTTTCAGCCTGCGGATAAGTTCCCAGCCGATCCATAAACGCATGCTCCATACCGTCATAGCGGATGCACCGCACCGGCCTTCCCTGTTCACACAAATTTTGGGCAAAGCGTTCACCCTGCAGCCGCAGATAATCATATTCTGCCGTCACGACCAGCGATGGAGGGAATACTCGATAATCCTTTGTGTAGATGGGAGATACTAACGGATCATCCGCTTTTCCCTGTTGTTTCAGATATAAGGCTTCAATCACCAGCATAGCTGCTCTCAGCGACAACAGACTTTCTACAATTTCCTTGTGGTCCTGTTTTATCTTATACGCTTTGCCATCCCATGGATATGCCGTGGATTCCCGCAGCTGCACACATGGATAAATCAGCCCCATAAAGCCTATGCTTGATTCTTTATTCATCCTTTCAAACAAGGTCAAGGAAGCCGCCAAGCCACCTCCGGCACTGTCTCCGCATACGGCGATCTGCCCATTCACCGGTAATCCGGCAGGATTCTCGCGGCACCAGCAAAGCGCGCGATAACAGTCTAACAATGCACATGGAAAAGGGAATTCCGGAGCGAGCCGATATGCCACGTTAACGATAACCGCTTCGGCTTTTTCACTCAGTGCCTTGCATACCTCATGCACATAGGTAGCACTGCCGCCGATGAATGAACCGCCATGAATATATAAAATACATGGAAGCTTGTTGGACGCATGCAGCGGCACATATGTAAACACATGTACATCCTCGGTAACGGCATGCCTGTTCATAACGACCGCATGCTTGGTTATATCCTTTTCACTTGTCACCATGCGGCTGCGAATCAGCTCCATCACAAAATCCTTTTTATTGAACTTGAAGCCCCGAAACGAATTGGATGTCTGAAGCTTGGTACGAGGATCGAGCCTATACAAACAATTCTCTTCCGGAACCGGACAATTCTCAATGACAAAATCTCCCTCATCCAGGTAGGCATGATTTTCCGTCAACCTGCGATATGCTTTTTCATAATCGTACAAACAGATCCCCTCTTTCCCGTTCCAGTATATCATAAATTGCTTTTATCAGCTTTTCAACTTTAAACTTAAAGCCATAGCAGATTTTATAATTCCAAACCAAGATAGACCTAGTGGAACATATGATTTCAATAAAAATATAAAGTGTGAATCCTTCTTTGCATCCTCAGACATCCTTTTATATCATCTTTTTACATTTAAAATTGATGAACGCTTACATGTTGGTTTTTACTGCTTTTTCATTGACCGTCGGTCATTTTAGGATTAAACTAGTAGCAGAATAAGAACATAACAGGAGGTGCACATGGGTAAGAAAACACGGATTGATGAAGCGGCCCGCACACTTTTTCTGGAATACGGTTTTGAAGATACCAGCGTGAATGCCATTGTCGCTAAGGCTGATGTAGCCAAGGGTACCTTTTATACATATTATAAAGATAAAGAAGAGATCATTACAAAAACGATCATGAGAGAGCACAGCTCAGTGATCGAAACCAACCTCAAACTGTCTAAGCAGTATTGTGAGGAAACCGGTATTCCCTGGTGTCAGGCGTTCATTGAACAGACGATTTCCTATTTCGGAGAACATCCTGATCTTTGCAAGCTGCTGGATCACGGAGCCAGAGCCCGGCTGATGATGAAAGATGTCGTCGTGGATACCATGTGTGAGAGCATTCCGCTGCTGAATGAGTTTTACGATCATCTCCGGCAAAAGCATGAGGAGGACCGCGATGTACGCAATCGGTTTCTGTTATTGTCGCAAATGCTGGGATTCACCTGCTATCAGTCTTATGTACTGCATAAGCCGGATGATATCGAACACGTTAAACCATTGTTGATGGAAGCCGCAATGGGTCTTTGCAGGGGAGGATGCATACATGTATAAGTTAGGATTGGATGTCGGATCGACCACATTGAAGTCTGTGCTGCTCAGTGATCATGATGAAATTCTGTATCAGAGCTATGAACGGCACCGTTCCTTGGTCAGAGAGATGTCCTTATCGAAAATAAAAGAATTGGAGCCTTATCTAAAGGGACACGAAGTCCAGCTCGCAATCAGCGGCAGTGCCGGACTAGGAATGGCAGAAATTGGTGCTTTCCCGTTTGTTCAGGAAGTATTTGCGACTGCCGGTGCGGTACGCCGCTATGATCCCGACAGTGACGTCGTCATCGAATTGGGCGGTGAAGATGCGAAGATCTTATTTCTCAAAGGTTCTTTGGAAGAGCGAATGAACAGTACCTGTGCTGGAGGCACCGGTGCCTTTATCGATCAGATGGCTGCCCTGTTAAATCTGGATTTGAACGAAATGGATGCGCTGAGTTTGAAATATACCCAGCTGTATCCGATCGCTTCCCGCTGCGGTGTATTTGCGAAAAGCGATATTCAGCCGCTTGTCAATCAGGGTGCAGATAAAGCAAACATCGCTGCCAGTATTTTTCAAGCGGTCGTTGATCAGACGATTATCGGATTGGCTCAGGGACGCAGGATCGAGGGTAAGATTCTTTTTCTGGGCGGCCCTCTGTCTTTTTTGAAAGGTCTTCAGCAGCGATTTGTCGAAACCCTAAAATTGGATGCTGAACATGCTGTATTCCCAAGTACCGCTCCTTATTATGTGGCGCTGGGAGCAGCGGTCTATGCCAAGGATAGTACCGACATCTATACATATGAACAGCTGATTGAAAAATTTGAAAAGATCGCTTCTACCCGCATCAAGAACCATGGCTTAAAGCCGTTATTCAAGGACAACGGTGAATACAGTGAATTTAAGCATCGGCACCAGCAGAGTGATATTCCAACCCAGGATATCCATACCTATCAGGGTGATGCCTATATCGGTATCGATGCCGGCTCGACTACTACCAAGCTGATCATGATCGATGAAAAAGATCGGCTGCTTTACAGCAGCTATACCAATAATTTGGGAAATCCGATTGATGTGGTAAAAGCAGAATTAACTGACATTTATAAGCAAATCGATAATCGGATCCAAATCCGTGGATGTGCGGTAACCGGATACGGCGAGGATCTCATCAAAAGCGCTTTCCACGGTGACTGCGGCGTAGTCGAAACTGTTGCCCATTATACCGCGGCGCGTCACTTCAATCCGGATGTAGATTTTATTATCGACATCGGCGGACAGGATATGAAATGCTTCCGCATCAAAGATCACACGATTGATGATATGGTTTTAAACGAAGCCTGTTCTTCCGGATGCGGTTCTTTTATCGAAACCTTTGCACGTTCATTGGGATATGATATTGAAGAGTTTGCACGGCTTGGCTTAACCTCCAAGGAGCCGGTCGATCTTGGTTCCCGATGTACCGTATTTATGAATTCCAGCGTCAAGGAAGCGCAAAAAAACGGCGCCAGTGTCGCGGATATTTCTGCCGGGCTGGCGATGAGCATCGTCAAAAATGCTTTGTATAAGGTGATTCGGGCCCGCAGTGTCGACGATATCGGAAAACAGATCGTTGTCCAGGGTGGTACCTTTCTCAATGATACCATTCTAAGAAGCTTTGAAATCGAGCTGGGCAGAAATGTCATCCGTCCCAGTATCGCCGGTTTGATGGGTGCGTACGGAGCCGCATTATATGTGAAAACCAAGCAGCTGAAACACAGTACCCTCATTTCTGAGGAAGAATTAGCTGTTTTCAGTCATACCTCAAGGGCAATCAGCTGCGGCGGGTGTACCAACCACTGTAATTTGACTATCAATACATTCCAAGATGGCAGTCGCCACATCGCCGGCAATAAGTGCGAGAAACCGCTGGGTATCAAGCAGACAAGTGAAAATCCTGATCTTTACGCTTATAAATATCAGAAGTTGATGAATTATAAAAGCAAACCGGGAAAACGCGGTAAAATCGGTATCCCGATGGTTCTCAATATGTATGAAAATCTGCCGTTTTGGCATCCTTTCTTTACTGAACTTGGATTTGAGGTCATATTAAGCGGGCGCAGCTCAAAACAGATGTACGCACAGGGTTCGCAAAGTATATCCAGCGATACCGTCTGTTTTCCGGCTAAGCTTGTTCACGGCCATATTCAACAGTTGATCGATGAGCAGGTACCGATCATTTTCTACCCATGCATGACCTACAATTTCGATGAAGGCATCTCAGATAATCAGTTTAATTGTCCGGTTGTCGCCTATTATCCGGAAGTAATCGCAGCCAACATGGAGCTGGATGAGCAGCTGTTTCTCTATCCTTACCTGTCCTTGCATCAGCCAAACCGCTTCTATGACAAAATGCAGGCATTCTTAAAACGCTTCGGCTGCGACATTTCGATAAAGGAGATCAGACGCTGCGGTGAGCTTGCTTTCCGCGCTTACCACGCTTATAAAAACGATGTGCTGAAAGCAGGTCAGGAAGCGATTCAGTTCGCGCACGATCACCATAAGAAAATGATCCTATTGGCGGGACGGCCATACCACATTGATCCGTTGATCAACCATGGCATTCATAAGCTTCTTACAGGCTTGGACTTCGTTGTGCTCAGCGAGGACAGCGTACCGTTTATCACGCCATATGAAAAAGTAAATGTGCTGAATCAGTGGACCTATCACGCCCGTATGTACAATGCTGCTCGCTATGTGTGCAAACAGCCGAACATGGAATTGATCCAGCTGGTATCCTTCGGCTGCGGCATTGATGCCATCACCTCTGATGAAGTAAAAGATATTCTTCGTGAGCACGGAAAATTATATACACAGATCAAGATTGATGAGGTAGACAATCTGGGGGCAATTCGTATTCGTGTACGTTCCCTATTGGCTGCCATGGAAGAAAGGAAGTGATTTAGATGGAACGCGTAGAATTTACCAAAGCGATGCGTAAGACGCACACCATTCTGATTCCGGACATGCTTCCAATCCATTTTAAGATGATTGAACGAGTTCTTCGCGATGAAGGCTATCAAGTAGAGCTTTTACAAACAACCGGTTCTAAAATAGCCCAGGAAGGATTAAATCACGTTCATAACGATACCTGTTATCCGGCTTTGTTGGTCATCGGACAAATGATCGATGCCTTGAAGAGCGGAAAATACGATTTGGATCACGTCGCCCTTGCGATCACCCAGACCGGAGGAGGATGTCGAGCCAGCAATTATTTGTATTTGTTGCGTAAAGCGTTGGTGCAGGCCGGATTTGAAAACATACCCGTGATCTCTCTTAACTTTTCTAAGATGGAAAAAAACAGCGGCTTTAAATTGACGCTGCGGCTGCTGATCAAGCTTATCTATGCTTTGATCTATGGTGATATGCTGATGTGGATCGCCAATCAGTGTCTGCCTTATGAGGCGGCAAAGGGAACGACAATGGGAGTTGTCGATCACTGGGTAGCTAAGCTAAACACCCAGTTTCACAGTCTGCGGTTTCTTTATATATCCCGTAATTATAAACAGATGCTGACGGAATTCTCAATGATAAAACGTTCTTGTGTCAATAAGATCAAGGTTGGAATCGTCGGTGAAATTTATATGAAATACGCACCGCTGGGAAACAACAATCTCGTCGATTTTCTATTGAAGGAGAATGCTGAACCGGTGGTATCGGGAGTCATCGACTTTGGACTTTACTGTTTAAAAAATAATCAGGTTGATTTCTCACTCTACGGAATCAAAAAACATGTCCAGCCGATTGCCAAGCTTGCCATTTCCTTCATTACGCACTGTCAAAGCCGCATGATAAAAGCGATTCAAAAGGAAGGAACCTTTCGCGCTCCAGGAACCTTTGATTCGCTTTTGGATGCGGGAGAGGGTTTTATTAACAAAGGAGCGAAGATGGGGGAAGGCTGGCTGCTCACCAGCGAAATGGTCGAGCTGATTCACAGCGGAGTTCAAAATATCGTATGCTGTCAGCCGTTTGGCTGTCTGCCCAATCATATTGTCGCCAAGGGCATGATGCGAAAAATCAAGAATGTATATCCAACCGCCAACATCGTAGCAGTCGACTATGATCCCGGAGCGAGCATCATCAATCAGGAAAACCGTCTGAAGCTCATGCTGGCTAATGCCCGCCTGAATGAACGCATGGCTCATGGAGGAACTGCGGAATACGCAGATAAAAAGGCTCACGTCTATGCCTATGAGCCTCACTAGAGAAGATAAAATCTTCTCTTTTTTATTTATCCTTGGCCATGAGCAGGTAAACGATGCCGCACAGGATACCGCCAACCGGATAGACTAACCAGGCGATGCGCCAGCCGTCAAGCAAAAATCCCCAAAGCAGGAAAATAATTGTCGCAATCAACATGATCACACCGCTGTACTTTCCAACCATCTCATCTTCTTTGGATACCGGATTTTTTTCATCCTTCCGTGTATCCTCATACTTGGTTTTCTGAAGTCCGAAATACACGAAGATAGATACTACGATTGATACAATTGCCATAAACACACCGTTTGCTATATATTCCGGTGCGAACTGAGCGATGATCTCATGAATTACCAAACTGATAATGATCATGCCAACCCCAACAACGATCGCAATCTGAAATTTCTTATTAAAGGCATCTATTTCTTCTTCGGTGTAGATATGCTGCGGTATATTTGGATATTTCTTATGGAATGACTCACTTTGCATTCCATAATACACAAATATCATCACACCGATCGTCACCAAAATAAAGAATATCATGATTAAGATGATTTCATACTTTCCAGTGAAGATAGTTTCCATAAAAGCACCGGCGGTTACTGCACTGATGCACATAAAGACACCAAGGGTCATCGCCCAGCTCATTTGGTTGCAGTACTGCTCATATCGTTCGATTCCTACGACATCGCGTTCCTTCACATCCCCTTTCAGTAAATCATCCATCGTACAGTGGAATAACTCACACAGTACCATCAGCTTATCCAATTCGGGATAACCACTGCCAGTTTCCCTTAGTTAAAGATATGCCCCCTCATTATCAGTCTACTTTTCCAATAAATCGGTAGTATATCTCTATTTCCTGTATTCTTTCGTTATCCTCATTCGTTGTTGCTTCGTGAATAAGGATTTTTTCTATCATTGCATTTAACAACGGTGCTGTCAGTTCCTTTGGTACGGAATACTCCTTAATTAACTCAATCCACTTTTCAGCACCTACCATATCCTGTTCCATTTTACTTAATTCTTCTCTTAGGCTTGTTATCTGCTGTTCCAGTTCTATCTGTTCCTTTTGATATTTCCCCGACAGCATAATGAAGTTTCGTTCTGTTATCTTCTCACAGGCTCTATCTTCATACATTTTCGCAAATAAACGGTCAATCTCATTTTGTCGGTTCTCGGCTTTCTTCAAAGTATTTGCCTTTTTCTTCTTTTCCCGCATTCGCTCTGCATTGCCGACTTTCTGTATTTTGTTCAATACCTTTTCTTCGTCCTGCTGTACTGCCTTAGCCCAATACTGCAATCGTTCCAATACAGCTTGATATAGCACATCATAGCGGATATAGTGCATAGAACAATAACCTTTGCCAAACTGTCCGTAGAAACTGCAAGCATAATAACTATACGGTGTTTTATTTGCCTTATTTGTTGCAAATCTCATAGACCAGCCACAATCCGCACACTTAACAAGCCCTGCAAATATCGGCGTTGCTTTTTCCTTTGTCTGTCTACGCCTTGATTTTATCTGTTCCTGCACACGATAGAACACTTCTTTGTCAATAATCGGTTCGTGGGTATTTTCTACTCGAAACCATTCGCTTTCAGGCTTTCGTACTTTCTTCTTGCTTTTGAAAGAAACGGTTGATTGTCGATTATGAACGCTGTTTCCGATATAGACTTCACTTTTCAATATCGCCTTTACATGAGCAATCGTCCACTCATAACGCTTGCTTTCGGGTTTGCCCTCAAAGATATGTGCAAAAGTACCATACCTTGTAAAATTCAACCAAGACGCTGTCGGGACTTTTTCTTCTCGCAGTATCTTTGTAATTTTTGCACTACCGTAACCTTGATAGGCTAGAGAGAAGATTTTTTCAACAATCCATTTTGTTTCCTCATCAACCAACAGTTTTCCTTTGATGTCGGGGTGTTTCTTATATCCTAACGGAGCATAAGCCCCATAATACGCACCCTCTGCAAATTTTGTCTTAAACGCTGATTTCACTTTACGGCTCGTATCTCTTGCTACCCATTCATTGATGATGTTCTTAAATGGTGCAATCTCACTTTCGCCTTTTTCGCTGTCTACACCGTCGTCAATCGCTATGTAACGGACATTATGGCTGGGAAAATACAATTCAGTATATTGCCCTGTCATAATATAATTTCTGCCAAGTCGTGATAAGTCTTTTGTTACAACACAGTTGATTTTTCCTGCCTCTATATCCTCAATCATTCTTTGAAAGCTCGGTCTTTCAAAATTTGTTCCCGACCAGCCGTCATCAATATATTCATCAATCACATTCAAATGATGTTCTTTTGCATATAGACGCAACATACTTCTTTGTGTGGTAATGCTGGAACTTTCGCCCTGTAATTCATCATCTCGGCTTAACCTAAGATAAAGTGCAGTATTGTAAATCTGTTGTTTCATTGTCAGTTATCCTCCTTTATAACTAACCCGTGTTTACAATACCTGCTTGCAAGTAAAGTATAACACGGGTACTTTTTGTCATTCAATCTATTTCTTACAACTGCACCGATTTTATGCGATTGTCTGCTTTGCTTTTTCCAACATGACATCCGTTAGAAGTTCTTCCATTGTCTTTCCCTTTTCGGAAAAATGCTCTTTTACAACAATCTTTGTCTTTCCTCTGTTGCCAATGCCACACTTGCCATTTTTCTTTTGAATTGTTTTTACAGCATTATCAATAACACATACCCCCTTTCTGTAAAATCTTTCTAAGCAATTCAACGGCTTTTGTCATAGCCCACAGGAGTTCCACCTCTGCATAGTTCTTATGTAGCCGTACCCATTGCGTGCGACGCTCTGAACGCTCAAGCTGTGGCTGTACGGGAGTATCATTATCTGACAGCACAGGTCATAGCGATAAAAGAGGACAAGTCTTTTACAAGAACACAGATAGGTTATCGCTCGCTTTTGCAGGGGAAAGGTCATGGCGTATCTGTTTCAACGGCTCGCTGTCTGTCAAACGTATTGAATTGCTTTATTCAGTTGTCAAAGAACGATTGAAAGAAGAAAATCATCTTTCCTATATACCGCGTTGGAAAAGAGGAGAAATGTAACTAAAATTCAAAACTTTTTCCCTTTTTCACTACTATCTGTACAGCAAACGTCCATTTGCTAAGTTGAAATAGAAAAATTTTAACTTCTTTTCATGCACCATATAGGGATAGCAAGTATCGGTTTGCTAAGTTGATGATGAAAAAAGATTGTTTTTCTTTCCACGCCCTAACTCCCCATACACTACCGTTCCTGCCAAAAATGGAATGAAAGATTTTCTTTGCTCCATATAGGGAACGGAAACTACGGATTGTTAAGTTAAAAATGAAAATAGTTTCTTCTTTCACACCATATAAGGACAGCAACCACCGATTTGATGACCTGTTTTCAAAAAAAGTTTCGATTTTCTTTCCTCGCACCATATAAGGAATAGAAGTCTTATTTTGTTGCAGGTTTTTCAAAAAAATTTCAATTTCTTCTTACATTCCGTATCTGTACACCAAAGGAAGATTTTATGACCTTATTTAAAAAGTTAGATTTCCTTTCCTCGCACCATATCTGTACACAAGTAGCCGTTTTGTTGCAGATTTTTTGAAGAAATTAAAAAATACCGTCATTCCTTTGTGGAACAGCGGTATCTTTCTCAATCATATCTGCTATATCTGTTGTCATTTGTTTGATTTTTAATTCCTGCTTTTCTGTTAGTCTTGTATGCCTGTCGATTTCTTCCAGATACTTTGCTCCTGTTTTCTTTTCAATCTCTTTTATCATCAATAAAGAGGGCATGACCTGTCTTTCTAACCAGCGTTTTGTTTTATCCATATTGACAGCAACAGGTGTCATAATAAATGGAAGTGAAGTCGTTACATTATCTAAAAATATATCCCATAAAATATAATCGGGAAAATCTATTTGTGTGAGGATAAGATTTGCTATGGTCTGTTCGGGATTTCTTGAAAAAACAAGTTGTTCTATCGTTTGTTCTGCTTTTCCATTTTTTAAACGAATTTCAAAGCGGTTCTTAATGTTTGTTTTTATACCTTTGCTTTTTTGTTCCTTTTCTTTTTCATACAGGCAAAAGTAGATGGAACTATTCTTTGAACCGATATAAAAGGTTTTTGCAGTATCTCCATGTGTACCCGATAATTTCCCGCTGTCTACTGCTTCATGGGTTCTTGAACGTTTCCATACCTTGTTGGCATAATAGCGTTCCCTTAGAATTTCTATATCCAGCAATCCGCCCATATCATTGATTGCTAAATCTATACGTTTAAAAACGCCTTGATAATCTATACAACAGCTTAAAAAGGAATACCAGTCTATCCCTCTTGCCTGTAAAACATATTCCAAGTTCCGACACCCCATACCTCTTAATTCTAATAAAACACCCATAGAACTATCTTTAGAAGCATTTACACTAATATCCCCATAGATATACTGTTCTTCATAACCAAACATTCCATAATCTTCATGTATAAAATATTCGCTTTTCATTGCCAGTACATTTTTTATAATCTCCAATGCGTCTGTGGTAGGAAAACGAACACGCAGATAGTCAATCGTTAAAGTGAAAGGCTGTGTACAATTACAATAATCAAGATAATGTAGAAGTATATGTTTCATTTCTTTACTGGCTTTTGTTTTTCCGTTTTCAATTTCATTTAAGTTCTGCCTGCTGATTTGTAGTTCCAGTGCCAGTCGTGATTGCGAATAATCACAGGCATTTCTCTTTTGTTTTAATGTTTCAATAAATTTTATATCATTCATGCTTTATTCCTCCAATCAAAAAAGGCATATACTCATAGGAGCATACACCTTGTATCTTATATTTATTTTCTATTGATATGCTGTTTTAGACCTGTCGGGTAAAAAGAATAGGGTGTGAAGTGAAATAAGTTCTTATAACTTTATAAATCGTTGCATATCAGCAGTTTTGTATTTGTTTTTGCTCTTGTCTTTTGTAATAGTACCCCCCTGTTAGATAACGGGGGCTTGATGTTCGCTCGCAAGCTCGCTCAACTGCCGAAGTGAACCAGCCACTAAAAACGGCGAAAAAATCTAAGAGATTTTCCCACCGCCGTGTCTGGATCACTCCGTCTATGCTCTTTTACCGGCTTTGAATATGCAAGTAATATTTCTTGCTTTAAAGTATAGTTCTATTTCTTTTTTTATGTCCTCAATCTCTGCTTGTGGAAAATTAAAATCATCTAGCCAAATCATCATGCTATCATTTTCATCAGGTACTGCTTCAATGATGGCTTTGTAGATATGCGTTTCATCTTTTATTGCAAGAAGATAATCGTACATATGAACATTTTTCATAGCTATCGTATATTTTTTATTATTGTTTTCATCTATCTCATTTAAGTTTTTTTCTTCAAACTTCATTTTGTTATAGGTATACCAAAGCTGCCATATTAAAATTACAACCATAATTATATCGTATATAATCCAAGAACTTCCTAAGCATAGTGGCAGTAAAATGCATAAGATAATGACAAAAGGTATCATCCATAATGTTCTTCTAAATTTACCTTTATAATTCATATTCCAGTAAATAATAGATTTATCTTTTTTATTTGATGTATTTGTTTTTTGCTCTGCTTTTTCAATAACTACTGGGCATATTTTATGTAGCAAATTTGATATTTCTGTTTGACGAAGTTCATCAGCAGTTTGTTTGTCACTAGGAGATAGATATTCTTCACCATTAAAATATATAAACCTAATTTGTTCATAATTCCAAACAGGGCTTTCGTGTAAATAATATATTTTTTCAACTCCGTGTCTTGGAAAAAGACGACCGTTCATAACTACCCAGTTTTCACTAATAAGGACAGGGAAATATTTTCGTAATATATTGTGCTCAAACAATACTTTTTCAAAACATTCACCTTGTAGAGATTCCTTTAATTCCTCTTTTGTTTTGATATGATTTAATACAGGTACGCAGTGATAAGATAATTTAATATATCGCCATATCTTGCGTGCTGTAAAAATAGTGATGAGCCAAAATAAAACTGTGAGGAATATAAATATACCACGAGGATCGTTAATAGTCATAAAGACTCCTCTTACAGCATAAAATAGGCAAAAAAGCCAAATTACTCCTAGTAAAATTTTTTTCAATGGAAAGAATCTAAGCCATTCTATCTTTGTTAAAAAATTTAATTGTGAAGTTTGTAAATTTTCTTTAGCTTTACTGCTTTCATCAGCGATTTTTTCTGTTAGCTGTTTTCTAATATATTGAGGTAAATTAGCAAGTATAAATATCAGTGCAACAGCGATAATACCATGCATCATTTCTCATCCATCCTTTTTAAATTAATTTTAACTTCTTTTGATTTTGCTATTTTAACAATTACATTTCCCTTTATATGAAGATATAAATTATCTTTACCTCTGAAACTTCAAATTCTTGTATTACTAACATCAAACAAATTCACATTTTTAGTTCTACAAGCTGGAATTTGTTACTCTTTTGTATCGTAAATAATTTTGCCCGTAAAGTAAATTGAAATGTCCATTTGAACTAAATCTTCTGTTTCTAAGATAGATAAATAACCAGAATACAATACTTGATTATACCCATATAATTCATTTACAATTTCAAAGCTATAGTTTTTGTATCTCTTTATAAAGTGTTCCAGTTCTAATTTCTCACCGTTGAATTTTCCATAGTTTCCCCATTTGCTCTGCAACATCACGCAGGTACAATCAAAATCCACACCTTCGATTGTGATGTTTCCCTCGACCTGTTCAAAAGGTTCTGTAAGTTTTTCATATCCGTCCTCAAATTCAAGTGCTATTGTTTGATCTTGAATTATAATCTTTTTGACTCGCATATCATGCAGACTATATGGAATGGGCGGATTGTGTTTATATTCTGTCCTCATGAGACCTCCCCGTCAAATTCTAATTTGTCGCTTTCTTCATATCCATATTATAACAGTTCCATATATCCGCCACAATAAAAATCAGCATATCCCCTTGATATTTTTCTATCTTGGAAAATGCACACTTTTTCTTTCTTCCTCTTGATTACCCACCACAGAAAAGAAAAAGCCCTGTCAAGAGCCTTGCCACCATTGGTGGTGCTTTGCACTCTTTACTGGGCTTTTTGTTTGCTGTATCTTCGCATAAGAAGAAAGAACTACTCGTCCTCATCATCAAAATGGTTATTCCTCAATACTTCCCGTAGCAGTTCCATATCCTCTTTTGAATTGGGGTTTATCATTTTTACGACTTGATAAGGTGTCCTATATTTATGTCCCTCTGTGCTTTCCCCAAACATATCCATGCTGTATAAATCATCATAGCGGTTTAGCAGTTTTTGGAATTTCAAATGCTGGATAAATTCTTTGATTGGGTAAAGGTCGGACGCTACAATGCTTTTCCCGTTGATGTAGTCAGTAATATATTCCCGTAACTTTTCCAACTCATATTCCAGCCATTCTTCCTCGCTGTCAAAGAAGTTGTCATAATGCCCATGTTTCAGTTCTGCATTTAATCGTTCTTCAATTTTTAAAAACTGGCATACTTCCTTTTCGGCTTGATTAACATACTTCCATTCTCCCGATAATAATTCATTGGGTGTTACTCCCAGCACGTCCATTATCTTTTCCAGCGTATCAAAGGTGGGGTAATTCACACCTCGTTCAATCTTGGAAAGGCTCTGCATATTGATACCGATTTTGTCCGCCAGTTCCTGTTGTTTCATTCCTCTGTGTTTTCTTATGGTCTGTATGTTTTCTCCTAAGAAACTGATTTTCTTTTCGTAATGCTCCATGACTTAGTATAAACACTCCTTTCATTGCTTTTCTTGGTATTTATAAGCATATCATACTTAATATATGTCCAAAAGTCAATAAAAACTTCTTGACAAGTAATTCTAATGACGTTATTATCGTATCAGATAGAGTGATTAAGCACAATAGGGTCAATCACACGCTTGAGTAAGCATAGAAAAGATGTGTTTTCATTTTGATAGCATGAATAAACATGGACTATCAGACCGAAAATAAGGTTTCTGACTGGGGCTGTTCCGTTTAGCCACGAGCCTTACAAGGCTCGTGAGCGTTAAGAACGGAGCAGACACAGGAAGAAAGG
>NZ_WUUQ01000007.1 GCF_009831105.1 Copranaerobaculum intestinale | reverse complement strand
TGATTGTTTGTTTAGCTCTTCTTTACGCTTTCGCGTTTCTGTTTTCTTGAGTTTCTTTTGAATTGACGTATTCTGTTTAGTTTTCAAAGATCGTCGCCCTCGCTTGAGCGCTTGTATATAATAGCAAGCGGAAACCCCTGTGTCAACAAGAAAGTTAACTTTTTTAACATTTTGTTTCATCACACATGGATTTATGCTTCGTTTTCGTATAACCGAAACGAGGGTGATATTATTATATATCATTTTTTTAAGAATTGCTATACAGAAATTAGAATTTTTTTCCTATTCGTTTTGTTTCTGCTATTATTACCCCAATTATAGTCAGAAAACAAAAATTTATATTTTTTTCATTTTATGGATTGTCCTTTTGAAAAAAATAAGCTATAATATCGTGGCATGCCCGAGTGGCGAAATTGGTATACGCACAGCACTCAAAATGCTGCGGAGTTAAATCCATGCCGGTTCGAGTCCGGCCTCGGGCACCATTTATAAAAAAAGCAGTCATTTAAGATGGCTGCTATTTTTTTCATAATGATATCAACATATGTAACAAATCCTCAGTTCCCCGAATCCAATGCATCCCTTTTTCTGTTTTAGCAGGTAGCTTGTCTGATGTATTCCTCAACGTCACTAAGTTCTTTCAATTCTGCTTTAGCTTGAGCTTTTGCGGTAAGTTTATCTTATTATGAAAATCAACTTATATTTATATTTTTACTTTTCATTGTCAAACATTGTGAAGTCTTGCAATCAGAATGCATTAAATCTTATGATAATAACCATCATATCCTTATATTCATTTTAAACAAATTTCGATATCAGTTACTCAAACATTTATTCTGGAATATTGGAATCGGTCAATTGCTTCAGCGTATCACCGGCGATGCGATATACCGTCCAATCCTTCATCGGTTCTGCTCCCATCAACCGATAAAAATCTATGCTGGGTTGATTCCAGTCTAAACACCACCACTCCAATCTACCGCAGCCGCGCTCAACCGCTATCTTTGCAAGCTGCTTCAGGGTAGCACGACCATATCCGTTGCCGCGATATTCAGGTTCAATATATAAATCTTCCAGATAGATGCCGGAACGTCCCAAAAAGGTTGAAAAATTATGAAAGAACAGCGCGAAGCCAATTTCCAGTTTTCCCTTCACAGCAAAAATTACTTCAGCCTTTGCTTTTTCAAACAGCCACGCTTGTAAAAGCTCCTCCGTTGCTACAACTTCATCCAGCATTTTTTCATATGCTGCGAGCTTTTTGATAAATTCTAGAATCAAAGGAACATCCTCAGCGGTTGCATATCGAAAGTGCAGCTCATTCTCCATTGCCATAACCTCCTTTTGATCATAAATGCATTAATGATCACGCGCCTGAACAGATTCTGCATACGTAATCATATCTTCCTTGACCATCGCTTCCAGCACGGCTTTCTGACGGGTACGAGCACTTTCAAGATGATCACTCAACTGAAAATTAGATGGTGATTGTGGGATACCCGCCAGCATAGATGCTTGTTTCAAAGTAAGCTCGCTAGGCATACATTGATAATAGCCCTGACTCGCCTCCCATATCCCGATATGATTATCACCATAGTTGATAATATTTACATATAATTCTAAAATTTCCTTTTTTGTATACTTACTCTCGAGTTCACGGGCAACAAAAAATTCGCCCATTTTTCTGGTGATATTTGTTTCATAGCCAAAATACATATTCTTCGCCAGCTGCTGCGTAATCGTACTGCCGCCGCCAACTACTTTTTTTGCCGTAATATTATCCAGCAGCGCTCTCCCCAAGCCGATCACATCAATCCCGCCGTGGTCATAAAAACGACGATCTTCGATCGCAACCGTTGCCTGAAGCAGCTGTGGTGCTATATCTTTATAATTTACAAAATGCTCCTGATCACGGATCTCCGCTACTTTGTCTTGTATGCTTATTTGGTCTGTCACCCGTTTAAATTCACGGTATCCGATTACGCCAAGCGTGACACCAAGCAGTATGAACAATGCCAGTAGGACAACAAGAAATCGCTTAACATATTTCATCATATCACCTGATTTCATTATAACATAACCCGAATTAATGTTTACTATCTTACATTTGTGTTAGAAAAAAGTACCTCACCGGTACTTTATTTGTTGATATTCATTGATTTCATTATCTGTTTGATCTGTGCTTCCGACGGCTTTCTACCCATCTGCAGGAACATGGCGCGGATCATTTTCTCATTGATAGGCGGATTCTCCTTCAATTCTTTTTCAAACTTTTTCTTGGTGAAATAGAAGCCCAGTACTGCTCCGATGATACCACCAACAATCAGACTTACCAGCGATGTTACAAATGTTGATCCCATGTATAAATCCTCCTCATATACCTTAATATTCTACTATTAATTACATGTTTTTACAATACTTTTGATAATGAACATGTGCAAATTCGTCTACAATAACGTATTCCCGATGCAATCGCATCAGATAATGATAAAACGGACTGCTTTCATAATCATTCAATTCGATAACATGATCAAATACTCGCATATGGAAAAATTCATCATGAAAAGGACGATACATCGTAATGTCATTATTTTGAAGATCAAGAGTATCATCCTCCAGCAGGCTGATACATCCTTTATAGATCGCCTGCGCATCAAAGCGCTCCAGCATCACATCAAGCTGCTGTTCGTCACACAGAGACAGCAGCTCGTAAAACAGCTCTTCACGATCTTGCATGATTTCCTGAAAGGTATCCTTTACTGCATATAATTGATATTTCATACCATCACCTTGAATCATCCTAGCATGAATTTACAGCGAATTCTGTCGATACCTGTTGAAATTAAAAAAGAGACATATCGTCTCTTATTTGTGTAAATCAATATCAGTAAAATCAAAATGTTTGAGAGTTCCGCAGATTTTATCGTCCTTGAAAGCCGCGTTTTCCTTCGCCATTCGCTGTTTTGTCTTATTGGCATTTTCAATCGTAGCAGGCCCGCTGACACAACCGCCGACACACGCCATACCTTCTAATATATCCGCTTGGAACCGGCCAACCTTCATGATCATCAGATTTTTTTTGCATTCTGCACTGCCATCCGCATACACTCCGGTTACTTTCACATCATCGTTATTTTCGTTCAATGCTTCTACGACAGCTTTGGAAACACCGCCGCCAATTGCGAAGCCGCGTCCGTAAACAGAAGCAAAGTCTCCTTCTTCTGGGATTTCCTGCTCCGGATTAATGCTCTGAGAAATTAACATGGCGGCTAATTCTTCAAAAGTTAAAACGAAATCGATTGATTCATTCTCCTGCGCTTCCTGTTTTTTTGCTACGCACGGACCGATAAAGACTACTGCATGATCCGGATACTCGTGTTTCAGATAACGTCCCAGCGCTACCATCGGTGAAACCATTTTCGATACATTCTTTTCATACACAGTAGGGAAATGCAGCTTTGCCATATTGACAAATGCCGGGCAGCAGGATGTAGTCAGCTTTTCCCCTTCCGCGATATGTTTTTTTAGATCTTCCTTTTCATACCAGGCAACTGCATCCGCGCCAATTGCTGCCTCCAATACCTTTGAAAAGCCCAGTCTGCGGATCGCATGCTTGATCTGCGGCAAGGTCGCATTTTCAAACTGTCCCTGAATTGCCGGCGCAACAATTGCGATTACTTTATCATCTTGTTTCAAACGCTCGATAACCGGCACCATCCATGACATATCTTCAATTGCACCAAATGGACACTTGGCCTGGCAGGCTCCGCAGTTAATACATTTGCTTTCATCGATGACAGCCAAGCCGTTATCATCCATGCTGATCGCATCTACCGGGCAGCTCTTTTTGCACGGACGCTGCGTTTCTACGATTGCATTAAACGGGCATGCATTGACACAAGCTCCGCATTCTTTACATTTTGCATAATCAATATAGGCGTGATCTGGCCCCATTTTCATCGCATCAAATTTACATGCGGCAACACAGGCCTTTGCCATACATTTACGGCAGTTATCCGTTACCTGAATCTTACGGATCGTACAACCATCACATGCTGCCTCAATTACTTTAACGATCTGCTTGCTGTCATGGCTACCTGTCGCCTGCGGTGTTTTCCCCATTGCCATACGGGCCCGCTGACGAATAATCTCGCGTTCTTTATATACACAGCAGCGAAACTCTGCATGATTGGTCGGAATCAGCATGTGCGCCAGTTCATCACACACATCCTCATTCAGCTTTCCTTCAAAGGTACGCTTAGAAACTTCACGCAAAACATCAAATTTAAACTGCCGTGCTTCATGGTCAAATAAAGACATGATTTTCCTCCTCCATAATCCTTCCGTTTACTTGTAAAATTTAAGCATGTTAATTATATCACAAATGGCAAAATTGAAAAGTAGTAATCTGAGAAATCAAAAAAAGAACATAAAATACAAAAAGCAGGATTTTCACCCTGCTTTGCTATGCCTATTTTTATTTATAAATTTTTTAACCCTGATATCATAAATAACCGATATATTTTCAATCAAATTAAACAAAACATCATTCACGCCTGAAGCAGCGATTAATAATTCAAATTGATGACGCTGTCCCTCACCGACCAATGCCTTAATTAATAGCTCCTGGTACAATTCTATATGCGATCGGCCATATGGTTAACCAAACTCATAACTGATTTCCTTTTGGATGCCATTCCATGATGACAACTGAAGCAAAGATGATCAGTCCGCCGATAATCATTTTCACACTCATTACTTCATGCAGAAGCAAAAAGGAAAACAATGACGCGAATAAGGCTTCCATTGTAAGAATTAGTGATGTCGTGTTGGCACTGGTATGCTGCTGAGCCCATGTTTGCAATAGATAAGCTAATAGTGTAGAACCAAAAATCAAGAACAGCAAAGAACCGAAAGCCTTAGTTGACGGTAAGTGCGGAAAAGGTTCTGTGCATAAGGCAATCAGAGTAGCGGATATGCCGGCACTCAATAGCTGAAGTGCAGTCAGCGACAGCGGCGGTATATGGGAATAGCGCTCCAGTGACATCATATGCAAAGCAAAAAATACAGCACAAATCAGTGATAATACATCACCCTTAGAGAAGTTAGACAGGCCTCCATCTAAGGTCAGCAGCGCTACACCGATCATGCAGGTCAGTGAACACAGCACCTGTTTTCTGGTAGGTCTATGCTTCATCAGCAGCCAAATCAAATACGGTACCAGCACAACATTGACCGCAGTCAAAAAGGCGTTTTTGCTGGGGGTTGTATATTGCAGCCCAATGGTCTGAAAAGCAAATGCCAGAAACAGCAGGATGCCCGCCAGACAACCCTTTCCGATATCATGGGAGGATACCCCGCGAAGCCCGCTCCAGGCAAAGGGCAATAAAAGCAAACCAGCAATCACAAATCGGATGCTCACCATCCAAAAAGGAGTAAACCCCTCCAATGCCCCGTCTGTGGCAATAAAGCCCGCTCCCCAAACCATTGCAACCAGAATCAATATCCCATTCGCTTGACTACGTTTCATGAAAAGCCTCCCTAAATTATCATCCGCATTATCATATCATGGGAGGTTAGAATTTGTCATATGAAAATGAATGCTATTTCAAGAAGCTTTGCATAAACTGCTCAAAATCAGCGGCACGTTCAACCATCGCATAAATTTCAATATCATAGTTCTTATAAGTGCCGTATGCCCAAAAGAGTTTATTTCCTTCCTGATCGGTACCTTCTGATACAGCAATCTGATAACCCTTGTAGCCTTTCAGATAAGGTTCTCCGCCATCTCGAATCACACACTGAGGAATATGATTATCCTGGATTCGCAAGGTCAGTGTATAATCACCTTTTTCCGCATAATAATCGATTAACGGATATCCCTTTTCCAATTTTTCATAGTTTTCACCACGTTTGAATTGGCGATAAAATAATTTCGATTCGAAACCCTTCGGTACTATTAGATGTTCTACGGTAGGAAAATCATTCTGAATGGTTTCCAGCATTTCTTTCCCCATCGGATCGGTATCTAAATCTGAAATCATACCAAAAATTTTTGATGTTGATACTTCATCTTGCTTTGGTACTAAATAATCTTTTATATGAAACTGTTTATGCTTGACTGCGGTTTGCCCAGTATCCATTTTCGGCGATGAGGACTGTACCATTTTCATAACCTGCAAGGTGCCCAACGCAATAAGCAGCATACAGGCCAAGCTTAAAATCACTTTTACATAGTTCGGTTTTTGTTTGTATATCATTTTATCGACAGTTGCATTTCTTACTTCCTTTGGTACCATTATTTTTTCATTGATTTCTTTATAGGTTTTCAAGTGAATCACTTCCTTCCATCCCTTTTTTCAGCAATGTCCTTGCCCGTTTCAGTTGGGTGCGGACGGTTGCCTCTTTCTTCTTGAGTATGGCAGCTATTTCGCGCGTTGAGTAGCCTTCGTAATAAAATAAATGAATGACTATACGGTATTTCACCGGCAGCTCCAGCACATATTGATACAGCTTATAATCAGGGTCGTTCAGAAAGGGGATTTCCTGATCGAGCGGAGCGCTGTGACGGATAAAGGCGCTCATAAAATGGGTGCGGCAGCAGTTTTTCGTAACGATATAGAACCAAGCGCGGGCATGCTTTTCATTTTCGAAAACTGGACGTTTTTTCATATATCGCAGAAATACCTCCTGGAACACATCATCGGCAACATCTTTATGACGGGTGAGAGAAAGGGCAAATTTATAAACGGCATCACCATATGTGTCAACAATTCGCTCCGCCTCTTCCTTTCGCTGTATAGCCATATTATCAACCCCTTTCACTTGTTATACCACACAGCCCTTCAAATTGTTTCATTTCATTTGTCTTTTATAAAAAAAACTGCCGAAGCAGTTATTTTAGATAATGATTCATCCAGTCAGTTATCTCATTCAAGCGGCGCAGCCGATGAAGCGGTTTACCACTGCGGCTCAGCTCATGATTTTCTCCTTTGAACATTACCATTCTGGTTTCTACCCCATGCTCCATCAATGCCGATACCATCTGTTGTCCCTCGCTTAAAGGACAACGGTAATCTTCATCACTATGGATAAACAAGGTTGGTGTGACTACTTGATCAGCATATTGCAAAGGAGAATGGAACCACAATTTTTCAAGGTTCTCCCAGGTACTTGCACGCTGCTGATCCTTCGTGAAATCCGGTCCGATATCAGAAGTATGCTCAAAAGCGATCCAATTGGCTATCGAACGCTGAGAAGCCGCAGCCGCAAAGCGCTTGGTATGACCGATAATCCAGTTGGTCATAAAACCGCCGTAGGAGCCGCCGGTAACTCCGAACCGTTTTTCATCGATCTGCGGGTACGCTCGCAGTACTTCATCCGTAAACATCATCAAATCTTCATAATCACCTGTCCCATATTTACCGTAAATATCCGCGAAGGCATTGCCTCGGCCATCTGATCCGCGAGGATTCATAAAGCACACAAAATAACCTTCATTGGCCCATACCTGCATCTCATGATAGAACACTTCTCCATATACGGTTTTCGGTCCGCCATGAATATCCAGAATTGCCGGATATTGCTTTTTGGTATCATAACCCTTTGGCAGCAACACCCAGCCCTGAAGATCATAGCCATCGCGATGAAACTGAATTAGCTGCGGTTTTGCCGTATAAACATCCTGCATCATTTTCGCATGTATATGTGTCAGCTGTTCCATATTTGAACTATTTAGCTGTTGGTGATAGATTTCCTGAAGCTGCTGTTCCTTCATACCAACCCAAATGATATCCTCTTGATTGATGTCGAAGCAGTCAATACTGCCTGTGTATGCAGCGATTTTTTGCTGTCTGCCCTGTTTATCCATTGCATAAAGGCAGGAATCGCCGTTTTGTGTCGTGATATAAAAATATTGATCATGAATGATTAATGCATATCGCCCTGCTCCCAGCCGGCAGTCACTGCCAACACTGCTTCCCAGTGTATTTTCATTCTCAGCAAGCAGCTGTACGCACTTATTTCCATCCACTGTATAAAACCACGGATTTTCATTCAAGCCATACCGTTTCGTTTCCGTTCCGGCAAAAAACAGCTGATTATTCCACACTTGCAGATCATACAATTCGTATTGATGAGGTGCTACAATTTCAGAAGTTTCTTTTGCGGTCAGATCATATGCATAAATTCCCTCTTTATCTTCCTTTACTGTTTGATAAGCATATCCGCTGTAGTAGAGTAACGTATGATCATCATTCCAGGCAGTATGGGATACTGCCATATTTCGATCACTGATTCTGGTCAGCTTCCCACTGCTTTCCTGATATAAAAATAAGGACATGCGTTTTTTGTTGATATACCCCATTCCATTAAAAGTGTAAGGCAGTTCATCAATCACTTCATAGTCACGGCTATCCTGCTTCTGCTTCAGCAGCTGCCCTTTGGCTTTTTCCTTGCAGGCATACATATCCGAATAATTCAGGTCATATAAAACCATCAAGAGATAAACACCCTTTTTTACCTTTTCTATTTTCTGAACGTTCAGCGGAACAGCAAAAGCCGGCTGTGCTTCTCCGCCCTTTATGGAAATCCGATAAAAGCTCGTCCACTCTTCTCCAGCTTCAACTTTTTTGCGGATCGCTTCATCACGCATCGCCGAAAATAAGATAGTGTCCTTGTCATCCCAGATAAATGCTTCAACTTTTCCATCAGCAGTAAGCGGTGTGGTCTTGCCTTGAACCCCGATATGAAGATTTCTTGTATACGCATTATGTTCGGTATCAGCCTGCGCATCAATATATGCATAACGCTTACCGTTTGGCGCATAGGTTACATCTGATAAAAAATGATAATGAAAAAATGCATCTCGCTTTAATTGTTTTTCCACATGAAAGCCCCCTTTGCTATCAAGAATTATAGCATAACTAATCTCAATCCACATAAAAATACAGGAAAACCTTAAAAATCAATGCCAATATCGGACATCATTTCATATTTCAGCGGCTGGATACTTTCTTTCTTACTAAATAATGTTTATAATATATTCATAATTATTCATTATTAACTAGGAGGAATCCCATGAAATGGTATGAAAAACAAAAAGAAATGTATACAAAAAATGAACAGGAATCACGCGGTCAGGAATCAACTGCCCAAAATGATGGAACGGAAACATCAGCACCTGAAGAAGGAGTAAAACCGGCGATGGTGCAAACGGAATTCCAGAATACGGAATCTTATTCTAATTATTTTAATGCCGAGCCTGCTGAAACTGCAACGCGCATTAGTAAAAACACTATTTTACACGGTAAAATCGAAACCGAGGATGCATTAGAAATTCACGGTACTGTTGAAGGTGACGTTGTATGCGATAGCAAACTGGAAGTTACCGGTAAGATCAAAGGTAATATTCAATGTGATACGGCTGAGATGGAAGAAGCGGAAATCTACGGTGATATTTCCTGTCGAAGTGATATCAAGCTAAGCCCGGAGACAGTTATCGAAGGCAATATTCAAACTGAAGAACTGCTTTGCGGCGGTCAGATCAAGGGTGATATCCATGCCAGTGGCGGGGTTACTCTTACCTCTGAATCCTGTGTTATCGGAAACATTATCGCGCGGGATATTGAAATTAACCGCGGTGCGGTGATTCAGGGAACAATTCAGATTGAGCCGACAAATCAATAGTTATGCAAAAGGAAAGGATATCGAGATCGATATCCTTTTTGTTACCTTATTCGTTTGAAGCGGAGTCGCTGACAACTTCTTTCATAGAACTCAGCAATCCGGCCAAATTTTGTATTTCACTTGGAATGATCAGCTTGGTAGCTTTACCATCCGCAACCTTTTCCAGTGCTTCCAAGCTTTTGATTTTGATGACAGCATCGGATGTCTTTGCATCAGACAGCATGGTCAAAGAGTCCGCTAAGGCTTTTTGAACCAGCAGTATTGCTTCTGCCTCACCTTGTGCCTGTTTAATCTGCATTTCTTTATTTGCTTCAGCACGAAGGATGGTTGATTGCTTCTCACCTTCAGCAATCAAAATCTCACTCTTTTTGCGGCCTTCTGCCTGCAAAATCGCTTCACGACGCTCACGCTCAGCTTTCATCTGCTTCTCCATGGCATCCTGAATCTCACGCGGTGGCAAAATATTCTTTACTTCCACACGATTGACCTTGATGCCCCATTTATCTGTTGCTTCATCCAGGATAGCGCGCATCTTGGTATTGATGATGTCGCGGGATGTCAAGGTCGCATCCAGATCCAATTCACCGATAATATTACGCAGTGTAGTCGCAGTCAGTGATTCAACAGCCATCATTGGATTGTTAACACCATAGGTATACAGCTTTGAATCAGTTACCTGAAAATATACGACGGTATCGATTTGCATCGTTACGTTATCCTTGGTAATGACCGGCTGCGGGGCAAAATCAACTACATGCTCTTTCAGCGAAACACGTTTTGATACATGTTCCAAAAACGGTACTAAAAAATGAATGCCGGTTCCCCATGTGGTTTTATATGCGCCCAATTTTTCGATTACATAAGACTCTGACTGATTGACAATACGGATATGCGCTGAAATGAAAACCAGAATCAGAATTACAAACACTAATAAAATGATCAATTTGATATCCATAATCATTCCTCCTCTTTTCTGGATACCAGCAGTTTTACGCCGCTGATTGATACTACCGTTACCTGTTCACCTTTCAGCAGCTTTACCGAGCTGAGGCTTTTAGCTGCCCAATCAAGACCTGACAGCATGACTCTTCCCTCATTTGTAGCCGCATCAAAATCAGCGATAACCACTGCTGTTTTACCAATGTTCTCATCACTGTTCGTGCGTTCGATCTTACCTGCCGTTGCCTTTTTCACATATGGGCGCAGCAGCAGCAGCGATATGATGGAAGCAATCACAAAGCAGGAAAGCTGGACATTGAATGATGCACTCATCAGCTCTGCGATAATCGCAACGACTGCACCTACCGCAAACCACACGGCGATCAGCTGCTGTGATAAGCCCTCGACGAATAAAATCAGGAAGAACACAAGAATCCATCCGATCAAATAATAATCCATGTCAGCACCTTCCTTTTTGTTATACCTATTATATCCTATTTTAACAGGAAATACACATCACATGATCAAATATAAAAAAGCGGAACAATATCCGCTTTCTGTTTCCCCCGTTGATTTAAAGAATGATAAGTGAAGATCGCCCTTTTGCGGCTACTTCCGGCTGATTTGCAGCTTGACTCTGAAATGCTGCACCGATTCCCAAAACTAGTGCACCGATCAGCACTGCAATCTTAAATTTTAATCGCATGACCGTACCTCCCGAGTTCAGCCTATCAGGAAAGGACAAAGACCGGGAAAAATTAAAAATACCTCTCTAAATTTGATGAAATCATCATTTTAAGAAAGGTATTTTCAGTTTTCAGAATTTTTTTCAAACCTGTGATGATCACGCAGCCGCTGAAATCGCTGAAGCAGATACGTCTCATGACTGCTTTTTGCCAGCTTCATAATTTCTTCTTTTAAAATTTCCATCAAAATTTCATCATCCGGATCGATGCTGCTTAAGATCTGTTCCTGTACGAGCATCTCCAGCTCGGCAAAGGACGCGCCGGCCTGTTTGTGCTGATAAAATGTAAAAAGCGCCAGCGCTCCGGGGTTACTGACAGAAGAAAATTTTAAGTCATTGAGCGGTGCTGCCGGCAGATCCATATGCGATGATAAATAACAGGATATAACAGTTTTTCTAAGCGTCAGATCATCATCACGATCCGTTATTTGCGATAGGCGCTTCAAGGCTTCCGCTTCTTCTTGCATCTCCAGAAAAATCATTGCTTGATTATAAAGACTTTGACGAAGCTTCTTAGGATGCAGCTGGGCTTTATGCTCCTGAACAAATCGATGATATTCAAGTAATAAATCAGGAATATTCTGCGGCTGAACATTCACATACAGCGACAGCGTAATATCATAGGCGTCCAGCCGTCGATTGAATAAAGCATGCGTATCAAAATACCGAATGAGTGTTTTCAGCTCTAGGAAGGCACTCAGCATTTCATCGTTATAATAATGAAGCAGCACACGATTCAAATAATTTAGAGAAGTCTTTGATTTCGATATTTCCAATTTTTCCGCATACACGTTAACTTCCCGCATTGATTTCTTGCTTCGCAGCACATCCTTAAATAAAAGATCAATTAATATTTCTTGCGTATATCGATCAAATATGCTCAGTATATCCCAATCAATCAAAGCCAGCTGTAATGGCTTTTGCTGAAAATAATATGCTTCGATCTGGGTAAGCACTGCCAGATAGCAGGCATTCATAATAAAATCTCCCTGCTTCTTCAATTCTGCCATAATCTGATACAAAACCGTTTTCGCTTCCGGCAGATTATATGCTTCGATCATTTGATATAGCAGGTGAAAGTCTTTCTTCATCCGCACGCGTATATCAAATCGATAATTGAATGTTTTATGCATCCGCATTGACAGCAGTATTTCATAAATTTCATCACATTTTATCGGTATTCCATTTTCCAGCCGGCTATAGGTGCTGATGGAACAGACTGGGATTCCCTGTCTATCCTGAATATATTCTTTCTGAGTACAGCCAAGATGATTTCGATGAATTTTAAAAATCTTTGCTAATTCAAGCTTGTCTTCTATACTTAATTCAACCTTCATGCAACTTTTCCTTTAACGTCATCAGCATATCATAGAACTGCCGTGAATCAGAAAATAATCTGCATATTAGGAATTTGTTTCAATATTTATAAAGAATAGCAACCTGTATAGCTATGTCTTTTACTGTTTCATAAATTAAAAAGTAAAAAAAGAACCCTTGCGTTTTGGGCAAAATTGTTACAGCACCAATAGTGAAAGGTTCTTTTTTAATATATGATTTTGTTACAGCATAAATTTTACATGATATTGCTTCACCCAAAGGTCAAGCTGATATAAATAAGCAAGCAGCTGCGGACCGCTCATCAGCTGACCGTACCAGGGAAGCTTGAAGGCAGCTCCGCCGCTTTTAATCAATTCCTTTAAACGCTTATCGTCAAACAGCATATGAATAACACTGTCTGCATCGTGGTATACTTCGCGCATGCGTTCTTTGATCAGTTCAGTATAGAGGGGATTATGTGTTTTCGGATATGGATTTTTTTTACGGTGTGCAATAGACGCAGGAAGGATGTCTTCAAATGCGGTGCGTAAAATTCCCTTTTCCTCCTCCTTGTAATAGCGCATTTCCCATGGAATGTTATAAACATAATCAATGATTCTGACATCGGCAAACGGTGAGCGTACATTCAGATCGGCAGCGTTGCCCATCGTGATTTGACGGGTAACCAAGGTCTGCATGAACCAACGCAGACAGATCATGGTATGAATACGCGCCCGCTTATCTGCCTCGCTGTCTTCATCCAGAAAGATAATGTCACGTACGGTATCATCATACTGCTTCTGCATATAATCATGATAACCGAAACCGCGGATCGACTCATGAAGCAGATCTATTCGCTCATCCATGGAACGAAGCCATGGAAAGCTGTCTAAATCTTTCAGTTCCGGTTTGTAGAACCAGGGATAGCCGCCAAATACTTCATCCGAACATTCACCGCCTAAAATAATATTTTCGTGGTCATCCTTAACCTGCTGACACATCCACAACAAGGAAGCATCGACGTCTGCCATACCCGGCAGATTACGGGCAATCAGTGCCGGTTTCAGCATATCGATCAGTTCTTTCTGAGTAATGGTCAGCAGTGTATGATGCGATTCGTAGCGATCGACCATTTCCTGGATAAACGGCTTATCGAGCGAAACCTGATACATGTTGCCGACGAAATTCTCGCTGTTCCCTTCATAATCCAAGGAATAGGTTTTTAAATTAGGATGGCTCTTCGCACAAACAGCGGTGATGATACTGCTGTCCAGCCCGCCTGACAGAAAACAGGCATTGCTGTTTTCACCTTGCCGAATAATCGCATCTTCAACCAGAAAGCGTACCTTTTCTACCGTTTCGTTAAAGCTGTCAAGATGCGGTTTGGTGGTCGGACGATAATAGTTTTTCACACGGATATTATTATGCTTTGCAATCAGATAACTGCCCATTGGTAATGCATGAATATCCCGGTACAGCGTTTTATCCTCGCTGAGTGAAGGACCAAGCGCGAAGATTTCACGAATACCAGACGCATCCACGATGGGCTCAATCATACCATCTGCCAAAATACCGGCAATCGAATCGGCCAAAATCAGCCCGCTGTTTTTGCATCGAGCATAAAATAACGGTTTCAGCCCCATGTGGTCCTTCGCCGCAAACAGTTCCCCACGCTCATATATCACCAAAGCGAAAGCACCGTTCAAATGATATAAACATGATTTTCCCCATTGGACATAGGCATATGCTATCAGCTCTGCATAGTCGACCTGTAAGCAATCCCAGCCAGCCAAGGTTAAATCCTGACACAGCTCTTTTCGGTTATACAATTCTCCCTGAAAATGAATCAGATACCTGCACTGACGAATCGTTACCGGCTTGAAATTCACAAAGCCGTCAGCTCCTTCGATCAGTGTATTTTCATGTTTGCTGATCCTGGTGATGAGACGATCAGCATCCTTGTCCTGAAGGACACATAGAAAACCTTTCATTTCACATTCCTCCTGCCTTTAATGTATGCGGCAGAACAGGCGCCTATGACGATTATTTACATGAATGATAAATAAAGCTGTTTTCAAGAAATCCTCCATATCGGCTAATGAATATTTTATGCTATACTATACGGTATGAAAGGAGACTGCCATGGCTATTTATCTGATCCCAATTAAAACCGCTATGATCGCGTTTCCATTCCTTGCTGCACTTTTCACAATGCCTTATGTGATTGTTCAATATCGAAAATACGGCTCGATACTCTTGCTAAGAACGGCGATCATATATTCCTTTATCTTCTATATACTGTGTGCCTATCTTTTGACAATGCTGCCGCTGCCCGATCCTGAATCGGTCGCTGAGCTGACAACGCCGACCATGCAGCTGATACCTTTTACAGCCTTGACAACATTTCTGGAAAATACTCCATTTATGCTGAATGATTTATCTACCTATCTGCCTGCCTTGAACCAGCCATCCTTCTATGTGCTGCTGTTCAACCTCCTTCTGCTGATGCCGTTTGGTATTTATATGCGTTATTACTTTCAGTACAGCTGGAAGAAAACTTTACTGTTGACCTTCCTTTTGTCTCTTTCTTTTGAATGTATTCAGCGCAGTGCCCTATTCGGCATATATCTCCGTCCCTATCGCATGTTTGATATCGATGATCTGATCACGAACACCCTTGGAGGCATGCTGGGTTATCTGGTTGCTCCTTTGGCCGCTAAAATACTGCCGACCCGCGATGAGCTTGATCAAAGCGCTTATCGCAAAGGTATGCAGATTTCTATTATTCGTAAAGGCTTTGCTTTCCTGATCGATCTGGCATTTCTGAGTATGGGAATGATGCTGATCGTAACATATGATATCATGCTTCACCAAACGACCGATTATGAAATAATGATTGTCGGCTATCTGATTCTGATATGGATACTGTATATTTTGATTCCGATTATAACCAAAGGTAAAACAATCGGTAAGTTTTTTGTACGGATCCGGATCATCCAAACTAACGGGAATACCGCAAAGTGGTATCAGTATTTGCTACATTATGGAATTCTTTACGGGTTGATCCTGCCAATGCCATTTCTGATCTATTACCTGGTCGCACAATTTTTGCTCATCACTTCGACACAGCGAATTTTTTACTTAATCAGCGCGTTGGCCACCAGTGGATTTTTCCTTTTTTCGATTGGTCAGATCGTAATCTCCTTAATAGATTCTCGATATGTTCCGTATTACAGCCGTTTATCCAAGCTGCATACGATCAGTACAGTTGTGAACCATACGAGCGAACAAGAAGATCATCATTCATCTCAAACCAATCATACCGATTCAAATGAAGTGATCGTAAAAACGAAAGATCGTATAAAGCAAGAATCAAGCGATAAGAATCCATCAAATAATACTGTCGACATCAATGAGGAACAAGCAAAAGATGCAGAAATTTAATCTGCATCTTTTACGTTTGAATATAGAGCTCGTACTTTAAAATCAGAATAACTGAATCTTAATCCATGCTTTTTGATAAATAACTTTATTGTTTAAACACCGTTATTCTTTTTATCTATTAACCATGAATGCAGTATCATAATCGCGTTAAAATACAACACGATACTTTCATCCCTGCATGAAACCGCTCATCATATCATAAGCGTCTTGACATGTAAGTTTGATTTGTAAAATCACAGAAGCCTTCGTATCTTGTAACATCGAATAAAAGCGGGTCACATATTCAATACCATATTGAGATTTCCATCTGCCTGTATATAGCGATAAAAACATCATTCTCAGTAAATAAGCCGTTATTGAAATTTCTTACTGCTTCCACATATGCTGATAATAAAATATCGCCAACTGGGTACGGTCACGTACCTGTACTTTTTCCATTATGACACTCAAATAGTTTCTCACTGTACCTTCGCTGAGACAAAGATTATTCGCGATCTCCCGATTGCTGGCACCATTTGCTACCTGGATAATCAACTCCTGTTCTTTATCACTCAACTGCCATTTCTCATAATCCGGATGATCACTTCGTTTCATCAGGTCTGGGAGCTTCATCATGATCTCATCATTAAAGACGCGCTGATTCTGACAGACAGCTTTCAAAGCCGGATAGATCACATCATAATTCTGTTTCAGGATATATCCCTTGACCCCAAGCCGCAATGCCTGAACAATGTACTCATCATCATTAAATGTTGTTAATAACAGGATTCTAGCCTGGCTGTCTGCCTTTAATATTGCCATGCTTGCCTCTAAACCATTGACTTTTTGCATACGGATATCCATCAGCAATACATCCGGATGATATTGCTGATACAGGGAAATCGCCTGTTCTCCATCATCACCGATCGCGACTACTTCTATATCGCTTTGTGCTTCCAGAATCATTTTCAAAGAATTTAATACCAGATGGTCATCATCAATGATGATAATTCTCATTCTCTTTCTCCTCCTTGTCTACACTGACAAATATATGAAAGCCTTCATGCTGGCTAATCTGAATGCGTCCATTTAGCTTGGCTACCCGATCCCGCATATTCAGCAGTCCAATTCCTTCTTCCTGTATCGGTTGAATGCCGCTTCCGTTATCATCGATCTGCAGCTGAATCAGCGCCGGATGCTCAATGACACGGATATGCACCATCGTTGCATCTGAATGCCGGCTGACATTGGACAGCGCTTCCTTGATAATGGCAATAAAGCTGAACTTCAATTTTCGTTCCAAGCTGCTATGTACATCATAATCAAGATCCCATTCACAAAATGAGAACTGGATTAGCAGTCTTTCAATACTGGATCGTAAATCGAAGGATTCATCATACAGATCATGTACCGAGCTTCGAATATCATTCATCGCCTGATCCAAAGTATGTTTCAGTGTGTTAAGATGCGCTTTCATCTGCTCATCCTGTTCGATCGTCGAAAGTGCTGCTACTTGCAGGATACTGCTGGAAAGCTGATGCCCTACATGATCGTGTATTTCACGGGCTATGCGATTTCGCTCATGCAGAGTGGCCGCATAGATTTCATAGTCCTGTTTTTCCAACAATTCTTTATTATGACGTTTCAGAACCGCCTCCTGCTCACTTTGCGTATCGCGAAACTGCAGAAACCGCTGCCGCATATCCAACTGCTTTGTCGCATAGAAACCAAGCAGGCTGCTGATCAGTGATAAAATGAGTATCTGCAAAATATTGACATGCGGATATATGACAAGCAGCTCCAGAAAACCTAATAAGCCAATTCGAAAATCCCAGGAAATCAGCGAATATATACGCAGCGGCAGAAAAAAGGCCAGCTGCGGAAACGGAATCATCAGCATACAGAATCCGACATAGTTTATCATAAACAGCTTACGATCCGGACGGTAAAGCTCATACAGTTCTACAATCAGACAAAACAAAATCGGGATAATCTGCAGCCGATCGAAATTTCCCGTTACTAATAGGAGCGTACAAACTGAAAACAAAACCATGCGGTTGATCAAATGTGTCATTTCTTCATCCTCTATATGCAATCAGTTTACCATGGCAAAGCATCCTGCACAATCACAGGAACTCAGTTTTTGTGACAAATGTCATATAAATTCACGAGAAATATCACTGTTATCAAAATTGCTGATCCTTTATGATATAACCATTAAGGAGGATACCATATGATTGTACATGTAGATAATTTAGTAAAGCGATATGGTGATCTGCTCGCGCTTGATCACTTGAATATGGATGTGGAAAAAGGAGAAATCTTAGGCTTGCTCGGACCCAACGGAAGCGGTAAGACTACCGCAATCAACTGTATTCTGGCACTGCTGCAATATGACAAGGGAAACATTTCCCTGTTTGATCAGCCAATGGCGCCGGATGCCTATGATCTTAAACGCAGGATCGGGGTGGTTCTTCAAAACGTTGCTGTTTTTGAAGAACTGACGGTTTATGAAAATATCGATTATTTCTGTTCCTTATATGTCAAAGAATCAGCAAAACGGAAACAACTGGTTGAAGAAGCTTTGCGTTTTGTTGAATTGCAGGAATTTTCAAAATATCGGCCGTCCAAGCTAAGCGGCGGTTTGCTTCGGCGCTTAAACATCGCCTGTGGAATTGCCCATAAGCCGGATTTATTAATCATGGACGAACCAACCGTTGCAGTAGATCCGCAAAGCCGTAATGCCATTTTGGAGGGAATCAAAAAACTGAACGCACTTGGAACTACAATTATTTATACGTCTCATTACATGGAGGAAGTAGAACAAATATGCACTCGTATTATTGTTTTGGATAAGGGTAAACAAATTGCGAAGGGTACTAAGGAACAGTTAAAAAACATGATTGCCCTGAAAGAAAAAATTACAGTTGAGCAAATTCATATCACCGCACCGCAAATTGCTCAGCTGAAGCAGCTGGAAAATCTTTATGAATGCAATTACCAGGGAGAAACACTGGAAGCGAAATTCACCGGCGGTAATCACAATTTGCTTCATTTAATGGAAACACTTCAAAGGGAAGCTGTCGCATTTGGTAAAGTTTATTCTGAAAAACCGACCCTGAATGATGTATTCCTGGAAATCACCGGGAAAGAGTTAAGAGATTAGGAGGGAATTTATGCGATATTCTTGGATGTATCGATTCAAATGTCTGCTGCTTGATAAAACCTTGATCTTCTGGTCTCTATGCTTTCCGCTCATGCTGGCAACCTTTTTCTCTTTAGCATTAAAGCCAGCTTTGACCGATCATACCTTTAAAGCTATACATGTGGCAGTCGTAAACAATACCGACTATCAAAACGACACAGCTTTTCAAGCCGTGCTGAAGCAAGTAAGCACGGGTGAGGACGCAATCCTCAACATTACCCTGACCGGATCAAAGAGTGAGGCGGAAAAGCTCTTAAAGGATGATAAAGTTGACGGTGTCATCGTCAATAAGAAAAAATTGCTCGTTGAGGGAAGCGGAATGAATGAATCCGTATTAAAAACATTCATGGACAGTTATATTCAAAAGGAAGCCATGATAATGGATTTAATTAAGCAGGGCGCTTCGCAGGAAGCGATTGAAAAGGCTCTGATGCAGGATACTTCATTTATCCAAAAGAGCGAGGAAGAAAGCGCACAGCTGTTTGCCGTCAGCTTTTATACCATTATTGGTATGGTCTCTTTAATGGGCGGCTATTGGGGACAACGCAGCATTTATGATCTGCGAGCCGATCAATCTCCTCAAGGCACACGGGTCAGTGTAGCTCCCACCCATCATCTGCGGTCGATGATGGTGGATATCCTGATTGATATCATCATTCACTTTACCATTATTATGATATTAATTGCGTATACCTCATTCGTGCTGGGCGTCAGCTATGGCGATAAGTTATGGATGATCCTGCTGATCAGTTTTGCCGGATCAGGCGCCGGAATCAGTCTCGGCATGTTTACCAGCTGTTATGCCACCAAAAATTATGGTGTAAATAACATGATATTAACTGCCTTTACCCTGCTGTGTTCCTTCCTGTCAGGCATGATGTCTGTAAATGTTAAATATTTTGTGGAAACTACGATTCCCTGGCTGGCTAAGATCAATCCGGTCAATATGATCACAGATGCACTGTATTCGGTTTATTATTACGGCGGAGGGCCTCGGTTCTGGAATGATTTTATCTCACTGCTGATCTTTACAGCAATATGTTTCCTATGCGCTTACTTCCGCTTAAGGAGGAAAAAATATGCAAGTCTTTAAACTGTATATGAAGATCCTGAATAAGAAGCGATCTACCTTATTTACCTATCTGTTGATTTTTTCAATTATCTGGATTGGCTTGTCTACAATCAATACCAAAGATGTTAATAAAGCCAATACGCCGTTTCGCAATACCGTGATCAGCATCGCCTATATCGACCAAGATCACTCCGATTTAAGCAGATCCTTTACCAATTATCTGAAACATACGATGAAGGTAAAAACTATTGATTCCAATGAGGAAGCACTAAAAGATGCCTTATTTGCCAATGAAGTCAATTATATCGTAATGATTCCCAAAGGCTTTGAGAAACATTTTCTCGAACAAAACAGTAATTTCAAGCTGATTACTCAGAAGAAAGCAAATGCGACTGAAGCTTTTTTAGCGGAGCAGAAGGTGGAGTCTTATCTCAGCTCCGTTTCCAGCTACAAAAAAGCAGCTCCGAGCTTAAGCTATCAAGCAATTGATAAAAAGATCAAAAAAGTCTATCAGCAGCATGCAGTCATCTCCATGGTCGACCAAAAGGATTTAAGCTTCAAGCAGGAAATGAATGTTATGTATTTCAATACTCTGGGTTATATCCTTTTATCCCTTATGATCTTAATAGGCGCCAGTATCATGATGAGCATCTTCAAGAGTGAAGTGCATATTCGTACACTTGCTTCGCCGATCTCCAACACTTCCTTCAATCTGCAGCTGTTTTTAGCAAATATTGTGTTTGGTACAGGAATCTGGTTGATGTTTACTCTTTTGAGCATTCTGCTGAACACCAAGGAAATGCTGACTATGCAGGGGCTGTTATATGCCGGCAATTCCTTTACTATGACAATGGTAGCTCTCAGCTTTGCATTTATGGCTGCCAATCTGCTGAGGGGAGTCCGCAATAATATGGAAGCGATCAATGGCATTACGAATGTTTTTGCATTAGGAAGCTGCTTTATTTGCGGTAACTTTGTACCGCAGTCCGTATTATCCAAACAGGTTCTGGATGTCGCAGCGTTTCTGCCGAATTACTGGTATGTGAAGATCAATGACCTGCTTCCCCACTTTCACTCCGCAAGCATCGCTAATTGGCATTCTCTTTTACAGGGTTATGGCATCCAGTGGCTGTTTGTGATCGTATTCTTCCTGTTAGGTATCGTCATCTCACGTACAAAACAGCGGGTACACAACATTACCTGACTTTCCGATTAAAATCGGAAAGTTTTTTTATCGCCGATTAAGCAAACAATAACGCAGATACAAATAAAAATAACAGCGGTCCAGCTGCTTTTGAAACACTCGTTTAGAAACCGAGCACTGCAATTCTTCGCCATTTCGAAACCGAACGGTACAGCAGTGATCAACATGAATATGTGTCTCGATCCAAGCGTAATTGAACCAGATTCGCTGATGAGCAGCATGATCGATAATTGGAAATAACATGTAGGATTGTTCAGCGCTTAAACAGATAGGAACCATTCGCTTAATTCTTAAATACGCAGCGACAGCTCTTTTTCCACCCTGCAGCGTAAATCCATAGGATAAACACAACCGTTCCAGCAGCACTTCCATTTTATTCTCATAATATTCATAACGATTCTGATTGTCCAGAACAATTAAGCATCGCTCTGCATCCAGCTCCTTGATATATAAAATCATACTTCACCCCAAGTGATATACGAAGGATTCAGCAGCTTTCCTAACATAAAAAAAGCCAGATCAACTCTGGCTTTTTAAATTAGCATTCGCCGCAGCCGCCCTCGGAGCATCCGCCGCTGCATCCTTCACAGCCGCCCTGCTGAGCAGCCAGCTGCTGCTCATAGATCAAGGTATCGATGACAATGCATTCGATCTCGACCAAGACATCCTTAGGCAGCTTCGCTACCTGAACACAAGAGCGTGCCGGATATGGTTCAGACAAGTAAGAACCATAGATCTCATTCAAGGTATTGAAATCATTCAAGTCCTTCATAAAAATTGTCGTCTTGACAATATGACGGTATTCCAGACCCATTTCCGCAAGTACCACACCGATATTTTTCATAACCTGATGAGCCTGTTCTTCGATCGTTGAACCGGCAATTTCATTGGTTTCCGGATCCAATGGGATCTGTCCGGATAAGTATACGAAGTCTCCAAGCTTAACTGCCGGAGAGTACGGGCCTAATGCCTTTGGTGCTTTTTCTGGTTTGATTGCATTTAAAAACATAATGTTTCCTCCTGTTTGTATTAATCTAATTCCAATTCATCTTCATCATTTGATGATTTAACGGTCAGTTCCACTTTGGATGCCATGCCATCCTGTGTATCCAAAACCCTGATTTCATAGTTTTCATAAATGAGTTCACGATTTCGGCGAACTTTCCGATGGTTATTCAATTCATATACCCACGCGGTAAAATTGCGGGCTTTGGTTTTCGGCGGTTCCTGATCTTCCGCATACTGATCAAAGAAATCGATCAAAGAAACTTTTCCCTCGATTTCAAAAGTATGATGCCCAAATTCTACTACATGATTCGGCAGCGGATCATATTCATCATAGATCTCACCGACCAGTTCCTCTAAAACATCTTCCAGAGTAATGATACCCACAAAAACATGAGATGTCTGACTCTCCATAACGATAGCCATATGTTCCCGTGATTTCTGAATATCCTCCAGTACCTGCGGCAGCTTTTTGCGCTGCGATACAAATACCGGCGGCTGCATCAGTTCAGCAATCACGATCGGCTGTTCATTGACCAGCGCGTCTAATACATCACGTACTCGCAGCACACCGACTACCTGCAGTTTTTCATAAGATATGATCGGTATTCGGGATAGCTTATACGTATTCAGTACATTTTTCAGCTGATCATAAGTAGCATTGTCATATAAAAAAACTACGTCTTCTTTAGGAATCATGATGTCACGGACATTCTTGTCATCAAATTCGATAACGCTCTCAATCAGCTCCCGTTCATCCTGTTCCAGTACGCCTTCCTGCTCGATCGTTGAGACAATCTCTAACAGCTCATCCTCAGTAGCGGTAACATTTTCAATATTTTGCTTTTTCTCCCAGTGAGTCTGTGCAGATTCGACAATCCATGTCAGCGGACGCAGTACGATCAGAAGATAGTGCAGCGGTACCGCCATATGCAGAGCTGTCGCTTCCGCTTTTGATTTCGCAATAATTTTAGGCATGACTTCACCGAATATCAAAATCAGGACCGTCATGAAAAAAGTAGCCAATGCGATACCGGCCCCGCCAAACAACGAGGTCAGCAAACTGGTTGCCATAGAGGTAGCCAGGATGTTCACCAAATTGTTACCAATCAGGATGGTTGTTATCAACGACGTAAACCGTTTCGTATTATTGTAGGCTATTTTTGCTTTGCGGTCACCGTTCTTGGCCATTTGCTTCAGCCTGATCTGATTCAAAGAAGAATATGCCGTTTCTGATGAAGAAAATAAGGCGGATAAAACAATTAACAATACTAATACAATGACAATGAGTCCTATATGCGAGTCATCCAATTTTTACCACTCCCTGTAATACTGTTCGCGATTCGCAATGAGCTTTGTCCTGCGCTTTTTCAGCAGTGACACAAAAAACATGATTATCATCAATACTGGAAAGCTTACCAGACAGAGCAAAGACATTACATCGCCCATACATTCAATCATGTTTTTCACCTCGGGTACATTATACATGAAGTACCTTTATATTTCAATTATCGGAAGCTATCGTTTTCGGTTTCCATCCAGGTACCATGAAAAACCGGATGAACGATTGCCGACATATAGATTTGGTTGTTTCCCCAACGCAGCAGATTATCCCCGCCCGGACTGGCTCCAATAGCGATACGATGCAGATATCCATGTCGGTATCCGTGATAAAATGCAGCCATGGTACCGGTGCCGCAGGATAAAGTCGGACCTACTCCCAGCTCTATCGTACGGATATGGAAATGCAGTGGATCCCTATATTCAACTACATCCACATTGGCATCCGTTCGAGCCTGATAACGGGAGGATATCAGATGCACAACCCCACTGTTGTAGCGGTTTCGTCCCAATATCTCAGGTATATCACTGATCAGTGTTACAAAATTCCCGCCGCTCATTCTAAGCGAATACGCTCTTTCATCAATATGAACCGTACAGCGATCCAACTTATGGCGACTCATAAACCAGTGCCCTACACACCGTATACCATTGCCGCACATCGCCGCATGACTGCCGTCCGCATTCACATGGCGATAGTAAACTTCAAATTTGTGAACTCGCACAATTAGAATGCCGTCTGCTCCGATTCCTTTATGCCGATCACACAGCAGGATTCCTTGTTTCTCACTGATATTTGATTTTTGATGGACCAAAAGAAAGTCATTTCCGTTCACATGATATTTCCAAAAATTCACAGTATCCCTCCAGTGTATAAATATGCAGGTGCTGTTCACAATAATGTCAGGAGGTAAAGAAAAATGAAAAAAGACAGCAAGAAAAAAGAACGCTTCGTAGCTGCACGCCGTAATTCTGATGGAACTTTGAAAGAATTCAAATCCAGCACTGGCAAAGTGTATGACTACGAACAGGCTTTAGAAGCAGTTGAACAGGGCCTGATTGAAAACGCTCTGCCTTTCACCGGCCGTGACGGCGCACGTCACATCCGCGGTATGAACGACGGAGACGAAAGCACAAACTTAAAGAACCTGAAAGAGTTCTAATATAAAACAAGGCGCTGAACCAATCAGCGTCTTGTTTTTTTATTCTTCGATATATTCTACCGTAACTCTCATTGCCGGCAGATAGTCATACATGATACAACAGTAAATCGCGCCAAGACATGTAAGCATCTGAAAACCGCTTTGAACTATCAGAAGCAATCCAATGATATGGAGCTGATCGATTACCATGTTCAAGGATACAGCAGATAACCCCTGACAGACACACCAAATACATAATAAAAGCAATATGACAAAGCTGCTTAAACCAACATACAGCCATCGCCGACTCTTACTGTCCTTTCCCTTCATAAAGAGAAAACCGCCCGTGATCACAATCAACGAAATCTCAAAAAATTGCAGCGAGGCAAACACGGCTTTTGCAATGATCCAGGGCGTAATCGAAGCCTGAGAGATCACGGTATAAATCGTACGTGATAGATAACTGCCGGAAAGGGTTCTTGATGACAGCAACTCAAACAGTTCATCATAACGTTCGACCGGTAGGATCGACAGTCCCAGCTTTCCGTTTTGAACTGCCCCCGCAAAAAGCAAACAGGCAGTTAATACTACCCACGCGCAGCGCCGCTTTGATGGGGTATCCACGAAGCGATCCATGGTCATTGAGTAAGCCAGTCCTCACCCTTCAGTGTTTCATGGGTACATAATCCCGGATAATCCAGCTGCCGCAGCACCTCATACACAATGATCGCGGCACAATTGGAAAGATTTAAGGAACGCGCGTTCGGTACCATCGGCAGACGCATACAGCGGTCCAGATGCTGAGACAGAATTTCTTTTGGAATCCCGGTGCTTTCTTTGCCGAGAACCAGATAAATATCACGTTTCGCCTGGGTGAAGTCAAACTGCGAGGGTGCTTTCTTACCATATCGTGTCATATAATAAAATTCACCGTCTTGATGAAGCTTTAGAAATTCTTCCCAGTTGGGATAAACACGGTAATCCAAATCCTTGATATAGTCCATGCCGGCGCGGCGAACATGCTTTTCATCGAGATAAAAGCCAAGCGGTTCGATGAGATGCAGCTTCAAATTGGCAGCCATGCAGGTACGCATGATATTACCGGTATTTTGAGGAATTTCCGGTTCATATAATACAACATGAATCATACATTTTCCTCCTTTAAATACGATAAGAATTTTGCCAGTGCTCTGGATCGATGAGAAACCTCATTTTTTTGTTCCTCACTGACATTTGCCAGGGTTGTATGAAAGGGTTCGTAATAAAAAATCGGATCGTAACCAAAACCTTTTGCCCCGATGATCTCATGCGCCACAGTACCGCGGACCTCCCCTTCAAACACATGACCGTTTCCTTCTTTATCCACATAGGCAATAGCACAGACAAACGCGCAGCCGCGATCTTTTCCCTCGCACTGTTCAATGATATAGCGATTCTTAATTGCATAGGAAGTATCATGCCCCATGAAACGGGCGCTGTAAATTCCCGGTGCTCCGTCCATCGCATCTACACATAGCCCGGAATCATCCGCCAGTACTTCTATATGCAGCAGATCGTATATGGTCTTTGCTTTGATCATCGCATTCTCGGCAAAGGTCGTTCCATTTTCCTCGATATCAATCGATTCATCCAGATTCAAAAGACTCTTTACCTGATAGCCAAGCGGTTCCAACATGGTTTTAAATTCTTTTACTTTATGCGCATTGCTTGTCGCAATCATGATTTCTTTCATCAAACCACTCCTTTTTACTTCTCCTATTTTACCAAAATTCACGTTAATATGCTATGATAACAGCGGTGATACTATGAAATTAGAAAAACAGCTCCAACTGCTCTTTCCAGGTAAGCAGCTGAATCTTATCAAAACAAACAAGGGCTTAACCAATGACAACTATTTGCTGACGGTTGAACAGGAAACCTTTATGGTTCGGATAAGACGCTCAGACAGTGAACAGATCATTCATGCTGAAGATGAGCAGAAAGCCCTAAAAATCATTCAGGACAAAGGCCTGGATGTTTCTGAATATTACTTTGATCCGGCTGCCGGCATCCGGATTACGCACTTTGTGCCCGATGCCCTGGAATATCAGGAATGTACTGATGATCATAAGTTGGAGCGAACCGCCGATCTGATGCGCCGGCTTCACCAGTTGAAACAAACGATCGGTTCCTGTTTTGATCCATTTGCCCGGCTGAAGCAATATCAGTCTTATACGAAGAATCCCTTTCTGATATTGCCGGATCCCAAGACAATCATTTCTGCGGCACAGGATATCTACAGACCATCTACACTTTGTCACAATGATTGGGTCAGCGGCAATATTCTCTTCAGCGGTGCTAAGACGTATTTGATCGACTACGAATATGCCGCTGATAATGACCCCCTGTTTGACGTTATGAGCTTTCTCACTGAAAACGATATTACGGACACAGCCCAGCGTGAACAATTCTATCATCGCTATTTCGCTGAGCAAACGATACCCTACGAGAAACTGGCAGTCTGGGAAACCTTTCACAACTTGCTTTGGTGCAGTTGGGCAATGATGATGTATGAAAGCCGTCAGGAAGCCATTTACCGAACCATTGCCATCAATAAGTATCAGGCATATCTCAAAAGCCGCTAAAAAACTGCAGAATTCTGCAGTTTTCTTAATTTAGCTTTTCAGCATAGCAATATAGGGACAGGTTCGATATCCCAAGCGTTCATAAAGCTTGCGAGCCCGGGGATTTTCCGGATTTACTTCCAGAAAATACGAATAATCATCAATATCATATGCGGTTTCCAACCATTTGAAAAATTGTGAGCCATATCGATGACTCCGGTACTTTGGCTTGATAAACAGTTCATCAACAGTAACAATGATGCCGTCCATCTCACAGCTCCAGGAAAATGTGAGGAGCGCATAGCCGACAATTTGAGAGGCCTCACAAAGCATCATTCCTTTCACATACGGAGAATTCTTCATGATCTCCTGGAAAGTCCGCCTCAGTTGTCCCTTTGTAATATTGGTTACCGCCGCATCACTGTGATAAAAAGCTTCTGCCATTTGGTAGTATTCAGTTTGATCGTCTTGTTTAAATGTTCTGACTTGCATGTTTTTCTCTCCTTTTCTTCATCAAAAACAGAAAGAAACACGCTAGCCGTACTCTCTTACTTTATTACTGTGTAATCGCCTGCCGGTTTGGGCAGCCATAGTTTCACATCCTTTATTTCATCATAAACGATATAGTAACTATAATGTCAAGCAAAACCAAAAAAAACACGGAATAATCCGTGTTATCCAGCCAGCCAGGATGCAAAGAAATATACACCGATTGCCAGTACAACCAAACCGACGATCGTATTAGATTTCATCTCTTTATCCAATCCATCTTCGCGGGCATAATTTGCCTGCATCAGGAAACTGATACCAAGAATAAAGAAACCAAATGTCATACCGATATTCAACTCAAATCTTCCTACCAAAGTCATCACAAATACAGCCGCTGCGATGATCGAGAAGATTACCCGTCTTCTTTCTTTCTCATTCATGCCTTTAACCTCCCAATTCATACGTTCCCATTATAGCATGTTTCCAAGCGGTTCATATACACTTTTTTCTGCCTTTTCGAAGGGATTTCTGTTTCATGCCAGTTATGATAAAATAGGAAGAGAAACGAGGTTAAATATGAATATAAAAAAGATTGAAGAAATCATACAGAAGGAACTGCTGTTTGATCCTATCAAACAGCCAGAATTGCGGTTGAATCAGTATGCCGAATGGAAAGCAGCATGTGAAGCGTTGAACCTCACCTATGATTATTTACCGAAACCTCGTATAGAGCTCTATCAGCACCGCACGATGTTTCGCTTCAATACCGACACGGTACTGCTGGCTGGCTTCATGCGGATTCATAAGCATGATACTGTATTGGATATCGGCACGAACAATGGTGTATTGGTGCTGGCGGCTGCGCAGTACAGTGATCAGAAGATAATCGGGGTCGAGCTGCAAGGCGAAGCCTGTCTGCTCGCCAAAAAGAACATCCGACTTCATAAGCTGGAAGATCAATGTTCGATTCTTCATCAGAATATTCAAGATGTAGATATTACGCCGGTAGATGTCATCATTTCCAATCCGCCCTATTTCCCCCTTAGCGAGCAAAGCATTCAAACAACACCCAAGCAAATGGCCCGGCATGAAATAACTCTAAATTTAAAAACGCTGATTGATCAGATCAATCGGCTGTTGAAAGACGGCGGCCATTGTTATCTGGTTCATCGCGCAGATCGATTAAGTGAAATCATTGAAAGGTTTCATGCAATTCATATGGAAGTAAAACAGGTGCAGCCGGTTTACGATGAACAAAAGGAAGATGCACGCTGTGTTCTGATCGAAGCGGTCAAGCAGGCAAAATGTGGCTGCCGCTTGTTGTCACCCATTATCATAAAACGATAAAAAAACCGATAATTGATCGGTTTTTTTATGAACGGTGCAGCAGCGGAGATACTTTCTTGTAGGAAATAAGCACGATCAATGAGCAAAGAACTGCTTTCAAAAGATTGAACGGTGTCGTCATCAGCAAAACGAAGCTGCCAAGATTGACAACCGAGCCATTCAGCTTTGAACCAGCTTGAATGATGACCTCCATCGGCAGTTCCAATACCTTGGAATAAACCGGAAGCATGACATAATAATTAATCAGCGCTCCCAAAATCACTAAGGAAATACTGCCGGCGATCAAGCCGAGATACGCATGACGCTTATCTTTCGCACGGCGATAAATCAAAGCTGCCGGAATAACATAGGAACAGCCGATCAAGAAATTCGAGAGTTCTCCGATCCCTCCGGTATCGGTGCCATTCATCAGAAAGTTTAACAGAATTTTGATTGCTTCGATCGCCATAGCCGGCAGCGGGCCAAAGGCAAAACCGCCGATCATCACAATAACCTCATCAAATCCCAGTTTATAAAACGGGGGTACAAAGGGAATCGGTACTTCAAAGAACATCACAACCGCAGCCAGTGCGCCCAGCATGGCGATTTTGGCGATCATCGCAGTGGAGATCGACTTTTTTGTTTTTGTTGAAAGATTTTCTGACATATATGCTCCTCCTCTTTGTCAGCCTTTTTCTGTCAGAAAACAAAAAAAGGTTTTTCAACAAAACCTTTGGGGGTATCAAAAAGAAAACAACTTCTTCCATCCAGACTTTACTGTCGCCACCGGAGTTTCACCGGTTCCTGCCATCCTTGGCTTGCGGGGTATACCGCCGATTGGGAATTTCACCCGACCCTGAAGTTTTGTCATCGGTACTATAGCATGCTATGCATACACTTGTCAATTCATTCACATAAACTGGCAATTTTTATGAAAATATACTATACTGTTGCATGTTGAAAGGAAGGATTTTATGACTGAAAAAAAGCTGCGGACAATGATGATTGCCCTAGCATGGATTTTGCCGATCTGGTCTATTCTGCTGGCCGCTTCTATGCCGCTGACTCATTTTAATCTTTCCTATATCGGAAATTCACTACACAAACGCTTTGGCTTCATCGGATGGGGCGTACTGAGCGGCAGCTATTTTTACCTTTCCTTCCATTATTTTCTAAAACGCCTGCATATCAGTGATCGAGGCTTACAGTTGGGCATCCTGATCAGCTGTATTATGATGCCGCTGTCCACCATCGTTCCCTACCTTCCAAAGCGTTATCCGCTATTATCCAATATCCATTTGGTAATGGCAATCGGCGGAACGGCAGGTTACATTCTGCTCTTTCTTGGGCTGCTCTTGAAAACGATGAGGACAGATATTCTGCTGTTTCAGAAAGCCTTTCAGAGCTATTGCTTTATCTGTATCGGCTGTGCCCTGCCAATTCTCATGCTTGCCAGTGTCACATCTCTTTCCGAAGTGATGTTTACCACTTTTATGCCTTTATATCATCAATATCTGATAAAACTGATGAAGGTCAGCAGCTTGATCGATTATTGACAGTTAACAACTATCCATAAAAAAGGGACTGTATATCAGTCCCATTGAGTCGCTAAAATATCTTTAATTTCCTGCTGACCAAGCCCCATTGCTTCACATTCCTGTAAGAAATGTTTCACCTGTGCCAAGGCAACTTCCTGTCTCAGCGTTTTGATAAGCTCTTCATCGTTGGTTATAAAACGACCGCTGGTACGTTCACTTCGTACCATTCCCGTACGCTCCAGTTCCGCTAATGCGCGTTGAACCGTATTGGGATTCACCCCATATGTGACAGCCAGTTCACGCACCGAAGCTACTTTTGATGCCGGTGGATACAGGCCGGAAATAATCCCCTTTTTGAAATCATCCATGATCTGTAAATAGATCGGAATATTAGGATCAAATTTCATAGGTGAAACCTCCTTTTATATCGGAAACTCACTTTTGAATAAGCAAGTGTTCGTTTGAAGTAATAAAGTATCACTGCAAAGGTTGTCGTGATAAGGAGCAGTGATACCTTATCCTTTATTAAAATATCGCGGTAGCGATAACAAATAGCAAGCAGACTACAGACAAATACCATCATGGTCGCTACAATGGTACTGCGACAATTTTTCATTACTCAATTTCCAATTTATGATCCAGGATATAACAGGTGCCGATAAAATATACGACCGCCAAAACAGCACTGAATCCAAGCATCATCCATGTTTGTGCCTCACTGCGGAACTGAACCACCGATACCGACTGGTAAAAGGCAGTATCAAATGCGCCGCTGGATAGTGACAGAATGACATCCGTTACATAAGATACCGCATAACTGATAACAAAGTACAGCGCGATGCCGATCAGCACTCGATGTTTTCTGACATACTTTGTATGAACAGCTGTCATTGTCAGATAGAATAATAGAATCGCTTCCAATGGGGTAATGATAAAATATCCGAGAATAAGCCAGAAATCTCTATCCATTGTCGCTTGTAAAAGCTGTCTGATGACTTCTAATATATCATTAAAACTAGCATTATTCGCTTTAAAAGCGATTATAAACGTTGAGATAATTATAATCAAAACTGAAACAACAATCCAGAAATACGCAATCAGCAGTTTCGATGAAATCAGTTCATAGGATTTCACTGGCAGAGTCTGTGTCAGATAGCCCTGCTTTTGAAACATTGACGTATAATAGTTGCGAATTACTGTTACAAAGATCATAACGACCAGCGTGCCGATCGCAATACCGTAAATCATCGCCAGGATCATCGCTGCTTGGCTTCCATCTGAATTCGGAGTTAAAAAGAAGGAAGCCGCTAAAATTACGACATATACAAGACCAAAGCTGCGGTAGGTGCACTTCAGTTCATATTTCATTAACTTTAACAAATGGTTTAGCATCTGAATTCCTCCCGGAACAATTCATCAATTGATTTACCGCTTTCCTGACGAATTGCTTCCACATCTTTATCCAATACAACATTACCTTCCTTAATAAATACAACAGAATCAAAAATTCGTTCAATATCCGCAATCAAGTGTGTGGCAATCAGAATTGTTTGATCTTCCCGGTAATTGCTTAGAATTGTATCCAATATTACTTCCCGAGCCGCCGGATCGACACCGCCGATCGGTTCGTCCAATACGATTAAGCGCGCTTTTCGTGACATGACAAGCGCCAGCTGAAATTTTTCCTTCATACCCTTGGACATCGACTTGATCTTCATATCCTCAGTCAGCTGAAAACGCTTCATCAACTCCAGCGCACGGCTATAATCAAAATCCTCATATAAATCGCAGAACAGCGACAGCGCATCCTTAGCATGCATCCAGTCGGCAAAATAAGGTTCATCGGGCAGGTAGGATACGATTGATTTCGTCTTTGGACCAATCGGATTACCGTTAATCTTCACATCACCGTCGTAATCCTTTAACAGTCCGTTCAACACCTTGATCAGAGTTGTCTTCCCGCTTCCGTTTGGCCCAAGCAATCCTACGATCTGACCGCTGTGAATATTCAAATTCACATTATGCAGTGCAATTTTTTTACCATAAGCCTTACTAAGCCCGGTAATTTCCAATAACATCTCATTATTTTCCATATGTTTTCTCCTTTCAGATACCTGCAGACAGGGCGAACAACACGCTGCATCCCCAGCCCAGATACAAGCTGCACATCGGATAGCTCACCTGCTGTTTATAAGGCGAGGAATCATCCACTAACAGAAGCAGTCCCATGAACAGAAATAACAAGTTCCAAAACCAGCAATAGGTATTGAGAATACCAACCATGATCAGTAGATTTACAAAAATAGATAGAAACAACAGGATTCCCAATACCATCTGATCCTGCTTCTTTTTTGTCATCACCATCACCCCTTTGTACCACTGTACTAATTGCTTAATACAATAATACATAGATTTTGAATTTCTGTCAATACCCTTTTTCAAGAATCTACAAAAAAATTGAAATGATATGAAAGAAGCAGAAATCATTGACGATAAAAAAGGAGTACATACTTTTGTGAAGTGCACTCCATTCATTGGACAAACAATATATGAATCGCTTATTTCTTAAGAATACGCTTAAGCGAATCCGGATTTAAAAGATTGACCGTTTCAAACTTTCCTTTATAAAAAACCGCCCAGTTATTGAAAACACAAGGTAAATTTTTGGCAGTCATAAGACTGTCAACCTCAAGGAAGCATGCCGAGATAGAATTATCCTCACAGTAGTTTTTAATCATCTTGATCGTCTGTAAGATAAAAGGACACTGCGCATCATAATAAATTGTCAGCGATGCTTCCTCGATTGTCATCTGCTTGGCAGCTTCGCAAAAGCTAGGCACAGTGCCATCAAAAGAAAGTGCAAGCAGTTCATAACCGTTATCAGTAGCATCTACTGTTTTGAATCCGTATCGCTTCGCAAATGCCTGATCCGACAGCCATGCTTTCTGTTTCTTGGAACCTAGCATACATACACCCGATTTACCTTGCGCCTTCGCATCGGCAATGCAATACTCCATTAATGATTTTCCATAGCCATGACCTTTCATACTGCCATCTACCCATAGACAGTACATATAAAAATAGTTGTCACCGACGATCGGAACCCAAGCTGACTCAAGTGGGGCATATTCAATAAATACAGTCGCCTTTTCATGAAGCTTGCGAAACACATGACCTTCCTTTAAGCGTTCCCGCAGCCATGCCCGCTTTGCCTCGACACCGGGATGCAGGGTACGAGTGCGAATGATACAGCATACATGCTCCTGATCCAAATTTTCTAAAGTAAGATTGATAAATTCTTCGTCCATTGTTTTATCCTCCGCTATCATATGAATAGTCTTTTGAAATGCATCCCATTGAAATTGACCTGTAATAGATGGATATCCGATCATATATCGGTTGATTTTCAATTCATTTCTTTTATTTTACCATAGATGCAAAGCATCACAATCATGAACTGCAGGAAGATAAAAAATATTCTTTACCTAAAAGAACCGCGCTAACCATATAGCGCAGTTCTTTTTCTTATTTCTTAATTGATTTTTTCATGACTTAGGAACGCTTTAGTACGTTCTTTTTGCGGATTGTCAAACAATTGTTCAGGAGTTCCCTCTTCTTCGATCACGCCTTTATCCATGAAAATAACTCGATCAGCGACATCGTGGGCAAAACTCATTTCATGGGTTACTACAACCATTGTTAAGCCGCTGCCGCTCAGTCCCTTCATAACATTCAGCACATCATTGACCATTTCCGGGTCCAAAGCTGAGGTAGGCTCATCAAACAGCAGCACTTCCGGATCCATGCACAGTGCACGAGCGATTGCCACACGCTGCTTTTGCCCTCCGGATAAGGTTGACGGCATTGCTTTCACAAACTTTTCCATTCCGACTTTAGTCAGAAGCTCCAGCGCTTTTGCTTCACATGCTTTGCGATCCCGCTTCAATACCTTACGCTGCCCCAAAACGCAATTTTCCAGCACATTCATATTATTAAAGAGATAGAAAGACTGGAATACCATTCCGATTTTTGCACGATGCATATTCAGATCGATATGTCCTTCCATAATATTTTTATCGTGATAGCAAATTTCTCCGCCGTCTGGCATCTCTAATAAATTCAGGCAGCGAAGCAGCGTCGACTTACCGCTGCCGCTGGAACCGATGATGCAGACGGTTTCCCCTTCCTGCACTTCGAAATCAATATCATTCAGTACTTTCAAATCACCAAAATGCTTTTGCAGATGGCGAACACTCAGAATACTCATATTATTGACCCTCCTTGTAGCCGGAAGTCTTATTCATCCGCTTCTCGATCAGCCCCAGAATACGGGTGGTCGGGAATGTCAGACAGAGATAAATCAACGCTACGACGAAGTAAGTTGGTACAAAGGCATATAGAGAACCGGCAACACTCTTCGCCTGATAGAATAATTCGGTTACAGCAATCACATTCAATACTGAAGAATCCTTGATATTGACCACAAATTCATTACAAATCGATGGGAAGGAATTGCGGATCGCCTGCGGAATGATAATATGCCGCATCGTTTGCAGATTCGTCATGCCCAGTGAGCGTGCCGCTTCAGTCTGCCCTATATCGACTGACTGAATACCGCTTCGTACAATCTCGGCCATATATGCACCGGTGTTAATCGTAATAACGACAATACCGGCAGTAAACGGACTCCATGCCACCCAATCACGTACCAGATAGAAGATAAAGGCACCCTGTACCATCATCGGCGTTCCACGGAATACTTCAATATATACCGACAAGATAAAGCTTAAAATCCGTTTTCCGATTTTCAGCAGCAGCGGGTCACGCTTATCTACTTTGATCGCCTTGATGGCACCGACCTGTAAGCCGATCAACAGACCCAGCAGCGTACCGCTAAAGGCAAGGATCAATGTTGATTTGATACCATTGATAAACAAAGGTCCGTATTTCTGCAATATCTGACCGGCGGATACCAGCAAATTATCACTTAATTCTAAATTGCCGCTGGGAATCCTTGTGATTGCGGCATCCATCATTTTTTTGCGTTCCTTCTCCGAAATACCATTCAATACTTTCTGAATATCATTTTTTAACTTCTCATTATCCTTGTTTACCGCTATCGATACTGAAGTATCAGTCAGATCAACATTGAATCCCTTGCCTTTCTCAAACTCAGTATACGTCAGCTCCTTATTCGTTGAAACAATCCCAGCCGCTACTGGCAGTTCCGCAGTGATTGCATCAACCAATCCCTTATTCAGCTGCATGACCATAGCCGGATAATCCTCAAGTGCCTTAGCGTGCTTCACCTCCGGCACCTGATCGATCACGGTATCATACAGCGTATTCAGCTGTCCCATAACCGTCTTCCCGGTAAAGTCTTTCAAGGTATGCGCCTTGCTTAATGGGCTGTCCTTACGGACGATCATAACCATATCGGATTTATAATAGGGCTTCGTAAATGCTACCCGCTCCCGCCGCTCAGCCGTATCGGTCATACCGGCAATCACCGCGTCGATGATATTTCCCTGCAGCGCAGGTTCCAAACCATCCCAGCTCATTTTTTTAATAATTAATTCACGATTCAATTTATCGGCAATTTTCTGAGCAATTGCTACATCGTATCCGTCACAATACCCGCCGTCCTGCAGCTGCACAGCTGAATCACTCGGATCGACCTGTGACCAGTTGAACGGTGCATAGTTGCACTCCATTCCCACGGTAAATGTCTTTTTTTCGGTATCCTTGGCATGCACCTGGGTAATTGGCAGCATGCACATGAGTGCCACCGCAATAACCATAAGCTTTTTCTTCATGTAAGTTCCTCCAATTGTTTATGAAGATTTAATCATAAGAAACTCGGCCATGATTCATTAGCATCCCTCATTTCACGATGCGAATAAAAAAACGTCGTGCTATGAACACGACGTTAAAGATTTGTCCGTGCCAATAGCGCCTCTTCCTATCGGAAGGAGTGCTACAGGTATTCCCTGTAACCCCAGGACAATTCTCTGCCGAGCAATTATCCTTCGGCGATGATTACCTTTCTACTGTTTCTGCGCTTGCCAGCTCCCCAGTATACTATGATGCATCGCTTCCTCTATCTTTTTTTATTCAACTCTTTCTATAGGGGCATTATAGACCGTCAAAGAACACAAGTCAACCGAAAAAAATCGTTTTTATACAATCTTAACCTCCTGGTTTTGTCCATTCAGCTTTGAATAGAACGATTTTTATGGGCAAAATCCAAGAATCCTGCCCATATCTGATCAATGATACTAACCGGCGCTGAATTTTCCAACACCTTCACATCGAGCACGGTATCAAGCTCCTTGAATAGCTCAGCAGCTTCTTGACCCCGCGTCATAATACATGCCGGAAGATATTCATAATTTTGAAGTAAAGCAAAAAACGACGGTATGAAAACCTCACTGTCATGCCGTTCCTCTTTGGTCAGAATCGCAATGATGCGATTATCTTCACGATCGGCTACAATCAGCACCTTAGGATAAAAGTAACGATTAGGATGAACACTTGGAATCGCTGCCGGCATATACAGCGTTCCGATTTCCCAAGTGCCGTGAACCGGTTTATCCCGCTTATCAAACTGTATGGCATCCATGGAATAGATGCGTTGTTTCCGCAGATAGCTGTCCAGCGTTTCCACCTGGTAATTCCACGCTTTCCGATCTTTGGTAAAAAAAGGAATCTTCATATCATTTCCGTCCTGAAACAGTACATTCTGAAAATTCGTATCTTCCTTCAACAAGCTAATAATCTGCTTAAGCACTTCATATCCGCATAACAGTATTTCCGCCTGTTCTTCATTCAGCACAAAGGGAGCATATCCAATTTCATAAACATGAAACAGGAAGCACTTCCCTTTCGCAAAATGATACCCTTGTGATTCATATATATCATATTCCTCATCGAACAGCTCATCCATAGAACCCATTGTAAAGGCAATCATATTCTGTCTGAGCGAGACATCGACAGTTGGTGATAGGGTTTGATCGAAGTATTGAAACAATGCTTCCTCCTGCGGAAACACATAAAAACCGGTCACCATGCCGGCGCTTCCCAAAACACTGCAAAAATATCGGCGCCCGCTTTGGGGATCACGAAACCCAAATATATGCTGTGCTTCAATCAGCGACCATGGACGGCTGCGTCTGAAGCCTCGGAAGGCTTTCATCAGCTTGTCCCAGGTCGGCAAGGATAATACCGGTATCATAATGACCTCCCTTAAAATTCCTGAAGACGGCGGTTGCTTTCAATCGTACGAAATAGGATTTTCGCAACTCCCATCTGATCGTTTGAATCAGTTATCTGTGACGCGGCCTTGCGCACTTCGATGTCAGCATTCGCCACCGCTACTGAATTGGAAAAACTTCGAAACATCGATAAATCATTCATTGAATCGCCGATCACCATCACTTCACTGTGCATCAAGCCATAGTGGGCGGCAACCTTTTCCAGCATCTGCCCTTTCTGAGCCAGAATATTGGTTACTTCAATATTATTCGCAAACGAAGAGGTTACCGCAATATCGTCGATCTGCGCCAGCTCCTTGCATACCATCTCTAAATTCGGACTGCCGTAGCGGAATGCTTCCAGTTTGTAGATATGCTGCTGGTTGAGCGTTTCTTCCCAGGCAATCAACGGCTTGGTAATACCGATGAAGTCATCCTCTTCTGCCATCGTATATAATTCTTCCTCACTGAATTCATGATCAAGACCCAGCCTAGCCAGCATGTCATGCATCAGCCTGACTTTTTTTGCTTCTGAATAAAACCCATCCTCACAGAAAATTCGGCTGAATAATTCATACTTATGAAAAACCTGATAAGCTTTATTTGCAGCGGGTTTAGAAAGCGGGAGACTGAACAGCTGCTGCTGTTGTTCATCCATATAAACAGCACCGTTCAAAAGAATGCTCCCACACTGTATATCTTTTTTCTGAAGCAGATCAATGACATTTTGGCGGCCCCGTCCGGTCGCTACGACGAAGCGGATACCGCTTCGCTGGGCTGCTAAAACAGCCATGCGGTTTGCCTCTGAAAGCTGGTTTTCCGAATTCAGCAGGGTTCCATCCATATCACATGCTATCATTTTTATCATATGCTCTCCCTCTTTTGTTATGTATTATAACATATTTTATCACATATGATAAAACTCACGCCGGGCATGAATTGCCGCACCGATCAAATTCGCTTCATTATAAAAGGCACAGGATCGAATTTCGGTATGGAAGCTCAGCATCGGTGAGATAAAGGAAGCGCATCCGGCTTGGTAACGGGCAGCAAGCTCCTTTAAAAACCAATCAGCTCTGGAAATACCGCCGCCAATACAGATAACACCGGGATCATAGACCGCAGTTATCGTAATCAACTGCATGGTAATCGCCTGCAGCCAATGACTGACACAGGTGACCGCATCCGGCTCATGCTTCAAATATCGTTCACATATGGTTTCGCCGTCAATGGTCTCATACGGATGCAGAGCATGATAGGCACGTATCAAAGAGCTCATACTGGCATGGTTGCCCAGCTGCTCCACTTTACCGTCCCTGCCCCACACCGGCATATAACTGAATTCACCGCTAAAGTGATGAGAACCACGGATCAGTCCGTGCTCATCCATCAGACAGCCGCCGATGCCGGTTCCGATCAGATAACAAGCACTTCGATCAAAACCCCGGCAGTTTCCCATTTTCCACTCACATAAGCCCGCCGCTCGAGCGTCATTGATAACATAGGTCGTAAGTCCAGTACGATTTTTCACTTCCTGCACTACATCTGTCTGATACATAATCGAAGCATTACCGCTGCTCGCTGTCACCATGATCCCTTGATCATCAAATATACCGGGAGCGCATATCCCAATCAGATCAGCCCCATCTATTAACATTTCTTCACATAAATAATCGTAAAAGGCCTCCGCATCCATCAAGGCCATGGTAACCACCTGTTTTTGATCCAATATCTGCATCTGTTCATCCAGCAATGCATATTTAATAAAGGTTCCGCCAATATCGACTGCCGCAAATTTCATCTTTATCACCTGCGCCATTGTATCATACTTTCCGGAATATATGGAACATGAAAATAACAGTTCCTTGCTGAAAGCATCAAACAATACATTTTATAACCGATTGCGTATAATAATAACAGATACGTAACAGGAGGAATTCATATGTTAGATATTCATATTCCGGCACCGGTATTTACCCTGCCAGATCAAGACGGCAACACCGTAAAGCTTTCTGATTTTAAAGGCCAGAAAGTTGTACTTTATTTTTATCCGAAGGATAACACCCCTGGCTGTACCAAGGAAGCCTGCGCCTTTGCAGCCGCTTATGATGGTTTCAAAGAACAGAACGTTGTTGTGATCGGCATCAGTAAAGACAGTGTCCGATCCCATCAGAAATTCGCCGACAAATTCCAGCTGCCGTTTCTGATTTTGGCAGACCCAAAGCTGGAAGCAATTCAGGCTTATGATGTATGGAAAGAGAAAAAGCTATATGGACGCACTTATATGGGAATCACGCGCAGTACTTATTTGATTGATGAGGAAGGTATCATCCAGCGTGCTTATGAAAAGGTTGATCCGACCACTCATGCCCAAACCATTTTAGAAGACTTGAAAAGCATATAAAAAGTACAGATGGCTCTGTACTTTTTTTGCGGCGGAGGCAAACCGCTGGGTGAGATTCCTATCGCTCCCGTTTCATAGAAATCTCAAATTATCGTTTTCTCAGAATACGCCAGATAATGCATGATGCAGTAACTGCCCACCCGATATACCAAGCTAGATGAAACATAACAGGCCCCCTTCCCATCATATCCATCTGCCTCCAATTCCTTATACGCAGCAAGATTCCATATTCCTAAATCTTTTTAATGTATATAAGTAAGGATTAATTAATCTTTCCCGATGATATATAAAAAACCGCATTTATCCCTGCGGTTTTTCCAAATCATAATTTTTAATGGGAGCATCCATATACAAATGCTTTACCATGAATAGGCATGGACAGTCCATTCCCCATAGCTGAGTGGACTCTTCAAGCGGTTGGAAACCCATCGCATAATAGAATTGACGGGTTTTACGGTAGCCCTCATCCGGATGACTGCTGCCAAGTGTTTTCACACTGACATACGTACATCCCTGCTGTTTGGCATAAGCGAAAGCATATTCCATCAAGCTGCGGCCAATTCCCTTGCGATGGCCTCTTTCTAAGACCCCCATCGCGTATACTTCCATGCATGCATCACCATGCGGCTGCAGGGTCAAAAAGCCAATGGGTTGTTCATCCTCATAAGCGGCAAACATTGTTTGATATTCACTTTGATGGATATAGTCCAGCGTACTTTCCTCAATACCAAAATAATCAGGCAGCTGCCGCAAAATTTTTTCACTGATTTGCATACGTATTTGACCATCATCTATTTTTCGTATTTGCATAAGATATCTCCTTAAAGATATTGACGCAGCTCAATTGGATCGCTGCTGAATTGTGCTGCCGATACGGCGCTGATTTTTCCTGCTCTTACCAGTTGTGCCAATGCAGCATTCAAAGTGATCATACCTTCCTTTGCATTCGTCTGCATGATAGAACCAAGCTGGTGGGCTTTATTGTCGCGGATCAGACTGCTGACAGCGTCGGTGCCAAGCAGAATTTCACATGCTGCAACCCGCCCCATTCCATCTATGGTAGGTATCAGCTGCTGCGTGATCGCTGCCCGCAATACCGTAGACAGCTGGGTTCGAATCTGCGATTGTTTATGCTCTGGAAAGACATCAATGATACGATCGATCGTTTTCGCTGCACCGACGGTATGCAAGGTAGAAAAGACCAAATGACCGGTTTCTGCCGCGGTAATAGCAGCCTGAATTGTTTCATAATCACGCATCTCTCCCACCAAAATAACATCCGGATCCTCCCGCATTGCCGAGCGCAGAGCAGTGCTGAAGGATTTCACATCACTGCCGACTTCGCGCTGATGGATCATCGATAATTTCTGATGATAAACATATTCTACCGGATCCTCAATGGTGATGATATGCCGGTCAAAATGCTCGTTGATATAGTCGATCATCGCAGCTAATGTCGTCGATTTCCCGCTGCCGGTTGGTCCGCTCAACAACACGAGACCGCGTGGCTGGTCACAGAGCGTCTTTAAAACATTAGGCAAACCTAAACGATCCAAAGAAGCAATTTCCTCATAAATGACACGAATAGCTGCGGCATACTGATTCTGCTGATTATAGACATTAACACGATAGCGGTTATTTTCTTTATCAATATAAACAAAATCCTGATCATCGCCTGCTTTCAAGCCCGCTTTTTGATTTTCGTTCATCATTCTCAAAATCATGGTTCGATTATCATTTTTCTCATATGATTCCGTTTCAAATTCTAAACGTCCGTTGCGCCGAAACACCGGATTATGATTTTCGCTGATATGCAGATCTGAGCAATTCGTCATTCGTGCATATTGAAGCAGTCCTTCTAAATCTTTCATAGCTTCACCTCATCAGTCTGTGAAATACGTAATACGATCAAATTCTTCCATCGTCGTGATGCCGCTGGCCACCATTTCCGCTGCACTGTCCTTTAACGTTTCACTTTGTCCGCTTTCGATCAAGTACTTTTTGATATCATCCAGCGGTCTTTGTTCAACGATCATACGCCGAATTTCCGCATCAATATGAATAATTTCATGAATGGCGATTCGGTTATGATAGCCGGTGAAATTGCACAGATGACATCCCTTTGCCTGATAAAGCTGTTTTACCGGACGTCCCAGCCGTTGCTGAGTAAGTGCATCGGCTTCCACCGCTTCACGGCAGTGCGGACAAACCTGACGCATCAGCCGCTGTGCTACAACCCCATTCAAAGAATTGGCGATCAGATAAGGTTCCACTCCCATATCCTGCAAACGTACGATGACTGAAGCGGCATCATTGGTATGCAGGGTTGATAGAACCAAGTGCCCGGTGATCGCTGCACGTACGGAAATCTCTGCAGTCTGCGCATCACGGGTTTCACCGACCATGATAATATCCGGATCCTGCCGCAGCAGGGCCCGCAGCCCTGATTCAAAGGTCAGTCCAGCCAACGGATTTACCTGCATCTGATTGATGCGGTCAATATTGCGCTCTACCGGATCCTCAATCGTTGAAATATTCACGGCCCGCTGTGCCAGCATTTCCAAGGCCATATATAAAGTTGTCGTTTTCCCGCTGCCGGTCGGACCGGTTATATAAATAATACCATGCGGTGCTCGCAGCATATCCACCAGTTCTTCATAATGCTTTTCACTCATGCCAAAATACCTGGCATTTGAAATAGGTGTGTTGGTATTTAAGTATCGAAGAACCGCCTTTTCTCCGTAAATCGTAGGAATCAGCGACACTCTTAGATTCATTTCATAATTTTCTATTTTTAAAACAAAGTGACCGTCCTGCGGTGCACGTTTCTCCGCAATATCCAGATTAGCCAAAATTTTGGTGCGGGCAATTAAAGAGTTGTGCAAAGAACGGTCCAACTGCACATAATCAACCATCGTTCCGTCAATTCGCATCCGAACCATTGTCTTTGATTTTGTCGGTTCAATATGTATATCACTGGCATTCGTATTATACCCGCGTACCAGCAGCGAATTCAAAACCTTAACAACCGGGGTTTCATCCTCTTCCGCATTGAATATAGAAGTCAAAGACATTTCGTCATCAATGACACTCTTATTTGCTTCAGTTGCGGCTTTTTTTGCTTCAAATTCGGCATAATAGTAGCCGATTGCATGATAAACATCCTTTTGCAGCGCCAAATTGACAATTAAAGGCATACCGACAATCTGTCTCACATCTTCGATTGCATAGAAGTTTAAAGGATCACTGGTCGCAACAATGAGACTGCCCGCCTCTTTCTTAATTGCAATCAACGAGTACTTTTGCGCAATCTGCTGAGGAACCAGTTCCACCGCCTCACTGTCTACCTGATAAGTAGACAAGTCGATCAGCGGCTGATTCAGACGCTCAGCTAATGCAGACAGCATCTGCTTCTCTGTGATAAAGCCCTTTTCAATCATGATCGTTCCTAACCGCTTTGAACGATCCTGCTTCTGCAGGATCAGCGCCTGCTGGAGCTGTTCCTCACTGATATATCCGTATTCCTTCAGTACCTCTCCAATTGGTATGTTTCTCATCTTACCGCCTGCCTTTCCTGTTCTAATCCCATGTTACCCGACATGCATGCTCCTTGGGAACCTCACTTGGATCCAGCTTCACCCATGAGTGGCCGATCGTCATATCGGGCTGCCATGCCACATTATGATTTGTCAAGCTTTGATAATATACATGGTTTCCGTGCACATCCGCCCCAAATATAATAATATCACCCTTTTGATATTCACTAGATTGATTCCAATTTTCGTCAATCCGCTTCCATCCGGTATTCATAACATCCGGAGTAAAAGCGGGATTGTTTGCATTGATGTTTTTCTGAGCCCGATAAAGAACCCCATTATACGTAACAAAATCACCCTTATCATAATCAGCTGGAATTTTAAAATCACCCTTATAGGCATCTTGATTATTTTCAAGACAGTACTTTTCATCCGCTACCGTACCCGGAACACCATCCTCCGGGATATTTCCGGATTCTTCTTCATGCTGACGCTGAAAATACACATATACATCTGTATGTACTTTTTTATCCGGCGCCGTTATTCCTTCAGATTCATTGTTTTCAATGCGAACGGTAACAACTGACAGTGATAAAGTATTCTGCCGATCATAGACAATCCGATCGTCCTCTTTCAGACCCATATACAAATACAGTTTATCCTTGTCCTTCATCTGAACCTGCATCATCATCTGCCGCTTATGATAAAACGCATCAGTATATAAATCACGTTCATCACTATCAGCTGTTGCACGATAATATAGACGACCGTTTTTAATACGATAATATGACCAATTTTCATAGGATTTATCTGATAAAGGAGTAGCGGAAATCGTAATGACAGAAGCATATTCCAATTGATCGCTCACTTGGCTGAACGCACTGTCTAATGTTGATTTATCATAATCACTGATCGCATGCTGATCGAAAAAGCCCATGGAGGACAATAGAATCGAGCTGGACATAACCAGGATGATCGACGCAATGAAAAGGGTAATTATGATTTCGATCAATGTCATGCCCTTATGATTGCGAAGATATTTCATGATGATGCTCCTTTCAAGATTCTCCAAGCGGCGTCCATACATTGGTATTTCTTAATTCTCTTTGAAGCTCGCTCCATGTATGCGCATTATTATTAAAGTCGGTCAGCATACAGCTTCCTTTTCTGCCCAGACATGTTGCACCTGTATTATGCATATAGTACCAGCCAGCAGCCGTATTCGGATCTTCTCCATCGCCGTAATCATAAATCAGTGACGTTCCCCAACTGCCTTTGATTGCACTTGTATATTCCGTCGCATATACGATGATCGTACTGGAATCATTGATCGGTGAGCTCATAAAAGTACGGATTACATAAGCCTTATTTTGAAGCGATTCAGGAAGCTGTTTCTGCAGCTCTTTATTGAAATCCGGCCAGTTCCTGCCGTAATAATAATGGAACATGTACATGATAAATTCATCATTGTTTAAATACAAGGAAGTAACCGTGCTTCCCAAGCTTTGGAACACATTGATAACCTGTTGTTTTTCTTCAGAACCCATTCTTAATAGGTCACGGAATACATCAGGCATTCCCTTCATGTATAAATACGCTTGATATTCCACAGAATAATCCAATGATTCCTTCAAGGTAAAGCCCTGCAGATGGATATCATCATAGAGCGTGTCTCGTCCAGTCAATGCAGTTCCGCTGAAGCGATAGGTTGAACCATTTACCATAAAAGACATGGACTGCTTTTCTTTATCCAATTTGGTAGTATTCGCAATGGTACCATTCAAGGCTGATGTTTGATTATCCAGAGCCTGCTGAGCGTGACGTCCCTCTTTCATCAAATTATTTGCCGCAAAAATACCGGAGGTAAGAATGGTTAATGCGATCGCTAACACCATGATCGTTACAATGATCTCCAGTATCGTCATTCCTCGCTTATCCAATCGTCTCATGAGTTTGCCTCCGATCCGTTATTGTAATCTACACGAACCCAAGCCTGGCCACCCTTATCGGAATCCTTCAGCTGCATCGTTACAGTTAATTCTGCCTCTATCTCCGCATATTCTGCTTTGATTTTGATTGTCAGCCGATCTTCCTTGGTGCGCGTGATCGTAGCCTGAGCAGTCCCCATTTTATCACCCAGCTTCAGCTTTTCTACATGGATGACCGCATTTGCACTTCCATCATATTTTTCCGGAACTAGGGTCAGCATCATTCCGCTTCGGTTGGAATGAATCAGTTCAGATAACGAATCTCCTGCCGCCTGGGCAGTTACCTTCGCCTGTCTGATTTTAAAATTTTGCTGGGTACGTGCATAATACTGATGAGAAATCGTCAGCATCGCGGTAATCAGCACCATCATGACCATAATGATTGTAATGGCCCATACTAACGTTGACCCTTTCTGATTCTGCTTCATTTACGCATCCTCAGTAGGAATCAAATACATTGCGAATTTAAAGGTAATTGTATTTTCAATATTATCCACGCTCATACTGTTCAACCGCATGGTCGTATACGTAGATACTTCCTGTGCCAATGCGGCAGCGCTGCTTTGCGAACCATAAACTTTCATCGTCACATAAACAACATCACATTGAGTTCCTTTCGGCTTCCCATCTTTTGTTGCCGGCAGCTCCTTTTTTTCTTCTTTCAGCTTCAATCGTTCATCCAATGAAACAATCGCAACTCGTGTACGCTGCGAAATCTCCAAGTCGGCTGGGAGCAGATAATATTTCTGTGCCAGCGTCGTCAGCTGTTTGTCGATTTCTTCATTGGCTTTAGGAACAGCATACTTTGAAATCAAACCGTTCAGTTCCACGATCAAATTATCGGACTGCACCTGCAAATCCTCCAGACCGCTTTGATTCATTTTCAAAGAAGTCAAATTGCTCTGAGCTTGAATTGCTTCGCTTTTTGCCGCATTTGCTTTCTCAAGCGCCGGCATCGCTAAAATCATCCAGCCAAACACAACCACAAGCAGGCAGATCAAGATATACAGCAGTATCATTTCACGTCTTGTCAACTTACGCATATTAAACACCTGCCTTTAATACGCAGACTATGCTCAGCTCATAAAAGCCGGCTGCATTTTTCTTTACTTTTGCGGATGCCGCAGCATCTTCTTCCTGTTTTTCATCATTTTTCTCATCTGAACCAGCCTGTTCACTACTGGCATTCTTTTCTTCATCCGTACCGGCAGCTGTTTCAACTTCCGATTTCTCATAATAACCGCTGTAATATACAGACGAAAACGCCCCGCTTTTTTTCAGCCGTGTAATCAGATCAGATGTTTCATATACATAAGCAGTTTGGGCCGTGATCGTAATCGTTCCATAATTTTCATCAAATGTCAGATCTTTGATATTGACCGTAGTTCCACACGCAGTCGTAATGGTATCGATTGCGCTTCGCTGAAGCCGGGGATATGTATCCAGATTATCAAGAACCTTCTGTAAGTTGCTTACTTTCTTTTTATTTGTCGTTACCGCATCCTGAAGCTTATTGATCTGTTCATTGGTGCCGTTTGCTTCCAATGCAGCTATTTCAGACTTGGCTTCTTTCAATTCCCGCCGATAACGATTGCTTTCCAGCGTACCATAAGCAAATAGTGAAGTTAAAATCAAAAACAGCACCAACGGCGGTATTGCTAATTTAGCCCACATCGGAACATCATTCTTTTTGGTAGAATGCTGCCGATAGGCACGCAGTAAATCTATATTTTTCTTTTGCAGATTGCCCATGCCTATCCCTCACTTTCTTACTAATGTACCGATACAGAACAAATAACCGTCCACATTTTGATGTTCATCCTTGATAACCAGATCGCTGCTTTTAGGAAAAGGAAGCCCTGGAACTTGGAAAATGGACTGGATCATATCATAAATTCCGCTCTCATTCGCTTTCACCCCGCTGATATACATCGCATCAAAGCTGATATCACGAAGCTGTGATTTGGCAAACTGGATCATCTGCGAAGTATGGCGGGTAATCTCACTAATCAAAGCTTCACTGCCCCGTTCTGCAAATAAACGGTTTCAATTGTGGAACGTATATTGATTATCGACAAACAGCAGCGTTACCAAGTTGTTGCCGTCAATGATATTTAAGATATATGTCTTATTATGAAATTCCTTTAGGTTGGTTACAAGCTTGCAGATTGCATATACCGATACATCTATGGATTGGATTTTAATGCCTGCCCCTTCAAACACATCCAGGTAGCTCTTGATCAAGCTGCGCTCGACCCCGCAGCACAGGATTTCACCGCCGCGGCCAACTGTATCATTCAATACCGCATAATCATAAATGTAATCTTCTGCATTGGCATTTTCCAAAGAGCTGAGTTCATCCTTGGTAAAATTCAGCAGACGCTGTTTGGACATTTTAGGAACTTTGATATTTTTCAGCAAAATATTGCCGCTGCCGATAACCAGCATCACTTTATCAATATTGGCCCCGTGCAGTTTCTGCAAGGCTGAAGTAAGCGCATGCTCATCCGCGATCACACCATTGATCATGCTTTCCTCCGGCAATGGAAATGTATCCAAATAATCAATCGTAAAGGTTCCCTTGGAAAACTCGCCATGAATGGCGTGAATGCCCTCCTGGGAAATATGTATGACTGTGTTCATCCCTTATCCTCCTTACGTAAATGCACTGGTATTTTGATAAAGCTGAAATATCGGAAGCATGACCGAAATCATAATGGTTCCGATAATCAAAGCCATAAAGATTATCAGTAGCGGTTCCATCAGCGTAACCAATCGCTGCGTCGCTTCCTCGGATTCATAATCAAACTCATCCGCAATGGATTCCAGCATGTCCTCAAGCTTACCGCTTTCTTCACCAACCGCGATATTGGAAGAAAGCTTTTGATCAAAACCATCGATCTGCTGGATTGCTGTCGACAGGGCTGTACCGTTACGCACATCACGGATCAGCTGATCAAACTGAGCTTCGATATACGTGTTGCCCATTGTATCACGAACAATCTGCAGGGCTGATACAATTGAAATTCCACTGTTGTATAAAGAACACAGCGTTCTTGCAAAACGTGCGGTATAGATAATCTGCATGAGCCATCCGATTTTGGGTGCTTTGACCTTGCATCGATCATACTGATAGCGTACCGACGGGACATTCACCAAGATGGCAATCAAACCGATCAGACATAGTATGCCGATGATCAGAAACATCCAATATTCATTGACAACCTCACTTATCTTGATCACTACCGTTGTGATCCAAGGCAATTCTACTTTATCAAACATTTCAAAGAAGGATGGCAGTATAAATTTAAAGACGGCAAATACAACTACACAAGTAGTAATCAGCAGTATGATCGGATAGGTCGACGCGCTTTTCAGTTTATTGTGCAGCCGATAATCCTTCGCATACTGATCCGAGATTTTCTTCGCTGCCTTATCTAATTGTCCGCTCGATTCCCCAGCCCGAAACATGCTGATCATCAACGGAGGAAACGCTTTGCCCTGAGCCTCCATCGCATCTGACAATGTATTGCCCTGCTGCAGCATACGATACAGATTTTCATAAATCAGGTGCACTTGAGGCTTATGCTTTCTTCTCAGTAATATTTCCATCGCCCGAATCAGTGAAACTCCGGAGGACAGCATTGCTGACAGCTGCCGGGAAAAATCGGATAATTCATTTAATTTAATCTTATTGATATTGTCTTCCTGAGCCGGCAGTTCCCTGCATTTGATCAGAAATAGATTCTGCGAGCGCAGGAAAACCGCAAGCTCATGTTTGTCATCCGCATCATGCTTGCCGGTTATCACATTAGATTCAATATCTTTTGCGGTATATTTAAAGACGGCCATATTTCACATCTCCTATAAACCAAATAAAGCAAGGTAGCTTCTCAGCAGGGGTTCTCCATACAGCAAGGCTGCACCGACACCAAATGCCAGATACGGACCAAATGCTATGTGCATTTTGCGATCTGCTTTCTTTTGAAGCAATAGAACGCTGGCAGCGATCCCACATGTCATAATGCCGATAAACATCGCAACCAGTGTATTGATCCAACCCAGCATAATGCCGCATACTGCCATCATTTTAATATCTCCTCCACCAAAACAATCGGGGATGATATAATCAAGCAAATACATCGGCAGACTAACGATGAAAAAACCGATGCTCCGGCTGATCCAATCAATTTGCGGATTTAATACAGCAATCACAATTGCCAGCGGAAGCAAAAACAACAGCAGGCCGTTAGGAATTGTCATTGTATCAAAATCAATAAGTGCAATACTTAGTAAAATCATAAAGATAACGAACGATAAGATCGTCATCCAGTCAAATCCATAATGATGAAAGCACAAAACCGCAAGCAATCCGCCGATCAATTCCACAATCGGATAACGGACGGATATCGCTGCTTGGCAATAGCGGCATTTTCCCCGAAGCAACAAATAACTGAATACCGGAATCAAATCCAGTGCTTTCAGCGAATGATGACAAGATGGACAGAAGGATCTGCCTTTTGCCACTGAAATATGTAAGGGAACCCGATAGACCACCACATTGATAAAGCTTGCTACGCACACTCCAACAACAAATAGATAGACATAGCTGATGATCATGATTCCCTTCATATAATCCTACCTTTCATGTATGTGAGAAAGTCCCTTCCCGCTTGCTTCCGGCAAACAGGCAGGGACTTATATTCAATATTTACAATACTAATCTTTCATTTTTGCTTCGCCATCAGCGAATACAACCGTTTTATCACTGCCGTCTACGGTAATAGTAACCGTTAACTTTGTCAGACGTCCGTTTACTACAGTAGCATCTTTGACAGATGTAACCTTTGTATCATTGCCGATGTATTTATTGATCTCTTTTAGATTTGCAGCGTCAACTACGTATTTAGCAATATCCGCATCGGATGGTGTAGTCGGTGCAGCAGCCTGCTGGGTAGCAACTGTTTGAGCTGCCACATAACCGGTACGTGCTTCCGCAATATACTCGCTGTTACGAGCTTCATTCACATAACCAAGCATTGATGGGATTGCGATTGCGGCTAAGATAGCTAAAATCAGTAAAACAACAATGATTTCAACTAATGTAAACCCCTTTACATTATCCTTCATCTTTTTTAATTTATTCATTTATAAACCCTCCTAGTAAATAGTACGAAACTATAATTATAGAATATAACAAAACATCAATAAATTCAATCATTATCTGGGTATTTTATGCATTTACACCAAGAAAATCACAACCTTCACAAATGATCAAAAAAAAGAGACGTTAAAATACAGCGTCTCTTTTCCTTATCTTTCCAAAATCGATTAATACATCGGTCCAGCAGGCATAGGAGGTACTGGTTCTGCTTCTTTGATTTTCGCTACTCCTACTTCAGTCGTAATAAACAATGCGGAGATACTAGCAGCATTCAGCAATGCACTGCGGGTAACCTTAGTTGGATCAATAATGCCTTTTTCAAACATATCGACCCATGCTCCCGTTTTCGCATCAAATCCCACATTAACCTTTTCCTGTTTCTGATGTTCGACAATATCATCTGCATTGAATCCGGCATTTTCAGCAATCTGAGAAATTGGTGCCAACAATGCATCCAATACAATTTTGATACCTTTCTGTACATCAACGATATCAGATTTTAAAGTATCCTTCAATTCCATGTAGATTTCCACAAGAGCTGCTCCGCCGCCGATGACAATACCTTCACTGACTGCTGCACGAGTTGCGTTCAACGCATCTTCAATACGCAGCTTCTTCTCTTTTAATTCACTTTCCGTAGCAGCGCCCACTTTTATGACAGCGACTCCGTTAGAAAGTTTTCCTAAACGTTCTGCATAACGCTTCTTATCAAAGTCACTGGTGCAGTTTTCCATCTGGGCTTCAATTTCCGCAATGCGGGCCTGGATGTCTGCTTTTTCACCAGCACCCTCAATCAGCGTTGTGTTATCCTTCGTAATAACTGCTTTCTTAACCGTACCAAGATCGGTGATCTGCATGTCTTTCAATTCCATCTTCAAATCTTTTGAATAGAAAGTTGCTTTGGTCAAGGTTGCAATATCCTGCAGCAGTTCTTTTTGATTATCACCAAATCCCGGAGCCTTGGTAGCTACTACATTAAAGGTACCGCGCAGTTTATTAACGACCAGGGTGCTGACAACTTCATTTTCAATGTCATCGGCAATCAGCAGCAGCGGTTTGTTTGACTGAACGATCTGTTCCAACAATGGCAGGATTTCCTGAATATTGTTGATCTTCTGATCGGTTACTAATACATAAGCATTTTCCAGTTCAACTTCCATTTTTTCACGGTTGCTTACCATGTAAGGAGAAATGTAGCCTTTGTCATACTGCATTCCTTCACTGATTTCCAATTCCGTTTCAAAGCCGTTGCTTTCGTCAACCGAAATTACACCGTCGCGGCCAACCTTGTCCATTGCCTTTGCAATGATGTCACCTACTTCACTGCTGCCCGCAGAAATGGTGGCGACACTGGCGATATCATTGCTCGTCTCTACTTTACGAGATTTATCCAAAATGCGTTTTGCTGCTTCCTTGCTTGCATATTCAATACCTTCACGCATCAGCACCGGATTGGCGCCCTTTTCTACATTCTTCAAGCCATTGCTGATCATTGACTGCGCCAGAATGGTTGCGGTAGTAGTACCGTCACCGGCAGTATCATTGGTTTTATTCGCTACCTCATAAACCAGCTTTGCACCCATATTTTCAAATTTATCTTCCAGTTCGATTTCTTTTGCAATGGATACTCCGTCATTGGTAATCAGCGGTGAGCCATATTCTCTTTCCAGAACAACATTACGTCCTTTTGGGCCAAGGGTAACACGTACGGCATCTGCTAATGTGTTAACACCATTCAGCATTGCATTTCTAGCATCTTTAGAAAAACGTACCTCTTTACTCATCTTTATCGTCCTCCTTATTCAATTACTGCCAGAATATCATTTTCTGACACGATCAAGTATTCTTCATCCTCATATTCCAATTTTGATCCGGCGTATTCTTTATATACAACTCGGTCATTTACATTTACGCAAATCGGGATGCGTTTCCCATCTTTTTCTTTTCCTTCGCCGACTGCCACAACTTTCGCTACAGCAGGTTCTTTTGCGGAAGAATCCGTTAAAATGATTCCGCTAGCGGTTTTTTTCTCCACTTCTTCCTTCTTCAAAATAACGTTGTCATGTAAAGGTTTTAACATTTCTCTATTTCCTCCTTTTATTTAGCACTCATGAAACCTAACTGCTAACACAGTCTATTATACTCATTTTTAGCACTTTGGCAATAGGATTGCTAAAAAAAGTATAAGATTTTTTTCATGGCCGAAAACAGCAATAAAAAAGGCAGCTGTTTAAGCTGCCAATACCATTCGCTGCTGATTCTTATTTTTCTTGATCGAGCTGCTTCTATTTAACATCACCGCAGGTAAAACCATTGTTTTTATATTCTTTTACGGCCTTTTTGACATCTTTCGTATAATAAAAGCCTACTTCGTCAGCTCCGTCCTTAGTGATCGCTTCTTTATCGACCGTAATTACAAGACTTGCCTTTTTTTCAGATTCCTTCAATTCTGTTTTTGAAACAACACCTTTGGTTTCAAACTTTTTATTGCTGGCTTCCAAACTCTTTTTAAATTTTTTCAGCTGGGTCTGATCATCCATAATAGCATCTGGCACTGTCAGCTCACTTGTAAGTTTCATTCCCGTGATTTTTTTATCACTGTCATACTTCAATTCCGCTGCTGCTGACATCCCATTTAAATCCATTTTGCAGGTAACCGACTTATCCCCGCCGCCACAGCCGCTTAATAACAGCGCACCCATGGCCAATACAAATAATTTTTTCATCATCTATCCTCCTTTTATAATCATAATAGATGATGCTATAAATTTCCATAATAATTCGACAAACTTTGCAATTTTCATGCTTTTGCCCATCATGATCATAGAGGATCCGCAGTTTTCAGCTTATAATAGCTTTCAATCACTCGCTTTATCCTTCCCTATTTATTATTTCATTACTTTGAATATGCAGGATCGCACATCATTTTTTATTCATTTCTTTATTCAACCGTATACCGAAGAATGGTCTTTAGCTTCGCTTTTTCACACTGAGATGGATTCGATAAATAAATTTCACGATGCCACAGGTGCTTACGCGCCAAGTTATTTTGTTTCATCATGGACAGCATGGCCGCAAAGGATTCGGGTTCATCATCATAAGAACCCAAATGCAGCATCTGTACGCACAATCCATCCTTCATCGTATCCAAAAACATCCTTTCATACAGTGGGTTGGGTTTCTTTTTCTTTACGTTCTGCATCGCTGCTTCCATGATTGTTTCATTCACAAAATCGGGCTGACGAATCATAATTGTGTATGCTAATTCATCCTTCACAAAATGAGATCCGGCAGGCAGATTCCAGATACCCTCCAGCGGATAGACAACATAATCAGTTGCTAATTCATCATGTATTCCTTGCATCGTCGATTTAAATTCCCTTTTAACCGCATAAGCAACTGCGTACAGCGCCGATACTTTCTGTTGGAAATCCATATCATTGGGATTTCCTTTTCCTTCGATCATAATGTATGTCTGCTTTTGAATTTCGCTTAATATCGGCGTTCTTTTTACCCCATATAAATCTTTTTCTTGCTTTTTCCATTCATATTTCATGGCTGCTGCCTCCTTTTATGAACCTAGCATAACAAAAGTAACCTGACAATGTTTGTCAGGTTCGATAATTCTTTTGTATAGCAATCAAATATGCAATGAATGCTTCTCTTACTTTAATCGGTTCTAACAGTTCAGCATGCGGGCCAAAAGATAGTAGATACCGGAACAGAACATCTTTTTTTTGAGGAAGTCTTGCATGAACCAACAGGGTATCTTTTTCTGCTTTTATCGAAGCTTTTGAAAATTCGTCATATACACGAAAAGCCTGGCTTTTATCAAATCGTATAATTGTCTCAATCGTTGTTTCTTCCGCGATCGGCTGACAAACTCTTTCTGCCGCAGTTACGTTCGCAGGATTGCGTTCCTCCAGAATTTTCATATCACGAATTCTTGTTAATTTAAAAAAACGATAGTCTTTGCGCATAAAACAATAACCATACAGATACCAATCCTTACTTTTAAAAACTAATTTTAAAGGGGCTACCCTACGATTCATCCATTCCTCATGCGCTCCTACATAATGAATCATGATTTGGCTGCGCGCAAATATCGCATCTTTCAAAAAGGTAAAGATACGCTGTTGATCCCCACTTGCCCAATTAGAAAAATCAACCTCAATCCAGTTGCGATTTTTGGTTTGAAAAACGCTTTCCAGCTTCTTGAGTAAATGATCTTGATCCTTTCCTTCAGCCGTGTTGATGCCCTGTATGGACATGAGTATCTGTTCCTTTTCCGCCGTTGACAATAAGGACTTATCCAATACATAATCTTTTGCGATTGCGATTCCTCCGCCATATCCCTGAGAGGCATAGATCGGTATACCGGCACTGCTGATGGCGTCTATGTCACGATAAATCGTCCGTACCGACACTTCAAATTTTTCAGCCAGCTCAGGAGCGGTAGCCCTTCCCTTATCAAGCAAATAATAGACAATTTTGAATAATCGGCTTTCCTGCATGAACTTGAACACCTCTTTTTCCTTATATCTTATCATATAAAAAGTATCCAATGATAAAATTTCCACATAACCATCCTTCAATTTCAGAAATTGATGATTTTGGTCATCCCAGCCACTTTAAGTCTAGCTTTATGATCTATTTATTCATACTGAATACCCTATAAGCGAAAAACCGATCATTCCTGATCGGTCTTATCTATAAGCATTTTTATTTGTAACAGATCATTGATCTTTATATCCGCCAGTCGTTGATCCATCGGATACGGCGTTGCTAAAGCTGCGCAGTATGCATTTGCCGCTTTAGCGGCCGCAATCCCGTGAAACGAATCCTCAATGATCAAGCAATCCTTCACTGGTACATCTAAATCCTCCATTGTTTTAAGATAGATGGCTGGATCTGGCTTGCTGGCTGAAAACTCATGACCGCTGTGAATCACATCGAAATAGCTTGCTAGTCTGCATTGTTGAATCATATCCTCAATATCCCGCATCGGTGAAGAGGAGGCAATGGCCATTTTGATCGCATGATCTTTCAGCCATTTCAGAATTTCTTCCGCATGCGGATTTAACAGCATTTGGTAAGGTATTGTTTCTTCTCCGTTTTCATATTCATGGTAATGCCTCCGAAAGGATGCTTCATCCTTCGTGCGTATCCAAATATCACGCACGATTTCCATGACGCGCTGATGCGAACTGCCAATTACCGCAGCCAGCTCAGCTTCTTCAAAACGGATGTGGTGACGGATAAAGAAATCCTTCAGCATCTCTACATACAGCGGTTCACTGTCAATCAGTACCCCATCCATATCAAAGATAACTGCTTTCATAGACTAGTATTCCATTTGACGGTAATAGCGACGGATATCCAGACTGTGACCGCTGCACTTTTCATAATGGGCCGACAGACAGTCACCGATGATTGCCGAGCAGATCGGTGCCATCAAAATAGCACGGAATTGATCATCAATTTGGGAAAAGCGGAAATTGTGAAGATCGATAACGAAATATTTATCACAGACCTTCGGCAGAAAATTTTCTACCCGCTCGTCCAACATGCGCGTATTATCATCATTTTTTACCAGAACGACCGGTGTATCCTTTTCCACCAATTCCAAGGTACCGTGAAAGAATTCCGCGCTGGTTACCGCTTTGGTGCGGTTCCACTGCATTTCTTCCAGCACACACATCGTAAAGGAATAAATCTCTCCCCAGATCGAGCCGCCGCCGATCCACATCTGATAAGGTTCCTTATGACATACTTCCGCGATCTTCATCGCCTGCGGTTCAAATTCATCGCGGAACCGGATCAGATCCTTTGGCAGGGTTGCGAGCTGATCGGCAAAACGGTTATAATCCGGAAATTCACAGTTGTTGTGAAGCAATCTCATGGTAAACATGAACAGCTGCATATATTCGAATTCCGGTGCGTCCTTTGCTTTGCCGATGACGGAATATGTGGCCAACTGAGAAAGCGGTGAATCCATTTTTCCGCATAGTGCAAACACCCGGATACCTTGTTCGATGCACCATTTGGTTACTGCAACAGTTTCTTTGGTCGTTCCGGATTTCGATGCGGTGATCACCAAAGAGTCCTTGGTTAATTCTTTATTGCCGGTATGAATTACTTCTGCAGCCACTTCCAGATAAACGGGAATAGCGGTGCGCTGCTTCAATACATAGTGTACCGGATTCATAATCGCCAAGGAGCCGCCGGAAGCGATAAAGAAGATATTGGAGAAGCCTTCTTTACTGATCATATCGGCGATTTGCTCGATGTCCGTTCTTGTTTCATAAGTCAGTTCCGCTTCCTTGCGGTAGCTTTTTTCATCAAAATTATACATTGGTATTTTCCTCCACTCTAACATTAAATTTTACTTGCCAGCACGCTGTCAAAATCATCATATGGAGTGATCATCGGATCCACTCCGCAATCCGCACAAACGCGGTAGGACAGGTACTGAAAGGCAATGACATACAGCAGGGCGCTCTTGTATTCATCCACCGGCGCCCCGATAGATAAGTCCCTGACTGAAGCTGTTTCTTGTTCACAAAGCACAAAACAGTGCGGTGTAACCTTATGAAGATATTCATACAATGCCTGCATGCGTGCTTTTAAAGCCGGGTGCTCACTCATAATAAAGAACACCGTTAAATCCTTATGCATGGCCAGATAAGGCCCATGCATATATTCTTCCAATTCATATCCGTTCATCGGACAGTGGATCGTTTCAGTTATTTTCGTTTCTGCTTCCTTGGCCACCCCATAACCGGCACCATACCCGATCACGGCGACCGCCTGCAAATTCATCAGCTCACTTTGATTTTGTTGATACCAGTGAACGCAGCGATCCAGAGTATCATCAATTCGTAATATCGTTTGATGAAGCTCCTGCAGCTCCTGCTGATACGCTTCCTCATCAATTCTGCCCCAGATGCGAGCGGCCTGCAGTCCCATCAGCATGAAACTTACGACCGTTGCCGAAAATCCCATTGTTACCAGATCGACAGCTTCAAAGCCGCAGCCGATATCCAATATCGGAACCGCAAGCTCAGCGATCGGCGAAGTACGATCAGCAGTCAGCACGAAGCAATCCTGTGCCTGAATCAAATCAAGCGCTTGAATCGTTGAATAGCTGTGTCCGCTTTGCGAAACAGCGATATACACTTCGTCCTCATAAATCTGCTGTTCATAATTACTAAACAAAAACGGAATGCGGATATCCACATGCACACGGGCAATTTTCTCTACGTAATAGCGAGCTGCTTCGATGGCATTGGCACTGGAACCGGTTGCCAGAATAACCCAGCGGGTCTTTTGATTCAGCTTCAGCCAATCATAGAACGGCTTTAAATTTTTATCCTGATCAAACAGTACCCGTTCATCCGTCTGCTGCTCTTTCTTTATATAGGTAAGCATGGTTTCATTCATGATGATCCGCTCCTTTCGAGTGTTCAAGAAGGTTTCCTTGTGATAAGATATTCTTGAACAGTTCATTTAGCTGTCCGTGATCGCTTGAGAGTCCAATCCCCGATCACTGACGTATCAATGCGCTGTTCTTTTTTATTCTACAGCGACCAGTACTTTGAAATAGGCCGCAGCGATACATAATAGCATTAACAGAAACATTAACGGCAGCGGTTTCCATTTTTTCTTTAATAGATAATAAACGATGCCAAACAGGATCAGGGGCAGGATGCCCGGTGCAATACCATCCAGGATGGCCTGAATTTTCGTTGCGTCATCACCGGTGCCGATCTTGCCGGCCACCTGCATATACACCATTTCCGAAGTCATTGCCCCGGCAACGGTAAGTCCCACAATGCTCGCGCCGTAGGTCAATTTATCCATAATGCCCGATTCCTGTACTTTGGTTAAGAAATTCGCGCCCATATTGTAGCCCAAGAAAGTGAGCCAATAGCGCAGCCCGAAATGCGGCACGTTATAAATCAGCCAGAACAGAATCGGTCCCAAAACATTTCCTTTTACCGCTAAGGATGTACCGACCCCGGTTGCCAAAATTCTTAACGTTCCCCAAAAGAAGGAATCACCGATACCGGCCAACGGACCCATGATGGCCGTTTTCACCGTACTGATCGACGATGTATCAAAATGCTCAGGATCTTCCGCACGCTTTTCTTCCATCGCTACGGAAATACCCAACGGTAAAGTGATGACATACGGGGTTGTATTGTAGAACTCCATATGCCGCTGCAGCGCTTCTTTCATCTGTTCCTTATCGTCACCGTATATCGCTTTCAGCGCCGGAATCATCGCATAACAGTAGCCTAGATTCATCATACGTTCATAATTCCATGAGTGCTCCATCGGAATGGAATGCAGGAAAACCTTCCGCAGTATTTTCTTATTGATTACCTGACGCTCATGTAAGCTGTTTTTGTTTAATTCTGTTTTAGAAGTCATCGAATCCATCCTCCTCTTGTTTCGTCTGTGGCTGATTGGAACTCAGCTGTACGATTACAATGGCAATGATTACCGCAAAAATTGCTACTGCTGTCGTACCGATTCCAAAATACTGAATCAAGAAGAAACCCAGGAAGAAAAACGGTGCGACCTTTTTGTTCATGATCATTTCGGCCAGCATTGCAAATCCGATTGCAGGGATAATACCCGCTGCGATATCCATGCCGGTAGTGATAAATTCCGGAATGTTGCCCAACAGATTGACTACGGCGTCACTGCCGAAGTAATAGGCAGCCGGAACAATCCAGAATACGGCAACGATCGGAGCGAAGCCAGCGACAAACATATTGCGGGAAACCCCTTTGGCATCTCCCTTCTCCGCAAATGCATCCGCGCGGTGCATAAACAGCGTCGGCAGCAGTCCCCATGCGATGGCAATTACCGTCTGCATGATCGTTGATACCGGAAGCCCCATGGCTATCGCCACTTCCGGACCTGCTCCGGCTTTGATCGCAAAAGCTGTACCGAGTATGGTTCCGCTCGCGACATCAGGCGGATCATAGGCACCGATGGAAACCGCACCGATAAAAGCCAGCTCCAGCGTACCGCCAATCATGACACCGGATGCGACATCGCCCATGATAAGTCCGGTCAGCGGCCCCATGATAATAGCTCTGCCAATCAGTGAGGTGCCAAAAAAGCCATCCATTTGAGATATAAAATACAGAATACCGATAAGAATGGTTTGTGTAACTAACATAAATACTCCTTTCCCTATAATAGTGTTTTTACATCAACGCTCTTTTCCGCCGGAATCATTTGAACATTCAGTTCATATCCGGCAGCGAGCATCTCCTGAATCATCATTTCTTCATCCTTGGTTATAAATAAGGCTTTACTGAGCTGACGTTTCCCTTCATCCGCCTTGGTACCGCCCAGATTGATTTCTTTCCAGCCGATTGCCGCACTCAGTATTTTCGCATCCTGAATCGATTCAACAATGATAAACAGCTTGTATTTATCGGTTACTCCGCTTTGAATCGCAGTAATCGAATCCGCCAGAGTTTTGATCACGACCTTGACTCCGGACGGCTTAGCCAGTTTCAATGCAGTCATCTTGATGGAATCCTGAAAGATGCCGTCATTGGCGATTAAGATACAGTCAGCACCGATTGCCTGCGTCCAGGAAAAGGCAACCTGACCATGCAGCAAGCGATGATCGACCCGCATTTTCTTGATCATAAGATTTCCTCCTTTCTTTAAAAATCATCATCCTCTACTTCCACCACCGTGCTCATATAATCGATACCGCTGCGCGCGTCATCCAACAGCTTCTGTGCACTGCTTTCGTCCAGCTTGGGGCAGGAAAGCAAAAGTCCCAGCAGCAGATTCATATTCATTCCGCAAAACAGCTTCATATTGGGATACACCGTCAGTTCCATGAGTGCGGTATGCACACTGCCGCCTTTGACATCGCAGACATAGATAAATTCATCATCGCCTGCTTTGATTCGCGGCCGCTGCGATTCTGCATAATCCATGGGGTTTTCCCCGGGATATAGACAGAATACTTCAATATTCGACACAAGATCACCAACGATCATCGTCAGGGAATTCAGCATGCCCTTTGCCAGCTCACCATGTGATGCTAAAATAATCTTTCGCAATTCATTCCCTCCTCTCACACTTATTAAAGCAAAAAGCGTGCCAATCCAGTGTTGAATGGATAAAACACGCTTTTCTCATTGTATTGCTACACAAAATCACTTTTTTGAACACTATTGATACTGTTTCAACACTAATTATTGCGAATGTAATCATAGATATAACCGATTTCCTCCACATTGATAGAGATATGATAATAGGCTTCGACGTCATTGAAAGCATGATGAATATGGTCGATAAAATCCTGATGCTCCGCTTCAAATGTCTCTTTATTGCCGTAATCGGTTATTTCCCGCATCGTCACCAAACGTTCGATCAGACAACAGATATGCACGTACAGACCGAAGCAGGTATGATTGGAAAAGGTTTCATCCAGCAGTATCTGAAGATGATCCAATGCCTCCGCAACATGCTCCAACAGCTTATTGGGATTGAGAATCGTGAGATTGTTCATGATATTAGACAACGAGAAATTTTTTAAAATATTCTGTTTAAATTGTTTCAATTCAGCTTCATTGAGATAAGCAGCGAAATAAGCATCCAGCTCATCCATTGTTTCATTGATGATCAAATCTTCGATCGGCACAAACCGAATGTACTCCAGATTCGGATTCAGCGTTCCGACAATGCAGATTACATCATAACGGCTGAACAGGTCGTTTTCCTCACGATGCAATAAATCGCTGTATTCGCAGGTAAGCACCTTGATCGGAATATTCTTAGGAAGTGAGCTGCTGATGATCTCCCGCAGCTTCTTAGCAGCGCCGATGCCGCTGGCACAGGAACATATGATAACCTTGTCCTTATCACGATTATCAATAATCTGATAGTGATATTGACTATTGCTGCTCACGGTATCAAAAATAGCTTCCATATCTGCTCCCTGCATCAGCTGACTGCCGATTTCCAAGGCGATGCGCGTGTTGACATTGTTCATGATGCCGATATTGGCATGCAGATTGGCAATGCCCTTATGAATTTCCTCCAGGGAACCCATATCCACCAAAAGTACAAGCTCCTCAAAATGTCCCATCTTACCCAAAAAATCATTGAGCTTCAAAATGATCTGTGCAGTGGAAACTTCCATTGGCATATCTATGGCATCAAAGAGATAACGGCCGAGAAATTGATTGACCGCATTGGCAATACTGCTGGCGGTTGATTCCCCATGGGCGATGATGATGCCGACGCTGCGGCTGATATCCTGCCCATTGTTCATATGATGAATAAACAATGCCAAAAGCGGTGGGATCACTGCTGTCATAGGCTGATCGAGCTCTACTGACAGCTGCTCGGTTATTTCCTGAGCGATACTGAGTTCACGATGGATGTGCTCACGCAGATAGTCGTAAAACGCCTGCCAGGAAGCATCGTTCAAAGACAACCAACAGGTGAGCGCGGAAGTTACTTGAATCCCCTCCTGAAGCATCATCAAACGGGCGGCATCCAACGGTGGTGCCTGAATGCCATAGCGCTGGATCGTGTTTTCCCAAATTTCCTGTATGCCGGCATGGATATAATCATCAGGCTCCTGACGCTGACCATGAAACAGCGTACCCAAATCATCCTCCATCATCAGTTCAATGGCTTTTAAACACTCTGACGGATCATTTCGCTTTGCTGTTTCATAGCCCTCCTGAATATGCTCCAGCAACTTGATCAGCGGCCGCTTGGAAGCCGCCATTTGCTGCAGTGAATCAATTTTAATCATTGCATGAAGCTTATTTTTTGATGATTTCCCTGCTTTCCCGCGACGTTCTTTCAACAGTGCCGGGGGAAGGTGGCGAGCATGGATCTCCAACTGATCATCCGCTGCTTCAAACAGCGCTTGGACACAGCTGGCCTGGATACATGCTTCCAATTCTCCGATATTTCCGCTGAAGTCAGCGGTAAGCAGAATATTATAGGCTAGATTGCTGATTGTAATGGAACGGTTGATTCTTGCTTCTTCCCGGCAGAACATTTTATGTATCAGCTCCAGCCGCTCATGGATGCCCCGCTCCGCCAGCGACGGCAGTTCGATCACCATAACGATTCTTCGCCGCAATGTTTTCAGAAGCACTTTTTCCGGATCCTCAGTCGTCGCAAACAGCAGCCGCACTGAACCATGATGCCAAGTTTCATTATCGCCCATCATATGATAGATTCCCTGATCCATAAACAGAAAGAGTTTTTCCTGACACTCGGCTTTCAGACAATGTACCTCATCCAAAAACAGCACACCGCCCTCCGCTGCTTGAAGCAATCCCGGAGTATCCTTATCCGCTCCGGTATAGGCCCCCTTGACACTGCCGAACAAATTCGCCGATAAAAGCTCCGGATTATTTGCATATTCAGAGCAGTTGACAGTCACAAACTTACAGTTTGAATCGATCCATTCATGATTTACTGCATATTCATACATCATTTTCGCAATTAGGCTCTTGCCTGAGCCCGTCGGGCCATGGAGTAATACCGGCAGTCCCTTGGGCGGATAAGAGATCGTTGCCTTACATTGCTTGACCACATCACGCAGCGATCCATCGTGCCCGATCAGCTTATCAAAATCCTGAAGCTCGGTATGCTTCAATTCCTGCGTCAGCTCATTAAAAGAAGCATACTCCCGCTTCGACAGCGTTGTTTCATACACGGTTTCCAAAGTGTGCACATCAAAAAAGAGCACCGGCCGGCTATTCACTTTAATCAGCATACCCCCTGCTGCCCCTTGATTCAGATATTGTGAAACAACGCTGCGGCTCAGTGACAGTTTTTTAGCGATCACCCCGGCGCTGGCAGCATCACCATCTAACGATTTACTGGCTTCTAAAATATATTCATAAATTTTTTCTTTCATGTGTACGCCCTCTTTATTATTTAGTTTAGTGGAAAAGGCAGCCGAAAGTCAATTCCAAGAAAAGGAAAAGACGATATAGCTCATCCTATATCGCCTTAAAAATACTGATATGTTTACTTGTTTATCCTAAAATGCCTAAGAATACGCCCAGACAGCTGATTATGATGACCGCAACTAAAATCCAAGTTGTTTTGATATTTTTACCTAACAGCCAATACATGACACCGAAAAGTACCAATGGCATAAATGCCGGCATGATCTGATCGATATAGTTCTGAATCGGTTCGCCAGCTCCGCTCACAACACCGATCTTATAGGTGATACTGAAGCTTACCTGGGTGGCAACCATCGCTCCGATCGCCATCAAGCCAACGATTGAAACAGCTTTGGTAATTTTTTCAATCACACCGGTAGCGGACATATCACTAAAGAAGCGAACGCCATAGCCAAAGCCGGCTTTCAAGCAGTAGAAACGAGCCGCAAAGCCTGGAACATTAATAATTGCAAGGAACAGAATCGGTCCTAAAATGCTGCCTTCCTTAGCAAAGGAAACACCGATACCTACGGCAATGGTAAGCAGGGTACCCCAGAAGAAGGAATCTCCAACCCCGGCCATCGGCCCCATCAGCGATGTTCTTACAGCACTGATTGAGGTTGCATCGAAATTCGGATTCTTCGCGTTTTCTTCTTCCATCGCTCCGGTAATACCACATAGCAGCGTTACGATATGCGGTGTACATGCCATAAATTCCATGTGGCGCTGCAGGGCAGCCGCCATCTTTTCTTTATCGTCACCATATACGCGTTTGAGTACCGGAATCATCATGTAACAATACATGAGATGCTGCTGACGCTCATAGTTCCATGCGGAATCCAGGGTGCATGATCTTGTAAATACTTTCCAGAAATCGCGCTTTGTTATCTTGCTTTCTGGAGATATCGTGTTTTTAGAATTCGTTGTCATCGACAGTCACCTCCGCTTCATTTGCTTGTTTGTTCTTTGAACCGTAATATACGACCAGGGCGATTACCACACCAAACAGGGCAACGCCTAATACTGAAATATTCAAATATGCGGCCGCCAAGAAGCCGGCCAGCAGGAATGCGGACATTTCTTTGGTAACGATCATCCGTGCCAGCATCGCAAATCCAATCGCCGGGATAATACCTGCAGCTACGTCCATACCGGTAATGATCCAATCCGGAATGACTGCTAATACATCTTTGATAACCGGAATACCCAGATAGAAGGATACACCGACGATAACCGCCAGCACCACTTTATTGCCGATACCGGCAATGCGGGCAACCCATTCCACTTTTTTATAATCACCCTGTGCTGCATATTTATCCGCAATATGTGCAGCCCATGTCAATACGAAGGTCATCTGTAAATTGTCAAACAACAATACCAGCGTTGCTACCGGAACCGCAAGGGCAACCGATGCCGCAACCGGCTCATGCGCCAATACGACAAACGCTGTTCCGATAATGGAACCGGAAGTCATATCCGGGGGATTGGATGCACCAATCGGAACGGCTCCTAAGAAGACCAGTTCCAAAGTAGCGCCTACCATAATACCTGTTTTTAAATCTCCTAATACAAGACCCGTCAGCGCTGAAACAATGATGGGACGGTTCCACATCGTAGAACCCATGTAACTGTGCATGTAGCCGAAGAAGGCCACAAGTGCGACGAGAATTGCCTGCAATAATAAATTGTCAGTCATGAACTTTTCCCTCTCTTTCTTTCCTCTAAATTAAATCCATTGCATTCTGTTTGTGATCGTTGGGAACCAAGCGGACTTCAAGCTCGATTCCTTTGGCATTCAGCTCTTTCAGCATTTCTACATCCCGATCGCTGACAAATACCGCTTTGGAAATCTGACGGCGATCCTCAGCCGCTTTCATGCCGCCCAGATTGATGCTTTGAATACGGTCAACATGGGTCGCCAGATAATGGACATCCGCGATACTTTCACATAAGATAAATAATTTATATTTATCTGTTACCCCGCTGTTTAAGGCAGTGATCGAATCATCCAGGCTTTTCATGACCAGTTTGATGCCGGTTGGCTTCGCCATACGCATCGCGGCCATTTTCAATTCATCCTTCATCAGCGCATCACTGGCAATCAAAATACAGTCTGCTTCTAAATTCTTCGTCCATGAGAAGGCAACCTGTCCGTGGACCAGACGATGATCTACTCGAACCAGTTTAATCATAGCTTTCCTCCTTTCCCGCGTATGTTTGATACTGCGTCGATCATTGCTTTAATATGTTTTGGATCGACATCCCCGGTATCCTTATACGTATCTTTAAAATAACTGCCAACGATTGCCGCGTCTGCTACCGCAAACTGTTTTTCACAGTTTTCCGGCGTCATACCGGCACCGATCACCAATGGGAAATCCCCGATCAGGGAACGGAATTCGTTAATTTTATCCATCGATGTTTCCTGTCCGGTCGCATCCTGCGTAACCACAATGGCATCACAATTTGACATGCCGATCTTCAGATCCTCCGCCAATGGACGCTCAGACAGATACGGCTGATACTTGAAGCGAACCCCGCCCATGACATATCCGTCATAATCGGCACGGCTGATATCCATAAATGCCTTAAATGCTGATTCGTCACGCTGTTTTAGATGGCCGGCAACCGAGTCAAGCTGCACAAAACTGGCATGATAGGTCTTAGCCAAATAAAATCCCATCGGATCGACATTCAGACAGTTGACGCCATAGATCAGATTCGGCTTATTGTCTTTCAGATAAGCAAGAACGGTTTTCATATCATCATATGTACCGAAGTAGTTTTCAACGATGACTGCATCAACGCCGCCTTGTTCATATAGATCAATTTCTTTCTTCGCCCGTTCAAAGATATCTTCCTTGGTATCTCCTTTTAAATGAATCATCGCAAAGATCGGTTTTTCATGTTTGAATATTGATAAGAATGGCTTTTTCATATATTCTCCTTCCTAAAAGTCCTCATCGCTGCAGACGCACTGCAGTCTTTTACAATCAATGCCTGCTCTGGCACCTTCGACGATTGTCATAATGTCCGTTTCCTGAATATCATCCTGTATGGCAAACATCAATTCCATGACCAACGGCATATTCATGCCGGAAATCACAAAAACATTTTTGATCGATGTCAGCTGCATCAGTGCGGTATGAACGCTTCCCCCTTGTATATCTGCGACAAAGATATGCGTCTCTTTACTCGCTTCAATTTCCTGTTTTTTTGCTTTGGCATAATCATCGGGATTTTCTCCCGGATGCAGACAGTAGACTTCCAGCCTTGATGCGCCTTCTCCAACGATCATCTTCAGACTGTCCGCCATGCCCTGAGCCAACGCTCCATGACTTGCCAGAACCAGTTTTGCCATTGTCTTCACTCCCTTCGCTTATTTTATGAGCAAAAAGCGTGCCAATATAAAAAAGGCCGATAAAATAAGGCCTTTTCTTTATATTTATAAAATTTATCGACGCTAATGATTATTTTTTCGACGCTAGAGTGTATTCTCTTCCGACTCTGTAATAACTCCGGGATGATCATTTTCAACATAGTCATAAAGGAAACCGATTTCCGAAGGGGTAATATCGATACGATAGTAGGCTTCGATCGCATGGAATGTCTGTTTCACACAATGAATAAAATCCTGATGCTTCACTATAAAGGTTTCCTGATGCGGATAGGTGTCGATTTCCTGATGCATAACCAAGCGTTCAATCAGACAGCAGACATGCACATACATACCGACACAGGTATTGTTGGAAAAGGAGGTATCCAGCATTTGCTGAAGCTCATCAATCGCTGTGGCAACCTGTTCCAAAAGCTTAGTAGGATTCAAGATCGTTAAGGAATTCATGATATTGGTCAACGAGAAATTCTTTAAGATATTCGTCTTAAAGGTCTTCATTTCGTCAATGCTTAAATAATCCTTGAAATAGTGATGCAGCTTATCCAGCGATACATTGATAATCAAATCCTCGATTGGTAGAAACGGTACATCGTTTAAATTCGGATTGAGTGTACCGACGATACAGATCACTTCGTATTGGTCAAAGAATGAAGCATTCAGCTGTTTTTCAATCAATTCATTATAATCATAAGTCAAAATTTTCACGGTCAGGGATTTTGGAATGCTTTCTTCCAGAATGCTCTTCAGCCGTTCTGCAGTACCCAAGCCGCTGGCACAGGAACATAAAATGACCGGATCTTTATGGTGATAATGAATAATGTGATGGGTCGGCAAAGCTGCCTGTTCCACTTTGGTAAAGATCGCTTCCAATGATTCACCGAGCCGGATGCCATTTCCTACTTCCAGAGCCATTTTGATCGTAACGTTATTGATAATGCCGATATTAGCATATGCCTGTGAGGTAATTTGTTTATGTATTTCCTCAAGCGATCCCATATCGACTAGTAATACAATTTCCTCATAGTTGCCGATCTTATGCAGATGCTCATTCAGCTGAGCGACGATTTCCTGCGTACTTGCCTGCAAGGGCATATCCAGCGCATCAAAAAGATATTGATCAAGCAAACGGTTGGCCGCATCGGCGATACTGCTTGCAGTCGAGTAGCCATGAGCGACAATAATACCGATTCGCTTGTTCATATCGGTAACGCGATTGAATTTTTTCAGATATAACGTCAGTACATCCGTCGCCATTTCATCCAGATCAACATCAGCGTTGGCGCGGATATTTTCTGCCAGCTCAGTTGCGATCAGATATTCTCGGTGCAGATGTTCATTGAGATCATCACGCAGCTGTTCTATCGCTTCACGGCGACTTTCATAATAGTTACGAAGCTCATAATTGTACCGTGTATAATCGTGAATATAGGTCGCAAAGGTCAACAGATCATTATTGCTGATCTTAAAGCCATATCGGTCGGATACGATCGTAAAGATATGCTGAAGCATTGACTGGATATAAGTAAACCCTGAGCTTTGCTTCACATGCTTTTGATAAATGATATTATCATTATAAGAAGTAAGTGCCTGAAAACTTTGATCCAGAAAATCCGCAAAGCTGATTTCAGTTTTATGAAATCGGTCATGGGCATCCAATACTGTATTATTTAAATGAACCTGACCCCGATCATGATTGATATATTTACGCAGATCCTCCAGCGGAATCATCGCTGCTTGGTTATCCAATCCCTTCTGTTTCTGCAATTCTTCCATATCGATCAAATTGCCCGGCAGATGGTAAGCGTGGATTTGCAGGATACTTCCTTGAGGATCACTGTTGTAATAGGCATTGATACAGCTGGCCTGCACACAGTTTTTCAAATCTCCGATGTTTCCCGGAAAAATAGTGGATACCAATGCATTATAGACAATATTGCTGAATTCAATTCGTTTTCCCAGCCGTTTCTGTTCCTTTTTAAATAAATGATAAATCAGCTGGATTCGTTCATGCACGCCGCGCTCCTGAAGCGAAGGAAGCGTCACGATCATCGGTATGCGTCTCAGCAGGGTTTTCAACAGCACCTTCTGCGGATCCTCGGTTGTCGCAAACAGCAGGCGCACATGCGAATGATGCCATCTTTCATTATCCCCTACCATGTGGTAAATACCTTTATCCATATATAAAAACAGCTTTTCCTGACAATCTGCTTTTAGGGCATGCACTTCATCCAGAAACAGTACGCCGCCCTCCGCCAGCTTTAAAAGACCCGGGTGATCTTTATCCGCACCAGTAAAGGCACCCTTTTTATAACCGAACAGATTGGCCGCCAGCAGCTCTGGATTGTTGGCATATTCACTGCAGTTCAGAATCAAAAACTGCTTGTCTTCCGCAACCAGCCCCTGATGAACACAATATTCATACATTGTCTGCGCAATCAAGCTCTTGCCGGTGCCGGTGGGACCATATAACAAAAGCGGAAGGCCATCCGGAGGATATGATATCGTGGCCCGGCATTGATTCACAACGGTACTGAGTGATTCATCATAGCCGATCAGATTCTCAAAATCATGATTCCTGCTATTTTCAATATCCTCATGCAGATCATGCAGCGAAGTATATTCTGATTGTTCCAAATTCACCGCAAAGTGCTCCTCCAGAACCTGCCGATCAAAGAAAACCACCGGACGAGTATTGATTTTCACCAGCAATCCATCACTGTAATACTCATTCAGATATTGTGAGACAACATTTCTGCTCGCATTCATACGCTGACTGATCGCTACTGCATTTGCCGCTTTATCGTCCAGCTTTCCGGTTGCCTGACGTACGATTTCCCAAATCTGTTCCTTCATGATCCACCTGCTTTCTGAGTCTTACTATAATATGCAGGCAAAAGAAATGTCAAGTTTTTGAGCTTCAAGTCCTGCATCGTCCGAACCCAAAACCTGAAAAAAGGCAAGGCTACCCTTACCTCATATGATAAAGAGCATACAGCCAGGGCCTTCATCATCGATGATCGCAACTGCTGATGAATTTACTAAAAAAGCGGTATTTGCACCGATTGAGGCCGATCGAGATCAGTAAACTTTAAGTATTGATCGTTCATGATCAAGCCCCGGTGAAAATACAGATAGCTCAGCATTTCCTGTTCATTCATCAGAAATGGTGAACGATCATGAACATCTGCCATTTCATCCTGCGATGCCCCGGTAATAATCACCATTTCGCGCTTATGATTACAAAGGCCAGCCATGAACATCGGGCCATTTGAGCGCTCAATAAATATTTTATGCTTGCGCCCGTTTATTTTCTTCCATTCATAAAAACCATCTGCTGGAATGACACAGCGGTTTGACACATACGGTCTAAAAGCGGATCGCTGATTCATTGTTTCATGACGGGCATTGATGATCAAACGCGGCTTTCCAATATCCATTCCCCATTTCACCACATTCGGACGATAGTGATCTTCACCATCGGGAAACAGCGCCAGCACCGGCTGCGAGGGATAAATTTCGCCTTCACTAAAGCCTGTTATTTCAAGCTGCTGACAGCGATTTTTCAGTCGAATAAAAGCCTCGTATGTATCATTCAATTTTAAAAAGTATCGTCCGCACATTGATATCACCTGCTTTTAGTATAGCACGCCGCTCATAAAAAAAACGCAAGCTGCTCCAAATGTGATTTTTTATAAAAACGAATGATATCATTCATGCGGAAATAAATACCGCTTTGCGCACATTCTCGGGCTAATAACCCATAGAGCGCTTTCGACCGATAACTGTCCGCATTGTATTTGCGGGCAAAATATTTTTCATACTTCAATAGCGCAGCCGGATAATGCTCCCTTAGCTTTTCAAAAAAATACTCCCGCTGACCATCACGCAGGGTAACCCCGAAATATGGATAAATGAAATTCACATCGCACGCTTTTGCACGCTGTATCAGCGCTGAAACATTTTCATTGGTATCATTGATAAACGGCAGGATCGGCATCAAAAGTATACCAGCAGGAATATCTGCCTCCCGTAGTTTCTGTAATGCGGCAAAGCGGGCTTCACTGCTTGCACAGTACGGTTCAATGATACTCGCATCCGTTTCATTCATCGTTGTAATGGTAATCTTCACCAATACCGGAGCCTGTTTGGCAATATCCGAAAGGATATCGGCATCGCGCAGCACCAGATCGGATTTGGTAGCCAGAATGACCCCAAAGCCATACTGTTTGATGAGCTTCAATGCGCCTCTGGTCAATTCCAAATTTCTTTCCAGCGGATTGTAAGGATCGGTCATTGCCCCCATACTGATGACACCTTTGGTCTGAAAATGCTTCAGATCATTTTCCATGAGCCGCAGGGCATCCGCTTTGGGCTTTACCACATCAAAATGATCATTGTGATAACAGTCACTGCGCGAATCGCAGTAAATACATCCATGGCAGCAGCCACGGTAGATATTCATATTAAAATCCGCCGCAAACCAGAGCGGGCTTTTAGACCGATAAACGATATGCTTCGCTTTGATTTCCTGTTCAGCCATGGATACGCACCTCGCTTTTTTCCTATGATACCATAAGGTATATGACAAGGGATGTCTTATTCATATATTTTTTTCATTTTTACCAGCTTCTTATACATCCGTTCACGCATTGACGAGGGAGAAATTACTTCCAACTGATCCTCAAAGGTAAGCAGCCAGGATACCAGCCAGTCCTCTTGGGAGCATTCGATGACCACTTCATAGCAGTCCGGCAGCTCCTTGATCATTTCCACCGCAAAACAGTCAGCCAACTGGAACCAGATTGATTTGTCAAAATGCAGCACGATCGGATGAGGGTGATCATATTCTAATTTCGGTGCGGGTTCTTTCGGAAGGGGACGCGGTGCATAGGTTTCGTCAGTGATTTTCAAACCGGTAATCCGATTAAACTTAAAAATACGAAAATCCTGACGTTTCAGGCAATATGCTGACAAATACCACGCCTGTTCCTTAAACAGCAGCTGATACGGTTCCACGGTGCGAAAACCCTTTTCTTTCATCGAATTATAGTATACAAAAGAGACGAGCCGCCGCATATGAATGGCCTGATACAGGGTATCAAATAGGTATTCCTGACGGTCATCCCGGCCCCACCCATGAAAATCGATGTTGATGATCTGCGGATAGCTGCGCTGAAACAGCGCCTCCAGCTTTTCACTGCTGCGCTTGGTATCACGGGCTTGCGTCGTTTGAAGCAGATTCAAGCCCTGCAAAATTGCTTCCTGTTCCTGCGCGTTAATCAAAGTTGATGATAACACATAATGCTCATCCAGATAAATGCCGCCGTTCTCTCCTTTTTGGGTATATACCGGCACTCCGCCCATTGTCAGCGCATCCAAATCCCGGTAAATGGTACGGGTCGACACCTCCAGTTCATCGGCAAGCTGCCTTGCCGTCATGTGTCGGTGTTTCATCAGCATCTGCACAATGCGAAATAAGCGCTCCTGCATAAATTCCTCCTTACGAAAAGAACCCCGAATTATTCATTCGCGGGTTCACTGTCAGGTAATGAAAAACGTTTATGAATCGACTCTACCGCCTGCTTCAATGCATCGTTTCCCGCCTGCTTATAAATATCCGGTGCGGTACCGAATTCAATATTACTGGAACCGTCCGCATTCAGTTCATGGGAAGCCTCAAATCGCATAATCAGTCCTGAATTTGGCAGTCTCACCATGATCGGTTCTAAACGCCGCGTATCACCGGCGGTATTTTCTCCCACCAGTGTAGCAAATTTCTTTTCTTTCGCAAACATCGCAAACGTCTCTGCCGGACCGCTGACATTTTCATCGACCAACAGATAAAATGCCCCGTTGAACAGCTTCTTACCTGTTTCACTTGGAACAACAAAGTCGCTCTTTACATAATCCGTAATACCACTGATATCATCTGCCAGCAGTTTATCCATAGATTTCAAGCTGCTGACCGGCTGAAGCGACTGCTCCGTATGCAGATACTCCTTGGATAATCCGCCTTTTACCAATCCATAGATTGAAAAGGATGTTTCCCTTTCAATATTCATCGGCACGATATATTTTCGCCAATACAGCTCAGAACCGCTGGTCACTCCCTGAATATCAAGAATCACGGCCTTATAATCCTTTACCTTTTCCAGAAACTTACGGATCTTAGCACCGTCTTTTTCCATTTTGCTGACATCCATGGAATGAATCTGAATATAGGCGATCTGCCCTTCTTCCAGGATAGCCGTTTCTACATTCTTACTAAAGGTCTTTTCCTTCGGCAAACCACCATCACTTGGATAATCATAAAAGCTCTTGGATTGAGAATAATTCAGAATATCAAACAAATAGCTGAGATGTTCGGCTGATGTGGCATTCTTTTTGTAATAGCGGTAATAATATGTATATTCATCATCATCCAAAAGATGCATCTGACCGACTCCGTCAAATTCATCGAGGCAGAGCGTTATGATCGCTTTAAACTGTTCCTGTGAAATATCTTTCGTAATCTTCTTACGATAGGTTGCTTTTATCTGATTGAAATCTTTACCGGTGATCCGCTGTGCAACAGCCATGTGCGGATAGTTTTCCTCAATGGAAATCCACATGGAATCATAATCCTCAAGCATTTCCTCCTGCGTGAGTTCCAGCCCGTCACCGCCGCAGCCGCTAAGCATTAATACCAGCAGGCCGGCTAATAAGCATTGAAAAATCTTCTTCATCGGATTCCTCCTTTGTAACCAATATTGTAACATGAAGTCAGGCTTTTTCACATAGGAGTGTTTCGACTTCCGTAATTTGTTCGGTAAGCCATGCGTCATCACGTCCAGCAGCTTTCGCCAATTTATAATAGAAGATCGCTTGTTCATATTGTTTCAGACTGCGATAATTCCAGCCAATGTTGGAATACAGCCATGCTTTCGGCTCCTCACCTTTCTCAAGACACTCAAGAAACAGCTTTAATGCTTCTTCATGCCGATACAAAACGCCTAAATTCCATGCGACCTGTGATTGAATCCACCAATTTCCCGGATCCTGACGCAGCGCCCGGCGATAGTATTTTAAGGAAATCTCATAATGTTCAAGACGCGAGTGGTTCCATGCCAGTTCCAAATTCAGCCAGCTGTCATCACGTCCGGCTTCCTCACATTTTTGTAGATAGATCAATGCTTCATCATGTTTGGAAAGCCTTCCCAGATTCCATGCCAGCAATGCCCAGTTATCACCTTCATCATGGATTTCCAGCATCCGTTTTATATATTTGACTGCCTGTTCATGGTCATTATGATCGCTGTAATACTGCGCCATACCGTCAAGCATGCCATAGTATTCAGGATCAAGTGCCTCGATCTGTTTCAAATAGGAAAGCTCCTGCGCAGAATCCTGCATTTTGCGGCAGATCAGCACAATTTCCCATAAAAGTCCGCATGGTTCGTAATCACCGCGTTCCAGTGCCTTACCATAATAGGAAATTGCCTTTTGATAATGCTCATATGCCTTAGCTTTATCCGTCAAGGCCATATAGGCATCTCCGATCGCCTGATGAATGCCGGTGTCATCACGGCCTTGTTCAAAAGCCAGGCTCAACAGCTCACATGCTTCCTCATAACGTTTCAGCCGCAGACAGGCAACACCCTTTTCAAAATACCACCAGCCGGCATCTCCCTTATCTCGAATATGATCCAATAGCTGTAACTGGGTTTCATACTCACAAGCAGTATCCAGGCATTCAATCAGCTCCATGGTAATTTCCAAATCGTCCGGATCAATCACATGAGCCTTTTTTAAATCATACAGAGCATCTTCATCATTTCCAAGCTCCCGATAGCTATACGCTGCCTGTTTTAAAAACCAGGTATTATCCGGTTCCTCCATCAAAGCATTTTCATAATAGCGGATTGCCATTTCATTCTCATGAAGCTCATGATAGGTCCATCCCAACTCACCATGGACCCAAGGTTCATCCTGTCCCATGGACAATGCCTCAAGCAACAGATCGCGTCCTTCCTCCAGGCGTTCAATACGGTTGCTGGTAAAGCCAAGCTGCGCACAGAGCCACGCATCATCAGGGAAGCGGGCGTGTCCCTGTGATAAATAGACATAAGCTTCATCGTAACGTTCCAGCTGGTTCAATACCCATCCCATATTCGCATAATAAAAAGCATCGTCATGAACTGCGATTTTATTTTGTTCCAAAAAATCTAGCGCTTGTGTCAGCTGTTGTTCATTCACCAGCCGGTCAAATTCTTTTCGATAGTCCATGCCATTTGCTCCTTTGATACTATGTATTCATTATACATGAAAAAAGGATGGGATAACCGCTAAATTTACGATCATCCCATCAGCTGGAAAAAGACTCCGGAAACACTGGCAATCAGAAAGACCAGCAATAGAATCCGCATATTTTCTTGAAAACGCGGATTGCCTTTAAATAACATCAAAATACCGATACCGGCACTGCTGATCAAACCGGCTAAAAGCGAACCAAAGGATATGGAATCGATCAAATAGAGCTGTGTAAGCAGTACACTGGCCGCACAGTTAGGCAAGAAACCAATCACGGCTGCCATAATCGGCTGTAAAAGCGAACCTGATAATAAAAGTGATGAAAGCGCATTGGTTCCGATCATATCAATCACAAAGGATAATCCTAAGTTGATCACAAATAGGAAGAGGAAGATCGTCGCTGTATGCTTGATTGCCGCCAACCAGATGGATTCGTGTGCTTCTGAGCATTGACAGCCCATCGCGGTGATTTGTTTTGATGCTAATGAAGTTTCCCAGAAACGATCAATCAAATAGCCCGCTAAAATCGCAATTCCCACCTTCAGTAAAAGGATGTAGCCCAGCGTATCCAATGCTTCAGGATGACCGATCAGAATTGGCAGTGCTTCATCACTGGTAGAGATAAAGACCGCAACTAGGGTTCCGGCACTGATAACCCGTTCTCCAAACAGTGAAGCAGCCATGACCGAGAACCCACATTGGGGTATACAGCCGATCAGCGCCCCAAACAGCGGGCCGAAGCGGCGCAAAGAAATGAGACGGGTATAAAGATTCGGATTGCTGACATGCTCATACCATTCAATGAATACATAAGTAATCAATAAAAAAGGTAACAGCTTCATGGAATCACCAAAAGCATCCATCCATATATCCATGATCATATGCCTCCTTTCCCGATCGCATTCATCCATTTGATTTCACCATACCAGATTTCGTATTAGCAAAAAAGAGTACATGGAATCATACCAGATACTTTGATTGTATCAAGGCTGTCAAGTCCTTCAAATATGATAAAAAAAGACTCTCAACAAAGAGAAGAGAGTCGATCACCTGGCAATGAGCTATCTTCACACGGGGCAGGCCCGGTTATTGTCGCCGCTGGAGTGCTTAACTGCTGTGTTCGGCATGGGTACAGGT
>NZ_WUUQ01000006.1 GCF_009831105.1 Copranaerobaculum intestinale | reverse complement strand
TAACCACGATTGATAGGGAAAATATAAGAAGATAGACCTAGATATGTGAGGTTTACCACAAAAGCAAAATGCCCGTAGAGCCGATAAAATAAGGCTATGCGGACATTTAAGAAGATATAAAAAGATAGTCAAAAAGACATATATAATTTAAATATAAAAAATATACCCGAATTTTGAAGCGTCACGAAAAAAAGGGTATATGGGTATGTTTTTGATGTTGGATATCGATTATTTTAAGCAATACAATGACTTATACGGACATGTTCAAGGAGATGTCTGTATACAGAAAATCGCTAATTTAATTCAAAAAATCAGTCATGAGGAAAACGCTATATCCATACGTTATGGGGGAGAAGAATTTCTAGTCGTAAAATTCTCAAAACATCCGTTTTCCGCTGAAGCTTTCGCAAAAAAACTGTTAGAAGCAATAAAAAAAGAGCATATTGAAAGATCGGATACGGAACAGGGATGTGTCAGTATAAGCGCGGGTCTTTGGTATCAGAAATTGCATTCTATTCATCATATTGAACAAGGTATCAAATACGCTGATGAAGCTCTATATGAAGCAAAAAATGCCGGACGAGATCAGATTGTACGGTCTTCCTGTTTCGATGAAATGAAAGATATGTCCTCCTGACATATCCTTTTTATATGCTTTCTTCAATCAGAATTGATAAAAAGGATTGTACCATTATGCGAGGTACAATCCTTTCAGCTATATGAGCATCATCACAATTTCCTATTCGTAAATCATGCTTTAACGGTTACCGCGTTCTCTGCGGGAATTACGGCTGCGTGCTTCCTTTGTTTTCTTATCACCTTTGGTTTTAGAAACGCGAGATCCGCGCTTCTTTTCTTCATCAAAGAACGCGCTTACTTTATCCTTATGTTCATAGCGATCTTTACGCTCACGCTCCTGACGGCGTTTTGGTTTCTTATCAACTACAACGGTTACATCCTTGCCGCGGATCATTGTATGATTCATTTTCTCCAGCACCACATGAGAATAGTCACTGGCAATGCCTACGATCGTGAAATGTGCACGCACATCAATGCGGCCGATAACACTGGATGACAATCCGGTTGTTTCCGCAATTGCGCATACAATATGGCCTGGCTGAATTCCGCCGGATGCGCCGATATCAAATTTCAGCGGGGTTGTTTCAAAATCACGGCGTGCCTGCTTTTTATCGTCCTCGATATCAATAACTTCCGGATGATAGTTCATTGAAATCAGCGCACTGATGATATTTTCAATCGCAATACCTTCTGCCATCAGCTCGTTTGCGATATCCATACTGTCCTGGTCAATACTGTCACATGCCTGTTTCACCGACTCAATAAAGGCAGTTCTTCCCGCTTCCAGCATTTGCGCATTGCTGGGCAGTACATGTTTGCGAATGCTCGTCTTGGTGTAATGCATGATTTCTTTAATGAAATCACGCTGTTTGCGGCCGCTGATCAAAGTAATCGCCTTGCCTTGACGGCCCGCTCTGCCGGTTCTTCCGATACGGTGAATATAATATTCATTATCCTGAGGAATATCAAAATTAACAACCAACTCAATATTGTCCACGTCAATACCGCGGGCAGCCACATCCGTCGCAATCAGAATCGGATAGTTTCCGGTGCGAAACTGCTCCATGACGCGGGTACGCACTACCTGCTTCATATCGCCGTGCAAACCGATTGCCTTTAAATCATTGTTATTAAGCTCATCAGTCAATTCATCTACCATTTTCTTTGTGTTGCAGAAAATCATGGTCAAATCCGGATCATAATGATTCAGCAGCACCCGCAGGGCATTTGTTTTCTTGCCCCTTGGTACTTCATAATAGATTTGCTCAACCGTATCTATCGTACGCTGTGCACTTTTGATTTCCACTTCACACGGATTTTTCTGAAATTGCTTAGTAATCTGCATAATGGCATCCGGCATCGTAGCAGAAAACAGAATCGTCTGATGCTCTCTGCCATCGGGCATCATGGAAAGAATACTTTCAATATCTTCCTTAAATCCCATGTTCAGCATTTCATCAGCTTCATCTAAAATTACCATATCAATCTCGTTTAACTTCAAGGTACGGCGATTTAAATGATCCATGATTCTTCCGGGAGTTCCTACGACGATTCCAACTCCGCGCTTCAAGAGTTGAATCTGCCGGTCGATCGGCTGACCACCGTAGATCGGTACAATCTTGATACCTTCCTTATACTTACTAAACTTTCTTAATTCGGTTGCGACCTGAGTAACCAGTTCTCTGGTCGGACAGATGATCAGCGCCTGCGGCAGCTTGTGTCCCGGTTCTACGTGCTCGATCGCCGGAATGCCGAATGCGGCAGTCTTTCCGGTACCTGTATTTGAACGGCCTAAAACGTCATTCCCCTGCATGATCAGCGGAATCGCTTCTGCCTGTATCTGCGTTGCATGTTCATAGCCCATTTCCTGGACAGCTTTTAAAATCTCGTTGCTAATTGGTAATTCATTAAAATTTGTCATTGTTGCCTTCTTTCCGTTTTTTACGATAACTGATAAATTATATCACGCTGAACCTCAGGATGCAAATTCTGCCAAAATAATAAATTGCTTGCCATTTCGCTTACAGTATTGCCGAATTGCATCTTTTTAATCAGGTATGTCAGATATCCGAGGGATACTTTCCTGCAAGGCATCGATCACCTGGTCATAAACCGCTTCTCTGGTTACTCCCTCAAGCAGAAAATCCGCTTTACCTTGGCAGGTCAAATAATCACTGGCATCCACCTTATCCATCAGGTTCTTCAGGTCATGTTTTGCATATACATACAGATCAAGCCGTATCCGCATCGTTTGTTTATTATGTACGATTTCAAATTCTGCGGCAGCCAAACAGTGCGGCCATTCGCAATAAAAGCTATGATTTATGGCATTCCTTTTAAAACCGTGCTGCTTCATCGCTGCCATTGCGGCTTTTTTCCATGTATTTTCACGCATACCATCAAACCCTTCGACCAAATTATATCAAATTTCAAAGCATTCCATAAAAAAAGAATAAAAAATTCAGAAAAAGAGTCATAAACGATGATTCGTCATCTTTCGACAATCTAAAATGATATAGTGTTATCAGCAAGTACATCTTGCTAATACGGAATCCCCTAGAAATTATCCCAAGTTCCGTATATCATTCTATCCCCTATAATCGGAAAAAGCCGCCTCCCAGCGGTTTTTTCCTTTATTTATCGCATTATTTGAATAATTGTCAATCTTCATTGTGAGGTAACTTTGAGATCCGTGAAAGCGAATGTAAATGTAGAATTCAGATACCGTTTGAATATGATGAAAGCTGCTGAAGAAATAACAAATTCATTCTTTAAAAGATAGCTTGATACAACAATAAATTCCTTGATCTTTCGGTTAACATAAATCACATATTTTAACATTCTTATGACGTAATATTCATATAAACATTTTCTATACTGAGTATAGGCAAGAGGAATACTTGCCGATGAAAAATGTAATTTCCTAATCCAATTTTTCATACTTTCTCCCTTTTAAAAATAATAAAGAAAAAGAAAAGAGCGCATCCATCGCTCTTTTCTTTTTACTGAAAGGTTTTTATAATATTACTTAACCAATCCTGATCCAGTTTGTAGTAATAAATCTCCTGACCATAAGCCGGCACATATTCCCAATCATCACTGCCCGAAACAACCTGCTGATCGATTTTCAGTTCACCCTCCAGCATATCCGCATACCCGATCAAATCCTGAAAGGTCAAGTTTGTATCGACAATTTTAAGAACTTCCTTACTCAGCTTATACAAATCCCACAAGCCCTGACGCTTGGCTTTGGAAAAGAGCGACTTTACCACTTCTTCTTGGCGGCCAGCACGGTAAATATCACTGTCACTCTTGCGATGACGAGAATAGGCAAGTGCCATAGCACCGTTCATATGTATGGTTTTTCCTTCGGTAAAACAGTATTGATCCGCTAGTTCATTTTCATCCATCTCACAAAACGTATGTGTTGGGGTCAAATCGATTCCTCCCACTAAATCAACAATTTTCATCATTTTGGAAAAATCGACTTCCACGTAATTATCCAGCTCCGGCAATTCAAACACATTCTGTACGGTTTTCATCGTACAGGCACGTCCGCCGCCTTTGTTTGCCCAGTTGGCATCTCCATATGAAAAGGCATGATTGACTTTATCATAGGCATCCTCACAAGGTATATAAACATATGAATCACGCGGCAGAGAAACCGTAGTAATCGTATTGGTATCCTTATCGACATGAATCATCATCAGCGTATCAGCACGTGAAGAATTATCAGTAGATTCCCTGCCGTCTGTTCCGATTAGTAGGATATTCATATCTTTAGCCTGTGAGGTCACGTATTTATAATACGCAAACACCCCAGCTCCCGCGATGACGACAAATACCATTAAAAAACCGAGTATTACGATTAACAGCCGTCCCAGCCGGAGTCTGCGTTTTTTCTTTTTTGTACTCATTGGAATCAAAACCTTTCCTATATAATTTCATACTGCTTTAAAGCAGCCCAAATACCGTCTTCATCATTCGATAATGTCACATCGAACGCAGCCTGCTTCACATTATCCAAAGCATTGCCCATCGCAATGCCATATGTGACGCTTTGAAGCATTTCTATATCATTTTCACCATCACCAAAGCATAAAATTTCGTCAGATTTAATGTGCAGCTGATCTGCCAGCTGTTTCAGCCGCACGGCCTTTGAGACCCCAAGCGGCGTAATTTCCAGCCAATTGTTATGAACCAAGCCGGCCCAATAATCCTGTTGAAAAGTTGCTTTGATATCGTCCGCAATCGGTTTCAATTTATTTGGCTCTTCATATACACATAGCTTATTGATGGGAAGCTTAATATCCTTTGGAGTCTGCATCGTCATCAGACGGGGATAGCCTTCCCGGTTATCATAAAGATATCCTAATATACTAGCAGTCAGCGGATAATCATCGGGATAACCATGCTGCTTGCGATATGCGGCCTTTTTCTCATATATCGGCTGCGGCAAATAATGATACATGCCATCATCGATCATATAAATTTGTTCTACTACATAGGGAGCCAACGCATCAAACAAACGTTGGCAGTCCTGCTGATTCAGCTGCTGATACACAGTGCGTTTTGATGTTTTTAAATCCATCAGCGCCATGCCGTTAACTTCGATCAAGTAGCCTCCGAACTCACGCATATGCAGCATATCAGCATATTTCAGCATTTTCGTATAGCTGCGGCCGCTGGCTAACACCAGCCGCATTCCTTTTTCCTGAGCTTTGATCAAGGCTGCACAGGTAGCGGCAGAACATTCGTCACGGCTGTTTAGCAAAGTCCCATCCATATCCGTTACAATCATTTTAATATTCATATTCACACCATCCTGCTCAATTATACAATACTTTTCTTACCCCTGTAAAATGTTTATCGATCACTTGCCTTTTTTCGCTTCTTAGCTTATAGTAGGCGCAGGAGTGATCGTATGCCGAAAATAAGTAAAACCAATGCCATGCGTTTGCTGGATAAAGCAAAGATAACCTATCAGACCTATACCTATAAGCATCAGGGAGAAGCAGTGGATGGTGTCCATGTCGCCCAAATGCTGAATCAAAATCCTGAACAGGTATTCAAAACACTGATTTGTGTCGGCCATTCCAAGCAATATTATGTATTTATGGTGCCGGTTGCGGAAACGCTGCATCTGAAAGAAGCCGCAAAGGCCGTACATGAAAAAAGCATCGAGATGATTCCGGTTCGGGACATCACCAAAATCAGCGGTTATGTCCGAGGCGGGTGCTCACCGCTGGGCATGAAAAAGCAGTTTCCCACAATTCTCGATGAAAGCGCACAAGCATATTCCACCATCATCTTCAGCGGCGGCAAAATCGGCTTGCAGATTGCATGCAGCCCTCATGATCTTGTCGATATCATTCATGCTGAATACGCATCCATATGTGAAAAAACAGAGCCTAGTTCGTAGGTTCTGTTTTTGCTTGAAAAAGATAGTTTTCAATTGTTTTGCCAATGCCGTCATGTTCATTATCATCGCAGACCATGGAAGCGTGTTCCTTCACAACCGGCATTGCATTGCCCATTGCTACACTGTAGCCTGCCATATCAAACATAGACAGATCGTTTTCGGCATCACCAAAGACCATCACATGATCCATTGTAAAGCCGTTTTCCTCAGCAATTCTTTTCAAAGCATTACCTTTGCTGACCCCTTTTGGCATGATCTCCATCCAGGCATCACCTACCATGAGTACTTCATAATCCTTTAAGGCTTCACGCAGGACTGGAAGATTTTTGCGGAAGAATTTCGCTGACTGAATATAAATGATCTTATTAATATCCTGCGTTATCTCAAGCTGGTCGATGTCCACCTCAATGAAATTACGCTTGCCATCCTGCAGTCCATAATCCGTAGGCTGACCGGCAAGCAGCGAGCGAACCTGCTTCATCAGCTTCAATGGCTTGGAAATATAATTGTAATGGTCATAGCCGCAGCAGCAGATACATTCCAGATTAAACGCTTTGGCTACCTGCATACATTTTTTGGCATCTTCCCCATCCATGACAGCATCGACGAAATATTCCTTTTTCTGAAAGCTGTAAATCACCTGCCCATTAATGCCGGCCACATAGTTATTTCCATTTTCCAGTTCCAGCGGTTCATAGACAAAATCCAAGCTTCCTTTATCACGGCCAGTTGCCAGGGTGACAATGATACCGCGTTTCTGTGCTTCTAAAAGCATCTGCTTGGTAAATGGGGAAACCTCATGATTTTTTGTTAACAACGTACCATCCAGATCACAGGCAATCATTTTGATATCCATTTTTACACCTTCCTTTTATAGATATTATAGAAGATACGAAAGGGAAAAGCACGCGTTTCCTACATTTTTAAGTTTGAAAAAGGATAGCATCTTCCATAATCGTTTCAAACTGACCGCTTATTGATCCGTGTCGTTTCGAAAGCTTCCTAACATCAGAATGCAGATAAAAATGGATGTACCTTTTAACGGCAACATCCATCGTTTGGTATAAAATAAATTTTATGATAATAATTGTTTCTTTAATACATAAAGCTTACTGAAGCTTGGAAGCAGCTGCTTCATCCAGGATAACCACAACATCGCTATGATTCTGCAGAACGGATGCCGGACAGTCTATAGAAGGCTTGCCTTCAATCATTGCTTTCACTGCATCTGCTTTATTTTCACCAGTCGCAACCATCAGGATTTTCTTTGCTTTCATAATCGTCGCAATCCCCATGGTGATCGCATGAGTCGGAACCTTATTCATATCATTTTCAAAGAAACGAGCATTGTCCTGACGTGTTTTCTCTGTCAAAGTAACGATGTGCGTTTCTTCATCAAAGGAAGTACCCGGTTCATTAAAACCAATATGACCGTTTGCGCCGATTCCCAGCACCTGTACATCAACACTCACGTTTTCCATAGCTTTTTCATAAGCTTCGCAGTCTTCCTTAGTACTTCCATAAGGTACATGTACATTTTCTTCTTTGATATCAATTCCTTTAAATAGGTTCTCATGCATAAATGTCCAGTATGACTGCTCATGATCACGCGGCAGCGCTACATATTCATCCAGATTGAATGACTGAACTGCAGCATAGCTGGTGCCGTTATCTTTGTGATCCTTAATCATATTCTGATAAAGACCGATCGGACTCGATCCAGTTGCCAATCCAAGCACTGCGTTTGGTTTAGATGTAACAATTTCCTTCATTACTTCAAATGCTTTTTCACTAACCTCATCGTAATTCTTAACAATGATTACATGCATAAAATGTCCTCCTAATTTTACCATATAATCATAGCACGAAGCGCCCTTCAATGCAATGTAAGACCGGTCAAAATAAAGGCTTTAAACCTCGCATTTTCAGGGGATTGATACTGTCTTGTTCTCATAAACTAACGAGAGCCGAAAATGTGAAAACAAGCCAACTTGATTTCCATAATCCATATAAAGAATAATCACTTGATGCTAGTTGAACATATCTTTTGCATTACGCGGCTTCTTCGGCCTTTTGATCGCTTTTATATTTGGGATTCTTCATGTAGGCCGATGCAATCACCTCTCCAGTCCTTTTGAAAGAAAAAAATACTCCCTCAGGAGTATTAGAACACTTCAATTGTGTAGGAGGTCGTAAACAGTTTTTGGGGGGAAAGGATCATTGTGCCGTCACGATGATAAAAATCCTTCTCGGTCGCATAGAAATCACCGTATCCATACCATGGCTCAATGCATAGGTATGGCGCACCCGGCTTACAGGTCCAGAAGGCCAGCATCGGATAGCCGGCAATGCCTACACGAACCCCGTGCTCCTTGCCTTGCAGGGTAACCGTGTTACTTTTCATACCGGTATACATCAGGGTTTCATATGCTTCAATCTCCGCATAACGAAGCGGAATTTCTTTGACCGTTATCGGTTTTATCCGTACCCCCTTCTTTGCTGTCTCATCCATGATCCAATGATTCAAATGCTCCTCATGATCAAATACCAGCCGATAGTCCTCGAATGATTCACCTTCCATAAGCGGACAGTTAAAGCCCGGATGCAGACCAAAGCTAAACGGCATGTCTGTCTCACCGGTATTGGTAATTTCATAGCTGATCGTTAAACCCCAATCACTTAATTCATAAATGGTATGGAAGCGGAAGGAGAACGGATACACTGCTCTGGTTTCTTCATTATCGCATAATTCAAATACGATACGATGATCGCTTTGTTCAATACAGGTAAATGTACTGATCCGGATGATACCGTGATTTTTCATCGCGTAGCGTTTTCCATTTATCTCATAATCCTTGGTATATGTATTACCAACGATCGGAAATAATGTAGGATTTTTGCCGGTCCAGAACTTTTCATCGCCCTGCCACATATACTGGATGCCGGTACGCTTATCGGTAAAGCTCTGAATTTCAGCGCCCTTTAACGTAAATGTAACTTCATACAACGCATTTTCCAATTTCATGATGATCCCTCTTTTCTTCTGTTATTTTATCACGAGACTGTCGATGTGAACATATCCTTACTGAAATAAATGAATATAACCCTGATCATTCAAGCTTTTCACAACACTCACAAAAAATGGAAGAAGCAGAAATCCCAGAAAGCCGAAGAATTTCGCACCGATGAACATTGCCGCCAGCATCAGCAGCGGATGGATACCAACCTGTTTGCCGACAATCTTAGGTTCGATGATATTGCGGACAAGCGTTACAATAAAATACAGGATCAGCAGTCCAACCCCCAGCTTACGCATATTCAATATGAAACACGCCAATACCCAGGGAATCAAGATACCGCCGCAGCCCAGCACCGGCAATACATCGAAAAGAGCAATGCCCAGAGCCAGTCCCAAAGGATGCGGCAGCTTTAAAACAGTAAAACCAACAGTCAGCTCCAAGGCGGTAATAAGCATAATCTTTGTATATGCTTTTACATAGCTGCTGCAGGTCTCACTGAGATAGCGCCGTATTGCCAAAGTAATATCCTGAAACCGCTGAGAGCCTTGACGCATGATAAAATTAACGATCTGCTGATAATCGAGGGTGAAAAAGATCGAGGAAAGAATCATGATCATACTGTTCATGAAAAAGCCCGGAAGGGTGGTTACAAACTGCGATAATGCCAAAAGCGCACTGCCTGAAAATGCAGATAAAACATCCCCTAAAGAAAACATGATTTCCCTTCCCAGTTCATCCAGCGTATGCAGTAAATCGGGATCCAGATCAGCCATCTGATGATTGATCGCAGCAAAGACTAGTAACATTCGCGGTTCAATCTGTTGGCTGTAAAGATATGGCAGATTAAGAATGAAGGTTCTCAGCCATGCGTAAAGTTTGACACTGGCGAAAGCCAATAGAAAAAATGTAACGCCATAGAATAGCAGCAGCAATACCATACCCCAAAAACGCTTGCTGATATGGGTGATATGATAGAGCTTACGTACTGCCGGTTTCAAACAGGACGCAATGAGAAAACCAAACAGAAACGGCAGAAAATAATAGATGCCATAACGCAGCACAATATAAAGAATGCAGAAGATCACAAACAGATAAGCGGTAGTGATCAGCATGTGCAGTTTTTTACGATCTTCCATGAATACCTCATCTTTCACCACAGTATATTCATCAGGTTTCTAAAACATTAAAAAAGCCGTCTTGATTCAACGGCTCACTATGCTATTTTACAAATTGGTCATCATAATTCTGTGATATAGACTACATGGATTTATTGCTTTAAAAGATCCTCATGATCATCGAGATGAAAGTCCGATCATATCATGATCAGGGTCAACGGTGTATACGCGGATATTTTTTGCTTCCAGCCGCTGCTGAACATCGATTGGAAATTTCCCGTCATTCACAATGATCGAGAAGTCTTCCAGCTGTGCGTGTACTGCCAGATATTCCCGTTTATACTTAGACATATCCGCTAACAAAATTTTCTCCCGAGCTGCCTGCAGAATAGCTTTTTTTACAGCCGCGTCTTCCATATCCGGAACGCTCAGTCCGATGCGCTCATCAAAGCCCTGTGTGGACATAAAGACCTTGTCCGCATGAAGCTCCTGATAAAAGCTTAGCGTGTATGTGCTGAGTGCACCGGCAGATACATGATTATATTGTCCCGGAGCCATGATCAGCTTAATTGATTCATGATCCTTTAGGATATTCATGACCGGCAGTGAATTGGTTATGACCGTTATATTCATATGCGCTATATACTTTGCCAGCTCATAAGCAGTGGAACCGCAGTCGATGATAACGGTTTCCCCCTCATTCACCAAAGACGCCGCCCTTCTTGCGATCAACTGCTTACCCTCTTTCATCTGGGAGCTCTTTAAGGCAAAATTAGGCTCCACGGCTGCACCCTGATTTAGATAAGCGCCGCCGTATGTGGTTGTGACCAATCCCTGTTTCTGAAAAATTGCCAAATCCCGGCGAATGGTCATCGGTGTCACCTTGTAATGATTCGCTAAAGCATTGACCTCCACCGTTTTATTACGCTGCAGATCATCAAAAATTTCCATTCGCCGCTGTGCTGCCTGCATGCTATCACCTCGCTTGTATTATATCATAACATGAGGTATGAGAAAAACCGCTTAACAACCGCATGACTTACGCAGGCTGTCCACAAAACGCCGGCATTCTGTTTCATCGACACAATCATACGCATTGTGATAACCCAAATTCTGTGCCGGTTCATCGCTGGCGTCCTGATGAAAGCTGCGGCAGGCGGAATGAACTTGATCAAAGCCAATTTGCTTCATAATAGACATGGCATTATGACTGCGGATACTGCCGCATACCTGAAGCTGTATCTGTTCACCATATGTATCCTGCCAGCGCTTTAAGTCATCCAGATGCTCATCCGCATTTCCCTGACCGCCCGCAGTTAGGATCCGATCGATTCCGCATGCGATCAATTCCTGAATGGCTTGTTCTTTATTTGGGCATTCATCAAAGGCACGGTGAAATACCGCTTCCTTTCCGTATTTATGAATGATTGCCGCAAGTTCCTCAGTACGTGTCAGATCAACTGTCTTATCCGCATTCAGGATACCGAAGACACACCCTTCGGCGCCATTGCTTAAAAAAATTTCCGTATCCCTTTTCATGATCTCAAACTCATAATCATGATAACAGAAGCCAGCACCGCGGGGACGAATCATGACCATGACTGGGATATGGACATGCTCCTTTACCATTTGAAATACACCCAGCGACGGGGTCAGTCCGCCGGCCGCCATGGATGCGCACAATTCAATGCGATCCGCTCCGCACATTTCAGCATGGATGCAGTCTTTATAATTCACGCAGCAAATTTCAATTATTTTTTCTTTCATGTCGTTAACCTTCTTTCCTAATGAATATTCATTACTTATCCCGTGTATATACCATGCGGTACGCATCCCGGCACAATATGTTCAGCATGCTCAATTCATAAAAAGGTTGAATCATTCGCCCTTTATGATCGTCATAGCTAATCATATCATGAAGCTTTTCAGCTATTTCCTACTTCATAATAGGGTAAAAGAAAGAGGAACTCCCGTTCCTCTTGATCCTTTAATAACGGCGAAGACGATCTTTATACATATCCAGATATTTCTGGTTGAACTGCGGTCCGCCATCCACATTGGCACTCATAAACAGCGGCGGTGTCACACCTCGTTCCAGCAGGATATCAATCGCATCCATCGTTGCCCGGTCTAACAGCATGCTTCCGGTATACAGCGAAGTACCTCCGACTTTCACCGGCAGTCCCGCTACTTCGATGCAGGCATCCCCGAAAATTGACTTGTTATCCAGAATAACATCCGCAAATTCATGCAGCATTTTACCGCTTGAATGGCGGGATGTTGAATGGGAAGCAACATCATAAGCAGTGACGACGATCAGCTTGACGCCCATTTTTTTCGCCGCCATTGCCATTTCAATCCCCAACGGATTACGTCCGGAATTGGAAATGATAATCAAGCAGTCCTGTACCTGCAGATCGAGATGGTTCATAAAAATCGTACCGACTCCTTCGATCATCTCATAGTTTCCGCGGGACGGCTCATTGATAATTTTCGTCTGGATGAAACCGCCGGCACGGCCGCTGATCTCCAGCGCATTGCCATAGCTGTGTCCCGAACCAAACGACTGCACAATGCCCCCGTTTTCAATCGTATCGGCGATGATTTCCGCCGCTTTTGCGATTGCTTCTTCCTGTCCGTCAGCGATATGCTCCAAACAGTTGATAATTGCATCATTAAATTGTTTTCCGATATTTCTCATGATCTTTCCTTTCTTTTTTATTTCAGGAACTCCATCAGATCACTGACCGCTTCCTCTGGAACCATCTGTGCCGTCATTTGAACTCCCAGCTCATGCAGTTTCATGAAGTCATCGTATTCCGATTTTGTCAGTGAGATAGAACGTTTATACTGGGTCGTATCCGGGCGGTTTGCCATATTGCCGACATTGAGCGACTTGATCGGCAAACCCATCTCGATTAAGCGCAAAGCATCTTTCGGGCTTTTTAAAATCAGCAGTACGCGCTGTCCCTTGTATTTCTCCGCCAGAATGTTGGCAGAAGCTTTTTCCAGTGAAATCAAGGATGTACGGACGCCGGCAGGCGCCGCCATGCGCAGTACCGACTTCTGCATTTCATCGACGGCAACCTCATCATTTGCCACCATAATTCTTGTTAACTTAAGGGCATTTGACCAAAAGGCACAGACTTGTCCATGCAGCAGACGGTCATCAATTCTTACGTGTACGATACCTTCCATACATTATCCAAGAATTCCTAAGAAGTTGAACAAAATCGCAAATACGATAATGAAAATAATCACTCTTGTGGAATTCATTCCTTTTTTCGACAGCAGCCAATAAATCAATACGACAAACAGTACCGGAAGCAGGTTTGGCATGATCGAATCGATCATATCCTGAACCGGCATTTTTACTTTTCCCCATTCAAATACATAGGGTACCTTCGCATTGACTACGGTAGGGATCAAAGCGCCGACAACCGTCAGACCGAGGATGCTGGCAGCTTCCGTAATCTTTTTCATTTTAGTAGAGATATTCGCAACGACATCGGTACCTTGCTTATAACCGATTTCCAGCATAGCATAGCGCAGTGCCGTAATGCCGATCGCACTGACCAATACCCAGATCAAACATCCCATCGGATTGCCTTCCAGGGCCATATAAGCAGCGATAGAGCCTAATACAGTATCAATGATTACTCCGAATAAGGAGTCGCCAACTCCGGCTAACGGACCCATCAGACCGGTTTTGATACTGGCAATAGCATCTTTACCGTCCTGTTTCACGGTTTGTTCAACCGCCATGTTGACACCTAAAATAATATTGGCTGTATGCGGCGTTGTGTTGAAGAACTGAAGATGATTTTTTACCGCAGCCTGAAGCGCATCCGGATCATCCTTATAGATTTCTTTTAATGCCGGCATCATAGAATAGCAGTATCCAGAGCCCTGCATTTTTTCATAGTTCCAGCCTGATTCACCGTTTAAGAACCAACGCAGGAACACCTTACGACGAATTTTTTTATCACAGACATTACTATTATTCATCATCTTCGATCGTACCTCCTTCATTTACTACAGCTGACACCGCCGGTTCATCCGAACGTGCGTAAGCAACGCCGGCAGCAACCAGACCGACAAGGGCTACACCCAGCATCGGCACCTTCAAATACGTAGCAGCTACGAAGCCGGCAATGGCATACATCCAGTATGTCTTTAACGGCATGTAGCGCAGCAGAATGGCAATACCTAACGCAGGCAGCAGACCGCCGGCTGTCTTTAAGCCGTTCATCAGCCATTCAGGAGAATTATCCAGTAAAGTTTTTACAATATCCTGTCCGAAGAACAGTGCCAGGAATATCGGCAGGGCACGGGACAGCCCCCAGGGAATCATACCGAGCACATTGCCCAGTTCCACCTTGCGGTAGTTGCGCTGCTCAGCGCCTTTATCCGCCATATGTTGGAAATAAGTATTACAAAATCTTCCCAATACATCCAGCTGAACCATCAACAGCCCCACCGGAACAGCGATTGCCAGCGCATACTCCAGACCTTTTCCGGAAGAAACTGCGAAGGCAGTACCTACTACGGCACCGGTCATATAATCGGGAATGGATGCACCGCCATATGTGCCGACACCCAGAATCATCAGCTGCAGCGTACCGCCGACCAACAGACCCATTTGGATATCACCCATGATGAGACCGGCAAACATTCCGGCAACAACCGGTTTACCTAATTTGAATCCGGGATTCAAGTCATCCCAGATAGCGATGAAACCATATGCAGATAACAAGATGATCTGCAAAAATGAAATTTCCATGAAACTTCCTCCTTCTTAATTATTCATCCTCTTCGTTTTGATCAAGGGCAGGCTCAATGCGGATCATGCCTCCGCGTCCCTGCTCTAATAAGTGCTCGACAATGTCACTCAGAACTTTCGCTTTTCCTAATGTTGCTTCCATCAGTAAAGGCATATTCACGCCGCTGAGCACCTCTACTCGACCCGGCTCAGCGATTTTCATAGCGGTTGCCACATGGTTGGGTGTTCCCCCGTATAGATCGGTAAGAAACAGCACCTGTCTGTCTTCCTCGATCGAATGATAAATAACATTTACCCGTTTACGAAAATCCTCGATACTGTCACTTGGCGTGAAACTGATAAAATAGATATCCTCCTGTTCCCCGAGGATCATCATCATCGTGTCTTTCAGCCCGTTTGCCATGTCCCCATGGCTCATAACGATGATACTGTACATAGAATTTCTCCTTTCTGCCTATATTGAAGCAAAAAACATGCCAACTCGCTGAAAAGATGAAAAAGGCCGATTTTATCGGTCTTTTTTCATTACCTGTCACAGATAAACATCACTTTTCATCATCTGTGACAGCTTAATAGATTATGTGTGACATTATTCATCCTCATCCGATAACGAAGCTGCCGCAGTGTTGTCATACTCCTTGATGATACTTAAAACAAGGGCAAGCTCATGATCGGGAATATGTACTTCGAAGTCTGTCAGCTGTTTTTCAAAGATACGGCGCATCTTATTGATATCCGCAACGCTTTCTTTCCCGCTGTAGGGCTGCTCCTGCAGCTCGTTACGGGATAGGATACACCGTTCCAGCATGATCGCGATATGAATGTATAGCGTCAGCTTTAAACTGGAATCAAGCTGATAAGCAAAGCAGTTTTCAATGTCGCTGAGGATCGCATCGACATTTTCGATCACTCGGTTGGGATTCAATATGATCAAGCGGGAAATGATATTTTCCAGCGTCAGCATCTTCATGAGATTGTTGATGATCTGATGCAGGTTCTCTTCTCCGTACAGCTTTGCGAATACATCCCGTACTCGTTCTTCATTTTTCTGGGAGAACAAATCAGAAAATAAAATAGTAGATACACCCTCGATGGTTAAGCCTAAGGTCGAGATAATCAGCTGCACATCATATTTTTTAAATATTTCACTGTTGCGGCCCATATTTTTCAGGGTGAAATAATCACAGGAAATTATTTCAATATTCTGTTTCTCTCCGGCCACACACTTTTTAATCATATCGCGTATTTTATTGGCAATGCCGATTCCGGATGCGCAGGTAGTGACGATTGCCCGCTTTTTGCCCTTGCGTTCAAAATACTTGTATTTGATCGAGCAGTCCCGCACAACACTGTCCACGATATCAATCAGACTGCGGCCCTGATTGATCATGCTTCCCACCCCCAGAGCCAGCTGCGTCGTAATGTTGTTAATAACAACCATTTCACCGTTAAAGCTGTCCTTGACCAATGAGTAGATTTCAAACAGCGAACCCATATCCACTAAGAATATCGTATCCTTATCCTTATTTAAGTGCTTTGCGTATTCGCAGATTTCCTTAACGATATCCTGCGGTTCCATATCGATCGGCATATCAAACGATTCAAAGATATAATTGCTGTGCATCTGATTGACGACCGAGGCGATACTGCTCGCGGTAGAATACCCGTGAGCCACGATGATTGCATTGATATCGCTGTGATGATCGACTACCGATGAATAAATATACAGCGTCAAATACAGCTCTTCTAAAACTCCGTACTGATAATGAAAGGAATCGCGCAGATATTCCAGCAGTCGGTTGGTAACGAAATTATATTTATAGCTGCGATGTTTGATCAACTCTAAAGTCTTGCGGTACAGCGCTACATATTCATCGCTTTGAAACAGCGGTTCCTTACTGAAGGTATTTAATACACTGCTTAAGGTTTTCACCGTATTGCCATAATATTTCAAGCCGTATGTCTTTTCCAACAGCTTCAGGCCGTTTTCCACATGGGTTGCGAATAATGAATAGTACAGTGATTGGGCATTGTTATTAGAATGAAAATACAGCACGTCAGAAATACGGTTCACATCCAAACGAATGCATTTTTCTACTTCCTCTTCACTGATGGCGAGCCGCTGACATGCTTTCAGCTGTTCGTAAATATCGGTAATGATATCAATGACCTCCTTCACATTCGGAAGTGAGGAAGGCGTGATCGGCGATCTTGCGAAGCTGCTGCCGATTTCTAAATCGGCGCTGGTGAACTCATGCACTTCGACATGCTGAGGAAGCTCCCGGGCAATATCTTCAATATCCACTTGCACCAGCGCTTCCCGATTTTTGCGTGAAGCGTTGGCACAGCTCACCTTGATGATATTGCGAAGCGCACCGATATTGCCAAGCAGCGCGCAGGATAAAAGGTAGTTCACAACCTTCTTTGATATTCGAATCGACTTATGAAAGGTCTGACTCTCCTGGGCATAAAACAGCTGTATCAACTCCAGCCGCTCACTGATGTTTCGCGATGCAAAATCAGGCAGATGCACCTGAATCGGGATCCGGCGCAGAAAAGTGTCGATCAGGGCAGTTTTCGGATCCTCGGTTGTTGCCGCGATCACTCGTACCTGCACACTTTGATAATTTTTATCACCCATGCGCTGATAAATTCCCTTATCCAGCAGCAGGAACAGCTTTTCCTGACCCTCGGGAGACAACCGGTGTACTTCATCCAAAAAGAGATAACCGCCGTCGGCCAGCGCGATCACACCATCATTATCTTCATCCGCTCCGGTAAAGGTTCCTTTTTTATAACCGAACAGCTTACTGGAAAGCAGCTCCTTGTTGTTGGCGTAATCAGCGCAGTTAAAGATCACACATTTTGCATCCTTTTCAATGATTCCCTCATTCTTTGCATATTCAAAAATCAGGTTGGCCAGATAACTCTTGCCGACACCGCTGGAGCCGGTAATCAAAAGCGGCAGTCCGCCATTGGGATACAGCACCGAGGATTTACACTGCTCTACCGCGGTCAACAGCGAACCGTTAAAACCGATCAGCTGGGCAAAAACATCGGTTTTCACTGCATCGGAAGCGGGAACGCTGGAAGAACTGCGGTAATAAATCGGTTTGCTTCCTGCTTTTACCGCTTTTCCTGCTTGTACCAGCACTCCCAAGTGGCGGGAAACCAGAGTCCGATCCATTTTTAAATGATCTGCCAATTCACTGGTGGTAACGCCGTCGCTCAATGAAGCAATTGCTTTTTCACTCAGCTCACACAGGCCCAGATAGATTTTCTCTTCATTTTTCATATCGACCGTCCTCCGCTCGTGTATCAAATTTTTGTATCTGCATTATAGCACGCTTTTTTTACCGACTACAAGAATATAAAAAAACGGCTGATGTCACTTTTTGACATCCTGCCGTTTTAGCTGTTACATTTTGTGCGGCAGCACGCCATCAAAAGCATTCTGCCAGTCACTCTGAAATCCTTTGACCGCAACATCGGTCAGCGGTTCTGCCAGCATCTGCTTATAGATCGGCAGCGTAGCGGTAATGTAAGGAGAACCTGCCAAAATACATTTTTCAACCTGCACACTATGCTTAAAAGAGGCCGCAATGATCTTGGTTTCGATGCTGTGTTCTTCATAGGCGATCGCAATCTCCTCAATGATCGCATAGGCATCCATGCCCGCCTGCATCATCCGGGAGATATACGGTGCGACAAAATCGGCTCCGGCCGCTCCCGCAAGCATCGCTTGCTGGGCAGAGAATACCGCTGTGGCCAGCACTTTATAGCCCTGGGCTTTCATCGCCTTGATCGCTTTCAGGCCCTCCTGCGTCATCGGCACCTTGATGTGCAGATCCTCATCGACCTCTTCCACCATGCGTTTCGCATCCGCCATCATTTCCTCATAGGTTTCACCCATTACCTGGGCAAATAACAGCTTATCTCTGCCGATGATCTGACGGATTTTCCGCAGATGGTCAAACATCGGCTCGCCGCTTTTCGCTAAGATCGAAGGATTCGTCGTAACGCCGATCATGGGATAGTACTCCATCCCCTCTTTGATGTCTTCTAAATTCGCTGTATCCAATAATAATTTCATGTCCATTCCCTCCAGTTATCCGCCGATCGTCATATGCAGGCCGAGCTTTTGACCTTCCTGCTTGATGGCTTCCATGCGTTCATCACTCATTTTTCCAATATCATGTAATTCATATGTCATACCAAGTTTATCATATTTTCCTTCGCCAAGGTTATGATAAGGCAGTAAATCGACCTGTTTCACACTTGATCCCAAGGATTTCACGAATTGCAGGCGGGCGGTTATGTCCGCGGGATCATCATTCATGCCAGGCACAACGATCATCCGTACGATCATCGGCATCTTTTGTTTACACAGCAGCTTGGCATTTTCTAAAATCAAAGTATTGTCAACACCGGTACAACGTTTATGAATATCCGCGTCAAATGCTTTGATGTCATACAGCACCAAATCAAATACCTGACAAAGCCTTAACAATCTTTGAGGCTCCAGCAATCCTGCCGTATCCAAAGCGGTATGGATGCCCGCTTGGCGCAGCTTGGCGGCACACGCATACAGAAAATCATCCTGCAGTCCGGCTTCTCCGCCGGAGAAGGTAACTCCGCCATTGCTGTTCTCATAGAATTCACGATCCCGTAGCAGCTTATGCACCAGCGTTTCACAGTCCATGAGCTGACTGGTGCTTTCATAAGCTTCAAACGGACAAGCGTCCTTGATCGGCTCCAGATCACCGCAGTGTTCCCGGTCGATTGCACATCCGATTTCCGCAAATGTGATCGTTCCCAAAGCCGCCATCTGGACACAAATTCCACAGTGCTGACAGCGTTCCTTATAATAGAACATACCGCCCTTTGCATTCAGCATCTCCGGATTGGCACACCATTTACAGCGAAGGTTGCATCCGGTCATAAATACGGTCGTGCGAAGGCCCGGTCCATCCTTGGTCGCATAACGCTGGAGTTTGGAAACTCGTCCCTGTACCATACTTACCAGCTCAGTTCCGTCCGTGCGATGATCGCATCCTGCGCTTCCGGCATCAGGGTTGAGAATAACGCGCAATAGCCGGCTACTCTCACCATCAGATCCGGATATTCTTCCGGATGTGCTTTGGCCTTTTTCAAGGTTTCCGAGTCAACGATATTAAATTGATTATGAAAAATATTCTTGTTACGTCCCGCTTCCATGAACCGGGTAAATTTCTCTAAGTTTTCTTCACCGTCCAACGCATTCGGAGAGAAGCGCATATTCAGCAGCTGTCCTCCCGCCATGCGCTTATTAGGCAGCTTGGAAATGGAATTGATCACAGCCGTCGGTCCCTCTTTATCAGCGCCTAGGCAAGGTGATGCCCCTTCGTTCAGCGGTTTGGTAGCTAAACGGCCGTCCGGGGTTGCCCCTACTTCAAAGCCGTTCGGCACATAGGAGGTGATGTTGGATGTTGACATCGTATAGGTACAGCCGATTGGGCCTTTTCCATAACGATCTGTTTTAAAGCTCGGCAGCAGCTTCAGATAGGATTCATAAACATCCGCAACAATTTCATCGACATAGTCATCATCATTGCCGAATTTCGGTGCCTGCTTGCAAAGCTTTCGAATCTTCGCGCCTTCCAGGCCTTCAAAATTGTGATCCATCGCATCGCGGATCTGCTGCAAGGTCAGTTTCTTGTCCTCAAAGACCAGCTTTTTGATGGCCGCCAAGGAATCGCCGACCACCGACATTCCGATGCTGGAGCTGGATACATAGTCATATTCTGCACCGCCGTTTTTCAAGGTTTTACCGCGCGCTAAGGAGCTGTTTACCGTACAGGAAGCAAATGCATCCGCATCATGATACTTTAAGGAACGATCACAGACCAGATCGCAGTCCACCGCCAAACCGGTATAGAACGCAAGCAGCTTTTCCCAAGCCTGCCAGATTTCCTCATAACTTTCATAGTGGATGTCACGGCCGGGTTCACCGTTCAGCTTCACCAGCTGGACTCCGCTTTCCGGATCCATACCATTATTCATGACAAGCTCCAGAATTTTTCCGAAATTCACATAGGTCATGCCGGTTGCGCGATGTCCCCAGCGTCCCGGAATCGCCGTTTCGACACAGCCCATTGACGCATAATCGCGGGCTACCGCTAAATCAAGTCCCAGTGACTGCATCGCCGGAATGCATACTTCATCGCAGAAAATTGAAGGCATGCCGAATCCTTTGCGGATCAGCTTCGCCGCATCCTTCATCAAAGAATGCGGAGTATGCTCATGAAAGCGTACAGATAAGTTTGGCTCAGGAAGCATGGATAAATTCATCGCTTCTAAACACAGGTAGGAAATATCATTGGTTCCATCCTCTCCGTTTGGCTTTAAGCCGCTGACCATCAGATTGGAATACAACGGATAGCCGCCGCTGTACTGGGTATGATCCCATGGACGAATCTTATTCAAAGAATTTGTCATGATAAAGAAATGCGTTATGATTTCCAGCGCTTTCTCTTTTGAGAGTTTTCCAGATTCAATATCTGCTTGATAATACGGCCAGACATACTGATCAAACCGCCCGAAAGAGAAAGAATGTCCATTGCTTTCAATCATCATCAGCAGGTGTGTCATATATACTGCCTCAACCGCTTCATGGAAACTGCGGGCGCCGCCTTCCATGAAGGTCGCAAACATTTCACCAAGTGCTTCCAGCTCTTTGGCACGTTTTTCATCAGTACAGTGCTTTGCTTCCTGAAGCGCCAGCTCAGAAAAACGCTTGATATACGTTAAAGCACCCTCCATCGCAAGTATCGATGCCTGATAAAAATCACGCTGTTCTTCGGTAAGATCGTCATGTGTCAGCTTCTCTTTCGCTATATCACGCATACCGCCAAAACCATATTTCAACACAAAATCATGATTAGGGATAATATGGCCGTCACCGGACATACTGATGCCGCCCCGATGCAATACACTCTGTTTTTCCGCTTCACGATTGATCAAAGGAAGATTTTTCAATACTTCATCCTTATGCGTCTTGCCGATCCAATAGCCCTCTAAAGCACGGAGCCGCTGTTTCGTAGCTTCATCAACCTGAAAGCTGTCACCGCTGCGGTGCGCAAATTCATCCATTTCCTCAATTACCCAATCATAGGAATATTCCGGGAAAACCGGAGCCGCAAAATTACGGCAGGCTTGATTGCCGATAATCAAGGAATCTTTCTGAATATAGATGGTCATTTCTTTCAAGATATCCGCAAACGCCTTGGCACGGCGAATTACGATCGGCTCTCCTTCTGTTTCCTGAAACGAACGCGTGATGATCTCGGCACGTTCGGCACAAAGGGTAGCAGTACGTATATTCATGTCTTTCTGAAAACGTGCGATGCGCTCAAAATCGCAGTCGTTATTTTTAGGCTGAAAACTTAAACATTTCATAGGGTATTCCTCCTTTTACGATTTCAAAGTAACACAATCAAACATTTACCGTCAATAGGCATTCATAATTTATGTGTTATCCTATGAAACCGAACATATATATGACAAAATAATTTGATTACAGACCACATAAATCCGCAAATCGAACATAAATGAACACTTAAATACAAAATTTTTATCATAATTTATGATCCCGTAAATTCGCAGTGATTTTCCTGTGGTTTCCCACTGTCAATCCGGCCTAAAAACAAGTATAATAAAAGCTAAAGGAGCTGATATTATGGAATTGATGATAGACGGTCATCATCTGGTTTTGGATGATGTAATTGACGTAGCGAGAAATCGCCGCAGAATTGCCTTATCCGATGAGGCAAAAGAAAAAATCCGCAAGGCGGAACAAATGGTAAAAGACTTTGTCGAACAGGGCAAGGTAAGTTATGGAATCACAACCGGTTTCGGTAAATTTTCCGATACATTGATATCAAAAGAAGAAACCGGAGAACTGCAGCGCAATTTGATTATGTCGCATGCGGTTGGGGTCGGTGATCCCTTCAGCGAAGAAATCGTAAGAGCGATGATGCTGCTGCGGATCAACTCACTTTCACAAGGATTCTCCGGAATTCGGCTTTCCACCTTAGAAACCCTGGTGAATATGCTGAACCGTGATGTATATCCTTTGGTATATGAGAAAGGCAGCTTGGGCGCGTCCGGCGACCTATGTCCGCTTGCCCATATGGCGCTCACTTTAATTGGTGAAGGGGAAGCATTCCTGAACGGAAAAAGGGTGCCTTCAAAAGCAGCGATGGAAGCGGCAGGCATCAAACCGGTCGTATTAAGCGCCAAAGAGGGATTATCGCTGATCAATGGCACGCAGGCTATGTGTGCAGTTGGCTGTATCACCGCTTATGATGCACTGCAGGCTAGTAAGCTAGCCGATGTATCGGTGGCATTAAGCATGGAGGCGCTGGAAGGCATCCGTGATGCCTTTGATGCAAGAGTCCACGCGGTGCGTCCGCATAGCGGGCAGATTCACACCGCGGATAACGTAAGAGATTTATTGGACGGCAGTGAACGCATTACCAATCAAGGAGAGAAACGCGTACAGGATGCTTATGTACTTCGCTGTGCGCCACAGGTACACGGTGCCTGCAAGGATGCAATCCGCCATGTCGTTGAAAAGCTGGAAATTGAGATCAACTCCGTAACCGATAATCCCATTTTGTTTGTGGAAGATGAATACGCGATATCCGGAGGCAACTTCCACGGCGAAAGTGTTGCGATGGCATTTGATTATTTAGGCATTGCGATCAGCGAGCTGGCGAATATTGCAGAACGCCGTGTGGAACGTTTGGTCAATCCGGCGCTCAACAATGATCTTCCCGCTTTCTTAACGCCGAAGGGCGGCCTGAACTCCGGCTTTATGATCGTTCAGTATGCGGCTGCGGCATTGGTTTCTGAAAACAAGGTGCTCGCCCATCCGGCCAGTGTGGATTCCATTCCATCCAGTGCTAATCAGGAAGATCATGTATCAATGGGAACGATCGCTGCCCGCAAAGCGCAAGATATTCTGAAAAATACTCAGGATGTATTGGCAATGGAAATGCTGTGCAGTACTCAGGCTATTGATTTGCAGGAAAACGGAAAACTCGGAAAAGGTACTCAGCCAGCCTACGAAACCATTCGCAAGGCCGTGCCGTTCTTTGAAGAGGATACGGTATTCTATCCATTTATTCATCAGATTGCCGACATGATCCATGACGGATCCCTGTTAGCGGCAGTTGAACATACTTGTACATTAAAGGAGGTATAACCTATGATTTTAACGGAAATTCCAAAATCGACCCCGGCCTTTGTCGAAGGCATCCGCCGTGCCCCTAAACGGGAAGCAAAATTATCCAAAGCCGATATCGCTCTCGCCTTGCGCAATGCCCTGCGCTATATTCCGAAAGAATATCACGAAGAGCTGGCACCGGAATTTTTAGATGAACTGATGACACGCGGCCGTATCTATGGATATCGTTTCCGTCCGGAAGGAAGAATTTACGGTAAGAGCATTGATTCATACAAAGGAAACTGCATTGAGGGCAAAGCCTTTCAGGTCATGATTGACAACAATCTCGATTTTGAAACTGCTCTGTATCCTTATGAACTGGTAACATATGGAGAAACCGGACAGGTTTGTCAAAACTGGATGCAGTATCGCTTAATCAAAAAATATCTTGAACAATTAACCGATACGCAAACCTTAGTTATGGAATCCGGTCATCCGTTGGGACTGTTTCATTCTCAAAAGCATGCCCCCCGCGTTATCATTACCAATGCATTAATGGTCGGAGAAGCTGATAATTTGGAAGATTTCAAGCGCTTCGCGGCATTAGGCGTGGCAAATTATGGCCAAATGACCGCCGGCGGCTGGATGTATATCGGACCGCAGGGTATCGTTCATGGCACATACAACACATTGTTGAACGCCGCACGAATGCTTCATCCGGGACAAAATGATATGGAACATATGCTGTTTGTATCCTCCGGTTTAGGCGGCATGTCCGGCGCTCAGGGCAAAGCGGCGAAGATTGCGAACGGCGTTGCGATTGTTGCGGAGGTTGACAGTTCACGGATTGAAACCCGTCATTCACAGGGCTGGGTTGATGAGGTTGTAGAAAGTGAACAGGATGCCTTTGATCTGGCTCACAAATGTCAGGCAGAAAAACGCGCCTGTGCGATTGCGTTCCATGGCAATATCGTTGATCTGCTGAGCTATGCGATCGATCATAACATCAAAATTGACATCTTGTCCGATCAGACCTCCTGCCATGAAGCCTATGAAGGCGGCTACTGTCCAGTTGGTATTGATTTTGCGACACGTACTGAGCTTTTAAAAAATGATCACGATACATTCCGCAGTCTGGTTGACGCATCGCTTCGCAAACACTTTGCATGCATATGTAAGCTTCATGAACAGGGAACCTACTTCTTTGATTACGGCAACAGCTTCATGAAAGCTGTATTTGACAGCGGGATAAAAGAAATCAGTAAAAATGGCTTAGATGACAAAGACGGTTTTATCTTCCCTTCCTATGTAGAAGATATTTTGGGACCGGAACTGTTTGATTATGGCTATGGCCCGTTCCGCTGGGTATGTCTGTCCGGTGAGCCAAAAGACCTCGATCTAACCGATCAGGCGGCAATGGACTGCATTGATAAGGATCGCCGCTTCCAGGACTATGATAACTGGAAATGGATCAAGGATGCCAAAGCCAATAAACTGGTGGTCGGAACGCAGGCCCGCATTCTATATCAGGATGCTTTCGGACGTTTAAACATCGGTTTAAAATTCAATGATATGGTTCGTAAAGGAATTGTCGGCCCGATCATGATGGGTCGTGATCATCACGATGTGTCCGGTACGGATTCGCCATTCCGCGAAACCTCCAACATCAAAGACGGTTCACAGTTCATGGCCGATATGGCTACCCAGTGTTTCGCCGGCAATGCGGCCCGCGGCATGTCTTTATGTGCTTTGCATAACGGCGGCGGTGTCGGCATCGGTAAAGCGATCAATGGCGGCTTCGGCTTAGTGCTTGACGGCAGTGAACGCGTAGATGAAATTTTAAGGAACTCCATGCTTTGGGATGTCATGGGCGGGGTTGCTCGGCGCAGCTGGGCCGGCAATGATCACTCTATAGAAACAGCAGCCCGCTATAATGAAACAATGAAAGATACCGACAGCATCACCATGCCTTATCTTGCAGATATGGATATGATTCAAGCATTGGTAGATAAGGAGCTGAATCATGACTAAGATCGTAGAATGTGTGCCAAATTACTCCATCAGCGGCAATCCTGCCGCGATGGAACAAATTACCTTACCCTTTCAGACAACCAAGGGCGTACACCTGGTAAATGTCGAAGGTGATACCAGCTACAACCGCACTGTGGTAACAGTAATCGGAGAACCGCAGGCGGTTAAAGCCGCAATGGTAGAATCCGCTAAAATCGCGGTGGAATGCATTGACATGCGAAAACACCATGGGGAACACAAACGAATGGGCGCGATTGATGTGGTGCCATTCATACCAATTCAGGATATGACAGTTGAGGAAGCCGTTGCGCTGAGTGAAGAATGCGCCAAAGAGCTTCATGAAGCAACCGATATTCCGGTTTTCCTGTATTCGCTTTCCGCAAAGCGTGAACAATGCGCCAGCTTGCCGGATATCCGCAAGGGTGAATTTGAAGGTATGGCAGAAAAATTGAAGGATCCGTATTGGAAGCCGGATTTTGGAACTGCCGTGCATCCCACAGCCGGGGTAACCGCAGTAGGATGCCGTCCGCTATTAATTGCTTTTAATATTGATCTGAATACGGATAACCGTAAGATCGCGGCCGCAATTGCCCGCATGGTTCGTTACTCAGGCGGCGGATACCGCTGTATTCAGGCGGGACCCGTTACCCTGGAAGATAAAGGAATCGTTCAGGTGACCATGAATGTAACCGATTTTACCAAAACCAGCGTATACCGTGCCTTTGAAGCCGTTAAGATGGAAGCAAAGCGCTATGATGTAAAAGTGATTGGTTCTGAATTCATCGGCCTTGTATCCGTGGATTGTTTAAAGGATATTGCCGCTTACTATCTTCATGTCGCTTCCAAAGCTGAGGTGACATTGAATTTGGAAGAGCTTGTCGCTTATGTAAGTGAACAGCTGAAGCTTCATGATTTTGACGCTTCCAAGGTGATTGAGTACCATGTCCATTAAACTGTTTACCAATATCGCCAAGCTGTATACCATGGCCGGCGGCGTCCGTAAAAAAGACCGGCTGGATGATGCATCGATCATTGAACATGCTTGGATGATCGTAGCGGATGGGCGGGTTCAAGAAATCGGCACAGGCAAAGCACCATTCGTCGACGGAGAAATCATCGACTGTAATAACCAGATCGTATTGCCCGGTTTTATAGATGCGCATACCCATTTGGTATACGGCGGAGATCGAAGCAATGAATATCGGAAAAAAATGGCCGGAGTTGCCTATTTGGATATCTTACAGGCCGGCGGCGGGATTCATGCCACAGTGGAAGCAACCCGCAAAGCCACGTTTGAAGAATTATATAACAAGGCCAAAGCTACACTGGATTATATGCTGACGTGCGGTGTAACGACCCTGGAAGCAAAAAGCGGCTACGGCTTGGATAGAGATACGGAAATCAAACAGCTGGAAGTGGTGAAGGAGCTGCAGAAGGACACACCGATCACGCTTATTTCTTCATTTCTTCCCGCGCATGCCCGCCCTAAAAATTATCCTGATGCGCATGCCTTCTTTACCTATCAGAAGAATGAAGTACTTCCCTATGTTATGGAACACCATCTGGCTGAATATATGGATTGTTTTCTGGAAACCGGTGTATTTAATGCTGAAGAAGCCAAAGAAATTTTACAGATCGGCAAAGACGCCGGATTAAAGATCAAAATTCATGTCGATGAGATCGCATCCATCGGCGGTGTTGATGTTGCCTGTGAACTGGGCGCTGTCAGTGTGGAGCATTGTATGGTAACCACAGAAGCGGACAGTGATAAGCTAGCGGCTCATGATATAATGGCAGTACTGCTGCCTGCTACCTCTTTTAACTTGGGCAGCGCATATGCCCGCGCAAAAATGATGCTGAAGCATGGTGTTACCCTCGCGGTTGCCACAGATTATAATCCCGGTTCCTGCCCATGCAGTGACTTTCTATGGATGCTTAGAATCGCCAGCCGCGGTTATAAGCTAACGCCGAACGAAGTACTCAGCATGGCTACGATCAATGCCGCCAAAGCAGTTGACCGCGATCATGAAATCGGTTCACTGGAGGTTGGCAAGCAGGCTGACTTTATCGTTATGAACGTCGCCAGCTTTGATGAAGTGATCGCAAACATGCAGAAAAATCCGATAACTCAGGTATATAAGAATGGACGAAAGGTTGTGTAATATGTATCAGGAAATGAAAATAATTGACTTTTTAAATGAAGTGGACAGCCCTTCCCCTGCCCCCGGCGGCGGCAGTGTTGCCGCATTATGCGGTTCGCTGGGAGTTGCATTGAGCCGCATGTATGCGCATTTATCAATTTCCAAAAAACGCTTTAAAGACTTGGATGAGACAGTACAGATACAGTTTCTGCGGACTTTTCAAATGATGGAAGCCAAACGCAGTGAACTGCTGGAAGCAATCGATCAAGACAGTGAAGCGTATAATACGGTTATGGAAGCTATTCATATGCCTAAAGATAGTGATGAACAAAGGACTGCCCGCAGTGAAGCAATGCAGAAAGCTACCATTACGGCAATTGAATCTCCCTATCACATCATGGAACTGAGTACCGAAATCATGAGTACGTTTATGGACATCATTCCTTTCGGAAATAAAAATGCCGTATCTGACATTGCAGTCGGTGTCCTAATGCTGGATACTGCGGTAAAAAGCGCAGGATACAATGTACGGATCAACCTGTCCTCTTTACAGGATGATGCCTTGCGTACTGCTTGGCAAAAGCGGATGGAGGAACAGCTCTCAAAAAGTGAAAGCTGGAAAACGCTGCTGCTTCGGGAAGCCGAAAAGTATTTATAAAAAAAGAATGCCATTATGAAGTGCACCCCGTAAGTTGGACAACAATAAACGGAGGCGCATGTTATTGGCATTCTTTTTTATTCATATTTATGATAATTGATCAAAAATAAATAGAATACATGTCATTCAGCTGCCGATAATAAATTTCATCAGTAATGCAGTCAGTCATTTACCGGTTATCAAAGTCTTGCTTGAAATTACACATTTCATAGCCGTTCTCTGCTAATCGTCCATCGTCTTAAATTGACTGTTATACAGCTTTGTATATAAACCATCTTTTTTAAGCAATTCCTCATGGGTGCCGATTTCATCAATTTGTCCGTGGGTAATCACAACGATCGTGTCCGCATTTTTTATCGTTGATAAACGATGCGCCACAATTAAGGTCGTACGTCCTTTGCATAATTCATCCAGCGCTTCCTGAATCAATAGCTCCGTCGTATTATCTAAAGCACTGGTTGCTTCATCCAAAATCAAAATAGCCGGATCCTTCAGAAACACCCTGGCAATCGACAGACGCTGTTTTTGACCGCCCGATAATTTCACACCGCGTTCTCCGATGTTGGTATGATAACCTTCTGGAAGGCTCATAATGTAATCATGGATATTGGCCCGTTTTGCGGCTTCCATGATGGCATCATCACCCGCTGATAGATCTCCATAAGCTATATTATCACGGATTGATCCACCAAAGAGGAATACATCCTGCTGAACGATGCCGATGTTTTTTCTCAAGCTTTCAAAACGGATATCTTTGATCGGTGTACCGTCAATCGAAATCATCCCACTGTCCAGGGTATAGAAATGCGGAATCAAATGACAAATAGTTGTTTTTCCACCGCCGCTTGGTCCTACCAGGGCGAGCTTTTCCCCCTTCCGAATATGCAGATTCACATCGTGCAATACTTCTTTGCCGTCTGTATATGTAAAGCTTACATGATCGAACACAATCTCTCCCTGGACATTTTTGAGTTCCACCGCATCGGGCTGTTCTTCTTCAATCGGTTCATCGACAAGCTCACAGAAACGCTTAAAGCCGGTCATGCCTTCCTGGAACATTTCCATAAAATTGATCAGCTTTTTGATCGGATTGATAAACATATTGATAAACAACATATAAGCTACCAAATCTCCATAATTGATCTGACCGTAATAGGTATAAATACCGCCTGCTACCAAAACAACTACATTCAGTAAATCCATGATAAAGCCGGTTCCGCTGAAAAATTGTCCCATTGCTTTATACGCTTTTTCTCTCGCCTTGATAAAGGCATGATTTCCCTTCTGAAACTTTTCCTCTTCATATATACCATTCGTAAAAGCTTTTGATACGCGAATCCCGGATATACTGTTTTCCAGATTGGCATTGATCATGGCTACCTTTACTCGGCTCTCGGTGAATGCCTCAGACATTCTGGTTCGCATGCGAATACTAAAATAGACCAGTATCGGAATAAAGATAAAGATAATTACGGTTAATGGTATATTGATCGTGCACAAATAGAAGAATGCTCCGATGATCATAACAATGGAAATAAATAAATCCTCCGGGCCATGATGAGCAAGCTCTGCTATATCCATTAAATCATTCACCATTCTCGACATGATCTGTCCTGTTTCATGTTCATCAAAATAACTGAACGGAAGCTTTTGAAGCCGCCTAAACATCTGACGGCGCATATCCGCTTGCATATAGACACCTACCAGATGTCCATAATACTGCACAAAATAATTCAGCACCATTTTTATCAGATAAACGACCAGCAGCACAATACTCCATACAATTAACAGTTGAATCTCTTTCCGCGGAATGTAAATATTTAACATGTCCCGGGTAATAATTGGATAAAACAAATCCCCTACCGCAATAAAAAAAGCGGCTGCCATGTCCAAGATGAACAGACGCATATGCGGTTTATAATACGAAATAAAACGTTTTACCATTGCTATCCCTCCCGTCATTTAAATAAGTTTACCATAATCAAAGGGTTTTGTTAAACGTTATCATATGCCTTTTTTATGATTGTAAGCATCTGATCACTACCCTGCCTAATCTAAGCTATCATTGGTTTTTTTATACTTTTTAGATTGTGATTGCAAGTATTATATTTATTTTTTACCAACTAACCTTTATGTATGAAATCTTTCATCAAATCCTTCCATATAAAAAGAGCGTGATCACACGCCCTTGCAGTTTCTTACATATCCGTATGCAATTCCGGCATCCACTTTTAAAGTATCATCTGCTTACGCTCTGTGTTTGGTAATGAATAAGGACTATTCCCTTCCCAGCTGTTAAATTTCATGCTATTGATATACTAACATTACTCACACTTTTTAGTTTTTATCATGTATCATCAACCTGCACGCTTCTCATCACATGCATAAAACACATAATACGGTGATGATACAGATCTAAGCAGAAAAGCAATTATGATAAAATCGCTGTCCCAATTTTCATTATATTTTTATGGTTACATATCCCTATTAAAAACACTAGAATTCCAAGACGTGAATCGCTTTGTCCTGATGAATCATATCCAGTAAATCCTGATCATGCTTACCTAAGGGGTATATAATTGTCATCTTGACAGTGAGGTCATCACCATCACCCTTGGAAGCTTTCATATGCTCGATCGTAAATCCGTTTTCCTCAAACATCTGTTTAATCTGACTGAGGACATGCGGTTCATCCTGAATCTGAATGGTAATCTGATTGATGATCGGTTCCTGCAGCCACTTGAATTGTCGGTGCAAGATAATCTGAACCAGAATGATAACCACTGCCGTGGCAATACCAAGGCTGTATAGTCCCGCACCGATCGCCATACCAACCCCGGCAGTCGCCCAGATACCAGCCGCAGTGGTTAATCCATTTATTGTTTCATGTCGGACAAAGATAATACCGGCACCTAAGAAGCCCACCCCCGTAACGATTTGAGCCGCAATACGGGACGGATCCAACGCTATTCCTTTTAGTCCTAAAATATCGGAAAAACCATATTTTGATACAATCATGATAAGTGCGGATCCGAGCGCAACAATCAAGTGGGTACGAATACCAGCCATTTTCTTGCGGTTTTGGCGTTCATAGCCAATGATGCCACCGCAAACTGCCGCTAATATAATTCGAATCAAAAACTCGATATCCTGCCAATATGATAGATTCATGTTCTCACCTTCCTAATAAAATATTATACACCCGATCAATATAATATGTGAAATCAGAAAAGAGAAAAGAAAAAAATATACATTAAAAAAGCGGGATGAGAAGCACCCGCTGTATTTCATACCCTTAATACTCCAAGAATACGGTTTCAACCTTTCGCTCATTGAGAAAAGTTACTTATTTTCCAACCTTCGGCAATGCATGCAGAAAGTCCTCAACTGCCTCCGGTTTGGTTGCCCAAGAGGTGACCAGACGAATTGCCGTATGTGTTTCATCCACCGTTTCCCATGTCTGGAATGCGAAGCTTTCCTCCATACATTTCATGGTTGTGTTGTCCAAGATCGGAAAGATCTGATTGGTTGTTGTTTCAACAAAGAACGTATAGCCCTTTTCCTTGATACCGGCCTGCAGCTTCTGAGCCTGCGATACCGCATGATCAGCCAATTTTTCCAACAAGTCATCCTGCATCAGACACTGAAACTGAAGTCCAAGCAGACGCCCCTTGGCAAGCATTCCTCCACGCTGTTTGATGTGATAGCGGAAATCTTTTTTTAAAGCATCATTCATGATGATACACGCCTCTCCAAATAAGGCGCCGTTTTTAGTACCGCCGATATACATCACATCAACAAGATCGGGATAATCAGTCCACTTTACATCATTGTCACAAGCGCTCATTGCCGCTCCCAGCCGGGCTCCATCCATGAACAGATAAAGACCGTTTTCATCGCATACCTTACGAAGCGCCTGTAATTCTTCCTTAGTATAAACCGTACCGATTTCTGTCGCATTAGAAATATACACCATTGCCGGTTTCACCATATGTTCATCAGTATGCGCATCAACAATCTGCTGCACTTCCTTTGGCAGTACTTTACCCGCTTTTCCCAAAGCTGTCAGCACTTTATGTCCGGTTGCTTCGATCGCTCCGGTTTCATGAACATTGATATGACCGCTGTCAACGGCAATCACCGCTTCATATGGACGCAGTACGGAGGCGATAATCGTCTGATTGGCCTGTGTACCGCCCACAAAGAAATGAACATCACCATTTTCACAGCCCAGCTTTTTTCTAATTAACGCCCTTGCTTCTTCACAATAGGGATCCAGTCCATAGCCATCAGACTGCTGTTCATTTGTTTCCTGAAGAACCTGCATAATTTGTGGGCAGGCACCCTCACTGTAATCATTCTTAAAGCTGATCATCCAAACACCCCTTTCAATTTCTTGATATTTTACATGCTTTTACAAACTGCCTTTATTATACGGTATATTTTCATAAAAAAACAGATAAAAAAATATACAGCCCAGCGCCTTCTTCCATACTTCCTCTATCCGCTGGACTGTATATTCACGAATGTCTTACCGAAAGCCTATTTTCCCAATTTTCTTATTTTCCTTCAATTTCAACTTTCGGATAAGACCATCACTTATATGCTTGGACGCACATCATTCTCCTGTTTATTATGATGACCCGGAATGCCTGTCATCCATTTCTATAAGCGATTTTCTTTTCAAGAAGCTCTATGGCTTCTTTACGTCTACATTATAAAAAGAAACATATAATGCGTAAAGCTATTTGGCATGATCGGTAGATGTTTTGGTAAAATCGGTAAAAAAGTACCTCAAATCATTTTATAAAGGTACTTTTTCTATATTCATAATTATTTTATCAAACCCATTTTTGCTTCTCGGAATAAGCGCTCATCCATCAGTTTTAAATCCTTTGCGATCAATGGCTCAAATTCCATATGTCCCAGAATATCCTTCTTTAAGTCCACTCCCGGGGCAATTTCCGTGAGGGTCAAGCCTTCCGGACGCAGTTCAAATACACATCGTTCCGTGATATACAGAACTTTTTGATGCTGTTCCTTCGCAAATTCAGCTGAGAAGGTTACCTGCTCTACTTTATTTTTGAATTTCATGATACTGCCATCCTGCAGAATATTCAGCTTGCCATCCTTGATATCCAGCTTCAATCCTTTGGATGTAAAGGTACCGCAGTAAATAACTACCGGAGTTGTCTGCGTGATATTGATAAATCCGCCGCAGCCGGCAATCTTCGGTCCAAAGCGTGATACATTGATATTTCCCTCTTTGTCACATTCCGCCAAGCCTAAGAATGCCTGATCCAGACCGCCGCCGTCATAGAAATCAAACTGATACGGCTGATCAATGATGCATTCCGGATTCGTAACTGCACCGAATGCGGTTCCTGCCGCCGGTACACCGCCGATACCGCCGGTCTCAACCGTCAGCTTTAGACCCGGCATTCCTTCTTCATTGGCTACGTTCGCGATTCCTTCCGGCATTCCGATGCCCAGGTTGATGATCGCCCTTGGATCGAGCTCCATCGCAGCCCGGCGGCAAATGATCTTACGCTCATTGAGTGCCATTGGTTCGATGGAATCCACAGGCACCCGGCATTCACCGCTGAAAGCAGGGTTGTAATAGCCCTGGTATGTCTGCCAATGATTTTCCGGACGTGATATTACAATTGCATCAACATAGATACCTGGAATTTTTACTTTGCGTGCATCTAAGGTTCCGTTTTGTACTACCTTTTCCACCTGAAGCAGAACCTTGCCTCCGGAGTTTTTCGCTGCCTGGGCGATCGCCAAGGAATCTAAAGTTGCGGCTTCTTTATCCATCACCGCATTACCTTCTTCATCACAATAGGTTGCACGGATCAGCGCATAGTTTACCGGGAACGCTTTATAAAGCAGATATTCCTCACCATTAACATGGGTCAGCTCCACCAGATCGTCTTTGGTTCTTTCATTCATCTTCGCACCTTCTAAACGCGGATCAATGAATGTTTTCAAACCAACTTTTGTGAAAACTCCGGGGCGGTGTCCGGCTATTTCACGAAACAATAGAGATATGGTTCCCAGCGGCAGGTTGTATCCTTCCACCTTATTGTCAAAGACCAAACGCTGCAGCTTTGGAATTAGTCCCCAATGACCGCCGATAATCCGTTTTAACAGTCCCTCATGGCCGATTTTATTGAGTCCCAGCCGATCGGTACCGTCTCCGATACCAGCCGAGAACATGATCGTCAGATCACGGGGATGACCGCTCTTTAAGAAGGATTCTTCCAGACCAACTGAGAATTCCTGCGGATGCCCGGAACCGATAAATCCGCCGATTCCCAGCGTTGAACCGTCTTTGATCATGGAAATGGCTTCTTCTAAACTTACAATCTTACTCATTTCAACACTCCTTTGCGAGAAAGACAGATAGTGTCCTTCTGTCTCTATCTGTCTTTTTGCTTATTTATTTGCGAATGCATCAACTTTTTCTTTATTTACGAAAGCGTTCATTCCAGTTCTCTGATCTTCAGTTGCAAAGCATGCAGAGAAAGCCTTTACCTCAATGTTGATGCCTGCGTCAATATTTGTCTGCAAGCCTTCATTGATTGCCGTTTTCGCATTTGCGACAGCGATTGGTGCGTTCTTGGCAATATTCGCTGCCATTTTCTCAGCCGCTGCCATCAGCTCATCGTGCGGAACAACACTGTTTACCAAGCCGATAGCCAATGCTTTATCCGCTTTGATATTACGTCCGGTAAAGATCATTTCTTTGGCTGGGCCGGCACCGACAAGGCGTGCCAGACGCTGTGTTCCGCCGAATCCCGGGGTAATGCCCAATCCTACTTCCGGCTGACCGAATACCGCATTATCAGCAGCGATACGAATATCACATGCGCAGGCAAGCTCGCAGCCGCCGCCTAATGCAAATCCGTTGATCGCCGCAATGACCGGACAGCGGAAGTTTTCAATACGGCGGAAGATCTGGTTTCCGAAACGGCCGTAAGTAGCTGCCTCATCTACATTTTTATCTTTCATTTCCGCAATATCCGCACCTGCCACAAAGCTCTTGTCACCAGCTCCAGTGATAATCAAAGCATATATGCTTTTGGTTGCACAAACCTGTGCCAAAGCAGTATTCAAATCTTCCAGAACCTCTGTACTCAAAGCATTCAGCGCCTTGGGACGATTGATGGTAATGGTTGCGATATGTTCTTTCATCTCTAATAATACTGTATCCATATTTTCACCTTTCCTACGTGTTTACGTATAAGAAACAGTAGAACCGTACATGTCGATTCTACTGTTATTGCAATACACTTTATTTTGTGTAGTCGTAGAATCCTACGCCAGTTTTCTGTCCCAGTTTGCCGCCGCGAACCATTTTCTTGATCAGCGTGCAGGCACGGTATTTCGGATCACCGGTTTCTGCCTGTAATACATCCAAAATAGCCAGTACAACATCCAAGCCGATCAGATCGCCCAGGGCCAGAGGACCCATAGGATGGTTCGCACCAAGCTTCATGGCCGTATCAATATCTTCCGCGCTGGCAATGCCTTCCTGCAGGATGAAAGCAGCTTCGTTGATCATTGGAATCAGGATGCGGTTCACAACGAATCCCGGACCTTCTGCAACCTCTACCGGTGTTTTGCCCAGTGCTTTCGCTAATTCAATAACCGTATCTTTGACAGCAGCCGGCGTATTGATTCCGGAAATAACTTCAACCAGCTTCATACGATCAGCCGGATTGAAGAAGTGCATACCGATAACGTCATGCTTGATGCCTTTGGCAATTTCAGTTACCGATAATGAAGATGTGTTCGTACCGAAGATGCAGGATTCTTTACAGATTTCATCCAGTTTGGTGAACAGATCTTTTTTAATTTCCATTTTCTCAAGAACTGCTTCAATGATAAAATCTACATCGTTCAGATCTTCATATACTCCAGTTTTCAGGTTTGCTTTTACCTTAGCGGCAGCTTCTGCCGTCATTTTTTCACGGCTTACCAGTTTATCCAGCTTATTGTTGATTTTCGCAACCCCGTTTTGTGCAAATTCAATGTTGATATCGCATACGGTAACTTCATATCCGTTTGAAGCAAATGCGTTCGCAATGCCCTGGCCCATAGTGCCGGCGCCGATTACACCAATCTTTTTCATAATAGTTCGCTCCTTTTCACTTTCATCATTATATAGCTTTGCAGCTTATGCCGCTTTTACGTTTTTGATTTCCTCTTTCAGCAGCGGCAGGATTTCTTTCACATCACCGATGATTCCGATATTGGCGATATTAAAGATTTCTGCCTGAGGATCACGATTAATTGCGATAATCATATCGGATTTTTCCATGCCGGCAACATGCTGGCAAGCTCCGCTGATGCCGCAGGCAATATACAGGGAAGGGCGTACAGTCTTACCAGTCTGTCCTACCTGAATTGCTTTGTCGGCAAAGCCGTCATCAACCACAGCACGGCTGGCACACATTGCCCCGCCCAGCTCTTCAGCAACTGCTTCTACTATATCCAGGCAGTCTTCCGCGCCGCGGCCGGCTCCTACCAGAATATCAGATTTTGTGATGTCGATGCCTTCCACGACTTTTTCAATAATTTCTTTTACAACAACTTTAGCTTCCGTATCATCAAAGGAAGGATTGAATACGATCACTTCTCCCTCATGAGCAGGATCAACCGGATCCATGGAGAATACGTTAGGACGGATCGTTGCCATCTGTGGACGGGTATCCGGACAGATGATCGTTCCGAATAAGTTACCGCCGAAGGTCGGACGAGTGACTAACAGCAGTGCTTCATCTTCTTTTTCCGGATCCATTTCAATTTTTGTCGCATCGGCAGTTAAGCCGGCGTTCAGACGTGCCGCAACCCGCGGTGCCAAATCGCGGCCAAGCACGGTAGCACCAGTCAGGAAAGAATCTGGTTTGAATGCATTGATGACCTGGGTCAAAGCATCCGTATAGAACTGCGTAGAATAGTTTTCCAACAGTTCGTGATCGACTACGATTACTTTATCAGCACCGTGTGCGATTACATCGTTTGCTTTCGAAGCGATATGATGTCCCAGCAGTACTCCGACAACTTCAAAGTTCATGTGGGGAATCTGTTTTACCAGCTTGCGCGCTTCGCTGATCAATTCATAGCCAACATTGGCGATGTTTCCGTTCTTCTGTTCAACGAAAACGTAAATATCTTTATATCCTTCAAATTTAGCCATTTCGCTGTCCTCCTATTTCGTAATTAACTGCTTTTCTTTTAATTTCGTCGCAATCAATTTTGCGGCTTCATCAGCAGGTAATGTAAATGTCTCTGTCTGGGCAGAAACTTCTTTTGTGAACGTGTGGTGTACTTTGGTAGGAGAACCGGCCAAACCAACTTTGCTTGCATCGATATCCAGATCGCTGAAGGTCATGATTTTTACTTCTTTGCTGAACGAATCGACAATATCATTACAATTCATGTAGCGAGGCTCATTCATACCGCTCAAGGTTGTTAATACACAAGGTAATTTTGCTTCTAAGATTTCTTCACTGTCTTCTAAGGCTTTCTTTACGGTAACCGTTTTGTCATTTAGATCGATGATCTCATCAACATAGGTTACCTGAGGAATATTCAAACGCTCTGCCGTCTGCGGTCCTACCTGTGCAGTATCACCGTCGATTGCCTGACGTCCGGCAATAATTAAATCATAACCGGTCTTGGTCAATGCCGCCGCCAGGGTAGAAGAGGTTGCACAAGTATCAGCTCCGGCAAACGCACGGTCTGTAATCAGAATGCATTCATCAACACCGCGCGCATATAATTCTTTCAGCATATCGGAAGCCTGTGGTGGTCCCATGGAGATAATGGTTACCGTAGCACCATGTTTTTCTTTCAGCTGCAGAGCAGCTTCCACACCGGCTAGATCGTCCGGATTGATGATGCTTGGAACACCGGCGCGAATCAGGGTTCCGGTTTCTTTATCGACTCTGATTTCAGTTGAATCAGGTACCTGTTTTACAAGAACTACAATTTTCATATCAGTTGTCATCCTTTCTCTTACTTCAGCATCTGTCCGCTGATAACCATGCGCTGTACTTCCGATGTACCCTCGTAAATTTCAGTGATTTTCGCATCACGGAACATTCTCTCTACTGGATAATCTCTTGTATAGCCGTATCCGCCTAACAGCTGGATTGCCTTTGTTGTAACCTCCATCGCAGTTTCTGCCGCAAACAATTTTGCTTCCGCAGCCGCAACGGTATATGGCTGACCATTCTGCTTGCACATAGCGGCATTGTATACTAAGAAGCGGGCAGCATCTACTTTTGTCTGCATATCTGCCAGTTGGAACTGCGTATTCTGGAATTTTGCGATCGGACGGCCAAACTGTTTACGAGATTTCACGTAAGCCACAGCTTCGTCAATCGCGCCCTGGGCAATTCCCAGTGCCTGCGCGGCGATTCCGATACGGCCGCCGTCCAGGGTCTGCATGGCAATCTTAAATCCTTTGCCTTCCTGACCGAGCAGGTTTGCTTTGGATACGCGAACGTTGTTAAAGATCAGCTCACAGGTAGCAGAAGCACGGATACCCAGCTTTTTCTCATGTTTGCCGATCGTGAATCCCGGCATTCCCTTTTCCAGGATGAATGCGGAAATACCGCGGGTTCCCTGTGATTTATCCGTCATGGCGAAGATTACATAGATGTCTGCTTCTCCGGCATTGGTGATGAAGATTTTAGAACCGTTGATGATGTAGTCCTCACCATCCTTTACCGCTGTTGTCTGCTGACCGGCTGCGTCCGTACCGGCATTCGGCTCAGTTAAGCCAAACGCTCCCAGCTTTCTTCCGGTACAAAGATCAGGCAGATATTTCTGTTTCTGTTCCTCAGTACCGAAGGCTGCGATCGGACTGGTGCCCAATGATGTATGTGCAGACAGGATGACGCCTGTAGTACCGCAGACCTTACTGAGCTCCTCTACCGCCAGAATATAACTCAGATAATCTGCTCCTGCTCCTCCATATTCCCGTGGGAATGGGATACCTAGCATTTTGCAGGCTTCCATTTTCTCGACAGTAACGCGTGGAAAACGCTCTTCTTCATCAATTTCACCGGCAATCGGTTTAACTTCTTTTTCGGCGAACTCGGAAAAAAGCTTTTTCATCATTTTTTGTTGTTCTGTTAACATGAAATCCATAAATGTTCTCCTCTCCTTGAATATCTTGAACATAATTCCCTTCGTTCTGGTCATTCATAAATCCATCACGAAGGATTTCTTACAAAGCCAGACAGTATAAAATCGCCTTGTAACCTCTCTAATTTTATAACCTAAATCCCACTCCGTCAATGGTAATTGTTAAAATATTAACAAGTAATTTTGCATTTTAAAACTTGGTAGCGTTTACATTTTTCATTTCCTTTTTTCATGACTTTTCTGCTTGTTAATAATCATCAATTCTTGCTTATTAATTTTTTCACAAGTTTATTGACAAACCATTCTTTTTTCGCTATCATGGGTATGTATTTAAGCTAGGAAATACAATATGAAAAGAAAGCAGGTTGAGGAAAATGAGAAAAACGTATGTAGTCAGCGCTAAACGTAGTGCGATCGGCAGTTTCCTTGGTTCTTTGACAACGGTAAAGCCAGAGGTTTTGGGTTCAACGGTTGTAAAAGCGTTATTGGAAGATGCCAAAGTTGCTCCTGAAAATGTCAATGAAGTAATCGTAGGTAATGTATTATCCGCAGGGCTTGGTCAAAACGTAGCCCGTCAGGTATCAATTCTCTCCGGTATCCCTGAAACAGTTTGCGCACACAGCGTAAATATGGTCTGCGGTTCCGGCTTAAGAACCGTTATGGAAGGTGCTATGTCCATCCAGTGCGGTTTCAACGATATCGTCGTAGCCGGTGGTGTGGAGTCCATGAGCGGTGCCCCTTACCTGGTGCCAGGCAATGCCCGCACCGGAAACAAAATGGGTAACTTTACTACCGTTGATCACATGATCTATGACGCATTGACCGATGCATTCGACAACATCCACATGGGTGTTACTGCCGAAAACATCGCTGCCAAATATAGCATCACTCGTGAGATGCAGGATGACTTCGCTTATGCTTCGCAGCAGAAAGCGATCGCCGCAGTAGACAGCGGACGCTTTAAAGATGAAATCGTACCAGTTGAAGTGAAAAAGCGTAAAGAGACGGTCATCTTTGATACAGATGAACATCCAAACCGCAAATCAACACGTGAAAAATTAGCTACGCTGCGTCCGGCCTTCATCAAGGACGGCAGTGTTACCGCAGGTAACGCATCCGGCATCAACGATGGCGCAAGCTTCGTATTGCTGGCAAGCGAAGATGCAGTTAAAAAATATAATCTGAACGTTCTGTGTGAAATTGTCGGATTCGGTCAGGGCGGCGTTGATCCAAAAGTAATGGGTCTTGGTCCTACACCGGCAATCCGCAATGCCCTGAACCAGGCAGAGATGAAATTAGACGATGTAGAACTGGTTGAGCTGAATGAAGCATTTGCCGCTCAGTCACTGGGTGTTATCCACGAACTGGTGGAAGAACACAAGATCGATCGCGATGCATTCATGGAAAAAACTAACGTGAACGGAGGCGCGATTGCCTTAGGTCATCCGGTAGGTGCTTCCGGAAACCGAATCTTCGTTACACTGATTCACGAAATGATGAAGCGCGATCTGCACACCGGTCTTGCATCTCTTTGCATCGGCGGCGGTATGGGTACAGCAGTTATCGTAAAGCGCTAAGAAAATAAAAGTGATCCGCAAAGATCACTTTTTTATTGCAGGGATTCTTTTCCTCTTAAATTCTATGAAACGGGGATATACTTTCTCATTTCTTACCTTTAAAATAGATATACGGAGGTATTTCTATGAATCTGATTGCCATTGGGAAATTTTTTTACGATAAAAACGTAAGGAACAGAACATGACGCAAGAGCAGCTGGCAGAAAAATTGCATGTGTCTAATAAAACAGTATCTAAATGGGAAACCGGAAAAAGTATGCCTGACTATCAGACAATCAACCCGCTGTGCCATGAATTGAAAATTACCATCCACGAATTATTAGAAGGAAAGGCTGATGAAGGGTCGCATTCCTATAATAATGAATCGCAAGTAATGGATTTGCTCACCCGCATTCAGACATTAGAAAATCAGAAAAATCTGTTATTGGGACTCATGTTGACCATAACCGGTATCCTCTTTTTTGTGATGTCCAATTTTATTCACGGCTCGGCTGTTCGCGATTTTATATCGGGGGTTTTAGTGGGAATCGCTGTTGGAGAATCTTTGATCGGTGTATATATCATGGCTCAAAATATTTATAAAAATCTATCTTGATACACAATCGCTTATATATGTTTTATGATATAAAAATCTGACGGACAGCGTATTGCCCATCAGATTTTTTATATATGGAATGGATAGTATTCAATCTTATCATAAAGCTTACCTGCTTATCATTCCGTTCATTTATGCTTCACTTGTATAATAGTGAATATCGAATCCTTCAGCGATGTACATAACCTTGATATTTGGGGGAAGCTGCTGTTTTAAATATGCTTCCATAGCCTTCATGCCGCAAATTTCACACCCCGCATGATTCACAACAATCAGCGGAAGATCATGGTCGATCGCAAATTGTGCTGCATACCAATTGGTAATACCGTCATCACTGACGATCACAGCATCCGGACGATAATCCAGCATCGAAAAGATATTTGTCGCTGCCCCGGTTCCGATGGCTAAGCGTCTGACACGTTTGGTTGGATCTCCGAAAACATATGCTCCATTCTCACCATCCTGACTGAGCACAGCTGCCACGTGCTGCGCTATTTCCGCAACACTTTGCTCGGGAATCTGCGCATACTGATTGTAAGAATTTAATAATCTAGGCTCAAATGCATATCCAAGCCGCTTCGCCCATTGATCGGCTACCCCGTATTCAGGGAACATATCCCATCCATCATGACAGCGATACAGTACAATATTATATTTTTTAATCAATGCTTGCTTTTCTAAAACGGCTTCCCAAACAGCAGTTTGAGGATTCGTAGAACAATCATAGAAGGGATTTTCATGAGTGATCACAAAATTCAGACCAGCTTTATGCGCCGCCTCAATCATTTGTTTGGTTGCTACCCAGCATACTCCGATTCCAGTTACTTCCTGATTCTCATCGCCGGCTAAAATATGATCGCGGGTATGGTTCCAATTCACCCAGGTTTGGTTTTTTTGTAAATCAAGTATGACATCTTTTATTTTCATATACTAGTCCCCTTCCATTCATTACATTGCTTTTCAAAATCTCTTAAAAATGTTCGCATACTGCTGTCATCTGAAAAAACTGTATAAGGCAATAACAGTGTATCATGACTACTGCCTATGATGACAAATACATTGTGTAAAGGTATTACTTTTATAATCTGTTCATAAGGGAGAAAACGTTTCTCATGCATTTGATAATGCACGCCATGCGAATCAAAATCAATGGTGACCGGCTGAAAACCGGTAATTCCCAGCTTTGTTAGTATATCTTTTTGAATTCGATGCTTCAACAGAAGCTGAAATGTATAGGGAGCGCCATATAAAAGCCATAGGAAACCCAACGCAATCACAATCCCCATCCATATCCAGCTTTTATACAGCGTAAAGAAAATTACCGTGCAGATTAAAAAGGTTATGATGCTGGCATTGATCAGCATGCGCAAACCCCGATACAGCTTTGCCTGCAATGCCTGCCAGCGGATAAATTCTACATATTCATCCGCTGACAGCGTAAATGTAAATGAATATTGCATAAAGTTTCCTCCTTATATGAAAGTACAGGAAAGTGAATCTTCACTTTCCTGTAAGATGCTTCAAATATTCGTTATTAAAATCTGTAAAGCGTTTGGTAATTAAATGCGGTCTGGTGATTGCCGTGCCGATTGTTACCATATCCGCACCAGCATCTAACAATGAGCTTAAATGAGAAAGTTCCCAAACTCTGCCCTCCGCATTGATCGGAATGGATATACTTGCTTTCAGTTGCTTCAGCAATTCCACATTGGGTTCATCCCCATAGTCGCATAACGTTGCTCGCGTATAACCGGACAAGGTTGTCGAGATAATATCGACCAAACCTGTTTCAGCGACTTTTATTCCTTCCTCATAAGAGGCAATATCCGCCATAATAGCAATATCAGGATATATTTTCTTAATATGTTCCAATAGCTTTGTCAATTCCTCAAAACCTCGGCTTGGCCGTATTGTACAATCCAAGCCTATAATATCCGCTCCGGCTTCTATTACCTCTTCGGCTGCTTCAAAAGTGGGAGTAATGATGATTTCATCCAAAGGATCCCCTTCGGTAATATACTTATTGATACCGATTATCGGTTTATCACAGCATTCCCTGATCGCCTTTATATCTTGCGGCCAACATGCCCGTATTCCTGCGGCTCCGCCCATGATGGCACATTCCGCCATCCGCTTCATGTAATCAGCTCCGTACAAAGGAGTATCTTCATATGCCTGGCATGACACGATGATTTTATGGATCAATTTCTCTACTGCCTGATGCATAGCACAACCTCCTTTGAATTATACAGCTAAAATTGTTGTTACATATCCGATGATTGCCACGATCAAGAAAAATAACATCATGCGGTTAACTGACCATTTTTTCTTAACCATCAAATAGTATCCTAAAAATGCTGTTAACAGCACTGGCAAGCCAGGTAAAATTGAATTAATAATGCTGTTCAGATCGATTTTCATTTTACCGCTTGCATAAACAAATCCAATATTCACTTTCGCATAGGAGGCGGTTACTGCTCCTACTACAACTAAACCGATGATCTCCGCTGCTTTTGTGACCTTATCCTTGATACCATTTGCCAATACCATCTGTGCGGCATTCGCTCCCGCCTTGCATCCATAGTTGAATAAGAACCATGTCAGCGGAAGCATGATACCCAAGAATACAAAGATATAGAATAATGGACCGGTAATTTCACCGTTCTTGGATAATCCCATTGCAATGGACAATAAGATCGGACAAAGCGTACCCGGCAATAAAGAATCTCCGATACCCGCAAACGGTCCCATCAAAGCGGTCTTTATCGCGTTGATAAATTCTTCTGACACATCACCGCCGCGGGCTTTTTCCGCTTCCATTCCCAACACGATACCCGGTACAATACATCCTAAGAAAGGCTCTGTATTGAAGAAAATCGTATGACGCTGCATCATTTCCTGCTGTGCTTTCACATCGTTTGGATAAAGCTCTTCACGTACATCAGCAAGCATTTTAACGATGCCCGGTCCTTCCATACGCTCAAAATTCTGTACTGATAAATTCCAGAACATCCAATCCCAATAGGCACGCCGAATCGCCTTTTTAGAGAGAAGCTGTTTGTTTTCTGTACTCATATTAAGCAGCCTCCTTATCTTTACTGTATTTGAAATCAATATAGGCAAGAACACTTGCCACGATAACAATCGGGATCATAGATAAGCCGCCTACGGATACCATGATAAATCCGAATACAAAGAACAATAAATCAAAGTTGGACTTCACGATCATCTTTAGTAATAAAGTAAATCCGACGATCGGAAGCATGCTGGCGAATATTTGCAGAATATCTGTAAACCACTGCGGAATTACCTTAACTATTTCTGTAACGACATCCGCTCCTAGAAAGTTGATCAGAAAAATCGGTGTGAAACGGAATACAAAATTCGTAATCTGTCCAACCATTGGAATTCTGGCAGCCTGTGCTAATTTCCCTTCATCAATCAAATGATCTTGACGATGAACAAAATATAAGTTGATCGCTACGGTAGAGTAAACCGCCGCTACTCCCAAAAAGCTCAATGGAACCGCTAATGCCAGCGCATATTCCTTACCGGCTCCGGCAACCATTGCTAGGGGAATACCAATCCACGCCGCATAGTTAACATCAGCCGGCATCGTTCCGCCCGGAGTAACCAAACCGATGTAAAGTGCCTGTACGGCAGCACCAAGAATAATACCGGTTTTCACATCCCCCAAAATAATACCAATCACCATACCTGAGACAAGCGGTCGGCCTAGTGTATACCAGCCGCCAAGTCCTGAAATGAGCACCGGTGAATAAATTGAGCTCATCCAGCCGAATAATCCAAGTAATAATGCCTGAATCAATGACATATCATTTCCTCCTATCGGATCCTAAAATCGATCTTTTACTTCATCCCATTCAACCGCTTTTTGCGATGGTATCTGACGGAAAAATACGCGTACGCCATCCGCCGTCAAATGCTTAATAGCTTCTGCTTCATCCGGCAGCAGCTGTGCCTGCGGGGTTGCCGCTACAGTACCCTTACGATTACTCATCGGGCCGATGTTAAGCTCCATCGGCAAATCCTCAATGTGCCTGCGAAGCTCTTCATAAACGATTGGGTTTTTCATCAACAGCAAAGTTTTCACTTGATCCTTCATTGCTGTTTTGATTGGTTCGATTGCTTCCTTAACAGAATAGACATTCGCTGTCATATTGGAAGGAACAGCAGTTTGAAAAACAGTTTTCAAAATAGGATTACCAGCAGTAAAATCATCAACGACCAATATATGCTGGATATCATATTCCTTAATAATGACCGTCATACATTGTCCATGAATCAAACGATCATCGCAGCGTGCCAGTGTTAACATATCATCACCCCTTTGTATTGAACATTTCACGCATCTTTACCAGCTGAATACTATCTTTAGCTGATTGAACCGCTGTTTCCAATAAAGCTGGTATATCCTGCGCGTGTTCTCTTTGCAATACTAACTCTAAGAGCAGCGGAAGATTAACACCGCTGATCACAGTTGTGTCAAAGGCAGACAAAGCCGCTGCTGACGCATTAAATGGGGTAGCCCCAAACAAATCTACAACAAATACATAAGGCTGTTTACGGTCTTCAAAACGTTGAGCGATCGCTTTTAAACGTTCGCTGTATTCCAACATATCCTCACCGGTTTGAAAGCCCATGACCTCAAAATCATCTTGTGGTCCAGCAATCATGGTGAGAGCATCATGAATTCCGGCTGCGAAATTTGAATGTGTACATACTACAATTCCTAACAATGAATTTACCTGCCTTTCCTTTATCAGACTAGAGCGCTCCAAATAGTCTGCATTTTATGGAGTTTCACTCCACTTGAATACAGAATAGCACTGAATTTGGCAAATGTAAACCCTTCCTTACAAAAAAATACAATTATTTTTTACACTTTTGGAGTTTAACTCCAAAAAAAAGAACCAGATCTACTGGTTCAGCTTTTCATTGATCGCACTCGATACCTTTTGTTCACTGGTTTTAGACTCATATGGATAACGTATGGAATAACCTGTACACAATAGATCAACAATATACATCTGCGTCGTCATCGCGGTTAAGGTTCCACCAGTCACCGGACTCTCTTTTCCACACGTAATAAGCACCATATCGGATAACTGAGCAATCGGTGATAACTCATGATTGGTGATAGCAATCATCCGGCACCCATTCGTTCTGGCAATTCTCAGTGCCATGAGTAAATCACTGGTTGCTCCTGATAATGAAATTGCCACAATTACATCATGTTCATTACATATCGATGCCTGCGCGCACTGAATATGTGACTCCTTAATGCATTTTGTGCGTTTCCCGATTCTTAAAAATCGTTCTTCTGCCATTTCAGCAACAAAAGCACTGGAACCGACTCCAAAGAAATACGTGTAATCACTGTCATGAATCAATGTGATCGCCCTTGATAATTCTTCCGCATTGACCATCCCCCTGGTTTCATGGATAGCATTCATCATATTGCTTGCGACACAGTCCATATAATTATCTTGATCAAATGCATTTTGTTCCTGAGCATCATCCAGTGCCAATGCAAATTTCAAATCTTGAAATCCCTTAAATTGTATCTTTTGACAAAACCTCACAATGGATGCTTCTCCCAGAGATAAGTGATTCGAAAGCTCTGAAAGCGTCATGGTAGAGAACTGATTATCAAAATCCTTCATAATAAAATCTGCAATCTTTTTTTCTGTCTTTGTGAGATTGGGATAATAATCCGCTATCACTGATTTTGTTTTCATTTTTTAAACAACCCCTGTTCTCCTATGTTTGTTATGTCAATTTTAACACGTCTTTGTGAAAATCTAAACTAGAAATCGAGCTGCATCTATGAAATGCTTATGATCAATTTGCGATATGATGATGAAAACCATCTGTTCCCGTTTGAATTACTTCAAACGTATAGCCCTGTTTTTGAAATGCTTCAATTAAGATAGGAAGCGCTTCTACGGTTGCGTGATTACCGGTTCCGTCATGCATCAGCATCATTACCTCGTCCAGTCCTTTTGTTTCTCGAAGCGCCTGATTTACCAGCGTATTGCTGTCCAGGTTCGGATTGCCGTCACCGTTAGAAGCATTCCAGTCATAATACTGATAACCGCACGCTGTCAGCTTTTTCGTCAATGCAGTTATAATACCGGGACTATAACGTCTTGATACGGTATTGCTGGAACCGCCGGGAAACCGAAACAGATTTGTTTTATGTCCGGTCTGTTCCAAAATTAAATCACTGGTTTTGCGCAGATCTTCCAGATAAGCTGATTCACTTTGATAAATTTCATCATACTCGTGCGAATAGCTGTGAATGCCAATCACATTCCCTTCCTCATACGCCTGTTTGATATAAGAAGCGTAATCCAACTCGGCACCGGTTACAAAAAAGGTTGCGTGAATCTTATATTTCTTCAAAATCTTTAATACTTCCGGGGTATTTTGAGAAGGCCCGTCATCAAATGTCAGATACATCACTTTCTTTTTCGGCTGGGACACAACCGATGCTTCCTTTGAAAATACCGCATTCAGATACGGACCTCCGACCGCGTTTAAAGCAAAAACAAAAGCGAGAAAGCCGATACAGCATAAACTCACTTTGATCAACAATGGTTTCTTCAGCACACTATCACATCCTTGCCGATAGTATTCCCGAATATGTGCTTTTCACTCACTGTTTAATCTACTCGCTGTAAACTTTCCCGCCGTTTTGATAAATTTGAATTCCGGTTATTTCTTTCTGAGCATCAATCTTATATAGAATAAAAGCATCCGATGTTTTTTTTGAAGTTGTTTCATAGCGAATATCCAGCCGACCATCATCCTCGTGTTTGATGTGAACTTCGCTTACATATTCTTTTCCGTTCACAAACAAAAAGTAATAGATACCGGTCTTTACCTTCATCAATTTGGCATGCTTATCATGCCAAACTGTTTTCAGTTCAGCTTCATCTCCCTTGTCATAGTTGCTGACGGCTTCAATAGCGGTTTCCCGTTTGAATCCACAGCCGCTGATCAGTAAAGCAAGCAAAACCAAAGTCAGTTTTTTCATCATGCGCCGATCTCAAGCAGCTTTGCCGCAATACCACGTGCTAAAGCCGCATGTCCTTCTTCATCCAAGTGAACACCGTCTATTTCAGACGCACAGGCAAAGTCGGCTGCGTTCATAAAATGACAGCCGTACTGATCACAAAATGCTTTCATATAGTCAGGAAGCTCATGAGCTTTCTGAAAACTTTCTGTCCCATAATAGGTAATCATATCCGGCACATTTTCCATACAGGGATGAAATAACAGCGGGGCAACCACCAAAATTTCCGGTATCGGATAATCCTCCCACAGATAAGGGTTCTTGGCAATTCGAATCAAATTACGAATCCCGGTCGCAATCGACATACTGTCACAATGGTGCATTTCGATCATATCATTGGTTCCCAGCATGATAATCAAAACATCGAATGGTTTATGAGTCTCTAACACCATTTGTAAGATCTTCTGCCCGCAGCGATTAGGATTCAACGGATCTTCAAAAGAAATTGTCCGGCCGTTCAGCCCCTCTTCCACTACTTCAAATTTTCCGTACTGTTCCAACAATCTTGGCCAGCGCGTCTTTTCATCATAGCGGGAGCCATCCATCGGATTATATCCCCATGTGTTGGAATCTCCAAAACATACTACTTTCATATTGGTTCCTCCTTTTTTTATATTCTATCATAAACCTGCTTCACTTCTCATACATAAAAGGAAATGTATGGTATTCTGATCAAAATTACGTTAAAATAAGTAAGATTAAGAGGAGCAAATTGATGATTTGGATTATCCTTGTAAATGATGACATTGTCCGCTAGGAAAACACGATTCAAGCATCAAGCATATGAACATAAAGGAGGGATCATGATGGAATTAAGTCAGGAATTAAGAACATTGCTGCTAAAACGTCAGCGGGATGAAGTAACCGGAGCACTGTTGTATCAGAAAATGGCAAAGCGTGAAAAGCACGAGGAAAACCGCCGGCTGTTGGAACAGATGTCGCGGGATGAAAATGATCATGCGGCAGTTTGGAAGCATTATACAAACACCGAGGTAAAGCCGGATTCCTTCAAATTATTCCGATTGAATCTATTGAGTATCCTGCTCGGCTTTACCTTTGTCTTAAAAATTATTCAAAAGGATGAGCAACTTGCGCAGCAGGAATACGATGTAATGATCAAGCAGTTTCCCGAAGCAATCGCCATGGAAAAGGATGAACGCGGCCACGAACAGGCCATCATCCATATGCTGGATGAAGAGCGGCTACAGTATGTAGGAAGCATGGTACTGGGCTTGAATGATGCCCTGGTTGAACTTACCGGCACCATTGCCGGCATGACATTTGCCCTTACCAATACTCGATTAGTAGCGATGTCCGGTATTATCACTGGTATTTCCGCAACCCTTTCCATGGCCGCAAGCAACTATCTGGCTGAACGGGCTGACGGCAATCCCAATGCCTTAAAATCTTGTATATATACCGGTATTGCTTATTTGATCACTGTTGTGCTGCTGGTAACCCCATATCTCATTTTTGGAAATGAGATGTATCTGTATGCCTTGTTGACAATGCTGGCGATCGTATTGCTGATTATCTTTTTCTTCAATTACTATATCAGCGTTGCAAAGGATTATAAGTTCTCCTCCCGCTTTTTAGAAATGGCGTGTATCTCTTTAGGTGTAGCGGTTATCTCCTTTGTTATCGGTCTTTTGGTAAAACAATTTTTAGGAATTGATATCTGATGCATGTGATTTTGGAAACCAGCCGCCTTATGCTGCGGGAAATGACGATGCGTGATACAAAAGCAATTGCCTCTATCCTGCAAGATGAACAAACGATGTATGCATACGAACACGCATTCAGCGATCAGGAAGTAAAAGATTGGATCACTCATCAGATCATCCGATATCAGAAGGATGGCTTTGGATTATGGGCAGTCGTGCTGAAGGAAACCGGTGAAGTGATCGGACAGTGTGGAATTACCATGCAAAAGATCCCGGGAAAAGAAGTACCGGAAATCGGTTATCTTCTGAATCGTAACCACTGGCATCAGGGTTTCGCGATAGAAGCTGCCAGTGCCTGCCGTATCTACGCGTTTAAACAGCTGGAATTTGATGAAGTATATTCCATCATCCGCGAAAATAATATCGCTTCCCGCAATGTTGCCCTCAACAATAGCATGGAAGTGCGCGGCAAATTTACAAAGCATTATTACGATATTGAAATGCCGCATCTGATCTACAGCGCACGTAAAAAAGATTTCATAAAAAACGCCTGAAATGATCTCAGGCGTTTATTTTTGAATATGAAAATATGCATTGGCAATATTCACTGCTTCACGGGCTGAGAAAAGTCTGCATAAACCGCGGTTCAAAAAGCCTTCTTTGACGATATTGCGGTCTTCCATGATTTCTCCTAGTGTTTCATAAGCGGTGTTGTCAAAATCCAGATCGAGCATATCCTTCCAAATCATGCGCTGGCCTTTTTCAATTGGCGCACACACCACATGAATCGGCTCCGTTTCATCATAATAATGCGCTAAATGGAACACTACACAGTTTCGGTAGGAAACACCCAGCTCAAGAACAAACGCATTCATATCATATAGCCGTCCCAAGGGTGAATCCTTCGACAATGAGAAATGCAGCGGATGCTTATCACATAGCACCTTCGCATATTTTCCCCATGCAAGAAAAGAATGTAAAGGATGATAAGAACGAAGCACCCCCTCATTTCGCATAAACTGCAGCGCCAGAGTATCCTTCAATCCATCTACCGTTTTTTTTCGATCAAACGGCAGTGCTGCATGACGAACATCGTCCCAGCAGTCACGCTCCAACACCTGCTTACGCATACAGCTTGGATCAACGAGCGAATCCGTAAAGGCAGGCATTACGATCGTTCCCTCATAGCTAACTGCTTCCATCAATGCTTCAATCAATGCCTGCGCACCACCGCACACATAGCCCAAACGGCGCATATCCCCCTGAACCAGCAGCAGCATTCCCCGCTGTACGCCCATGCTTTCCAGCATCTCGATGATATCACTTTTCGAAGCAGTCACATCTATCGTTGATTCTATTTTATGACGTCCAATTTCTGCAGCCATTTCCTGTATTCATCCTTTTCCATATATCCTGCCTTTGTATTCTCTTTGCTTACTTTTCCATCCTGGATATAATAGGTCATCGGCAATGTCTCATAATTGCCAAGTGTCATTTTTAATTCACGCAGCTGCTCCTCATCTTCATCGTCAACCAGCACAAAATAAATTTTAAACGATGCATTTTTCTGGAGCTTCGCTAGCACTTTGTCGTATTCATTGCAGGAATAACACTCATCAGTCGTGAGATATAGAAGGAAAGATCCGGTTTTGCGCCGTATCTTTTTATTGACCTCTTCCGCGCTCAGCTGCACGACATGTTCTGTTTCCATTTTTGTTTCTTTTTTACATCCAGTCATGACTGCCAACAGACAGCAGGACATGATCAGCAGCTTCTTCATTTCGATTCCCCTTTCGACGTCAGTTATACATTGTGAGCCAGCTTTGATGCAGCGGCAGCCGCAATCGCACCCACGATATCATCTAAAAATGTATTGCATTGTTCACCCTTGATATTCAGTTTCTCGATGATCCCAGGCTTTACCTTATCAATATAGCCATAATTTGTCAGGGCGATCGAACCATACAAGTTACAGATTCCATAAGCGAGCACTTCATCAATCCCATACAGCGGATTGTCATTCATCAATATGTGTTCCAAATCATGATCATCCATGATTCCTTGTTCGGCAGCACGATCCAAGTAGATGCCGGTAATAATCGCGTGTTGGACTTCCCGCTTGTGAAGCACGGTATCAATCGCCGTCATACACTTTTCACTGGTCAGCCCCGGCTGATATTTCTTTTGCAGAAACATGACGCAGTCCGCTATATCCTGCAGCTGTACACCCCGGCTATGCAGCATATCTACGCACTTCTGATACATGTCTTCACCTTCTTTCCATGATATATATTTATTATAACAAATATTTCAATATTCAGCAGTTTAAAAATTGAGTATTTTTATAAGTTCGGGTACAATACCCTTAGAGGTGAAAATGATGAATACAAATGACTATGTGAAATTCTATCAAGACTATGAAGAAATGTGCGCGGCGTATCAGCTGGCAAATTCTATCATTTACTTTGATAAAACGACGATTGCCCCAAAAGCCGGCGCAGCGATGCGCAATAAGCTGACATCCATTTTGGAAGGTGAATCCTTCAGCTATATGACCGATCCGAAAAATCTCGAAAAGCTGGAAGCGATGCTGAAGCTGGACGATTTGGATGACATCACAAAAGAGAGCGTACGGCAGCGGCTGCGGCTGCTTCGTGATATTCGCATTATCCCCAAAGCGGAATATGTGGCTTATCAAAATCTGATTGCAGATAGCTCTGTAGCTTGGGAAGAAGCCAAGCAAAAAAAGGATTATGCTATTTTTGAGCCATATCTGAAAAAGACAATTCAGGCATTGAAAAAACTGCTTTCCTATCGAGCTGAAAACGGCACACCCTATGATATGCTCTTAGATGATTATGAACCAGGAATGAACATCAAAAAATACGATGCTTTTTTTGCCAAAATCAAACAGGAGCTGCTTCCCTTTATCCAAAAAATCGGTAAAGAGGGTAAGCAAATCGATGATTCAGCGATGCATCAGCACTTCGATGCTGAGAAACAGGCGGCTTTCATAGAGGTTGTTAAGGAATATCTGCACTTTGACGCAAGCAAATGTTATATGGGTGTTTCAATGCATCCGTATACGATGAAGGTTGGCCCCGGCGACACCCGTTTGACAACTGCCTACGATGAGGATTTTATCACCAGCAGCATTTTCTCGATCATTCATGAGTACGGTCACGCACTTTACGGTATGCAGGTAGATTCTGAATATGACAATACCCATGTGCTCGGTGAAAATATGAGTATGGGCATTCATGAATCACAAAGCAGAATGCTGGAGAATTATATCGGCAGAAACCGCAGCTTTTGGGTCAACAACTATCCTGCATTGCAGGAGCTGTTTCCTCAAGAGCTCGGCAAAGTGGATTTGGACAGCTTCATGAAACAAATCAATATTTCTCATCCTTCGCTGATTCGTACTGATGCGGATGAGCTGACCTATCCGATTCATATTTTGATCCGCTATGAACTGGAGAAAGCCATCTTCAACGAGGACATGCCGCTTGATCATCTGGATCAGATCTGGGCGGATAAATATGAAGAATATTTAGGAATACGTCCAGCTAATCCAGCTGAGGGTATTTTACAGGATATGCACTGGGGCAGCGGTCAGATCGGTTATTTCCCGACTTATGCACTCGGCAGTGCCTTCAGCGCGCAATTCTATCATCAAATGATGAAAGACCTGGATGTCGATTCCCTGCTCGCACAAAATCATTTCGAGGTAATCGCAAAGTGGCTGCATGACAACATTCATAAATATGGTTCCTACTTACCAAGCGAAGAAATTTTAAAGCGGGTAACCGGCGAACCATTCAATCCGCAATATTATATCGATTATCTCATTCAGAAATACAGTTCTATATATCAGGTATAAACACAAAAAACGGATTCACGATCAAGGAATCCGTTTTTTTAATACCTGTATGATTTGATATTTGCATTAGCGCTTTAAGCATAATCAGGCAAGAAACACAGATATTGAAAAATACCTGATAACCTTCCTGCTTAAAAAAAGACCGAAATGAATCGGTCTTAAGGTATTTACTCACTATCGTTTTTTACACTGGCAATCACACGCTCTGCAATGTTCTGAGGAACAACATCATAACGATCAAATTCCTGTGTATATGTTCCGCGTCCCTGGGTCATCGCACGAAGCTCAATCGGATATTTCATCATTTCAGCCTGCGGCACACTTGCTTTGATCAGCTGATAGCCGTCCTGCAGATCCATACCGATGATCATACCGCGGCGTTTGTTGAAATCACCCATAATCGTGCCGGTATATTCATCCGGTACTTTTACACTGGCAATGACGATCGGCTCCAGCAAAATCGGTTCAGCCTTTGTCATGCCGTCCTTATAAGCCAAATGTGCAGCCATTTTAAAAGCCATTTCACTGGAATCGACATCATGATACTTTCCATCCAATAGCGTTGCTTTCATATTGACAACCCTGCATCCTGCCAAAATACCCTTTTCACAGCATTCGTGAAGGCCTGTCTCAACGGCCGGGAAGTATTGACGCGGCACTGCTCCGCCAAATACTTTTTCATCAAACACCATTTCCACTTCATCCGGATTAGGCGCGAACTCTACGAACACATGTCCAAACTGTCCGTGTCCGCCGGTTTGTTTCTTATGCCGCCCTTCACCGATTACTTTTTTACGAATGGTCTCTCGATACTGGACTTTAGGATCGCGCAGGATTACTTCCACTTTATATTTTGATTTTAGTTTGGCTAATACAACATCAATATGCTGATCACCAACTCCATATAAGACTGTTTCTCTGGTTTCTTTATTATTGATCAATTTCAATGTCGGATCTTCTTCGCACATGCGCTGCAGGGCATTACTCATCTTATCCTCATCATTCTTTGATTTCGGATAAACTGCCTGACCTAGCATCGGTTCAGAAAACGGGATATCTGCTAGTACGATACGACTGTCTTTATCACACAAGGTATCATTAGTGAGCGTACTCTGAAGCTTTACCACCGCTCCAATATCACCGGTAAACAATTTCCCGACAGCGGTTTGATGCTTTCCTTTGATAATAAACAATTGTGAGATCTTTTCGGTACGATCTTGTTTTGGATTATACACCTGCGAATCAGCACTCATCACTCCGGAACAAACTTTCAGATATGAAATGCGGCCGACAAACGGATCTATGATTGTTTTGAATACTTGCGCAGTCATAGTTTCCTTTTCATTCGTCTCTAAGATCACCGGTTCATGCTTAGCCAGATCCATTGCTTCAAAGCTTCCCATTTCACCATAAGCAGGGAAATACTTCACAATCAGATCCATCAAACGTTCTATGCCGATGCTTTGAACGGCGCTGCCGCTGAATACGGGACGAATTTCACCGCTGCGAACACCGATGCGCACCCCGCGCGTCAATTCAGCCTCTGAGAACGGTTCTCCGCTAAAGTATTTCTCCATAAGTTCATCATCACCCATGGCGACTGCTTCTGCAATCTGATCTTTATATCCGTTTACCACATCCACCATATTTTCAGGTACCGGCTGGGCTTTTTCCGGATCAGCCAAAGGTCCCTTATAATACCATGCCTTATCTCTTAAAATATTGACAGAACCGATAATTTCATTATTTTCAACGATTGGTACCTCAAATGGAATAACCGCCTTTCCAAATACATCACGCAGATTCTGATAGGCGCTGTCAAAGGATGCGTTCTCCTCATCCAGCTTGTTGATAAAGAAGATCGTCGGCAGCTTACGCGACTGCGCTTCTTCCCATGCCTTCTGGGTACCGCTCTGCACACCATCCTTCGCACCTACTACAATTAACGCATTATCACCAACCGCAACGCCGGCTTCACTTTCACCGACGAAATCCAGATAACCTGGTGTATCGATAAAATTAATTTTATTCTCTTTCCATTCAATCGGCACAAGCGATGTATAAACACTAATGCCGCGGCGTATTTCTTCACTGTCATAATCGATCAAAGAGCTTCCCTCTTTGGTTTTTCCAAAACGATCTGTTGCCTTGGTAAAATAGAGCATCGCTTCCAGCACCGCTGTCTTGCCGGCACCGCTGTGTCCTAAAACTGATACATTGCGAACTTCATGGGCTAAATAGTCTCTCATATCCGCCAGCCCTCCTATTTCAAAATCGGTTTCAGTTCGTCAAGACAGTGTTCACGAACGTAATGAACCGCTTTTCTACCTTCTTTATCCAACAGCTCCTTGTCTGCACCATGATCCAGCAGATATTCAACCAAATCACGATAGCCGGCATACGCTGCGCGCATCAGCGCTGTACATCCATTATTATCACATAAGTTCAGATCAGCGCCGTGTTCAACCAACAGCTTGATCGTATCCATTTTAAAAGCAACACATGCTTCCATCAAAGCAGTTCTTCCCACTTCGTCCTGTGTATTAATATCAGCACCGGCGTCTAGCAGCACAGTAACCACGCGATCCTGGCCGAGGAATGCAGCACGCATCAGCGCATTGCGGCCGCGATCGTCCTGCTTGTTGACATCCGCACCTGCTTCAATCAATTTCTTAACGATCGTTTTATGACCTTTTTTCGCTGCTCCCATGATTGCCGTCTTTCCGGAATTATCTTCAAGGTTGACATCTGCACCATTATCCAGCAAAACGCGAACGATATCTTTATAACCACGTTTAGCACTGCGCATTAAGGCAGTACGTCCGTCACCGTTTTGATAGTTAATGTCAGTACCTTTTTTTACCTCTGCACAAATTGTTGTAAAATCACCATTTGCAGCTGCTTCCCAGAAAGCCTTGTTCATCTGATCCATATTAAATTCCTCCTTTTCAATAGATCAAAATCTCTGATAAAAAAACGGACGCACGCTTTCGCATTACATCCGTTTTAAAACCGCATAAAAGTAGAGGACATTATCAGGGTTCTTATTAACCTTGTGAACAGTCAATGTTTGATTCATGATGCCCACTCCTCTCGCTTCTTAGTATACTCTTATTGTACGCTAAATTATGATTTATGCAAGCGTTTCCATTCATTTTCATTACTTTCATAAAATACTGTTTACAACCGCCAATTTTCGATCCTTGATTTCATAAATAGTATCTGCACATGACCGCAAAAAGGTACGGTCATGGCTGATAGAAAACATACAGCCCTGATAATCGGCGAGAATACGGCAAATTGTCGGGGCACTCAGTGCTGAAAGATTACGAGTCGGTTCATCCAGCAAAAGTACATTGCAGTCCTCCTTGATAAATTTCAGCAGGCACAGCTTTGCTTTTTGTCCTTCTGACAGCGAAGCACAGGGTCTCAGCATATCATCGGCAGTGAATTTCATCCTTCCCAATAGGTCACGGCTGCGGGTAACATCATCCTTATCACCAGCGTTTAAAAGGTATGCAACCGGAGAATCAAATCCAGCAAATGCCCTAGCATAATCCTGCGGCATATAACCGACGCAAATATCTGGACGATCCTTTAATAATTCATAAATTTGATTCATAAAAATTGTCTTACCGCAGCCATTAGGGCCAACCAAAGCCAGCTTTTCCCTGCCGCGAATCAGTAAACGGACATTCTCCAACAGTACGCGGTTCCCCACGCCTATCACAGGACGATCCAGATCTAAAATAATTTTACCGGTTGGTAACGGCGCCACTTTAAAACCAATATCGATTGCTTCCTCTACGGTATCCACCCGTGAATAACCAACATTTTCAAAGCGTTTATCCACAGCCTTTAGATTGGCCATACGGCGAGCCAATCCAGCCGCATAGAACGGACTTCTGACCGTATCATTCAGCGCATCATGCACCGCATTTTTCAAATCGTTTAATTTGACCTTTTTCTTGATATACTCCGCTTTCTCTTTTTTTGCTTGCTGCTGTTCTCGTTCCAATCGCATGCCGCGTGATTCGATATACTCCCGATAAGAAGTATTGGCAACCGTAGTTACCGGTTTGGTTCGGTGATTACGCTGTTCAATATGAATAATACGGTTAGCACAGCGCTCCAGCAGCACATCATCATGTGAAATAAACAATATCGGCTTGGTACATCCCAGCATAAAGCTTTCAAGCCAGCCCAGCGTATCCAAATCCAAATCGTTTGTCGGTTCATCCAGCAATAGAATATCCGGCTGCTCATGCAGCATTTTCAAGAATCGCAGCTTTACCTTTTCCCCGCCGCTGGCCTGAACGATCAACTGATCGCGCTGTAATAGTTCAACGTCCATTTTCAACTGCTGCGCTTCCTTGGCATATTCCCGCAGTTCATTGTATTGTTCCTGTTTTACCTCTGCTTCAGGAGACGATTTTAATAAATATTCATAAATCAGTGTATCCTTCCAAATCGGTTCCAGTGCCTGAGCAAAATATCCGATTTTTAAATTTCGTTCCTTACATATCGTTCCTTCAATACCTGCATAATCTGTTACCCATGATAAATCAGCGATCGCTTTCAGCAAAGTGGATTTTCCATTACCCTCTTCACCGATAATCCCGATCCGATCGTGTTCATGAACCTGTAAATTTAATGTATCTATTAATAAATCTCCGTTTTGATGCCGGATTTTAACATTGAGCAGATTGAGCATAAACATCACCTCCACGAAAAAAAGGACGCTTACCGTCCTTTTCCTTCTATATTGCATTGTGGCAGGCATGAAAAAAGATAATTGTAAGACCGAAACAGATTTGGTTTTTCTCAATTATCCTTTATTTCTCATCTTTCCACTCCTAACGTTGGTTTCAGTATAGCAAACATCTGTCAGACCGTCAATGATGATCAAGTACCGGACATCGCGATCCCAATTCAGCATTATTGAATCATTCACAAAAATTTGAATAGTAAACCCACTTTTTTTTCAAATAAATCTATTCAATAAATTCAGGATTAAAAAATGCAGCCAGTGGCTGCACATGCTTATAATTAACGAAAACTGTCGTAAGAAACTATTTCGCTTCGATCCTTCCGCAAATGTTTATTACCAGTTTCTGCCGGATAACCGATCGGTGTCAGCGCCACAATTTGATATTCAGTTGGCACTTTTAACAGCTTTCTGACCTTTTCTTCATAGAATGCTCCGATCCAACAGGTTCCCAAGCCCTGTTCTTGTGCCTCCAGCATCATGAAGGATAATGAGATCGACGCATCAATCGTCGCTGCATCCTGTTGACACCGCATCAAATGTGATTCTGCACATACCACAAGTATCGCCGGAGCTTCACCGACAAATTCCTGGTTGGAGCATGCTTCAATCATCTTATTGCGCAGGTTCTCATTTTGCACAACTATGAATTTCCATGTCTGCCGGTTTGATGCCGAAGGCGCCAGTCGTCCCGCTTCCAGTACCTTATCCAGCTTTTCCGCTTCGATCTCTCTTGCCTCAAAACTCCGTATGCTTTTCCTTGCTTCTATACACTCCAATACCGTCATCATTCTTCCTCCCAGAGATTCTCTCAATCGATCCAGTATTCGATCATTTCCAGTGTATCACCGCTTTTATTTTCATAGGTAAATTCACGCATCGCTTTGCCGTTCATCGACAGGGGAATACGGCGGCTTGGTCCGTTGCGGTGATCGACCGGATATACAAAATAGTCCGGCTTCAGCATTTCCCGTCCAAATCTGACCGCCAGCTCCACCGCCTGTTTTCCATATCCATGTCCCCGAACCTTTTCACTTGTCCAGATTCCAATTTCCGGATGACCGCATAAAATTCCATGAAGTCCGACACAGCCGATAAACCCGCCTTCCTTATCACGGATGATAAACACTGTTTCAATCCCGCATTGCCAGCCTCGTACCGCTCCATAAACGAACGCTTCCGTTTCTGACTTATCCTTTGGTGCTGCCGGATACATATATTTTGTGACGGGCTTTGTGAAATTCGCAAAGATATCATCCACATCCGCTTCTGTAATCGGATGCAGAACGATTCCATCGCCTACAATGCACCGTTTTTCCTTATACCATTTTTGTAAATCCATATCGTTCTCCTTATCTTTTTCTATTTTACCATTATAATCCCAATTTGGTAAGCCATTATATAAGATAGAGGTGAATTACATGAATGATTCTTATTGGCTGAAAAGCGTACCAGAAACAACCTATCCAAAACTTAAACAAAACCAAGCTGCAGACACTGTCATCATCGGGGCTGGCATCACCGGCTTGACAACCGCCTACTACATCAGTAAAGATCACAGCGATGTTATTCTTTTAGAAGCAGATAAAATTGCATACGGTGCCAGCGGCCGAAGTACCGGAAAGCTTTCCAGTCAGCACGGTCTGCTGTATCACCAGCTGAGTGAACAGAAAGGACGCGAATTTGCGAAAGCTTATTATACAGCGCAGGAGGAAGCGATCGACTCAGTGGAGGAAATTGTTCAAAGCTATCAGATTGATTGTCAGTTCCGCCGCCTGGACAGTGTTGTATATACTGCCGATGAACAAAAAAAGGCAGCGGTGCAGGATGAATTCCAGGCATGTCTCGATCTTGGCATCGACTGCGAATACATCTGCGAAAGTGAATATCCGATAACCTTAAAAGCCGGCATACGCTTCCATCAGCAGGCACAGTTCCATCCGATTAAATATCTGCATGCCCTAGCGTCGATTGTAAATGAAGCAGGCATCGCGATTTACGAGCATACGCCGGTGACTGCCATGGAGGAACAAGGTGATGTTATTCTCATAAAAGCCGGCGGTTATGAAGTAACAGCCAAACATGTCGTCTTTGCCACACAGTTTCCCTTTCTGGATAAATCTCAGTTTTACTTTACCAAATTAATCAACGAGCAGTCCGAGCTCATGATGGCCCGCTATGATGAACCGCTGCCGGATGAACAGATCATCAGTTGTGATGATCAGCTGGATTCCTACCGCACCTATCGGTATATGGATGATACCTATCTGTTGGCCGGCGGACATAAGCATCCGGTCGGACGCTTCGATCAGGGACATTTAGAAGATTTCTTTATGCGGAACCGTTCACGGTTTCACTTGGGCAAGCATTTTCAGCACTGGAGTTCCCAAGATTATATGACAGCCGATCATATCGCCGTTATCGGGCCCCTGAAAAAAGATAATGACCGCATTTTATTTGCGTCCGGTTATCAAAAGTGGGGGAATGCGACCGGAACCATAGCCGGCAAGCTGTTGTGTGCATATGTACTCAATCACGAGAGTCAATACAAGGATATGTTTGATCCTCACCGCCGTGAGCTTATCTTCTCACCAACCTTTATCAAAGACAACTGGGAAACCGTTAAAGCACTGGTAAAAAGCAAGCTGACAAGCGGAGCTTATAAGCTTCCTAAAGCCGGTGAAGGCACACCAATGGAAATTGATGAACATATGTACGGGGTCTACACCGACCATGAACATTTGGTACACATCGTGGATATCACCTGTCCGCATATGGGTTGTACCTGTGTCTTCAATCCACTGGATAAAACATGGGATTGCCCCTGTCATGGATCCCGTTTTGATATTGACGGCAATATCATCAAAGGACCGGCTTCCAAGCCTCTGCACGCATATGGAGAAGGAAGAAATCATATCGATCCACACATCATAAAATAAACCTCCTAAATTCTGTTTGAAAAGAATTGATCACTCATAATGATCAGCGAAAGCTTTATGATCCGAAATTTCAGATGATAAACACTGAAATTACCATTTTCATTGCCAGATAACTTCCTTCATATAAGAGAACCCGAAAAGGGGTAACGAATAGATACACCACTCGTTATCCCTTTTTTTACTTTTTGTAATACAAAGATACAGCTTCACCCGAAGTCATATTTACTTCCTTCTCCGCGGATAAATAATTTTTCCCCTTCACTTTCACAAAAATCTCAAAAGTTTTCGTACATAATTTTGAATCATTCTTACTATAGAAATAAAAATAAATTTTCCCCCCATTTTTATAGGGGATATGACCATCATCGAATTTTGCATGAAAGGTTTGCTGAACATTTTTAACTTCCATTTCCAGCTTATCATTTTCCTCGACTCCGTTTACGTGATAAGATACGAAAACAATATTATTTTCACCTTCACTGTTTCCAATAATTACTTCAAAACCATTTCCCTGATCATGCTTTGACACATCTGCGTGTTTCTGTTTAGAAAGCCACTTTGATAAGATCGAATCAATCGATTCCTTTTCTTCCGACTGAAAGACCAATTCATTTTGTTTAACATCACAGATATGGCGTGGGGTGCTTTCTATCTTCACAAAAGAATCAACAACGATAACACAGATAACGATATAGACAAGTAATACTACCCAGATGGGAGGAAGCTTGTATACTTTTTTATGATTCAGAGCTTTATTGATATTTCGCTCATACAGCGCTTTGTACCCAAAAGTAATAAGATTCCACAGATAACTGCTATCGCAATGGATAAATAAAGCATATTTACATCGCTCTTCATAGTATCACCTCCCTATATACCCAATCTTTCTTTAAAACGATAATAATACGTGCGACTTACCTCCACTGTATCAAGATTTTCCATGACCAGCAGAAACTTTGTGTTCAGACTAATCCGGATCCGCTTGATCTTGTCAATCTGAACGATATATGACTTATGAACCCTTAAAAAACCCTTTTCACTCAGCAATAGCTCCAGATTGGAAAGGGTATCCAGAGCATTCATACAACCGTCTTGAGTATGAACAATCACATCCTTATGCAGACTTTCCAGATACAGAACAACTTTCATTGGGATACGCACAAACTCTCCCCGCTCTTTTACGGTCAAAATGTCGATGGTATTCTTGCAGCTTCCAAAATAACATATTCCGCATGTTCATCGAGTTCCAAATTTCCTTGATTCACCGCCTGAATAACTGCCTCACGATTTTCATCACGGCAAGCAACTCGGACTTTCATGTCTATCACCTCATCTAAACCCATTCTAAAAGAAACCTGCTTTTATGCAAGTGAAAATGAGCAAGTTACATTATAACGAGGCAACTTACAGAAAGCAGGACTTTCCAATTATTCCTTATCGTACTAAAATAAAGATAACAAATCTTATCTATTACTTAAAGGAGCAGGAAATATGATAAAAGTTGAAAAGCTCAATAAAACCTATCAGGTCGGAGACAAAAAAATACCGGTACTAAAAGACATTTCCCTGACGATAACCGATAACGAGTTCGCTGTGGTCATGGGGGAATCCGGATGCGGGAAATCCACTTTCCTAAGCTGTATCAGCGGACTCAGTGAAATCACATCGGGTCAGATATTACTTGATGATCTGTCTCTGCATGACAAAAAGAATAAAGCGATGGAAGAAATTCGACTTAAAAAATTCGGATTTATCTTTCAGGATAATTATATGATCGATAATCTCACAGTTTTGGAGAATGTGTGTATGTCTCGGCTTCAATATGATCCCAATGCCTATGAGCTGGGACGATCACTGTTGGCTTCGATGCATATTGAACAGCTGGCGGATAAATATCCTTCCCAGGTTTCCGGAGGTGAAAAACAGCGGGCGGCAATCGCTCGGGCAATGATCAATCAACCGGATATTCTGTTTGCGGATGAACCAACCGCCTCGCTGGATCACCGCAGTGCTTCGGATATCATGGAAATCTTCAAGCATCTCAATGAGCAGGGCCAATGCATTTTGATGGTTACTCACAGTGCGCAGATCGCAGCATATGGAACGCGCATCATGATTATGGAAGACGGTGTCTTCTATCAGGATGAACCGCTAGGCAAAGACCGTAAAGCAAATGTAGAAAAAATTCGCGATATGGTCAAGGATATTTTATGAAACTCATTTTTAAAGCTTTATATAATAAAAAGCTGTTTCAATACGGCATCCTCATTCTAGTGCTGGTACTGACCGTATGTTCAATACAGATGTCGGCTACGGTCACTTTGAAAAATAAAACCATGATACAAAAAGTAAATGCAATAAATGCCGCCCACACCAATATCTATGTTGCAGATACCCGTAATTTGGATAATCAGGAAAGTGATGACGATATTCCCGATTATTTATCGCGCGTTAATGAAGAAAATGACATTGATCTGGTGGATTCAGTAGAAAATACGTATTTCAACATTCTCCTCGCTCAAAATTTGCATGAAATTGATGTCAATCAAATGAGCGATAAGCAGCTTGCTTCGCTTCAAAACGTCTATCTGGAAGGCTACGTGTCACACAAGGGCACGAACAACTATAAAATGCTTAAGGGAAAATCCTATCGTAAATTAAAAGGCAATGAAATCGTCATTAATGAACAGTGCGCCAGAGACCTTGAAAGGAAACACATGAAAGTCATCGGCGGAACCTTCTACAACAATGATACGAATTACCGTTATAAAATCGTCGGCGTATATGAGGATCCCACCTATACAGAAGATGCGACATCGAATCTTAAAGATACGACAATTTTGAAAACAGATTTACAGACGACGAAATTCCATGCCCTCGGCAATTTCGATACAGTGAAAAAGAATGCGATACGGATCGAAAAACAATTCAATACTGTGGAATTGGAAGAAGAACCGTATATGCTCTATCAAGTTGTTCACAAAATTCATTTAACCGATTATTCCGTAGAGAATGAAAGCAAATTGCTTACCCTAATACAGATTAATTCAGTCGGTGCCAATTACGCACAAATTTATCCGCTCTACTATCAGCTCCAAGATGACAATATGACCCAGAATATATTTAAATATTTATCCTATACCCTTTTGGCAGCCTTAATCGTTTCCGATTTTTTTGTCTTTTATGCCTTCTTCAAACGCAAACTCGATGAAGATAAGAACAAACTGGCAATGATGGTGCTTTGCGGCATCAAGCAGAAAAATATTATCAAGGCCTATTTAAGCGAACTGGGTGTATTATCCGGAGCTACCCTGCTAATCTGTGCAGTTCTGAATTTTATCGGCTGCTTCGTCCTTCAGCTTCACAAGCAGCCATACCTGTCGATGTTCTTTGATGCAGCGCCGCAATTATTGAAGATTACGCTACTGTTAGCCCTGGTGATGTTTATTTTACTGGGAATTATGATAATCCTTCAGATCAAGCATTTCTTTACAAATAATCTGACTCGGGTGATGAAAGAAAAAGACTTGACGATCAAGAAACCGCCCCGCATAACCATTGACTATAAGCGACAGTTGATTCAAATGTCGCTGCGTGATCTGCTGGCAAATAAATTTAAGTTTATCCGAGTCGTTTTCGCTACTTCCTTTTTGATCCTCTGCATGCTTTTGACCTTCTGTTCTTATGAAACGTTGGATCACTTATATAATCGGGAAACAATTGGTCTGACGTTTGACTATACCATCTCTCACCTTAATAAAAAACAGTATCAAAAACTGAAGCAGGATTATTTGAAAGACGTTAGCATCTTAAACACCAGCACTCGCTATTTCATGGAGAAAACCGGTGAGATTGATGGAATTGATGTCTATCAATATTATGACGCAGCCCTGATTACCCTTTATGACGATGTGAAGCCGGATAATCCACAGACAGCAGAGAATGATAAGGTCAAACAGTTCATGAACAAACAGTCGGGGGTTTATCCAAAGCCCGGTGTTGATGTCGATGCACTCGGTAATCTCTACTATTATCAGCGGGAAGCGCTTTTGCCGCGCAAGCTGATGGAGCTGAAAGGTGCCATCACAGATGAAAATGCCAACGCTGGTATTCATAAAAAAGGTCTGGCATTCTCATATATGCCATTTCTGCATTCCATGTATCAGCAGGATAATTACATGTATATCAAGGGTGGTATTAATTCGCTCATCAACAACGGTTATGTCGCCTTCACTGCTATGACAGCAGGCAAACAGCTTCCTATCGATAAACTGGTGCTGAACACGGAAGGCAATGATATCGGCAACGGTATCGTTATCAATTTGAAAAAAGGTGTTTCGAAAAAGGTATTTGAATCTTATTTGAAAAAGGAAGGGATCAGTTTTACATCCTATGATGAAATTCTGAAGCAAATGGCAGTTAGCAACCATCAGATCAACCGTAATACTTTTGCGGTTATGACCGTGGTCATGGGCATCATGATTTTGATGTTTATCATCCTGACCATTGCGAATATCACGGAGGAGGAAATGCATAAGCAGACGGAACGCAGCTTTATGATCCGCACCGGCTGGTCTCATTCCTTTGTGAAACGGCTGAGTCTTACCAAGAGCATTTTGATGCTGATGACATCCTGTGTGATCGCCCTGCTTGTATTTTTTCCTATCAAATGGTTCTATTTTCACTACCTGTTCCAGATTCTCGGGATCTATGCGATTTCCACCGCCGGAAATATGATCCTACTGCTGCCGTTTCTCACCATATTGGTATTTTTGATCTGGATGCTTATTTTGAATCATAAAAAGCATCCATCCTAACAAAAAGGGTATGGCTCAGGCCATACCTTTTATTTGCTGATCAAATGCTTGACACTGTCTTTAAACGATCTGCTAACTAATAGACGTTCACCGCTTTTGATCGTAACCAATCTTTTACATTCCGGCAAAATCTTTACTGAATCAATATTCTCCTCATTTACTAAAGTAATATTATTAATTTGAATAAAATTCACATCTTTCAACTTTTTATGGAGTTGTTTAAACGTGAAAGGACTACGGTAACTATCCGTTGCGGTATACAGAAAACAGTGACCGTCAATATTTTCAATATACTGAATATCACATATCGAAATTCTTTTAAAACGATGATCTTCATCCAGAACGCTGATACTGATTTGAGAGCCGATACTGTTATACAATGCTTTCTGTGCTGCTTCTTTGGCACAATTATACTGTATAACAATATCGCCCTTACCCATCAGGCAATTCTTTTCAAACTTTATATTCATAAACTCTCCCCAATTATGATGTTATCTACATTTTAATTGGTAAAGTTAACCAAATCCATGAAAGTTATACAATATGCGAATTCAATGCCAGAATTTACAATTATGGGATTAATTTTTCTCAGAGAAATTCATAAGATGTAAGAAAAAAGGAAATATCAGCTTATTTCCTTTCGTCATAAATTCCTTGCGTATTTCGATAACCGCTGGTCCGATCCACCAGATTATGAAGCGGACGGCCTTCAAAAAAAGCTAAGAGATTCTCATGGGCTATCGTCAGAAAGCGATCAGTAGTGGAAGGTAAGTTCCAGTTACCGGATATGTGGGGGGTTAATATTACATCCTCACGTAACCAAAGCGGTGAATCCTTGGGAAGCGGCTCCACTTTGGTGACATCAAGTGCCGCTCCTTTCAAACGAGTATCTAAAGCCTCACAAAGTGCGGTTTCATCGATTGCACTGCCGCGCCCGGTATTGATCAGGTAGGAGCCAGGCTTCATAAGCGTGAAGGTATGCTCATTCATGATATGTTGCGTTTCCTCATGATTTGGCAGGCACATAGCCAATACATCCGCACGGGGCAGCAGCTTTTCCAGAGCTTCCATCGTATACAGCTCATCCAAATAGTCAGGACATGGTGCCGGATGTTTTTTTATGCCGATAACATACCCGCCGAGTGCTTTGATGCGTTTGGCATATTCACTGCCCAGATCTCCCATTCCCAAAATGACAAACGTGCTATTGATAATAGAATCGATCCTGCCGGCATTTTTCCATACGCTGTGCATCTGATAGCGCTGATACTGCGGCATGCGCTTCATCATCATCAACGTAACGCAGATCATATGCTCAGCAATCGCTGTTCCAAATGTACCGCTTGCATTGGTAAGCAGGATTGATTCAGGAATCGTGCGGTACTGGTCGCTCCCAGCTGAAATCAGCTGAATCCATTCCAGCCGGGTGCACCAGGAAAGATGCTGACGGCGGGGATTTCCAATGATGATTGAAGCCTCTTTCAGCCGTTCTTCGCTTGGCTCATCGAAGCAAAAAGAAGCCGGTATGTTTTGGGTCAGTGCCTGCTTTTGAGATTTACTCAATTCCCAAGTCGGGTACACATATACTTTTTTCATGGTCTTCCTCCTCCAGTAAACGTTTTTTATCCTGTCTGATCTGTTTATAAATAAAAGGCAGTGAGATCAATAATGTAATTCCTTCCGCAAAGGTTACACATAACCATACCCCATCAATTCCCAGCCAACTTGGCAGTATCATAAGACCGACAAGGATCAGCAGGAAGCCGCGGATAATTGTAAATAACGTGGAAAGCCGGCCCTTTTCAATCGACTGCAAATAATACATGAAAATCGTATTGGTTGCGGTCAAAACAAACGAGCTGAAATAGAGGAGAATACCATGCTCTGCCAATTTCAGCAGAGTTTGATCACCTTTCGCAAAGATACCGGCAATCTGACCCGGAAACAGCAGAATGATTCCATATCCAATCAGAGCGACACTGACCGTATACAGACAGGCGATGCCCAGAGAATGATGTACACGATGAAACAGCTTGGCTCCATGATTGGTAGAAATAATTGGCTGGACAGCTTGGGCAAATCCGTTCAAAATCCCTTTACCGACATAGGCAATATTCGTAATGACCGAATAGGCCGCAAGATAAATCGGCGCAGCGATATTCAAAATCGCATAATTAAATAAGATGATGACAATACCGGCGCTTGTTTCCAGCATTGCGGAAGCCGCGCCATTGCCGATCATTCGCCGAAAGAGCTTGCCGTTCCAACAGTTTTTCACAAATCGGATATTACGTTCGCGATGGAAATAGTAACTGCACAGCCAGGCACAGGATACACAGGATGAAAGTGCCGTCGCAAAGGATGCCCCAAACAATCCCCAGCGCCATACGATCACAAACAAATAATCAAGCACAATATTGAGGAGCGAAGATACAACGGTTGCTCCCATAACCAGACCAGGAGCGTTGTCTGCACGAATCACGATCTGCAATACCCACCCGATGATATTAAAGGTTGATAAAAGAATGATCGGGCGAAGATATGTGAGTACATCCGGAAGCAGGGCGTCAGTAGCTCCCAGCATGCGGCTGAATGGCTCAAGGAACAAACATTCACCAAGCGTCAGGACAATACCCGCTCCCGCCGCAAGGATCATTGCCATCGTAAATACCTTGTGCTTGTCCTCGATACATCCGGCGCCCTCACTAACCGACATGGTTGTCGCGCAGCCCACTCCGACCCATAAACCGATCGCTGACATAATCGTAAAAATCGGCATTGCGATATTCAAAGCTGCCAAACCATTCGCTCCGGTTCCGGCTGAAATAAAATAAACATCCGCAAGACAATAGACAGACTGCGTGACCATTCCGATCACCGTCGGAATTAAAAATCGTAAATACATTCTTGATATCCGCTGCTGAAGCAGAATATTTTTATCCATTGCCTCACTCCTTTCTTATGAGAGTCTTTGTTGATAGCGGCGAATAATTGCCGCTGTTTCCTGTTTGTCCTCTAAGGTAAAACGCAGTCGGAATTCCCGAACCCCTGCCTGCTGATAAAAAGCCAGTTCATCGATTCGATCAAGCGGCTGCTGATCCAAAATATGCGTATTACAAAATTCATCATGAAGCAGCGGAAAACATCTGCCTTTACGATCCCTTAATACATAATATCCGGGCTGCCGGCACAAGCCGCAATTCGGTTGTCCGTTTTTTAATATTGCGGATACGGTGCAATAACGAGTTATCATGAGTTCCAGACGACCGTAGATCAAAACGCCGACATTCGGCTTTTGATGATACCGATGTTGATATTCCTGAATCAGAGTATGTACTTCTGCTTTATTCAATTCGCTGGACAGGATCAGCGACTGTACCCTATGCGCGTGCAGAAAGGCGGCTGTATATGCGTTGAAAACGTTCAGGGAAATTTCCCCGGATACAGTCTGCTTTGCAAGCAGACCGCCGACTTCGCCTACCGCATCCTGTTTTTGAAGCGAATACGGAAACGGATGCACTCGCTCATGAATGCGGCGTACCATCGGATATTTTTTCACAAGATCGCCGCGGCTGGTATAGATCATTTGAATTCCTGCCTCAATTGCGGCTTGAAGCTGTTCTTCATCCGCAACCTCTACACTGAGCGATCGCTCTTGTGTGACCGCTGGAGCTTTACGATCGTATGTCGCCGTGCGACGTCCACCGTTACGACGCTCACGCTGATTTGTCAGTGCGTTCAGCACCTCGCGACGCAATGCATTGATTTCCTTAATGGGCATCGTCCCCTGCTCATCGGTATCCAAATACATATTTGGGATCGTAAAGCATGTATCGCCGCATTTGGACAATTGCTGAATAATGCGAGCCTGATCAAGTGGTGAGCGCAGTGCCTTCTCCACCTCACAGCTGCTGTTTGCCTGTGCTTCATGGCCTTCTTCATCCGCCGCCCACAGCTTTGCCAAGCTTCCGATTTTCATCTCAAAACGCATCGTAATCGGGATGCGCTTCGGTTTATGCTGAATCTGCTGATCCACTGTTTCCATGAGCTTTTTATCCATGCTGCGAATCACCGAGGAGCCCGAAACAACAAATCCGCTTTTTTCAATCTCAACGATTGATCCCGAAGCGGCCTGCTTAATCAGCTGATTGTGCTTATCATACATACGATTGACCATACATCCATAGTCTTCCGGCTCCTGAATCACGCGAATACCATCTCCCTGACAGATATCCTCACAGAGCTTTATCCGCATTCGCTGACGGGTGCTGGAAAGAATTGTCCCAATCGGAATTCCCATATGATTGGGACGATACGTATTAACCAATTGAGCGTGATTGCTGTGAAACAGATGACCTGCACTAAAACCGCGGTTGAATACTTTCAGCAGTTCTTTCTCCTGCTCCTGATGATAAGTATAAGATTGTTTCGACAAGCAGGTGTCGATTGCCTCGCGATAAGCCTTCACAGTCTGTGCAACATATTCCGGACTTTTCATTCTTCCTTCAATTTTGAACGAAGTGATTCCCGCTTCCAGAAGCTGGGGAATATGCGCCAGGGTATTCATATCTTTCAGACTGAGTAAATAAGCATCCTTTTGTCGGATTACCTCACATTTCTGCCCGTTTTGATGAAGCAGTTCATAAGCCATTCGGCAAGGCTGGGCACACGCTCCGCGATTGCCGCTGCGATCAAATAACCGACTGCTCATCAAACACTGCCCGGAATAGCTGACACACATGGCACCGTGCACAAAAACTTCCAGATCGATACCGATGTTGGACCATTCCTGAATTTGTTCAATGGTCGTCTCTCTTGCCACAACTGCACGCTGAATTCCCATTTCCTTTAGAAACTCCAGTCCCTCACGGTTATGAATATGCATCTGTGTGGATGCATGCAGCTCAAAATCCGGAAACTGCTGATGCACGGCATCCAGCAGTCCCAAATCCTGGATGATCAAAGCATCGACGTCCATATCCTGAAGCCCTGCCACGTAAGCAAGGCATTCTTCCATTTCCTGATCCTTAATCAGAGTATTGACGGTTATATAAACCTTCACCCCATAGCGATGAGCATAGCGTACGGCCTTTACCATTGCTTCCTCATCAAAATTCTGCGCAAAGGCGCGGGCACCGAACAGACGACCGCCCATATAAACAGCATCACAGCCACTGTGTATAGCAGCCTTCAGCGCTTCCATCGATCCCGCAGGCGCCAATAATTCCACTTTCCGTATCATATGCACAGCCTCCAATTCCCATGGTTTCATTGTATCGCATCCATCCTATGCTTGACAAACAGAACCGAAAAAAACATTTACTGATTTTCCAGTAAATGCTTTTTATGAATAGATTTATAGCGAAAGAACAGTCGGGTCAGCGACGATACCGCGATGATTCCTAGCGCCAGTCCCCCGGCATTGGACAAGGTTGCCAATCCTTCCTGCAGTGCGCCGTTAGTATTTCCTGCTACTACCTCCTGCATCGTCATATACATGCCCTTCCCCGGCACCAGCGGAATTAAGGCGCAGATAACAAAGGTCGTTACGGGGGTATGATATAGTCTGGCAAAGACCTCTGAAAAAACAGAGAATGATATAGAAGCCAACAGCATACATACCGGTTCGGCTTCTCCATGATTCATCAGCAGTGTATACACCACGCTGCCAAGGCATCCGGCTACTGCCGCAGCCACCAGCTTCTTGCCTTTGATATTAAATATGATTCCAAATCCAAACGAGGCCACAAACGATGATAAAATGATTACGATCATAGCAGCATCCCTCCCATGGTTTTGATCCAAATACTATATACGATACCGGTACCGATCGCAATCGCAATCGCAACCAGGAAAGCTTCCATCGCTCTAGCCATGCCGGAAAGATAATCACCGGCAACGATATCGCGCACCGCATTGGTAATCGCCAGTCCCGGCACCAGCAGCATGATGCTGGATATGATGATTACCGAATGATTCATATCGCTTGAAAACTGAATAAAGATCAAAGAAAGCAATTCCGCCGCACAGGCAGATATCCCCATATTGAAAAAAGAATTGATTTCAAAGCGCTCCATCAAGATGGATATCACTTTTATTGCCATGCCGGTAAAAAATGCCGCTGCCGCATCATACCAGTTGCCGCCGAAAAAGAAAGCGAATCCGCCAGCTCCCAAAGCCGCAAAAAATACCGTGGTCGGGAAATTGTATCGTTTCATCGCCGCAATTTCATGCAGCTGTTCATCAAACTCATCAATGGTCAGCTGCTTTTGCTGTATACTGCGGCACAGATCATTGACCAAATCAATTCGATTCAGGTCTACCCCGCGGTTCTGAATACGGGATACTGTCGCAAAATTCTGTCCTTCATCCATAAGCGAAACCATGATGCCGGTCGGTGTCACAAAACTCTGGGCATCCTTTGCCCCAAATGCATGGCAAATCCGTACCATGCTTTCTTCCACCCGATACGTTTCAGCGCCGCTTTCTAACAGCAGCCTCCCCGCATAGGCAGAAATACTGATCAATTTATTAGCATCCATAAAAAACCTCATATCCTAACATGATAATAGTATCATAAAGTGTATCAGATGACGAAAGCTTTTTTCTTGAAATTGACAAATTCTATATCATCTAAGCAGCGTATGCTTAGATATTGGTTTTGTCTATATAGAATAGTCAAATCATAGATACGATATATCATGCATATACAATATAACCAAGGGTTTTCATTAGTGATTGACTTTAAAAATAAAGGGTGTTAACATGAACCTAATATCGGAAATAATAAGAAACAAAAGGGCAGGGTCTGCACGCTCTTTTTTCTTTTTTACCGATTGTTTAAGGAGGGGAAATATGCGTTTTATCTTACATTATCTAGGTCATTATAAGAAATTAATACTGATCAATATATGTTCGGTCTTCGGCTTCGCTTTGGTAGAGCTGGGGATTCCTACAATTGTTGCCAATATGATCGATGTCGGAGTGATGAACCAAGACCCCGGCTATATCTATCAAATGGGACTGTTGATCGTTGTCATATCCGTAGTCGGAGTCGGCGGTACAATTTTATTGGGTTACTGTTCCGCTAAAATATCAACCAGTATCACCCGTGATATCCGCAACGATGTCTTTGATAAGATTCAAACCTTCTCCCATACGGAGTTCAACCGGTTTGGCATCTCATCCTTGATCACCAGAACCAATAATGATGCATTTCAGATTCAGCTGTTTGTCAATGTCATTCTGCGGACCGCCCTGCTCACACCGGTCATGCTCGGTCTGAGTGTTTTTCTGACGATCAGAACTTCGTTGGAGCTGTCGGCAATCTTAGCCGGTACGTTTCCGATCATTATCCTGGGGGTCGTTCTGGTCGCATGGATGTCGCATCCGATTTCTCAGAAGCAGCAGAAATCTCTGGATGGACTCAACCGCATCTCGCGTGAGAATCTTACCGGGATCCGGGTGATCCGCGCCTTCAACAATGATGCGTATGAAGAAACCCGTTTCAATGAGACCAACGATGCGTATACCGATCATTCTAAAAAAATCTTTAAATTGATGTCTTTGACCCAACCGGTCTTTTTCTGCCTGATGAACATTGCCATGATGCTGATCTTCTGGGTTGCCAGTACCAAGATCGATGCCGGTACCCTGCAGATCGGTAAATTGGTAGCCTTTATGGACTACCTGTTTCATGCCATGCTTTCCATGATGCTTTTTTGTTCGGTATTCATCATGTACCCACGGGCTGAGGTATCGGCTGGGCGCATCAAAGAAATATTGGATACCGATCCGTTGATTAAAAATCCCGAAGAAGGCATACACGTTCAGCGAAATATGCAGGAGCTGGCCTTCAATCATGTATCCTTTGTCTATCCGGACGGCGAGGAGAAAGTACTGGATGATATCAGCTTTACCGCAAAAAAAGGTGATATGATCGCTTTTATCGGCAGTACCGGTTCCGGCAAGTCAACATTGATTAACCTGATTCCCCGCTTTTATGATGTCAGCTGCGGATCGATTACCATCGACGGAATCGATATCCGCAACTTTGATTTATCAGTACTGCGAGACAAAATTGGGTTTATCCCACAGAAAGCGAATCTCTTTACCGGAACGATTGCCGACAATATCCGTTTCGGTAACCGCAATGCCAGCGATGAGGAAATGAAGCACAGCGCCGATGTTGCACAGGCGGCTGAATTCATCAACAATAAGCCGCTGAAATATGATGATCTGATCACCGAAAGCGGCACCAATGTGTCCGGCGGCCAGAAACAGCGTTTATCGATTGCCCGAGCTATTGTCCATCATCCCCAGATTTATATTTTTGATGACAGCTTCTCTGCCTTAGACTTCAAAACCGATGCGATTCTGCGCAATCGGCTGAAGGCTGAAACAGGTGATGCCATTGTGCTGATTGTCGCACAACGCGTATCCTCTATCATGGATGCCTCACAGATCATCGTTCTCAATGAGGGGCGGATGGTCGGCAAGGGTACTCATCAGGAGCTGCTGAAGGCTTGTCCGATCTATTATGAGATTGCGGCTTCTCAGCTGACAAAGGAGGAACTGGGAAATGCGTAATAAAAATACGAACATTCGTTCCAATCTTAAACAGCTCATGCCGTTTCTTCGTCCTTATCGCTTCTCTTTTGTCTTTGCCATTATCTTTATCATCGCTTCCACAGTGTTCATGTCCATTGCCCCAAAAGTAGAAGGCATGATCACGACCCAGCTTGCGAAGGATGCCAGTGATATTTTGAAAGGCGTTAGCGGAGCAGGCGTTGATTTTACCTATATTATTCATATTTTGATTGTCTGCGGCAGTGTATATCTATGTAAAACCCTCTCTCAGATCGTATCCGTATTCTTATTGACAAATGCAATTCAAAATACAATGCATGATTTACGCAATGCTTTGGAACATAAAATTCATAAGCTTCCGGTCAGCTATTTTGATACCAATCAGTTTGGGGATGTATTAAGCCGTATCACTAATGATATTGATGCGGTTTCCAATGCACTCCAGCAGAGCTTTTCTCAAGTCATCAGCGCCGTATTGTCAGTATGTCTGGCAGTCGGCATGATGTTCAGCATCAACTTTTGGATGACCATCATTACCCTGCTGATCATTCCATGCGGTCTCCTTATCACCAAAGTAATCGTAGGAATTTCACAGAAGCACTTTAAAGCTCAGCAGGATGCACTCGGAGTATTGAACGGTAATATTACAGAAATGTATACCGGATTCAATGAAATTATGCTTTATAACCGTCAGGATGAAATGATCGAGCGTTTCCGCAGTTCAAATGATAAACTGCGTGAATCAGCCTTCAAGGCGCAATTTATTTCCTCTACCATGTCACCATCCATATCTCTGGTAACGTATTTGGGTATTGGCGGAGTTGCCGTACTAGGAACGCTGAACGCTATCAACGGTACGCTTGCGGTCGGCAACCTACAGGCCTTCATTCGTTATATCTGGCAAATCAATGATCCAATTTCTCAAGTATCACAGCTATCGAGCGCAATTCAATCTGCTTTCGCAGCAATGAGCCGGGTCTTCGCTATCTTAAATGAACCGGAAGAGGTTAAGGAAGCAGAACCGGCAGCTATCATACCTGAGGTAAAAGGCAATGTATCCTTTGAAAACGTGAAATTCGGATATCATCCGGATAAAACGATCATATCCAACCTAAATGCTGAAGTAAAGAGCGGACAAATGGTTGCGATTGTCGGCCCGACGGGTGCCGGTAAAACAACCCTGATTAATTTATTGCTTCGTTTTTATGATGTTAACAGCGGCAGTATTAAGATTGACGGTATCGACATTCGCGATATGAAACGCGATGATCTGCGGGCGATGTTCGGGATGGTATTGCAGGATACCTGGCTGTTTTCAGGAACCATTTTTGAAAACATCCGCTATGGACGATTGAATGCCCGTAAGGATGAAGTGATTGAAGCTGCCAAGACTGCGAATGTTCATCACTTTATTAGGACCTTATCAGACGGCTATGACATGTTTATCAACGAAGAAGGAAATAATATTTCACAAGGAGAGAAGCAGCTGCTGACAATTGCCCGTGCGATTCTGAAAAATCCGCAGATCCTGATTTTGGATGAGGCAACCAGCTCTGTCGATACTCGTTTGGAATTGATGCTTCAAACCGCTATGAAAAATGTGATGAAGGGACGAACCAGCTTTGTCATCGCGCATCGTCTGTCTACCATCCGCAGCGCGGATTTGATTCTCGTTATCAACAACGGTGACATTATGGAATCCGGCACACACGAGGAGCTGCTCGCCAAGAAAGGCTTCTATGAACAGTTGTATAACTCACAATTTGCCAGCTGTGCCGATGAAATCGAATCCGACTCTTAACAAGATCGTTATTCATAAAAAAGAAGAAGTTCGTCTGAGCTTCTTCTTTCTTTTTTATATTATTAAAATATTCATTGTGTAAAGAATTTTTGTTTTACAACATCCATCCATTCTCCATCATAATTGTTTCCCTTTTCCATCGTATATTGGTAGATCCGATTTCCCTTTTGAACCATAAGCACCTCGATGCCGTCTCCGTATATGAAACATCCTTGATCGACATTCCATGATGGATCGAGATCATTTGGTTCTCCATAATTATCTGTTAATGATTGTTTTTGAGCACGATATTCCACAGCGGCTCCCTGCTCATTTTCATATTGTGTAAAAAAATTGGAAACAATATTTTCTCGATCTTGGCTTGGCAATCTTTCATCATTATACCAATGGGTATATTTTTGATCGCTTTCCTGATAGGTATAAGATGTTTCATTCTGGACGCAGTCGGTAGTTTTTGCCTTTTGTCCAAGGTCTTTCAAATACAGGGTAAACGCATCCTTTTTGCATTGGTAAGCGGCATCCGTGTTGTGGGAATACAACTGCATACCGCTAAGGATCAGAATACCGATAGAAAGAAACAGCATCGCTATGCGCAGCCAATAGCTATGATGACCGTTCAGGATTCCAATCCGCACACAGAAAAGCAAAATAAGCAGAAACAAAATATAAATGATATGCAGAATATCAAATTTTGAATATAGATTGCAAAACCACATAACAACCAAAATTATTACCAGCAGATTTCGCAACGGTACGGTAAGCTGAAGCTTTTTATACAGCTTGACAGATCGAATCCGCAATACGAGAAACAACAGCTGCCACAAAATAACGATACCGCTTAACGAAGCGATCGCTAAAAACCGTTCAAATGAAAAAGGCAGAAATTCCGCATAGCGAAACATTCCCCCCAGCAGCATCGCATATAACAGCAGATAGATCAGCATATCCAGATACTGCGATACAACGGATATCGGTGCTTCGTATTTGCCTTTTAAAATATGAAACCGCCATCCGCTCAGCATCGCATGTTCAGGCTGCGGCTTATGCATCCGCAATTCTGCTTCAAAGCTATCACGGGGCAGAGCTGTATAAATTTCCGTAACGGCCTGTTCATCCTTTTCAAAAATAAGCAACGGTTCGATCATCCGTGTCAAACGATATCCTTTGGTAGCTTGTCTTTGCAGGTACTCACGGAGATAACCATCATCAATTTTTGAGACCATAACCAAACGAATTCTGTTTCTCATATGCTCACCTTCTTCCACTTCTATTATAAAACAGTTGTGCAAAGAAGTCAGGCTAATAAGCTCCTTATAATATCATAAAAAGTATCAAGAAAATTTACAAACTTCTTTCCGCTGCTTTGCGCATGAATCGATCACTAAGCACTACGGCACGCTCATGTGTGCCTCTTCCAATCGGCCCTTTCGCATCCTCTGCATAAACATCAAACGTAATGATCCGCCGATGAACTTCTTTCACCACCGCGGTTACTTTCACATTGATGCCGATCGGTGATGCCGCATCATGAGAACAGTCAACATGGATTCCGACCGTTGTTTCCCCTGCCTCAAGAAACGGCTGTAAAGCATGCTTCGCCGCATTTTCCATCCATGCAATCATGATCGGTGTAGCCAGTACATCTGCATCTCCGCTTCCCACCTGCTTTGCGCTCATGAAATCCGCTACAGTAAACTCCATCGTATAGCTAGTATCCAAAGTTATTTCCTTCATCAAACATCCCTCCATATGGAAGCATTATAGCATTCATAATCTTGCATTTCTATATTGTATTCCCCGATACTTTATGATAATATAATAGAGCACTTGCCTAAATAGCTCAGTTGGTAGAGCATTCGGCTGTTAACCGACAGGTCACAGGTTCGAGTCCTGTTTTAGGCGCCATATATAAAATAAACATCCAGAACGGATGTTTTTTTATATCGGTTAACGTGATCTAAATGTTATGCAGACTGGAGCGCAGGACACGCAGCTTATAGACAGTGTATTCCTCTTCTGATGACATGCTCATTCCGCAGTCTTGATCAATTATCCAGCCTTTTTGATTTCTCATTTCTTCAGCAAACTGACGCAAACCGTTAAAGCGTATTCTACAGCCGCAATTCAACTGTATAAGAATCACCGCATATGTTGATATGCCATCATCGCCATCATCATAGCTCCAAGTAATTTCATGAAGATGCCGCTGGGGTTCCAGTAAATGAAATGCTTCAGCGAATGCCGACAGATCATCTACCTGATACAAGCAGCAAGGTGAAGTCTGCGGCCATACCGCATAAAGCTCACCATCCTGATTCAGCAGTCGCTGATATAACTGTTTCATTGCCACAAGATCATTTTTATTTATCTCATCGAGTTTACCGCAGTGATCTACCGTCAAATAGCAAATTGCTGAAGATCGATACGGAAAATCTTTCATTTTTGATGAATACTGCATGCTTACACGCCTCCTCTATCCCGTATTCTATCATAGAAAAAGCAGTACTCCCAGTGGAATCCCGCCTTTCTAAAGCATATATGTTTTCATAATCATAATCCATACAAAGATGGTGAAGATACTGAGAATAGTCGTTATGACAACGATCTGACCGGCAGCTTCGTCATCCATATGCATGCTTTGCGCCATTGTATAGCTGGAAACAGCCGTAGGACTGGCGGACATTGCCAGCAGCGCAATCAGCGACGCTCCTTTGAATCCCAAGAGATACGCAAGTCCTAAAACGATTGCCGGCATCAATACCAGCTTCGCGCATACAACCTGTGTCAGTAGTTTTTTATTACTGCCAAGCTTAGCAAATACAAAGTTACTGCCGAGCAGAAACAAAGCAAGCGGCGTAGCCGCTGAGGATACTGAATCCAGGGAAGCAATCAAAAATGAAGGCAGCCTTATTGTCAGCAGCTCACAGATAAATGCCAGGATCGTGCCGATGATCAACGGATTGGTCAAGGATTTTTTCAATACAGAAAGCAAATGAAAGCTTCCTTTGTCCTGATACAACTGCAGCGCAAAAATAGACAATACATTATAGAGCGGAATCACAAAGGCGATCAACACTGCTGTCGTACCAACCTGATCACTTCCTAAAAAAGAGGCAGTCAACGGTATGCCAAACAAAATAAAATTACTTCGAGCCATTCCTTGAATCATGACTCCTTTGGTGATTGAAGCATAGGATGTATGATGCACCCAAGCAAATACCAATAGAAAAAACAGGAATACGATTACCAAACCGAAGGCGATCAGTTTAAAGTCAATTATCTTAAGCTGACTCTTATAGACGCTCATAAACAGCGAAGTAGGCAAAAAGATATAAAAACAGACTTTATTCATCTGATTGCTGGCATCCTCAGACAGCCATTTCAGCATTCTCGCCAGATATCCTAAAATCAAGGTAAAACAAAGCGGAAAAACAGTTGAAAAAGCAAAATATAAAGTATTCATAGACACACTCACTTTTCTGTAAATAAAAGACAAAATTCTTTCAATATCCCCAATCGGATTCTTTATTAAAAGCCTTTTTCAAGTACAATTATAAAATTTTTATTTACTTTTATTATCATATCATTCCGTATGTTATTTTCCGCTTGGATTTTTTCCTTAAAAAAGAACCTTTAATAAGGTTCTTATAGCTGATGCATAATATCTTTATTAATCTGATACAGCTCTTTAAACAATTTTTTTCCTTTTGCGTAAATTTCCCGATTAGCTGGATTGGGATGAATAATCTGATCCGGTTTCACTACTTCTTCCAGCTCTTCCCAACCGGCATAGGAGCCTTCTGCGATCATTGCCATTAATGCGTCTCCATAAGCCGCTCCAAAGGATACTTTACACGTGCAGACATCCTTTTGAAGAACATCGGCAATGATTTGCATCCAGTGCGGATTTTTTGTTCCGCCGCCAACCAGCATGATCTTCTTTAATGGGAGTCCCTGTCCCTCCAGAATATCGATATGCTGTGCAATGGAATAAGCAATTCCTTCCAAAGCGGATTTCAGCATATCCCCTCTGGTATGCGATACATTCAAACCGATGATCATGCCCTTTGCCAGCGGATCATTGATCGGTGTACGTTCACCGGCAAAATACGGCAGTGAAATCAGACCGTTGCTTCCCGCTGGCACATCGGCAATATCCTCGGTCATCGCGGAATATGCATTAAGACCGCCTTCACGCTCTTGAGCATATTTATCAAAATACATTGTATCGCGGAACCATTTTGTCAGCGTACCTGCAGTATTGGTGCCTGCCAGGATGCTGTATGTTCCCGGGATGATGAAGGTTCCTGGCCACAAACCGGTATTTTTTGCCAAATGATCGCACAGATAAACAAAGTAACAAGAAGAACCAAGCTGCACCATCAGATCTCCAGCGGTGAACACACCGGTACTCACCGCTTCTGCACCCGAATCACCGGTACCGCACAGAACCTGTGTCTGCACTGTCAGTCCCATATCACTGGCTGCCTGTTCGTTAAGTGTGCCGATGATATCCATTGCCGTAGCCAGTTCAGCCAGCTGCTCCCGATGACAGAAAAACGGTTCTTTTACTTCGACAATTTCACCCTTATCAATATCATACAGCGGGAAAAAATCCTCGGCAAGATACTGATCGATAACATAACGTCCTGTCAGCTTCGCACTCAGATAAGAGGAACCGGTCAGAAATTTATAAGCTTTCTCAAACACATCCGGGCGATGCTTCTGAATCCACAAAATTTTCGGTGCGATATCGCTGGAACAGATTTCATGGCGGAATACCGCTTCCGCCTGATCGCCATAAAAATCATTCAAATACTGAATTTCTTCATAGCTTCGGCAGTCCACTCCGTAGAGGATCGCTTTCATCAAAGGCTTACACTGCTCATCTACCGCAATACAGTCACAGCCCATAACGCTAGTGCCCAGCGTTGTCACGGCTGCTTTATCAACGCCGCTTTTCGCCAGTAATTCTTTTGAAATTTCACATGCCTCCTGATACCATATTTCACAATCCATTTCAAAGTAGTTAGGCTTTGGGTTTTCAATCGAATGGGATCGATTGGCAAAAGCAATTACATTGCAGGCATGATCGATCAGGACTCCCTTAGTCTCGTTGGTTCCTACATCGATACCCATCGTATAGGTATTTTTCATGATCATTCTCCTCTAGCAGCTTTTACCACATCCATAAAAGCACGCACCCTTGCTTCGTCAATACGTCCGCGGGACTGTCCGTTTACTTTAAACGTCGTGCCGACAAATGCACCGCTGCATATCTTGAGAATATCCGCAACATTTTCTTTTCGGCAGCCGGTTCCGCAAAAAACCGGAGTACCCTTACCATTCTCTACAACCTCATGGATATTTTCCATAGCCGGGCCATTCCCCGCGCCGCTTCCGGCTACGACAAAGCAGTCAGGAGCGACATTGCTTACAAGGCTCTTTGCCATAGAGGCAAGACTGCGGTTGTTCAGATAAACCTCATCCTCAGAATTGATAAAATGAAACAGCTTCAGATCATCCTGGCGCAAATAATGCTTTAAGCGTATCGTATCCGCAATGTTACGGTCCACTAGTCCCAGGTCTCCTGCCCATACACCGGTGAACAGACATCTTGTAAACTGCGCATCAGTAGCCGCACATAATTCAATTGTCGCATCTCCATCATAGATTGCCTCAACCCCATAAGGTACGGTGATCATATCCGATAATGCTCCGACCACCATCGCAATTGCATTGGTGTTTACCTGCGAAACCTTACGCTGATACGGCAGGGAAAATTCATTGGTAATTAAAATGCCGTCTACTCCGCCGTTTTGCAAAGCAATTAAGTCTTTTTTGGCCAAGGCGATGACATCCTTCATCCTCGTACCATCCCGATAATATGGATCACCTGGAAGTTCTTCCAGATGAAGCAATCCAATAATCGGTTTTTCTGTATGAAACATCTCTTTTAACCAAGTCATATGCATCCTCCTAAAGTTTGTTATAACATTATGCTATCATAGGAAAATTGCTTTTTCAATGATAAAAGCATCTTTATAACGTTATATAACGTTTTTTATTCCTTTTTACATAGATAACCTGCTTTATAACCAAAAAACAGGTTGATTACCTGTTTTCATTTTTTGTTTTCACTGCTTTCCAATAGGACTTAGCAGCTTGTTCAGTTTTATTTTCTCCATAAACATAATACTGCCGTCCGATCAAATCCTCGGGCATATAATTCTGTTCAACATAATGCAGCGCATAACTATGAGGGTTGCGGTAATTTTGACCGAGCGAGCCGCCTTCTCCATCCGTATGCTGATTTTGAACACAGCGAGGATACCCAATTCCTTTGCCATTTTGAATATCTTCCATCGCTTTCGCAATACCTTTATACGCAGAATCTGATTTAGGCGCCGTTGCCAACAGCACTACCGCTTCTGCAAGTGGAATTCGAGCTTCCGGAAGCCCAATCTGCAATGCGCTGTCAACACATGCTTTTGTTATCGAAATAGCCTGCGGATAAGCCAAGCCGATGTCCTCAGCCGCAATCACCAACAGTCTGCGGATCGCCGACAGCATATCTCCGCCAGCTAGTAATCTACCTAAATAATGCAGCGCTGCATCAGGATCACTACCGCGAATTGATTTCTGGAGTCCTGACAGGGTATCATAATGCTCATCCCCGCTGCGATCAAATCGCTGTATACTTTGCTGAGTAAACTGTTTTGCTAGATCCTTGTCCACTATCACTTGATTATTCTGCTTCGCTCCAGCGTACAGACAGAGTTCTAATGCATTCAAGGCCTTGCGCACATCGCCGCCGCAGCCTTGTGCTATATGATTCAATGCCGCTTCTGTTACCGAAGCGTCAATTTGCAGATGTTCTTTCGCATAGACGATACCCCGTCTCAGCACCGGCAGTATATCATCGCCGGTAATCGGTTTAAACTCAAAAACGGTCGATCTGCTTAAGATCGCGCTGTATACATAAAAATAGGGATTTTCTGTCGTCGAGGCAATCAAGGTTACCCGTCCAGTTTCAATATAATCCAAAAGACTCTGCTGCTGTTTCTTATTCAAATATTGTATTTCATCCAAAAACAGCAATACACCGTTAGAACCCAGTAAACTGTCTGCTTCCTTCATGACTTCTTTCATATCCGACAAAGAAATCGTCGTTGCATTTAAACGAAAGAACTGTTTATCCGTATTCTTTGCAATAATTTTCGCTACTGTTGATTTTCCAGTACCGGAGGGTCCATAAAAAATCATGTTCGGCAGGATATTACTTTCCATAATTCTAGTCAGTACTTTTCCTTCACCTAATATATGCCGCTGTCCGACAACCTCCTCAATCCGCTGAGGACGCATGGTATCCGCTAATGGCATCCTGATCACCTCATTTTCACATAGCTCCTGTTTCCCGGGTAATGATTTTTCTATTCTTTTCGATTGATCGTTTGCGGACGGCAGGGATTCCCGTAAGCAATCGTATTGGCTTCGATATCATGCGTAACAACACTCCCAGCGCCAATTACCGTATGATCACCAATTGATACTCCAGGTAAAATAATCGCACCTCCGCCAATCCAAACATTTTTACCGATATGGACCGGTTTTCCATACTCGACTCCATTTTTGCGTTCAGTTGGATCCATTGCATGATATGCTGTATATATTTGCGTATTCGGCCCAATCAAGGTATCATCGCCAATCTCAATCCGATTTACATCCAGCAATACACATCCGTAATTCAACATTACATTTTTCCCAATATAAATATTATAACCATAGTCACAATAGAAAGGCGGTTTGATCCAAAAATTTCCTTCGGTATGCAGGAGCTTCCGCATCAATCGATTATGCATATCAATTTCATGAAAAACACGTTTATTATATGCATGCAGAATTCTCGCTGCACGATCCCGCTCCCATACAAGTTTGGGATCAGCTGCATGATAGCTCTCACCCCTCAGCATTCTGGATTTTTCACTCATACGCGTATCCTCACTTTGATTATCCCTATTATATACAAACTGCTGTTTTATTTCCAGCAATAAAAAAGCGCCTTATCCAAAAGCACTTGTTTTAACGTTTCTCATAAATCACATCCACGATACCGTTATAGGATTCGGTTTTGATCAATTTCAGTTTATGCGGTTCTTCAACCTTGGAAAACAGACGAACCCCATCTCCAAGAATCGTTGGTATTACGGATAGGTGATACCGGTCGATCAGCTGCTGCTTCATCAACTGACAAACCACATCAGCACCGCCGCATATCCAGATATCTTTGCCAGTTTTCTTTTTCAAGCTCTCTTTAAAAGCACATACATCGCCATGTACAGCAGTGATTTTCTCATTGGAAATAATATCATGATGAGTAATTACAAAACTGTTCAGATTCTTGTAAAACCATTCTTCAGAAGAAAGCTCGGTTACGATTTGATGATAGGTTTTCCACCCCATGACCACACTATCTATGCCTTTGATAAATTCCTTATAGGTACACATATCATCCTCGTTTGGCTGCTGCCCAGCTAACCAATCCACACGACCATTTGTATCGGCAATGAAGCCATCCAAGCTCATAGCAATAAATAAAATCACTTTTCTCATAGAACCTCCGTATGCCGTTCAAGGACTGGTATCAGTTTTCCCAATCCCATAGGGTTTCAAACTGCATTACGTGATTCTGCTATCGAAATGTTTTTAATATATCAAGCAGCGGTGAGTTTTCGCCATGATCACAAACATATTGGTAAACCTTATCACGCTGCAGGCATGATTTCACAAAACGCGGTTCTAATTCACCAAGAATGTCCTTTAGGCTGCGCTTGGTTATGGCATTCAGCTCCTTCATCAGTTTTGTATCTGCTTGTTTTCTTTGTGCATCCGTTTCCGGATAACCACAGCCAAACGGTTCTTCAAATAAATGATTCAGCGAAGCTTGCAGATTGATCTCCCCAGCCCATCCAAATTGAAGCCCCAGGGGAAAAGATATCGCATTTCCATCATTGATACGGCCAAATAAAAATGCATCAGAAGGATTCTCCACATAGCCGCAAAGTACTCCTGGCAAACTATTGCAGGCAAGCATCATTCCCTGACCGGAGGAACATCCGGTAACCACAAAATCTACCGCTTTGCTTTCCAGCAGCAAACTGATAAGAAAAGCGGTCTGGATATAAGAAAAATCAATTGTATCATCAGCATAAATGCCAAAATTTATGACTTCATATCTCTTTGCTTCAACCGCTTTTTGTGTACATTTATAAAGCAATTCATTTTTTGTTTTCTGCGAGCTTGCCTGAATGACCGCAATTTTCATAATTTCTCTCCTATCTTCTTATTATTCACGAGAACATTACTCGTTTCTATTTATTCATTGTTTATAAAGATTTATCTTTTATTTTTATACAATCAACGACTATTTACAAATTCAAGCATTCTACATTACGTTTTCATAATAATGATAATTTGTCTCACCCGCCGTGAAATAGTTAATGACCATTGTATTTGTTCTTGATGGATCTATGACATGAAAACCACGATCGAATGTATATATTATTGATGCATCCACACAATAATATATCCGCAATGATCAGTTCCTTTTTGTGCTGAGTTATTCAAAATGTCCTGTATCTTTAAAAACACTATTTACAAATTTATCAAAAAATTCGTTCTTTGATAATGGACTAAGTTCTACATAATGTAAAACCTCGGTTTAACGGAATTCATTATTAGGATATCCGGTTCATTATTGTGACAGACATAGATGACTCGATTTGATTTTCTCTAACGGCATGGATCAAGGGTTTCATATCTATTAAAAATTCTTCAAAGCGATACAGTTTGTGATTAATAATATCTTTTGGGCATTGATTACTAGCAGTATCATGGTATGATTCTATCTCTTTATGCTCCTGTTTCGTTAATCATATTTCTGAATAGTGAGATTTGCGAATGCAGTTTGATTCACTGCACCACTCACCAGATTCTGCGGTGCTGGTATCATCATCATAAAACCATCCTTTCCATAACGTTCATAACCCTTGGCAAAGGCCTCATCGACAGCTACCTGCTGAATCTCACCAATCACCATGGCAGTGATACCCGCTTCGCTTATATCTTGAATGCTCTTTAATGTGCATTCAAGATGCATAAAACTCTCTGCAATCAACGGAGCGTGTACAGTTTGAGCATTTTTCAAAGTAAATCCTCCTGCTTGAAATTCATCGTCCTCCATTCGATTATGATGGATGGTTTTTGTCAGGGAATCATAATATTTCATGGAAAGAAAATTTAAAACAAAACCCTTTTCCCGCTTCATATTGGTAAAGGTGTGAGTCTTCTGATATATACCGCCTAGTACTGCAAAAAATGCGGTCCGATCACCATGGAAACAGCTCCACGAATGAAAGCAAACATTCGGTTGTCCATTTTCTTTCCAGGTCGTAATGGCAAATAATACCTGTGGAATGGCAGCGCTGGTTTCCAAATGGGAAAACAATTTAAACTCTTCCGGATAAGCTGATTGAAAGTATTTCGGAAATGTACGATCAACTTCAATTTTCATAATTTCACCCTCTTTTTTCTATTATAGCACATAAAAAAAGCTCACCTTTGTGAGCTTGCTTATTTAATTGGTGACGCGTACGGGATTTGAACCCGTGAATGCATGCGTGAAAGGCATGTGAGTTAACCGTTTCTCCAACGCGCCAATTGCTTGATTATTATAACAAACGGACGCATCTGCGTCAAGCAATATATGCAAAAAATAAAAAAGAGCGCATAACACTCTTTTTATCAAATATCTTTTTACTTTCACGAAGCCATAATCTTATGAATGTACGCATAATGCGGGGAATCCACGCTTGTGAAGCGAGATGCTTCATGGGCAAGTCCTTTTGCTTTATCATGATCGATATTCTCATACACGCGAACAAATCTTGAGTAGACCTTATCGCGAATACCATTCTCCCGCAGCAAATAGCCATAGTTCACATCTCCCCGCTGATAATCCTGATGCCGAATATACAGATCGGCGATATCCATCTGTAATTCCTGTTCAATGATCCAGTAAATATCATCATACTGCGAACAAAATTCATACATGAAGGATTCATAAAATTCAACATCACGATACAAAAATTTATCGAGTACTCCATTTGCAATCTGCATGAACTGCAGGACGACCGTCTCTAAATCAGATATTTGTATATTTTTTTCAATCATCGATAATTCATGGACATTCACCTTTTGTCCAATCATCAGCAGCTGCTCCATGACCGCAAACATTCGGTGATAGAGATTTGCATTCTTTTCATCGTCACCAGTGAGTGAAAGAGCTTTTACAGCTTGTATCTCAGCATTCAGGTCACCATATTCTGATCCAGTCTCCGCATGCTTTTCCGCTATCTTTTTTAGGACTGCATCTATCACTTGCACATTGAATCCATCCTTTTTGATCGTAAAGGATGTTTTCTTAATACCATAGGACTTCAACAGTGTTTCCTTCACAGCTGCGGCATTCTGCTTGGAAAGCATGTCAGTCAGATCCTCAATACTTTCCTTAATTCCCATCTTTTTTATATACTCCATGCATACAGATAGATCCAGCTGCGCATAGCGGTCTTTCTTTACCGGCGGCTTTGATAGTTCCCGATCAGTCAGGCGCTTTGAGTCGATACTGGTTATCTTTTTAGCTGGCTCATTTGCGGTAATTTGCTTTGGTGCTTTTGTAGTAGTGAGCTGCTTAGCTTTCGGCTTAGCTTCTATTTTCTTTGGAGCTGCCTTGGCAGTGAGCCGTTTTGCTTCCGGTTTGCTGCTGATTTTTTTTACTGTTTTCGTCTCTAACTGTTTTACAGTAGCTGTCTTTTTCACTGCTGCCATGTATACCCCTCTTTTCTTCTTTACTTTATTATATCACTTTTCATATTGGTAGAATCCTGTTTCGATTCGTTTTTTTTCCGATATCATCACATAATTTCGAGGGTTTTCTGCAAATAATCCTAAAATTTCACATGATAACGAACATTTATTGCGCATTTTTTTGGCTATAATAATGACAACAAAAGGAGGTACTGCTTATGTTTAATGAGCATGAAGAAAATAATGTAGAGGAAACCGTGAATCAGTCCGGTGAAGATGCTTCAACAGATACGGAAGCGCTGCATATGGATCATGAGGAAACATCAACAAAGACTGAAGATACAATAGAAAGCGAACACTTAAAAGCGGAATCCTCAATGAAAAACAAGGAAGAAGCTGTGGATGATATTCCAAATTCGCATTTAAAGAAGCCAAGCTTCATCAAGCGGCATCAGGGAGCGGCAATTCTAAGCGGAGCTTTGATACTGTCCTGTGCAGGAGGTTTTGGCGGTGCTTATGTAGCTATGAATATGAATGGCAGCAACGGCAAGACCGTATTTTATCAAGGAGTCGATACTGGATCTGCCAAAACCGTTAATACGTCCACAAATGGTGTTAGCGATATCGCTGCCAAAACTATGGACAGTGTCGTTGAAATACAGACTGAATCTTTACAGACCAACAGTATGCTGTCGCAGGCGGTTACCAAAGGTGCCGGCAGTGGTGTAATTCTCAGCAAAGACGGATATATTGTCACAAACAATCATGTTATCAACGGAGCTAATAAAATTACCGTCAGAACGCGGGACGGTAAGTCGTATACAGCGAAATTAATCGGGAAGGATTCACAAAGTGATCTTGCCATCCTGAAAATAGATGCAACCGGACTTACTCCGGCTGTCCTTGGCGATTCCGGCAAGCTGGAAGTCGGAGATACAGCAATCGCAATCGGTAATCCATTAGGCGAATTAGGCGGTACTGTAACAACCGGAATTATATCTGCACTTGATCGTGATATCACAGTCGAGGGCGAAAGCATGAAGCTGCTGCAGACTAATGCAGCCATTAATTCCGGAAACTCCGGTGGAGGCTTATTCAACGCCAAGGGCGAATTAATCGGTATTGTCAATGCTAAAACAAGCGGCAGCGGTATTGAAGGTTTGGGTTTTGCGATTCCTATCAACGATGCTAAGGAAGTAATTGAAGAACTGATGAAAAACGGCTATGTTGCCAATCGTCCATCACTGGGTGTTTCTCTCGTTGATATCGATGATGAGATGTCAGCATTCAGAGCTGGTGTGGATGATGCCGGCACGTATATTTCCAGTATAACCGATGGATCCGCAGCACAAGCGGCAGGCTTGAAAGTAAGAGATAAAATAATCTCTATCGATGGTAAAGAAATCAGTTCTGCAAGTGAAGCAGTTTCGGTGATACATTCTCATAAAGCCGGCGACAAGGTTACAATTGTTGTCGAACGTGATGGAAAAAAAGTAAGTGTTAAAGTAACCTTGAAAGAAGCTGCTCAGAATGATTCTACGGATCAAAATTCCCAGAATAGTGAAAATGGAAAAAACGGCTATTAATCAAAAGTGCACCCGCGAGGGTGCTTTTCTGTGTTTTGATAAGCTTGATCTTTTTTATCCCTAATACTTGAAAATGCTAAGCAATTGATAAACACAAAGTCCCTTCTTATGATTAGATTTTCCATAATAACAAATCATACAATACTATATTCTGATTACATTTCATAAAATAATTATCATTGCATGTTTATAACGATTATCATACTCAATGCCATCATTCATGCCTATATTTTCTATTTTACAAGTACCTTCCCATTTTCTATATGTTTTAAATATAACGTTATCAAAACTGCATCAACAAATTTTTACTCTATTACCTGTCAAATAATCATTTCTTTTCAAAAAGCAAATCGCAATGAGAATGTTTAGCCTTATGTTATACTGACTATACTAAAGGAAAGGATGTGGCTTATGGAATCAATGGTACAGAAACGTAAAGTTGTTTTAGTAGGAACTGGATTTGTAGGTATGAGTATGGCTTATTCATTGTTATCTCAAACCGGTATTGATGAACTGGTTCTGATAGATATTGATCATGAAAAAGCAGTAGGCGAAGCAATGGACTTGTCACACGGCCTGCCTTATGCACGTAATAAAATGAGAATAACGGCGGGTGAATACGCTGACTGCAAAGATGCCCAGATTGTTGTAGTAACAGCAGGTGCCGCTCAGAAGCCTGGGCAGACCAGACTGGAATTAACACAGATCAATACCAAGATTGTAAAAGGAGTTACCGAACAAATCACGGCAAGCGGATTCAGCGGAATTTATGTCGTTGCCAGCAATCCAGTCGATCTCATGACCTATGTCGTTAAAGCTGTAAGCAAAGCAGACGCATCAAAGGTAATTGGTTCTGGTACGATTCTCGATACAGCAAGACTAAGGTATCTGATGAGTGAATATTTGAATATTTCATCAGCCAATATTCATGCATATATTATGGGAGAACATGGAGACTCTTCCTTTGTCCCTTGGACAAACTGCTATATCGGCTGTAAGAGTCTATTAGAGCTGTTGGATGAGCGGCATAAGGATTTAAGTGATTTACATGACATCTATACTCAGGTACAGCAGGCGGCCTATGAGATTATTTCACGTAAGAAAGCTACCTATTATGGGATCGGGCTATCCTTGAATCGATTATTGGCGGCAATTCTTCATGATGAGCATAGCATTCTAACCGTCTCTGCGTATCAACAGGGAGAATATCATCAGGAAAATCTCTATATCGGCGTTCCGGCTATTATCAGCAGTAAAGGAATAGAGGAAATTATCAGACTTCCATTGACTGATGTCGATCAGGCAAAATTTGATGTAAGCTGTAAAACATTAAAAGAAGCAATTGAACAGACAATTGATCCGATCTTAAAAAAAGCCGCTTAAATCGCGGCTTTTATGTTCTCTTATCAAATTTCGTATGACATTTTGGACAGGTGATTGTAATTTCTCCGCGCCCTTTGGGTACTCTAACTTTTTGTTTGCAGCTTGGACATTTATAAAAACGGTAGTCCTTGCGCTCTTTTGTATGCTTTATCGTAAAGTGAAATTTATTACGGATCGGATTCCAAAGCTTTAAGAATTTCTGATTTTCTGCATATCGCTTACTGATATTGCGTGAAAACATCCGGAAGTAAATCAGTACAATAAGCACCAAATTCAAAATCAAAGGTATGTTGTTTTTCAAAAACGGTGTTGTCAGCGCAATTACCAGAAATAGGATCATCAATGCCATATTCAGTTGATCAGCACCGTATCTGCCATACATAAAACGCTGCAGCCAAGCTTTCATCATAACATCTCCATTTCATAATATGAGTTATTATAGCATAAATGATGTCATAAATCATGATAATCGCTAAGAAATCAAATACTCTTTTTTATTGAGATATCAGATCGAAAATATTTGACAAAGCATATATAAGGTGATATCTTTATGATATCAAATAGATATAAAAGGAGTGAATATGATGGAAGAGAAAGTATTGCGTAACAAAAAGAATGGAATGCTGGTTTTATTTTTAGTTTTGATTTCTTACATTGTGGCTGTGATTGCTTTGGTCGTATGTCTGGAAGAACTTCCGGCCGTATCTGTTATTGCAATCATCTGGCTTTGTATCGGATGGTTTTTCCTACTTGGATTGAAGGTATTAAAACCACAGGAAGCACTTGTATTAACACTGTTTGGAAACTACAAGGGTACCTTGAAGGAAGAAGGATTCTATTATGTCAATCCTTTCTGTTCTGCTGTTAATCCAGCCGCTAAGACACATTTAAGTCAAAGTGGAGATGTGGACGGCGGAATCACGAAGCTGGCGGTAAAAAATGCCAATAACAACGCTGCTGCGGAAGCGGTAAGCAAAAAAATATCCATGAAAATCATGACGCTCAGCAACAATCGTCAGAAAATCAATGATTGCTTGGGAAATCCGGTAGAAATCGGTATCGCAGTGATGTGGCGAGTTACTGATACTGCTAAAGCAGTCTTTGAGGTTGATAACTATAAAGAATATCTTTCTTTGCAATGTGACAGTGCCTTGCGAAACATCGTCCGTATTTATCCTTACGATATATCACCGAATGTGGATACCACCGGAGACGGTCAAGCTGATGAAGGAAGTTTGCGCGGTTCCAGTGAGATTGTCGCATCGCGAATCCGTGATGAAATTCAATCAAAAGTAAAGGATGCAGGTCTGGAAATTATTGAAGCCCGCATTACCTACCTCGCCTATGCACCTGAAATTGCGGCAGTTATGCTGCAGCGGCAGCAGGCATCCGCAATCATCGATGCTCGTAAAATGATCGTAGATGGTGCTGTGGGTATGGTTGAAATGGCACTTGAACGTCTTAATGAAAACAATATTGTGGAACTTGATGAAGAACGCAAAGCGGCTATGGTATCCAATCTGCTCGTTGTCCTCTGTGGAAATCATGACGCCCAGCCAATCGTAAATTCAGGAAGTCTTTATTAACGAAGCTTAACGATGAGCGATACACAGAAAAAGCAGATACCGCTTCGGCTTTCTTCAAAGCTATACAATGCGATTGCCGCATGGGCTGAGGACGATTTTCGCTCCGTAAACGGTCAGATAGAATATCTTTTATCCGAGTGTGTGCGACAGCGAAAGAAAAATGGTTCCTATGTATCTGAGCATATGGATGAACCTCCTGAATTGGATATAAAATAACTTAAAAACTCTGTATCACTTTGTTGATACAGAGTTTTCTTTATTCAAATCTCAACCGCACCAAATTGTAATTTATGAAATTCTACCTCATAAGGAGTTTTAAAGTCAAACATTTTACGAGGCATTGAATTGATTTTAAATGCTATATCATCTAAATACTG
>NZ_WUUQ01000005.1 GCF_009831105.1 Copranaerobaculum intestinale | reverse complement strand
TTCTTTTTATCATCTAATTGTTTATAATTCATCTGGGAGCTCCTTTTCGTCGGGTGAGCTCCTTTATTATATAAAAAAGCCGCACCTTTGTGGTGCGGTTCATTTTTGAATTAAGGAAAAGCTCTGACGAGCTTTTTATTTTTGATTCTTATTTGGGGCACCGCAGTTCGGACAATATTTCATATCCGCATCCGATGTATAGCCGCATTCTTCATTGGAACAGGTAAATCCCTTTTGTGCTGGCTTAGGCTTTCCGCATTCACTGCAGAATTTCCCGGTGTTCTCATGTCCGCATTCACATTTCCACGTTTTTGCTACCGGTTTCGGCTTTCCACAAGAACTGCAGAACTTACCTTCATTAGACTGACCGCATTCGCAGGTCCAGCCATTTGCAGATTTGGGGGTCGATCCGCTAAATAACGGATTATTCTCCTGTGACTGCATGCCCTGAAGCATTGAACCAGCCATATTGTTGCCGGCATTGGCAGCCATTCCCATTCCTAAAAATCCGGTAAATGCCCCGGCGTCATTGCTGGCGGCGTTTTCCATGGCAGTTGCCTGCGCACTGGCCATACGTCCGCTGGCAATACGGGCATCAGACATCATAATAGAATCATCGATGTTTTCCATACGCTTACGGGACGCATCATCCGGCGTCACTTTGGCAATCGCCACCGATTCCACCACCATACCGCGGCGGGAACGCCATTCTTCATCCAGCGTATCATTCATGAACTGCGCAATTTCGCGCTGCTTTTTCGGCAGATCATTATACTGATAGCCTTCATCAGAGCATTTGCTTAACGCGGTATCGAGCGCATTGACAAACTCCATGTCGCACTGCTCCAACAATTCATCCTTCGTATAAGCATCGCTGACATTGCCGGTAATGTTCGAGAAGAACACAATCGGATCAACGATCTTAAAGGTATACTGTCCGAAATAGCGGATATAGATACCGCGATATGTCGGATCGCGATACGGCATCGGCGTGCCGCTGCCAAATTTATTATCAAAAATTTCTTTCAGGTTGATGAAATATACTCGCTGATCCTTGCCGGCATCTCCACCCATAGTAAAACGTTTGCCGAAGATTTTAAACGAATCCTTCAAACCCTTCCAGCCATTGTCAAACATGCTTGGCTCACTGGAAGCATCCCAGGTGAACCGTCCCGGCTCCACGGTAAAGTCAACGACCTTGCCGTCTTCGATAATCAGCATCGCCTGACCCTCGTTGACCGCAATGCCTGATCCGTTGGTGATGATATTTTCACTGCCCTTGTAGTTGCTTCCCTTCTCTACCCGCTTGATCCCCTTGCGAACCAGCACATCATTAGAAAGAGAATCACAATAGAAGTACTCCAGCCACTGATCGGCCATCGTCGTTTTGGCCGCAGCGGACGCTGCTTTAATTAAACCCATATATGTTTACCTGCCTTTCTACCATTTGGCGTATTTGTTCAGTACCCATCCAAAATCTCCGGTGGTGATGACCGACTTGCAGTATTCACACATACCGCTCGATGTCACCTGCGTCGGGGCACCGCAGTTTGGACAGTTTGTCACTGTCATATCCTTCGCCGCATTGGTTTTCACCCCAGCCGCGCGGATAAATTCCAGACAATAGCTGCGATGCTGATAGACGGTTTTGCTTCCCTCCAGCACTTTGCCGGTATTGTCATCAGTTACATAGTCCAGAAGACTCGCATCTAACTTTACCGTTAATATCTCCCGGCTTCCGTCAACCCGAAATTCTGCCAGCTTTATATCACGAACATTCTGCATATCCAAATGATCGGTTTTTTGCTGATCGATATATTCCTGCAGCTGACGATTATGCACATTGAACAGATTATTGCTTTCAAATGGCCGCACCGTCTGCCATTCTCGTTTTTCCCAAGCCTCCTGCACACTCAGGTAAACCTCACTGGCATAGCTTTTGAAATTCTCTGCGGAAAAGTCCGGATCAATATTTTGAATTTTAGAAATCACGGCATCTTCATTGATCCCGGAATTACTGGAAAACTGATTCGCATAGGGGATATTCGTTCCCGTTCCGCTGTTTTTCGCCTTGCTTTTCCCGATCAGCAGAAACAGTGCTACAATGATAATCAGTCCAATAATCCCAGAAGGATGACTCAGCAATAAAAACAAGCCAAAGCCGTCAAACGATCCTCCGCCGCTGTAGCTGCCGCCACCGCTGAATGATCCGCCGGACGAAGAACCTCCTCCTCCGGAAAAACTGTTTCCTACATCCATGGCAAAGGCCGGCTTGGTAACACAGACAACCATTACCGCAACCAGCAGACATGCCAGAATCACCCACCATTTTTTATGTGATTTACTCATAGGTTCACCCTTTCTTACTATGTCTATTATACAAAGTCCCAAACCAAAATACTACTGCTAAAAACTGAAAATGCCGGCAAAAAGAAAGACCGCCAGCGGCGGCCATGTCCTTAAATCCCAAATAGCATATAGGAAACATTACGGAAGCTTTCAAAGATCAGACTGCGGGCATGATACAGCGGACCGTTCAGGATTCCGGCATACAGTACCACCAGCAGTAATATACCGATGATATTCTCATACTGCATCAATTTAAAATACAGATCCTCCGGAAGCATCCCGGCCAAGATTTTAGAGCCATCCAGCGGCGGAATCGGAATCAGGTTAAAAATACCGAGACCGATATTCAACTGAGCCGTAATCAGCATCAATACATAGAGATATTGGACAATATCATTACTGGAATACATAAACAATTTTAAAATCAAGCCTGCGATCATCATGCAGATGAAAGCTACAAAAAAATTCATCAGCGGTCCGGCTACGGCAGTCCATATCATACCTGACTTGCGGTCCTTGTAATACTGTGGGTTCACCATGACCGGTTTTGCCCATCCAAATCCAAATAATAATAAGGATACAGTGCCAAACGGATCAATATGGCGAAGCGGATTCAAGGTCAGCCGCCCTTCCGCTTTGGGAGTCGGATCTCCCAATTTATAAGAAACCCAACCGTGGGCAAATTCATGCAGCGACAGTGCGATCAGTACTGCGGGCAGCAGATAGATCAGATTATCAAGACTTAAATCATTCATAACAAACCTCCTGTATGCTTCATACAAGTAGTATCAGTATACCACACACTCGCTTTTTGATAAACCTCAAATCCGGGCAACTTCCTGTATGAGTCTATGATATTCTTCTAGCATTTCCTGATACAGCATATATACATGATCCCCGCTGGCACTGGCTCGCTTGAAAATCACATTCTGATATTCCTCCAAAAAATTGATGATATCAATATCCAGCTCTCCCTGCTCACCCATTTGATGCAGAATGTGCAGCGTTTTCTCCTGTGACATCTTCTCTTTATAGCTGCGCTTGCCTAACAGCGCGCTGGTGATGTCGGCGATCGCAACAATCCGCTCAGATATCGTCAGATCATCGGCGCATAACCCATGCGGATAGCCTCTGCCATTCAGCTTTTCATGATGGCGTACAGCGATCAAATAAATATCCCTGGGAAGATAATCGCTCAATATTTCTTCACTGTAAACAACGTGATTACGCATGACTTTCATTTCTTCATCATTTAGTGACCCTGCTTTCTCCAAAATTGACATCGGTATTTTTACTTTTCCGATATCGTGAAGCAGACTTCCGTATTTGATCTTTTCTACATCATTGTCGGGCAGTCCCATAAAGCGGGCGATCTCAACGCTGAGCGCTACGGTCATAATGGTATGAAGCACCATATGTTCACTGTTGAAATCAATGGAGTAAGCAAGCATTTCCAGATACTTCACTTTTGTTTCTTCGCTGAATCTAAACCTTTGAAAATGCCGGTTATTTTCCTCTTGATAGGTTCCCTCACTCAATTTACGCAGAATCTGCTCCGCTTCCTCAAGCTTGAAGAAGCTGCGGATTCGTTGCTCATCAAACTCCCCCTTAGGATAGCTCGCCAGCTTTTCCTTTGTCACGCCTTCCGCGCTGCGGGATAGCACATCAATGCGGTCACACAAATGGATCAAAGAAGTAATATAAGGATGACTGCACGATACACCCGCGAGCTTTTCATATGGCAGATGATGATAAAGAACACAATCAGCATACATTTCCAGCGGTGAAAGATATTTCAAAAACACATAGCCATAGATTGCATGATCCCATGAGGCACCGCAATCAAATGTCAGCATCGAATCGATTTCATCCGTCTTAAAAGCACCGATGTCATGCATCAGCGCCAGTTCGCTCGCAATGCGGATCTCCTTGGGCAGCCGGCCTTCAAAGGCCATGATTTTCCAGACTAGGTAAGCGACCCGTTCGCCGTGCGCTACCAAGCGATTATCCACGGCGTCCAGCACATTGCGGACAATATACATAACATTTTGATCATCGATCAGTTTCACGGCTGTATTCCTCACTTTTGATAAGTGCTTATCCGCTTTCTATTATAACGGCAGGAACCCATTTTGAAAAGGATTATCCTTGTCCGAGATAATTTCCGAGCTGCCGTCCTGTTCAGCGAATGAATATTTCCGGATGGATGATATGTTCATGAAGCGGATCAAAGGCAGTTAACTCCGGTTCCAGAAGCATACTGCAGCGTTTAATGCTGGCATGTCCATAGCGTTCCCGAACTGCCGCCATCACCTGATCGATGGTACGGCTGCGGCTGCGCCGTTTTTGATCGCCGATCAAGGTCAGCTGTACCGGACGCTGTTTGGTTTTCAGCTGCGTAACCTGCAAGCCGATTGAACGCAGCGGTTCCTTGAACGCATAATGACGGTGCAGTAACATCATTACCTGTTCCATGATTTCCTCACAGATATCGGTTGGATCATCCAGCGTCACCTGTCGGGTAAAGGAATGAAGATCCCAGCTGCGCAGATAGATACAGATCGTGCGGCCTTCCAGTCCCTGCCGCTTCAAACGTTCAGCTACTGATTCACACAGAACATAAAAAACCAGCTTTGCTTCTTCTTCCGTATAAATATCCCGTACCGTAGTAATCGAATTGCCGACGCTCTTAATTTCCCGCATATAATCTGACAGCGCCACCTTAGACACATCCATGCCGCGGGCAAAAGCCCACAGCATCTCACCTGCCTTACCTAACAGCTGCTTCATAAGCGAAGCTTCATTACGAGCAATATCACCGATGGTATAGATTCCCTGCCGATATAATTTCTCTGCACTGGATCGTCCGACAAATAAAAGATCCTGTGCCGGGAGTCTCCATACCAGCTGCTGATAGTTATCCTTGCTGATAACCGTGGTCGCATACGGTTTCTGATAATCACTGCCCAGCTTCGCAAATACCTTATTCCAAGATACCCCGACCGAAATGGTCAATCCCAGTTCCTCAAACACCTGCTTTCGGATACGATCAGCCAGTATGTTCGCATCACATCCAAAATAGGACAGAGAACCGGTTACATCGATCCAGCATTCATCGATACCATACGATTCAATCTGATCACTGTAGCGTTCATAGATCGCTTTTACCCGCTGTGAGTAATATAAATAATCCTCAAAATGCGCATCGACCGCAATCAGATCCGGACATTTTTCATACGCTTCATACAGCGCATCTCCGGTTGTGATGCCATATGCTTTCGCTTCATAGGATTTTGCCAGAATAATGCCGTGACGCTTGGTAATATCTCCTGCTACTACTACCGGTTTCCCTTTGAGCCTTGGATGCTTCACAAGCTCTACACTGCAGTAAAAATTATTCAAATCACAATGTAAAATCGCCCGTTCCACGTTTTAACCACCACCTGTACCTCATATATACGGCAGTCCGAAATAAAAAAACAGCGGTAATAATTACCGCTCTGGAAACATTCTCCTTTGCTTGCTTTCAAAAAAGACGTATAATGGGGTACATAAAGGAGTGAAGGAGCATGCCCGAGTCAAAAATTACCAAGCAGGCAATCGCCCAGGGATTCAAGACCCTGCTCTTAAAAAAAGATTTTTCAAAGATCAGTGTTTCGGATATCGCCGGCCAGTGCGGACTGAACCGACAGACCTTCTATTACCATTTTCAGGATAAATATGAACTGTTAAACTGGATTTATTATCAGGAAGCAGTCATCCCGACAATTGACGGCGTAACCTTCGAAAATTGGAATGAACACCTGCTTTCCTTATTTAAAATTATGAAAGCGGATGAAGCCTTTTATATCCGGACGATCCGCAGTGAAGAAGTATATCTTCAGGGATATTTGCAGAACTTGACCACTACGGTTTTCTTACAGGCTATTGAAGACCTGGATAGCGAACATCATTTGGATGCCAAGGATAAAGAATTTTACGCCCGCTTCTATGCCTATGGAGTCAGCGGCTGTATTATCAGTTGGATTTATGAGGGTATGAAATCAACTCCGGAACAGCTGGCCGAGCAGCTGGAAAAGCTGGTTGAGGATACAGAAAAAATCGCTTACCGCAAATATCGGGAGCAGGTTTCCCGCTAAAAGTGATCCAGCATCCACTCCAAGATAGTGTCTTTATCTGCACTGAGTAATAGGATCAGCAGTTCCTCATACAGGCGGTCATACTCTTGTATTTCCATTGGACGAACCCGCAGCGAAAGCCCCAGTTCCATCACATTGCGGGCGGTGCGCTTTCGATTCTTATCACGATGATTCAAAAGCGGATTCAAAGCAATCTCCATGATTGCTTTTTTTATTTTACGATCGACGCTCATTGCCTTCACCTGCCTCTTATCCACCTCCTATTGTAAAAGAAAGTAGGAAATATGCTATATACAAATCATTTCTTCTGTCTAAAAAGCGTACTTACCGAGTTGATAAGATTTGCACGGCGATGCGATTTCCGTTTTCCGCAGCACGGCGATACCAGTACAAGGCACGTTCACGGTCCTGAACAAATCCTTCACCCTCATCATACATGCGGGCCAAGTAATACTGAGCTTCCGGCTGATCGAGCGCCGCCGCCTGTTCAAAATACAGAATTGCCGTTGCCAGATTGCGGTCGATCCCCAGTCCCTGATAGAATTGTTTACCGATCTCGCAAAGCATATTGGGATCACTGCTTTCACGGCTTCGCTCCAGCCAGGTAAAGGCCATCTGCTTATCTGCGGGAATACCTTCCCCATAAAAATACATCATGGACAATTCTTCCGCAGCCTTAGGGTGATTGGAAGCATAGGCCCGTTCCAGCCAGATGAGCGCTTTACCGCTGTTTTTATCGGTGCCAATACCTTTGCGATACATCTGCGCCAACTGAAACTGCGCGTTCATATCGCCGGCTCTTGCCGCATCCCGGTATTCATCAAAGGCAGCGTGATATTCTTTCAGCTTCATGCATGCCTCCGCCGAAGACAGCTTCAGCCACAAATCATCACGGCCCGCATCCTTCGCCATCTGCAGATATTCGAGCTGTGACCGCCATTCTCCCATTTCCCCATAGAGATAAGCAATTCGAGAAATCATATCCAAATCGGTATGGTGATTTTGCATATGGCTGCGATACATCTGAATAGCTTTTTTCAATGTGCGGTTTGCCTGCTGTGTCTTGCCGATCCGCTTCAAGGCCAACCCTAATTCACTGTTGGTTACTTCATCATCCTTGCCTTTGTGGATAGCTTCCTCCAAAAACATAACCGCATTTCGACATTGTGACTGCATATTCAAAATACTGCCGATCTGATAATTGATCTCTCCGTCATCACGCCCTGCCGAAACCGCCTGATAAAACTGATGCAGAGCTTTCTGCAAATCGCCGCACTGAACATATATCCAACCCATTTGATAATACAGTTCATCTCTTGGCAGATCATCATCCTGTTTTAAAAGCCGCAATGCCTCCTGCCAGTCCTCTTCCTGAACTGCTTCCCGATAGTGTTCCCATTCCATGCTGTCACCTCCCGGTCTTGTCACCCCTATTATATCAGAAATTTTACCGATCCAGGTATCAATACCCAAGACTCGATTTTGATTGCTGAAAAAGGAAAATCGTTTTACAATACCTGTGAGGTGAACAGCATGAAAGAAATCGAAGTGGTATGCGGCGCGATTGAACAGGGAAACGTCTATCTCATCGCCAAACGGGGAAAAGGCATTCATGAAGATATATGGGAATTCCCCGGCGGGAAAGTAGAGCCCAAAGAAAGCCGCGAGGATGCGGTGAAGCGCGAATTAAAAGAAGAACTGGATGTTGACGTGGAGATCCTTGAATATTTGACAACGGTGGAGGATGCATTCGATGATACCCTGCTTCATGTCCATGCCTATCGCTGCAGAATCCTCAGGGGACAGCCAACCCTGCATGTTCACAAGGAAATGCAATGGGTTTCGGCAGATGAACTAAACGATTATGGATTTCAGAAAGCCGATCGGGCAATTATTCAAAAAATTCAATCTAAACAAAACCGCTGAGATTTTCAGCGGTTTAATTATATGAGCTGCTTGGTAAACAATAAGCTAAAAATATAAACAAGAATGATTATTGAAAGGATCACTTTATCCATCAATCAATCATTAATAATATTTGATAATGATCCTTACATTCCCTATTCTTTCTTAATAGATCGGGAATTCTTTATTTCCAGTTTCTGTTTATGTTCCCGATATACCCTTTTATAAAAAGTGATCCACATATTTAAAACATTTTCTTTCGAATAAAATTCACTGATTTCCTCTGACCATCTAATACTTTGCGCATAAACCTCCGCATTCTCCTTTAAGCTGCGAATTTGTGAAACAAAGGTTTCATTCTTCTTACCGCTTAAATATTTATGAAAAAGAATGTCTTCATAAAGATCAAGATCGCGCAGCACCAACGGAAGATGCAGATTTACCGCTTCTAAAATCGCCATGGGAAACAATTCATTATAAGACGGCATAAATAAAACATCGGCAATATTGTAAAGCTCGTTCATCTTGGCGCGCGGCACAATACCTAAAAATTTCACGTTTTGCGGAGGGTTTTCCATAATTTTTTTCAGTTTTTCATACCCGTCCGTTATCCGCCCAAAAGAAAATCCCCCGCACCAAATAAAGGTGATATCCGGCAAGCATCGCGCTGTTTCAACAAAGTCCAGTACTCCCTTACGAGTCTGCACCTGCCCAACGCCGATCACCACAAAAGCATTCTCATCAATATCATACGCATTTCTCAAAGCACGAACTTCACATCGCGGTTTTTGGTAAAACGCTTCTTTGGAAACATAATTAGGAATATACACCAGCTTCTTACGCGGGATTCCATGATTTTCCAGGGCATGTATGAAAATAGGATTTACTACAATCAGATAATCTGCATACCTATATAAAGAAATTACATACTTTTTAAATAATTTAAAGATTGGCATTGGCAGATCAATGCTTCCATCCAGTGTATCCGGTAGGAAATGGACATAGCAGACACTGGCCGCATGGCTCATTTTCATTTTGACGTAGTTCCTCGGTTCAACCGTGTGAAGATGCAGAATATCACACTTTTTAGAACCGTTAAGAGTAACTGTAAACAGTTCCGCTGCCCCCTCTTTGATCAGTCTTACTTGTTCCAGATAAGCACTTCCAACTCCTTGACCGTCTATTTTATCGGCACTTGAAAGCATATTAATTTTTATTTTTTCCATTTTGCTTCTCCTGTCTCACTGTGTATTACATTTGTATTATTGTATTAATTATCTAATACAATAATACAATCAACTGATTACTTTGTCAATCGGAAACGCAGTTAACAGCAAAATGAAGCTGCTTCCATAAAAAAGGGCAGTCACATCTTAACCACCCTCATATTTTTGATATAAATATTACTCTAAATTAATTACCGATAATCGTTTTTAGTGATGATTCACTTGATGCTTTTTCCCTTTTTTGCGGCGCAGTCTCATAAACAGAATGACCAGGATCATCATTACTGCCAATATTCCGGCACCAATCGCAAGTATCATCATCCAAGGTATGCTTTCCTCATCAGTTGTCGTTACCTCTTTGACATCATCCACCGCAGTAACGGCAATATCGCTGCGATGAACCAGCGCAAACGTTCCGGTGCGGTCAAGCTTAAAGACAACCTTGTTTTTTGTTTGCATGACCGGCATTTTCACAACATCTTGACCATTGCTAAACAATACCTCATACTGATCTGTCTGCTTCGTGTCATCCGGTTTTGGAAGGGACACAACTACCTGCGTATCCAAGGCTTTTATTGCTTTCCCATTGTCCGATATATCAATAAAACGATAATTGTCGACCTGGACATGATTGGCTTTCGCAAGCTCACTGATCAGGTCTTTCGCATCAGCGTCTCCCTTATCTGAAATGGTGAATACAATTTCATTTTTATCATTTGCTTTTATATTCGATAGTAATGACAGACCCGATACGCTGATCCGTTTATCAAAGGTTTTCAAAGTTACTTTCAGATTATCACCGAGGGCTCGTTGAAACAATTTATCCATCGAACGGATATCGGTGATCGTAAAGAATTGTTTTCCATACTCCTGTACTTGTTTTTTAACTTTCAAAATAGCCTTTTTGGCATCTTCATTCAGCATAACTTTGCTATGATAGGTTTCAATCATGGCAGTTATAGATTGATCAATCGCTTCTTTCTTTGCATCCTTTTTTCGTACCTGAATGGAATAGGATATAGATACACCGCCGACTTTTACCGTTACCTTCTGCTTACCTGCCTTATCCAGATGATAATCGGATACCATATCCGGAGTAACAGAAATATTTATAGTGGATTTATCAGCGAAGGTCAGCTTTACTTTACCAGCCGTCACATCTAACTGATCCCCGATGATATAGGAAGCCTTTGGCTTTGTAATCCATTCTATTTTTTTGATCTTTTGATACTTCGCATGATATGTTTTCTTTTTCGCAGCACTGCTCAAGGTTTCTTTCCACCCGGTAAACAGCATATTTTTCTTTACCGGCGCATCAACTGCCGGAACCGTTCCCTTTTGTACCGACAGCTGGATCTTTTTACTGCCGTCCTCAAAGGTACCGCCTTTTCCGTCAAATGTGATGTCATAGAAGGTATGGGTAGGGTTTTTCTCACTTTTCAATAATACTGCAATATCCGCTGCTTTGATATAGCCGATGTTGTCTGAAAAATTATAGGCTTCCGCATTTCCCTTTCGCGCACTTACAATCGGATCGGTCTGAATCTGATACCAGGTTCCCGCCTTATTCTTGACCGTTTTAATAATCGAAAAGGACATACTGCTGATCGCCTTGGTTTCATACAGCGTTTTTGCTTTTGCTTTTGGTGATGCATAGACGGCAACATTTTCAAAGTTTGTATGAATGCCTAAGGTATAACGGCTTCGATCCTGAAAACCCATGGAACGATCCATTCGGTACATATAAGACGCAGCTTTCTCTCCCCAATATGGATCTGAGGCATAGGATACATTCATTCCGCTTTGTTTATCCCCAAAGAATCCGCCATGATACATATACTGCTTTGGATTCAAATAGGATTTAGAAATATAATTTCTGGCATGGGAATAAATGCTCTGCGAAACTTTATCATAACGAGACGCGCTTTCCTGCGCTGATGAATCAAACGCCGCATGACCGAATAGATTATTTTTCTGATAACTGATACTGCTTCGTCCCATGCCGCTTTCATTCATTGCCAAAGCCATCATCATCAAGGCATTGGCGCCATACATATTCTGATACTCTAAAAACGGCACAGCACTGTCTGCCAATAAGGATTGTGTCCATATATCATGGAGACCATCACCATCCATATCCATATAACCGCGGATTTCCTTTTTCAGTCCCTGATCGTCTTTTAAATAATTCGTAATCGCTTTGGATGTATAAGCAGTAACGGAGCGATGCGGCAGATATTGATAATAATTATAATAAGGATTACCGGCATTGACGGCATGCTCATCCGTTCCATTTCGTATATCATCAATCATATCCGTAAGCTTTGATTTTGTATAAAAGGAATGCCCGTCATAGCTGTAATACACCTTATCTGCCTTTAGATAATCCGGGGCCTGATCCAGTACGACCGTATTTCCGTAACCCTTTGAGGAAAGTGAGGTTTTGATGTGATGATACAGCTCCCCCTCGATGACCTCATAAGCAGAAAGCTGCTTCACCTGTTCCAACGGCAAAATTTCCACATCGTCCATAACCGCCCGTCCGCCGACACCGGAGATCAAAAAAGCGGCAGTCTGATAATCTTCGCCACTGCTGATATATGCCGCATCAGCACCATAGCACGCATTCGTATAACCGGCTTCACCATTCATCACATTGGTGTAGTTGACATTATAGGCACAGGTTGCTTCACGTTTAAAGGTTACGATACCGTATTGAATCTTCAGTATCTTTCCCTGATAATAAATGGCCGGATTGCGTGAGGTCTTCAAAGCATCCTCATACAGTTCCTCCGCATTCTTTAAGGAAGCGGTCTGTTTCTTGTCAACTGCTGTCCCATCACTTCGATGATCCACGATATGATATAACTCATCATTTGCGATATCTTTAGCGGAAACTGCCGATACCTGTAACATCTGACCCGGTATGATAACCCCGCACGCCAGTAACAAGCTCAATAGCCCAAGGTAGACCTTTTTCATAATTTACAGTCCTCCTTTTTATGTTACTTATCATACCATATTCTGACAGGAAACATCACATGGAAAGAAAAAACCGCATCGGCGGTTTCTTACTCCTGATTTGGTTTTGGATCCTTGACAAATATCAATACGATACCGCCGATTATCATCATCGGAATCAACCCCAGAATACCATAGGAAGTATTGCCGGATAGGGTGATAACAAGGGATACCGCGATCGGTCCCAAAATCGCTGAAAATTTTGAGAATACAGAGAAGAAGCCGAAGTATTCATTAGCATCCTCCTTGGCCGGAATCAATAGCGTGAAGTACGAACGGGATACCGATTGAATACCTCCCTGAAACAGCCCCACCAGCACGCCGACCACCCAGATCAAATTCACATTAGACGGAATCATAGCACCGAATGCAATGATAAAGAAGTAACCGACGATACCGGCATAGATCATACATTTTGAACCGAAACGATCGACCAGCCGGCCAAAGTAGATTGCACTTGGAAAAGCGATAAATTGAATGGCGATCACTACTGCCAGGCTCATGATATCAGATACTCCCATATCCGTTGCAAGTGATACAGCCATCTTGATAACAGTATTTACACAGTCAATGTAAAAGAAATAGGATATGCAGAATAGAAAGATATTACGGTTTGCTTTGATATTTTTAAACGTGTTGAACAGCCGTAAAAAGGAATCCTTGACAATATGCTTGGTCGGCTCATGATACTGGCGCTGATGAACATTCTTCAGCAGCGGACGAGAATATGCGAACCACCAGAAAACACTCAGACCCATTGAGATGCCAACCGCTAACCGATATGTCAGAGCGAAGCTTCCCAGCATCAATGTTCCATTTTCATCACCGAACAAGGTAACGGCCGCGAAAGGTATTATAAAGATTAAAAATGGCAGGACAGAACCGATATAGCCCCACGCATAGCCGGCAGAGGATACTTTATTTACCCGATCATCCGATGTAACATCCACTAAAAATGCATCATAGAATATAATGGAACCATTATATCCGATCATCGCTATGATAAAGATAACGATTGCGGCCTGATAACCGATAAATGGAAGTGCCAAAGCAAAGCCGGCAATAATACCGATATAAAGGAAAATGCGAAATAAGCGTTTTTTCTGTCCCTGATAGTCGGCGACCGTTCCCAGCACAGGGGACAAAACGGCTAATATAGCACCGTATATAGCGTTCGCCCAACCGACATAAACACTGCTGTCACCCGGTGTAATACGATTGATTAAGAGCGGAAACAGAACGGTCATCGTCATCAGCACCTGGGCAGAATTTCCGACATCGTAAAGAATCCAGCTAGTCTCTTCTTTGGTGAAGCCGAGTTTTGTTAAGATTTTCGTAAACATATCGTACCCTCATCTTTTCTTATATGTATCATATCAAATAATCGGAAATCTGTACGGTAATTCATGAAATTTTTACATTTCCTAGGAAATATGAAGTCTCAGTAAATTCAAGGCATGATTACAAACCCGGTTGATGATTTCGGTCTCATCACCAAATACTTCGATATGCGCGCTAAAGCATCCTTCATCACAGCAGATTGCGGTGTAGATATGACGCTTTCCTATCTCATCCAGTTCACTGAGCGAGGTAACGACACTGACACATCCTAGCTGCCAAAAAAACTGCTCGGCCAGCAATCGCACGTAGCTGTCAGAAACATAATTATTAGCATAGTGAAACTGCCGGAATTGTTCCTCGGTAACCGCAACACGATTAAAGGACAGCACTTTACGCATGCCTTCAACCTGTGCCAGCTTATAGATGAGATGACCGCGGGTAGCACCCTCGATGACTGCCAGCCGCTGCCGTTTATGTAATAAATTATGAACCGCTACTTCTTCCAGGGTACGGCCGCTGCCGCTGTAAATAAATGTTCCAAGCCGCCGATACAATTCCTTCAGCATCGGCTCCATCATGCGGACCGCCTTTTCCTCATTGCGGGCAGCACCGGTCAGCCGCAGTTCTACACCGTTTTCTTTTGCATATGGCGCCAGGGTAGGATTTTTACTGTCCATCAAATCCGCACATAGATCGTTTACTTTCGCCTCGCTGATGCCAAACATATACAAGGTTTTTGATACTAGAATTTTATCTGAAAGCTGCCGCAGATACGGTACTACCTGCTTATCAAACATCGGTTTCATCTCTTTCGGCGGTCCCGGAAGCACGACAATTACTTTCTTCCGCGTTTTCAGGATAAATCCCGGAGCAGTTCCATGCGCATTCTGTAAAATGATCGCACCCTTCGGCACATAGGCCTGTTTCTGATTGCTATGCGATGGTCCCTGATGAGTAAAGGCTCGCACCCGCTTATCCATATTATCAAAGGCAACTTGATTGAAAATCAGCGGTGCATCAAAAAACTGTGCAACTGCCTCTTTTGTCATATCATCCTTCGTAGGACCCAAGCCACCGGTCATAATCAAAATATCACAGCGCTCGATGACCCGTTCCAGATGCTCTAAAAGCCGCTTTTCATTATCTCCAACCACACTTTGGTAAAAAACATCGATACCCAGTCCGGCTAACTGCCTGGCGATATACTGAGCATTGGTATTGACAATATCCCCCAGCAACAGCTCTGTCCCCACACAAATAATTTCCGCATTCATCTTCTTATTCACCCTTGATCTTTCTTATTTCTGCTTTAACATCCTCACCCAACTCTATAACCGCATAAGTACATCCCGATTCCCCATAAGCAAGAGAACCGGGATTGATCAGCCACACTCCCTTTCGCTGACTGATTGATGCAACATGTGTATGACCGTAAAGAACAATCTGACAACCGTATTTCTCAGCTTCCAGACACAGCCGATCCTCCAATATCTGTACCAATTCCCGCTGCATCTCTTCATAATGCATTCCTTTGCGGATGACAATTCTTTCCAGCACTTCCTGCTCATAACACTGACCGTGTGTAACAAGCATCGTATAACCAGCTTCATGAAGAATCCGCCGAGGCGGAAACGGCTGACTGATATCGTGATTCCCTTTTACATAACAGCACGGTGGCAAGTCCTTCGGATCATATCCGATATCACCGCAATGAATAAATACATCGGCATTGGGATAGGCATCAAATACCTGTCTGGCTCGGTTCCATTCACCATGAGTATCACTTATCACCACAATTTGCATAAGCGCCTCCGCATCTAACTTTTATTATATCATTTTACCTGCATTTTCAATGCCCAAATTCATAATATATATAGGTATATTTATAAATTTCAATGTCAGAAAATCTAGGATTGAAAAATGACTGAAGTGTGCTATAATATTATGGCAATGCGGGCGTGGTGAAATTGGCAGACACGATAGACTTAGGATCTATTGCCTTCGGTGTGCAGGTTCGAGTCCTGTCGCCCGCACCATATAGGATATGAGTCGTGAAAGTGAATTAGCTTCACGGCTTTTTTGATACATAAGCGATTTATGTTTTTATCCATGATACTTACTGCTTTCGTTGTGAAAAGCAGCGTATTTATTTATGCTTCACTCTAAATGAAAAGTTTCACATAAAAAAACGTCCGGGATAAAACCCGGACATTTCTCCATTTTCTTTCTAGCATTTTTTCTGGATCCTGCTTAAACAACCGCATGGATCACAGCCGCAGCACGGACAGCAGCAAGGCCGGCATGGCGGAACTGGTGATTCACATGATGGTGTAGAAGTACCAACAGATGCACTCTGGGGACTAAATTGATCTTGCGTATATGCCTGTATAAAGTAATAATACACGGTTGAAGGTGACAGCGGCGCATCAACATAAGCAGTGTCAGCTGTATTACCTATTAATTGATAAGGACCTCCTGCAGCATTACTTCGATAAATATAATATCCATCGGCGCCGGCAGACGCTTCCCAAGTAATAAGGATTTCCGCGCAGCTCAATGCCTGTAACTGTACATTTGTCGGGGCAGATGGCGTAGGTGATAATGGATGCGTAGTTGCGGCCGCATAAGCACTTGCATTTCCTAGAACACCGTCAACGGTCGCTGCAACTCGATAATAATATGTGGTATTGGGAGTGAGTCCGCTATCCATATACGTTAGATCAGCCGTTGTTCCAACCAGCTGATACGTACCATTCGGTGACGTACTTCGATAAACAGAATACGCTGTGGCATTCGGCACGGCATCCCATGTTGTTATAATCTGGGTTGAACTCACTGACATCGCAGCGACATTTGTCGGCACTGGTATATCCGCATCTGTTGTCGCAGATGCAGTATTACTTTGCGCACTTTCAACTTCATTGACAACAGCAGTTACCCGATAATAGTAGGTTGTATTGGGAATCAATCCTACATTTGTATAAGATGTTGTGGTTGTGATCCCGATCAATACATATGGACCGACCGCTGTTGTACTGCGATATACATGATAGCGAGATGCGTTTGCGATTGGATCCCAAGTTGTATTGATCGTAGTGGATCCATTAGCAGCCGCAATCAGGTTTTGCGGTACATCGGAAGCGGCAGTAGTCACAATTGCCGGTTCTGACATAGGACCATCCCCGTCTGCATCATAAGCAGTTATCCGATAATAATACGTGGTATTAGCTGCCAATCCAGTATCCACAAGCGCTAATGAGGTTGTTTCCTGCACAAACTGATACGGGCCATCCGATGTGGTGCCGCGAAATACGTGATAACCAGCCGCCGATAAAACAGAAGACCATGTAATTAAAACATTTCCTGCATCTATCGCAACAGCTGTAACGTTGCTTGGGGCAACTGTAATGGCTGTACCATCGATGCTTTCATTCTTTTGTTCCATCATGATTATCCTCCTTTCAAAATGAGACAATGTCTCAATTTTAGTATATGGGACATAAAATATCAGGTGTTGGCATAGCGGAAATCAAAACCGGCATTTAAATGAATGTGCTTAAAAAATGATAAGTTTTAATATACAAATATGGAAAATAGATATGATATGTTCAATCTGATGAGAACCAAATTCTAATTTCAAATTATCCAAGCACAAATTGTACAGTTTTTTTACTATATGAGGTTTCAGAATTTGTATTGTAGTATCGTTCACTGCACGCTGTACATCTAGTTAATAATCTGTTTAGTCATCTTTTACTTCAAATAATACACTTTCATATATATTCAAACCTCTTCTAAAATAAAAATATATATTTTCTTGACAATAAAATTCACCTCTTATATACTAATATTATAAAAGAACAAAAATTTATAAATGCATTTTAATAATCAAATATCAGTAGAGCATTCTTAGTTTCAAATAATATATAAATAAGATAATGATTTAAGTATATTTGAGATAAATAATCAAATTATCAAGAATATTACGTTTGATAATGATTGGAAAAGGAGGGATAAATCTTTTACATTTTATAATTTATATGTTCAATTAATCGAATGAAATCATAGAAAGGGGGAACTAGATAATGGTAACGTTCAAAAAATTCACAGCATCAATTCTGTTGATAATTTGTTGTGCTTCTTTATTTCAGTCTATTAAGTTTCTGAATGGTGATACTAGTAATAATGTTATTAATGTTAAAGCTAAAACTAAAATCGTAGAAGATAAAAGCAATCCGTTTTATAGTGAAGAATTTTTAAATCAATACTTTCAGGATTTAAAACCTTCCGATAAGGTTCTTAAACTACCTGGTGGAGGATATCTTCACGGTGAAGCAACAATTTTAGATTCAAAGGGCAATGCAATTTCAACTTATAATAGCGAAACAGATCCAAAGGCAAAAACAGTCGAAGAAACAAAAAAAGAGTTACTGAGTGAAGGAGAAATTTATGAGTAAAAAAATTTTACTAAGTATTATATTCTTATGCTTAATCACACCTATTAAAATATCTGCAAATGAAAAAGATGTTAGTAACATATATACAAAATCATACTTAGAAGATTATTTTCAAGAACTGGATGATTCTGATTTAGTTTTAGAAATGCCGAATGGAGGATATCTTCACGGTGAAGCAACTATTTTAGATTTGGAAGGCAATATTATTTCAACTGTTAGTAGTCAAACTGATGAAAAAGCGAAAACAGTAGGTGAAATAAAAGAGGAATTATTGGGTAAAGAAATTATTACAAATCCAAGCTTTATTATGGCAAGAGGATCTACACCTCCTACCAAGATGTTGGAAATAAAAAAAGGAACAACGTATCGATCAAACTATTTTAGTGGTAAGGGTTGGAGATTCAGCGGATATAGTTTCTTTGCAAAGGAACCTTATCCCGCAACTGGTGGTATAATTACGTTTCAAACCTTTAATGATGATGGAAGAGTTGGAATTTTAAGTGAAGCTTTAAAAACACAATATACAGGTGCGATAACTGGAACGGCAGTTTATCGTGGAAAGCCATATTCTGTCTTCGCGTATTCAACAGGAGAATATGCACAAATTTATTATACATATAATCCAAACCCGAACACTTTCTATACAGTATCGTATTGATAAAAACAGTATGATTTATAATTGGAAATAAGAGGCTCATATGGCAGCCTCTTTTGCTTGTTATGCCTAAAGGTTTTGTTAATTAGAGAACGTATATAATTAATGAGAGTTGGAATGATAACAATTAAGTAATCATACCGATATTCTCAGATTTTTTGAAAATTTATTAGACAGCACTACTGTTTTACTATATGAAATTTTAGTATTCGTTTTACAGTATCATTCATTGCACGCTAAACACCGAAATAGTCTTAATGTTTTCATAAAACCTTACATCTATAACGTAATAAAATATGTTATCATAATAATAATAGAGGTGGATTATATGAAACAGAAGAAAATTCTTTTGATTATCAGTCTGGCAGTATGTATAGGGGTATGCGGTACAGGGGCTTTTTTCTTTTACAAAAATATAAAAGAAGTAGAAGCAAAAGAAAGAGCAGATCATCAAATGGCCGCAAAGAAAGCATTCGCTTCACTCTTCACCGATAAGGAACAAAAGCTTATCAAACTACATGTAACAAAGCAGAAGGTCGAAACTGCCAAGAAAGCAGTTGACCAGTTGGAGAATGATGACATCAAGAAACAAACATATAAGAAACGGCTGCGGCATATCGATTCCTTTCTTGAAATTCGCGATCTTATCATGTCCTATCTGCCAAATTCGGTATTGAAAAGTGATACAACTGATGAGAATATTGAAACAATGAGAACCAAATTTAATAAGCTGGAGCCAGGATTTCAAAGTGTATTAAAGGAAATGTTTGATCTTGCCGTACATCAGCGACAGGCATTAATCGATCTTGAATCCTTGGTTCAATCCTTTTATGCCGATAACGTAGTGAAAGAGGATATCAATACTGATGATTTTAATGCTTTAAAGGAAATACTGAAGACATTGCCGCAGCGAGATATCGCAGAAGGCTATATGGGGAAAGTAACAGAAATACAACAGAAGCTGGATTACTTGGAAGAACAGGAGCGGCAGCGAATTGAAGCTGAGCGCCAAGCGGCAGTAGCTCGTGCTCTCGCTGAATCAGAAAGGCTGCGTAAAGAAAATGAAGCAATTCAGGCCGCCAATGTTATAATTCCTAATGTGCCGCTTATCGATCAGAGTATCAATGTTCATAATGGCTGTGAAGTAGCGTCCCTGTTAATGGGGTTACAGCATTTCGGAATCAATCGCGGCATGTCGCTGCGTGATATTGCGAATGCGGTGCCAAAGACAAATGATCCGCACACCGGTTTTGTATTGGATATTTTCACTCTGTATCCGCGTAATGTCGCACATTGGATCGCACCGGACGCCTTATCCGCATTCGGCCAAACATATCATGCCGGAGTTGCCAATATAAGCGGTTCCAGTGTTGAACAGCTGAAGGCTGAAATCAACGCAGGCAATCCGGTTGTCATTTATGCGACATATGGCTTTGCCTGGCCGACCGCATGGTGCTGGAATGGTGAAATCCCGGTAAATATGCATGTGATGTTAATGGTTGGCTACAATAAAATCACCGGTGATATCATTGTGAACGATCCATGGGGAGGCAGACAGATCCTCGTATCCAGTGAGAATTTTGCCAGAGAATATAATCGACGCCATTACGCAGTCGCGATACGGCCATAAAAACAGGAAACACTGCTGAAAATCAGCAGTGTTTTTACTTCATGAAATATCTTAAATTTACGTTTATAAAAGCATCAAGCATAAGGATATGATTGTAAGAAAATTTTAATTTGTTTAAATAGGACATGTCCTCTTTTTGACGTATTATTTGAGTATGCTCTTTCAGTAAAATGAAATAAGTCCCACAGTCATTTTATGATAGTTATGAAATTATGCTATTTGCTGCATTCACTTTGTAAAGTGAACCGTAACTGAACCAACATCATTGGAAATGGTAATGAGATTTGCTCCATGATCACGGTTGGATTCGCTGGAATCCGTTCCAAAGTGCTGAGAACCAAAATTTACTTTACCTATATCATTCTTAATATCATAGCTGTAAGATTCCTGTTTACCGATAATCTGACATTCGATCTTTCCGGTGTCATTATCCAGCGTTATCTGTTTCGCAGTAATTCCATTTATTTTCACGGTTCCGGTATCGCTGTCTACTTTTAAAACCGCACAATCCAGTTTGTCGATATCAGCTTTGCCTGTATCCACATCCATATCCAGCGAATTCGCTTGAATGGATCCGATTTTAACAGTACCGGTATCGTTTGATAAAGATAATGCCGCCGCCTGCAAAGCTTTCACCTCTATCGTTCCGGTATCGCTTGAAAGCTCCATATGCTCTGCTTTCAAACTATCTGCTTCTATGCTGCCGGTATCAGAACTGATATCCAGATTCGTTAAATTTGCATTCTTAGGAATGGTTACGATAATTTGATATTTGGGATTGCTGAAATTTAAATGAGCAGAGGTTACTTCAAATTCCAAAGCTCCGCCGTTTTGTTTCTGGTGAATATACTTTTCAGGAATGTTTATGCAGTCAATCTCGAATGTATCATCATCACCGATCAATACCTGCACCTTTCCGATTTCCATGGATATTTCCATGCTGTTTAAATTTTTATATGTGTATGTTTTAGTCTTTTTTGATATCTGCTGTTCCACATCACCATTAAAATTTATACCGAAGAAATATCCATTTTTAGAATAAAATCCAAACGCATTATGGTAAAGACTTCCTCCGTTGGCGTAGCCTGCAAAAATTAACACGATTCCCAGCGTGATCAGACTTGCAGAGATCATACCAATGATTTTGTACTTTTTCATTCCATTGTCTCCTTTCTGCGAAAACGCTGATACAGACGGCTGACCATGCGGGTAAGCTCCGGAATACCCTTACGGGATAAATAAATCGTCAAAAGGATTCCCAGAAGTGATAACCCGATTGAAGCACAGCCCAATCCCAAAGCAATCAAGGAATTACCAGGAGCCTGTGAGAAATTGTAGATACCCGATGCAAAGCTTACACCGCCTGCTGCCAAGAAACCAACGATCGCGATGAAAAGTGCAAAAATCACACAGAATACAACAAGCATCATTGAGAAAATCAAAAGAATCAACGCAGCTCCCAGCGGTAAAGCAATCGGCAATGCACATACCCCCAGAATTAACATCCATAGATTTTTCAATGAATGTTTATTTTGCTTATCTGCACATGCCTGCGCGTCTTTTGAATCCTGTGATTTTAAAACAGCATCTGCCCTTAATTGTGCCGCAAATTTAGCCGGTGTACCAAGATCATTGATCGCCTGCTGTTCATTTTCCTCGCCTGCTTCATCAAAATATTCATTGCAGTAAGCAAGCGCGTCCGCAATTTCTGCTTCAGACAGACCGGACAGCCGCTGCTGCAGCTGTACTATATATTCACAACGTGTCATCCGCTTCATCCTCCTTCTCCAATAGTGAATCAATTGTTTCCCGAAACGTTTTCCATTCTTTCACATAAAATTGGTATTGATCCTTGCCATTTCCGGTCAAACGATAATAGCGTCGATTTCTTCCCATATGCTCTTGATCATATGTTTCCAGCATGCCTTCCTTCAAAAGCCTGCGCAGCACCGGATACAGCGTTGATTCACTGACGCTTAGAACATCCTTTACTTCCTGAGTAAGCTTGTATCCATACGCGTCTTCCTGATGAAGAATCGCCAGTACACATGCGTCAAGCAGTGTGGATCCTATCTGAAATGTCATAATATCACCTTTCTTCAACAATATTATATGCTGTATAATATTATCTGTCAACTAGGAATGTAACTTATTCCTGAAAGCATGCTATACTAGGAGCATAACAGAAGGAGTATTCAATATGGAAAATTGGTTTGATTCAGCAGTTTTTTATCATATATATCCGCTGGGTTTATGCGGATGTGAGCTTCGTCAGGAAAATCATGTGAATGAACATCGTATTCTGAAAATTCGTGATTGGATACCTCATCTAAAAGAGCTGTCTATAACCGCTGTTTACCTAGGACCGCTGTTTGCTTCTTCCTCTCATGGTTATGATACCAGCGATTTCAGAACCATCGATCCGCGGCTTGGCACTAACGAGGATTTTATAAATGTATGCAAAGCGCTTCATGAGGAAGGCATCCGAGTTGTTTTGGATGGAGTGTTTAATCATGTCGGTCGGGATTTCTGGGCATTTCAGGACGTTATAAAGCATCAAGAACAGTCTGCCTACTGTAATTGGTTCTATAACCTGCATTTTCATGAGATCAGTCCTTATCAGGATCCGTTCGTATATGAAAACTGGGAAGGACATTGGGAGTTGGTAAAGCTAAATCTGAACAATCCAGAAGTCGTAAGCTATCTAATGGATACCATTATGATGTGGATCGATACCTTTGATATTGACGGGCTGCGGCTAGATGCCGCGAACTGCATTGATTTCGATTTCTTTAAACAGCTGCGGCGGCACTGCAAAAGCCGAAAAGCTGATTTTTGGCTGATGGGCGAAATTATTCATGGTGATTATAATCGTTGGGCAAATGGAGAAATGCTGGACAGTGTTACCAACTATGAGTGCTATAAAGGATTATATTCCGCCCACAACACCCGCAATTACTTTGAAATCGCCCATTCTATGAATCGGCAGTTTGGTCCGCAAGGTATCTACAAACACTTAAAGCTGTATAATTTCAGCGATAATCACGATGTGAATCGATTAGCCTCAGCACTATCAAATAAACAAGATTTATTCAATGTTTATACGCTGCTGTTTACCATGCCCGGCATTCCAAGTATTTATTACGGCAGTGAATGGGGCATAGAAGGATGGAAAGGCAAGGATAGTGACGCTTTGTTAAGACCATGCTTGGAACTTCACAATTCCGCCTATGATCTTTCTCTAGCTGATCATATTGCGGCATTATCCAAGCTTCATCAGAAGCTGTCAGCATTACGCAGTGATGAATATGAAACAGTGCTGCTGCGCAATGAACAGTTTATCTTTAAGCGCACCTATAAGGATAATGTCGTTTATGTAGCCTGCAATCTCAATGATCAGCCCTATGAAGCAGCATGGAATGTTCAGGGAAATATTTTGATGGATGAATTAAATGATCATGCCTTATACAGTGTTGAAAATCAGACGGCTCATATTACAATTCCGGCAAAACGCTCTTTAATTCTCGTATGTATGGAAAGAGAGCCGCATAATCATGAAGAATCCGGCGATCAAGCTTCTGTTGATACCAATTTACTGAATGCCGCTTTGCCAATGCCCGGACGTTATCGTCATTTCAAAGGAAAAGAATATGAAGTTCTGATGATTGCCAAACACAGCGAAACACTGGAAGACTATGTTGTTTATCGAAAGCTGTATGGAGACGGCGGTGTGTGGATTCGACCGCTTGCTATGTTTAATGAAATCATTGAAATTAATGGTAAGAAACAAAGTCGCTTCACACCAGTCTGTGAAGAATGAAAAAGTCTCCTTTCGGAGACTTTTTCATATCCGTGCTTCTATTTCAAAAGCTATAAACTAATACATGACTTTTCATCGGAACAGATTTGCATTCCAAACGCATAAGCCTGTTTCAGATAAGGGGTTTCATCAATGCGCGGTTTTCCTTCCGCGCTGCCGCAGCCGCCTGCCAAAAGCATACCCCGGTCATGAAACCCAATATAGTTTACAATCGCAAACTGATAATAGGATACCGCCTGTTCAAAAGTCCAGAAAAAATTATCCGCGGCTGTCATCAATAAAGCACAGTCCTTAGCTGGGTAACGCTCATATCGACCAAGCGGGGGATTCTCATCAGCTTCCGCAATGCAGTAAAAGCGTTCAATAAAAGCCTTTAGTCGGGATGAAAAAGTCCAGAAATAAAGCGGTGAAGCAAAAACAATCATATCCGCGGCTTTGATTTTCGGTATCATTTCCGGAAAATCATCACGCTGCACACAAGATCTTCCATGGCGGCAAGCATTGCATCCTAAGCAACCCTTAACTTCCATTTTTACCAATGATAATGATTCTACCTCGGCCCCTGCATCTATTGCCCCATTAATAAATGCATCTGTCAGCCTAGCTGTATTCCCATGAGGCCGGCCGCCACCGATTACTACTAAGATTTTTTTCATATCGCATCCGATCCTTTCAAGTATCTTTGTACTTCTTATACTGCATGATCATATCCCTTACATGATGCTCTGTGCTGTATAAATATGAACGTTCATCAAGTAAGTATTTTTTATCAATTTTAAATCCGCGGCGGCTGACTCTCCATTACAAAAAATATCAGTAAACCAATTAATTTGTAACTAAAATCAACACTAACCATGTCGTACGGTCAAAATAACCCAATATCTCTCGCATGTCCAGCTGATATACAGCTATACGATAACAAATATACTCTAAAATACCGTAGGTAATAAGAATCAAAATCATCGGCATCAACTGAACAAAAAACTCATTCATGATAATCCCTTCCTATTTTTATTTATAAAGGAAACATGCGTCAATCGATATTTATTTCCGATTTGGACGCCGCTTAATTCTCAGCAGCTTATCAATATCCGCATATTGTGAGGAATCATGAGGCAGCAGCATCAACCATTTTCCGTCATGATAAGTTTCTGTCTGTTCATAACATGCCCTTGTTTCCGCGGTATACGCAAATTGTTCTGCTTCAAAAGTATCACGTTCCTTTTTGCCCAAAACGATCAGTAATCCAAGACAATCTGGATTGATGCACAGTGAACAAAGTGTCTTGCCGCCACGGCGATATTTATATTCATACCGCCATTTTTTCCCGCCGCGGCCCCACTGCTTATCCATATCATACTTGGCTTCAATACGTGTACAAAGTTCTTTCCAAACTTCATATAGAGTTTCTCCCAGCAGTTCTTTTATTTCGGCTTGATCCATAACACAATTATTCATTGTTTGCGCCTCCTATATACAATTAATTATCTGATGTTAAACATGCTATGTCTATCTCATAAAATGCTTTCATGTAGTGCAGTATCGCAGAATACTTTTCAGTATCAAACATATACTTTTCTTCATTATAACACAGTCCAAATGAATATTAGCAAACCAGCGAATTGATAAACGTTATTCATATAATAGAAGATCAAGGATTTTACTTTTGTTTATTACCAAACAGAAATGAATACTGCTTTTTTTCTGTATCTTTTTGATTCTGGTTTTATCACAATCGGTATAGATTATTCTTTCCCAACACAATTACGTTTTCATAACAAAAAAAGCCTATTTATACAATAGGCTTTTTTAAGTAAAATGGTGACGCGTACGGGATTTGAACCCGTGAATGCATGCGTGAAAGGCATGTGAGTTAACCGTTTCTCCAACGCGCCGAATGCTTTATAATAATAGCATACCTATTCGGCTTACGCAAGCATATTTTTAATCGGTTCATAAATCTTAATACAGGGGATTTTTCTCATTCAAATACTGTTCAAGACGGAACTCGACACAAATCTTTTTTACCTTCCAAGTAAAGATTGTTTCTCGAGTAACAATGGTTGAAAAACAATCATAGTGGCGGCCGGGCAGAAATACATTAGGCACACTGCCGGGGAATACGATTGCGCCTCCCTTATGGACAATCAAATGACAGTCTTTAGACGCATATGTCAATGTTCGTGAACCATGATTTTCATAACCCCAATGAACCAGATAGGTTCCATCATCATTTTGGTCGATCTGATGACAAAAAAGATCGATCTTGTCAGTAGAAATCTGTCCGGAGCCCGCTATCTTTCTGCGCATAAAAATGGTTTGAGACATTACTTTATCACCTTCATTACTATCCGTTCCCTCAGATTGGATTACTTTGAATCAGATGTCGTGACCGCTTCGATATGATAGTGCAGTTTCGCTTGTTTTCTAGTCACTTTACGGTAGAATTGCTGGGTAATTCGCTGTATGACCGCATAGCCGTTATCAATGGTTTCACACGGCAGAAGCAATACAATCTGAGTCTTGTTGATACGTGAATACACATCTCCCATTCGAAGTGAATTCTGAATGATTTTTGTCAGCTTGGTCATGATGGCGCGCAGCGGTTCATCATCCAAATCGGTGCTGATTTCAAACACGACCAGATACTGTTCGCGGCATTTACGTTTTATGTTTCTCAACTCGACTTGATAGATATGTTTAAAAAATTCATAATCACAATAAAATGCCCCGCTGCGATCAATATCACTCTCCAATTGTGTTTTTAACGTTTTGAGATTGATTTCTTCCTGTTCATCATTGGCAATAATGATTTTATAAAGAGATTTCATTTTCAAGGATAATGGCTGGCCAACCGACTGATAAAATTGGTCCTGAACATTTTTATACAGATCAAGTGCCTCTTTATATCGATTGGTTTCTATAAGCGCCTGGATATAATAATAGTATGCGTCTTCAAAATAGGGATCGATTGCAATAGCCTTCTGCATAACCGAAATCACTTTATGATAATCTTGCATATGCAGATAGTATTCACTGATTTTACTGATACAGGACTGAAAAATGTTGTGATACTCATTTTGAAGCTCCTGCAGCCAAAGCTGATCCGGAGCATCGACATACAGACGTCCTTTGTATACATCGACAATCTGTTGGGCACATTGTATAATCGTTTCCTGTCTCGCATCCTTATTATTTATCTGTTTCCATAATTCGTCAACCGTTTGGACATCAGTTTTAATTGGAATATTTTGGTTCAGCAAATAGCCCTGTTTCGTCGTTTGGACAAATTCAACATCTTTAAGGCTCTCAATTCCGCTCAGCATCTTACGAAGACGGAAGATTGAAAATTTCAGTACATTGGACGGATTGTCACTGTCCTGCCACAAATAATTAATCAATTTATCACGAGGAACCGGCTGATTTAGATTCAAAAAAAGGATTTCCAAAAGTATTGTAAGCTGCTTCGTTGCAGCTTCGTTAATTTTGATATTTTCTCCTTGGTAAGACATTGTAAAATTCTGAAAAAGAGTAACTTGCATAACTCCTTTTTCCATTTTGCGGCCCCCTTTCAGACATATCGTTGCTTATTTCAAGAATCCGTCAATAATAACTGCTTCTGCTTCTGATTCACTTAAACCAAAAGTTTGAAGCTTGATCAGCTGATCGCTATTGATCTTTCCGATCGCTGCCTCATGAATGATTTCCGCATCCACGTGATTCGCAGAAATCTCCGGAATGGAACTGACTCTCGCCTGATCCATAATAATGGAATCACACTGCACGTGGGCCCTGCAGTCATTGTTTCCAATCGCTTTTGGATGAAATACCTGACGGCTCTCATCCTTAGCAACGGAGCGGGAAATAATCTGCAGTGATGCACCTTTCCCATTTAACTCTACCTCCACATCAGAATGCGCTTCCTGTTTTCCATGCGTCATCAGTTTTTCATGAATGACCATCTTTGCCCCAGCCGCTAAATCCATCTGGGTTTTACGTATGGTACTGTCAACACCTTTGATCTGGGACATCATCATTTCACAGGTCGAATTTTTTTCCATATGGACGACGGTTGTCGGATTCAAAATACGCGCTCCGTTTCCGTCTCCTTCACCGTAATGCTTTTCAATATAAGTCACATGGGCATTTTTGCCGATGTAAAAGGTGTGAATCCCATCGTGCTGAGAGGCATCACATCCATCGTTATGAATACCGCAGCCGGCGATGATCTCTACATCAGCCCCCTCTCCAATATAAAAATCATTGTAGACCATATCCTTGATGCCGCTTTGGGTCAAAATTACCGGAATATGTACGCTTTCCTTTTGCGCATGCGCTGCCACGATAATATCAATTCCCGGCTTATCTGTTTTCGGATTGATTTTCACATTCGGTGTGGAATGACGCTCCACGCCTTGTCCATCCTTACGAAGGTTAAAAGCACGTCCTACCTGGAAGCCGCTGATACCTGCTATCGTCTTTAATAGATTCTTATCTGTCTGTTCCATTATTCACCTCTATAAACACTTGTCGCAGATGGTATCAAATTCATGAAGCAGCTGCGGCAGAATTTCTTCCCGGCTGCCCTGTTTGGTTACCATGCCCTGCTCAACAACGATAATCTCATCAGCCATCTGCATGATTCGCTCCTGATGCGATATCAAAAGGATACTCATGTTATATTTGCGCAGATTTTGAAAGGTATCAACCAGCTTCGCAAAACTCCACAGGTCGATTCCGGCCTCTGGTTCGTCGAAGATTGCGAGTTTCAAATCCCGTGCCAGCAGCGTGGCGATTTCAATTCGTTTTACTTCCCCTCCCGATAAGGAAGCATCCATCTCACGATCTAAATAGTCATGTGCACATAATCCAACATCACTTAAATATTGGCAGCTCATACACTCGGATAATTCACTGCCATGCGCCAGGGAAAGCAGTTTTCGGATCGTCAGTCCCTTGAAACGCGGCGGCTGCTGAAAGGCATAACCAATCTTGCGTTTTGCCCGCTCGCTTATACTCACATTCGTAATATCTTCGCCATCGAACAAAATCTGTCCGCCGGTTGGCTTTTCTAAGCCCATGACCAGTTTTGCCAGGGTGGATTTCCCGCCGCCGTTGGGTCCCGTGATCACGGTAAAGCTGCGATCCGGAACTGTGATATCGATATGACGAATGATCTCTTTGGAGTCATTGCTTTCATGAACTGCAAACTGTATATTTTTTAATTCCAGCATATCTGTTTCCTCACTTAAATTCCTACTTTCTATTCTATCACAAAATTTTTTATACGCACGATATCCCTAAAAACCGATGATGATTTATCAGTTAATTTTTCAAGCTCTGCAGCGGCGCTGGAATCTGACCTCCCCGATCGATCATGACCTTACAAGAACTTTGTGAAATATCCATGATCGGCCCGCTTCCCAGCAAGCCTCCAAAATTCAATTCCTCTCCGGCTTTTTTCCCGATTGCCACAATTGCCCGCACAGCCGTAGTTTTGCTGTTGACCATACCGATCGCCGCCTCGTCCGCAATAATTCCGGACAGGGTTTCCGCGGATGTGTCACCAGGCAATACTACCATGTCAAGGCCAACCGAACATACCGCTGTCATCGCTTCCAGCTTCGTTAAAGTCAAATGTCCAGAACGAGCCGCTTCGATCATACCTGCATCTTCACTAACCGGAATAAATGCCCCGGATAAACCGCCAACCCGGTTAGAAGCCATAACCCCGCCTTTTTTTACTGCATCGTTCAACATCGCCAGACATGCTGTCGTTCCATATCCGCCGCAGTTTTCCAAGCCCATCTCTTCGAGGATATAGGCAACCGAATCCCCGATGGCCGGCGTTGGCGCCAGAGATAAATCAACAATTCCAAACGGCACATTCAGCCGCTCACTTGCGACGCTTCCTACCAGCTGACCCATACGGGTAATTTTAAAGGCTGTCCGCTTTATGATTTCCGCTATCTCATGCATTGGAAGTGTTTTATCTGCTTTCGCCAAAGCGGCCCGTACAACTCCGGGGCCTGAAACACCGACATTGATGACACAGTCCGCTTCTCCTACTCCATGGAATGCTCCGGCCATAAATGGATTATCTTCAGGCGCATTACAGAAAACCACAAGCTTTGCGGCACCGATGCAATCGCGATCCGCGGTAATTTCCGCACATGTAAGCATCGTTATGCCAAGCATCTTCACCGCGTCCATATTGATGCCTGCCTTTGTAGAACCGATATTGACCGACGCACAGACATGCTCCGTCTGCGCCAGAGCCTGCGGGATTGCGGCGATCAATTCCCGATCACCTGCTGAAAATCCCTTCTGAACCAGCGCCGTAAAACCACCGATAAAGTTAACTCCAACGGTCTTTGCGCAGCGTTCCAGCGTATGTGCATATTTCAGCGGATCACCGCCGCTCGCCGCAACCAGCATCGCAATCGGGGTTACAGAGATTCGTTTATTGATAATCGGAATCCCATATTCTTTTTCAATACTTTCTCCAACCTTTACCAGGTCTTTCGCCTTGGTCGTTATCTTGTGATATATTTTCTCACAGGATGTATCGATATCGCTGTCACAGCAGTCAAGCAGAGATATCCCCATCGTTATTGTACGCACATCCAGATAGTCTTCATCGATCATCCGGATAGTTTCTAAAATCTCATTTACATTCATCATGATAAATGCTCCTAAATACGATGCATGGCCTGGAAAATATCTTCATGCATGACATGAATGACCATACCCATTGCCTTGCCTGTCCGCTCCATGTGATCCGCAAAATCCGTTAGTTCCTGATTCAACTTATCAATATCGACCAGCATTACCATTGCAAACATTTCCTGCAAAATAGTCTGGGATACCTCTATTACATTGGCATTCGCATTCGCACATTCCGTACTTACCTTTGCCAAAATTCCGGTCATATCTTTTCCAATCACACTGATGACTGCTCTCATATCCATTCCTCCTGTATATATGTAATGATTATATGCGATATCCCATAAAATTACAATTTGGAATAGCTTTGAATTTCCTTAAAAAAAGCAGAATTATACCATGAAATTGATATTGCGATGAGTAAAGCAAATTTGATCACTTCTAACCAGGGAAGGCCGAAGTTTTTTTATAAATCATTCATAGATTAGATAATTGTAAAATTCATTCTCATCATATAAAAAGAGGAGAACGTTTTATCCTTCTCCTCAAGCTTTTTATCTCATTTAAAAATTATGCCAAACTGCTGATTACTGCTGCAGCTATATCCTCTGCAGTCAAACCATACTTCTTCAACAATGCGGCTGGAGTGCCGGATTCTCCAAATGTATCCTGAACCCCTACCATCGTTACTTTCTTTGGTTCATGTCTTACCAGTACTTCACTTACAGCGCTGCCCAATCCACCGATAACATTATGTTCTTCACAAGTAATGATCGCATCATGTTTTTTAGCCATTTCCACGATCAAGGCTTCATCAATCGGCTTAATCGTGTGAATATCTACAATCGTCGGATCAATTCCTTTTTCTTTCAGAAGCGCTTGAGCCTGTAAAGCAGCCTGTACCATACAGCCGGTCGCAAAGATAACCGCTTTGCTTCCTTCATGCAGGACATTACCTTTTCCAATCTGATAATCAAAACCGTATTCATAAACATCTTCGACGGCACTGCGTCCCAAACGCACATAACAAGGGCCGTTATACTCATGAACAGCGCGGATTACCGCTTCGGTTTCCGCACCGTCACAAGGCTGAATGACCGTCATATTCGGAATTGCCCGCATGATTGCCAGATCTTCGATTGCCTGATGGCTCGCACCATCTTCACCAACTGTCAAACCGGCATGTGTTGCGCACACTTTGACATTCAATTTCGGATAGCAGATAGAATTGCGTATTTGTTCAAATGCCCGTCCGGCCGCGAACATCGCAAAACTGGATGCGTACACCACATGACCGCTCGCTGCCATGCCGGCTGCTACCGCCATCATATTTCCTTCGGCAATACCCATATTGAAATGACGTTTAGGACATGCGTTCTTCGCATCGATCGTCTTGGTGGATTTCGTTAAATCGGCATCCAGGACAATGACGTTTTCATCCTCCAGAACTAATTTCGCAAGTGCCTTTCCATAGGCTTCTCTGGTTGCTATTTTTCCCATTCTACTCACCATCCAATTCTTTCAGTGCCTGCGCACACTGTTCTTCACTCGGTGCGCTGCCATGCCATGCATAATTGTTTTCCATAAAGGAAACCCCTTTTCCTTTAATGGTTTTCGCCAGGATCATGGTCGGCTTGCCTTTAGTTTCACGTGCTTCCTTGAATGCATCAAGTATTTGTTCATAATCATGACCGTCAATGACAATAACATGCCAGTTGAACGCTTCAAATTTTTTATCCAATGGAGTCGGATTCATAACCGCCGTTATATCACCATCAATTTGCAGACCATTGAAATCAATAATGGCTACCAAATTGTCCAGTTTGTACTGAGCAGCCGCCATCGCCGCTTCCCATACCTGTCCTTCTTCACTTTCACCATCGCCAACCAGGGTATAAACCCGATGGTCGTTACCCTTCACCTTGTTCGATAACGCCATTCCAACAGCGCAGCTGATGCCCTGACCAAGTGAGCCGGTAGACATATCAACACCCTTCACATAATTCATATTCGGGTGCCCTTGAAGCTTGGAATCAATTTGCCGAAATGTATCCAGATCAGCTTCATCCAAGAATCCTTTCTCACACAAAGTCGCATACAACAATGGTGATGCGTGTCCCTTTGATAAAACAAATCGGTCGCGATCGATGGAATCCACATTTTCTGCGGTGATATCCATCTCATTAAAATACAGAACACTCAGAATATCAGCGGATGATAAGGAACCGCCCGGATGTCCCGATTTCGCTTTTGTAACCATCTTCACGATATTCTTGCGAATATTCGTTGCTTTTTCATGCAAAGATGCTGCTGTTTCCATAATACCCTCCTTTTTGTAATATACATAAACCTATTATACACGAATATCCGGGAAATTCCGATAACGGAAGCTTGAATTTTTGATTCTATTCCTATTAGATACAAGTGTATATTGCTTAGTGAAGCGGAAGCAGCGAAAGCTGCACCTTGTGTTTTTCCTCATCAATGTTACATACCCACACTTTGACAATATCTCCGATAGAAACAATATCGCTGGGGTGTGATATCCGTTTTTTGCTCATCTTGGATACATGAATCAAACCATCATCCTTTAAGCCGATATCGACAAACGCGCCGAAATCTACTACATTGCGGACAACGCCTTCCATTTCATCACCGATTTTTAAATCTTCCAAGGTCAATACATCACTGCGAAGCAGCGGACCGTCATACTGTTCACGATAATCACGCAGCGGCGCCGCAATCGCCTGTAAAATATCGGCGACGGTATACGGATCACTATTTAAAGCGGAAGCAAGCTCCTGAACTTTGATTTCTTTCATTACCTCAACCGCTTTTGATGTACCCATATCCGCTGTGTTCAATGACAAGCGGCTGAGTATCGCTTTTGCCAATGCATAACTTTCCGGATGAATCCCGGTGCGATCCAGAATTTCTTTGCCATCCTCAATGCGTAAGAAGCCCGCTGACTGTTCAAAGGATTTCGCTCCGATTTTTGAAATCTTCTTAATTTCTTTTCGATCGGTGATCCGGCCATGCTCGTTGCGATAGGATACAATCGACTTTGCCGTGGATTGATTCAGTCCTGATACATTTTTCAGCAGTTCAACACTGGCAGTATTGATATTAACACCAACCCGATTAACAGCCTTGGATACAACAAAATCCAGCCGAGAAGACAACTGAGAGACCGGCAGATCATGCTGATACTGCCCCACGCCGATTGACTGCGGATCAATTTTGATAAGCTCTGCGAGCGGATCCTGAATCCGTCGGGCGATCGATACGGCGCTCCGCTGCTCGACCTGCAGATCAGGAAATTCATCACGAGCCAGCTTAGATGCCGAATATACACTCGCACCTGCCTCTGATACCATCGTATAGCTAACAGAAAGGTGATTTTCTTGAATTAACTCTGCTATGAAGGCTTCACTTTCGCGGCTGGCCGTTCCATTGCCAATCGCAATAATATCGATTGGGTACTTTTGCAGCAGCTTCAGTGTAATCGCCTTGGCCTCTGCTTGCTTATTGATCGGCTTATGCGGATAAATCACTGATATTTCCAGCATTTTACCGGTTTCATCAATCACTGCAAGCTTACAGCCGGTACGATAGGCCGGATCCAATCCTAAGATCATTTTATTTTTCATCGGCGGCTGCAGCAGCAGACGCTCCAAATTCATGGAAAATACTTCAATGGAGGATGCATGCGCCTTTTCACTTAATTCATTGCGAACCGCTCGCTCAACGCCCGGAAAAGCAAGACGCTTCAAGCCGTCTTCAACTGCTTCACGGATATAAGGATCGGCAATGCTCGGACGTTTATGAGTATAGCGGCGATAGCACCATTCCAGCTGATACTCTTTATCATAGTCGAATGAAACTGTGATAACCTTTTCCTTTTCAGCCCTGTCAATCGCCATAATACGATGGGTTGCCAAAGTGGATACCCGCTCTGCATAATCATAATACATTTTATAGACGCGCTGTTCATCCGCATGATTCTTTTTTGCTTTGGTTACGATACGGCCATAGTTTTCTACCGAACGACGTATTTTTTCACGAACTTTCGGATCATCGCTTACTTTTTCCGCAATAATGTCTTTTGCCCCTTGTATTGCTTCAGCCGTTGCAGGAACCAAATCACTTATATACTTCAAAGCTTCCTTTTCAACATTTCCATGCATTGGCAGATTCAAAAGCCATTCGGCAAGCGGCTGCAGCCCTTTCGCAACAGCATCAGTTGCCCGAGTTTTGCGCTTTTGCTGATACGGGCGATAGATATCTTCTACCTGCGACAGCTTGTCACAGGCTGCCACATCGCTGCGGATTTCATCCGTCAGTTTTCCCTGCTGTTCGATCAACCGCAGGACATCTTCCTTTCGCTTAGCCAGATTTACCTGATAGTCATACTGTTCCTGAATCACTCGTATTGCTTCCTCGTCCAGTCCCTTTGTCATCTCTTTGCGATACCTGGCAATAAACGGCACCGTATTTCCTTCTTCCAGCAGCGCTAATGTCTGCTTGACCTGAGCCGGCCTGATGTGCAGCTGCTCAGCGATGGGTTCGATAATAGAATCCACCATGTTATCACATCCTTTTTTACGTGTAGTTATAGTATACAATACAACCCTGTGAATTGTTCAGCAAAAACAGTTATTTTAATAATAAAGTCGTCTGTCCCTTATTCATGCTCAGCATCGTCCGTACCAATCGCGGATGCCGATAATTTTTACGTACAAACTGCTGGAGCACGGTTCCCCGCTGAAACCCATGAATAACAGTTATTTCATGAATTGATAAAGGAAGCTGATCCAAATAACGATCCAACTGTTGCTTTGCTTCGGCAACCGTATAGCCGTGAATATCAATCTCATTCAGCATATACATCCACTCACTTTCTGCTATAATGATTATAATCGTTTCAGGTAACATGATGCAAATGGAAAGGAAATGCACAATGAGTGAAAAAGGACTGGAAAAACCGCGCCTTCATAAAGAACTGCTGGAAGCAGGGGATCTGAAAAAAATTATGAATCAGGAAGAATATATCTCAAATGTCTCCTTTGAAGGGGATTTTATCGAAACAGCAGAAGTTGATCGCATCCATTTTGATAGTTGCTATTTCCACAATGTGATCTTTTCAGAATGTCATTTTCCCCATATCGATATGCTGGACTGCGTATTCGATCACTGTGATTTCTCTAATATTGACTGTAGTGAAGGCAGTATTCATCGTTGCCAATTCGAACAGTGCCGCATGACCGGCAGCGACTTCAGCGACTGTGTGATTCACAACACCTCCTTCATTAAGAATATCGGAAAATATATTAATTTTTCCTTTTCTAAATTCAAGCAGGTAATGATGCTGGATGATGATTTCAACAGCGGCGGCTTCAATGGCTGTGAATTTAAAAAAACTGCTTTTGAAAACTGCAATCTCAATAAGTGTGAATTTATCAATGCTGCGCTGAGCGGTGTCAATTGGATGACCTGCACGATCGAGGAAATCATGATTACCATTGATAATGTAAAGGGGTTAACAGTATCCTCAGATCAGGCTGTCGACATCGCGCGGCTATTCGGCTTAACAATCAAATAAATGGATGTACGTTCATTTCTATCTATGCATTCATCACGACTCACATTGCTTATACATGATACAATTAAAAAAGAGGATGCTTATCCTCTTTTTTACGCATGAGTGGAAATATTTTCGACTATTCTTAACAGCAGCTCAACGATTTTTTCCATTCGCGGAATAGAAACATACTCAAATTTTCCATGGCAGTTATAGCCGCCGGTTCCGATGTTTGGACAAGGCAGTCCATCGTAGGTCAGACGGGCACCGTCAGTTCCTCCGCGAATCGGAGTACTGATCGGGGTCATTCCCAAATCCTGAATCGCCTGCTTAACCGTATCGATCACGCGCATATCCTTTTCGATATAGGAACGCATATTGGTGTAAGAATGAGTAATCGTACATTCTACGGTTCCTTCCGGATACTTCTTATTCAGATAAGCTGCCGCATTCATAAACTGTTGTTTTTGCCGTTCAAAAATCTCCTCATTATGATTGCGGATAATATACTGCAGAGTAGTTTCTTCACATACACCATGAATATTGGTTAAGTGATGAAACCCTTCATAACCTTCGGTACATGCAGGATCTTCATGCACTGGCAGTAAGGCATTGAATTCCATTGCGATCAGCTGAGAGTTCAGCATTTTATTCTTTGCTGCCCCCGGATGAATACTTAAACCATGAATTTTTACCACCGCTGCGGCCGCATTGAAATTCTCATAATTGACATCGCGGATATCTCCGCCGTCAACCGTGTACGCATATTCTGCACCAAAGCCCTTGATATCAAAATTATCAGCACCACGGCCTACCTCCTCGTCAGGAGTAAAGGCAATCTTTACTGTGCCATGAGCACTTCGCGGCTGGCTCATTAAAGCTTCTGCCATGACCATGATTTCAGCAACACCGGCTTTATCATCACCGCCCAACAAGGTAGTACCATCAGTCACGATCAAATCTTCACCAACATTTTCGTGCAGAGAAGGGAAATCCTTTGGATCCATAATAATTTGCTTAGCTTCATTTAAAACAATCGGTTTCCCATCATAATTCTTAATGATGCGGGGATTTACATTCGCTCCGGTCAAATCCGGTGATGTATCCATATGTGCTACAAAACCAATGGTTTCAGCTTTCGCATCACCTGGAATAGTTCCGTAGACAACTCCATATCGGTCTACATGGGCATCCTCAATGCCAAGCGCCTTCATTTCCTCGACAAGCACATTTGCCAAATTCAGCTGCTTCGCAGTAGAAGGAGTTGTTTCAGAATTTGGATCTGATTCTGTATCAATGCTTACATACTTCAAAAAACGTTCTGTTACATTCATTCTTTCACCTACTTTCTGCTTCATTATACACTAGAAAGCAGGGAAACGTCAGAACTATTTGTACTCCATCAAAAATTTGTGCAATGCATGGTAGATCGCACTATAATCATCCTTGATAATCTGAATCTCCTTTTGAAGCTCGCCATCCAATGTAAAATGTTTATCTTCAAAGTCATTCACTGCCTTAATCGCCATTTCAATCGACTTGGTTGCTTCTTCGATCACTTCAACATCGGTAACGATCAGCATGTTTTTCATCATTTCCATGAAATCAGTAATCGTTCCTTTGATCCCGGCAGAATCCGCCGGATCCCCATGCAGCCGTTCAATATGGTGCGTTAAGATTTCCTCATGATGCTTGAGTGTTTTCAGAATTTCCCGGAACTCTGTATGCAGCTCATGTGAAGATATTTTCTCAGCCAGATCTTCAAAAACAAAAGCACCCATGTGTGTTCCCTTTAATAATTGATTCAATGCTTCCAATATTTCTTCATATTGATTTTCCATTATTGTCACCTCAATATCAGTATGCTGAGGATTTAAGCTTCTATGTAAAAAAAAGACTTATAAGCATATTTTAATCTTATAAGTCACATATTACTTCTTATTGAACGCATCCATATAGGATTCAAAGTCGGAAACGGACAGCGGTCTTGAATAATAGTAGCCTTGAATTTCATCACAGCCCATACGCTGAAGAAACTTCATATCACTTTCATTTTCAATTCCTTCTGCAACACTGTGTATGTTCAATGTATGAGTTAAATTCAAAATTCCGGAGATGATAGCTTTCGCCCGCTGAGCATTGATTGCATCGGTTTTAAAGAACACCTGATCCAATTTAATCGTATTGATCGGGATATCCTTTAACATATTCAAGGATGAATAGCCGCTTCCGAAATCATCCATGGAAATGTAAAGTCCATTATCCTGCAGCTCCTTTACAATCGAGTATAATGCGTCACTGCGGTCAAAGATAACGCTCTCCGTGATTTCTATTTCGATATATTCATGATTGATCCCATAATGATCGATGATCTGGAGCACACGTTGGACAAATCCCGGTTTAAAAATATACGTACGGGAAACATTGAATGAAATTCGGATTGCTTTATCTGCTTCGATCCATTTTTTCAGGATCTGACAGACATGGTCTAGCATATACATATCCAGCTCTTCCAAAGAACCGCGATTCTCAAGCAGCGGAATAATTTCTCCCGGCAGAAGCATCCCATATTCCGGCGAATCCCAGCGGACTAGTGCTTCCGCACTGTGAACCCGCTGATCATCCAGGGTAATTCGCGGCTGCAGATATACTTTAAATTCTTCGTTGTCAAATGCCTTCTTAATCGAGGCTTCCATCCGGTTATGCCGCAGCATATTCTCATACATGCGCTCTGAGAAGAATGCATAAGCTTCCGTCTTGCTGTCACGAATTTGTGATTTTGCATAGACACAGCGATCATGACATTTCGAGAAGCTGTTTTCATTTCCGTGAAGCAGATAGATGCCGCCGTGGAATTCCAAGGTCAAATAATCGTTTTCACGGTGTGCTTTCTTTTGAATAGACTGGATTAACGCATGATAGCGCTGACGTACCGCATCCTGTTCATGCATTTTCCAAAGCAGGATAAAATGATCGGCAGAATTACGAGCACAGTATTCATTTGCCTGACAGTCCTGTTCACACATATCCATAGTGATTTTCAGCAGCTGATTGCCGACTGCATATCCGTACAACTCATTAACAAGCTTAAAATTACTTATATCAAACTCAATCATTGTATAGGAATCCGCATTTTTGCTGGTAAAGATTTGTTCTGCCAATACCCGAAACTGATTGAAATTATAATGGCTTGTCACATCGTCGAAAAAAATCACTTCGTTTAGCTTTTTCTGATTCTTTTTACGCATCGTAAAGATATATGCAAGAATCAGTGAAAGCACCAGTGCAACTACGATCCAGGTAAAAGCGGCAATTAAAATAATATTCTGAATTCGTCTGGTAACCACCGACACCGGTACAACTGAGTATACATACCAGTTATTGATTCCCAGCGGCATATAGGCCAGATAACGCTCTTCTCCTTTTAAGGATACAAATTGTGTCAATCCGCTTTTCAACTCTTTCAGCTGATCAACAGTAAAACCATTATCAAACTTAAGCTGTGATAAATTATGAAGATTTTTGTTTGCGGCTTTGCTTGGGGACTGCAAAACGATATTGCCCTCATTATCACCGATAGCCGTAAAACCTTTTCCGTCATAAATTTCCACCAACAAATCTTCTCCGAGTTCATTAGTCTTGCTGGCACCGAATAAAACATTGCTGATCATTCCATTTTCAACCACCGGTACAGCAATGACATTCAAATCGAAGCCGGCCAATTTATCAGACAGTGTATCGGAAAAAGAAGATTTACCCTTTAGTGCGTTTTGAAAATATATACGGTCACCGATATAAAAAGATTGATGGTCACTGGTGATGCAATTTCCTTCCAGATCGGCGATACCAAGTCTCATAAAATCGCTGTTTTCACTTGCCGTCCGCAAGGCTTCCATCAATTTTGTTTTATCCGAGGTAGCCTCATTTTCAAGCATATAGGCAATATTTTCAAGCGTGGATATACGATCTTCAATGCGGGAATGAATGGAAACAGTCGTAGATGAAGCAATCTGCTTCAAATTGTTCTTCATATCATCCAATAAGGTATTTCTAATTTCATCAATATAAAAACCTGCAACGCATGCTAAAACTAGCATGGTTATCAGAATGATACTGATTGGTTTCCATACGGCAATTTCTTTCTTCATCTGAATACCTCATTTATCTATAAAAACGATTCTGCGCTTTTACATCAGCAGAAATCAGGGGTATGCATGTATATTCCTTATTATAAGCAAGCTATGAAGTATTTACAACATATTCATGATTTAACTATGCATGTTTCCGTAAGCTGTTTGTTCTTGCGTCATGAATAGTCAATAATTTATTAAAATATCCATAGGCAAAACATAATACTTATAACAATCATAATTATTGTCCACTCAACAATCCTAATGAACCCCTTAATTGGTTTCTTATTCTCTCCACTCTCACTAATTATTCTATCAATGTTAGTTGATCCTATATTTTTTCGTATTTGTTCTTGAACTTTTTGGGGACGACTAAGTTCCTCTTTGTGAAGTAAAACATCAAAATGTGGTCTTTTCATAGATTTCGTCCTTTCAAATATGTTTTTCTTGTTCTTCTTTAAATGATCAATTATTAAAAAAGCCCTTCGGATGAGGGCTATGTTTATTATTGGAGCGGATGATGGGAATCGAACCCACGTAGTCAGCTTGGAAGGCTGAAGTTCTACCATTGAACTACATCCGCATAATCATTGGTGACCCGTGGGCGAATCGAACGCCCGACCCTTTGATTAAAAGTCAAATGCTCTACCAGCTGAGCTAACGGGTCAAATATATGCAGTAAAGATTGGCTGGGGTATCTGGAATCGAACCAGAGAAATGTCAGAGTCAAAGTCTGATGCCTTACCGCTTGGCTATACCCCAATGATTGCAAGATCGATAAGTAATGGTGGGGGGGGACAGATTCGAACTGTCGAACCAAAAGGAACTGAGTTACAGTCAGCCGCGTTTAGCCACTTCGCTACCCCCCCGGCACTTTCATAAAAATGGTGCCGACTATAGGAATTGAACCCACAACCTACTGATTACAAGTCAGTTGCTCTACCAATTGAGCTAAGTCGGCAAATAAAATGGTGGAGGTTAACGGGCTCGAACCGCTGACCCTCTGCTTGTAAGGCAGACGCTCTCCCAACTGAGCTAAACCTCCATCTTATTTGTATTGGCTTGCGCTTTTTCTTGGCGCTTTAATATAATATCATCACCTAAAATATATGTCAACATAAAATCTGAAAATTTTAAACTTTTTGAAAAAGGACTATTTAATCGTGTTTTTTCACTAAAAATGGTAAGTTCACATCATCATCTTAAATAATTATTTTTGCTGTTCCGCTATACCTGAGAACTCGGGTGAGAAGCTTGCTTCAACCGTTTCTTTTCCCACTTTCTAAGATCCTTCAAAACCATATCCCGGCACTGCTGGTAGCGAAAAGTTCGATACTGTTTTTCAATATACCCATTTTCATCAATGATATACGCACATTCATTAACAGTTCGATAGGCATTACCAAAAGTGATGCAGTCTTTTTCAACCTGATAACGGCGCGCAATCATGCGGCGGTAATCATACAGCAAGGGTGTATAGATGGGAATACCTTCATAAAATGGAGAAAGCTGCTTCATTGAATTAGGACAAATTCCAATAGCGATTAGATCAAGTGCTTCCAGTGATTCATAAGCAGCATCGATCGCAGCAAAAATATTTAATGTGCCAAAGCCACTAGTAATATCTTTCAGGAAAAACAAAAGAACTTTCTTACCGCGATAATCAGAAAGTCTAAAGATTTTGCCATTCGCACCAATCAGTTCAAATTCTGGTGCCTGTTCCCCCACACCCAGCATAATTTATCCCCCTATTTTATGAAATTGCTTTACATCAACAACAAATATGGTGGCACGTCCTGGATCATTCAAATTCTTTGCATCAGGCATATCTTCAATCATTTCACAGCGAATCGTCGTATTATCCTGAATAATCGATTCTACTTCCTTTATCTGTTCATCTTCAACACCCAATAGATATGTCGTATTGCCATAATGCAAAAATTCCCCAGTTGTCGATACCATTGTTGCCTGAAATTGATGTTCATTCAGCGCCTTCATAACTTCATCTTTATCTTCTTCATTTATAATGATCAACATCAGTTTCAAAGCAATCACCTCGCCTATAATGATACCATAGAAAGCATTTTATTTTCATAAAATTAGAGAAAATACAATTCCCATTTTCATTTACCAAAAAAGGAACTAGAATAGAGGGTAGATAAGCAAAGGAGAACAAGTATGCGCAATCATGAAGTCACTGAGCAGCATCCGCTTTTGAATGACAAAGGAGAGCTTCAGGAACCGGGATGGTCACGTTCCCTCATCCAAGCTTATTCCCGGAATCAGATCAAGGCATCCGCCTTCCGCATTAAGGAATGGGATTACTATTTAATGATCGGAAATGGCTTTGGCGTAGCCTTCACCATATCAGATGCTGGCTATATCGGACTACAGTCGGTTTCCCTCCTCGACTTTCAAAGAAAGTGGGAACACACGGAAACTATACTGAACGCTTTCCCGATGGGGAAACTGCATATGCCATCAACCTCAGAAGAAGGCAATGTTCATTATGAGGATAAACGACTGAGTCTTCATTTCGAGAAACATGATCAAACCAGACAAATTCAATGTCAATTTAAAAACTTTTATCGGGGCAAGACCTTTACCTGTGATATCCTTCTTCATCAACCGCCGATGGATACAATGGTAATCGCTACACCTTGGAAAAACAAGAAGCATGCCTTTTATTATAATCAAAAAATCAATGGGATGCGGGCAGAAGGAAAAGTAGAGTTTGATGGAAAAACCTACATTTTTCATCCAGAGACTGACTTTGGTACATTAGATTGGGGACGCGGCGTTTGGACCTACGACAACACTTGGTACTGGAGTTCAGGCAATGGTGTCGTTCAAGGCAAACCTTTCGGATTCAACCTCGGTTATGGTTTTGGTGATACATCCGCCGCCACTGAGAATATGCTTTTCTATGATGGAATCGGGCATAAGCTCGATGACGTTACTTTTCATATACCAAAGGATGACATGATGAAGCCATGGACGTTTACTTCCAGCGATCAGCGCTTTGAAATGAAATTCCGACCGATCCTAGATCGAGCTGCGAAGACATCGGCCGTTCTTATTGTTACGGATCAGCATCAGGTATTTGGGTATATGAGCGGTACTGCAATACTGGACGACGGTACAGTTTTACTGATAGACGATCTGCTATGCTTTGCAGAGGTTGTTCATAATCGCTATTGATCGGGCATATGCTTTGACCCCGTCTTTCAACCTGTCTACAATGTACATGTACAAAAAAACAGGGAGGCTATCTATGAAACAATTATTTAAAACAGCGGCATTTTATGCGGTATTGGGACTGCTGCTTGGCGTATTTTATCGGGAATTCACAAAATTCAATGCATTCACGGGCACGACTGCGATTGGATTTTTGCACGTACACACACTGGTGCTCGGCATGTTTCTGTTTTTACTTCTGATTGTGGTAGAGAAAAACTTCCAGATTACACAGGCTAAAGCATTCAAACCGTTCATGTATATATATAACAGCGGGTTACTTTTGACCATCTTCATGATGATCGTACGTGGAATTCCACAGGTTTTATCCTTAACCCTTAATCGCGGTGCAGACGCAGCCATCAGCGGTGTTGCCGGAATCGGTCACATTCTCTTGGCAGTGGGATTATTTCTGCTATTCAAAGCGCTTTACCAGCGCATCATCGAGTAAGATCGTATTAAAAATAAGAATACAATCTGCATTCAAACCATAATCCAGCCAATGAAATATGGTTCATCACTCAGATTGAACGTGAAAAAAATCACAGTCCTCATATTTGAAAACTGTGATTTTTATTTATTCCAAGTTCGGGGACGCTTCAGATAATCCGGAAGCATCGTCGCTTTATTTCCCTTTGCGCTATTTATTTGAAATTGGGTCAGAAATAAGGAGCAACGAAGATCAACATTTGAAAAATTTGCATCTCGGACATCACTTCCAAGGAAATTCACGTAAGCTAAATCTGCATCGGTAAAATCACAGCCAATCAAAAGCTTCATACTGAAATCACATCCTTTCAAAGACTGTTTTTTAAATGATTTTCCTAAAAAAGAACTGCCAATTATGTGTGTATCATTTGCATACTTTGTTTGGATACAAGCAGATACCCTTCTTAAAATACCATTTACCGCATCATGAGAGATTTCTATATCCGGTTTTGTTATCTTATCCGGTTCCTTCCTCAGCAGAATTTCCAGCTTTTCCAGCTCCCCTGTTGTATCAATATGAAGATGATGTTCTTCAATCAGCAAAATCGCCTGTTTTAAATACCACAACTGTTGATGAAGCTTCATCAGCTTATGAAAAGACTCCATCACGGCAGTATCCATTTGTTTATCTGTTATATAAATATTTTGTTGTTTGATCCAGGCACTCATATGCTGACCTGCACCGAAGCAATCATAGTTCATACACCCTTTTAAATGCTTTTCACCTAATTGAGAATATATGGAACAGCGTGAAGCTGCACACAGATAAGAACAAGCTTTGCCCGCTCGCTTGTTCTCGGGAAAACCATCCATTTTTGAAAAATACAAAGCACGGCAGCATAATCCAAAGCAATTTTCACATTGTATCCGCAAATCTTTCATTTCCATATTTTGATCCTAGCTTTCTTTAAACATGCGCGGAACAGCTGGCAGAAGCTGTCTATGCTTATTTATAAACTCCCGAAATGCTTCACGATCTGCCAGATTCGTCAAAGCACCAATACGTGACACCATACAGGCCGCATAAGCATTTGCGAATATTAAATAATCCTGCAATCGCTCATTATCAAGGTCTTGCCAATATACACTGTCATCCGACAAAAGGCAGAAAAGAAAAGCACCGATAAAACTATCGCCAGCCCCAGTTGTATCAAGGGCTTGAACCGGTATTCCCGCAGTCTCTAAGCAAGTACCGTCACGACGATATAAACGGGATCCATGCCTTCCCATGGTATACAGCAAATATTCACAACGTCCGGAAAACAGCATCGGCAGCGCTTCCTCAACCGTATCACATCCGGTGATAAAGGATACCTCGTCATCAGACAATTTCAAAATATCAGCATAGGGAAGAAATTCACGGATGGCATTTTGACATGCTTCCTCATTATCCCAAAGTGATAAACGAAGATTAGGATCAAAGCTAATCCACTTTTTATTTCGGATAGCTAACTCAATCAATTTCTTATGCGCGTATTTCATCGGTGATTCAACCAAGGATACACTGCAAAAGTGCATGATTGAACAGTCATCTAAAACATGTTCATCCACATCCTTGGGGGCATACTGCAAATCCGCAGCCGTACGTCGATAAAACTTGAAATCACGGTTCGCATCCGCACTTAACGATACAAATGCCAATGATGTATCATAGTCAGTGCTTCTTAAAATTTGACTGGTATCAATCCCGCTTTTCTGCATTTGATCAAGTAAATAATCACCAAAAGCATCCTGACCCAGCTTAGTTAAAAGTTTTGCTTGACCGCCAAGCCGACATACTGTTCCTGCAACATTCGCAGGGGCGCCTCCGGCTACCCGCTGAAAACCGGTGACCTCCTTCAGTTTTCCCTGCTGATCCGGAATGAAATCAATCAAAGCTTCCCCAATGGCACATAACGTATTCATGGTTTCTACCGCCCTTCATTTGCATCTTCATTATAACAAAAATCCGACAGTACGAAACCATCAGATTTTTGTTCATGAGGCATGATTATTTTTAAGGGAAAATAGAAACACATATCCTCATATTATATGCAGACAGGCAGTTGACCTGACAGCACCATCTCAAATACAGCTATCAGGCAGCACTTCTTCGGATCCATGATCGTTATAATACTGGGCCTGGGCATTCCATAAGGTCGCATAAACACCATTAGTATCTTTTAATAATGCTTCGTGATTGCCACGCTGCACCAATTCACCTTGATCAAAAACTAGAATATCGTCACAGAAACGGCAGCTGCTCATTCGATGAGAAATATAGATACTGGTTTTATTCTTTACCATTTCATGAAAATGTGAATATATTTCATACTCACTAATCGGATCTAAGGCTGCTGTTGGCTCATCTAAGATCACAAACGGCGCATCCTTATACAAGGCACGGGCAATCGCAAGCTTTTGTGCTTCACCACCTGATATATCAACTCCATCACCCATTTGATGAAACAACAGCGTATGGATTCCATCCCGCAATTTCTCAACTCGTTCTTTCATACCGGCACAATCTAATACATTCCAAACACGTTTTTCATCCGCATCACGGCTGCACGCAATATTTTCATCGATCGGGAAAGAAAACAATGCAAAATCTTGAAAGACAGCCGCGAACAAATTCAGATATTCTTCATAATCATACTTACGAATATCAATTCCATTCAAAGTGATCATGCCCTCACTGACATCATACATTCGGCAAAGCAATTTAATAAAGGTTGTTTTGCCTGCCCCATTGCGTCCTACTACCGCAAAATGATTTTTCATATCCAGTTTAACTGATACGTGTTTTAATACATACATATCACTTCCTGGGTAATGGTAACTTACATCATGAAATTCAATCTCGAATTCATTATCATTGCGTTTTTCCACTGGCAGAGTACCGGTATCCATCTGATTTTCTTTATTGATAAAATCAATATAAAAAGACAAATATGATTGCTTAACGATCAACTGATTCACTGCCTCTGCCATCTTACGTAGACCATCGTTCAACTGTTGGATCGAACCGACATATTGGGTAAAGGAACCAATCGTAATTGCTCCTGCATAAGCCTTTATCACCACGAAGAGATAGGCTAACAAAAGTACAGCATCATTCAAAAACGAAGAAGTCATCAACGATAAACGTTCAAAAGACCACTGTTTACTTAAAAATTGATGTGCTTCCATCGTGAACTTTTTCCATTCTGTATAAATCATGTCCTTCATATGATAAAGACGAATTTCTTTTGCCACTTTTTCATCCGAACACAAGCGATTTGAAAAATAACCCAACTTCTGATTCACATCCACCATCTCATAATACAATTTTAAATTATTCTGATTCACGTATTTTGAAAATCGCATATAGAGGAAAATCAATAGAACCATAATAACCGTAACTATGATCAGCGACCCTTTCGTCGATGTCAGAAAGTCAAATGGCGTACCACGCTGTGATTCCATAAGACACAGATTTACCAGAAATCCAATTGCAAACATAAAGCTGAAGCAGCCGGTAAGCATATTGGATAACTCCAGCAGATACATACCAAAGCCGCCATTGCGGCTAACATTATAATCCGCAGCTTCAAATTCTTCCAAATTCTTTTTATCTTCAAAAGTCGCATAATCCAGAGAGATAGCTTTCAGGCATATTTTACCGTTGCATTTGCGATTGATCGCCATACTAGCGCATTCTTTCTTCTTCATCAAATAACTGTGTAAAATACCAAAGATAAATAACCCGGTGATCATCACCCCTGCCTGCATCATTGCCTGCTTCCAGTCATGCAGTAACAAGGAATCAATGATCATGGCATTTCCAATAATGGTAATAAACGGTTCAACCGCTTGTGAAAAGGATGTGATTATATATAGCGGTATCATTGACCGATCCAGAGAATGAATGAGTTTCAGCAGGTCGAACATCTCTTTTAAGGTTTTATATACCCGCTTCATGCTTCTCCACCTCCTTTTGATAGTAGTGCGCTTGAATCTGATACATTTTCGCATAGTGTCCATGAAATGCCATCAGCTCATCATGCGTGCCCTGCTCCACGATTTTTCCATTCTCCAAAAATAAAATGCGGTCACAGAATCGTGTAGAACTCAAACGATGTGAGATAAAGATCGATATCTTATTTTCACATAATTTAGCATATTCCTGATACAGCTCACTTTCTGCAATCGGATCCAATGCCGAGGTAGGTTCATCCAAGATCAAAATCGGCGCTTCTTTATAAAGTGCCCGAGCCAGCATCAAACGCTGAATTTGACCTCCGGATAAATTAACTCCTTCATGATCGAGAATTTGCGTAAGCACGGTATGAATACCATTTGATAATTGAGACACTTTTTCCCAAAGATTCACCTGTTTTAAACAGCGAATGATTTTTTCTTCATCATATTCATTCATATGAATTTCAGATCGGTCTACCTGATCAAACGCATGACATATTTCCTGCCCTTGGTACATTTCTTTCAACCGTTGCTGTTCCTCATCATTCCACGCACAAGATACATTCTTAGCAATCGAAAAAGGCAGAACATGAACATCCTGAAAAAGGATAGAAATAGCACGAAAATACGCATCCTTATCCATTGTCGTGATATCTATATCATTCACGCTGATTTGTCCGTGTTTAAGCGGATATAAGCCGCACAGCATTTTTGTCAGCGTGGTTTTCCCAGCACCATTCACACCGACCAATGCGAGCTTTTCCCCTGCATGTATTTGCAAAGAGAAATGATCAAAAATAAGATGTTCCGGTTCATAGCCAAAACTTACATCAGAAAAGGTGATCTTATGACAGTCCTGCGGTACCGGCTGCGGCTTCGTATCTGTATCTGAAATTTCTTCTTTGACATAGCTGCGGTACATGGAAATCCCATAGCTGATCTTTTTTAAATACGTATAGCTTTCCACAATTTTGGTGATCCAGTTTCCAAATCCTGCAACAATTCCTATATAAATAATAAACATTGATACGTCCATTACCCCATCTGCAAGCTGCATAATCAAAAACAAATAAGCAAAGCCATCACGCAGGATTGAGGTAAATCGAACGATACTGTCCGCATAGAAATGGTGCTGCATGACATCATCATAAATGGATGATGCTTCCTCAGTATTATGGTGAAGCGCTTTTTGAAACCAGCGAATCAAATGATACATGCGGATATCTTTTGCTTTTTCAGTATTTATGGATTCATTTTTTATATACCAGAAGCGATCGGAATTCTCCCAGAAGGCTTTCATATTCATAAATTCATAATTGATCGCTCTTGCCTGGGCAAAGCAATTGATGATTGATGTAATAAACAACACGGCCAACAGCATTGGATGCAGAGAGCCGGCAATCGCACCATACAGCAGAAAACCGCCGATATTGACAAGCAATGCAATACTATACAGATAAAGACCGATTACTCCGGAATAGTTTCCCATTCCATCTGATCCATACAGCGCGTTCATGACTTCATTCAGCATATCACGCTCCTGGCTGCTTTCCACTTTCAGCAGATCACAGGAAAGCATTTCACGATTCAGTTTCCGCCAATACTGGGTATCGGTAAGAATCGCAGCCATGTTTTCAATCTTTTGGTGGGTGAAGGTACGAATCAGATTCATAATCAATATACCGAAAATCCATAAGGCAATCATGATCAGACTATCCTGTAGATTTCGCTTTTCCTGAAACATACGAACTACTTCAGCAGGAATCAACACCAATAAAAACGGAATCACAATCTGGGTAATGATATCACAAAACAGATATGCATAATAACGTATACCAACCGTTTTCATCTCACGCAGACCATGCATCATATTATTAGGCAGCGAATATTGTTTTCGTGCCGTTTCACGATTTAACAAAACAATCCCTCCTTGTGAAGTCATTATAGCAAGAATTAAAAAAAAGAACCGTTTCAGTACATGAACAGGTGAAAATCGTTCACGAAACGGTCAATTCAGGGGGATCATCAATTCGCTGACAAAAACTCCCGGTTCATTTTTCAGGTTCAGGTATCCGTCATATTTATCTACAGTAAGCTTTACCCGCTTCATACCATGACCGTGATTACCGCGTTTCTCACTAATATAGCGTTTTTGATCTTCCGATATATTTTCATTTGCTGAGTTTGTAACGGAAAGGTAAAACTGCTGATGAACGATATCGGTATAGACACGGATACGGCGCTTATCCGGTGGAATCTGATCACATGCTTCAATCGCGTTATCCATGAGGTTACCGATCATAACACAAATATCAATATCAGAAATACATAAGGATTCCGGAGTCACAGCTTTACAATGAATTTCAATTTGGTGTTCTTTGGCAAGCGATAGTTTTGAATTCAGGATAGCATCCATCATGAGATTACCGCTCTTTACCAGCTGATCAACACTGGATAAATCAGCTTCTAATTCATTCAGATACGATTCCAGCTGCGTATACTGCTTTAACTGCAGATAGGCCTTCATAGTTTGAATATGATTATGGTAGTCATGGCGCCAGCCGCGCATGTTTAAGTACACCGACTTCACTTCTTCGTAGTGGTGAGACATGACTTGATTTTGGAAATCAGCAGTATCTCGATCGAGTGTTTGAACATAAAATTGATACATATTCTCAATGAAAATGATAAAAATATAATGGCAAAGAATCATAAGCTGGGAATGCATATGGTAACTTACTATGTAAAAAACAAGTGTGAACAGAAGGATATTCATTGCCAATATAAAATTTAGCCGCTGTTTCAAGATCAGCATCAATAAATACATCGCGGTGAAAAACAAGATCGGAAATAAGGGTAAGCAGAGTAATGCCGAGCCACCCAAAGTTATAACGAATATGAAAAATTCAAGAATAAGGAAAAGCCGAAAATGTTCATAATTCTCGATATAAAATAGTAAGTAGAGATTTGTCAGCAATAGCAGGATAAACCATCCGATGACCTCAACGTGAAAGCGCCAAGTGATAAGCAGTGTGAAAATCAACAACAGGAGTAATACAATCTTACTGATTTTATCTTTCACAATGGGAAACATCCAATAGGAAATTATCAGTGTCGACATAAGAAAAAATAGCGTAGTAATGATCATTTTGTCGGGCCTCCATGAAAATGGTACTGCATGAAGGCTTCACTGATTTCACGGTACTTCCCTTTGGGAATGGGGATGCGAATTTCATTGATCAAATAGATATCTTTAGAGGTGATTCTTGCGACTGCGTCTAAATTCACAATATCACTTCTGCTGATGCGATAAAATTGCCCTGCACTAAGCTCCTGTTCCATATCTTTTAAACGCTTTTTCAGACGGTAGGATTGTTTATCAGTATAAATTTGAAGATAATGACCGTCACTCTGAATGCATATTATATCGTTTTCGGGCAGCTTGATAATGTCCTTATCAATTTGAAGAAGCAACGCTTTCTCGTTTTTCAAAAGGGAAACTGCCTGAAAGAGACAATCGTTTACTTTTTCATCATCTATCGGTTTTAAAAGATAATTGATTGCGTGGACATGAAAGCCATCATAAATAAAATCGGTATCTCCGGTCACAAAGATAATAGCACTTCTATTACCATTACGGCGCAGCTGTTTGGCAAGCTCCATACCATTCATTCCCTGCATCTGGATATCCAGCAATAAAATATCGATATCCTTTGCTTGTTCATGATGAAAAAGCAGCTGTTCTGCGCTTTCATATTCCATAATTTCATAAGGAATTGATTCTCTTTCAAAAAATTGGGATGTGATCTTTTTCAGTAATGCACGCTGAATGGATTCATCATCACAGATTGCTATTCTCATATGTACCCTCTTTGTCGTTGTAAAGTACTACTATTATAGCATTTCTCGCTGTATTATAAAAAGGAATCATGTGGTAACATGAATCCTATATTAAGAGATAGTTATTACGTGATAGTATAAATAGGATTAAGTTTTTATAAGTTTATAAACATTTATATGCCAGGATATTAACCATTCCTTTTCCTTCATACTTTTTCATTTTATATCGTTTCGGGAAGGCGGCAAGTAAATCGGTTAATTTTAAATAACCGAAGGTCCGCAAATCAAAATCTGGTTTGGTTCGTTTGATATAAGCTCCGGCTGTGCTGACATAAACATATCCTTCATCATCCTGATAGGTTTCATACGCAATGCGTAATAAGCCATGGATTTCATCCAGAGCTTTCGTATCCTGATCGATCGCGTCCGCTTCAACAACAATATCTTTGGTTATTTTTTCTTTATCACCAAGATTCTCCAGGAATATAAATTCATCGCAGGCATTTCGAAACGCTTCCGGCGTTTTCTTTTCTCCAACTCCCATGACAAATACACCGGATTCATGCAGCTTGATTGCGAGCGGTGTATAATCGCTGTCACTCGCGACAATAACGAAGGCATCGTAAATGCCGCTGTGCAGTTAATCAAGAGTGTCAATGACCAATGCCATATCGGTTGCGTTCTTACCGGATATATAATCAAATTGCTGCTCGGCTTTGATCGCTAAGCGCTTCAATTCATCTTCCCAATTTTTAAGAATATCTTTCTTCCAATTACCGTAGGCACGTTTCACAACGATTCGGCCATGGGTTGACACTTCGCGGATGACCGCCTCCATTTTCTTAAGTTGGGTATTATCTGCATCAATGAGTAATACGATTTTGTGTAAATCTTCCATGTTTGTCCTCCTGCGTTGAATATTCGCAGATATATTTATCTTTCTGATGAAGTAATTTATCCTCAAATACATAAATCAATCATTTTATCCATAAATTTTAATTTTTGATATATTAAAATTTAAATTAGATGAATTATCTATACATACATATTATATCTTCATTATAAAAGCAAAATTTTATCATTGCCTATAAAGTTATAGAATTTTCATATTGATTAGATTTCAAATATATTTTGCAAAAGCATTATCTTAAGTATTCCTTGCGTTATCAAAAATAAACAATCAGGATCGTTTAAATTTAATTAACACTATAACAACATAAATAATTAACTATAAAGAAAATGGATTTATATTTCTTTCTGCAATAGACATAGTATTAATCCAATATAGCTCTAAAATTAACTAATTTAATAAATCATTTAGTCTTACTCCACCTTCTGTCTTCCAATCATTTCTTCCATTAGAAGCTCTTCCTAGGATAACAGCAGAAGCTGCCGATGGTGCACTAAACTCGAAATTTTTAGTAAATAAATATCCTGATATAATTCCATCCAGTTCTAGCTTCCTTCGTAACTCATAATATGATTTGGCACCATCAGCAAAAGAAGGCGCCAATGTTTCTGACACTTTTGATCCAGCGACTACGGTGAACCCTCCAGCGCTAATAAATCCTTTTCCATCTGCACTATTACTTTTACAATAAAGATAGGTAGTATTATTAGTAGGTTGAGGCGTGGATATTAAAATATTATAACCCATTGCTTTAACCAATACTTTGATATTATCGATAAACTCCTCCATACTTGCTTTTTGTGATTCTTTAATGACCGTATGCTTATATGTGCTTTTAGTTAAAAGTAAAAAGTTACCACAATCTTCTGCTATTTCCACAAGCCGGTTTTCTAAATATCGTATTAAAGCTTTATTTAAATCTCTGCCTACGAATATTACAGCTGTGTTCCAGTAATATTTTTCTTTACCAGCTTTATAATCTCGAAGATGTTGTAATAATCGTTCATATATATTTTCTGCTTCACCAATATAAACTGAATCTGTCCCATCGTCTCCTTGACAAAACAGAAAATAAATACCTATTCCACGAATATCATCACGATGACACGATATTAAATCAGTACGAGGGATTTTTATACCCTTACCATTCCAATTTGACAACTCAGCCGTGACAATTCCATCAGATGTACCATTAACCCAAAAAAGTTCTATAGCTTTCCCAAAATTCACTTTAACATCTCCATCCCAATTACAATTTTTATTTAATTCAACTATTTATTCCCACTCAATGGTTCCGCACGGCTTCGGTGTTAAATCATAACAAACACGATTCACACCTTTTACTTCCTTTAAAATACGATCTGTAATTTTATGTAATGTCGGCCAATTAATATCTTCAACGGATGCACTCATCGCATCTACCGTATTTACTGCCCGAAGTATTACAGGATATTCAAAACTGCGGGCATTATTCTTTACTCCAACTGATTTGAAATCCGGTACGATTGTGAAATATTGCCATACTTTTTTATCTAATCCAGCATTTGCAAACTCTTCTCTCAAAATCGCATCAGATTCGCGTACTGCCTCCAAACGATCCTTAGTGATAGCACCTAAGCAGCGAACTCCTAAACCCGGACCTGGAAATGGCTGCCGATACACCATGTCATACGGCAAACCTAATTCTACTCCACAAGCGCGCACTTCATCTTTAAATAACTGGCGAAGCGGCTCTACCAATTGAAAGGATAAGTCATCCGGTAAACCACCTACATTATGATGTGATTTTACCACCTTCGCCGTTTTTGTACCGCTTTCCACAATATCCGGATAAATCGTTCCTTGTGCTAAGAAATCAATACCCTCTAATTTTCGTGCTTCTTCTTCAAAAACACGAATAAATTCAGTGCCGATAATTTTGCGTTTCTGTTCTGGGTCAGACACACCTGCTAATTTTCCTAAAAAACGAAAGCTGGCATTAACATACACCAAATTGGCATCCATCTGATTTTTAAAAACTTCAATAACACTTTCAGATTCACCTTTTCTCATTAATCCATGATTCACATGAACACAGACAAGCTGTTTACCAATGGCTTTCAAAAGCAAAGCAGCTACTACGGAGCTATCCACTCCACCAGAAAGTGCTAACAATACTTTACTATCTTTAACTTGATTTCTAATTAATTCAATCTGATCAGCGATAAAATTTTTCATATTCCAGTTCGCTTCCGCCTTACACATATCAAATACGAATGCTTGTAATTGATCTTTAGATGGCCATTCCTGGTATTTTATATCAATAGCAGCTGCTTCATGATCAATTGCCATCATTGGCAAACCTAATTCATAAATTTCTGGTGAAACATCAATATCTTTACCATCAACATGGCGATGTTCACCACCACATAAAACAACACCTTTTACATTTGGTAATTTAGCAAGTTCATTTTTGGTTATATCATGCGGATAAATTTCACTGTATACGCCCAATTCTCTAATCTCTCTTGCCAATTTTGTGTTTTCACTGCTTCCCAAGTCTAAAATTACAATCATATCCTGTTTCATTTTGCGCTCTCCTAATTTTATGTATATGTAAAGTTTACCATAATCTTTGTTAGATATAAATATATAACGTATTGCTTAACCATATGAAAAGGTATCCCATTAGATACCTCAAATTCACTGTTCAAATTGAAAAATAGGAAGATCAGTTGTAATTAACGCAATTTCAAGTTCTTCGGAAACTGCTCGAATTGGGGATAGAATCGCATAATTCAATACACCGCCCCAAAGTAAACCCATTACATTATTTCCGTGTTCCCCCTCATACATAAGGACTGCTGATCCTGAATCGCCAGGTTCCGCAAACGGTACTTCTCCTCTTACCACGATTTGATCTTTTTTATCGATGATTGTAACAAAAACATAATCTATAATACCTATCGTTATACCACTTGTTCGACCTCGTTTCACGACCTTTTCGCCAAGATTATCAATCGTAATGTCATAAACACCCGTTATCTGTCCCAAATCAACGATTGTAAAAGGGTCAGCATTCTCATAGCTGGTCATCTTTGCGATACCGCCGTCAATACGATTGTTATCGATAACTCTTGAAGAGAATGCGATTAGTTCTTCAGGATTATCCGAAATAGGCTGCATGACTGCTTGATTCACTTCCCGTAAACAGTGGGCATTTGTTAAAAGATAAAGATCAGAAGCGGAATCACCTTCTTTTATTGATTGTGCATACATACCTGATGTGCAGATACCGCCATTTACTTCTGTTCGGGGCATATAAATTTCAACCCCACCAGGTACTGGCCGATATTTTTTACCATCTATGTTAGAGGGATTTATCTCATCTTCATCAAATTCTGTCGGAATATAATCAAAAGGAGGAATTTCAACAACATCGGTTGGAATACCTTCAATAAAAGGTGGTATGATTTGATCAGAATCTAAGTATGCCTCCTCTTCTTTTTGTTTTGTGTGTATCACAATAGCTAGTGTATCTGTTTTTACACCGTTAACTTCCTTGTAGCCAATACTTACTGCATGCACATCTTTCAATGCTAATAATTCATCTTCATAAGCATGCTTAACTTCCAGAATTTTATGATGTTGATTTTCATCCATAAGTAACACCTCATTCTATTATATGTGTTACTATGTGAATGGAATAGACTTTTTATCATGCATAAAAAGACATCAATTTGATTTTTTGAAAGGAATTCACTGTCCACTACTCCCACTCGATTTAAAATAAGATTTCATACATGTTTTATTACCAAAATTGAGGTTTTCATGCAAAATATATCATTATTATTCTATTTTTAACTGGCTGTCAAAATTTTTGCACTCAAAGTGTACTCAAAGTCCATGATAATATATCGTATAATTTTGTTTATTATAACAAGATCTAAATGACAGTTAATTAATCAATGAATAATAAAACATAATAGAAAATATCTATTTTCAAACACATAATTAAATGGTTAAATATTGGTTAGAAATGCGAATTTACCTAATATTTAACCAATTATTTAACCAATTATTTAACCAATCAATACGTAAATTTATAGGCCCAGTGTTCACAAGCTTTCATCATTAGAATGATTAATTTGAAATCAAACTATGACATATTTTTCAAATCACTCTTCAATTAAAAAAGATATAGCATAAATCTAAAATTGTTATATCAATACTAGTCCTTTCAAATATTAAAATCATTTTATATTTCATCTAATTTACTATTTATTTCCATTAGATGATATAGATTAGAAGCAACTTTTATTGTTTCATCATCCATCAATGCAACGTCCACACCTTTCAATTCTGGTATCGTTTATGTGTATACAAACTTTTCTATATTTTCACACGAAAATAAATCGATCTCTATATTGTTAGAAAATTTATTGGATGCAGAATTATAAGCCAATTTATTCCTCATTTTTAAATTTTTTTTGTACACTCAAAAAAGTAAAACATTCAAAACTTCGTTGAATAGATGGTATATCAAAATCTAATTCTGATATAATTGAAACCTCTTTATTTAATTCAACTACTTCTGATATACTAAGACGACTAAAATCCTCATTCTCTTTAAACTCTAATTTTGTTAATTGTATATGATCATCATCACTATTATAAGTAGTGGTAATTATTTCATCATATCTAAAATATAGTCTATTTAAATTCAGATTAGAAACTTTAGGAATAAGCTTTTTTGTATTGTTTTTTCGAATTTATTAAATTCAACTAGTCTTCAAATAATGCATATGAAAACATTCATTTTCGCTAAATTATTTTTAGCAAATCTTTCACTCTTCCTCTCTCTGCATTTTCTACATCTTCCATAAAATTTTCTATGAAATTGAAATCGGGCATATATCCTTCTTCAGAAAACTCTTTATTTGGATCTATTATATATTCATTTTCAACCATTTTTACTGGTAATTTTATATTAATTTTTTTGCTGTCTCCAATTCTGCACTGCCTACCATAATTCCATTTATAATTCTCACTAAAATTAATTATAGAAACTATAAATAAGCCTATTTTTCTATTCAAATTAAATGCTCTTGGTCTAAATATATTCACATCACTTGTAGCACAAAAATCCTCAGATTGATAAAAACAAGTACATCCAACTTTTCCAGTAACAATGCAATTCCCTTTAAAATCTGGATCTAGATTTATTCTTTGTTGTATTCCATTATTCATGTTAGAAGCAGACACATAAGGTGTATTCCCCACATCATACTCATCCGAATAATGATATACTCCAGCACTTATTACAAAGAGTTATATTTAAATTTTATATCTAATTTTTGATTATCCGCATAAACACTATACTTTCAAGTATTTTGCAGTATAGAAAATCATTCATTTTACCACGAATTTACCACGATTGAATGAGCCTTGATATGACCATTATAATAACACCCAAAAGACACCATTACACCTAAATGGTGTCTTTTTAAAAGCAGTCAATCCTAAGACTAACTGCTTTGTGTGCATGGATATGAAATTGTCAAACTGGAATTTCTTGCTATTTCCCCAATATACTTGATAAAATAGCCGTTGATAAAATAGCAAGTGTAATCATTTCAATACGGCTTGATACAGCATATCATCCCATTGCTATACCTCGTAACTTCTCATCATCATTACTAATCTTCCATAATGTCTATACTGATTTTATAACAATTCATTATATTCAGGGGCTACAATAATTCCTGCTGAGATATTTGATAGAAATTCACCGTCAATCGTTGCCTGCATACGCAATTCTTCCACTGTAGAAAAAGATTGTTTATCAATATACACTGTCATCAATTCATTTGAAAATGTAATTCTTTTCTCAGTTTTTGCTCTTTTTTTATCATACTTAATTCCCATAAAATGAACATTTCCATTATACTCAAACATTATTTCTGGTCCAGTACTATAACACTTTGCTTCTACGTCTTCAGTAGCCAACGATACAGCTTTTGTTAAAAGATCACACAATTGTGTTCCCGAAATGCTTATCACCTCATGCTTTTTTTCTTTCTTTTTTCTTCCAAATAAAAAACCCATACTCCAACCTTCTTTCACTTCATTAATCAACAACATCAATTGTTTTCCCTATATATTTTAAAAGTAACTCTTTAATTCTATCAAGATTATAATTATATATAATTAAACTTCTAATTTGTCCTTTTCTTCATACCATATTATAACAGTTCCATATATCCGCCACAATAAAAATCAGCATACCCTTTAAATATTTTCTGCATTGAAAATACACACTTTTTCTTTCTTCCTCTTGATTACCCACCACAGAAAAGAAAAAGCCCTGTCAAGAGCTTGCCACCATTGGTGGTGCTTTGCACTCTTTACTGGGCTTTTTATTTGCTGTATTTTTTATGCAAGAGGAAAATCAAAGTCCTCTGTTCCATTTCTCCTTTAGATAATCATCATAGTCCGCCTCATTGAAATCTGATTGTGGGGAAGTGTCGGGAATATTGTTTCTGTTGTCAATATCCGCAAGCTGACGGAATATCCAATCATCATAAGGGTCGTGGTATTTATATTCTTTGGGCTGTTCTCTGTATCGGTCTAAACCTCGCATTTCCTTATGCACTTTCATCATGCGTTCCAATTTCTGACGCTGTATCAACTGCTTGATTTCCATAAGTTCTTCCAACTCCGTAACCTCATTGGTAATGTAGTTATGAATATACTGTATGAGTTTATATTCCATGTAAAATCTACATTCTCTTTCGTCATTGAAAAATTCATTTTCAGACAGATAATCTAAAGAAACATTAAAATCCTGTTCCCGTTTGATAACGTCCATGATATATGGCTCGGTGTGGTCGATATACTTCCATTCTCCCGACAATAATTCATTGGGCGTTACTCCTAGCACGTCCATTATCTTTTCCAACGTATCAAAGGTAGGATAATTCACACCACGTTCAATCTTGGAAAGGCTCTGCATATTGATACCGATTTTGTCCGCAAGCTCCTGTTGTTTCATTTTCCTGTGTTTTCTTATGGTTTGTATGTTCTCTCCTAAGAAACTGATTTTCTTTATATAACCCTCCATAACTTAGTACAACCGCTCCTTTCGTTGCTTTTCTTGGTATTTATAAGCATATCATACTTAATATATGTCCAAAAGTCAATAAAAACTTCTTGACAAGTAATTCTAATGACGTTATTATCGTATCAGATAGAGTGATTAAGCACGCTAGGGTCAATCACAAGCTTGAATAAGCATATAAAATATATATTTTCACTTTGATAGCATGAAAAGGCATGGACTATCAGACTGAAAATCGGGTTTCTGACTGGGGCTGTTCCGTTTAGCCACGAGCCTTACAAGGCTCGTGAGTGTTAAGAACGGATCAGACACAGGAAGAAAGGGAACGCCTTTCGGCGAACGCATAGGGCGTATATGTAACACCGCCCTGCGCATACATGTCATAGTACCTAGAAACTGTGATAAATAAAGGACAAAACACGATTTTTACCCCGCAAAAAAACGGGAAGTACGAAAGGAGTAATGCACTATAACTACACACAAAAATTTATCCGTTAAGATTGATTACATCAGTATTGTATTTGATACTGCAACCGCAGAAGATGTCATCATGCACATTTTAGGTTTACCGACTGACCTTTTCAATGTCTATCCGGCAAGCGTTAAATACAAAACCTATCAAGCACGCTGGCAGATTGGAGATATTTATGTATCGGGGGACGCAAGAAAGACAGAGGATAACCCACAAGGGCTAGGCTGTTATCTTGTTATGACTGGCAGAGGTTGTGATGATATTTTCCGTATTCTCGACAGTAGGAATTATACCTTTGGGGATATGTTCCGACGTTGTGAGCGAAGATACGGACTGGATAATTTCCACTTCACAAGGCTTGATATTGCCATTGATGATAAGAACGAAAAGCCATTCTTTACCATAGAGCAGATAAAGAAGAAATGCGAAAAAGAGGAATTTATCTCGAATAGTGAGGGCTACCACTTTGACGAAAGCAAGTTTGACGATTTCGATACCGCAAAGACAGTTTATATCGGTGCTGGTAAATCGGGATTGTCCTACCGCTTTTATGATAAGGATAAGGAAGTCTGTTCAAAACATAATAAGACACTTGATGAAGTCGGCAGTTGGAAACGGACAGAAATGCAACTGCGTGATGATAAGGCTCATGCTTTTGCCATGACATTCAAAGACAGACCGCTGGAACTGGGAGAACTGGCTTTCGGGCTATTGTCAAACAACCTACGCTTTGTCGTGCCAAACAGAAACGAAAGTAATAAAAGCAGATGGAAAACGTGTCGGTTTTGGGAACGCTTTTTAGGGGCTGTGGAAGTCTTGAAACTGCAAGTACCAAACCAGCAAAATTCCCTTGAGGAAACACAGCAATGGCTTACAGAGGGTGGCGTGATTTCCGCTGTCAAAAGTTTTTACTTCTTAGAAGAACATGACGCATTAGGTGGATTGGAAAAAGTGGGAACTATGCTTGATAAGGCAAGATACAGCAATTCCCTTTCCAGTAAACTAACCGCCCATTTACAGAGGATAAACCGCACCGACCTTATCCCTTATATCCAGTATGACACAAAACATGGGAAAGGGGGTATCTGATGAATAACAACGATATTCCCGTATGGGAAAAATACACCCTTACCATTGAAGAAGCGTCTAAGTATTTCCGTATCGGAGAAAACAAGTTAAGACGATTGGCAGAGGAAAACAAGGACGCTGGCTGGCTCATTATGAATGGCAACCGCATACAGATTAAACGCCGACAGTTTGAACAGGTTATTGATAAATTGGACGCAATCTAATGCAAATGAGCCTTGTATGTGTTATGATGAACACAAGTCATATCAAGGCTCTTTCCAACAAGGAAAGGAGCAGACACCATGAAAGAAAAAAGACGGGATATCAAAGGACGCATCCTGCATACTGGAGAGAGCCAACGAACAGACGGAAAATACTTATATAAATATGTGGACGCATTTGGAAACACAAAATATGTGTATGCTTGGAGATTGACACCCACAGACCCGACACCAAAGGGAAAACGGGAAAAACCCTCACTTCGTGAACTGGAACAGCAGATAAGACGGGATATTGAGGACGGTATCGACAGCACAGGCAAGAAAATGACACTTTGCCAACTCTACGCCAAACAGAACGCACAGAGGGCAAACGTGAAGAAAAGCACAATAAAACAACGGGAACAGCTCATGCGGTTATTGAAAAAGGACAAGTTAGGTGCTAGGAGCATTGATACAATCAAACCCTCTGACGCTAAAGAATGGGCTTTACGCATGAAAGACAAAGGCTTTTCCTATAACACCATTAACAACCATAAACGCTCGTTAAAAGCGTCATTCTATATCGCCATACAAGACGATTGTGTAAGGAAAAACCCT
>NZ_WUUQ01000004.1 GCF_009831105.1 Copranaerobaculum intestinale | reverse complement strand
ATAAATTGGACGCAATCTAATGCAAATGAGCCTTGTATGTGTTATGATGAACACAAGTCATATCAAGGCTCTTTCCAACAAGGAAAGGAGCAGACACCATGAAAGAAAAAAGACGGGATAACAAAGGTCGTATCCTGCATACTGGAGAGAGCCAACGAACAGACGGAAAATACTTATATAAATATGTAGACGCATTTGGAAACACAAAATATGTGTATGCTTGGAGATTGACACCCACAGACCCGACACCAAAGGAAAAACGGGAAAAACCCTCACTTCGTGAACTGGAACAGCAGATAAGACGGGATATTGAGGACGGTATCGACAGCACAGGCAAGAAAATGACACTTTGCCAACTTTATGCCAAACAGAACGCACAGAGAGCAAATGTGAAGAAAAGTACACAGAAACAACGGGAACAACTCATGCGGTTATTGAAAGAGGACAAGTTGGGTGCTAGGAGCATTGATACGATAAAACCCTCTGACGCTAAGGAATGGGCGTTACGCATGAAAGATAAAGGCTTTTCCTATAACACCATTAACAACCATAAACGCTCGTTAAAAGCGTCATTCTATATCGCCATACAAGACGATTGTGTAAGGAAGAACCCTTTTGATTTTAAGTTAAGTGAAGTCCTAGAAAATGATACCAAAGAGAAAGTCGCATTGACAGAGGAACAGGAACAAGCCTTACTCTCATTTATCAAGACAGACAATGTGTATCACAAGCATTATGATGATGTGCTGATACTGTTAAAGACTGGACTTCGTATCTCGGAACTGTGCGGACTGACAGTAGCTGATATTGATTTCAAGAATGAAGTTGTAATTATCGACCACCAGTTACTAAAGAGCAAGGAACAGGGCTATTATATTGAAACGCCTAAGACGAAAAGCGGAATAAGGCAAGTACCATTAAGCAGAGAAACGATACAGGCATTTCAACGGGTTATGAAGAAACGCCCAAAGGCAGAACCATTTGTGATAGACGGACGGGGCAATTTCCTATTTGTCAATCATAAGGGCAAGCCAAAAGTTGCGATTGATTACAACGCCTTATTTGTCCGTATGGTAAAGAAATACAACAAGCACCACAAAGACAATCCCTTGCCACATATCACACCGCATACGCTACGCCATACGTTCTGCACAAGACTGGCAAGCAAGAACATGAACCCAAAAGATTTACAGTATATCATGGGACATTCAAATATCAGTATCACAATGAACTGGTACGCTCATGCGTCCATAGATACCGCAAAATCAGAGGTTCAGCGTCTAATCGCATGAAGTATTTACCACGATTTTAACCACGCTTGATAGCGAAAATATAAGAAGATAGACCTAGATATGTGAGGTTTACCACAAAAGCAAAATGCCCGTAGAGCCTATAAAATAAGGCTTTGCGGACATTTAAGAAGATATAAAAAGATACTCAAAAAGACATATATAATTTATTGAAATTAATAATATTATATATGCGGCTTAAAAGTATTTCTTACTATCTGAAATATTTTAATGAAAAAGGAAACGGTTTTTGTACGCCATACAATTTTATAGTAAATACCATTATCAAGCATCCATAAAGATAAGGTATACACACAAAAACAAGTTTTTTCATCACAAGAAAATGATTCTTGATGAAAACCGAATATTCTTATATTTTTATGATCTAAAATGCTTTATAATGAAACCGGTGATACTTATGGAAAATAACGAATATATCCTGGAAGGAAATATTTCCGTCAAGGCGGCAATCATAAATGCTTTTCGCAGTGTTTCAGCGATCTATGTCGATCCGGAAAAAAAAGATAAGGATACGTTCTATATCCTTCGTGAAGCAAACCAGCGCGGTATTAAAATAGTGTACCGAAGTCGGGCTGAGATTGATGCAATGGCCAGCGGCCGCACACATGGCGGCATGCTTGCGAAGGTCGGCGAGCGTACCTTTCAGTCGCTGGATGATTTTCTTTCAAAAGATACAGTGTATCTGGCAATGATCGAAGGAATTGAAGACCCTTTCAATTTTGGCTATCTGCTGCGGACATTCTATGCGGCAGGCGTAGATGCGGTCATTCTGCCCAAGCGCAATTGGACAACCGCTGCGGATGTAGTAACCCGCGCAAGTGCCGGTGCCAGCGAAGCGATACCCCTGATCATCACTGAAGATACGGAAGAAATTTTGGGACAGCTGAAACAAGCGGACATTCCGCTTTATTGTGCAGAACGAAAAAATGCCTGTTCCTTATACGATATCGAGTTTCCCCGTCGCCTTTGCATCGCGATTGGCGGAGAAATGCGCGGTCTATCTAAAGCTGTGAGGGCTGCAGCAGATCAAAATATCTACATTCCCTATGGCAGAGATGCCCGCAATGCGCTGAATGCGGCAGCAGCGGCAGCGATATTCTCATTTGAAGTACTGCGGCAGCAAATAAAAAAAACCTGTGATCAATGATCAGAGGTTTTTTTATGGTTTATCGGAATCAGCATATCCACTCGGAAAATACTGTTAATACCAAACAGTTTTACCAAGATTTCATCCATGATCACTAACAGGAAAAACAATAGAATGAACAGGATGACATAAGTAAAAAAAGAATTTTCAATTCCCATGGAAGGCAAAATCTGCACATACAGCTGCCCCAGCAGTATGAAAACAGCCGCCTGCACCAGCATTGTCACCATGCGGGTTTCCACAATAATTTTCTTTTTGCACGTTTCACAAACATGACGACTTTGAAATTTCAAAAGACTATAATCAAATTCTTTACCACAGTTGGGACATTTAATTTTATACGATAACATAGCTTCACACCCCTCAGCTTTTTTATACTAGCAGGAATCATTTAAAAATGCAACATTACCAGCTTGTGATCGTGTCATACGGCCATGCTCTCATGGTTCCGATGCTTACCGCCTGATAACCCAAGTCCTGTAGAATCACACACGCTAATAACGCCTGGGTTCGATTTCTGCCATACACATATAGAATCCTGGACGGATCCAATAACGCTGATGCGTGATCCTCCAATAAGTCCAGCGGCAGTGATACCGCACTAGGAAGATGACGAAGCTGATAATCTGAGACTTTCCGTACATCAACAAACAATTGATCCGCAATCTTATCACAACGACGCAGCTCGCGGACGCGAAGCTGCCTTCTTAAATCAAATGCAAACATATCATCACCTCATACAAATAGTATGGCTAAAAAAAGAAACGCCGAAATGCGTTTCTAATCCGCAAATAAATATCCGCAGTAAATATAGATCATATTAATAAAGAATGCACCGATGCCAAATAGATCAAACACCTTATCAACATAAGGAATACGGAAATATTCCAACTGCATCAGCAAAAGCAGAACGATGATCAAAATCGCAATAACTTTTTTGAACGCAGACTGATTTCGTTTTTTGCGGCTCTTATTCAATGAAGTACCGAACAAAAATAATGCGGCCGCTACTAAAATCGTAATCAACATGCTCGTATAGGGAAACACCAGATACTGATCCATCAGCTTAACAATGAGCGCTGACAGAAAAATGATCAATACCGGATATCCGAGTCTTTTTAAATCATCCATGCTTAATCCTCAATGACAACACTCTGCATAACATCACCGTTATGCATGGATGTTACAGCTTTCATATTATCTGTTACCTGACCGAATACTGTATGAACACCATCTAAATGCGGCTGGGGCTCATGAACGATAAAGAATTGGCAGCAGCCAGTATCCCTTCCGCGATGGGCCATTGAAAGCGCCCCCGGCACATGACGATGCGGGTTATTATTTGTCTCGCAGGGAATGGTGTAACCCAGATCCCCTGTACCATCACCATATGGGCACCCGCCCTGTGAAACAAATCCCGGAATAACCCGATGAAATGTCTTACCATTATAATAGCCGTCCTTGATCAGCTTTACGAAATTTTCAACCGTGATCGGCGCTTCATCCGGATAGAGTTCAAATGGAATGACCTCACTATTTTCCATTATAAATTTACCATGTAATATCATATCGTATCCTCTTTTCTTCGTCCATTACTATATCATGAATTTCTGCTTTATGCCAGCAGTACCATGCCTTTGCTGTTAATGAAGCGGATGCGTCGATTGCGGAAGATCTCATTTCCCAGCACCCCGTCCAGCTGCAGTCCCGGCAAAACATCTGTGCGTCCGGTATTGATGTTTGTAATTTTAATTTTTGCTTTAAATAAGCGATATTCACAGCCTTCAAACACTTTCAGGTTAAGCTGTTCTGCCCCGTGGACACCAATCCCTACAGCGGTGATCTCATTTACAACCTTCCGCTTCGCCTCCAGCGCTGATGCTTCGTTCAGCCAGCTGACAGTGGCTCCGCTGTCCATTCCAAACAAATGCATATCACTGTTTTCATCCAACAGAATCATGATTGGAAACATCCCCTTGATCAGGTTACAGTAATCAAACCGATATCTATTTTTCATAACGATAAACAGCTTACTGATATCATCCATTTCAAAATCTAGCGTGGAAAGGATATCCCATCCGATGATACCGTCCATACGAATCATCGGAAGCTTTAATTTTTCAATCGTAATCATGGGGTATTGAAACAACTCCAAGGCTCCGACCTGCAGGCTTCCTGCAATCCAGCCCCGCATCGCTTTCTCCTGACCGCCAACGCTGCTGATACGCATTTTTCCTGATGTGGAATCCAAGCCCAGCTTACGTGCGGCATGTTCACAAATCCCACTGACCTGAGCACCGGTATCCAACACAAACTGAAGTTTCTGATGATTGACCAATACTTCGATCATATATAAACCCATCATTGTACGCTTCATCGGGATCTGAAAATTCTCCAAGGACTGACGGCGGGTAATGGAATTCACTGCCGATTCACCAGCCAGCATAATATGTGCCGCCCGAACCGAAGTCAGCGCATCGGCGGCAGCTACTTTTCCCACCAGCTGCTGATAACGCAAGTTGTTGGGGATCACTGCTTCCTCATTTGTTTTCACCTTGCAGGTGTGAAAAAACTTCATCTGCATCACCTCAATGCTATTATATCATCAGAATGTCCAATCGTATGCTGAGGGAATGAAAATATGTTATAATAACCCAAAAGATGAGGAGGTTATTTATGAAAATCAACAAAAATCAACTGGTTATGCAGAGTGTGCAGGGGCGCGTACATCATCCGGTAATGAGCGGCTCCGGTTATCGGGTTGGCTTTGACGGATGGGGGCGCATTCCGATGGCTACCGGAGGTATCACATATAATTATGCAATCGGTGATTCCTGTATGAATATCATGGGTGATCATATCGAACCCGGTGTTTCAATGAAAAATGCGGATGAACGGGAGAATGCAGCCATGATGGCATTTGCCTGCATCGGTAATCAAGCAAAAGTAATCAGCGGTGAAGCTGCTGGAAGCATCGGCTATGTTACCGGTAAGCACGGCGGCATTGATCATGTAATGGTTTACTATCCAAGAGCTGTTCTGGACAAAATGAATATTGATGACAAAATTCTGATCCGGGCATATGGACAGGGAATGAAAATCATCGGCCATGAAGACATTCAGATGATGAATATTGATCCTGACCTGTTTGAACAGCTCCCGATTCAGGAGCAAGGCGGCATATTGGAGGTTCCGGTCGTAACCAGCATTCCTGCCTGTCTTATGGGCTCAGGTCTGGGAAGCAGCACCATGATGAACGGCGACTATGACATTATGACCCAGGATAAAGAAGCCAATGCGAAATATGGAATCAATGAGCTTAAATTTGGTGATTTTGTATTAATTGAAGATCACGATAATCACAACGGTCCGCACTATTTAAAAGGCGCAGTATCAATCGGAGTTATTGTTCACAGTGATTCTTACACCAGTGGTCACGGTCCGGGAGTCACCATTATCATGTCAAGCAAAACATCCAATATCAAGGGTATTAAGGACGCTTCCGCAAATATCGCAAACTATCTGGTCAAATAAAAATACGCTGATTGAAGCACACTCCTTCAATTCAGCGTATTTTCATGAATCCTCTTTAATGGAAACTTCCATTTTTTTGCGTTCCAACCGGAAATTCAGAAATTCCCGAACCGCGGCGTAAATTACCGCAAAGATCGGTACTCCGATGAACATGCCGACTACCCCAAACAAGCCGCCGCCTACTACTACCGCAAATAAAATCCATAAGCTTGGCAGTCCCAATTTATCACCAAGGATCAACGGTCCCAGAATATTACCGTCAAACTGCTGAAGAATCAAGACAAAGATTGCGAAGTATACCGCATAAATCGGATGAATAATCAACAAAATGACGATACCCGGTACAGCTCCAATGAACGGTCCAAATACCGGTATCATATTTGTTACACCAACAATAACCGATAATAGAAGTGCATACGGTAAATGCAGGATCATCATACCGATGTAACATAGGATACCGATAATCATCGAATCGATAGCCTTACCAATGATAAAATTATTAAAAATCAGTGCCGTATCACGGCTGGTTCGAACCAAATAGTCTGCCACATCTTTAGGAAAAAGCGCATAGTTCGCTTTTTTGACATGAAGCAGAAAGCGTTCCTTGTCCAACAGTATGTATAAGCCGGCCATAATGCCCAGCACGATGTTCAGGAGCGCGCTGGTAAACTGATAGGACAGCTTTACCATCTGCGGGATCGCAGAGGTGAACATATCAGTTAAATTATTGAGTATATCCGGTTTTTTACCAATCAAATCTGCAATTTGATCCATATTGAGATTATAACGAACCATGCTGGTATCCAGCAATTCCTGGAAGGATTCGATATAGGAAGGAGCACGCTTAGCAAGATGCAGAACGCTCTCGATCAGCTGTGGTATCAGCAAAGCAAAAAACAATGCGACAATGCATAATCCCAGCAGCACCGCCGAAATTGCCGATATTCGGCGCTTCGTCGTTTTCTTCCAGTTAAAACGTTTTAAGAGTTTTCTCTCAATAAATTTCATCGGTGAGTTCAATAGGAAAGCAATAGCAAATCCCAGCACAAACGGTAAAATTAGATTGAATACCGTCATGAATCCCGCTTTGATATTATCAAAACGCTGAAAGAAGAAATAAATGGCAAGCGATATGCCGGCAGCTGTAACATAAACCAAAATTTTCTGCTGCATTTCTTTCGTATAATGTATTTTCATGGCGTCACCTCTTGTTTTATTCTACCATATTTCCCTATTTTAAAACATAACAGTTTTGCAAGATAGGAGGATTATGCAATATGTGAAGCTAATCTGCACAGCCGTTTGGATAATGTGACAAAGCCTTCGCAATCCGCTGAAGCGCATCATACACTTTTGTTGAATCACGATATACTCCTAACACAATGCGAATATGACCTTCACCGCCCGGTCCATAGGAAGTACCGGCGTTAACCGCTACTTTTGCCTCCTTCAGAAGATACTCGTAAATCTCTTGACCGCTGCCCAGCTCATGGACATCCACCCAGCATAAGAATCCTGATTCCGGCAGCTGCATTGAAACATGCGGAACGCTGTTCAACAGTGCATAGGCCATATGACGCCGCTCTTCGAATGCCTTTTCAAATTCCTTCATGAAGGACATATCTCGAAAAGCTTCCATTACCGCAAGCTGTGAAATTGTGTGAGTTGCCCCAATAACCGAAACCGCAGCCCCATACAATACATCCATAACTGCATCACAGCTCATGAGATAACCTACCCGGATACCTGAAAAGCCCATGCCCTTGGAAACCGAAAAAACCGTAACCGTGCGCTCCCACATTCCTGGCAGAGCCGCCGGGGTGACATACTCGCGATTATCATAAATATAATCTTCAAATGCCTGATCGCATACCAAAATCAAATCATGTTTTACAATAAAGGCACAAAGCGCCTCAAGTGATGCTCTGGTGAACACGGTCGTGGTCGGATTATTAGGATGGGTCAGAACAACCATTTTTGTCCTGTCACTAATTCTTTTTTCAAATTCAGCTATATCAAATTGATACCCATTTTCTGCTCGCAGTGGGATATAGACAGGTTCTGCACCCATAGTTTGAATATTTTGCAGGTTGTTGGGGTAACAAGGCACCGGAACCATAACCTCATCTCCCGATTCAATAAATGGGAGCATCGCATAATACAGACCTGAGTCAGAGCCCGGAGTTATCAGTAAATTGCGGCGCCAATCCACCTCAATATGATTTTGACGTTTAATTTTCTCAGCGATGATCTGTTTTAATTCATCGTTGCCGATCGGGGCGGTATAATGTGCTCCCAGAGGATCATTCACCGCATCGACAAATGCTTTTTTCACCTTTTGAGGTAAAACATAATCAGGGGTAAAGGGATCGGCCCATCCCATTAAATCGATGCCCTGTTTGGCAAGATCCATATAAGAACCGCTCACATCCGCCTTCTGAACTTCCGTGAACAATCCTCCCTGAATTTTTTGAAAACGTGGATTCATACGTGATGTTATACTCATGCTTCTATCCTCCTTTTATTTATGATAATTGTAACGGTGAACCGTGAAAGCTTCAAGAGAAACTTTGTTAATCATCTGCTTACCATGAATTTTATACAATTCTCACGTCAATTATTGACCGGAATGACAAGGACTATTTTCTGCTTATAACAGGCACATGGAGATGAAAGCCTGACATTCAATAATAAATATGCAATTTATCATAAATGACTGACATACGATCATATGCGTCTGATTATCATAAACAGATAAATGAAAAAGCACCTCCCTTCATTGTTATCCAATGAAAAAGGGGTGCATCAACACTTTTGGTTTCTTCGTATCTTTATCTGAGATCAGCGGTATTTCTAAAAACCATTCAGTAATCATCGCTTTGATAACGAATACTCAGCTTTTTATTACCATTGATCAGTATATTCAGATGTTTATTTTCTCACCGCTTCTGATTTTCTTCTTCAGGAAGCACATGACAGCATCGCTTTCCCATGAACATAGGTCTGAAGGATTTGATAATCCGCATCATATACCGTAAGGTCAGCTATGTAGTTCGCTTTAATCAATCCTTTTCGATCATCAATTCCCAGCATACGAGCGGGATTGATCGTTACCGCATTGATCGCGGTTACTAACGGCAGCTTTCCTTTTTCCTGCATATCCTTGATATTTACGATCATCGGCTTTAAGCTGCCGGCAATTTTCCCGTTCATCAGCCGAGCAACTCCATCCTCACATACGCGAGTAGCTCCTCCCTCCGCTGTATACATGCCAGGAGGCAATCCTTTTAAACTAGTCGAATCGGTTACGGATATAAGCTTATCCTTTCCTTTCATTTCTCCCACCAGCTGCATGATTGCGGGATGAACATGAATACCATCGGTCATTACCTCACAGAAAACATTCTTATGCAGCATACCGGCAACCGGCAGATTTGGTTCTCGGCTGAAAGCTGGACTCATGCAGTTAAAACAGTGTACGACATTGCTTGCACCTTCATCGATTGCCTGCATTGCTTCCTCATAAGAAACACCTGAAAATCCCAGACATACTTTGATATGATGCTTCACACAGTATTTTAAGGTTTCATGATTTTTATCCGCTTCCGGAGCCAGACTGATAGTTCGGATCGTATTTCTTGAACATGCGATATATTCTTTCAAATGTTCAACCGTCGGTGCTTTCAACAAAAATTTATTATAAGTTCCGCAATAATTGTGATTCATGAACGGCGCCTGTAAAAAGGTACCGTAAATCTCCGCCCCTTCGGGTTTTTCATCCATTGCATCTGCAATAGCCGTTAATGATTCTTTGATTTTTTCCTCGGTGGTGATATTAACTCCCGGCAAAAAGGTTGTAACTCCCTCTTGGGGATAATATGCAGCCCATTTCTTAATAAAAGCAGTACTGCCGTCTGCCGCTCCCCCTCCCTGATAACCATGCGTATGAATATCGATCAATCCCGGGATGATACATGCATCCTGATAATCAACTGCATTCGCTTGCTTCTTATTGTGGATGGCCTTAATCATTCCTCCATCTATTTCAATGGTGGCTGGAATGAATGCTTCATCGATCCACACACGATTGCTTGCAATGAGCATATCTTGTTTCCTCCTTATAATAATTTTATAAAATCCTCTCTTGCATTACTCGGAACCATCTGCGCAAACATCCGGACCCATGTTCGTGAAGATAGTGAAAATTGTCTTCATCATCAGGAGTTACACATATTGTTTTCATGATTGCCCGTGAATCATTTCGACCATTGATATTACCGATCGTTACATCTGCAAGCGGAAAGCCGCACTTTAAAAGCTCAACCAGGGTAGCCGAGGTCTTCACAATGATAAAGATTCTGTCACCTTCGTATTTTCTCATTTTGATATTTGCGGTAGCAACCTTTGTATCCAAAACGCTCAGCTTGCATGCTTTCGGACATGCCATCCGCAAAAGACTTTTCATCATATCATCCTTCACCACATCATTATCAATAACCATAATGCGGGTAGCCTTTAACGTTCCCGTCCACATTGCCGCTGTCTGTCCATGAATAAGTCTTGAGTCCAATCGAATATTTACAATTTCCATGTCTTCCTCCCAATATAAATGTAGACCTTATCTTTTTTCATAAGAATTTCGGTGAAATCAAACATTAATTTTAGAAAATATATGGATACAACTATACAACCAAAATTCCAAAATATGATAAGACAAGACTGATCAAAATCACTATATAGATAAGTCTCGCCGATTTCATCCCAAACTTATCCAGAAATTTATAACACAGCAGTGCAATAACTCCGGAGCCAATGCTCGGCATAATCGCATCAAAGAGCTGCTTCTGGACATCAAATTTAAAAGAATCAAATTGAATAGTACCAAATTTCACATTGACCATCGTGGCAATCATAGCACCGATAACCGTCAATCCAAGAATCGTGCCACATTTCGTGAGCTCGCCCAGACTTTCATTTAAGCTCATTGTCAGCTTGATACCCTCACGATAACCAAGACGGCAGAACCAAGGTCTTAAGAAGAACGGCACAAAGAAAATCCATACTGCCCACAGCAGAATACCGATGTAATTACCCTGTAAACCGGTAGTTACCGCAATAGATCCGAAGATCACATCAAAAACGCTGGAAAACAGAGTGTCACCAATTCCTGAAAAGGGACCCATCAGGCTGGTTTTAACTGCCTGCGCCATATCAAGTCCTGCTTCTTTAAATTCCTCCTGAATTGCAATATCAATACCGAAAATGATCGCGGCAAGATTCGTTTCACAGTTAAAGAATTGTGATTCTACTTCATAAGCGTGCAGTCTTGCTTGCTCATCATCCTGATAGATTTTATCCAACACCGGTGCCATCGTGATCAGATAGCCGGCTGCTTCCATTTTTTCATAATTCCAAATTGTAGCCAGCCACTTTGACCAGCGCCAGGTAATGCGGTACAGCTCTTTATTCGAGAATAATTTTTCAGATGTGTTAGTATTCACCTTATTCATCATAGTTTCCTCCATCGCCTCCCACAGTCACTGACTGCTTATTGCCTTTATCCAAATTGTAAACAAATAATGCGATTGCTAAACCGATCGCGGCAACGGTGATCGTTGATGCTTTAAAGCATGCCGCTAAGATAAACCCGACGATGAGATATTGAATATTTCCTTTCAATGGCATATATTTCAGCAGAATGGTAAAACCGATAGCTGGGAACATGCCGCTGGCGATTGACAAACCATTCAAGAACCATGTAGGCATAACCGTATTTAACTTTTCAATCAGAGACGGCCCGATCATCAGGCAAATACATACCGGGATCATTCGCGTCAGCGACCAGGTCAGAAAACCGCCTAGGTTTCGAATCATGATTTTTCGAATATCACCAGTGGATACTACTGCATCTACCTGATGCTGTCAGAAACTGTTGATAACGCGCCCAACCACATCAAGCTGAACCGTCAAAGCTGCGACTGGAATGCCGACAAGTGCGGTAACCTGAGCAATATTGCCGACTTTACCTTCACAAAGTGCCGTCACGATGATGGCGGCTACCTGATAATTCGGTATCGAAGCACCTCCGAAATAATTTAAGCCAAGTGCATACGACTGCATCGTTGCCCCTACGATCAGTCCTAAGGTTGGATTCCCCATAATGATTCCCGCCACAATACCTGTGATAATCGTGTTATGTACCGTCAATTTCACGGACATAAAGTCGATCATAATGAGACCTGATAAGATTGTTAACAAGATAATTTGAATAGTGGTCATACAGTATCCCTCCTCTTCTTTCATACTATCCACGACCAATGAATCAGATACCCTTCGAAGTAGTCCTTAATTCCCTTTCATAGTATCATTAACCCATACATATCCATGATTAATTGTTAATTTGTATGGTATTGGTATTGAAAAAAATCTATATTACCAGAAATTGTTAAAAGCTTTGACTGTTTCACCATGTAATGTTTTCATGAATTATCCAATTATTGAAAAAACATTCGGTTCCGCTATAATGAGAAGTGAATGGGAAAGAGGTCAAGAGAATGAACAATTACGATAAGTACAAATATAAGCAGATAGAAAACTTTATTTATGAACGTATCCGCAGCGGAACTTATGCGGTTGATTCACTGCTCCCTACACATCACTGGTTTTGTGAAAAATTTGAAGTCAGTCGTACAACCGTAAACAAGGCCTTTGAAGCATTGGTTGAAAATGGCTTCATAGAAAAAATTCAGGGCAGCGGTTGTTATGTACGTACGCCAAAACTGAGTCAGCAGAGTATTTACATGTCTTCTTTTTCTGAGGAATATTCAAAAAAAGGATATCAGGTATCAACCAAGCTGATTTTTTATACCGTTATCCGAATCAAGGATTTTCAGGATAATCGATTATCTAAAAAATTAGGTGCCCTTCCCAAAGATTATGTTCATTACTTTGAACGAGTACGATTTGGCAATGATAAACCATTTGCCGTTCAGTATTCCTATATCACCAAAGATATCATTCCCAATCTGCCTTTATCATGTCTAAAAAGCTCAATTTATTCTTTTATTGAAAATAATCTGAATCTGGTGATTGGGGATGGGTCCAGTCAGTTGTCTGTGATCCTGCCGCCCGATGATGTCGCACTGCTTTTAAACATACCAAAAACTGAACCGGTTGTTTATATTTCACATATCTCACGTTTAAGCAATAGTGTGGTATTTGAATATTCCGATTCCTTTATCAAATATGATCATTTCTCTATTCTTTACAGCAATAAGCGATAAATGCTTAATCCTTCCACATTGTAAGAAAAGAGAACGATTAAAAACTTTCAGACTGCAACTTCAAATAACAAAACGATTGTTAAATATACAAAAAAGTTGCATTTTCTATATGAAAATACAACTTTCTTTATAGTATGGTGGGAACGGGGGGACTTGAACCCCCACGGGATTAACTCCCAACGGATTTTAAGTCCGTTGCGTCTGCCTATTTCGCCACGATCCCAAAATGGAGGTTCCGATCGGATTTGAACCGATGAATCACAGAGTTGCAGTCTATTGCCTTACCACTTGGCTACGGAACCATTTCATCAAAATCTCGGTGCTTCCTAATTATATAATAAACAAAAAAAAATGCAATAGGAAATTGCATTTTTTTAGGTTATAACAAAGTTCCGATCAAGGATACAACCATCATTAACACAAGCAAAGAAATAATGGCAATTTGCTTGAATTGATGACGCTTCTTTTTTTGATTCGTAGCCGCTCGCCTCCCTTATTTTGCGATTCTGACTTTCGTCCAGTAATCAGACATGATTTTCTTTGTTTTGTCATTATATTGGAATACTTCATCATTCTTATAATGAATACGAGGTTTATATGCATGATTACCGGCAAATTCGCCGCCTTCACTGCTAAGGTCATGCAAGACATCTGCATTACTGGAAGCATAGCCGACAAAGATCGAATTCTTGTAGCTCTGTTCGTAGTCTGAGATAAAATTGATATATTCATTAGCCAGTTTTGGATTAGGCGCATTCTTCGGAATTACCATCGCATCGCTCCAGAAGTTAGTACCTTCTGCCGGCATATAGTAATCCATATCCGGATTCTGTGACAGTATATAAGCCGCATCACCGCTGTATACGACTGCCATATCTTTATTGCCATTGACCATCGCATCAATTACTTCATCAGTAACAATCTCCGGATCCATCGTAGTTTTCAGCTTCACCAGCCAGTCATACGCTGCTTTTAATTCTTTTGGATCGGTTGTATTCATAGAATAACCAAGTGCCTTCAGCGCCATCATGAAGGAATCACGTTCTGAATCATAGATATACAGCTTTCCTTTATAATTCTGATCCAGCAGAATATTAAAGCCTTCTTTATCGAGGTCAGCCTTACTGACATTCTTTTTGTTATAGACAATACCGACAGTCCCCCAGAAATAAGGAACACTGTACTTATTCGTCGGATCATAAGGCAGCTTGCGTACCCCTTCATAAATTTGATCCAAATTAGGAATCATTTTTTTATCAAGCGGCTGAAGCAGGTTTTCGTTCAGCAAGCGTTCAATCATATAGTCACTTGGCACCAGAACATCGAAGGCTTCCCCACCCTGTAGTTTCGTATACATTAGTTCATTGGAGTCAAACGTATCATAAATAACCTTTACCCCAAATTTCTTTTCAAACGCCTTGTTTACAGATGGGTCAATATACTCACCCCAGTTATACACTTTCAGTACATCACTTCCGTATTTTTGAATAGCAGCGGACGCACTGGCGTTTCCGGAACTGCCTTTCAGCCAAAAGAGTCCGAATCCGGCTGCCGCGATGATCGGTACCATGATCAAAGCGATTACACGTCTGCCCATCGCCGGGTTTTTCTTTTCCACATTGGATTTGATAATCGGCAGAATATTTACCAATATCAGCGCAATCGTAATAATTACCACAATAATCGTAGACAGTGCATTGATGCTTGGGTTGATTCGCTTAGACATCGTCCAAACCAATGTTGAAATATTTTTTACACCATTTCCGGTAACAAAATATGAAATAATGAAATCATCAAAGGACATGGTGAAAGCAATAAGCGCACCGGAGATAATACCCGGCATGATCTGCGGTACGATTACCTTCCGAAGCGATTGAAAGGGTGTCGCGCCTAAATCCATCGCTGCTTCTGCTATATTGGGATCAAGAGAACGCAGTTTTGGCATCACACTCAAGATTACATATGGAATACAGAATGCGATATGTGATAACAATAATGTCGCAAAGCCCTTTTCGATATGCAGCGATACATAAAACAGCATAAATCCGATCGCTGTGACAATTTCCGGATTCATGATCGGCAGATCATTGATCTGAGTAACTACCTCACGAACAATGCGGCGTGATTTTGACAGACCGATTGCCGTAATCGTTCCTACAATCGTTGACACTATCGTAGCGATCACCGCGATCACCAGTGTATAATAGATTGCCTCCAGCATATTCTGATCAGAAAACATCTGCTCATACCAGTGCAGCGAGAATCCCTGAAAATTGGTCAATGAGCGGGAATCGTTAAAAGAAAAAATCACTAAATATAAAATCGGCAGATAGAAGAATAGAAGAATACCTCCGATAATCAGTTTACGGGACACATGGAATTTCTTCATAGTGCTCTTCCCCGCTTTCCTTTTTCTTCATCATTGTCTTTATCCAGTTTTCTGGTTACGTACATTGAGGCCATGATAATAACTGCCATGATCATGGAAATCGCACTGCCAAAGTTCCATTCGCCTACGGTAATAAATTGTGTTTCGATGATATTTCCAATCAGCGGCTTACCGGCTCCGCCGAGCAGCTTCGGAATGACAAAGCTGGATACTGCCGGCAGGAACACCAATGTGATACCGGATATGACACCCGGCAGAGATAATGGAAAAGTAACCCTTCTAAATGCTTGTACTTTATTGGCACCCAAATCATTTGCAGCATCTAAGAGGCTGCGGTCCATTTTGGTTAAGGAGGAGTGAATCTGTAAAATCATAAATGGTACAAAATTATATACCATGCCCAATGTTACCGCAAAATCCGTATACAGCAGCTTGGTCGGTGACATTCCAAAAAACTGCAAAATATTATTGATGACACCATTATCGGCTAAAATACCAATCCATGCATAGGTGCGAACCAACATATTGATCCACATCGGCAGCGTAATTAAAAGAATATAGAAGTTTTGACGAGCCGGTGATGCCTGCGCAATCGCATAGGCTACCGGATAACCGATCAATACACATAAGATTGTTGTAATCAATGCAATACGCAGAGACAGAAACAGAATTTTCAAGAAGTCAGGGTCGGTAAAAAACTTCGTGAAATTATCAAATGTGAACTGCAAAGTCGCTACATCGTTACCCTGCTTTGTAAAGGCATACAGCACGATCAACAGCATTGGAATAACGATCATAGCCGATATCCATATAATATAAGGATATGTAAGACGGCGAAACTGCTTCATCAGTATGACCCCATCTTGTTCATAACATGAATATCTTCCGGCTGAAAGAGCAGCCCGACTTCTGCTCCCTCCTCACTGACATCCGTTGTATGAACTTTTAATTCACGTCCCTGGGTAGAAAAGCGAACGGTATAGACACCTTCTTCAATATGATCAGGATCAAAATCATAATCCACATCGGTAATTTCCACGACGGCATCTTCATCATCGAGCTTCCAACCCTGCGCATTTGCCCATGTTTTCAGGTCAGTATCCAATGCAGTACTTTCTTTGATATCATCAACCGTCTTAAAGATATTGAAGGCGCTTATTGCTTCATTAGCTTTTTTATTTTCAACATAAGTCTGCTGCACCACAAAGATTTTCGTAGTGACGCTGACTCCGCCTGCGGATGTAAAGGTTACCGGATAGGTACCGATCTCCTCTTTCACATCATATTCAATCTTAGCAATCGAAAGCAATTCATCATCTTCTACGTTCCATGCCTGCGCATCTGCACGGGCAATTACTTCTGCATCGTTTAATTCTGCAACATCCTCCAGATCGACATAGAAATCATTTGCGGAAATTTTCTCCGAAGCATCGCTGCTCGCAGCCGGATGCTCCTTTGATACATTCATACGAACGGTCACTTCAGTTCCGGGTACCGTCTCCACGATAATTTCATAGTGAACCCCCTTGAACAGAACAGACTTCACCGTGCCAGTAAGCTTGCCCTGAGTTTCTTCCACTATATCCAGATCCTCCGGCCGTATTACAATATCCACAGGCTCCTTCTCTTTAAATCCAAAATCGACACAATCGAATTTCAAATCATCAAACATTACTTTATAGTCTTCCAGCATGATGCCCGGTATGATATTGGAGTCTCCGATGAAACGTGCAACATACTCGTTCTCCGGCTCATTGTAAATCTCAATCGGAGTACCGATCTGCTGTATCTCACCATCTTTCATAACTACAATTTTATCAGACATCGTCAATGCTTCTTCCTGATCATGTGTTACATAAATAAAGGTAATGCCGACTTCCTGCTGAATTTTTTTCAGCTCATGCTGCATCTCTTTGCGAAGCTTCAAATCCAATGCTCCCAAAGGCTCATCCAGTAACAGAACCATCGGTTCATTTACCAAAGCGCGGGCAATTGCGACACGCTGCTGCTGACCACCCGATAAAAGCGTTACACTGCGGTCTTCATAGCCTTCTAAATTCACCAACTTCAGCATCTTCATCACCTTCTGTTCGATGACGTCCTTACTGACTTTTTTAATTTTTAAGCCGAATGCAATATTATCATATACACTCATATGCGGAAACAATGCATATTTCTGAAAGACAGTATTCAATTCACGTTTATAAGGAGGAACATTATCGATTACCTCACCATCGAATACGACATGTCCTTCAGTTTGATTTAAAAACCCTCCCAGAATACGCAGTAAGGTCGTTTTCCCACATCCGCTCGGCCCCAGCAATGTAACGAACTCATTTTCATTGATATCCAAGTTGATTCCCTTTAATACCAGCTGACCGTCAAATTCTTTTACAATATTTTTGAACTGAATTAACTTTTTCATTGTCATTCCTCCTTAAAATGTCGGCGGGGTCGTAATCCAAAGCACCGTAGCTGTGCTCTTACCCGCATTTTTTATAAAATGGGTGTGCTTGCCGGAAATATAAAAGGTTTCACCCTTTTTTACCAGCAGCTCTTCTTCGTTGTAAACCAAATAAATTCTGCCCTGCAAAACATATCCGAATTCTTCACCGTCGTGTGGATCGATAATTTGCGATTCTCCCTCTGGATCAATATCCAAAAGTATTGGTTCCATCTCATTTTTCTGAGCATTGGGAACGATCCAGTGCACCGTGGTTCCAGCTCGTTCATCAATAAAGAAATCTTCATCAGTGAATACTAGCTTTTCTTCTTTTGTCTCTTGAAAAAAATCTGATAAGGATGTTCCAAGTGCTTCCAGAATATCATTTAGCGTAGACACACTGGGACTGGTCAGATCACGCTCTACCTGACTAAGAAATCCTTTTGTCAGCTCACAGCGACTCGCCAACTCTTCGAGTGTTAATGCGTTTTTTATTCGCAGTTGTTTGATCTTTGGCCCAATATCCATGTGCATCCCTCCCTGTTTAGTATTACTAAACTTACTGTTAAGTATATGAAAACAATTCTATTATACTCAGATTACCTGTAAATGCAATATATACCAAATAAAAAGTTTAATATATTAAACGAAAATAACATAAAATCCCATTTTTTGCATATATTTTTGCGTATTGACTTTGGTAGAGTATAAGCAAGCAAAGGAAGTGCCTTTGCTGATAGAAATAATTTCCCCTAATTATCTCTATACATTCTATCCCCTTAATAATAATTTTTGTAAAAGAGCCCCTCCCCTTGGGCTCTTTTACATTGAAAAAGCCCTTTAATTTAAAGGGCTTTTTGCTTGTTATGATTTTTTGAATTTTATTAACTAATCGATTTGTCAGAAGTGTGTTAGAAGTTGTTGCCAAAATAAACAAAACTATACCGTATTACACGGACTTCTTATTATATAAATGATATTTCCAAAACATCTAAAAGCGCAGAGCTCATTAGTAATCAGTACCATTATGTTTCATGATATCTTTTGATTCTGAACTATTGCGTAAGGATTGAATAGGACAGATATTTAGCATCGTATGGTTCATAAATATAAGAAATCATCAAAAATCATTTAAAATGAATTTAAAACTTTGCATAAGGGATTCAAAACAATACATACGAAATTCAAAATTAGCTATAATCAGGTAGCACCTTTACTCTGAAAGCGATAAAGTGATAATATAGAAGTATAGAAGGAGATGATCCCAATCGATCATGCAGAAGTTACACCAGCAAATTACATAAAGGAGGGAGTGTCATGAAAATAAAGCTTGCATCGTTACTTGTTATGATAGTGCTGCTTTTTGGTTGTTCTTCATCGCTGAATATATCTGATTTTGATGATACAAAAGATATTGCAGTAATGAATGATATCCTTACGGAAAAATCAAAAAAGCTCAATTTCGAGTTAACTTCTATTAAAGAAAAAGAAAAGGAATATATTCTTTCTTATAAACATGAAGATGGTTCCGCTTTAAAATTTATCTATAATAAGGAACAGCAAATAAAAGCACTGGAGTTTCTCAAAAACGGAGAACAAAGAAAAGCAGCAGAAGCTTTTGGGAAAATCACTTTTTCGACGTTGGATGTGTTTCAGGATCTGAGGGAAGATTTTGATGTCTATCAGAATCTTATGAGTGCCTACCCGAATGGAAAAGGCACCTATTCTCTAGGAAAAACCCGTTATGGTGAATGCGTAGTCCGAAATCAAGATCAAAAATTTGTTATAAGTTTTGATCATCAATAATAGAAAGTGCGCCTCTGAAGTTAAAAGCTTACAGGAGGGGCGCATTTTATATCTCATAATATACTTAAAAGCATATAGAAAACTATAAGAAAGAGAAAACTGGGGTTTTGATCGTAAGGGAATAGCAGCTAGATATAATCGATTTTTCCTGCCTTCGTCCAATACATGATACCAAAAAAACATTGTATAAAAGCTTTTTCTTCATTGCGTTATAACATATAATTTACATCCATACCTTTATTGAATGCCGCTATTCATTTAAGCAAGCCTATAATTATTTCATAAACTGTCCTTATATAAAACACATTAAGATATACGACCGGCATATTTCGCATCAGCAATCCGTTTCTCATAATCCTTTACATCATATTGCAACATTTCATAATCTCCTACCTTTTGATGATTTTCACAATATCGCTTATAAGCATATCCATATTTATGAAAGCATACTGCCTTATACATAATATCAGCCTCATATCGCATTGCTTTAAAACCAAATACATGATTCTCCAGAAAATCTTTAAATGTGTATAGCTCATTCATGTTTATCACCTCTATGACTGATTATACCTTTGAATCTTACACTATACATGTAAGAAATAGATATGGTAATTTTTGGCATCCAATACGTTTAAAAACCATAATTATATCGTAATTCTGCCTATCTATTTTACAAATGTATCTGGCAATTTTAATTAAAAAAATACCGTTTCTCTGAATATAAAAGAATCATGATACATTCGGATAAGCATTTCTGCCGCTTTTCAAATATCGGAAAGTTTATGATTGGATTTGATCACCTATAAAATCTATACACGCAAACTGATAACAATTACTATTTCTTTAAGTTCGATACAAAAAGCCATATAACGTTCATGATAAAGTTTCAAAATCATAAACGCTATTTTCAGCATATAAAATGAAAATAAGCCTGAATTCTGGATAACAAAAAAAAGTGTTGTTACTTTCACACAATTATCCAAATTCATGACATACTCTGACTGTATTATTTTCGTATAGTATTACCAGGCAGAGAGATCTGCCGATCCTATCCCCTTAAATTTTTTCATACTTTTCTATCCCCTTAAATTGAAGAAAGGCTGCTAACAGGCAGCTTTTCTTTTGAATGAGGCATTAAATAATGAATCAAGCATTGACCTTACGTTTACGGATGATACTCCTCTGTAATATTTTTCAACCAATCATCCTTTATTATAAAAAGATGCAGATGTTCCTCTTTGAGATCATATAGAAATTTTTATCCGCACTCAGCTGCTGATTGAAATTACAAGCCTTATGATCAATCTGCTTGCCTGCTGGAGATTCCAGCAAATAGACTGAAACAATCAATCTTACCTATATAAAGTGGTACAAAAAAATTACATCATTTTCGCTTGCTTCCGCAAACATTCGTATTTTTCTTTCTAAATAATCTTTTTCACACAATTATCCAAAATCATGACATACTATGACTGCATTATTTTCGTATAGTATTACCAGGCAGAGAGATCTGCTAACCCTATCCCCTTAAATTTTTTCATACTTTTCTATCCCCTTAAATGAAAGAAAAACTGCCCCCCCCCGGCAGCTTTTCTTTTTCTTTTATGACGCCCTTAGAGAAACTGCTGATCTGGTAATCCCAGATAGAGAACAGTTTTGATATCGCAGTTTTGAAATAAGTTCTTTCGCCGAAACGGCTGATACATGACTATCACATGCAGATGTTCACTCGTATAGGCATGATTCTTGGTATTTCCCTTCACGAGCATATCACTGCGTGCCTTCCATCCAAACTGTTCATAAAAAGCAACACAAGAAGGATCGCAGGTAAAGATACCAAAATCAAATTCCGTATGATGATCCCTGAGCCATTTCATAATCGCTTCCATCAGCTGCTTACCATAACCCTGTTTCCGATCATTCGGATGTACCGCCATACACGTTAAGGATACAACATAAAACATTTCATCATCACTATGGATGGTTTTGCGAACCACTCCAGCATATCCGAGCAGCTCAGTTCCTTCATATAAACAGAAAGAATAAACATGCAGATCATGCCAATGTACCGGTAGTTCTGTCTTTGAATCAGGCCACACCAACTGTAAAAGCGAAACGATATCTAATTTAGTAAGCTGCGGAAGCTTATCATAATCCTGAGTGAGTATGTTCACAGTAAAATTAGTTAAAGCAGCTTTGTCAGGAAATAAGGAAGCTGTTTCTTCCACCAAACCCAATCATGGGCGGCATCTATTCCCCAAAAATCCGTCCATACCGGTATCTGTTTTACTTTGAATACAGCTTCCAGCTGTCGAGTGCTCACGATCATATCATCTTCCCATTCACCCTGGCCGCAGCACATGATAATTTTTCTCTTCTGAAACATTTCAATGTAGGGATGATCCAACGGCAGATTTTGCATATAATCAATTGGCGAATTGATATATACCAGATCGTCCATATAGTTCTCAAAGAAGAAATCTGCACGGTAGATGCCGCTCAAAGACAATACCATATCAAACAGATCCGGGCGGCGCAAAAAGAAATTCATCGCATGTGCACCACCCATACTGCATCCGGTTGTTAAAATTCCGGTTGGTTTCAAATCGTCATTCCCTCGGGTGCTTATCGCCATAATCTGTGGAACGACTTCCTCTGTTATGTAGCGATACCAAGCCTCATGAAGCAAAATTCGCTGACGCGGATCACCGTTTTTATTAGACCATGTTTCCAGATCAATGCTGTCAATACAGAAAAATTGAATTTCTCCGCGGTCGATCCATTGCTTCGCAGCCTCGATCATACCGAAGTTTTCATAGTCATAAAATCTGCCGTCCTGTGCGGGAAACACCAGACACGGTTTTCCTCGATGTCCGAATATCTTCCACTCCATATCGCGCTGCAGCTGTTTGCTGAATTGCTTCAAATATTCAATTTTCATCTGCTTCTCCCCCTGCCCGCTGTAATCGCTGAACAAATGCTATAAATTGATGTACTTCTTGCTCGGTTTCAAACAGCGCTGCATAGCTGTCATTTCCCATTGCCTGACTCAATATGTCCGGCATTCGCTCCTGCATAACCATTGCTTCCCCATACACGCTCATAATTTCCTCATGCGTTTTTTGATACTGCTTGCCATCACGGCGTGACGCATAGGCACAGTAATAAGGCCGTTTGCTTACAATATCTGTATGATTTTTACTTACCATGTCGGCATAGATCTGATAAACGTCCACTCCGCTCGCATAATTCATCATCTCCGGTGTATAGCCTCCCGGCGGACGCATATTTACCTCTAATGCAACCAGATCACCTTTTTTCCCCATTCCTTCCTTATCGTTCAACAAACGGAAAAATTCAAGATGGAAAAAGCGTCCTTTGACTTGAAACGCATTCAGTGTCCGCCGACCGATTGCCACGACATCCGCTGCCGGAACTCGATCGGTATAGTAACTAAGATGATTCCCTTCATTGACCACATTCATAATCGGATCCGGAAAGATATGACTGGTGTCAAATACAACATGACCATCCTGATCAACAATACCATCATAAGATACGATCATACCGTGAATATACTCCTCCATAATGTAAGGGACATCCGGCAAATTTTCATAAAATTCATCCAATTCTGAGCGCGTATTGATTTTAAATGTTGCATATGCGCCTACGCCGCAGTCGGGCTTTACCACGACTGGATAGCCGACCTTATGAATAAACGCCAGATCCTCCTGCAAGCTGCTCACCATATGCCAACGGGCACATGGTATATCGGCTTTTTCATAATATTTCTTCATACAGGATTTATGCTTGTAAGCATTTATACCATCAATCATAATTCCCGTCTCGATATGAAAATCCGTACGCAGCTGTGCATCATTTTCCAGCCAATATTCATTATTGGATTCCAGCCAATCGATCTTGCCGTAACGGAAGGTAAAGAAGGCAACCGCACGCATTACCTGGTCATAGTCCTCCAGAGTATCAACCTTGTAATATTCGCGCATCGCCGTTCGGCATTCCTGCGGCAGCTGATGATAGGGGGCATCGCCAATTCCCAACACATTGACACCGTTTTTCAGAAGCCGTTCACAGAACTGATAATAGATATACGGGAAATAAGGAGAAATAAAAATAAAATTCATTCCCATCACCTCTTCTTTAGTATAATTGTAACATTAAAAAAGAAAGGGAAAAAGCAAAATCGCGCGTTTGCTTTATTTCCCCTGGTATTGATGAGAGTCGCTGTATTCATAAAGCTGAGATACGGTCACAAGCTGATATCCCTGTTCATGTAATTCATCGATCAATATAATCGCAGCTTCCGCACTGGTCGCATATAAGTCGTGCATCAAAATAATATCCTTGTCCTTTACGGTATTCATGACTCGGTTTACGATGGTTTTGGTATTACGGCTTTTCCAGTCTTCAGTATCGAGAGTCCATGTAACGATACGCTTATTCCGGGCGCATGACAATACATTGTCATTACGAGAGCCATATGGAGGCCGGATCACACTTGGATATTGATTCGTAATCTTGTGAATCGTTTCCTGCGTATGCATAATTTCTTCTTCAATTCGCTCTTTGGAAAGGGTCGTAAGCTGTTTGTGAGAATAGGTGTGATTTCCGATCTCACTGCCTTCCATGATCATGCGCTGAAGCAGATCAGGGGCATTGCTGGCACGATTTCCCAACACAAAGAAGGTTGCTGCACTGTTATGTTCCTTCAAAGCATCCAGAATCGCTTCCGTATATTTTCTGGTAGGTCCATCATCAAAGGTCAGCGCTACCATTGGCTGCTTGGGATCAATGACGCGCACCGGTTCATTCAGGACATCATCATATGGTACAAATACCGTTTTTTCTTCCTTCTCAAGATCGGTATAAGGAGCTAATTTATCAAAACTCATAGAAAAGGAGACGCCCTGATCAAACAGCGTGCCAGGATTAAAATAGAATACGAGCTTATCCTTCTGCAATACAAATTCTTGATAGTTTTGGGTAACCGGAGAAATGCCGATCCGAAAATCAGCCCGTTTACATTCTTCAGGATATTGTGACTGAAAATATTGTCTGGCTTGTTTGGATACATAAGGCAGAAAATCATCCTCAAATAAATCGTCCAAGTCAAAGAAATCATCTTTTTCAATATCATAGTGCAGCGTCTGACTGATTTCCTTATTATTATATATATGTTCATAAATAAGCAGTCTTACTGATAAATACCGCTTATCCTTCATGTAACTTTCAAAGTTAATATTCAGTTCCGGGGCGCTCTCCCCCCGATAGTTCTCGGTATCTTTCTTAAAATCGCTTTTTAGTTTCCGGATTTTTTGAGCGATTTTGGTATCCAGCTTTTCATATCCGGTTTTGGGATAGCTGACACTTGTTACTGCTTTCGTGCCGATATGAAGCTCAGCCACTTCCGAACCGATTTCCTGATGAGGATTGGGATTTTCCTTAAGCGCTTGTTTAGAACATCCTGACATAAAAAAAGTCATGCATAAGAGTATGATTATCCGCTTTTGTTTCATCTTTTCACCTTTTTCCTTATAGTATATGGGTATTCAGGATAAAATAATGCCCGTATGATAATAAAAAAATTGTATTTATTCCTGATTCGTTATATGATAGTACAGTACTTTTAAAGGTGGTATCTACATGACAGAAAGACAAGAAATTATTAATATCGCCGTAATCGCGCACGTCGATGCGGGAAAATCTACCCTAGTTGACGCATTTTTACGACAGAGCGATGTCTTCCGCAGCAACGAAGAAGTTGTAGACTGCGTGATGGACAGCAATGATCTGGAACGTGAGCGCGGTATTACGATCTATTCCAAAAACTGCAGCGTTATTCATAACGGTGTAAAAATCAATATCGTCGACACTCCGGGACATGCCGATTTCTCAAGTGAAGTAGAACGTATTATCAAAACCGTCGATACGGTTATCCTGCTGGTTGATTCCAGTGAAGGACCGATGCCGCAGACGCGATTCGTATTATCAAAATCTTTAGAAATGGGACTTCGTCCGATTTTGGTGATCAATAAAATCGATAAGAAAGATCAGCGTGCTCAGGAAGTAGTGGATGAAGTTTATGATCTGTTTTTAGACCTGAATGCTACAGATGAACAGCTTGACTTCCCAATTCTCTACGGTATCGCGAAGCGGGGAATTGTTCAGTACGATATGGATACACAAAGCGATAATATCGATCCGTTGTTTGAGACCATTCTGAAACATACTGAACCATATCCAAATATGGATGAGGAACCGTTACAGATGCAGGTCAGCGCATTGGCTTATGATGACTACATCGGCCGTTTAGGCATCGGCAGAATCTTTCAGGGAGTTCTGCGCGAAGGCGAACCGATCCTAATCTGTGACGCTGATGGAAATCAGCGATCTAAACAGGTCAACCAGCTATTTGTTTATCAGGGATTAAAACGGGTAAATGTTAAGGAAGCACATAGCGGTGACATTGTTGTATTTGCCGGAATTGCCGATATCTCAATCGGTGAAACACTCTGTGACAAAGAACATCCTATGCCGATGCCAAGCATCAAAATCGAGGAACCGACCTTATCGATGAACTTCATTGTCAATAAATCTCCATTTGCCGGTAAATCCGGTAAATATGTTACGTCCCGCAATTTGAAGGAACGCTTGGAAAAAGAACTGGAAGTGAATGTTGGCTTACGGGTTGAACCGACCGACAGCGGTGACTGTTTCAAAGTCAGCGGACGTGGTGAATTGCATATTTCCATCCTGTTGGAAAATATGCGCCGTGAGGGTTATGAGGTTGCCGTGTCTAAGCCGGAGGTTATCCTGCACAAGGACAGCCAGGGCCATACGGTTGAGCCGATCGAAGAAGTAATTGCGATTACACCGAGTATCTATGCCGGTACAGTAATTTCCAAACTGAATCTTAGAAAGGGCGTTATGATGGATTTAGTTGAAGAAAATGATTACAGTCGTATCACATATCATGCTCCGACTCGCGGACTGCTGGGTTTCCGCAGTGAATTTATCAACGATACCCACGGTGAAGGAACCCTGGTACGACGGATTCAAGGCTATGAACCTTACAAGGGGGAAATTCCGCAGCGGGTAAACGGAGCCTTGATCTCTACTGAAACCGGAAAGGCTATGACTTATGCACTCTGGAATATTCAGGAACGCGGACAGTTGTTTATCAGTCCGCAAACAGAAGTATATGAAGGAATGATCATAGGAGTAAGCGCTCGTAACGTGGATATGGATGTCAACCCGCTGAAGAATAAAAAGCTAACCGCAATTCGTTCCAGTGGAAATGATGAAGCGATGCGTTTGACTACACCGAAAACGCTGACGCTGGAAGAAGCGCTGGAATTCATAAATGACGATGAATTGGTCGAAATTACACCAGATACGATCAGACTGCGTAAAAAAGGCTTGAAACCACATGAACGACGTCAGTTCTATCGTGAAAAAGTAGCTCAGGATATCGTATAGAAAAAAGATCTGCATTTCAAACGTGCAGATCTTTTCTTTGCTTAATTAAGATTCCAAGCTTGAAACCGCTGTTTCATCAGGAAAGGATTTGATTTTGTGAGCATATGCAAACAGCAGAATCAGCACAGCTCCGATCCAAGCAGAGCCTTCTGCAAAGTATACGCCGTTAGCGCCGAGATACCGCGGTAATATCAGGGCTGCGCCTATTCGCAAAACCAGTTCTGCAACTCCTGACAGCATTGAAAAAAAGGTATTTCCCATACCCTGCAGTGCAGAACGGTATACATGCAGAATATATAACACCCAGAGCAAACAGCACATTACAAATAGATAGGAATATGCAATATTCAAGACCCTGGCAGTATCCTGGGGATTGCCAGATACAAACAGATTCAGAAAATACCGTCCAAAGGGTATCAAAAATGCCATCAGAAAAATAGCTATGGCAATTCCAATCCATCCGGTAGTTTTTACCCCCTGCTTAATTCGTTTAAATTTACGCGCGCCAAGATTCTGTCCCACATAGGTTGCCACGCCATAACCAAGTGAAGTTGCTGCAAGCTCCAGAAGACCGTACAGTTTGTTGGTTGCGGTAAAACCAGCAACATACAGAAAACCAAAACCATTTACTACACTTTGCACAACCATGCCGCCTACGGAAATCACAACGTTTTGAAAGGCGGTCAAGGAGCCCATGGAAACCAACCGGATAATCACCTGTTTATCCAAATGAAAATCCTCACGATGCAGGTGGATCATGGACAGCCGACGAATCGCAAAGAAACAAAATATGCTGGAAAATGCCTGCGCAATGACAGTAGCGACCGCTGCACCGGGCACACCCATATGAAATACGATAACAAACAGTATATCCAGAACAATATTGATAACCGCCGCGACGATCATCGCATACAGCGGTGTTTTACTGTCGCCCATTGCCCGAAGAATCGAAGAAAACGTATTGTAGGCGGTAATGACCAGAATACCTGCAAATACGATATATAAATATTGCAGGGATAAATCCAAGATATTTGCCGGAGTTCTCAGCAACACCAGAATAGGCCGAGCGGAAACAAGCGCCAAGCCGGTCAAAATAACTGCCATGAATACTGCCAACATATATGACATAGCAATCGCTTTGCGTAATCGTTTTTGATCGTTCGCCCCAAAACAGTGAGAAATTAAAATGGAAAACCCTTGTGTAAAGCCTAGAACGATACCTAAGATCATCCAATTCAGCCAATCAGAAGCACCAATTGCTGCCAATGCTTCCACACCAACTCCTCGCCCCACGACCATCGTATCTACCATGGTATAAAACTGTTGACAGGCCGATCCCAGCATCAGCGGTATCGCAAAGCGCACAATCAGCCGTGCCGGTGATCCCTTTGTCATATCTTGGATGATTGCTTCCATTTAATCCCCTCCTTTCTCCTTTACCTTCAGCACACCGTTTACAATGATCTCAGTTGTTCTATCTCAGGATGATAATCCACCATAGATAAGGTTAAAACTGGAAAAGCTTATCCAGCTTGTATATGCATCATACACAGCTGTTGAATTAATTCCAATAGCACTCTCTAATCAACGAATAATTGATGATTCACCAGAAATAGGACTTTTCCTTTAGCTTATCTGCCTTACAAAAGCATTATGAACGCTCTATCCTTGGAATGTAAATATCATTCAGATTCGTACTTCTATCCCGTTAACACTATAAAAACATTTGCATGATCACGATTTTGATTCTGCTGTCAATCCTAAATACTTGATATACAAATAGGTAATCTTTTCTGGCTGATTATGGGATTATTTTATCACACGCATCCGGTTGTTTCCATCTAAAATATTTTACAAAGCTTATCATAAAAAAAGCCATCGCTTTCGCTGATGACTCATTTGTTTCCTTCTTCCATTTTCCGCTGGCGATGATGGGCAATATTTTTTTCATAGAAACGCTCTGGCACATTGATCAAAAAATTGGATTTTTGGGTACGATATCGATGAATCAGAATCATCGTCACAAATAATCCGCCGACGCAGGCAGACATCATATCTGTAATGGTATCATGCACCCCCTGCGTATAATGGTTGATTGCATCGTTATTGAAAAAGATCAGCATCGCATATTCATAAAACTCCCAGATAACCGCAATCGCCAGATTCACTGCATTGACAAAGACCAAAAGCAGGTGATAATCCTCTTTATTTTGAGCCTGCCGGACTTTCTTAAGAATAGAAAACAGCATGATCGCAAGCAGGGTCGCGAAGATTCCCGAACACAGGTGCACAACCTTGTCAAAATAACGAACCGAATAGCCACCCAGACAACTGCCGATCAAAGAGGCAAAATACATGAAGCAGGTTCCTAATACATAAATCTCATAAACCGGTTTCCAGCGAAATATCTTGAAAACCACAGGAATAATAAGCAAACAAAGCACTGACACGACGGTCATCCCGACGCGATTCCAATTCTGTTCGAAAAAGCCGGTAGCAAAGCTGTACAGCAGGGTCAATATATAAATTACGAGAACGATCAGATATAGCAATTTTACATTTATTTTTCGTTTATTCATGTGTACGTACATCTCCCAGCATACGAAGCTTCAGATCCAACAGTTTTTTACTGAGATCCACATAATACGTCTGCGGATATTCAAAGCGGAATATCTCATCCCATAGGGTATCCAATTGTGCTTTTGCATAATCGCGAATTTCACTGAGCTTTGGAGCCTCGTAAACCAACTGACCATTCAGAATTATCGGAACCAACAGATCACGTATTTCATAGGTTCCTTTTTCCAAAGTCTTATGCTTCCAGGTATTCATCGGATGATAGATAGTTAGATCCTCATCCTCATTTAGAACCTCATCCGCTAATGTCATCAGATCGGCTAAAGCTTTTCCGCTTTCTTTATCATAGATGCGATATAGGTTTTTAAATCCTGGATTTGTCAGCTTTTCAACATTTTCACTGACCTTGATCTTTGGAATGACCTGATCACCGTCGAACAGTGCGCTCATTTTATAGACACCGCCGAAGACCGGCGTTGAGCGGGAACAAATCATATTTTCTCCTACACCAAAGGAATTGATCTGAGCACCTTGTTCAATCAGACTTTTGATAATATATTCATCGAACGAATTACTCGCGACAATTCCGCAGTCCTGCATATCGGCTTCATCCAGCACTTTGCGAATTTTTTTAGACAGATACGCAATATCACCGCTGTCAATGCGCACACCGGCTAAGCGATGACCGGCAGGCTCCAGCACCTCCTTAGCAACACGAACCGCGTTTGGCAGACCGCTCTTTAATGTATCGTAAGTATCTAACAGCACCGTACAGCTATTTGGATAGGTTTCCGCATAGCATTTAAATGCTTCATATTCACTGTCGAATGACTGTACAAAGGAATGTGCCATTGTTCCCAGGGCGGGTATATCAAATTTTTCACCGGCATAGGTCGTAGCGGTACCGGTCACTCCGCCGATAAATGCAGCTCGCGCACCGTATGTCGCCGCATCAAAATTATGGGCGCGGCGGGCTCCAAATTCCATTACAGCCCGTCCTTTCGCCGCCCGTACAATGCGATTGGCTTTCGTTGCGATCAGTGTCTGATGATTGATTGCCAAAAGCAAAGCAGTTTCGATCAGCTGTGCTTCAATGATATTTGCCTTTACCCGAACTAATGGCTCATATGGAAAAACCGGAGTTCCTTCAGGAATCGCATAGATATCACCGGCAAAAATGAAATGTCTTAAATAACCTAAAAAGGGTTGTGAAAATTTATGAAGCGAGTCCAGATAAGCAATATCATCATCTGTGAAATGAAGATTTTGAATATAGCCGATCACTTCCTCCAGTCCTGCAAAGATCGAGAAACCTCCGTTGTCCGGATTACGGCGGTAAAACAAATCAAAAACCGCAACCCGGTCCTTTGCTTCACTGTTGAAATAACATTGGCTCATGGTCAATTCATAGAAATCCATTACCAGTGATAAATTTCGTTCATCCCGAAAATCAAATTTATAATCAAGCCCTTCCATCTTTATAACCCCTTTTCTACGGTTTTACAAAGCTCAATGCCGTTCATTTTCATATTATTCAAAGCAAATAGGTTGCATGCATTTACATCATGTATATCATCAATATGATAGGTATCCACCATATCCACCGGTATGATCACACGTCCGCTGCGGTTTTGATCGTTTAACCATGTACGCATACATAAAGCAAACTGCATAACACATATATCCGTACAGCAGCCGGTCACGATGATATCTTCATAGTCAGAGAGCGAGTCTTTTAGAAAATCCTGCCATCCATCACTGATAAAACCATTGGTGCTGTTTTTTTCAAGGATTCTTTCAGCATACGGCTTCAATTCCTCAATAATCTCACTTTCTGAAGTACCTTTAACACAATGCTTTGGATAACTAGCAAATTCTACTGCGCTATCCGTGTGACAATCTGCAAAGAAAATCCGGCTGACACCGCTGTCCAGCAGCTGACGAATCGGTGCGGCAATGTCTGCAATCGCCGCATCATGCAGAGCTCCCTCATAGACAAAGCCTTTAACCATATCAATTACAATAACAAGCGGTTTATGAAGCTGTGACAGATATTTATTTTCTAAAATGCCTAAACTCTGATCATGTACTCTTGCCATATCTTTCTCCTCATTTTTTATCTTGTTATTATTATAAGGATTTTTTGTAAGAAAGTAAAAGGGTTTCCTTAGGAAACCCGCAAATCACGCATGTGTACAGCAGCTGTAACCATTCCATTTTGACCGATGACTACTCGATCACCAGATATTTCCATTACTTCATAAATCTGCTGATAGACAAAGGACGCCAGCGCTTTACCTTCAATATCTAAGGCACCCTCCACAACTCTTACCCGATCTGTTACTCGGATTTGATTAGACAGCGTGGGTGATGTATCCTGTTTGCAGATATCATGAATATGAAAAGCAGTATTCAACCCGCCACCCAGTACTACTCGGTCATTCCCAATCTCAATCACTGGATAGGTATGATGCAGAACAGCTTCTATCAACGGGACTCCATCATAGGATCGATTAACGATAACGTTTACCATATCACCGATCTTTAAATAAGTTTCTTCTTTTTGAAGTGGATGGATCAGCGAAGGATAGTCTATCAGCGCATAGTTCATATCAGTTCTGAGACTACTTCCGTTGACCTTGCCATTACTGCTGTACTGCCACATACCATAGGGAAGATCATAAGTACAGGCGGCTGACCACTGTGCCACCCACTTATCAAAACGATCCAATCGGGGAGATCGCAGACGGTTTTTAAGCCAGTCCAGATTTGCATATATTCCCGCATAATAGCCTGCCTCTTCTACCCGTTTACAGAAATATTCACAAATTTCCTGATATACTTCATTGGATGGGTTACCATTATTTTTCTTCCAGTAATCACTGTCCTCCATATCGATATAGACTGGATATGATGGATGCTTTCCAGCAATGCTGGCAAGCATACCTGCTACTTCCTGTTCTGCCTCTTTTAAATTCCGGGCATAGCTATAATGGTAAAATCCATATGGCATCTTCTGTACTTCACATTTAGCCACAGTCCTGCGAAACTGTTGGTCTTCATAATACATCCCATAACTGGTACGAATGATGATAAACGAAACTCCACTCTGCTTTATTTTCGCTACATCCAATTCACCGTTATGCTGTGATACATCAATTCCCCGAATCATTATTTGTCCTCCTCATACATGCATGTTTTAATTTTTTGTTTCAACATTTCATCCTGAATACACTGATTCATCAAATTCAACATAAGCTTTTGCTGCTCTCGTTCTGACTGTTCTTTGCGAACCTTTACAGCATTCTCCAAAATATGCAGTTCCTGCTTCAGCATACTGTACCGTTCGGCTTCTCGTTCCAGTTCTTGAATTCTTTCTTTCAGAAAAACGACACGAAGCTCTGCATTCTTACGCCTTTCATTCACTTGATTAAATCGATGCCTAGTTATCATTTTCTGTGTAATCAAGGCCATAACGCCATGAATTTGTGAATCATCCAGTCCCATCAGTTTCAACTGCTCTTTCATAGTTCCACAACCTAACCTTCCTTTTTCCAAATCATAGCCATTATTCAAGACCAACGTGTTGGAAGTTCTATTTTAGCTAATATCGTCAACAGATGCTTCAAAGCTTTTTCTACATCATCATAAATTTGCGATTTATCTCTGCGAATGCCTTCCTTCATCGTATAAATCATTGACATCTTCTCAAATGTATAATTGTGAATAAAGCGTTGCTCAATCAAAGAAAGCTCCTGTTCATCTAAAAGCATAAGAGCTTCTTCTATATGTGTATTCATAATGCATTCTCTTAAATATAGCAAGTATTGTTCCTGATCAACACTAGGTTTCTCATGTAGTTCCCGCTGCTTTTTTTGGTATTCTTGTTGATAAGATCCATAAAGATATAGTCGATAGCGAAGCCGTTTAATTTGTTCATTCAACATTCTGCATCTCTCCCTGCGTTTCCCAAATAAGACACATTGTCGAGAAAGAAAAATCCCCCGCAGAATTTTCTTCCCATATCTTATCTGGCAATCACATCTTACTCCTGACAGTTCTAATATGTCAACCCATTCAAGACACAATTATTAACTGTGTCTTGAATACGTACATACATAATGTTACAATAAAATGGAAAAGATGTGAGGGATAAATATGTCAACATATGATAAACAGATTTATGAACACTTGGGTAAACGGCTACGGCAGCTTCGCAAGGCTAAGGGTTACTCTCTCGCCCAGGTTGCCGAACGTTTAGGCAAAACCAAAAAAACGGTGCAGCGATATGAAATGGGCATGCACCGCATGGAAATATCAACGATTCGACAACTCGCTGATTTATACGAAATCAGCTATGATGAACTCATGCAGGATATCCAGCAGAAGATGAGTATGCCCAAGATATATGGTGATCATCAAAATAATATTGATTTTCTGTCGGATAAACCAGAATTACTTTCTTTGTATCAGGACATCTGTGAGAAAGAAACACTAGCACTTTTATTTGATTCTGCGAAAGATCTGGAACCATCTGATTTGGAAATGGTGCTGACAATCATCCGCGGAATCCGCAAAGAACGAGGCATAGATTAGAGGTAGTATATGGATGAAATAGGATTTGAGGATTTTTGTGCACAACATGATATTCTGATTCATTTTAATGATCAGCTCAGCACCCGGATACGCGGTTTTTGCTATTACGACGGTGCTTATTATCATGTCATCATCAATTCTCGTTTTACAATCTATCAGCAGCAAAAAACCTTTTTTCATGAAGTAATACACATTATGGAAAATCATTTCAGTTGTGACCCTGATCATCAGGATCAATGCGAACAGCAAGCTAAGGAGCTTGTAAAAGAAATAATGGAGCAATTCTCTGATGTGATTACAGGATAAGAGAAAAAATTTGAAAGATGAAAAAGGCTGTCAGATAAGGAACGATCAGCATAGTTGATATCGAAATCAGCAGTAGTTTTCGTCCGTATTCACGATAGATTGCATTCAGCGTCATGACGCATGGGATACTCAGCAAAACATATAACATAAAGCAGAAAGCACGCAGTTTCGCTAGGCGGTCTGTCCACAGTTCGGATATCGCGTGGACCAGCGAGTCACTTTGCTTTTCATAACCGCCAATCGTAACCATATTGACCGCACTGTCCTTCACAGCGCTGCCCAGCTTTACCGCCAGAGTACGAGTATCTTCCCATAAATTCCACTCATAGGTTACATCACTTTTAGTTTTCAAAAGCACTTGATCCAAGAATCCAACCACGGTCTCTTTAGCAATCACACTGCCTGGTAAAGATGCCACCGTTTCCCATCGAGTGCCAAATCCAAGCGGCTGATATAGTACGCTCGCACTGCGCCCAAACGAAGCAATATAACTGCTTTCGATGTTTCCTTTTGGAAAATATGAAATCACCCAAATTAAAATCATCGCCCATAAGACTACATTCGTGGCCTTTTTTATATAACCCTTTACCTCCAACTTGACCTTATGAAAAACTGTTTTTAACTTTGGAACGCGGTAAGGCGGCAGTTCCAGGACAAATAGATCATGATCCTGAAAGGTTTGAAACCGACTGAAAATCATTGCTAAAAGCAGGGCCAGAAGAATCCCGATCGCATATACCGTAACAATCATCAACCCCGCTTTCTGTTTGAAAAACGCGGCCGCAAACAGCACATAGACCGGCAGCCTCGCACCGCATGACATAAAAGGTATCAAAACTGCGGTCAGCTTTTTCTGCCGTTCATTATCCAGCGTACGAGTTGCATAAACCGCCGGAACGTTACAGCCAAAACCAATTAGTAAAGAAACAAAGCTTTTACCGCTGAGGTGAAAATTACGCATCGCCCGGTCCAGTAAAAAGGCAATCCGCGACATATATCCGCTTTCCTCCAAGATCGCAAGCATGAGGTACAAGAAAGCCATCAGCGGAATAAATACCAGAACTCCGCCTACGCCTGCGATGATACCGTTGACAACCAGTTCTCGAAGCACTTTCGGTGCCCAGCTCAGCAGTAAATAGACATACTTGCTGATATATTCATGAACGGTATAATCGATAAAGTCATTCAATGGGGCACTGCCATGAAAAACAAACAGCAAAAGCAACGAAAATAAAAGAAAGAACAGCGGCAACCCCCAAAATCGATGCAGAAGCAGTTTATCTATACGCCGCGTTTTTTCCAATCGCAGGTCTTCATTTTCTTTTACATATTTCATCAGAGAATGAATTACCTCATAACGTTTTTCTTTCATTACTGCTTCACCGAATGGTTCCAGCTTCTGCTTGAGCTTCTCTTCATCAATTCCCCATGTACGAAACTGCAGGGCGGTTTCACGATCACCCTCACGTATTTTCGTGATCATGTCACAAATCTGTTTATCCTCCAGCTTTAAAAAATGCGGTATATGTTGTTCCACGTAATGAAAGAGTGCTACATATTTTTCATAATCAACATCTGGTAAAAGCGGATAATAGAAAACCGTTTTTCCGCTTTGATCGATAATCTCCTGTTGAACATGTTCATATTTAGAAGCATCATAAGCACTGGCCGCAATCACCGGAATCTGCAGCCGCCGCGACAGCTTCTGTATTTCAATATGAATGTGATAGCGATCAGCTTCATCCATAAAATTCAGTAAAAGAATCATCGGTACCTGCAGTTCCCGCAAAAGGAGCGTCAGATAGAGATTTCGCTGAAGATTAGTTGCATCTACAACATTAACGATACAATCCACTTTTTCCTGCTTCAAAAACTGTGATGTGATAATTTCTTCATTTGTGATGTCATCCAGACTATATGTACCGGGAAGATCAATCAAGTGATAGGAATCATCCTGCCATGTCACTGTGGCTTCCTTACGTTCTATTGTTACTCCAGGCCAGTTGCCGATCTTGAAATCCGCATGAGACAACGCATTAATCCAGGCACTCTTACCGACATTGGGATTCCCAACAAATGCAATCGTATATTCCTTCATATCTTACCCCTCCCGCGTAATCTCAATATTCTGCGCATCACTTCGGCGTAGAATCAAGAGATTGCCGCAGACAAAATACTCCAATGGATCTCCTAAGGGTGCAAGGCGTTCCATACGTATTACCGACCCCTTGTATACTCCTAAATGAAGCAGCCGGCGCTGATATTCCTCACTGAGATCAAGATGTGTGATTCGCGCTTTTTCCCTTGGTTTTAATTCTGTCAGTTTCATTGTTATCACCAATATCAGCATAACGAAACCTGTTTAAAAAAAAGCACGAATACCGATGAACGATTGCAGGAATTTTCGTAAATTCTTAACATATGATATAGGATGGTAAAAAGGCGGAATGACTCCACCTTTTCTATGAATTCATTAAATCTGTGTTATACTGATTTCACATTATTCTCAACCATTGCCATGCTTTTGATAATACTATTATACGTTTCTACTTACAGGCTCAAGTATTTGATCGATAATAAGTACAATAGCTTCATTGCACTTGACGACGGTTTTAAGTAGGAGAAGCATAGATTTCAACAATCTCTGCAATCAAAACATCACTGTTCATCTGATGCATTCGCTCGCTTTATACTTTGTGTTCCATAATAAAATGAAATGACCACAGTAAATACTGTCATGAACTGTTGTTCCTGCACTACCTGTATGATAGAAAGATAGGCAAAGACAAGTGTCAACACCAATGTCACAATGCTCTTCACATTCATCATTTTCAATAATTTTACTTTCATCTTGTCACCCCCTTATAGTCCAAACATTTGATTCTTTATATCAGTAATAACCACATAAGGTACATATCGATCTCCCTCTTTGAAATTTGTAAAGTCAATACTTTTCCCTCCAATTTTTTCTAGCCGATCAAATACTTCTTGTTTTTCATCTCCGCAAACAATCATACGGTGAATCCAGGAGGTGTTGTAATTATTATCATTAGGATTATCATCTTTGGTAATGGATACCACATCATCAATAGCATATTTACATGCAAACTCCCTGTTTATGATTGTAATAGTTATGACTTCCATATCATCTTATTGATTGCTCCGCAATCATTTAAGCAACCCGTTCCCAGAGAAATTTTGTGATGTACGGAGGCAGATTACCACTATCACCCTTTCCAGATACACTTGTCATCCATAAAGCCCACCAAGTCTTAAAAGTTGTATTTTCTGAGCCGCCATAATTACTGTTTATGCTATATCCCTTGAAACTATATGGACCACCCGAATTAGGAATCGGTGTACCATGGGAATGTTCCTGGAGCTCCTTGCTTCCTCCGATTTTATTAACACTATTGAATTCATCTTGATTCTCATCTACTCCGACGATCATACGACCCTTTATTCTCTGCCAGTGAGTACCCGAAAATTTCTGATTTGGATCAATTCCTTCAGGGAAGGAAGCAAAATCACCAATCGCATACATGCACGCTTCCTTTCCATTTATCATATACATCATATAGAAATCCTCCTTTTTAAGTAAATCTTCTGAATTCTTAATAATTTAACTTATTCAAAAGTTCCTAGCAGCACTATAAAATTAAAAATACTTATATTTCACTAAAATCTAGCAAGAATGTAAAACTTTCATATATGGTGAATCTCTACTTTATTATTCCTATTTTAATATGATTAAAAAGTTAACAACTTCTTCAAAACTATTTTAAATGAAACCATTATTTTCTATATCACACTGAAAGTAAAATATCCTTGCATTATCACGATTTTCTAATCCAAAAATACTTGACCTGATAAGGCTGCATATTATTATGAGCCAGATTTTCACCGCCAAGACTGAAATTTACAATACCAATTGAAATTGCGCCTGCGTTAGTTCCTGCAAGATTTCCATATCGACTGCATCGATTACCAGGTGAGAAACTCCCGCTAGCTCCAAATAGATTTGTAGCAACCCCCGCATTATGAAATTCTAATCGACCAGTCACATTAGGTAAATTCTTTACTGTTAAATTCTGCGTTTTCGATCCGCCAATGGAATTTATTGTCTTAAAGTCTGAATCAGTACTCATCATACCTACCGGAACTCTTCCAACGCACGTCATTTCCCATTTTGTTCCCTTATACATAACCGCAGGATTTTCAGCAATATCGGTTAAAATAATATCACCAATACGATAAGGACAAGGATGGATTCCGCTTAAACATTTCATTGTCATGGTCTATACCTCCATTATTATTCATGATCCACTGCTTCACATATCTTTTAGCAGAAGATAGTGAATACACTCTATTATGTTCCACAATCAAGCCTGCGGATCATCAAAAATCAACCAGTCCGAGCTGATCATACGACGTAAAGCAGAAGAATAAATCTGCAGACTTCCTCCCACTTGTTCATCATAAAATCCACCGATTGCTACACCATCTTCGTGGATTGACAAATGTGGATTTCCCTGTGACAATATTTCTTCTTTTACAAAAGAATCAAGCTTATCAGTAACGATCATGCGAATATCAAAATTTTTATTACTGAAGCCATCTGCACCTAAATCTCCTTTTATTTTCATGGTACAGGTAAATTCATCTTTTTGATCAATCGTTAAAGCCGTTGTTCCCTGTATCCATGTATTCGAATTTCGCTCCTTGTAGAAGTACGCAGCCGTTAACTGATTATTCACAAGTCCGAAATTATCGGCCCACATACTACCTTTAATATGAAGCGTTACATCATGACCAATGCCGCCTTCACTGCGAATCATCGTTATTTCCTGTATATAGGGCTTTTGATAATTTAAAAAAGATATGGCTGCAGATGAAATTTCAGTTGCATTACTTCGACTATCTACAGCATATACACGAATGAAAGAGTCATCTACATTTTCCAACTGCACTTCCTTGTCGATTGCTGTACAGGATACGGATTTACTTCCGCAGGTTATCTGATAGTGATGAAGAATCGCCCCCTTTTGGGGAATTGCTGCAGTAAGCATTACTCCTATCTTTGTATGATTTTTTATAATTGTCTGATCACTACAGAGATCCAAGTGATTTAGAGCCTTCCAGGTAAATCCACTGATAAGCGGGGCTGCATTATAAATAGTACCAATTGCTGATCTGGATGAGCTTCCGATTTTCGTTGTTCCATTGTATGTGGTAACAGTACCGGTGAAGGCAGTGCTGTTTACTGATTTCATCAAATTAAAAACCAATTGCTTCTCTGTTGCCGTAAATTGTATCACAGTATTATTTTGATAATTACTGATGGTTTTGATAAGCGTGTCCCCACAATAAATTTGCAGATCGTCTCTAAAACCGCCGTATTTTTTAGTAACATTGATTTTCAATATATCCTCAACGTTAAAATCTGTAAATGATGTCAAATCAGAAGCACGGGGAATTGGTGGTAGAGTAAGATTCATCGTTGCGGAACCATTCAACATATAAGAAGTGGAAATACCAAATTCTACACGGAATGCAGCTGTTCCATTTGCCGCATGATTTACAGTATAGACAGCACTACCTAAGGTATGTTCAACTGGATCTTGATGGAAATTTATGCTAAAGTGATTGCCTCCAATCCAAGCATCCCGTCGATCAAACTCTACCCATCCATAAGGATTCGTTCCCCTGAGGGTTAAATGAAAATTAAGAATTGATTGATTATTTGCTACCGACTGTGATATCGAATCATAATATAACCGTAAATACCAGTCACCAGATGGTGAGCCTACGTATAAGTCCTGATAACTAATTGCCATTATTTCACCCCTATATAGTTAAAAACTGTTTGATTATTAATATTTTGAACGAGTATTCCCGATAACTGTGTCCGATTTGCAATGCTGATTTCCTTCATATTTGCACCGGTGTCCGTAAATACGGCAATATATTCACCACTCTTATTTTTAAATCCGATTGTATCAGCATTTGCCTGAAATGTTACATCAGAACTATCCGAGCCGATTTCAATTCCGCGGCCAATTTTCACGTAATCATTCCAGCTTTCGCCGGGAGCCAAACAATATACAGAAGCTACTTCTCCCTGATTACCCATGAGATTAAAAATTGTACAGGAGTGATCGATATCAGACACAAATTTCAAAGATATTTCATTCGCTGTAACTTGAATTGTTTTTTCAACTTTCGTATAGCGATCATTCATCAGTGGTATTACCTCGTTGTCGATAACTAGGCTTACTTTAGCTAATTCTTTATGCTTCTGATATCCGAAAGAAAATGTATAAACACCATTTGGAACTTGAATTTGCTGCTCCAAAGTATCATTCATCAGCATCAGCGCATAGCCATAAATATTCTGCTTTTTAGCTTCTGTCGAATGGTCAACCGCATAAGTACCTTTCCAAATAGATTGGTTTTCCTGAAAAGTTGTACCAAAAATCCCCATCGAATCTTCAATGATATTATTTCCGCCAGTCATTGAAAATTGATTTTTTAATCCATCTAAGGATAAGGTAAAACTGTTCAGCTGAGATTTGACCTCTTCTTCATTTTTTTCAACTTGTGATACCGTTATATTCAAGGAATCCATTGTCTGCGACATACTGTTGGAAAGGCTTTTAAAATATTCTTCTGACTTTCCGTCAACAATTTCTATTTTTTGTTCAGTTTCCTCAACTTTTGATGTAATTTCCCCTTTTACCTTATCCACTTTCAGTTCAGTTTCTAAAACCTTTTTTTCAATGGAAGTTGCCCCTTCATAAGCTATTTCAGCTGCAGTCAAAGTTGGAGCATCAATCTGCGAAAGCAAGGAACCCTGAAATGACAGCGTATGATTCCACACATAAGATTGTTTAGAAGTATCATCAGGGCTCTTTATCGTAATCGCGTCACCGCAGTCAAATGCCGGGAATCCTTGCATCATACACGTTAATCCAGAATAGGAAAAGTCTTTCAGCGCAGTATACAAAGAAGAAATCAAAGCTTCTCTTCGATCATCCAATAAAGGGTTGTTGACAATGCGCAATTCATGAAGACCATCTCTTTTGATTGCTTCATCATCTTTCAAATATACATTATCATTCTGCGGATCACGCCCTAGCACTAAAGAATTAATCGGACCATAGTTTGAAAAGGTTTCCAACGTATAGTAATTTTGCGGCAATACGACAGTTGATTCCTCCAAAGGTTTGCGTAGCTCTAACTGATTGGTCCTAGTAATTTTCGCAAAGGTACCGCTAGCCTGAGCAATCGCTTTCACAACATCAGCACAGGTTGCATCCAAACCGAAGAATACTGGTTCAGCTATCACTTCTCGGTCGTTCAGAAACTGTTGGTCGCTGCACTGTATCCCTGCTTGCTTTGCGGCTTCATTTAACAGCTGTCGCCAAGTCATGGGATAAGTAAGATTTTCAAAATTAAAAATACGATTGAACAGCAGTCTGTCATCAATGAATTTTAAGGTTGTTTTACCTGAATCTTCCTTGCGCGTGCATTCGTAGACATGCATTCGGCCATAGGAGAGATAACTTATCTCTCCTTGATCCAAAACTACTCCAAAATAGGGAGTAAATGCTTTGTCTTCAAATATCTGATTCTGCTGACTAATAATATCTGCTTCTCCATACCTTCCAATAAAGGTTCCGAAAATTGTATCTGTCTCCCCATCATAGCATTCATCATGAATCACAATACTGGTTAGCGCACCGTCGTCTTGGACCCGAAAATCTTCAAAATCCAAATAGGCTCTGGTTTGCAGAGTATCCGCACTAATTGCTCGCTGAAATGCTTCACTCATAATCTGCATATTCAAATACCTCCAAGCGCCTGAAAATCAATTTTCAGGGGTGCATAACGCAGGGGATCCATGCTGTATATCTCCGGCTCATGATCGCCCGCATAAAATTCACCAAAACGATATGTTCCAGATTCAGGATCATACCATTCGATCATTACTTTCGGCAGTGCTAATAACTGCAGCAGTTCTTTCATTTCTTCGGGTTCCAGAATTCCAGTCTCCACTGAAAGTGATGGAATGCGGGCTATGCGGTAACGAATGAGACCACCGCACGCATTTCGCTGTTCATTACCGGTAAGTTCATTCAATATGGCTGAATACTTCGTGATATTCTTTATAACTTTATTATTTATTTTAAGTGTATATGTTAATTTCATAGATATCCTCCTATCGTATCATGGACAGTTCTTTTCGAGCACTTGAAATCAGTTTACCGGCCTTTTTACCGTCAATATTCAAATCAAGACCGCGTACTTCCAAGATAAGTTGACTCAGTAGTTTTTCCATTCGATCATTGTTATGGCTACCCATTCTGACATTCAGATCAGAAGCAAGCTGTGTAATCCAACCCGTGTTATGTTCCAACGGCATGACAGCTTCACGACCTGCTTCACCTACGATTGCCAAAGTTGGTTGATCAATGATACCACCTGTTGCCAAAGGCTTGATTCTTGGTATATCAAATCCGATATGACCACCACCTAGCCAGTCAGGAATATCTATTGAAATCTTATTCAGGGCTTTGATCGCACTGTTGATCATACCGATGACAATATTGATCGGCCCCTTTAGGATCGCAGCAGCTCCGTCAAAGATACCAGAAAAAATACTCCTGATGCCATCCCAGGCTTTTCCCCAGTCACTGCTGAATACGCCGGTGATGAAATCGATAATACCGTTAAATATCTTTTTCAGTGATTCAAAGACATCACTTACAGTTTTCCCCATTCCGCCAATGACTGTTCCAACTGCTGAGAATACAGTATTCCAAGCGGCCATAAATACATCACTTAGAAAATTGATCACACCTGAAATGATTTCCATCAATGCATCCCAAACACCAGATACGACATCAAAGAAGGTCGTGAATACATTAATAATCACATCAATCACTGTACTGACAACATTTTCAACCATGTGAAACGCGCTGCACAGAACATCCATTAGCCATGATGCAATTGGCTGCAGTACATTGTTCCAGATTGCCTGCAGTAATTCCCAAATCATTTGAATGGCTGGTTGCCAGTTTGACCAAACATCCATAACCGTTTTAATCACTGTCGTAAATACTTCGGACAAAAAATTTGCAAACGGAACTAAAATGTTATTGAACAGATCCATAAGGATGCCAGATACAATATTCAATGCTCCCATGAGCACTTCTCCCAGCCAGATTCCCAATGGCAGCAAAACCGTTTCCCATAGATTCATTAATACATCAATGAGAACTGCAAGACAGTTATCCCAGAAATCCTGGAGAAAGGATGATACTGTTTCGATAATCGGCACAACCGTATCTGCGATTGTCCCGATAATACTGTCAATCAGATTACGGAATCCTTCATTATTATTGTAAAGATCAATAAAAACCGGAATCAATAACTGCAGCACTGTCAATAAAGCTCCTAACGGATTTGCCTTGACTACTTCAAACAGACCCTTCAGCGATCCCACCAGTGAGGATGTAAAGGAAGATACACTGAGACCAATCCCGCTGAATCCTTCTTTCAAACTGCTTAGTGAACCTTTTAAGTCAGAGAACTTCCCGGATATTCCGCCGAATGTCGATTTCAGAGTTTCAAAGGAAATCGGTATAGAATTGATCTTGCTAGTAAGGAAATCAATATTTCCTGGCAACTCCAGTAATTTAGTTTTTAATTCATCAAAAGCTTTGAAGCCATTCTTAAAATCGTTAAAAGCACTTCTCAGTGATTTGAAGGATGTTATCAGGGAATCTAATTTTGGCGGGCCATTTCCTCCTTCCATACTGCCTCCAGCAGTGGTGGAACTACTAGTTCCTGATGGTGAAAACTGCGGCATTTGAATACTGCTAATAATTTTAGCCATCGCTTTTAATGCTGATATTGCACGATTCTTAAACGAGTCGAGCGTTGTGATCATAACTACGCCGGTTTGGCTCAAACTGCTGTTAAGCGAATTAAAAGCCTGCAATATACTGTTTCTCAGTTGTGCACTGAGTGTATCTATATCCGGTTGCAGCTGCACCCTAATTGTTTCTGCCATATATGTAACCTCCTTTACGCAAAAAGGCACCCTTCGGTGCCTTTTGATGATACCGAGCTATCGGAAAGCATGCGCCATCATATTCTGCAGATCAACGATCTGTTTTTCCATATCGGTTGAAGTGAGTTTGTCCAGCTGTTCCTGCCGTTTCTTTTCTCTCCAATTATTTCGGATCTGATGCTGTTCTGCTGTGAAGCTTTTCAATACGCGGGGATCTTCTTCACTTCGGATACTCACAATCTGACCCAATGGAGTTTCCGGCATAATGCCGGCGAGCAGCGCTGAAAACTGTACCCAGTCCATAGATTCATCATAGAGGTTCTTTCCCGGATATTGCATTGCAAAAGAAGCCTCAATTAAATCCCAATCATCAAACAGATCGTACCAGTCCTCGGCTATTTTTTTTTGCCTGCTTGGTTGCTGCGCTTTTCTACTTCTTCAATACTGATATTGGCAATTGCAGCAGAAATTGATTTGACAACATCCTGAAGTGCATCAAACGTCCAGTCTTCTCTGCTGGCAATATACTCCGCACCTGCTTTACCCAGAGCCATTGTAATCATCTTGTCCATCATTTCCAGCTGGCTGTGATTGGGATTCCCTTCGCTATTCCGTTCATATTCATCCATCATTGCCATCATAGCTATAACGTTATTTTTACTGGTGTTAATGGTATATACATGTTCTTCATCCAGGACTAAGAAGGGTCTTTCATTAGCTGTCTTTAAACGTTCGACAAGATCATATTTGCGTGCCATCTTTATTTGATCCTTACGCTTTTTCAGCCGCCGGCGTGTATACCGGTCTTCCATTGGCAATCATGTCAAATTCTAACGGCGTAATATTAGTACTGTCTCCGCCGATCGTTTTTACATCTAAAACACAGTCAAATGCCAATGTGGCCCCATCCGGAAAATCAACAATAACTTTAGTTGCACAGTCAGCCGCATCTTTATAGGCGGCCGCAGCTACATAATCATTTCCAGCATCACCAATGCAGCGTTTTCCTTTCAATGAAATTGTCATTTTCTTAGCCGTCATTAAAGAACGTGCCCAGCCGGATCCGTCTAATGGCGTCCAGTTTTCTGTTCCATTTTCCATTGCTATCGAAAAGGATTCCATATCCTTTACACTGACCATATCCGCCTCAGCTGATGTCAGCCCTTTAGAACCAATTTTAAAAGTCATGTTGTATACAGGAAATACTCCGTTCATAATCATTCTCCTTCTTCATTTTGATAATTGATTAATGCCGCTGCCTCAAATACAGTTGCACCCTCACTTGTTTTTCTTATCCACAGCGGATATTCATATGCCATTTGGATATGATTGATCGCATGTGCACCGATACTGGAAGCCTGATTCAGAAGATCATAAATCTGCCAAGCAACGTTTTCGGCATCATCTTCACCTGTCTGAGCATACTGTACAGCAATGCTCAGGTTACAATAAGAACTGCTTTTCCCAATTGACGCTGGGGCAATCGCTCCCTTTACTGTCCGGATTGCTGCCTGACGATCACTTCCCTCAGTTACCTCCCCAATGCTCACATATACATTATCCAAATAACTTTGTATCCACAGTTTGATTTCTTGTAGCGTAATCATTACATACCCTCCAACTCTTTCATCGTTTTTGACATGTCTTATGATGAATTTCTACCGTTTTACAGGTCACGTTCCTGATTGGATATCGATCCGTTTAATGTCTTGATCTGGACAACCTCGCTTGGTGATAACATCTTACATCAAGCCCATTACCAACATGTTGGAATGCAAGTCATAAAAAAAATAGTTTCATATAATCGGGAATCGTTTATAATAAAAATAAGAAAATAGGAGGGAATCATATGACATATATTGAAAAGATCAAAGATGAGCTCGTGAAGCGCAACGGCGCCGATAAAGAATTTATCCAAGCCGCAGATGAAGTATTGGATTCACTTGAGAAAGTCATCGAAAAACATCCTGAGTATCAGGATGCCGGAATTCTGGAACGGTTGATTGAGCCGGAACGGCAAATTATGTTTCGCGTTCCCTGGGTAAACGATCAAGGAGAAGTGAAAGTAAACCGCGGCTTCCGTGTACAATACAACTCAGCCATCGGTCCTTACAAAGGTGGTTTGCGGTTTCATCCTTCGGTCAATTTAAGCATTATCAAATTCTTAGGCTTTGAACAAATTTTTAAAAATTCACTGACCGGTCTGCCGATGGGCGGCGGAAAAGGCGGAAGCGATTTCGATCCAAAAGGAAAAAGCGAACATGAAGTAATGCGTTTCTGCCAAAGTTTCATGACTGAATTATACCGGCATATCGGTCCAAACGTAGATGTTCCGGCTGGGGATATCGGCGTTGGGGCCCGTGAAGTCGGCTATCTGTACGGTCAATATAAGCGCCTTGCCAATGAATTCACCGGAACGATGACTGGAAAAGGTCTCACATGGGGCGGTTCACTAACCCGCAAAGAAGCAACCGGCTATGGTTTGTGCTATTTCACGGATGCGATGCTGAAAGATCACAACAGCAGCTTTGAGAATAAGCAGGTGGTTATATCCGGATCCGGCAATGTGGCTATCTATGCGGCAGAAAAAGCAACACAGCTAGGCGCAAAAGTAATCGCAATGTCAGATTCCAGAGGATTTATTCATGATCCTAATGGCATCGATCTGAAAGCGGTCAAGGATATCAAGGAGATAAAACGCGGAAGAATCAAGGATTATCTAAACGATCATGATCATGCTGAATATACGGAGGGAGCTAAGGGAATTTGGAGTTTACCTTGCGATATTGCCCTGCCATGTGCAACCCAGAATGAGTTGGATGCGTCCGCAGCGCAAGCGCTTTTAAAAAATGGCGTGATCGCAGTAGCGGAGGGCGCTAATATGCCTTGTACCCCAGAGGCAATCGCTTGCTTTCAAAAACAGGGTATCTTATACGCACCCGGTAAAGCAAGCAATGCCGGTGGGGTAGCATGTTCCGGCTTGGAAATGAGTCAGAATTCACTGCGCCTTAGCTGGACGAATGAAGAAGTAGATCAGCGCCTGAAGGATATCATGGAACGCATTTATCACAATGTTCATGATACAGCCAAGCAATACGGCATGGCTGAAAATTATGTTGCCGGCGCCAATATTGCCGGTTTCCTAAAGGTTGCACAAGCCATGATGGAACAAGGTGTCGTATAAGTAAAAAAAAGATTCATGCGTGTAATAGCATGAATCTTTTTATACGGCATAAATCGGATCGATTGCTTTTAATTCATTAAAAGTATCAATTTCTATAATATCCTCTTTATGACAAGGCTTAACCATGATTTTATAATGACTGATAAAATCACGCAGCGCTACTTCATCCCAGTATTTTTCTTTTCCTCCAGGCATTTCGAAAGAAGCCTTGATATCATCAGCCATTTTTTCTCCATCTTCCTTATTCCAGTAACTGATACCAAACATATGATGACAGTTTTTTCCGCCCACTCCTAATTTAGAAATATAACCGCGTTTTGTAAAGAAACACCAATCATCTGTCATATCTACTTTCATTCCTAAATAATTCGAAGTATATTCATATTTCCGTATCAGCTTCGGATTATAAAGCATTAAATCACTTTCGAATACATAGCTGTTCGATAAATTCTCACGTACCATCATCATTGAACTGATATTGTTGGATTCATTATATAAGGGATTCTCTACAAATTTAATGGTTGGGTACTTCTTCAAAAGGACATCAAACTGCTCCCCTAAATATCCGCGAACAATGGTGATATCCTTTATGCCCGCATCCACTACAGCATCTAACAGCGTTTCAATAATTCGTTTTCCATGTACTAAAATTAAGGGCTTAGGTGTATTTAAAGTAATCGGAACCAAACGCGATCCAAAACCAGCCGCAATAAAGATTGCCTTTTTTACTTTATAGGGCTCCAGCCAGTTGTATCCCTTTAACGTAACCTCGTAACGAGAACCGGTGCGTGCAAGGATAAGCTCCTGTTCCTTGAGCTCTTCCAACGTTTTATTAACTAAGCCTAATGACATATCGAGCCGTGCTGCCAAGGTTCGCTGTGTGTGCTTTTTATCCTGTTCACATTCAATGGTAACTAAGATTTCAAATTGATTATAAGTAAGATTCATATTAAGCCTCCTGTTTCTGCAGCTGTCGCTTGATAAAGAATACCGATATTTTTAATAAACCGTTTACGAGCAAGATCAAAATTGAGATAAAGGCTGTTGCCTCAATCAGCGATTGAGAATCAAACTGCGGGATCAGCAAGGCTAACGGCATATTTTTGAAATTGGCAAGGAATGATACCGCCGAAATTGTCACCATGCAGTTGACAAAGAAATAACTGAACATTTCTACAATGGTTGCTTGGGTACATGGCAGATACACATCCAAAAGCATTCTGATTCGGCTGATACCCAGGGTCGTTGATACATCCTCCAGATTTTCATTGAATTTGCATAATGAATTATACGCCAAAAGATAAGGAGATGCAAAAAAATGTATAATATTAACAAGAATCAAAATCATAATAGTTCCATATATGAAGGTACCCTTAAAGAATAAAACATAAGATAGACCAAGTACAATTCCCGGTACTGCGAGTGACACCATTGAAATCAAATGCAGCGTCATATTAGAAAAGGTACGATGTGATCTAGCGGTAAGAAAAGCGGTAAAATAGGATACAGCAGTACCTAAAACTGAGGTTGCCAAAGCGATGGCCAGGGAATTTACCAAATACATATCAACTCCCAGGGTAAATGCTTTTTTAATGTTGTGCAGAGATAGACTCATATCAATTGGATACTGCCTAACAAAGCTCAGATAAGCAAAGGCTATCAGGGGCAGCGAAACAAGCACAACGGTTCCGATGCACAGCAAATATGCCAAACCATCCCTACGCTTATTGGGTCCAATCTGATAAGGCTTGGTAACCGTGCTGACATTTCCGTTATCTTCACTCCTTAAATCAATCACAAAGGCAATCACGGCAGGAATCAGCAACAGAAGACCGAGAATAGCTCCCTTTGAAAAATCGAGCAGTCCAATGACTTCCCGGTACATATAGACGGGAATTGTCATCATCTTGCCGCCGACAATCAGCGGAACTCCGTAATCCGTGAAGATTAAGGTAAATGTCGCAAAAATAATCGAAATGAGCGGTGCTTTTAAATTAGGCAGAGTAATGGTAACAAATTGCTGCCATTTGCTGAGACCTAACACCTGAGCCGCTTCATATACCGTATAATCTTCATATCGAAAAATATCAGTCAGCATTAAAAAGGCAACGGGAAAGCTGTACAGCACCGATCCAATGACAATCCCCACTAATCCATACAGATGAATATTGATTCCTAATAGATTCGTCAAGATCCCATTGTCACCAAATAGCAAAACCAAACCCATTCCATGCGAAATGCTGGGAATCAGCATTGGCAAGGTAAACAATACGCTGAATACAGATTTATAACGGATTCTGCTGCGGTTCACACACCACGCCAGCCCCAATGCAAGCGTGACCGATATTAACATGGAAATCGTTGTCGCAAGCAGCGAATTGCCGATCATCGGCCAAAACTGAGCGGATGAGGCAACCTTGGCAAAGTCCTCTGGCTGAATATGCGTAATCAATAAAATCAGAGGAAAGAGCACGCTGACACATAAAAACAATCCAACTAGAATTTTCAGGGTTGAGAAACGTTTACTTTTCATGATCGATTCTTCCTGTGCATTTTAATAATGATTCATACTTTTGATCCAGATGCGCTACGACAAAATCTCTTACATAATCATTTGCCGGATGATCATAAATATTACGCGGCGTATCCAGCTGTTCGATATTTCCTTCACTCATGATCATGATGCGATCCGACAAGTAAAATGCTTCTTCCTGTTCGTGGGTAATAAAAATCATCGTAGCCTGAAATTTCTTTTGGATATCCTTCAGCTCTCTTTTCATAACTTCCCGCATCGATACATCCAGTGCGGAAATCGGTTCATCAAGCAGAATAATATTGGGATTCAATGCCAATGTTCTGGCAATCGCCACACGCTGCTGCTGCCCTCCGGAAAGCTGTTTTGGTTTTTTATCCAACTGATCAGACATACCGATCAAATCCAGCGTTCTTTTCGCAATTTCACGTGCGTCACCCGCCGTTTCTTGATGTAGCTTTAATGCGTACTCAACATTGCCAAGCACCGTCATATTAGGAAATAACGCATAATTTTGAAATACAATTCCCATGCCTCGTTTCTCCGGTGACAGATTAGAAATTTCCTTTCCCTCCAGAATAATTTCCCCGCTGTTTTGCTTCTCCAATCCAATGAGAATGCGCAGGAGGGTTGTTTTCCCACAGCCGCTAGGTCCCAGCACCGACAGAAATTCACCCGGTTTTACATCGAATGATATATGATTCAACACATCTTTGCCGTCAAAATTTTTATAAAGATCTTTCACGATTAGCTTTAGATTCGAATTTAATATTTCCATAATGATAACAGCCTTTCTTTTTCTTTTAAATCCTCAATCCCGTTCATATCTGCATACTGAATATCTTTAGGATAATGCGGAATCCGATTCACCTGTTGCTTTAAAATTGGTTCAGGACTGAAATATTCTTTATCATAAACCAGAAAATCATTGATAATAAAAGAATATACTCGCTGAATATCCTTATTATGTTCTCGACCTTTTATAATTCCGGCTCCGGTCAAGGAATAAGGAGAACCGAATTCCGGACGCAGTATTTCAAAATGATTTCCGTTGTTACTTTCGTTTACTCCCTGAAAAGTCAAGCCGAGCCCGATCGCTACTTCACCTTGAATCAACAGTTTGACCGGCCCAGATCCCGATTCGCTGAATTGTTTCACATTCACAGCCAGCCGATCAATATAATTCAAAGCAGCTTTTTCACCTAATTTATTTACAAGATTCTTATAAAAGAAATACCCGGTGCCGCTTGATTTCGGATCAGGCATAGCAATTAAACCCTTGTATTCAGGTTTTAATAAATCATCATATGTTTTCGGTATATCAAGATGATGTTTTTTTATGACATCTTTATTCACAATGATACTTCCCGCCTGCCGATCCCATATTACATAGCGGTCATCTGGAGATTTTGCATCCGCAAGGTAATCCAGCTTTGAGAATTGTGAACTTGGCGCAAGCTGATCTTTAATCATTTCTAAATATGCTGTCTCCAAATTCACAACGATGTCTGCATCGGTATTTTCCTGTTCTACATGAATACGCGCAGCTGCTTTAGCCGTAGGCATATACATGACAAAAACATGCAAGTCGGGAAATTTCTGATTCAGCTGCTTCTGAAGCTCATCGTTTCGAAACTGCTCCATGCTGGAATATACGATAATGGTATTGGCTTCCTGCTTCTGCATAATGGTAAGTAAACAAGCACACGCTGCCAGCAAACCGATTATTATTTTTTTCAAAATATCACCCTTTTGTTCATAAAGGTAATTATACATTCTATTTTTGAACAAATCAATACATTTAAGCCAGAATCTTCATAGCGACCTGCATAGCTTTTGAATTATCAATCATACTAGCTTTATAAGGGGGCATCTATGAAAAAAATACTGTTAATAATTTGCATGTTAATTATGAATATCACCGCTGTAAATGCTGTAAACCCAAAGCAGATTTTGATTCTGGCAAAGGAGCTCCCAGATATGTATATCCTGCAGGATGATGGAAATAAGCAGTTTCAGGTTCGCATCCTGGATCGCCGCACCGCTATGCCGATGACCTGTCTGAATCAGGAAAAAGCCAGATTTGATGAGCTGAAACTAAATGAAACTGCCATTACCTGTCAGATACAGTCGATTAACTCCCATATGAATTTACACATCAAGCATTATATTCGTTTGAATCTGTCAAATATCGCAAAAGACTTTCATATTAAACTAAAGGATTATGATCTTCATAAATTCAGTTCAACCCTCCAAATTTTTCAAGCGATTGGACAGCATCTCAGTTTTAAGACGATCGCCAATTACCAGCACTACCTTAAAACTGATTTATCCTTAAGAGATTTATATACCTTATTTAAACACTATCAGGATGGACCGATCCAAGTGCACTACCTCTATCCGCGTTTGATTTGGCTGCCGCTGAATAAAAGCTACTATCCTTTAGATAAAACATTCTATCGTTAGCTTTGATTTAAAAATGCACCTCCTTTGAGATGATCCAACAAAGAGGTGCATTTCATTTATCTGGTCTTTTATTTAGATGTGATCCATCAGACGTTTCCATGCGTATTAAATCACTGAATTGGCTGCTTTAAAATTGCATCGCGCAATTTCTGATACTCCGCTTCATCGAATTGAGATTGCGTTTCTATATAGGCATTGCCATAGGGATTTGCTGAAATACACAAAATAGGCGGGAACTGTATTCGTTTGAAGCCATTGCGTGTCATGGTTTGAACCAGCCAATCTAAATCATCAATAAATGCCTGCGGATCATCCAATCCATAATAACGCAGCCAGCGTCCAGCCGGGGTATCAAAAGCTGTTTTATCAAGATACATCCGCATCCATGCTGTGATCGTCAAATCGCTGTGCAGATGTTCAATTATATAATCATGATAGAACCATTTCATCGGATCCAACTGATCCTGCTTCAATTCCGCACTTGGCGGCATTTCCCAGGTAATGCCATCACTGTGTACAACCGGAAGCAAGCGCTGCGGAATCGCTTCAACATTCAGCCGATGATTGATTTCTTTTGCGATATCAAACAGCTGTACCTTGCTGACATCGCCGATCACACAAAGCGCACCGATTGCATCTCCATAAAGCGTGCAGTATCCCAGTGCTGCCTCTACCTTATTGCCATTGTTCACAACGACACCATTATGAATCGATGCAAAGGTGGATAATAGATGTCCCCGCAGCCGTGCCTGCATGTTCTCTTTCACCAATGAATTCCACGATTCTTCATCATATCCATATTCTTTTACCGTATTCACAGAGCTTTCCATCAGCAATTCAATGCTGCCTTCATGTATCGCGATGCCAAGCTTTTCAGCTAAGCCAGAAGCATTGGAAACCGTCTTATCACTGTTATAGCGAGTGGCCATATTATAACCGATCACCCGTTCTTTACCTAGTGCCATGGTTAAAACAGCGGCTGTAACACTGCTGTCCAGCCCTCCGGATAAGCCAACGATCCATGGCATGTTTCCGCCTAATAGCTGTGCATCAAATTCTTTCACACCAAACAATAAAGCATCCAGCAGCGAAGGGTTTTCAAAGCATTCATGAACATTACTCCAAACGATCCCCGTTTGAAAAGCTTTGCTTCGCACTAAGACCTGATGATTTTGCGTAACCACGCAGGAACCGTCAAAAACGCTTATATTTTTACCTATATTCTGAATACCCATGGCATTTACATAAACCGTACTGCCTTTAATCACGTGCGGCTTATCATATATCCAAGGAGAACAATCAATATTGATATTCAAATCGGCAATCTGTTGTTCATAGCCGAAATTCAACGCCAGGGTCAAATCCTGATACTCAATTGCCGCATTGATATCGCTCTCTTTAAAATAGCGTGAATCCTGAAAAAAGAAATGATCCTGATTGCGTTTCACCCGCATATACGTTTTACCCTGATACGCAAAAAAAGCACTGTTAAACCGCATACGGTGACGATAACGAATATTGCCCCATACGATCGCAATTGAATCTGCCAGCTTAGTAATCTTTTCATTAAAGCTGTCAACATATTGACACCAATCATCATCAAGCCATTTATCTCCCAGCAAATAGCCGCTCACTGCATTTTGCGGAAACACAATCAAATCAGCATTTTCACGCTTTGCCGCCTCAATCTGTTCCTTCATAAACGTAAAGTTTTCTTCACACTTCCCCGCTTTTACATTCATTTCGATACAAGCGATCTTCATAAACAGTCCTCCTGTCTTATGCCTTGTATTATACTACATTTTCATGCATTTGTATGATTCATAAGCATTCCTTTTTTATCAAGCGATCGTTTGCTTTTCTTCCACATAGACATCACAAACACGTGCATACTAATGCTGAGGTGATTCTATGCCAGCAAGACATAAGGGTGCAATATCGTTCGGACTGGTTCATATCCCGGTTCAGCTGTATAAAACAACCAGAGATATCGATATCAGCTTCAACCAGCTCTGCAAGGAAACCAAGGAACGGGTACGTTATAAAAAATTCTGTCCCAACTGTAAAAAAGAAATCAAAACGTCCGATATCGTAAAAGGATATCAATATGAAAAGGATAAATATGTCATTATGAGTGATGAAGAGCTCGATCAACTGAAAACAGAAACAGATCGGACAATCCACATCCTGCAGTTCACAAAGCTTGCCGATATCAGTGATATCTATTATGAGAAAAACTTTTACGCGGTACCGGAAAAAGGCGGTGAAAAAGCTTTTGAATTACTTCATCAGGCGATGCTCAACCAGAAAGTTGTTGCCATCGCAAAAACCGTGATGGGTACAAAGGAGCAGCTGTTGGCGCTCTGTCCCAAAGAAGAAGGCATCCTATTTAAGACGCTTTTCTATGAGGATGAAATTGAATCAGTTCCTAAGGTTGTAAACAAGCAGAAACTTACCAAAAGTGAAATGAACATGGCGAAAGCATTGATCGATTCGATGACCTCTCCATTCCATCCAGAAGAATTTGAAGACGAATATCAAAAACGGCTGCGTCAGGCAATTGAAGCGAAAATTACCGGAAAGGAAATCAGTGAACCTAAAGCGGATGAACGAGATACTGTCGTTGATCTCATGGAGGCTTTGAAACAAAGTGTAGCGATGACGAAAAAACCGGCCGGTAAACGTCGTCCGCAGGCATGAACAGCTTTGTTGAACGCACCATTCGACCGATGCTGATCGGTGAAACTGCTGAACCGTTTGACAGCGATGATTATCTCTTTGAACTCAAGTTGGATGGTCTGCGTTGTCTGATGTATTTGGAAAATGACCGAGCCGAAATCTACAATAAGCGAAATGTAAATATTACGGAGGTTTTTCCCGAGTTTCATGATCTCTATAAATATGTGAAAACACCCTGTTTATTGGACGGAGAACTAATTGTATATGAACAAGGAGCAATTGATTTTTTTGCCCTTCAGCAGCGTGCACATCAAAAAAATCCCTTTCGTGCAAAGCTAGCTTCAAATTCTCATCCCGCTCATTTTACCGCATTTGATATTCTGTATGCCAAAGATAATTGGATTATGGATCAGCCGCTCACAAAACGTAAAAAGATACTGAATCAAACGGTACGATCCGAGTACGAGCGATTCTCGGTTTCACGAACGATTGAGCGTTATGGAACCGCTCTTTATCAGATGACAGTGGAGAAAAATTTAGAAGGGATCGTTGCCAAACAAAAAAGCAGTACTTATATACCAGACTCCCGCACAAAAAAATGGGTAAAGGTCAAAAATCTAATGGATGATGATTACGTCATATGTGGTTATATTCCCAAGCATGATTCGATCATATCACTGGTACTTTCCCAATATGAACAGGGTGAACTGCAATACTGCGGTCATGTCACAATGGGAGTCAGAAATTTACATTTCCTCGAAGATCAGCAAATCTCTATCCTGAAGGAGTGTCCCCTGGCAAAGCTTCCTCCCCATCATGAAAATGCAGTTTGGCTGGAGCCAAAGGCTGTCGCTGTGGTTAAATTCATGATGAAAACTGAATCAGGTTCTTTACGGCAGCCGATCTTCAAAGGTTTTCGTACAGATAAGAATCCACGCGACTGTATTCGCAGATAATATAAAAAGATGTCGAAATCTCGGCATCTTTTTATAATTCGTTTAATTAAGCAGCTTTACGTTTCAGTAGGAACAATACGGCTGCCGCAAGACCGGTAACGCCAAATGTGCTGGCTAATGCGCCGACATTTGTAGTATCACCAGTAGGGACACCTGTTTTGTGAGTGTCATCAGCTGGTTTTTCAGGTTCAGGCTGTGGTTCAACATCCATGTTAAAACTGTAAGTAGGAGCAACCGCACCGCCATTCATCAAAGATGGTACGAAAGCCGTTGTAGGAGCAGGGTTTGCGTCAACAAAAGCTGAGAGCTCTTTCAAAATAGTTTTTTCATGACCTAATACTTCACCAGCTACTGCCTTACCTAAAGAAGTAGCTTTTGCGCTAAGCTGTGACTTATCTGTGTTATATAGCTGCAGCATTCCCTGATCAACAGCTTTCTGCTGCTCAATCAGTTTCTGCTGGTAACTACGCCAGTAAGCCTTTACATTAGCACCGTACATTGCACGGTTTTTAGAAGATAATTCCTGAACTTTAAAGAAGTTCCAATAGAATGAATTTTCGTTAAATTTAGAGGCACCGTTGCCGGTAGCAACCTGATATGCTTCATGAGTATCTGTTAACAACTGTGCATAATACGGCACATAAACCGTAAATTCACCATTAGCCATCGCTAACCATTCAAGACCAGCTAACTCTTTCGGCATATTCTTACGCTGCTGCTGAATGTGGATCTCCATCTGTGTATCCGCACCGATTGCACGGTAACCAGTTGTATCTGTAGCATATGGTGTTCCTTCATAACGATATCCTAAAACATTTACAACATCCATTACACCAACTTTTTTATCAGGGCTGAACAGCAGATCCATACCAGTTGCTGTATTAGGATCCGGATCTACAGTATTGATAATAGATGGAGCTAATAAGTTTTTACCGCCCCAAACACGGTAAGTGTTACTTGCTGAATATTTTGCCATATATGATTTTGCTACCAAGAAACGATTCTGAGCATCATATTGTGCCGTTCCTGCATCAATTGCCGTCTGCTCCAAATTAGCTGATTTGATAACATCGCTTGCTGGATAAGACGCAATTTCGCCAAGCATCATCATATTTGGAATAACAGCTACTTTGTCAGTTGGCATTTTAATAGCTGCATACTGATGACCGGATACAATTTCCATGTACCAAACTTCATTCTGATCACTAACCATGATCGTATTACATTCACCGGCACCGTATGTATCAACAACGTTTGCCAGAATTTCAATAGCATTACGAGCTGAAGTAGCCTGAGAAAGCAGGATGCTTCCCATAGATTCTTCTGTAATACCAGTATTTCTTACCAACGGATCTTTTGCTTTGATACTAGCGTGATAACTAGTTGATACAGTAGCTGTTACAGAAACTCCGTTTTCATTGAAACCAGCTTCTGCAAATCCTTCTGCTTCCGGCTTACCGTCATCGGTATAGTCATCCTGTACCAAGGTATAACGGTAAGTATGTGATGGCAAAGGCATTGTAAATCCAGTAACATCTGTATACATAGCGCCAGCCGCATGATCCTCAGCATGATGTACTTTAAACATCTTGTTGTGGTTTTTCTGCAGATCTTCAGAACGAGCTACGATACTGGATCCATCGTCAGAAACATCACTGCCGACATAAACCATCGTACATGCTGATACACTGGAGATACTGCCATATGCAAACATGGATGTAAACAGAACAGCAGCAATTCGCTTTAAGTTCATATTTTGCTAATCCTCCCTAATATTATCTCAATAATTAGACTTTTATATACATCTAACATACCAGTTAAAACTGGTTTTTTTGTGCTTAAAAAGACATTTATTTGCCGTTTTTATCAATTCTATACGTATTCATTAAAGTCTACTTATCAAGACAGAATACGCAAATTTTACTACATAATCCTAGGACCAAGTACATTATCTACCATTCAAAATGAGAAGTCAACAAAAATTTAGTAACCCCTTACATTTTTGTATAATTAACGACAAAATGTGACAAAATAAAACCTCATTTCTGAGGTTTTATGCTTCCTTTATGATTTTTGACAAAGCTGGAATTATCTGTTTTTTACGTGAAATAACACTATCTACGAAATACTGTTCATCCATAATATCTTCTTTGAAAGCTTCATCGACAATCCAACTTAGTTCACCGATAAACACTAAATTGCTTCCTTTTCCTTCAACATCGGTAAAACACATCATCAACAGATCGAATTTGTTGATTGTATTGATTGTTTTTAGGTATTCGATGAAATCTCGTTTAATATCAACCATTTCCTGTTTATCAGCCAGATTAATCTGACCGATCGCGATTCGCTTTCCATCGATATTGTATTCTTTAAAGTCATTATAGAGGATTTCAGAAAGCGTTTTACCTTTCAGCGTAGCGACTGCCTTGAACATATCCGGAGCGATGCCGCTTAGATTAATGTCGGCTATGCCTGCCAGCCATTCTGCCAAGATTCGGTCGACCGGCGTAGTAGTCGGTGAGTTGAAATTCATCGTATCTGAAATAATTCCATAACACATGAGCGCTGCAGTGACGGAATCGGGCTCCATATTCTGTTCCTTATACATCATGGCGATGATTGAACAGGTTGAACCGATAATTTCATTACGAAAGCGCACCGGACTGCTGGTCTCCACATCTCCGATCCGATGATGATCGACGATCTCCAGAATTTCCGCATCGCGGAGATCATCAATGCTTTGTGATGTTTCATTGTGATCGACCAAGATAAATTTCTTTTTCTGATAATTCAGTAAGTGATAACGGCTGATTGCCCCAAGTACACGGCCCTGATTGTTTAACACCGGGTAGGAACGAAAACGCGACTGGGACATTTTCTTATAGACGTCATCAATATACTGATGATTGTCAAAGGATACCACCTTTCGGCACATAATGCTGGATACCGGAATCGCCTGATAGATGATATTTGCTACATCCATCATTGATTTCATCGTCTGTACGATAATACATCCGTTTTCTTTTGCACTTTCGACAATACCCTTTGAAATGATATCAACTCCTGCCAGAATCAAACAGGAAGCACCGTTTTCTACCACATGACGCTGCAGGCTTAAATCATCACTCATCACGACAACGCTGTCTCTAAAATCAATTTCATGGCGGTCATGATGATTGGAGGTTATGATATGCACATTTCCCTTCCGCCGGAAACGATCAGGTTTATATACCAGATTTCCGTCCAGCACCTCACAGATATTTTCTACCGGTGTTTCCGCCATCAGCGCTTTGATATTCGCCCTGGGATTCAGCAGGATATGGGCAATATCTGATAGTGATACAACGCCGATCAGGCGATTGTCAGAATCAACCACGTACAGCGATGTACTGCGTCCCTGATCTGTGCTCACACACATTTTATCCCATGCTTCTTTCAGTGTTTTCTCCTTGGTGATAGTCAGCGGCTGATCAAATGGTACATCATACAGCTTCAGTTTTGCATTTTGAATATAAATCGGCTCCTGAACGTTAAATTTATTCAGGATGTAGGTTGTTTCTGAATTTAATTCTCCGATTCGGCACGCGATCGCACTAATCCCCAGGCGGCGCTTTAATTCCGCATATGCAATCGCCGATACGATTGAATCGGTATCAGGATTTTTATGTCCGATAATATGAATAATATCTTCCATAATTCCCCTCGCTTTCTTAAAGTACACATAATCATAACCAAAAACTAGAGAAAAAGCAAATCATACTATTCAAGAAAAAAGAAGCAGACAGCTGCTTCTTTTAGAAATTGCATGATATATTCAGGATCGAAGAGTCTTCATAACCGATAAATCCATTCATAATCCTGTATGCATCATTGCAGCGTGAAGATTTCGGTAGTGCCGCTGCTTACTTGCGTATTGTCACAAAGCACAGTATGCAGACCGTTATCTTTCACGATAACCACAATCGTGGTCAGATCCACCTGCTGCTCCTTCATGAATCCACGATCAATTTTAAGCAGCGGCGTCCCCACTTGAACTGAATCTCCTTGTTTTCTCAGCGGTGTTAATCCCTGCCCTTTCAGGCGGACCGTTTCCAGACCGACATGGATGAGAATTTCAATACCGCCGGGCATAACGATACCGAAAGCATGAAGTGTATCCGCAATCAAATGAATCGTTCCTGCACATGGTGAATATATCGTATCCCCCGATAGTTCAAAGGCTGCCCCTGCACCGATCATCTTTGTTGCGAATACCGGGTCATTTACCGCTTCCAGAGGAATTTGAATACCGTCAACCGGTGCATATACATGAACAGCTTTCTTTTTAAAAAATTTAAACATCATCATTTCCTCCCCATCTGCAATATTCATGCAATCTATGAATATTTACATTTCTCATAGTCGTTTGAAGACACACTTTGTTTCAGTCAGATTCGTATATAAACCGTCGATATGATAATACAGTACAACATGATAACGATCAAATGCAAAGGTCAAGGTTGTCACCGCAGAATGATCATGCTCACGTATGACAACCTTCAGCGTGGTCGGCGTTATCCAGGCATAGGATGCAAATAAAGTATTATCAACCGTGCTGGGCTGTTCATTGCACAGACTATCATAAGACATAAACGTATTAAAAGTATGGAACTGATTATCCTGTGCCAGCCAACTGTTATATCCTGCTAATACGCAGTACGTCTGCTGATTGCGGCTGATATGAATTTGAATTTTGTCATCCTCTGATTCAAAGCGAATCCAATCCAATTTAAAATCATTTACACCAGCAGGAATCAATTCATGCAGCCATGGATCTAAGACCGTTTCTTTAGATGTACCAGATAGCGGTAATATTTTAAACACGGGTATCGGTGCAGTTTCCGGCTGATCCTCCATCGCTTCAAATAAACAATCCAAAATCGCCTGACTGCCGGTTGAATTATTAAACATCGCAACGACCAGATTATTTTCCGGCTGAATGAAGCACAGCTGAGCATGCAGACCGGACATCCGATAGCCGCCTCTTGTACACATCCAGAAATGCAGACCATAACCCTGTCGATTTTCACTTCGTTGTGCCGGATAAACATTCACATTTTTCATTTGATAGCTGGTTGCTTGCTTCAGCCAGGATTCTGAAAGTACCTGCAATCCCTTATAAGTCCCATGATCCAAACAGCATTTACCGAATTTCATCAAATCGTGAATACGCAGGTGCAGACCATAGCCGCCGATCGACAAACCCTGCTGATCCTCCTGCCAGTAATAATCAACGATCTGCAGCGGAGCAAACAATCGTGGTCTTAAATACTCGCTCATTTTTTCCCCGGTAAGCTTTGTTACAAGGGCAGACAGCATATGTGAACAATGACTGTTATAGAAAAATACTGAACCCGGAGCATATGCCAGCTTCTTTCCCAAAATTGTCTGAATCCAATGATCCCCCCTCATCACCTCCACCTCGCAGTCCTGTCCCAAAGACATCGTCAGCAGATGGCGAATCGTAACCTGCAAAAATGCCGGATCTTCCACATCGTTTCGATACTCAGGAAAATAGGATATCCATGGCTTTTCAATATCAATCCTCTGTTCTGCTTCCAGAAATCCGATCGCCATTGAGGTAAAGGACTTGGTAACCGAATATACGGGATGCAGTTTCTCCAGTTCATATGGATGAAAAGCTTCCTCAATCAGAAGCTGATCATTCTGACAAATACTCAAAGCATGACATTCGATATGCCGGCGCTTCAGAATATCAAGAAAATGGCAGATGGTTTCTTCTCGCATCTTCAACATATCAATCCTCCATCAAAGCTTCAATTTCCTGCATGATATATTTCACATCAGTACCGATGACAATCTGAATCGCATTGTCGCCAAGATGAACGACTCCCTTTGCCCCAGTCTTTAATATATTGTCCTCATTGATCAGCTTGCCGTCTTTTAATTCCACACGCAGACGGGTAATGCAGTTTTCCATATCTACAATATTCGCTTTACCGCCCAGATTCTCTAATACCTTTTTCGCCATATAGCGGTAATTGGTATGAGCCAGCTTCAGATTTTGTTCATCCTCGCTGATTGCTTCACCATATTCTATATCATCCTCACGGCCCGGGGTTTTGATATCCTTCTTAACAATCACGTAACGGAAACTGAAATAGTACAGCAGGGCCATTGGAATACCGACCACTAAGATCATAAGCGGCGCTGAAGCTTTATTATAAAGTACAACATAGTCGATGAAGCTGAATCCAAAGGTTAAGCCTTCTTTAACATTTAAAAGATACAGAAAGCCGCCTGCAATACCGGTGAACAACGCGTGCATGACATACAGCTGAGGTCCGACAAACATAAAGGAAAATTCAACCGGCTCGGTAATACCGGTAACAAAGGATGTCAGGGCATTGGTAACCATCGCACCTTTGATTTCTGATTTTTTCTCTTTCTTGGCAGTATTGTAGATAGCGGCGCAGACTGCCGGTAATCCAAACATTGTAACAACGAAGTACATGGCCAAAAAGGCACCGGCCGTAGGATCACCGGCCGCAAAGCGAGCAATTTCTCCCTTTACGATACCGCCGTTTACAGCGAAAGAACCCATTTCATAAAAGATATAAACATTCAGAATATGATGCAGTCCGATGGGGATCAACAGACGGTTCAAAATACCGTAAATAATGACGCCGATCACTCCGGCGGAACCGATCCAGATCGCAAAGGTATTCAAAACATCCTGAATTGGAGCCCATACATAGGCGAAGATACAGCCTAATGCAATCATACACAGCGGTGCTAACGTGATAACAAATTTATCACCGGTGAAGAAATTAAACATGCTCGGGGTTTTCCACTCACGGCTGTGATTATAAATAAATACCGTGGTGATACCTACCAAAATACCGGCAAATACACCCATGCTTACATTTTCATTAACTGTTGTAAGCACATTTTTAAAAGCCATCAAGGATAAGACGACCGCAACGATCGGGCTGGTTTTATCCTTGGTTTTTGCGAATGCACTGATTGCGCCAATTGCAAATAACAGATCGATATTTCCGAATACGACAGAACTCACCGCAGTCAATACCGGTAAATTCAGGATGGTCGGATCTCCTAAAAACAGCAGCAAACCGCCAAGCGGCAGCACGACGATCGGCAGCAGCATAGCTTTGCCGAACTTATTCATTTGATTCATAAATCGGTTCCAATACTTTTTCATAATTTCATCACTCCTTTTTCTGTATTTGGTAGACGGTACTTCTTTCAAGCTCCTCACTCTCACCTCCTGCTTTTCATATTGACTTTTCAGCATCGCATCTCTTTCTTCTTCCTTTCCGGTTGAAACAATGCTTTTTATCGTTTGATGAACTTGGTGATATGAATTGCCAAGTAGACAATTTCCTGTCTGCTTAAGGAAACCCCGTATTCCTTCTGAATCAGGGTATTGATCCGATCAATGCTCTTACGCAGCTTTGCATCTTTTTCAATAAATATCGCGTAAAGCTCATCGGCATTAGCCAGAGCCTGATCCTGCCCGGTTTTCAGCTTCGACAGTAAGTATTTAACATGCATGACAAAACGGTAATAATCAAAATCATTCTGATCGATTTCCAGTTTCATCTCTTCCTCGATGATTCCGGTAATGATCTTGGTGCAGTTCATGATATCCAATAGATTGTCCTTCTTATTGGTTCCGGATGCGTTTAAAATGTGAAGCACAATATAACCCGCTTCGTCATCCGGTAACTGCACCTGACTGGTTTGATGAATTTCCTGTAATGCCCACTTCGCAATATCATACTCCTGAGGATACAGCCAGCGAGTTTCTCTTAGGATCAAATTGGGAAGCTCAATCCCCTTTTGAACACGTTCAATAGCAAAAGAGATATGATCGACAAGACTGAATAAACACAAGTCATTGATATTGGGATACAGCTCTTTTTTCACTTTTTCCAGAATGGCTTCTGACACCCGAATGTATTCATAGGGGGTTGTTTCCATGAGCCGGTACAGACGATTCCGCTTGTTTTTCTCTATGGTGTACACCTTTTGAACGCGTCCTAGATTGACAAAGTCCTTCGGCTTTTTACTAAAGCCGACACCCTTGCCGGTGACAATCGCTTCACTGCCATCCTCAAGGACTACTGCAGCGGCATTGTTGTTGAATACCTTAACGACCTGCATATTCATCCTTCCTTTCTTTTTAAACAAAAAAAGACAAAACTACTTTCCGACCGCTTAAAAGCAAGTCTTGTGAAAAGTAAGTTTTGCCTGTTTTCTACAGTAACAATCTCACATAAATTTATAAATGTATCTATTTGTCTATATCTTATAATGAGATTTCGCTTCTGTCAATCCTCCCTTTTCCAGAAATTTCTGGAAGTTATCTGAAAAAAAGAGAAGCAAACTTGCTTCCCTTTTTCATTTGATCGATTATTCCTGAGTCAGTTTTACTAAGCGTTTGTGACGGCGCATAGCATCCTTCTTCGTCTTTTCGAACATTTCGTATGCTGTTTCACCTTTTAACTTCGGCAGCTGAGCATAACGGGTTTCATTCATCATGAAGTCAACCATCTTCTCGTAATCCGGTTCTTTAGAGTCGATGGTAAGCGGCTGTTCATTTCTCGGATCGTAGCGGTAAAGATCTACATAACCACATTCAACCGCTTTCTTCTGGGTAATCTGATGATTGGACAGACCGCCCTTAATACCGTGCTCAACACATGGTGAGTATGCGATGATCAAAGATGGTCCATCATAGCTTTCCGCTTCACGGATTGCTTTCAATGTCTGGTTCTTGTCAGCACCCATAGAAATCTGAGCCACATAAACATGACCGTAAGCCATAGCAATCTGGCCGAGGTCTTTCTTCGCGGTGGATTTACCGCCGGCCGCAAATTTCGCAATGGAAGCAGCCTGTGAAGATTTTGAAGACTGACCGCCGGTATTGGAGTACACTTCAGTATCCATTACCAGAACGTTTACATTCAGATTATTTGCCAATACATGATCAAGTCCGCCGTAACCGATGTCATAAGACCATCCGTCACCACCGATGATCCATACAGATTTGCTTACCAGATCTTCCTTGGTCAATGCTTTTACAGCATCAATATCAGATTTCGCAGCCAGCTCTTTGATAACCGGTGCCAATTCTCTTTCTTTTTCACGATCTCCGTGTACGCTGATATAAGAAGCAAATGCCTCTTTCAGCTCTGGAGCTACCTTATCCATGTTTTCTTCCATGGTTTTCAGGATACGTGCTTCTTTATAGTTTTGAGACAGTGCCATACCATAGCCGAATTCCGCATTGTCTTCGAATAAAGAGTTCGCCCAAGCGACACCTTCACCATTCTTATCCGTTACAAACGGAGTAGATGGGGTAGATCCGCAATAGATGGAAGAACATCCAGTTGCATTCGCAACCAGCATATCGCGTCCGAACAGCTGAGATACCAATTTGTAATAAGGAGTTTCACCACAGCCCGGGCAGCTTCCGGATACTTCAAAGTAAGGCATCAGGAACTGTGAGCCCTTAACCGTAGTAGTTGGGAAATATTCACTCTTATAATCAACCTCTTTGAACAGATAGTCAGCCAATGGCTCCTGATCCAATTTTTCGTTGATGTCAACCATTTCCAGTGCCTTCTTACCGGCTTTACCTGGACATTCCACAACGCACAGACCACAGCCGACACAGTTTGCCGGTGTAACCTGAATGCGGTACTGCATGTTTTCAACACCTTTGCCCATTGCCTGGATGGTCTTGAATTCCATCGGAGCATTCTTAATTTCTTCTTCCGTCAGCAGGAATGGACGAATGGTCGCATGCGGACAAACAAAGCTACAGAATCCACACTGGATACAATTTTCTGGGTGCCATGTCGGTACCTGAACCGCAATCGTACGTTTTTCCTTAAAGGAAACATCATTGCGGATCGAACCATCCAGCAGGAAATCTCCGGTAAATGCAGATACCGGCATATCATAGCCTTCCAGACCATTGATTGCGGCAACATGATTATCAAAATATTCATCACCGGTCAGCTTGCGGCCAGCATTGTAAGTCAACTCTGCCCAGCTTGGATCTACAGCAACCTCTTCGATGCCGTCTTTGCCGGCGTCGATTGCTTTGTAGTTCAACTGAACCACAGCATCACCCTTTTTGGAGTAAGATTTTTTAGCCGCTGCTTTCATCAGATCAACTGCTGTTGCATACGGCATGATCTGCTCATTCAAAGCGAAGAACGCAGACTGCAGGATCGTATTCGTTCTGCGGCCCATGCCGATCTCCTGAGCGATCTTTGTGGCGTTGATAATAAACAGCTTAGCATGTTTTTTAGCCAGCTGTACCTTCATGCGGTTAGGCATGTGCTCCACAATTTCCTCTTTCGAGAATGTGGTATTCAATAAGAAGGAACCGCCGTCTTTCAGGTTTCTTACCATGTCATATTTAAACATATAGGCATCCAATGAGCAGGAAACGAAGTCAGCATTATTAATATAGTACGTAGAATGAATCGGTGAGTTGCCGAAGCGCAGGTGTGAACGCGTTACCCCGCCGGCTTTCTTGGAGTCATATGCAAAGTAAGCCTGTGCATACTGATCGGTATTGTCACCGATGATCTTAACAGTTGATTTATTGGCAGAAACCGTACCGTCTGATCCAAGTCCCCAGAACAGGCAGCTCGTGTAGTCTGCATTCACCTGGAAGCTTTCATCATAAGGCAGGCTCAGGTTGGTTACATCATCGTTGATGCCAACGGTAAAGCCGGTGAACGGATTGTCCTGTTTCAGGTGATCATAAACCGCTTTGATATGGCAAGGCTGCGTATCTTTTGAACCTAAGCCATAGCGGCCGCCAACGATTTCGATGTCTTTGTGACCGTGCAGAGCAGCCAATACATCCAGGTACAGAGGCTCCCCGGTAGCGCCGGTTTCCTTGGTACGGTCGAGTACCGCAATCTTCTTCACGCTCTTCGGCAGAACTGCTTCTAAGTATTTCACGGAGAACGGACGATACAGATGAACCTTGATCAAGCCGACCTTTTCTCCCTGTGCGCATAACGCATCTACGGTTTCTTTAATTGTTTCCGTTACCGAACACATTGCCACAATAACACGTTCTGCATCTTCTGCACCATAATACGTGAACGGTGCATATTCACGTCCCGTGATTTCTGAGATTTTCTTCATATAGTCAGCAACAACATCCGGTACGGCATCGTAGTGGCTGTTTCTTGCTTCTACACCCTGGAAGAAGATATCATCGTTTTCCGCACCGCCGCGGGTAACCGGGTTAGTGTGCGGATTCAACGCTCTGGCACGGTATGCGTCCAGTGCTGAATAGTCAATCATATCTTTAAATACTTCAGTATCCATGACTTCAATCTTCTGAATTTCATGTGAAGTACGGAATCCGTCAAAGAAATGCATGAACGGAACCTGTGCCTTGATTGCGGAAAGATGTGCAACACCGGCCAGATCCATTGCTTCCTGTACGGAGTGAGAAGCCATCATGCAGATACCAGTCTGTCTGCATGCATAGATATCTTCATGGTCACCGAAGATATTCAGTGCACGGGAAGCCAGTGCACGTGCAGAAACGTGCAGTACGCCCGGCAGCATTTCGCCGACCATTTTGTAAATATTAGGAATCATCAGCAGCAATCCCTGGGATGCTGTGAAGGTTGTCGCAAGGGTTCCAGCCTGCAGAGCACCGTGTACAGCGCCGGCTGCACCGCCCTCAGATTGAAGCTCAGCAACCTTTACGACCGTGTCGAAAAGATTTTTACGTCCCTGACTTGCCCAAACATCAACAACTTCAGCCATCGGTGAAGACGGAGTGATCGGGTAGATAGCAGACAATTCGGTAAACGCATAGGCGCAATGCGCAGTAGCGGTATTACCATCCATTGACATAAACTGTTTTGTCATTTGTTTTCCTCCTTATAGTCCTTTCTTATTATAGCCCTTACGAACCTATATTGCCAGTTTTTATTGTGCATTTTTTGGTGTTTTCTTTATAAATTCCTCCAATTTCCATAAATTTTTACCTCACCCTTGTGAAAAAATACACGATTAATAGCTGGAAATAATTTCTGCCTTGGAAAGTTCTTACAATCTCCATATCAAAAACTTGTGAATTTATTAATTTGTATGAACAGAAAAATAAACATAAAAAAGGCAGCTGAGGCTGCCCTTTTTCAATATCGGTTACTCTATTCGATTACAATACTGATAGAATGATCGTTTTTTTGATCGGATTCATACAGCGGCCGTACCTGCTTCATGACACAAGTTACATTATGATTGCGGGAATCGACAACATTCACTCGTGCATAGGGCTGCTTCTCACCACCGTTGATCCGATAATACGGTTCATAGCCATAGGAATCCTGTGCTTCGACATAGTAAGTGCCGGTATCCAACTGCTCATTGATATACATGAAACGGTTGTTTTGATTCAGTGCAACTACCTGATCAATATCCTCACCGCTGAAACGCACATGGAACTCCTGCTTTGGCTGCGGCTTATGCAGAATACCGTCAGCATCCTCGACCATGACCTGAGCGGTAATTGAGCCGCGTACTGCCTGATCATCGGCCGTATTCAATATTTCCACCAAATTGCTTACATCCGGCCCAACAAAGAAGGCTGCTTCCGCAAGCGGCTCACCGCCGTTTACAATATAAGATGTCGTATAGCCGGCTGCTTGGGATTCCCGGAGCGTATAATTGCCCTCCGGAAGATTGTTCATATAGTGATACCAGTTGTTTGCCTGGTTCAGTTCAACGGTTTCATTCACACTTGGCCCCTGCACGATCACTTGGAACACTTCATCGTTTCGCGGCTTGCCCAAGGTACCGTTTTCCTGTACTACAAACTTCATGAATTCCAAACTATTGGCATCGGCTGTCAGCTCATTGATGATATCCACGTGATTAGCATTATTGTCAACATTCAGCTGACCAATCTCCACCGGTGCCTGGTTATTGATCCGATACGTCACCTGATATTCTCCGGAATTATCTGCTTCCTGTACCGTATATGTGCCCTTCGGCAGATCACTGATCGTTTCGATAAAGCGATTATCATAATTCAGCGTATAGATCTGATAGAAATTTGCGGACATCAGCGCAACTGAGAATTCATCTCCCAGTACCGGTGCGCTCTCTGAGCCGTCTGCCGACTTGATACGTTTGCGTAAGGTGATGGAGCCGGTAGATACACCAGGATAATTGATCATCTTTACTTCATTTACGTCATGGTTGACAAAGACCGTGGCATAATCCACTTCACTGCCATCGTTGATGATATAAGATACTTTATTCGGATTATCCACTTCACTGATCGTATAGTTGCCGTTGCTTAAATTTTCAAGCTTAACACACCAGTTGTTGGTGTTGTCAAGACGCTGTATCTCATTATATCCGGCCGCGGTGATACGCACCTGATAGCTGGCTGCACCGCTTGGCTTCACCAACTGGTTATCGCTGTTTCTCAGATACTTGCAGATTTGAATCGTTCCGCCCTGCGGCGGCGTCATCTGGGAATTGACCACTTGTACGATATTGGTGTTGCCGCGGACATCGATGATGCCGTTATCCACTTCACTGCCGCCGTTGACAATATAGGTGACCTTGTCGCCGGTAGTAATTTCCTGGAGTACATAAGTTCCCTCTCCCAGCCGGTCATATACAGTGCACCAATTATTATCACGGTTCAGCTTTGTACCGGTATTGAGTCCCGGACCGGATATATGCATCAAAAACTCTGCATCACCGCTGGGACGAACCAGTAAGCCGCGTTCATCGCGGATATACTTGCAAAGCTGAATACTGCCGCCGCTTGGTGACAGGGCGGTATTGATGACCTGCACATGGCTGGCGGTTTGATCAATGCGGACGATCGCATTGTCCACCTCCGAACCATTGTTGATAATATACGTTACTTTATCGGCTGTAGACAGCTCCTGCAGTACATACGTTCCAGTTGGCAGGTTATTCAGCGTATCACACCAGTCGTTGTCACGATCCAGGGTACGGGTCAGATTCAGCCCCGGTCCAGAAACATGCATCAAATATTTCGCATCACCGCTGGGACGAATCAACTGTCCCTGCGTGTTGCGGATAAACTTACACAAATGCAAGCTTCCGCCCTGCGAAGCTTCGCTTCGGTTAATGATCTGAACCGTATTTGCTTCCCCATTGACATAAACTACCGCATAATCGATTTCACTGCCGTCATTGACGATATAGGTGACATCATCGCCGTTGTTCATTTCCTGCACCGTATAATTACCCGGCTTCAGATTTTCCAGCGTCACACACCAGTTATTCATCCGATTCAGCTTTTTTGTTTCATTGTATCCGGCTTTTGATATCTGTACTTCAAATTCACGGTTGCCGCTGGGACGAATCAAATCTCCCGCAGTATCACGGATATATTTGCAAATCTGAATGGTACCGTTATCCTTTGTTTCCTCCTGATTGATGATATCTACCTGATGAGCTGAGCCAAGTACGGTTACGACAGCGAAATTCACTTCATTTCCGCCATCGATGATATAGGTTACCTGATGATCGCCTAATTCTTCTACGGTGTAGTTGCCGTCAGTGAGATTACTTAAGATCATCGTAAAGTTATTATTTTTATCCAGCGTAATGGTTCGATTGAAGCCGGACTTACTGACATGGATACGATAGCGGGCCGATGAATCCGGCTGCATCATTTGATTGTCAGCGCTGCGTACATATTTGCGCAGGGTAATCGAGCCGCGGTCTTGGACACTTGGCGTATTGATAATTTTTACCTCATTCGCACTGCCGTCTACTTCAATATAAGCTTCATCGCTCTCCGCTTCATCATTCACCATATATGAGACGGTGTTATCGCCGCTGTTTTTCTCCATGATCCGATAAGTGCCTGCTTGTAAATCATCAGCAGCCGCGCACCAGTTGTTGGCAGCGCTCAGGATCATTGTTTTTGCCATCCCCGGACCTTCCAGTACTGCTTCAAACACAGCCGATGAAGCAGGCTTCACCAGTTCGCCGCCGGCATTTCTCAAATATTTACAGATACGAATACTGCCGGCATCGCTTTCACCCTCGCGGTTGATCACACTGATGCTATGGCTGCCGCCGTTTACCGATACGCGAGCCGTTTGCGTCTCTGCTTTGCCATCAACGATATAAGTGACATCTCTGCCGCCTAGTTCTTCAACCTCATAGACGCCGTCTTGCAGCTGATCAACTTTGACACAGTAGCGATTTGCCTGATTCAGCGTAAATTCCTGTGAGAAATTGCCGCTTCTCAATACCACCTGATAGGTGCCCCTTGACGGCCGGCTTAAGCTGCCGTCGCTGCGGATAAACTTACAAATTTGAATAGCTGAGTCACCGGATGCGGAGCTATTGATCACCTTCACCTGATGAGCAGATCCCAAAACATGCACAACTGCTTCCTTGGTTTCCTTCCCTCCGTCTACCATATACGTTACCTGATTGCCCACAATCGGCACTTCCTTAATCAGATACATGCCGTCATCCAGCATTTCAGCTTTGACACAATACTCATTTTCCGCATTCAGAACGTACTCGCGGTCTTCGGCAGGACCACTCAGCACAATCTTATAAGCTTCATCGCCAATCGGCTTGCTTAAACAGCCGCAGCTGTTGTCACGATAGAGTTTGCAGATAGAAATACTTCCCTTATTACAGTCCATCACATTAATGATCTCAACACTTTGATCCTGTTCACTGATGGAAACCATCGCATGATTCAGTTCTCTTCCCCCATTGATGCGGTAGCGCACTTTTTCCATGCCCTCTTCCAGCTCCTGGACAATGCTGTAACGAGCTTGTTTCAATCCGGCAATTTCAACTCTCCATTGATTGGCGCTGCTGAGAACATAGTGATTTGAAAACTCACGGCTTTCCACATCAACATGGAAACGCATATTGCCGCTCGGTGAAAGCAGATTGTTATTACAGTCGCGGATCATTGCGTGAATACTCAGGATGCCGCTGTTCTGCATTTCTTCATTGATTACCGTAATATCCACATCCTCATCCATTACTTCAAATCGACCGTCCATCTGTTCACAGCCATTGATCTCATACATCGTTTCAAAGCCCTCATGATTGATTTCAACAATTTCATAGCGGCCATTTTTCACATCGTGTACTGTCATCTCAAAATTGTTACGATGTGTGAGATGCAGGGTTTCTTCACGTCCCTCACCGCTCAGCTTCATTGTGAAGTGCTGATCATTGGTCGGCTTTATCAGACACTCCTCTTCCATCATGCACTTACATACATGCACATCACAGCCAATTTTCGCAAAAATCAGTTTAACTGCCGTATCCCCGCAGTCAACCGGTACCCGGCCTTCCATAACCGGACAGCCGTCTACTTCTACTTCCATTTGATAATCGCTGTCTGCCGCACTGATACGATAAATACCGCTGTACAGATTCTCTAATCGAATGCACCAGTCGTTGCTGCAGTCGAGTGTATATTCTTCATTGCAGCCGTCCTTGGCGATACAGAATGTAAAAGCATCGCTGTCGATCGGATCATACAGGCTTCCGCCCTCTCTTACAAATGCACAGATATCCAGATTTCCGGTTACCCGATCCTGATTGATGACCTTGATCTCTACATCATTCATATCAACAAAGAAGATACCCTGCGTCATTTCTTTATCATCGATGATAAAGCTTGCATCGTATTCCGGACACATGGCCTCCTTGATCTCATATCTTCCCGGCCGTAAATCATCCAGACATAAACACCAGTTGTTGTCATAATTGAGATCAAAGGTCTGACAGTACGATTCCCCCTCGATCTTAATTTCAAAGCATTCATCTCGATGCGGTCTTACCAGCATCCCGCTCTCATCACGAATCCACTTGCTGACTTCAACATCGGCATGCGGAAGCATTTCGTTGATCATCAGGATGTGGACATCTTTCTTTGCAACTGAGAAGCTGCCGTCATTGCGGCACTCTCCGTCAATCATAAAGCTTACTTCATAGCCGCATGCTTTTTCATAAATGTGATACATGCCTGCTTCCAGCTGATCCAGACAGATCTTCCAGTCGTTGGTGCAGTCCAGCGTATAGTAGTCTCGGCAGTTTTTGCCTTCCACCAGAATTTCGAAACAGTCATCCTCTTCTGGCTTACATAAATTGCCGCACTCATCCTTGAGCTGTTTTTCAATCGTTACAAGCGGTACCGGTATCGTGTCATTTACTACTCTGATATCAATATCACTACGGCCTACTATAAAGGAACCGTCACTGTCGCAGCCATTGATTAAAATACGACCATTTCCCTTGATTTCCTTCACATGATATTTGCCTTCCTCCAGATCATTCAGACAAACTGTAAAGCTATTCTCCGCATCCAGCGTAAAGCATTCCTTGTACCGACGGCCTTTCAGCTCTATTTCATAGCAGCCATATTCCGGCGTATACAGCTCACCGTCGTCACATATCCACTTACTGATGCAGACTTCTCCGACACAGGTGCGGACCTGATTGATGATCGTTACTTCGATATCCTGTTCATATAATGAAACTGAAGCACGGTTTTTGCGTTTTCCGTTGATTTCATAGCTTACCAGATAACCATAATCATCCTTCTGGTAAATGCGGTAGCGTCCCTTTGGTAGCTGATCCATGCTGATACACCAGTTATTCTCACAGCTTAACACATATTCCTTAGAGAATTTGCGGCCTTCTACCAGCACCGTGAAGCATTCACGATCATCCGGTCGGTTGAGATCGCCGTCGCAGGTTTCAATGCGGCTGCAGATACGCAGTGTGCCAAAGCGATCCTCCGGGTTGATAATAACGATCTCATGCGGACATTCATCCATTTCCACACAGGCACAGCTGCGTTCACAGCCATCAACCAGATAGCGTACATTCTCACTGTTCAACTCGCTGACACAATATGTTCCCTGGCGCAGATCATCCGCACAGATTCTCCAACCATTACGGTATGAAAGGGTCGTATCCACACATTCTCCGCCGCCTTCCAGCCGAATTTCAAAACGATCACTGCCGGACGGCTTTACCAATGCTCCGCCTTCGGTTTCCATCATCTTGCAGATCGTCAGCGTACCGATGTGACTAGGACGTTCTTCATTAACGATTTTTACTTCATTGGTGCCACTTCCCTCTACGATGAAACGAGCTTTACGATTCATCGGGCAGCCGTTTACCATATACCATGTGTCCATATCATCCAGACACTGTTCCTTGACTTCATAACTGCCTTCGCGAAGATTATCGAAGCTGACACACCAATCATTCGCCTCGTTCAGCACAAAGCTCTCTTTCATGAAATAGCTTTTCAGCGTCGCATAAAACACATAATCACGTTTCGGACGCACCAGCTCACCATTTTCATTACGAATATATTTGCTGATGGTAACCCTTCCTTTACAGCGTTCGGTGTTGACCACTTTAACACTGTTGGAGAAGCCCTCACTCACATTGACACAGGCAGTTGTCATTTCTTCGCCGCCGTTCACAATATAAGAAGTGCTGTATTCATTGCAGTCTAGCTCGCATACCTCATAATAGCCGCTGCAGATCGTATCAATATCCACACACCAATTATTAGACTCGTTTAAATTAAATACTTCCTGACGGCCGCAGCCGGTAAGCATGACCTTAAAGCTTTCACAGCCGCATGGCCGATTCAGCCGCCCATGATCATCACGGATATACTTGCAAATGCGCAAACGTGATCCACAGCAGTCATCACTCACCGGATACGAATTGATGATCATAACGTCGTTGCTGTCACAGGCATCCATTTCCACCTGGGCATAATTACATTCCGGCATTCCGTTCACAATGTAGCTTACCTCATAGCCGCCGGTGCATTCTTCACTGATGGAATACGTGCCCGGACACATATCGAATAGATCAGCGGTAAAATGGTTGGCTTCATTCAACATCACGATCTGATCCATCGAAGCACCCAATACATGTACCGAGAAGCATCCATTCTGCGGTACAACCAGGGTACCGTCATCCTCGCGGATCAGCTTAGTCAATGTCAATATATTCGATGGCTTCTTGGTGAGGATCAACTGTGCTTCGTTATGCGTGCCGGCTAAAATATCCATTTCACCGCAATCGGTTTCCGGTCCGTTATTGAAACGATAGCTCAACGCATAACCCTCTGCATCTTCCATATGGATGCACACCATACCGCTGAACACATCCTGAAGCGTAACGTGGTGATCATTACCGCGATCCAGTGTGACCACGTGATCTCGTTTTGACTGCGTGATATGCACGACATAACAGTCATCATCCTCAAGCGGCACGATTTCATTAAATTCATTGCGTTTTACTGTGTAAAGCTCTAATTCTGTCGGATCCTGCTTCATACATTCGATACGCAGTTCATGATGATCGTTGCGGAAGTATATATGAGCATAATCCTCTTCCTGCACTTCCTCATCCACCACATAGCGAATCATAAAACGGTCCCCGTTCATCATCTGGTAACCATCCTTATCGGTCAAGACCGCAACTGCCTCTACCCCGGTCATATCGGTTAATGTCAGATGAGCAATACCATCATCATTGGCTGCCAACGGCAGCGTCTGCATCGTTTCCTTAGAATCACTGACTGTCAAAAATAGACCATCCGGCAACGGTGATACGTTGCCTGCTATATCCTTAAGCTGGACGATGACATCCAGTGACCCCGAAGAATTAGGCTGGCAGTCATCCGGGCCAATCGTTGCCAGAAGACTAGGAATACATCTGCCGAATACTACATTTCTCCATGAATTCATCTTTATCCTCCTTCGATATCACACACATACTTCAAGACACTCTATTATATGTGCCCAGTTGGAAAAGGATATTCGATTTTCATAAAAACTGATAAAACTAGAAAAAAAGCCGTGACATATAAACATCACCGCCCCGTGCTTTTACTAAAAAAGTCAGTCCTTATCAAGACTGACTATCCTATATTATATATTGGAATTCAAATCCTTCAGTATCATCTGACAGCTGTGATAAAATTCCTGAAACTGATCCTTAAAAATCGTTTCATTCAAATAAATCATAAAGAATTCACGCATCAGTTTACAGCCCTTGATCTTAACTGCCGCTAAAGCATGCTCCGCAAGCTCTTCACGGATTGCGCTTTGGTATACAAAGCCGATGCCGATCCCCTCTTTGATCATCTGCTTGATCACTTCATTGTCATTGATTACCATATGAGAACGGAAGCTGCCCACGCTCAGATTGTTTGTCTGCAAAGCCTGGTTCACTACCGCGCCGCATACATCATGCTCATCCCCGTGCAGCAGCCGCTCATCTAAAATATCATTGAAGCTGACCGTACCTTTTGATGAAAGTTCATGATCCACAGGAACTGCCAACACAATTTCTTCCTTACGGAGCGCCTGAGCGTGTACGGTACTGCTGTCAAAGTTGCCCTCGACAAACGCCATATCAATTTCACCGCGGCGCAGCTGATTCACCAGCTGATCGGTTGCATCTACCGTCAATTCAACCTCGAACATACGATCGGTATCTTCAAGCCGTTTCAGTACGGCGGGCATCCAATACTGGGCAATCGTAGCGCTTGCTCCCAGCTTCAGGCTTGTCTTGTCTTCATTCAAACACAGAATGTCTGAGAACACTTTTGAGCTGTTTGCCTGCAGTGCAGAAGCACAGCGGTATAAATATTCTCCCTCTTTGGTCGTGGTCAATTTTTTCTTAGCATAATGAAACAGCTTTACCTGATAGGCTGCTTCCAGATACTTAATATGCTGGGTCACAGCCGGTTGTGTAATTTTCAGATTTTTGGCTGTTTTCGTATAATTCATCGTCTGATAAAGATTCATGAATGTCAGTAATCGATAGTCTAACATATAGTTGATTCCTCCGGCCTTTATGTAATTTACAGTTTAACTATACAATGTCATAGTCAATCTTTCAATATCTTGAGTCATAAAAATGACAAATATCTACATAAAAACCGCTAAATTCTGCTAATTTATAACATTTTGTGTAATTTTAATCACAAAAGTGAAATTTTTATCATATGTCCTCAGTATGTTCTTCTACAATGTCGATTGTAATAGTTCCGGATATCGGATTCTGTACCGGAAATAATTCAATTTCGGTTTCATAAACCTGTGCATAATACAGATAAACATAGGTCAGCAATACAGCTGAACCAAGGTAATTCAATAGATACAGACCAAGGATTTCATAGGCAAGCGTCATCTTCTGCTTATCAAATGCCTGTATGATTGCCTGCTGGGTCGTAACACTGTTTTTAAACTGACCCTGAATCAGCAGCTGCAGTGCGAAGGATATCACCAGGCTGAATACCAGATAAGGGATCATAGCCCGCACCAGCGGCTTCCAGTTACGCTTCAGCAGCGTAATACACGTTGCTAGGATTGAGAATACCCCCTTGCATCCATCGTGTACCGCAAAAGCGAAGAAGCACTGCAAGATGACAACGATGACCGATACGATAAAAGCAAGCACCATGTAAAGCATAGGAATCGCTGTCAGCATGATCGCGAGCAGCATCATGATCATGGTGGAAAAAATACTCATCAAAACCGTAAAGCCAAGCTCGGTCGGAAACCGCTTCAGTGAATATTTTGCTTCTTCTATAATCGAACAGGAACCGCGAAGCGTAGATAAAAAGACAAACAGCAAAGCAAAATTTACGATCAATAATAAGCCGAACAGCAGCACATACATCAGCAGTGCCGATCCGCTCACATTCTCCGTGATCATTGCATCCGCATAGCCGATCAAGGCATTCAGCAGCTGCAGCACGATCACCATTACCGTAAGCTTAACCCGGTTATCGCGAAAACAATCCATCATCATGCGCTTATAATCCTGATAATTTTTCATAAACATCCTCCATCCTTGAAAAAAGAAAACAGCGTTATTTGACCGCTGTGCTTTTTTTCTTTGTCATCTCACCGACATGTTCACTTAAATAACGTTTCATTTTCCGTTTTGACAAACAGTCAAAAGCAATCCGTTTACCGTTTTTAAATGTAATCTGCACCGTATCAGTCGCAAAGCGCCCTACTTCGTAAGACCAGCTTTTTATCTCATCATAAAATACGATGTAGCACTCCTCCGCATCTTTTTCATTATAGAAAACGATGTAATCCTCATAAAATTCTGTTAGTATCTTATTTTTTACAAACACCAGATAATACAGGAATATGGCAATCATGAAAATGCCCCATAGATAGCTTGTCATGAAAAACATATACAGACCAATAAAAAGAAACAATGCGATAAATACATACGGCTTAGCGTTGATTTTGTCAATTGCTTCTCGGGGTTCTGGCAAGTTTCTGGTTTTTAGCTTTTTACTCCTTATATCCACGTTATTTACACCTCTGTTTACTCATAATTATATATCTTTTTCGGTTTATATCAACTGTATCACATAATTCCACTTATTTTTTTATCAAAGGGGGAAATGCGTGTATAATAGTGTCAGTAAAGGAGGAAATTCCTATGTGGAAGCAATTATCAGAATTTGGAAGCAGTTATCTGGAAAACGGACTTTTAAACTTTATCCTTTCCGTTCTCATTATCCTGCTCATATCCTTTATCATATCTAACGTTTTGAAAAAAGTGATACTGCATCGCGCGAAAGATAAACCAAAATTCGCACTGCGCATCAAAAGTATCATTGTTTACAGCTTTGCCGCCTACGCGATCATGATGCAGATCATACCGCTTCAGCGCATCGGGACAACTTTATTAGCCAGCTCCGGAGTTGTCGCAGTTGTCGTCGGCTTAGCGGCCCAGGAAGCACTCGGAAACCTCGTAAACGGCATGATGATCTCGATATTCAAGCCGTTTCGCATCGGCGATCTGATCAAATTAAACGACGGTCAGCTGGTTGGAACAGTGGAAGATATTTCACTTCGCCATACGGTGATCCGGACGTTTGAAAATACTCATGTAATGATTCCCAACAGTGAAATGAATAAGGCAACGCTTGAAAATGTCACGGACAACGGGAATCAGAAAGCGAACTTTCTGGAAATACCGATCAGCTATGACGCTGATATCGATATGGCTATCTCGATTATCAATCAGGCAGTATATGAACATCCGGACTTTATCGATGTACGTACGCCCAAGGAAATCAAAGACAAAGTACCTCCGGTCATCACCCGGCTGGTCGATTACCAGGAGCGCGGCATTCTCTTAAAGACAACCGCATACTCCAAAGATAACGCTATCGGATTCGCGATGCTGTGTGATCTGCGTCTCACTATCAAGAAGCGCTTTGATGAAGCAGGCATCCCCTTTGCCTATCCTTACCGGGTTGTCAAAATGAAGTCGTAAAAAAATCCCTATGAGATGATACCCAGAGTTGGACTGCCAACAAAGCGGGTCATTTCACATGGGATTTTTTATTCACGCTCAATGATATCTAAAAATTGTTTTTGAATGCAGGAAATACTGCTGTCCTTGAAAAAACTGTTTACCTGTTCTTCATCACGAATCCATTTAGAAAGAACATACAGAATACCGGACAGCCATCCCATATCACAAGCAGCACATTGCACACAGATGATCACCTGAATGATGCGGTGATCTTTTTCAATTGGTTTTTCCAGCTTACCGATTAAAAACGATGTCTCAGCCGCATCTACGCCGTTTAGCAGCACGGCAATGTGATTATCGCTGATGCACAGCGGCATTTCGTTGATCTGATTCCATTTTCCGGCAGAGTCATCCATCCGTTTTTCCAAAATGCGGGAAAAGGATTTCAATACCGCATGAATATGTTCACCGCGAAGGGATACGACCCGACTGCTTTTCAAATAGCGGGAAAAAGGAATATCCTTAAATTCTAAATACTGATAAAAATGTTTTACGGTGTGAATTTCCGATTCATCAAACGCATGCAAAACAATCAGCGGTGCACTTTTCGGCAATTCCAGCGGAACTGTGCTGATGATCAGATAGTAATCCTGTACATTAATTTGAGGAATCTGATAGGTATCCATCATCGTGAAGGTCACATGATACTTTGCCAGGGCTTCCTTCATCTGTGACAATATCGTTATCATTTCCGGACGGCCGCGGCCGCAGACCAGCGCAACCTTCTTCACTTCCGCATTGCGGCAGCGTTCCACTGCCATATTGAAATACAGCACCAGATAACCGAACTCATTAAAATCAATGTGGATATGATAGCTGGCTTCGATCTCCCGGCAGAAACCGGCTGTGATCCACGACGCATATAAATAACGAATCGTCGATTCATAGGCTAACGGATTCCGCATGACCATCCCCATCTGGATTCGTCTGATCATCGGCTCCAAGTGCAGAATCAGAAGATCGATCAATTCGAGATCACCGCAAAGATCAATCCGGTATTGCTTCTTCACTGCCCTAAGTCCCTTGATAATCACCTCCCGCAGATCATTCTGCCGTTTCGCTGATACATCCATCTGTTCATTAATATGTTTGCTGATCAAATGCATCGTCAGATAAACAACTTCCGATCGGGGAATATCCATATCCAGCACGTCTTCCAAAATTCCGCAGTATTTCAAAGCAGCTTCCCATTCAGGTGTGTCAGCCACATAGGACATCTGTTCTTCACTGCATTCTACATAATTGGAAAAAGTCAGTCTGCGCATCATGACCGCAATATGAATCATCAGATTTTCGACAGACAGATCTGACAGATGAATGTGATAATCCATCAGCACCGACAATAATTCATGACGAAGATGCGCCAGCTCTTTTTGATTCTGATTGGAATTGAACATAATATTATCTTTGACATAGAAGCGCTCCCCCACTGCATTATGAAAGAAATACTCGGCAATGCATTGGCGTTTAGCGCTTTCCTTTCCGGTGATGATCGTGCCCCGTGATGGAGTATGGATCAGCTTCAGACCATATTGCTGAAGATTTTCACGCACCATTTTCATATCATTGGTAATCGTTGATCGCCCGACATACAGTTCTTCCATAAAATCTTCAAATTTAATGTAATAATCTATGATCAATAATTTTTTTATGATGTAATTCACTCGCTCGTAGGAATAACGGGGAATATTCTGATCCGCAACCAGATCATTTTGTTCCATCAGCCGTACCAGTTCTTGATAAGATCGCTCATCATCGACATAGATCTGATAGCCGCGGCCCGGTTTTGAGCAAAGCTTCGCTCCATACGAAGCGATGATTTCGCCCAAAACCTGCAGATCTTTTTTCACCGTACGGGAGGTGACGCCGACAACCTGTGACAGATAATTACTGGTAAGCGGTCCTTCGCTCTTAGAAAGGGTATGAAATAATAATATCGTTCGCTTACTCAAATACATGCAATCACCTCATTCATATCCTAAACCATTAACTATAAAAAGTATAGTTTAGGAAGATTTTGGATGAATAATGGTTTTTACCGGAGATGTAGTTTCATACGTGCCAAAGGGAATATCACACCCAATGCCGTACAGCCAGCTTCGGTATACCGCGATCAGCTGAGCTGCCAAAATATACGGCAAGGCCAAATAGCATTCCGGAATATTCGTTCCCGCAAGCTTCACAACGCCATCACAGTACGGTGCATAGTCCGCTTTGGTGTCTGGGGCCATCACAAGAAAGAAGTTATGCTCATTTTCATATCCCCGCATTTCCTTCAGCATATCCAGTGTATAGGCATCTGCATATTCATCACCGGTAAACAGACACACGATCAAAGAGGAAAAGCGCTCTTTGACGAAGGAGGCAGGGCCATGGCGGTAGCCAAGCGGTGAATCATACATCGTACACAGCTTGCCTGCCGACAACTCCAGTGCTTTCAGCGCCGCTTCCTGTGCCAGTCCTTTCAAATTGCCGCTGCCCAGATAGATCAAGCGATCAAAAGCCCGTTCATTGACAATCTTCTTCAAGTCGCTGCTGTATGTGTTCAGCACAGCATTACCGTTTTTTACGATCCAGTCCACATAGGGAAGCTGCTGATCCAGGGAATCCAGATGAAAACACAAATAGCCGGACAGCACCATCGAGGTAAAGCTGGAGGTCATTGCATAGCTTAAATCATTGGTTCCCTCCGGCATGAGCACCAAAAGCGCATGCTCCTTTTGTTTTCCGTACTGTGCCAGCTTACCCAACGGATTACAGGTCAGGATCAGATGCTTTACCTGATTTTTTAAATACTGGTTGGCCAGCTCCACCACTGCTACAGATTCCGGTGAATTACCGCTGCGGGCACAGGATACCAGCACGGTCTTTTTCGTATCATCAAAATACAGCTGCGGATGGGACAGCAGATCAGTAGTACCGATCGAATATACATTTTTATTCCCATTCTTACAAAGTGATCGATATACCGTATTGCCGACAAACTCAGAGGTACCAGCACCGGTAAAGATCACCTCATCATAATCCTTTAAAAATTCCTGAAGCTCGTTTTTCATAGATTGAATCAGCTCATAGGTTTGCATCCAAATGGTTGGCTGCTGTTCGATTTCCCGAAGTACATAAGCTGAATTCTTAAGTATTTTCTCATCCGTATTCATACGATCAATCATATTGCATCTCCTTTCAGAAAAGAGGCAGCTACTGCCTCTTTTTGGGTAAAAATTGGATAGCCGTCTGCTGAGTGGTATGGATCATCATTTCTGCAAGCTCCTCCAGTGATAGCTCCAGATGGAAGATTACCTCGAGAATAGCTGATAAATTCATTCCTCCCACGACATGAATCCGAGGATTCTTCATCGCCATCATCGCAGCGGCCTGATATGGGGTAGCTCCCGCAATATCACATACGAACAAATAGCCTCCGTCGGTATCACGGTTTACAACTTCCTGATAAAGTGCAGTCAAAGCGGCGGCTGATGTACAGGTATCATAATTGATATAATAAATCTGTTTCTGCTCGCCTGCGATTGCTTCCAGCGTTCCTTTTACTCCGTCGGCATAGCATTCATGCCCAGTGACAATCAGATAATTCATGTCAGACAATATTCAGATAAGAGAGAACGACTGCCAAAACAATGATGCCGGCAATCAGAACCGTCGGTTTAATGCCTTTCTTCTTATACAGGTAATAAATCAGCATGGTGAATAACGCCGGCAGTAAGTTTGGAAAAATATTGTCGATTAAATCCTTCTGCAAAGAAATTTTATTCGCGCTGTTCAATACGATTTCCGGGGTCAGGGACAGCGATACAAATGATGCCACCAAACCGCCGATAACGGTTGTACCCAAAATCGTCGCGGCACGGGACACACGAGCCGTCTGTGATTTCAAAGAGGATACTGCCTTCGTTCCCAAACGATAACCCATATGAGCAAGCAGGAAACGACAAAGGAAGAACGCAAAGAAGACAGCGAAGAAGATTACTGGTCCCAGCACATTTCCCTGCTGGGCAATGGATGCACTGATTCCGGCGGTAATCGGCAGAACGGTAAACCAGAAGACCGCATCACCGATACCGGCGATCGGAGCAAACATGGAGTTCTTTAAACCGTTGATCAGATCACGCGGCTCTCTTGCCTCTTCCATCGCAACGATGATCCCCATTAAGAAAGGAGCCAGCGTTGGGTGGGTATTGATAAATTTAGTATGATCCTTTAAAGCCAGACCGAGATTTTCTTTGTCATCACCGTAAGTTTTCGCCAAGGTAGGAGCAATGGATGCTGCCCAGCCTGCACCCTGCATACGCTCATAGTTAAAGGAAGCCTGCAGGAGCACAGAACGTGCCGCCATCTTGGTTATATCTTTTTTCGTTAATTTATTAGATTCCACGTTTTACACCTCCTGACGCTTTTTCTTTACCGGTATTGTGATAATCAAGCAATGCCAGGGCACCGCCGATCAGGGCAACCGGAAGGATATTGCCAAATGAAATGAAGCAGGCGCATACAAATCCGATGATCAAATATGCCATGAATTCGCGTTTCAGCAGAACCGCCAGCAGCATACAGAAACCAACTGCAGGCAGTAATCCGCCGGCAACACTGAGTCCATTCATCAGACGTTCCGGGAAGGAATTGACAATGGATGTAATCAAATCCTGAGCCGCATAGGTACAAAGGAAAGTAACAACTGCAAAGCATAAGCCGGTAATGATCAGCGTTAAGACATGCAAGCGAACCAGGCCTTTGGCATCGCCTTTTTCTGCCATATTGTCAGCAGGTTTCATGAAAAATGCAAAGATCGTACCTTTTAATGTTCCTAAATACTGCATCAAGAAGCAGAATGGTAATGCCAGCGGGAATGCTTCACTTGGTTTTATTCCCTGCGTAATTGCCAGATACGTAGTCATGATGCCGGCAATCGTACCGTTTGGTACCGATGCTCCGCCGGCTGGCGTCAAACCGGCAAACGCCAGTTCTACTAAGCCTCCGGCAATGACGCCGGTTTCCAAATCATTTAAGATAATTCCGCTGAAGGTCGCAACCATGATCGGACGGAAGAGAAAAAACGCTTCCATCAAATCATCAAGACCGACAATAAATGCCATACTGGCAAGCAGAATCCCCTGTAGTAATGTAATTTGCATAATGCCTCCTTATTTAAATTGTTCTGCCATTTTTCCTGGTATTTCCTGTATAAATACTTCAATTCCCTTGTCTTGCATTGCATGAAGATTCTTCAGATCTTCATCATCAACAAAGACTTTTAAACTGATTTGATGCTTTCCCTCTTCAAAGTGCATGTTACCGATATTCACTTTTTTGATCGGAACATTGCCTTCAATCAGCTTCAGCATTTCAAACGGTGTTCTGGTCACAATAAAGATCCGCTGATCATCGGATGCATTCCAGATGATGTCGATGGTTTCCTGTACGGTAAAAAAGCGGATTTCAGCTCCTGATGTCACTGCCGTGAGTTCCATCAATTCCTGCTGCACCTCTTCATGTGCCACTTCATCATCAGCCACGACGATTAAATTGGCTCCCAGATAATTTGTCCAGGAGACTCCAACCTGCCCGTGCACAAGGCGGTTGTCTATTCTCCCCAACAGAATATTCGGCTGATCCATAATCCTGTTCTCCTTTCTACTGTTTCCAATATCTGATATCTGCCTGCGCATCAGCAGTTATCCGTTTAATATACGCTTCCATGTCCGCCTCCAGCGGCTGCAGCGCAAATTGAATCAGCATCAGCATATTTAATCCGCTGATGACATACATATTCGGTCTTCCTTTCGCGGCATTGACAGCCACCTTGGTACTGCTGGCAATCGATAGCTCACTCAGCACCAAAAAGGTATCATTTTCATTCCATTCTTCCAGCAGCTTTTTCTGCACTGCTTCCAGACTTGCTCTTGCATCCACACCAATACAGCGAATAAAGGAAGTATCCGCAAGAAAATTATGCAGCGTTTCCAGATAGGCATCCGCCAATGTATCATGTGTGATCAAAATTAATCGCTTCATACATCAATATCCTTAATGAAATCCTGAATCGGCTTTCGCTTCTCACTGGGAATTTCCTGTACATAGACACAAGCCCGCTCTCCGATTTTACGGCATAGCTCAATATCTGCCGCATTGAGCGCAACCGAATCCTGAATGCGCAGTACATGACTGCGGGATCGAAGACCTCCGATATTCAATTCGGTAATCATCGGAAATTGTTCGAGGATACATTGAGCATCACGCAGATTCTTAATGACTACCATGATCCGTGAGTCACTATCTGCGGCTTCTTTTAAATATAAAAATGCCTGTGACAGATCCTGAATGATGATCTGAACGCCGCGCGGTTTGGCTAAACGCAATGACATCATTGTAAATTCATCATTCACCGCTGCCTGATTGGCAATTAAAATGGTATCTGCCTGCAGATGCTTGGTCCATGATATAGCCATCTGCCCATGTAGTAAACGGTCATCTACACGTACCAAAACAATCATATATATCCCCTTCTTTCATTTCCTTAATTTTATTATAAAAGATTTCCAAAAAAGTAAAATGGCTGTTTTTTCACTATCACTGGTGAAATAAGACAGCCACAATACACGTTTTCCATAATATTCCTTTCCTTATTAGGATTGTCAAAAAAATAGGTATTTCGGATATGGTGTTTTCAAAAAAGACTTTCGAAAACCATTCAGGATATGATTTACCTGAGGATAAACATCTGCAGAAGCGCTAAAGCCAATAGATCGAGCACGATCGTTAAGATTACAAAACATATGGTGAGGAATCTAAATGTAATCAATACAATCGTAAATCGAAGCATGCATTCTCAATAACAAAAAGAGTATCTCAAAAATATGAGATACTCCATTAGTATTGTGGAACATTACTGCACTATTTCCCCATCTTTATTAATACGAATAATTTCAAATGGAATTGCCCGTTTGCTTTCTTTTAAACTCTTTGCCACAAACGGTACGGCGTTTTCACAGCATTCTTTGTCCATAATCACCAGCATCATTGTTTTGATGGTATGTAGACTTAAAATATCCTTTAGCCGTGCATGCAGAGACATCGCATCATGCGGGCAGAAAATCAGAGCAACCTTATCTTTGATGAATCGCTCATGGAACTGAGCATAGGCAAAGGCCGTGCAGTCAGCCGCCAATAAGAGGTCACAATCATCAAAATGATGATCATCTACCGGTATTTGAGTCAGCTTGATCGGCCAGTTATAAAGTTCTGAATAATTCATAGAATCACAGCAGCCTGAACAGCAGCCAGTTTCTTCATGAACCTCATTATCCTCACAGACCAATTTCACAAAAGCATCAAAATCATGCACATTATCACCTCATCACGCATATCATATAGTACTTCCATGTAAATTTCATGTCATATGCTCAAAGAAAAAGCGACTGTACCGACAGCCGCCCTTTTCCATTATTTCTTTGACAAGATTTCCATGCCCTTTTCAAGACGATCAAGTCCCTCCTTCAGCACAACATCGCTGGTCGAGAAACACAATCTTACATATCCGGCAGAATTGGGGCCGAAAAATGCATCTGATCCCGGTACTAGGGCCAGCTTTGCTTCCTTCTTCATAAATTCAACAAAGCTCTCGCTGTCCATACCGGTTTCCTTAATGTTGATAAACAATACAAACGTCGCATCGGGCTTCACCACGCTCAGCTTCTCTATCGCATTAATACGGTTTACTGCATAATCGCGATTTTTGGTAAGCTGTTCAACAAAACCGTCCACCCAATAAAAGCACTCATCCAGACAGGTCTGGGCTGCTACCTGTGATAAAGAGGAAATACCACCGGCAGTTGTCAGCACTTCGCTGGCTTCCACAATTTTCTCAAAGAGTTCTGCATCCTGCGCATAAATACAGCCGGCCCGCAGACCCGCCACCCCAAATGCCTTTGAAAAGCCATAAATCGTCATCACCTTGTTATTTTTAGTGGGATCAAGATGCAGAATACTGTGAAAGGTATTCGGCGGATATACAATATCCGACCAAATTTCATCATTCATAATATACATATCATGCTTAAAGCACAAATCCTGAATCAGCTGAAGATCCTCAAGTGTATACAGCTGACCAAGCGGGTTGTGGGGATTGCATAAGCCAAGCATTTTTGTTCTTGGAGTAACATAGTCCTTTAAGGTACTGAGGTCGATATGACCGTCTTTGATGTTTGCCGGGAAATAGATACATTTCGCCCCAGCCGCGGTCATCGATTTTTTAAACAGAAAGTCAACCGGATCAAAAATAATACACTCATCACCGGGTTTCAATACTGTTTTGGCAGCGATATACATCGCTCTGGCAGCACTGTCAATCGGTAAAACCAATTCAGGGTCAACCGATTCCTTTTTACGTTTCCACATCGCCTTGGCAATACTTTCTTTCAGTGATGTAAATCCGGTCTTTGGTGTATAACAGAAATAACCTCCCTGAATATAGCGAATCAATGCTTCACCGATTTCTTTTGCGCATGGGAAATCCGTATCCGCCGCAGTCATCGGAAGCACACCGTCCTCCATTTCCGCCCAGCGAAGATTATAAGCACGTTCCTTTAAAATCTTAAAATCAATCACCTCATGATCAAACAAACCCATTCTAACACCTCTTTCTTTATTTGTTTCATCATAAAGAAGGATTGGCGATAAGTCAATAATCACTTGCTTTTTCACCCTTATAAAAAGCCCGCTTTCACATGTTATTCTTTTATAAATCTACTTGATCGCAGCTGTATGATTATATCCGTTTCATGAAATTTATATAAATAATCATTACTAGCAAAATAAAGCATAGCAAAATATATTAGATCAAATTCAATTTTATCGTAAAGCTGTTCCCGGTATGACATATAAATAGACAGTTATATTTTACGAATATTCCCTTGACCGGTTTTTTCTAGTATAAATTATTTCATAAAACCTTTATAATGAAAATGATCAATGATGAATATGTAAGGATAAGAAATACAAGGGAGGGCTGTTTATGGATGAAAAAAACTTGAAAGCAAATATTTTTTTCAGTTTATCTCCAGAACAGAAAAGAAGCTTTCAGTCATACATTCCAACAAAAGTATATACGACCGAAAAATACGTAGCTATTCTGGTTGCCATCAGCCAATTCGTTATGATTCTATTATTTCTTTTCGGCAATAAATTATCTGCGGCATCTCCACGATCTCTAGGTTATTTCAGTTTGTATATTTTTTTATTTATTATGACTTGTATCGCTCTTGTTTTATATCCGTATACGGTAAAAAAGAAAGAATTAAAACAATTTTTTTGGCTCCGGCGAGGTTATACTGTAGTTTTATGTATCTGGGTACTCGGGGTATCTTATATGGAATTGGTCGGCGGAAAGGGGCTTTCTGTATATTGTTACTTAATACCCACAACCGCAGCAGTGCTGCTTATGACACCTGTTGAAAGTGCTGTTATTTTTGGCGGATGCTGGCTGATTCTGGTTATTATGGCAATTTGTTTTTCGCCAAATCACAGTAATAGCTTTGCTTATATAGTAAACAGCATTTTGGTAACTGTATTAGCTTATTACATATCCTTTCGCTACTATCGCAGTACTGCAATTGAATTTAGTGATCATGATACAATTTCAAAGCAGTATGATGAAATTCAAAAGAAAAATGATCTATTGGTTGAACTGGTTAACGTTGACCAGCTTACCGGATTAAAAAACCGCCATTATTTATTAGAAATTTTATATCTAATTTTTGATTATCCGCATAAACACTATACTTTCAAGTATTTTGCAGTATAGAAAATCATTCATTTTACCACGAATTTACCACGATTGAATGAGCCTTGATATGACCATTATAATAACACCCAAAAGACACCATTACACCTAAATGGTGTCTTTTTAAAAGCAGTCAATCCTAAGACTAACTGCTTTGTATGTAGAGATATGAAGTTGTCAAACTGAAATTTACATAAATCTGCTTATCAAATTATATGCTGTGATTACATAGATAAAAATTGCTATACCCGTAAATATCATAGCATCTTTCTTCGCACCCTTATCATAACACTCCTTTGCCTTTGTCAAAAAGGTTAATCCCATAAATACAAACATAATCGGCAGTGTTATATCAGTGGACACTATGTTCATTAGTCCCAGAGAGCCAAAAATAATAGTTAATACGCTAAAGATTGCTTTCCACATACGCATACATAGTCCTCCTTTGCAAATTCAAATCTGTCCGTTTCTTCATATCCATATTATAACAGTTCCATATATCTGCCACAATAAAAATCAACATACCCTTTAAATATTTTCTGCATTGAACATACACACTTTTTCTTTCTTCCTCTTGATTACCCACCACAGAAAAGAAAAAGCCCTGTCAAGAGCCTTGCCACCATTGGTGGTGCTTTGCACTCTTTACTGGGCTTTTTGTTTGCTGTATCTTCCATGCAAGAGGAAATTAAAGACCTCTGTTCCATTTCGCCTTTAGATAATCTTCATAATCTCCCTCATTAAAGTCTACTTGTGGAGAAGTATTAGGAATATTTTTTCTGTTATCTATATCTGCAAGTTGACGGAATATCCAGTCATCATAAGGGTTGTGATATTTGTATTCTTTCGGCTGTTCTCTGTATCGGTCTAACCCTCGCATTTCCTTATGTACTTTCATCATGCGTTCTATTTTTTGACGCTGTATCAACTGTTTGATTTCCATAAGTTCTTCAATTTCTACAACCTCATTAGAAAGATAATTGCTGATGTATCTAATCAATATGGTTTCCATGTAAAATCTGTATTCGTTTTCATTATCGAAAAATTCATTTTCAGACAGATAATCTAAAGAAACATTGAAGTCCTGTTCCCGTTTGATAATATCCATGATATATGGCTCGGTGTGGTCGATATACTTCCATTCTCCCGACAATAATTCATTGGGCGTTACACCCAGCACGTCCATTATCTTTTCCAGCGTATCAAAGGTAGGATAATTCACACCTCGTTCAATCTTGGAAAGGCTCTGCATATTGATACCGATTTTATCCGCAAGTTCCTGCTGTTTCATTCCTCTATGTTTTCTTATGGTCTGTATGTTCTCTCCTAAGAAACTGATTTTCTTTTCATAATGCTCCATAACTTAGTATAACCGCTCCTTTCGTTGCTTTTTTTGGTGTTTATAAGCATATCATACTTAATATGTATCTAAAAGTCAACAAAAACTTCTTGACAAGTAATTCTAATGACGTTATTATCGTATCAGATAGAGTGATTAAGCACGCTAGGGTCAATCACACGCTTGAGTAAGCATAGAAAAGATATATTTTCACTTTGATAGCATGAATAAACATGGACTATCAGACCGAAAATAAGGTTTCTGACTGGGGCTGTTCCGTTTAGCCACGAGCCTTACAAGGCTCGTGAGCGTTAAGAACGGAGCAGACACAGG
>NZ_WUUQ01000003.1 GCF_009831105.1 Copranaerobaculum intestinale | reverse complement strand
TTTGGTCTTAAACTGATCGGTAATACCGTCTTATTGGCTATATACCATTCTAAATGATTCATCATACCATTCACCTTCTTTTTCCGCTTACTGCGTTTATAACAGGTGTCTTGGACTCGGATATTGATCTTTCCTTCATTGATCCAATTATATACCTGTTGATAGCTTACACATGCTTTTCGGGGATGATATTTTTTGAATTCATAAATACATAGCTCAATGGATTTATTTCGCCAATCATAATATTTATATAGGTAATCTAAAAAGTCCCGATACTTTATCTTGATATCAATATTTCTTTTTTTGTAGATATTGTTTTTATATCTTGATACTGTTGAATGAGAGATATTCATCCTTCTTGCTACTTCTCTCATTGTACATCCGGTTTCTATCAGAATGTCTATTTGTGCTTTCTTTTTATCATCTAATTGTTTATAATTCATCTGGGAGCTCCTTTTCGTCGGGTGAGCTCCTTTATTATATAAAAAAGCCGCACCTTTGTGGTGCGGTTCATTTTTGAATTAAGGAAACTCTGTATCACTTTGTTGATACAGAGTTTTATTTATCCTGAAGTTCAATGGACTTTCGGAAGATTCCCGGCGTCATATTCTTAATCTTTAAGAAATTGCGGGAAAATGTCTTTGAGTTATTATAACCGACCGTAATTGCGATATCAGCAATCGCCTGATTCGTTGACAACAACAATTCACATGCCCGATTGATCCTAAGCACATGTAGCAGATCATCAAAATTTTTCTCAACCTGCGTAATTAAGATACGATTAAGCTCAACAATGCTGATATTAAAATTAGCGGCCACAGCAGCACTGTTAATGTTTTCATCATCAAAGTGAGTATGTATATAAGAAATCACCGCATTGGAAAGCTGCTTTTCTTTCTCTTTCACAATATTGTTCATCTTCCGGTACACCTTACGATATTCATTAGGCGTAGTACCGATCCTTGAAGCAAATACCTTAGAAATATGAGAAGCATCTACATAACCGGTAAGCAAGGCTATTTCATTTAATGTCAGATCTGTATACATAAGGAAGTTAATCGCCTTTTCGATTCGTATTTCATTTAACAGATCGTTAAAGGTAAGACCAGTTGTATCCTGAACATATTTACTGATCGCGGATTCACTCATATAAAACATATCCGACATTTTACTAAGCGTAAGCTTTTCGCTCGCATGGCTGTAAATATACTTTAAAATGCGGTTCTTATGATCAGAATTAGGAAGCTCTTTCCCCTGTGAGATCGCTTCTTTTTTACTGACTAGCCTGGCAAACAAGACGATTAATTCAATGATCTTATTAATCGTATAAATATTGCTTAACTCTTCATAAGTTTCCGGTTCTAAAAAAGACTCCATCCCGACCTCGCTGCGAATCTGACGCAGGATATACATTACCTGCTTAGCTTCTTCCTGATTGCAGTAAACAACTGGATTTTTTGAAAAATTGTCAAGAATAGAAAAGATCTCATTGTCCGTATTATAAATCGATTTGATGATATTATTCGTAACCTCAGAATTATAGATAATCTTATAATTATGAAGCTGCTGCGTAACATCACAAATCTTCGATATCTCCCATGGAAGAATTGCAATCAGCGTATTCGGTCTGATTTCATATTCAACATCATCAACAACGATCGTTCCGTATCCCTTTTTATAAAACAAAAAACGTGCAGTTTGATGAATCAGTGAATTTGTAGGAGAATCCACCACTTCCATATCAAAGCTGCAAAATTTCTTCTGATCAACATTAGAACAGAATTGATTTTGTATTTCGATTATTTTACCCATTTCATCACCAACTGGTATTATTATAGCACATGGATTTCTCATATGACAAAATTTTTGCCGAACAAGAAAAAAACCGGAACACGTCCGGTCTTTTTTAAATCTATTATTTACAGTATCATCATTGCTACAGATAGGATAATAAGGTTGGCAATTAAAATGCAGAGCATGATCTTTCCAACGAAACGAACCCATGTTGTGAATTCGACACGTGATGTAGCCAGACCACCCATTACAACTCCACTGGTAGGAGTTACAAGGTTTACCAGACCACAAGCACCGGAGAAAATCATGATCATTACTTCTGGGCTTAAACCAAGCTTTACAGCCAGAGGACCGAATACTGGTAATGATCCAGAAGCCAATCCAGAAGTAGAAGGAATTAAGAAGGACAATCCAATGTAGATAATGTATGACATACTGGTAAATAAACCAGAGTTAATACCCTGCAGTGCATCAGCAGCAGCTTTCAGGATATAAGTCTGTAATCCGGTCTGAGCCATGATTACAGTGATACCACGAGATACAGCAACAATCAATGCAACACTGATCATGTCAGCAACACCATTCATGAATGCGCTGATGATTTCCGTTTCCTTCAAACGGTAAACCAGACCAACTACAACAGCCATGATGAAGAACCATGCCTGCAGTTCCTGGAAGTACCATTCACCGAAAGATAAACCGTTTAAGAATGAAGTCCATCCATCAAAGAAATGAACGTTGAAATCTCCCCAAGGGATTAATGAACAAATCATAACAACGAATGTGAAAGCAAACAACAGCATAATAACTTTACGTTTGCCGGTCCATTCTGGTTCTTCTTCTTCATCATCTGCGAATGCAGCTTCTGTAGCTTCAACTTCTGCAGCAGTTAAGACAGTCTTTGTCTTGTCTGCTTTTACTCTCTTCGCATATCTCATAACGAAGAACAAAGCAATCAAGTATGAAGTGATCCACAGAAGAGCACCAAGACCCATGATGATCGTCTGATCAATTTTTAAACCTGGAACAGCAGCCTGTACGGAGTCAACAGCGACACCAACTGCAAATGGGTTGATAGTCGAACCTAAGCAGCCGACACCAGCACCCAACAGGATAACAGATGCACCAGTAATAGCATCAAAACCTGCTGCCATCATGGTACTAACGATTAATGCATAGAAACCGATTGTCTCTTCGGCCATACCATAAGTAGTACCGCCTAATGAGAATAAGAACATTAAAACTGGAATCATGTAAATTTCTTTACCGTTTAATTTTTTAACGATACGAGCGATACCAGCTTCCAATGCGCCGGTTTTGTTTACAACTCCCAAGAAACCACCCAACATCATTACGAAGAATGATACGTCGATAGCTCCACTAACGGAGAAGGCTGATGCACCTTCGCCTCCAGAATAACCAACTAAAGCACGAGGCGCAGCCATAACTACGTCTGATAATTTTGCTGGAATAACGTCACCGCCGATAAACTGTGTAATAATCGCCAGAATAATGATGATTAAAAACAGAATGGTAAAGGCGGAAGGCATCTTAAAGCCTTTTTTCTTTTCCATAATCCATCCTCTCTTTCTCTTTCTTTTAAAAACGAATTACTTCTTGATGATGGTTCCTGTCTCCCCGTGAAGAGCCTCTTTTGCTTTTTCCAGAGATGTGATCAAAGCGACACCGTTTGGATTGTTCTCAACAAAGTCCAAACATGCTTCTACTTTTGGCAGCATGCTTCCTGGAGCAAAGTGACCTTCTTTAATATACTGTTTTGCATCTTCTACAGTCATCTCAGCAATTGATTTCTGATCCGGCTTGTTAAAGTTGATGCATACACGGTCTACTGCAGTCAGGATTACCAGCATATCAGCTTTCAGGTCCATTGCCAGTTTTGCACTGGAACGATCCTTATCGATTACTGAAGCTACGCCTTTTAATCCTTCTTCCGTTTCGATTACAGGGATACCGCCCCCACCAACTGTAATCACAACGTTACCGTGTCCAACCAGCTGGTTAACAACGTTCAGTTCAACGATGCGCTGTGGTTTTGGAGAAGGTACGACTCTTCTGTAACCACGGCCAGCATCTTCAACAAATGTAAAGCCTTTTTCCTTCTGGATTTTTTCAGCTTCTTCTTTGGAGTAGAACATTCCAACCGGTTTGCTTGGTTTTTCAAATGCAGGGTCTTTCTCATCGACAACAACCTGTGTAATGATACTTGCACATTCCTTGTCAATTCCTGCTTTTTTTAATTCTTCCTGAATAGCCTGCTGCAGGTGGTAACCGATGTACCCCTGACTCATAGCGCCGCATTCAGGGAACGGCATCGAAGGAGTCCCTGCTCCTCCGTTTGCCGAAAAGTCCATTGCTAAGTTGATCATACCAACCTGCGGTCCATTGCCGTGTCCAATGATAACATCGTTACCGTCTTTTACTAAATCGACTACAGATTTGGCTGTTTCTTTAACTAATTGCAGCTGTTCCTCCGGATTGTTACCCAGAGCATTACCGCCGAGTGCAATAACTAATCTTTTTCCCATGTTATACTTCCTCTTACATCAAAGTAGCGTACATGATAGCTTTGATTGTATGCATACGGTTTTCAGCTTCATCGAATACTTTAGACTGTTTAGACAAGAATACTTCGTTAGTAACTTCCATTTCAGGAATACCAAATTTCTCGTTAACATCTTTACCGATTGTAGTATTCAGATCATGGAAGCTAGGCAGGCAGTGCATGAAGATAGCTTCTGGATTAGCATTAGCCATAACTGCAGCATTTACCTGATAAGGCTTCAGCAGTTTTGTACGAGAAGCCCAAACATCATCAGGCTCGCCCATAGATACCCAAATATCTGTGTAAACAACGTCTGCGTTGTGTGTGCCAGCTTTTACATCCTCAGTTAAAGTGATTGTGCAGTGATTCTCTTCAGCAATCGCTTTCGCTGTTTCAACTAAATCTTCAGCTGGGAACAGTTCTTTAGGAGCACATGCTGTGAAGTTGATTCCCATTTTTGCACAAGCAACCATTAAAGAGTTACCCATATTGTTGCGGGCATCACCCATATAAGTGAAGTTCAGTCCTTTTAAACGACCGAAGTTTTCTTCGATTGTCAGCAGGTCAGCCAGCATCTGAGTTGGGTGGAACTGGTCAGTTAAACCATTCCAAACAGGGACACCAGCGTGTTTTGCTAAATCTTCTACCAGTTCCTGAGAGAAACCACGGTATTCGATACCATCATAGAATCTGCCTAACACTTTTGCAGTATCTTCGATACTTTCTTTTTTACCCATCTGGGAAGAACCCGGATCAAGGTAAGTAACACCCATACCTAAGTCCATACCAGCTACTTCGAAAGAGCAACGAGTTCTAGTAGATGTTTTTTCAAACAACAGAACGATGTTTCTTCCTTCCAGGTAACGATGAGGAGTCTTAGTAAGCTTCAGGTGTTTCAATTCTTTAGACAGGTCCAGCAGGTAACGAATTTCCTCTGGAGTGTAGTCTAACAGTTTTAATAAATGTCTTCCGCGTAAATTTACAGCCATTTGTAATAATCTCCTTCCAATGTTAATTACAGTTTTAGTTAGTCTTTAATTAGTCTTCTCTGATTAAAGGCATAGACATACATCTAGGACCACCGCGTCCTCTTGACAGCTCGGCACTGGACATTTCCAGAACTTTTAAGCCTTTTGCTCTCAAGAAGTCATTGGTGATATTGTTTCTCTGGTAAACAACGATAACGCCTGGAGCAATACACAGAGTGTTTGAACCATCGTTCCACTGTTCACGTTCAGCTGCGATGCGATCGCCGGCACCACACTGAATCAGTTCAACTTTTGGTAAACCAAGGTAGTGAGCCAGGATGTGTTCCAGTTCGTCTTTCATTTCTTTTACAGAAACTTCATTAGGCGTTTTGCCTTTGGTAATTTCGAACACTTCCAGAGGTCCCATGATACCCGGATGGATTGTGAACTTATCTGTATCGATCTGTGTGAACACAGTGTCTAAGTGCATGAATGCACGAGATACTGGAATATTGAATGCCAGAATCGTATCGATCTTTGTGTTCGGGTGGTTGAAGATGTTCTTAGCGATCATTTCGATTGCGTCAGCACAAGTTCTCTGAGAAATACCGATAGCCAGAACATGCTCGTTCAGGTTCAGGATATCTCCGCCTTCAATGTGGAACGGATTGTAACGATCATAGTATTTTTCAACCTGTCCTTTGAAGTCAGGGTGGAAGTTAAAGATATATTCAGCATAGATAGTCTCACGGTTACGAGTTACTGAATACATACGGTTCAAGCTCACGCCATCACCGATGCTTCCGAATGGGTCACGAGTGAAATACAGGTTTGGCATTGGATCAGCGATGAAGTTGCTTTCTTCGCTTACTAAGTCAACCAGTGAGTTCTCGATGTTACGAGCTTCTAAAGGAAGTTCGTTTACGTTGATACCTTCCATAGTTTTCAGGATCAATTCTTTATTATCTTTGATTTTATCTAAGAACTGGTATGTCAGCTCTTTATATTTTTCTGTGCCAATACCTGCTTCGTTAATGAATTGTTTCAGGAATTTTTCTCTGATAGCAGGATCCTGGTCCAAAGTCTCAGCTGCCAAGTCTTCCAAATAAACAACTTCAACACCGTTGTCTCTCAGAATACCAGCAAATTCGTCATGCTCGGCCTGTGCAACCGGCAGGAACGGAATGTCATCAAACAGAAGTCTTTCCAGGGTATCAGGAGTTAAATTCAATAACTCGTTGCCTGGCCTGTGCAATAATACTTTTTTAAGCGGTTTGATCTCGCTTGTTACATGAATAGCTGTCATAATTTAAAATTCTCCTTCCTCTATTAATAAAAATAGATTTGCGCCCCAATCAGGGCATTCAAACAAACAGCAGATACTGCGTTCAGTGCTGCAAGTCGCTACCTGAAGGGGTAAGCGCTTCCAGCTTCTGACAAAAAAATTAAAAATAATTCAAGTGCTTCCATGGAGCATTGTAAAAAGACGAACCTCTTTACGTGTATATCTTACACTCATAAAAGGGGCGATGTAGGACAATTAAGGGATGTGAAATTGTATATTCTCCCAAAATCGGGCATTTGTGAATAAAATCTCGAAAAAAAGCAAAATATGTGAAACTATTGGCAATTATCACAATAAATGATGTTGTAAGCCCTAACATCACGATAAATTTTCACAAAGTTTGCATGATAAATCATTTATTTTCATGAAAATGATTATGAAAATTGTCAGAATTTGTAGAATGATAAGTATTACACAAACGATCACCCTTTATCTGTCCCCGTTCGACAAAACATCTGCGAATCGATAATAAAAGGAGATATCTCCCCTTTAAGATATCTCCTTATCAAACTACATTTTCTCCGGTGCGGAAATACCGACCAGGTCCAATGCGTTCTTTAATGTGATTTTTGTTGCTTCCAACAGAGCCAGCCGCTGATTAGATAACTCCGGCTGTTGAGGATCCAGTACTTTGCAGGCATTATAGAAGCTGTGGAACTGCTGTGCCAATTTTTGTACATAATTGCACACCTTGTTCGGCATACGCGTCAACGCCGCATCAGCAACCATATCCGGAAATTCGTTGATCTGCTTCAACAGGGCAACTTCCTTCTCGTGTGTCAGCATATCGTAGACATCCAGATGCTTCAGCTCTGGAGCTTGACGAATGATGGAACACATTCTTGCATGTGCGTACTGAGCATAATAGACCGGATTGTCATTTGATTTCTTTTTAGCAAGGCCTAAATCAAAATCCAAGTGCGTATCAACCGCTCTGGCTACGAAGAAATAACGAGCCGCATCAACACCGATATCATCGCACAGCTCACGAATTGTAATCGCATTGCCAGTACGCTTCGACATTTTTACTTCCTTGCCATCCTCAACCAGACGAACCATCTGGATAATGTCAACCTCAAGGGTATCCTTAGGATAGCCCAGGGCTGTCAAAGCCGCTTTCATACGTGCGATATAACCATGGTGATCAGCGCCCCAAAGGTTGACCAGTTTAGTATACCCGCGCTTGATCTTATCGATATGATTGGCAATATCCGGGGTCAGATATGTGTAATTGCCGTCATTCTTACGCAGCACTCGATCTTTATCGTCACCAAACTCAGTCGTCTTGAACCATAATGCGCCATCTTCCTCATAAGTCAAATTCATATCGATTACTTTCTGAATGGCTTTTTCTACTTCCCCGGAATCATACAAACCTTGTTCACTGATCCAAGAATCGAAGTGAACACGGAAGTAATCCAGATCTTTTTTCATTTTTTCAAGTTCCAGACGGATGCCTTCTTTACGGAACCACTGCAGACGTGCGTCTTCATCATCAACCTTTACCCATTTATCACCCTGCTCTGCTTTTACAATTTGGGCGATATCGGCAACATCCTGACCGTGGTAACCATCCTCCGGCAGTTTCGCTTCAATACCAAACAGCTGTAAATAACGAGCCAACAGAGATTCACCGAGCTTTGTAATTTGAACCCCGGCATCATTCACATAGAACTCACGCAGACAGTTATATCCGGAAGCATTCAGCAAACGTGTAATAGCGTCTCCCCATGCTGCACCGCGCGCATGTCCAAGGTGAAGATCACCAGTCGGATTAGCTGACACATACTCAACCAAGATCGGCAGCTTCTTACCACTGTCATTATGACCGTATTCATCCCCTGCTTTTAAAACATCGTTAATTACACTTGCGATTTTTGATTTTTTGATCCTGAAGTTGATAAAACCATGACCGGCTACTTCTGCTCCGTCCAGATCATTGTCACTTTCCATCAGCTTAGTGATGATTTCCTGTGCGATTACCTGCGGGTTGTTATGCAGCTGTTTTGCCAGACGCATTGCGACATTGGTCGAATAATCTCCCAGTGCCTGATCCTTTGGAATCTCAATAACGATAAAGTTATCTTCCACCTCCAGACCGTAGGCCTCCTTAAGGGCGGCCTTGATACTCACTTTTAAATTGTTTTCAATCATGTTCATATCAAATTCCTCCAGTTTCAATCAAAAGTACTTAAATTATACACTAGTTTCTATCATTTTACTAGAAATTATACAAAGATTAACCAGGTATTCTTCTTATATTATATAGAATATGCTGAAAACGATGAAAATGAATGAGTATTAAAAAATACTTATGGAAAATATTCACAAGAAACAAAAAAATCTTATGTGAATCAGTTTGATAACATGAGAGCTTTAATTTCTAATCCGCTTATGCTGAAAACTTTATATAATCATTTCAACCTGAGTATTCACAGCATTCAACATGCATGATTCATGTCCAGCAATTCCTTCCGATCGGTTTAGAAAATTACTTTTTTCAATATATATCAATCATTTGATCTATATGGGCATGTACAAACCGGAATACGATAAAAAGGAAGGAGGTATGGAAAATGAACAATGAAGAACTGTATGAACCATGTGATGAAACCGTGTATATGCAGCAGGTTCCTGGTATGGCCTATGTTCCATTGCAGCACTGGAGCACCCCAATGCCACTGGAACTCGGCTTCTGCCAGGGAACTATTTTTTATGATTTAGATAAGCCGTTTCAACCATAAAAGGAGGAATGATAGCATGAATAAGATGCTGCATCAATTACAGTCATACGACTTCGCTTTGCAGGAAGCCGCACTGTTTTTAAATTCACATCCCAATGATCAACAGGCACTCGCTTATTATAACGAAATGCAGGCGTGCAGTCAGGAGTTAACCCGACAGTATGAAAACCAGTACGGGCCATTGACTAATAAAACAAATTCAGGAAGCGAATGGGATTATATACATGGCAAATGGCCATGGGAAGGAGAAGATTAAGATGTGGACCTATGAGAAAAAGCTGCAGTTTCCAGTAAATATTCAAACTCCTGATCCTGCTTTCGCGAAAATAGTGATTACCCAGATCGGAGGTCCTGATGGAGAATTAAGCGCTTCCATGCGTTACCTCAATCAGCGTTACGCAATGCCCTATGATCAAATCAAAGCCATGCTGACAGATATCGGCACTGAAGAACTGGCCCATTTAGAAATGGTATCAGCAATCGTATATCAGCTTACAAGAAACCTCAGCATGGAGGAAATCGAGAAAGAGGGATTCTCTGCCTATTATGTCGACCATACCACTGGCATCTGGCCTCAGGCGGCCAGCGGTGCTGCTTTTACGTCAGCTTACTTCCAATCAAAAGGTGATCCCATTACCGATTTAATGGAGGATATGGCTGCTGAACAAAAAGCAAGAACCACATACGACAATTTGATTCGAGCCGCAAAAGATCCAAATGTGATTGAACCGCTGGTATTTTTAAGAGAACGGGAAATTGTTCATTTTCAGCGATTTGGTGAAGCGCTGGCATATGTACAGACACATCTCAATCCCAATAATTATTATCGGTACAATCCAGCCTTCGATTAACATCAAATATGCACTATCAATAATTATCAGCCGCTGGAAAATCCGGCGGTTTTTTTATCTGACCACAACAAAAAAATCGAACATCAAGATGATATCCGATCATTTCTTATATGGCGCGCCCAGTAGGAATCGAACCCGCAACCTTTTGATCCGTAGTCAAACGCTCTATCCAGTTGAGCTATGGGCGCATATGAAGCACATCTAGTGCTCCTATATAATAGCAAACATTCACAGTGATAGCAAGTCTTTTTTGCAATATTTTCAAGGATTTACAGAAACTTTCAGCCGAGCTTTTTCGACATGCCGATGTGCGGCACATGCTCATCATATACAATATCGCCGCATTCCTCATAGCCAAGCTCCGCATACATACCTGAGGCATGGCATTGAGCGCTTAGAAAAGCTGCCGGATACTTCTATAATACTGCCTGCTTTTCTAATTCCCTAACAAGCATCTTTCCATATCCGCGCCCTCTTGCTTCCTTCAGCACGGCAATACGGCCAAATTCACACCATCCCTTATGCTCTGGATCAGGATACAGACGGGCACAAGCCACCGGCTTGTTATCTTCATAAATTGTCAAATGTGTCGCTATTTCATCAATATCATCAAATTCGGTTTGAAAGCCTTGCTCCTCCATAAATACTTTAATTCGGATCATTTCCCAATCTGCCTTATTATCTTGTGTCTTTACCCGTATATTCATACTCTGTTTACTCCTTTTCTTTTATTTTTTGAATCCTTCAGCCTTTATATGCTCTTTTCAATACAGTTATCACCGCTTTAAACAATCGTAATACGATATCTCATAGAGCTGTTTTCTGTTAATTCTTTTATCTCTATGTGACTGATCATAAACTTCTGCATTTATACTACCATTCTTTATTCATCTCGGCAATTTGAAGTACCATATATATTTATCAAACAATAAAACATGCGCTCTCATTTTACAAATAGAATGATTCAGCTTACATATGTTATCGAGCATTTTTTAGATAGATCATATAAAATCATGTATTTATTTTTATGCTTTACTTATCATATCTTTGATTTAAATGTATACCCAAAGTATGCTAATATACAAAAGACATAAAAAAGTCCTTTATTTAAAGGACTTAATTGTTAATGGCGTCCACGGAGGGAGTCGAACCCGCGACCGTACGCTTAGAAGGCGTATGCTCTATCCAGCTGAGCTACGTGGACATGGTACGTTTATAATACCAAAAACACCATTACATTTCAATCACTTTTTCATTTTTTTACAAGTCGTTTTATCCTCGAATATCCTGATAGCAGGGAAGTCCGTAAGCTGCTTTTGCCGATTTGAACGCCCGTAGGATCGCTTCACTCATAACCTCAGCTGCGATCGCTCCGACGATGTCCGGCATTGCTTTCACTTGCTGTGATCCCATAACGAATACAGTATCACCATCCGACATCGTATGTACCGGAGTAATCACGCGCGCATAACCGTCATGCGTGATTCCGGCGATTTTCTTTGCCTGCGCCTTTGTCAGCACTGCATTGGTGAGAATGCAGCCGATTGTGGTATTTCCCTGCGGCATTTCTACACCCTGCTTCAACACCTGAGTGGTAGGCAGAATCTGATGATTGACCATGGGTCCGCCGATGATTTCATGTAAATGCGGATCATAAATATCGCCGCACGCATTTACTGCTACGATTGCCGCTACCTGCAGATCGCCGAGCTGTACGCCATAACCGCCTATCCCGCTCTTCATCGCTTTCTCAAATCCGAGAATTTTGCCGATGCTGGCTCCTGTTCCCGCGCCATGGCAGCCTTCCTCAAAATGGTTTTGTTCACTATTCAAACAAGCCTGATAGCCCATTTCCTTATCAGGGCGACAGGATGCATCGCCAACACTAAGATCAAACAGACTGGCGCCGCAGACGATCGGAACCACCGCAACGTTCATGTCATGACCGATTCCTTGTTCCTCCAGATATCGCATAGCTCCGCTTGCGGCATCCAAACCATAAGCACTGCCGCCGCTCAGCATAACCGCGTGAATTCGCTCTACCATGTTAATAGGATCAAGTAAATCCGTCTCACGGGTGGCCGGTGCTCCGCCTCGCACATCAACTCCAGCACAGGCTCCTTGCGGACATAGAATTACAGTACAGCCGCTGCCGCCCTTTTCATCCTCTGCCTGTCCGATCTGAAAGCCGAATACTTCTGTAACTTGTATATCTTTCATGATGACCTCCATAAAAAAACATTGAATATGTGTCTTTTTTACAGTATACACAATTTTCAATGTTTTTTCTATCAGCCCAAAGCAACATCCAAGATCATCATAATGATAAATCCGGTCATGACGCCGATCGTACCGCTGTGCGAATGCTCACCAAGCTGTGCTTCCGGTATCAGTTCTTCGACAACGACATAGATCATTGCACCTGCCGCAAAAGCAAGCAGCCATGGCATGATTGGAGATATCCCGCCGACTACAAATACCGTCAGCACTCCGAAGATCGGTTCGACAATTCCAGATAAAGAACCGTAAATAAACGAACGCCAATTGCTGAGTCCCTCCTGTTTCAGCGGCAGTGAAATCGCTGCACCTTCGGGAAAGTTCTGCAATCCGATTCCAATTGCCAGAGCTACCGCAGCCGCAAGCCCTACACCAGAACCGCTAGCAGCCGATAATGCGAAGGATAATCCTACCGCCATGCCCTCCGGGATATTATGAAGGGTGACCGCAAACACCAGCATCGTCGTGCGTTTCAGTGAAGAATGAGGACCCTCAGGCTCTTTACTGCCAGGATGAAGATGCGGCAGCAGATGATCTAGGATCAGCAGAAACGCCGCGCCTAAGATAAAACCACCGGCTGCCGGAATCCAACCGGTAACGCCCTGTTCTTCAGCCATATCAATAGCCGGGATCAATAGACTCCATACACTCGCCGCAATCATGACTCCGGCCGCAAAACCTAGGAATATGCGCTGATAGCTCGCTTTGATTTCCCCGCGGAAGAAGAATACGACAGCCGCTCCTAAGGTTGTCATTAAAAATGTAAATCCGGTACCGATCATCGCCAGTACAGCCGGATGCAAAGAATTCATAAAATCTCCTCCTTTCGGATGTAGGTATTATGACAAAAACCCAACCATAGCGTCAATCAAGACGCCCCTCTATCTTATGTTTGATGAATCACTTTGTTGAATTGCTTTCGCAGCAGCGGTATCGCCGTGCGCATGGTTTTTTCATCGACAGCCGCAAACGAGAGAATGATCGATGTATCATCATATTTCACAATCATATCGATTTTATGACATTCCTGTATAATCCGCGGAAAATACGCTGGATCAGTAAATATATGATAACAAAGGCCGGCCCGGTTCAGCCGATAGGGAATATCCGAAAAAAACTCCTGAAGCAGCTTTTCCATCAGAATGCTTTTCTTCTCATACTGCCGGCGCAGTCTTCGGACATGCCGTTCCAGATGACCATCAGAAATATAACGGGCCAAGGCAAGCTGTTCAATCTTCGAAGCTGATGCATTATAGTATTGACGGCGTTTTTTAAACTTATCAAGAAAATACGGAGGTATTACCATATAGGCAATGCGAAGTGAAGGGAGCAGCAGTTTTGAAAAGGATCCGAAATAAAGAATACGATGATGCCGATCAAATCCCTGCATCGCGCTATGAACCTGCGTACGAACAGCAATCTCACCATTGTGATTATCTTCCAGAATCCACGTATCTTCCTGATCGGCCCATGTCAACAAAACATTGCGGTATGCTTCTGAGATCGGCGCTTTTGTTTCACCAAATGAAGCGCTGTGACAATAAAACAATGTAATATGATTGCTGCGCAGCTGTTCAAGCAATTCTGCTTCATTATGAAAATCAAGGCATATGACCGGAAAATGATAATCTTGGAAAATCTGCTGTGCTTTCAAAAAACTGTTCTTTTCCATACCGATAACAGCTGATTTCTCCAGCATGCCGCAGATCAAACTCAGCAGGGTTTGAAAGCTCGCTCCGATTAGAATCTGTTCAATATCGGCAATCACCCCGCAGTTGGAATAAAGATATTGCTGAAGCGCAGTACGCAGTTCCCACTCTCCTTCCACACTGCCATAAGAATAGATGGTCTTTTGCTGTTCCAGAATATCTCGCATATAACGTTTCCAAATTACACTGTCAAAATTCTGCACATCAACACTTAAAGATCGAAAATCATATTTGGGACGATATTCCGTTTTTGAAGGTGGGGTCAGAATTCTGCGGCGGATCCGGATATCATCTTCCGTAACGGAAACAAAGTACCCGCGTTTTGGTGAAGCCTGCAAAAAGCCTTCAAGCTGAAGCTGTTCATAAGCCCGTTCAATAGACGTACGACTGACCTTCAGCTGCTCGGCGGCATCTCTAAGTGAAGGAAGCCGATCCCCGGGATGGATAAAGCCGTCTAATATATCCTTTCGAATGGATTCATAAATCTGCTGATATAATGGGAGCTGTTTTTGTTTCATCAAATGCAGTGCTGTCAAATTCATCAAATCACCAAAATCAGTATAACATAATCTGGATATTAATTTTAATATAAAACTGGATATTTTTTAATAGCCAGTTTTTTGATAGAATAGCTTTAAGAGGTGATAGAATGAAACGAAACAAAACTGCTGTCATGTGTGCAACGGCATTATTAGCTGCCCTTTGTTATATCGGTTTTCAATTCCTACGGATTGATATACCAATTGGTGTCAGTAAAACCGCCATTCACTTTGGCAATACATTTTGTGTACTGGCTGCGTTGTTAATCGGCGGACCGGCCGGTGGTGCGGCTGGTGCAATCGGCATGGGAATTGCCGATCTGACTGGTGGATATGCGACTTCTGCTCCTAAAACCATCATTATGAAATTGATGATCGGAGTGATCGCCGGCTTTATCGCTCATCGATTGGGACATCTTGATGACCACGCTGATGATAAAAAATATATGCTGAAATGGGCGCTTTTAGCTTCCAGTGGAGCGATGCTGTTCAATATTATTTTCGATCCCATTTTCTCCTTCTTTTATAAGAATTTCCTATTGGGAATACCAAGTGACGCTGCTTTGATCATGACTGCATGGTCAACCGGCTCTACCTTCATCAATGCGATCACAACAATTATCTGTGCTTCACTGTTATATGTATATATCGCACCGCTGATTAAAAATCTGCGCTTTCTGAAAAAATGATAGAAAAAACCGCTCAGGATCAATCTGAGCGGTCTTTTATTATGCGTGCTTTAAGAAAGCAACATATCCGTTTTTAGTTTCATAAACATCCGCTTTGGAAACAACTTCCCAAGGCGCGTGCATATTCTGTACCGCAACGCCGCAGTCAATAACCTGCATATTGTATTGCGCAAGAATATAGGCAATCGTTCCGCCGCCGCCCTGGTCAACCTTACCAAGCTCAGCCGTTTGAAAACAAACTCCTTCTTCATCCATCATCGCGCGTAGTTCGGCAATATATTCGGCATTGGCATCATTGCATCCGCCTTTGCCGCGAGAACCGGTATATTTATTGAATACGATGCCTCGTCCAAAATAAGCACTGTTTTTTGTTTCCATCACCGAACTGTAGTTCGGATCATAGGCAGCACTGACATCGCTGGATAACATTTTAGAATTTTTCAAGGCCCGGCGCAGCTTCAGTTCGCTGTATTCACCCATGCGATCCATCACTTCCGCTATGGAATTTTCAAAGAAACGCGACTGCATGCCGGTCGCACCAATACTTCCGACTTCTTCCTTGTCCACCAGCAGGCATACACAAGTTTTATCTGTTTTTTCAATTTCAAACATCGCTCTTAGTGAGGTATAAGCACATACACGATCATCATGGCCGTATCCCATCACCATACTGCGGTCAATGCCATAGTCACGGGCTTTGCCAGCCGGCACAACTTCCAGCTCTGCGGATAGGAAATCCTCTTCTTCGATCTGATATTTTGCTTTCAGCAATTTTAAAATATTTTCTTTTACCGCATCTTTTTCCTTGCCCTTTAAAGGCATGGAGCCAATCAACAAATTTAAATCTTCACCCTCAACCACTTTCGCACCGGTTTTCTGCATCTGATCAGCTGCCAGATGAACCAGCAGGTCAGAAACACCAACCACCGGATCGCTGTCATCTTCCCCGATTACCACGTCTACTTTTGAACCGTCTTTACGGGAAACAACACCGTGCAGGGCGAGTGGCAGAGTAACCCACTGGTATTTTTTGATACCGCCGTAATAATGCGTATCCAGAAGTGCCAGATCATGATCCTCATACAATGGATTCTGTTTAATATCCAAACGCGGTGAATCTACATGAGCACCTAAAATTTTCATGCCCGCTTCTAATGGCTTCTCTCCAATGATATATAAAGCGATGGTCTTATCCATATTATTCGCATACACTTTATCTCCCGGCTTCAGGGTCTCCTGATTCGCGATGACATCATCCAGATTACGGTATCCATGCTGTTCAGCTAAACGAATAGTTTCCGCAACACATTCCCGTTCAGTTTTACATACCGATATAAATTCTTTGTAGTCTTCATTGAACGCCGTTACTGCCTCCAACTGCGCTTCGCTGTACGTCGTCCATGCATTTTTTCTTTCCATTACAACCATCCTTTCATTCATGTCTATCATTATATCGGTTATCCCATGTTCCCGCAACTGCTATGATAAGCGGCTGCCGCAGTTTCCACAAAAATTTGCCGGTTCACCCACCGGACTTTGGCAGATCGGACATACGGTAATCTTTTCTGTAGCACTGGGACCATCGATATGGTGAAGTTGATATTCATATTCCTCCAACTGCCGAAGGCAGCTTTTTACATATTCATCCGGTTCAATCAATAATTGCAAATGATCCTCGATGTACCTTCCAAGTTTTTCATACTCCTGCTGTTTCTTCTTCTGCATATCGCGGACATAAAAACGCAGCCGCTGAGCCTCCAGCGCATCGCTCGCTTTAGACACGGTAAAATGAGCAGCACTGCGCAGTTTTTTTTGAATTTCCATAAATATACCCCTCCAAAGCCAGTATACGCTCAGGCGATCAAGGAATATGTTTACGGCGATAAAAAACATAGACGTTTAAGATCGACAATAGGAATACGGATGCAATAATGAGCAGCCGTGGCAGAGCATGTCCTTTATCTTCGGCAAGCTTTACACGTGCCGTTTCATTAAGCATCGGATACTGCTCCAAATATTCATAAAACAGCTCCTGTTGTGATCCAATGACTTCAAATGTATGATTTTTGAAAGGTGATCGTTTCATCAACGGCTGAGCGATCAATACAGACAGGCTGCGTGTATCGGATGTAAGATCGACGGCTCCGGACAAAAGCTCTGCCTTTGTTATCGACAGCTTTTTAAAAGCAGAGTGATATGTCAATTTCATTTTCGACATCTGAAAGGATGTCTCTACTTTTCCGCTTTGATAGTACATGCCGCTTTCCAAAAATTGCTTTAGTTCTTTCCCGGAAATTTCTGTTCGCACCATGACCTGATCGAGCGGAAACAATTCCTCAATGATCTTTTGATTGATCCTTCCAACTGGTAAGAGGTAGCGGCGATCATCCTGATAAAATGCAATATCAGTCTCACTGACCTGACGAAAACTCTCCGCCGCCATCGTTCCAAGACTGCTGAAGGTCCTTGGCTCCAGGTTCATCGGCTTTGACGTATAAGCGATGGTTTGCGAGATTACACTGCTTTGATGAGCAACCGAGGTTTCCAACAAAGCCTTTACCGATGCTTTCTCCGGTATTTTTTTAGCTTCTTGATAATTGATCAGATGATCATTCATATCGATGATCTGCCCTTCCGCATCTACCCGTATCGTAAGCATCCCCAGATAATGCTCATGCTTACCGGCCTGCACGATCAGTGTACGGTTGACCATCTCTCCCTTATGCAGTACATGATGTGAATGAGCATCAATTAAGACATCAATATCCGGCAATGCTTTGGCAATATCCGCCGCCATATCCACCTTATCCTTTTCATCCATACCTAAATGACTCAGACCGATAATGATATCAGCACCCTGCTGTTTCAAAAGCTCGACACATCTTGAAGCATCATCCAAGGGGCGCTTCAGTGTCAAATTGGCCAGCTTTTCCGGCCCCTCCAGTGTAAGTGTCTCCTCACTTACCAATCCAAAGAAGCCGATTTTCACGCCCTGCACTTCTTTCATGAACGTATCCTTTAGAAACGGAGCAGAGCCTTCATATACATTAGATGTCAAAATCGGAAAAGCCGCGGCAGTTGACAGCTCTTTCAATCGTTGTTGCCCATAGGTAAAGTCGTGGTTGCCGGGAACCATTGCATCATACCCGGCAGCGTTCATCAATTCCACAACCGCTGCCCCACGAGTTGTATTCGCCAGCGCACTGCCGTAAAATGCATCACCGCTGTCCACCAGCAAACTGCCGGGATAGCGATCCTTCCAGCCGGCAATCCTGGCAATACCGATTTGCCGTGATGAATCATCCTGCATATAACCATGCTGATCATTGGTATGAAAAATTATGATTTCTCGTACATCCGCAGCCTTTATCGGCGCCAAGCCCTCCAGCAGCAAACAATTCACCAACAAAATCAGCATCATCCATTTTCGCATCATCACACCTCCAGATATAGTGTGTATGCATGCTGCTTCCGTATCCCAGCGATCACAAAAAAAGGAAGCATTACTTCCCTTTTTGATCTCATATGGTTTCCAGCTGTTCGATTGCACCAAGCAGCTGCGCTTTGGCTTTTGTCAGCTCACGTATCTGCTCAGGACGTGACTGATATACCATATATGCTTCCAGCATAGCTGCCTGAAACCTCATCCAACTATTCTCTGTATAATCTTTTGAAGCATATGCGTTCACTTCCTGAAGCAGCTGCTGTAAATTACTCAACTCATCGAAATAGGCATGCTCAAGTGAAACCTCCTGAAACAGATCAGCCATTTTCCAATGCTGATTATGCTCTGTAATCATCGCCTTGATGCCGCGATATGGCATGCCTGCTGCTTCGAAGGCTTTTGAAATTGCTAAAATTCGCTCATCCTCAACCTGATCCAGTATCATAAAGGATTCTGTAAATGATTTTGAAACAGCGGCTTCCGTTTTCTCAAAACCATCGCGCCCCGCCAGATAACCCAGCGTCTGTCCCAAATCAGATTCTTTGATAATCATCAAATTCATTCCTAAACTTTGAAGAATCGAAGCTGCACGTTTTTCATCAAGCTCAGCTCCGCAATACAATAGTACTTTTTCCATATTACTCTCCTGTTTTTAACATCCTATCATATTTTCATTTACCCTGCCAGAATTATGAACCATCCTTCCATTTTTATACAAATCAGAAAATAGAAATTTATTCAGTATTCCGGGTTTCCCGGTTTCATTACATACTTTACCAAAGAAATGCTATAATAACAGTAACCAAGACAACAGGAGGGGCTATGAAGAAATTAGTAAAGCTATTGCTTTGTGCTGCAATCTGTCTGCCGCTATTTGGCTGCGGATCATCCAAAAAAGGATCCGATGAATTTGCTGAATATGCCAAAACATTGCCAGCCGTATTTATGGAATCAACCGGTTTTGACACCAACTTCTTTTTTGATCATCCGGAAAAATATGGTATCAAAAAAGATCTCTACACCTTACAGTTCATGACACTCGATGATTTTAAAAAGCAGGATAAGGAATATAAAAAAATTGATAAAGCGCTCGATGATTATGATTATGACGCTCTGACAAAGGATCAGAAAATCACTTATGATGTTTTAAAAGCTGCATTAAAGGATGATGAAAATGATAAGCTCACAGTAGAAGATCGTTATTATCTAACGACCAACTATTTCGATGTATCAAGCGGTATACAATCCAGTCTGCCGTTTGCACTATGGAACTATGAATTCAAAAATCAGAAATCGTTAGATTCTTTTATTGCCGTATTGAATCAGGCGCCGAAGCTGTTTAAAAAATATGCGGCATTTGAAGTGACCCGCCAGAAAAAAGGATACGGCATGTCAAAAACTTATATGGATAATGTTATAAAGAGCGTTCATGCGATTAACAATTCGGATCAGAGCTATATTCTGAATGCGACATATGAAAAAATAGACAATGCGGACTACATTCCCGCAGATAAAAAACAATTTTATAAAGATACCATTACCAATGCTTTTAATAACAAATTATTACCGGCATTTAAACAGACAGAAACAGATCTGTCCAATATAAAGATTTTGAAAAAGGGCGACGGTGAACTGGCCAGCTACAAGGGCGGCAAGAAATACTATGAAAGCATCGTCACCAATTCCGCAGGTGTGGATTCTATGAAAAAATATACAAAATATTTGGATGATGAAACCAGCCGTATTCAAAATCGTTTAATGGATGTAGTGAATGAATATCCGGAACTGGTGAGCTTGATGAGTGATTCCAGTAAAATTTATGAAGCAATCAGCAATGCCAAATATACCGATTTGACTGATTCAACCGAAGTGATCCATTATCTGGAACAGCAAATATCGGATGGCAAGGATTTCCCAAAAATCAAAAAGCTGGATTACCAAATGAATATCATACCGGAATCCATGAAGGAGACGACAACCGCGGCTGCTGCCTATTATGTCAGTGCCTTTGATGACAACTCCGGCAAAGATGAAAACATGATCTTGAATGGAAGCTTCTCTCAGAATGATTTCACATCCGTAGCACATGAGAGCTTTCCAGGTCATATGTATCAGCATAATTATTTTAAAACGGTAAAGCACAATGTACTGCGCGATCTGCTTTCCGACAGCACCTATACGGAAGGCTGGGCAACCTACATTCAGGGCGAGTCATGCAAATACACAAAAGAACCAGGCGTTTGTGAGCTTAACAGCATCAATGATCAGCTGACATATCTCTATGTGCTGGAGCTTGATAAAAAAATTCATTACGATGGATACAGTCGTGAAAAAGCTTATGCCTATCTGAAAGAAAACTTCGGCATCACAAATGAGGATGATCTGAAAGCAATGTATGAACAGCTGTTGGAAAGTCCGGCTGTTTTCACCAATTATTATGTCGGGCTTTATCAGTTCCTCGATCTGAAAGAGGATGCAAAAGATAAGTGGGGCAGTAAATACAGTGATTATCGCTTCCATAAAGCCGTTCTGGATTTAGGACCGCTGCCAATGAATCTATTGAGAGATTATATGAAATTATAAAATGAAAAAGTCATCATCGCAAAGATGGTGACTTTTTATATACCTGTTCATTTTTATTGCGATAAGGAACGCTTAATATAAAAACAATGCATTTAGAAATTTTAAAAGGATTCACGTTTATCTGAAGCGATTGAAATTCTATGTTTTTATGAGCATGCATACAATCTTCTGCTTCTTCCCGATTTATGCTGGTACGATCAGCCGATCTTAATTAATAGATATTGATGTAGGCTTTTTCTTAGCATGGATAAATAGAAGCGCATCCTTAAGATCAAGGTCACTCAAAATTCGAACATTTACCCAGCCGCCGTTATCTCCACAGGGGTACCTCTCATTCCACAGCCGTTTCGCTTGTTTTGACATTCTTTCCCCTATAAGTGCGGATACTTGTCTGTCTCCTACCTGAACCATCACCGTAAATGCATCCTTTTCAAAAAAAGCATAACAAAGATGCATTGTTTTATGACTATATTTCATTCCCCAGCCATAATGATTCCCAAAAGGAAACCGAAGCTCCTTTTTCAAGTCATACTCTGAGGAAAGGATATTTTCCAACGCTGTCATTCTTGTGAACGCAGCTTTGCCTACATATACTTTAATTTCAGCTTCATCTGGTATCTGCTGTTTGTTTAGCATTCGTTCATATATGTCCGTAACCTCCTTGTTATAATCACATGCAATACATTGTATAAGAGTTTCCAAGCTACTTACTGCTTTTTTCATTTCTTTTAAATTTTTATCAAACCCAAAGGTATGCTTTGATTCAGAAGTGATTTCTAAATTGTTTACACACTGATCATCCCATAATGCATGATACAGAAGCATCTAAACACATTTTTTCATAAATAAATTATAAGAGTTTTAAATCTCAATGTACAGAAATTCATAATACAAAATTCGCTTTGATCGTTCTATCGTCAAAAATGGATCAAATAATCCGATTTCAGTATTTTTAAACCTGGATTATAAAAAAGGCAATGTAAGAGAAATCACATATACATTGCCTTTCATTATATTCACAGAAATACTGCGTTTTTAAGTTTTGTTTGTCAGATCAAAATCTGCTAAGAGAAATGCTAAAGAATCCGTTTGGTGCAGACTAGGCTTATTTTTCGATTCTTAATTGATCAATATAAGTAATCTTTCACCATGACTTCTGTTTTACCGTTCAGATAAACATTTAAAAAGCATACTGTAACATTTACCTATATCAGGATTCATCATGGTACCGCATAACGTGCTGTTTCTTTTGAATACCGAGCATACATGCAGCGGATATTACAAGCATGATGATCCATATGATACGCTGTGTGTGGTCGGATGTATCTGGACGTTTGTTATTTTGCAATCCTCCCGTATCGCTTGGATCCAGATTATCCGTGATTTTGATTAAATCAGCGTATGCTTTTTCTAAACTTTTTGCCAGTTCATCTACCTGTTTCTGTTGGGTGATATTCATAGAACGATCAAGCCTGTTCATAAGCGCAAGGAACTTTGCACGGCTTTCATTCGTATAACCGCTTAAATCGCCTACTTTCTTTAAGATTGCATCAATTTTTGAAAAGTCTGCGGGTTTATATTCCAGCGCATCTAAGAGGATCTGCAAATCATCTGCAAATTGATCCAGCTCATCCTGGAAATCGATCCGTTTTCCTCTGATCAAACTATCTTTCTTGTTGAGCAGTGCCGTGACACTTTCATCAGTATACATTTTTAAATCCTTAGTAGCGGGTATGCGTTTTATAATTGCGTCAATTTCTGCATAGTCTGCCAACATACCGGCATCAAGCGCCGTGATAGATTGAGAATAATCATTTACTTCTGCTGCTGTACCAGCAGGTGCCAGAAAGCTGTCCGCATACCAATTCGAACCAGATGCCTGCCAAATCGTTGATACTACAAGATTGTTTCCTACAGTATAATTCTCTCCAATGATGATATTTTTACTATGAGCAGCTCCTGCATCAGCTGATGATTCCCTTGCGACGATAGCCGGATAGTTACTTCCTCCGATCGCTTCAATCGAACGCGCCAGCAATGATATCGTACCACCATTAGAGAATATTCCATATTGCTGTTTAGCCTGCGCTTTCACATTTGTATTAATACCTTCTAACACAATATTTTTCTCAGCATATATCGCGCTTGCATTAGCGGCACTATTTTCGATGGATGTAGTAATTGCCTCGATCGTTCCACCGCTGATCGTGATTTCATTTCCTTTTAATGCACTGTCTGCGGTAACCGATGATTTTAACAGCTTGCAGGAATGAACAAATATATTATCTGCCTGCATTGCCTTCTTGGAAGCTGCTTGGATCGTTGTATTCTCTCCAGCTACATTTAGGAGTTTTGATAAAATGGAATTGCCTTTCAAAGCCTCTATGCTAATCGCACTATTATCAACGCTTACATTGCCTGCCGCACGGATACCGCTGTTTAAACCACTCGTAAGATCAATATTTGATGCATTGCTGATAAGAATGCTGCCTGCCTGACTGTAAAGCCCCAGATCATCCGTCGATTCTCCAGTGAATGTTGTATTTTGAATCATCATATTGCCGTCGGCTGCCCAGCAGTTCACATATTTGTTCTTCATATTCAGGGTGGAATTTAATAAATGGACATAGGACTTTGAATATATTCCATTGCTGGTCGACGAGGCGGTAATGGATGAATGATTAATTGAAATACCTGCGCCATTCATATTATTATTAACGGAATCCATCGTAATATCAGCATGATCAATATCGATCAACCCCGATGCGACATTAAAAACATCGGTATCGTTCTTACTCAAATCATGAAAAACGTAAGTTCCGCCAGTAACGGAAACATTGACATCAGGACCGCCATATATTCCAATTCCCCCTCGTCCGCCGATATAACATATCAATTTTGCATCATCATCCGCAATAATTTCAATTGATCGGCTTGCATATATACCGCTTTTGGTAAATCCCAGCGGCTTATCCTCCGTACCGAAGTAGTTCTCACCCTTCAGATAAATCTTGATCGGATCATCATTATTTACATCGGTTATGTTTGAAGAAACATAAAGTCCATTACTTTGATCATCCATTTTCACATTTTCGATAATCACAGAATTGTTTTGTGGTTCATATGTTACTGTACCGCCAAATATATGATTTTCACCTGGCTGCAAATCCTTTTTCCCCATCCGGATAGGAAAAGAATTCAAAGCTTTAACATCATTTGTCTGAAACTGTACCGTGATCATCATCAAAGCCATAATCAGCACATAAATTACGGGTAATCTTCTGTTTTTCATTTTCATACGCTCCTTTCCAAAATCAATAATTTTTTATCAGTCGTTTTTAGTCCGCATCACGCATATGTTAACGTGGACTGTATTCTTCTATTCTCCCATTAGGTGATGCACATTACCAATTCAGATGATTAACAATACATGAATTCCGGCATTTATTGCTTCACGATGAATCGCTGTTTTTCATGACCGCTTTCCATATTATTTGCTTTTCCTTACTCAAAAAATGCCCAAGCAGAAATATGTATTTCTATCACCTTCCTCAAAACTCTGTACCCTTATACTTGTACATACTTTAACAAAAAGGTAACGATCAAAAAAAGCAGGTATTCCTGCTTGGTTGATTTTTTCACTCAACTGGTAAGATTATAGCTTGCCTTTAAGCCGGCATTCCTGCTATTCTTTATAAAAAGAGGTGTCATGATTTGGATAAGCTAAAAAGAAACCGGAAGCTGATATTTCTGCCGCTTTATGCGCTCATCATCCTGGCAATTGTATTTTTCATGCATTCCTATACAAGCACTGACGCTGAAAAACAGTTTCTCACACCTACCTTTGACGATGCGGCTGGTTGGGATATCTATCAAATAGATAACGGCAAAAAAAGCACGGTCTCTGTACAGGAACTTTATGATAGTCCGAGTGGTAATACATACTATCTCTCGCAGAAACTGGATAAAGCGTTTGAAAAAGACGGTTACACAGTGCTGGAGCTGGATGGTACTACTTGGCAGACAAGTGTCTTTTTGGACGGCAAACTACTTTATACTATTGATCCAGCTTTGGATAATCGGATCGGTCATATCAAATTTCCAAAATCATATTCCGGAGTACCTGGAATGGGCGAATATGTACGTCTGACATTGCCGCCTAACTATGGGGGAAAGATATTGACCATCGCCCTGTCATTCAATTCCGCAGCTGAATATCGAAGTTTACCGATGGTCCGCATGTCAAGTGAAGCCATTGCATCACAGCAGCTGGTCAGCGATGCAAATCGGCTCGCGATGCCTGCCGCCATTTACATGTTTACTGCACTTCTGCTGTTAGGGTTATTTTTCTTTAATCTATACCATGGTAACAAAGCTGCTGCTGTCTTACTTTTAACCGCCGCCTCCTTCATGCAGGCTTTGCGTATTTTATTAAATTTTGAATTTCGGTTTTATTCTCATTATTCATTAAATTTCATACCGGCTGATCTACTCATACCAATGGCGTGTGCACTTCCAATGGTGTATATGCTGTTTCAAATGAAGCGCTGGAAAAAGTGGTACACACCATTCATCAGCATACCGTTTGGGCTGACGGTTATCCTTCATATCGCCGCGCGATTTCCGTCGTTAGCCTTTATTTCCGCTTACTCCTATGATGCACTGCTTTATATCCCATTGCTTGGACTGTGTCTTTTTTCAGTACTAGAATGGAAAGATAATAATAAGGTTTATCGTTTATTCACACCAATTCTTTACATTGTCATCGCAGGGATCCTTCTTACATATGCCTGCATGCTGCTGTCCGGAAGTAATTCAATCCTGGTTAGTATCCTAAAAAATCCATTTGTACAATTGTATGAAGCACTGCAATACAGCGGCAGTATACTGCTGATGCTCGCCGGAGGGATCAGCTGCTTTATGAGTGTCAAGCAGACTGCGGACATGCAAAGTGAGCTTTCCATCCTGTCTGCCAGAAATCAGCTGATGCAGGAAAATATTCAAAGCATCCAAGAAAGCAATACTGAAATTGCCAAAATGCGCCATGATATGCTGCGGCATCTGCATACCCTTCTTGACATGAGCCGTGAAGGTGAGAAGCAGCAAGTAGAGAATTATCTGGCAGCGCTGACTAAGGAAACAGAAACCATCCTGCCAATGAGAGTATGCGAGCATTTCGTGATAAATGCCATCATTACACGTGCACTTGCCAAGGTTAAAAAAGAGCATATCCAAATGGACTTTCACCTTGAGGTACCGGCAGATCTTTCCATTACCGATAACGATTTGTGTACACTGCTGACGAATATGCTGGATAATGCGATTGAAGCAGTAAACCCGATCATTGAAACAGAGAAACGCAGAATAGAATTAACAATGCACGTACGCGGTTGTTATCTCTTTATCGAAACAGTCAATTCTTATAAAGGAAATATCCAAATAGATAAAGAATCCGGATTGCTGTTAAGCGAAAAAGGCGCAGGACATGGATACGGCATGAAGGCCATGTCTGATATCGCAAAAAAATATATGAGCAAATTACAAATCAAGTTGGAGCATGATACGGTTATTGTACGGACTGCGCTGCTTATGCCAACAAAGAAGAAGAACTAAAAGATGCTGTCATATCCCATTGGATAGACAGCATTTTCATAATGATTCACAGCCTTAAATACGCAAAATATTTCTCTAATGTCTGATCATGATATCGGCGGCTGATCGGAAAGGTTTTCTGGTTATCCATGACAACATCAGTTCTAAGTATTTCCAAAACGTGGTTTAAATTTATGATATAGCTGTTATGAGATTGACAGAAACTAAAAGCAGGAAGCTGCACCTTTAAGGCGGAAAGCGCTCCATTCCAATCAAGAAATTGCTCTTTCAGCCAAATTCTTGTTCGATGCTGAGTTGATTCCAGTGCGTAAATTTCATCAAGGGGAATGGCAAGTTGTCTGCCTTCAATCTTTATAACAAGCCGCGTACCAGCATAATTTTTACGATAATCAGACAAGAGAATTTCTTTAAATTTCTCATAATCGATCGGTTTTAATAAATACCACAAGGGTTGAGTGTCGAAACAGTCGTATATGTAATCACGGTGCGAGGTAATATAAATGATACTGCTTTTGACCTGCTGTTCGCGAAATGCTCTGGCCATATCCATGCCACTGTCATTCGATAATTCAATATCCAGCAGCAAAAGCTGATAACGATTTTGATCTTGTTCGATCACCCGCTGCAACGCTTTAGCTTCATGATATTGTTCAACAGTAAAATCCTTTTCTCGTATCAGTCTGCTGTCATTCATAATTGCGTCGATATGCTTATTTAATTGATTTACGAATATTCTGTCATCATCACAGATTGCAATACGATACACACACCCACTACCCTTCTACAAATAACATCTATTTCTATTGGAAAGTATATCATTTTTCAATTTCTTAAACAATTTCTTTTTACGCAGTGCAAACAGCGATACCAAATTTCCAATGCGATGAGCTTCTCACAATATTGTATCCTTTCCGTAACGATAGTTTACACATCAACTTATATAGGAATACAGAAGCTTACAGCATATCAAAACCTAAAAAAGCGAAACAACTCCTTATAATTCTAGCTGTTTCACTCAAGAAAGCTTCATTTTTTAATATGTATGGATCAGTTATTAACATGTATTTGCCAATTACGAGTCCTTGTTCTCATCCGCAAAAATATGTTCGCAATATTACCTCCGTCTTTATATTCAATCCGCTGCCTGTTATTTACTTGTCAGATGCTTACGATTTTTCCAGGTTTGTCCCAAAATATCTTTCAGAACCAGCATAGCGTCTAGTTCACTGAATTGATACTCCTGTCGTAATTCATCCAGCATTTTGTTTAAACCATGTGCAAAATATGGAATATTCACCTTATTTTGATAAGTGAGTAAAATCGGGTACTTTTTCCCCCAGGCTTTGGTCCAGTCAATTTTTTCTTCTGTTGCTTCATTAGATTTTTCAATAATATCTTGAATTTCTTTTATATCGACGTCAAAATCAATCAGCTCATCTAAAGACATCTTGTAAAGTACAGCCATTTTTTTGGATTGCCGTATGTCGGGTATTGTTTCATCCGTTTCCCATTTTGAGACAGTCTGTCTGCTTACTCCCAATTTTTCCGCAACTGTTTCTTGTGAATATCCGCATTTTTTTCTTGCGTGATACAAGCTATTTCCCAAATTCATACTAATTTCCTCCCTATCTGTTTATAATCTCATTATATTGCTTGATCAGGGTAAATTCCACCAAGTATATTTGTCAAATGTGCTAGATTATGTTACACAGAAAGAGTCTTTATATTACTGCTACCACTATTTCATTTTCACTAGCTTTTTGATAAATTCTATGTGTTGAACATTGTGTTTATTTATAACATTTACAACAAATTTAATATTTATAGACAAGCCAATTTTATATTCTGCTGCATTTTTATTCTATTACCTATGCATTTCAATTTTAGATAATTTCATAAACCAATTTGTAAATTCAATATGCTTTTAATGCTGTTTAAGCATTACATCATTTACAAACCTGTAATTATAACTATATCAAAAATTTGATTAATCTTGTCGTTAAGAGCTGATTCATTTCTTATAAACTCTATCGTTCATTATGTTATTAAAATTTAAAAAGATGCTCCTTAAAGCATCCTTAATGAATATCGAAAAGCTAATGCTTTCCACATGATTTGTCTGCGGAAATAAATCAACCAAATACATTTTATCTGACACATAGCCCTTTGATTTGAATACTTCCAAATCGCGTATTTGGGTTTTCGGATTACAGGAAATATAAAGAATGGCACGCGGTTTCAGCTGTGCACATGCCTGAATAAACTGGTGTGTGCTTCCGCTTCGCGGAGGATCCATAATAACGACATCCACCCGCTGTCTTGAGGCGGCCAGTTTCTGCATATACACACTGGCATCCTCGGCAACAAATCGTATATTATCTACATGATTACGTTTGGCATTTTGTATGGCATCTTTTACAGCCTGCTTATTCAGCTCAACTCCTACTACCTGCTTCACATGCGGTGCCAGCGTCATTCCAATCGTACCGATTCCACAATATGTATCCAAAACAGTTTCATTGCCTTTTGTCTCTAACAGGCTGAGTGCTTTTTGATAAAGAACCTCCGTTTGTTCATGATTGATCTGATAAAACGAAGAAGCTGAAATACGATACGTGTTGCCGCAAAGCTCATCCTCAATATATCCTGATCCAAACAGTACCTTTTCTTCCGATCCCAAAACGATGCTGGTGCTGCGGTGATTGATGTTTTGAATTATCGTTTTCACGGCCGGCCATTCTTTTCGGATTTGATCTACAAACTGTCCGCGCGCTGGAAAAGCCGACTGGCTGGTGATAAGTACGATCATGATCTGACCGCTTACCGCTCCCTTGCGGATCAAGATATGCCGTAGGATGCCCTTCTTTCGGTCTTCCTGATAGGGTTCAATTCGTAATTTTTTAACCATTGCAATTAAACTTCTAATCAGTTGATTAGACAGATCATCGTGCAGCAGACAGTCCTCCATCGGTACGATTCGATGTGAATATTCTTCATAAAAGCCAGCATGCACCCCCTGTTTATCCCTTGTGAAACCAATGATTATTTTATTTCGGTAGCCATACGGATTCGTTGCTGTTATCACATTTTGTACCTGCAAATCTTTCAGAGAGCTCTCTTTTACCATGCGTTCTACCATCGCCTGTTTCCAATCTGCCTGCGCATTCATTTGCATATGCTGAAGGTGACAGCTGCCGCAGCGAAGAAACAGCGGACAGACAGGCTCACAACGATTCTTCGATGGTTTTACGATCTTCCCAAGCCGAGCGCTGTAGCCCTGCTTTAAACGTTTCTGTATCTGGACTTCAGCTACTTCATCTGCCAGAACCCCCGATACCATAATCGCATCCCGCTTATCATAAGCGATGCCCTTCCCTTCATCATCGACATAAGCAATTCTCACATTCAGTTTCTGTCCCGCTTTCAGCATTCAAGCTCCTCCCCCAGAAGTGTACGCAGCTCATGAAGCACCTGTTGATGATTTCGGTATACAATGCCATGCATGCCTAGCCGCACCGCTGTTTCAATGTTTTCAATACGATCGTCAAGAAACACGCAGGAAGCATTATCAAGATGATAACGTTCCGTCAGAATCTGGTAAAGACGCGGATCCGGTTTATTGATTTTCTCCGCAAATGATAATGCGGCACCTTTCGTCCATGTGAAAAAAGCTTCCTGTTCTTTCAGATAGCGATAGGATTCTTCGCTCAGATTGGACATGATATACAGGTCATAGCCCTTCTGTTTCAAAAGCTTCATCAGCCTTTCCGTATCGGGACGCACTACCAAAATATGCAGCCATTCATTTAATACCGTCTCAATCTCCTTAACATCATCCGGATACCGTTTACATAACTGTTCACGCAATTCCTGCTTTGTATACAATCCCTGATCGTACGCATTCCAAAGCTCCCCTTCAAAAACCTTCCGGCAAATATCACGAGTTCGATCCTCCTCATGAAAAACCTTTATAAAATAAGCGTATGGATGGAAATCCAATACGACATTGCCCAAATCAAAGATGACATTTTGAATCATGCACATACCGCCTTTCTGCTTTTATTCTACATGAATTTGTCATTTTCTACTATAAAAAAAGAAAGGCATTACACCTTTCTCTCTTATAGCTTACTTGCTTTCACCATGAATGAACAAATCTTATTGGAGAAATCCATAGGGTCTTCGATTGGGAATCCTTCAATCAGCAGCGCCTGATTATACAGCAGATCGGCGTAATCCTCAATGGCATCCTTATCCTCAGCGTAGATTTTCTGAAGCGCTTGGAAGATTTCATGATTTGGATTGATCTCCAGAATCCGTGTTGCTTTCATACCGTATGGATTGCCATCCGGCATATTGGATAATACTTTTTCCATTTCAAAGGACATTCCTTCATCGCTGGTCAAGCATACCGGATGTGTTTTTAAGCGGGAAGATATTTTAACATCGTTTACTTTATCCTTTAAAACATCCTTTAAATCCTCCAGCAATCCTTTGTTTTCTTCTGCCTTTGATTCAATTTCCTTCTTTTCTTCTTCACTTTCTAAATTCAAATCACCCTGATTAATATTCTTAAACGGTTTTTCCTGATAATTCATCATAACCTGAAGTGCAAATTCATCCACATTGTCAGTCAGATATAAAATTTCATAGCCTTTATCTTTTACCAGCTCACACTGCGGCAGCTTATCGATCTTATCAATGTTCTCACCGCTGATGAAATAAATCGCTTCCTGACCTTCCTTCATGCGGGATACATATTCATCCAAAGTTACCAGCTTCTGTTCACTGGATGAATAGAACATTAACAGATCCTGCAATACTTCCTTGTGCATACCATAATCATTGTATACACCATATTTCAACTGCAATCCAAAATTGTTCCAGAATTTTTCATATTCTTCACGATCATTTTTCAGCATATTCAGCAGTTCGGATTTGATCTTCTTCTCTACGCGGGAAGCGATCACCTTCAGCTGACGATCATGCTGAAGCATTTCACGGGAGATATTCAAAGACAGATCCTGGGAATCGACCAAGCCGCGTACGAAGCGGAAATACTCCGGAATGAGTTCTGATGCCTTATCCATGATAAAGACACTGCGGCTGTATAATTGAAGTCCCTTCTCATAATCCTGAGAATAAAAATTAAACGGCGTTTTGCTCGGAATAAACAACAGAGCCTGAAAGGATACCGCCCCCTCGACACTGGTGTGGATCACCTTTTGCGGATCGGCAAAATCATTGAATTTATTTTTATAAAATTCATTGTATTCTTCTGTGGTAATATCCTTTTTATTACGTTTCCATAGCGGAACCATAGAGTTCAGCGTGCGAATTTCTTTTTTCGTTTCATATTCATCCTCGCTGCCCTCTTTTTTCACACTGACTTCCATCTCCATACGAATCGGATAACGAATATAATCAGAGTATTTTTTAATCAGCCGCTCAAGCTCATAGGATTCCAAATATTCATCATAATTCTCATCATCGGTATTCTCTTTCAGATACAGAACGATCTTTGTACCGCGCTCAGGCATTTCCACTTCATCGATCGTATAGCCGTCACTTGCATCAGAGGCCCAACAATAGGCAGCATCTTCGTTATATTTGCGGGAGAAAACCTGTACTTTATGTGCAACCATAAACGCAGAATAGAAACCGACGCCAAACTGACCGATGATATCTACATCATCATCTGGCTGTTCTTTCGCATCCATATTTTCTTTGAAGGCCAAAGAGCCGCTGCGTGCTATCGTACCCAGATTCTCTTCCAGCTCTTCCTTGCTCATACCAATACCATTATCCGTAAGGGTAATGGTTCGATCATCCTTATTTACAGCAAGCTCGATTTTTAAATCATCGCGGCTGATGGAATGATCGCCGTTCTGCAAAGCTTGATAATATAATTTATCGATCGCATCGCTGGCGTTTGAAATCAACTCACGCAGGAAAATTTCCTTATGAGTATAAATAGAGTTGATCATCAGATCCAGAAGTCTTTTCGATTCTGCTTTAAATTGTTTTTTTCTGCTCATGCAAATTCCTCCTTAGCACTCTTGTTCAATGTCTGCTAACAGTATATGACTTTTTCTTGGCACTGTCAACACTTAAGTGCTAAAAAAGTAAAAGAGGTGAATTCTCACCTCTTACGCATCAATTATTGTATACTTCCTCATCCAGCATATTTTCGGATTTCGCTACGGCGATGGCCGCGGCACTGTCACCGACTACATTCAGTGACGTAACCAGCATTTCAATCGGACGGTTGATTGCCAAAATCAAAGAATAGGCAAGCAGCGCCGCATCATTGGTGAAGCCCATACCGGTCAGCACGGTAAACAGAATTATCGCTCCTGCGCCTGGGGCAGCCGGCGTTCCCACACTGGCGATCAAGGCCAACAATGCGATAACCGTAATGGTTGAAATATCCATATTGTAACCGGCGCTTCCGGCAATGAAAATTGCTGCGATCACCTGCATAATCGCTGTACCGTTCATATTGACCGTCATTCCCAGCGGCAGCGTAAAGGAAGCTATTTCTTCACTGACCCCAAGCTCCTCTACCGTCGTTTTTGTATTTAACGGCAGGGTAGCCGCCGATGATGAAGTAGAAAATCCAAACACTGATACTTTCGCAATTTTTTTGATAAACGGAATCGGATTCAATTTCGTCGCCAAAGCGATGAACAATGCATACCCGAACACCAGGAAGAACAGCAGTGTGCAAACCGCCGCCGCAACGTAAACCGCAGCCGGTTTTAAATGCTCAATTCCATAAATCGCAAAGGTACGGGTAATCAATACAAAGATTGCGAACGGACCAAATTTCGTGATGATAAAGCTCAAAATGACCGTTACGATTTCATTGATCTCTTCCATCAGTTTTTTCAGTACCGTAACCTTATCGCCCATTACATGAATGGCAAGTCCTACACAGACTGCCAAAAATACGATGGACAGCACCTTGCCGTTATCACTGAAAGCGGCCGCAATATTATTTGGCACCGCATTTACCAATACCAACAACGGATTGGTTCCAGTCGTACCGGCAGCGGCCTGTAAACCGTTTCCTACTTTGACATCAAACAGTCCTAACTTATAAATAGTCATACCTACGATACCGGCTAAGATCAAAGCTCCGGCATACATAATGATAAAATTTAAAATGGTTTTATACGAAATTCTTCCCAGCTTGCGCGTATCCGAAATACGGCACATCGCCAATGCGATGGATGTAAAAACCATTGGAATAATTACTAACTGTAAAGAATTAATGAACATCTGTCCCAGAATATAGAAAATTCCAAATGCATGATTTGCCCCTTCGGCTGTAATATCCTGAAAAAAGATATCATTGATACTTTTCCATACATTCGCCTGTCCGCCGCTGATCAAATTTTCACGTAGGGCGATACATCCTGCTCCCGCAATCAGGCCAAGCACCAATGCGATGGCCATATTGATAGCTAACCGATTTGCGCTTTTCTTTTTCTCCGCTTTTATAGTCATACTTTCCTCCTAATAAAAAACCTCAATACCCAAAGATATTAAGGTTCCAGAAAATATTCATGGCTATCTTTCCTTAATAATCTCACAGGATTATCTTAAAGGTATTCGGTTTTTTCTATTCAAGTATACCCCCGGTAAAGGGCACTGTCAATGTTCTGAAACGATGTAAGCAATTACAGAAGATAAAAAGACACAGAAATTTATCTGTGTCCTCCGCCATTTTACATTTCATCAATGATTGCAATACCGCAGCTGGTACCGATTCTCTGTGCGCCAGCTTCTACAAAAGCCAAAGCTGTTTCAAGTGAACGAATACCGCCGGCTGCTTTTACCAAGATATCGCTGTTTGCATGTTTACGCATCAGCCGCACATCTTCCAAGGTGGCTCCCGAAGTACCAAAACCGGTACTGGTTTTAATGAAGTCCGGCTTCACTTCATTCGCTATTTCACACATCTTAATGATTTCATCCTTCGTCAAATAGCAATTTTCAAAAATAACTTTGGAGATTACATGATGCTTGCGGCAGACATCTACGATCCTCTGCATTTCCTCTTTTATATAGTCGTAATGCTTTGCTTTCAGCTCGGTGATGTTGATTAAATAATCAATTTCATCCGCGCCGTTTAAAATCGCGTCTTCGGTTTCAAATACTTTCACTGCAATAGTTGTCTGTCCCAATGGAAAACCGATTGCGGCTCCGACATGCACCGGTGTATCTTTCAGATACTGCGCACAGCGATTGCTCTGTCCGGAATTGATCGCAACCATGGCAAACCCATAGGATACTGCTTCTTCACACAGTTTTTTCATATCTGCTTCGCTTGCATAAGCTTTCAGATTGGTATGGTCAATCATACCAGATAGTTTTTCTTTTGTAATCATCATATTCACACATCCTTATCATAATGTAATTACATTATATCATAATTATGTCTAGTTTCAATAAAAAAACAGATTTTTATGAAGCATGTTCTCTGATCTAGCGCTTATGGCTTTCGAGTTCACTTTATTTTCATCTGTTTTTATTCTATATCCTTCGGAGCGTGAAAATCCGGTGATACAATATCCAAATTCACGCAGTATACATCAGAACGATTATAACTAGTTGAGTGCTCGATCGGAATATCATCAACCGAGTAACCAACCGTGACGATACTTAAGATCGGGTAGCCATCCGGCACATTTAGAATCGCTCCGATTTCTCCTTCTGCGGCAATCGCGGTAACTGCCCGCTCAATCCTTCCTATCTTATGCCCGTGTGCTTCCATATTCAGATACATGGAATCCTCAGTATAATCAAGATGCTCCATACCGCGAAACAGATGATATGGCATATACGTTTCCTCGTAGACAAACGGCACTCCCTTTTCCGTAAGCCGCAGACGATTCAGATTGATCGCTTGATCACCGTGCAAATGCAATTTGATATCCACCTCATCCGGTGCATCACATACTTCCAGCTTCTTCACCAAAGTAATGGGCTGAACGCCTATGGTTTCCATTTCTTCATCAAAACGAGCGATGCGATTCAAAAATTTTGAACTGAGCTTAGGATGAGATATAAAAGTTCCCAACGCCCGTTTTCGCGTCATGTACCCCTCATTCACCAGTTCACCAAAGGCCTGTCGGATGGTTGGCCGACTGATGTGGTACAGTTTACAAAGTTCTTCTTCGGTTGGTACTAAATCTCCGGCTTTCAGCTCGCCCTTTTCAATTTTATCAATCATAAATTGTTTAAATTGAAAATAGAGCGGAATTGCAGAATTACGATTGATCGTGAGTTCCTGATAGACAGCTTCCATGTAAGATCGACTCCTTTATAATGTATTATATCATTTCCATATACGTCATGAAAGATAAAAAATCGGCTTTAGAAGCCGATTTTAAAACGATTTCTTGTATCCAAAGCCGCCTTCAATCAGACAGTTCTGTGCTGCGTAGTGTGCGCCTTGACGCAAGGCTTCCCGAAGCATTGACTCGCTTGGTATATGAGATTTCCTCCAACTCTGTTTTAATAAAACAAAATTTATATACATCATAATTGATATATTTTGCGACATTGCTATTAATTTATAATCTACTCATATGTCCAAGAATGCGTATGTGGGATTGTGAGGCTTAAAGGCTTTTGTGCAACAGCAGAGGTATTTCTTCTAGTTGTACACTGCACAGCAGCAGAGTTTGCATCTTCTACTCTCGCACAATATTTATGACCTTCTTTAGCTAAATTTCCAGATGTAACTCGCGTGGCTGCTGTTGTTCTAACAGGATGATATGCTGATGCAACACCATAATTATTAGGCATTGTATTTCCACATTTCACATCAGCTGATTGTTGATACGCAAAACAAGTCGTTATAGTAGCTACTAACATTATAGTAAAAATACTTAAACTTTTTTTTAACATTAAAGATCCTTCTTTCTTATTTTCTCAACGGTTAAGAACGTACAATTAACCAAAAAATACGCTGATGATAGTATCAAATGAATATTAAGTATATATGAAAAAAATCCAAAAAACATTATTTCCATACCTATATAGGAAAAATAGCTTCTTTTAATTTCAACTATAAAATTTCGACACAACGAATTCGTGATCAAAAATAACATGCCAAATAGATAAATACTAATTAAAATATTCACTTTTCCTATACTTAATTCATAATTTGATTTTCCTTTATACTTAATAAGATTATAAGTCTCTATATTATGATCATGTAACACATTTTTAATTCTTTGTATTTTATGCTCAGGAATAAATATACACCCACTATCAACATAATCAAATTGCTTATTATGTTCAATATTGCTAATTATTACATTGTCAAAGCCTTGATTAACATCATATATATTATAATTCAAAAATTTATAATCTTGTTTTGTCCACAAAACTTTGTAATTGGAAAATTCTTTTTTTAAACTTGATTTGAAGATTTTTGGTATAATATAATCATAATCAGTTAAATTGAGTGTAAAATTTAAGTGTTTACTTATATATTCATTATTCACTATTATAAAAGAATACTCAACTCCATTTAGATTTAATTTTAGAAAATCATAATATATTATTTCTGGTAAAAAATCCTCAAATAATTCTTTGTTTATCTGATCAAGATTTTTAATCAAATATTTAGAATTTATTTCTTCTTGATTAACATAGATATTATAACCTTGTTTCAAATAGTATTCAGTTAGATAATATACTTTATTCAAAGAAACCATTAAAATAATAGAATAAATAAGCTTTGTGTAAATATACAAATTAAGCTTATTAGATGTGTTTTTTTCAAAAAAACTAAATATTATGAAGGATACTATCAAATAAGTAAAATAAATCATAAATACTCTGGGTAATATATAATACATGTATTGTTTTAAAAAGATATTATTATGTATACTTGATAATCCTATGAATAAAAATACAAAGATACTAAACGATAAAGAAAGTATTATAATATTTTCTTTTAAAATATTCTTTTTATCTACCTCCTTTAATATTAATTTAATATCAAAAACAAACAATAAAATTATTAAAAGTAAAATTAGATTAATCATTAAATTTTTCTTACTTTTTAACTCCTGAAGCCATTCAGAATGAACTTCGACTTTTCTAGTTTCTAAACCTTTACTATTTTCAAGCCATTTTGAGAAACTATTAAATTTTTTCTGCGTTGCACAAAGAACTGTCAAACGGAAGTTTGAAAAATTAGAGTTTTTTAAATAAGCAAAATTTTTAATGCCAATAATTAAATTAATGTTTCCATCAATATAGGGCTTTCCAAATTCTAATAAACGATCTGTAACTTTACTTGGTTTTGTACTAAAGCTGAAATTATATTTGAAATCTTTTGATTTGATATCCAATAATTTTTGTACTTTTTGATTATTTGAATAAATATAATGATTAATAATTTCTGTTCCATTTTTACTACTATTATTATCATGAACATAAGTTATATTATTTTTGTTTGCATACTCAATCAAAGATACAATGAATTTATCGAATTCCATTTCATTACTATTAATAACATCAATTGTGTTCATTGATTGATATGTTTCAATATGCAATACATCAGAAAATGTATAATAAAAATTAAAATTCATGAATGAAGTAAGATTATATATTAAAATCATTAATATGAATGAAAATAAAGGAATAACTAGGTACTTTTTTTTCATTCTAGATTAACTTTGACCTGGACTGTATCTTGTGATAGTGAAATTAGGACTTCCATAATCTCTTTTTACCCCATTAAGTGTATAAACAGCTTTATATGTATATTTGGCATAATATGTTGCTTTTGTAATAGAAACGGTTTCTAGTGTACATGTAAATTTAACCCCGGATGCAGGTACAGTACATTTATGTCCTCCAAAATCAGCACCTAAAACACGACCTGTTGAATCATCCCACGACATATATACGGTTACATTATAGTTAACTGTTTGCAAAGTATTACCTATTGTTTTCATTTTAGCAGTTCCACTATATGCCTTTTGACTTCCAACAGCTGCTCGTGGCATAATTTCCCACTCATCACTAGTATATAAGCTTACAGGTGAAGATGAAAGAAATAAAACTGACGTAGCCAATATCAATTTATTAATTAACATATTTTATCCTCCTTATGGTCAATAAATAAAAAAATAGAACATAAAGATAGATAACTATTCTTTTATGTTCTATTGAAAATAAATGTAACCATTGGAATCACCCCCCTAGTAATAATTCCGTTATTCCCTTATAACTTCATTATAGTTAAATTGGAAAATATTGTCAAGAAGGGGATTCCTTTGCTAAATATATAATTTCTTATATCCAAAGCCGCCTTCAATCAGACAGTTCTGTGCGGCGTAGTGTGCGCCTTGATGCAAGGCTTTCTGAAGCATTGACTCGCTTGGTATATGAGATTTCTTCCAACCCTGTTTCAGCAGCGATACGATGAAGGCTGCTAGAAAAGAATCACCTGCACCCATTGTATCAATTGGCTTTACATATTCAACCTTGCCTTCAACATAGACCGTGCCATTATATGCAAGCGGTCCGACATTGCCGCTGGTAAGCAGCACAACATCAATTCCTTTTTCAAGCATTCTTTTTGCCAGCGCTTTGCGCGCTTCCAAAGACATGCCGTCACAGGAGCACAGCGCCAGATTCGTATATGGGCAGACCATATCCATATATTCATCCGTACGGTATTTTTCCTTTTCTCCGAAATCAAACGAAACAAGACCAGGACAGTCTTTCAATTTCATCATTTGCTCCGGCATTTTCGCGTTACAGCTGCTGTGAATAAGATCAAAAGAATTTATATAAGCGATATCATCATCCTTTAAAGTCGGCGCTCCCGGCCAGGCGGTTCCTAGATCAACCCCGACAAAAGATCGTTCACCCTCATATACATTCACATCACAACGCTTGGTAGTACCGCCGTCTACAAGCTCACAATGGGAAAGGTCGATATGCAGATCTTGAAGAGCATTCAATAACATTCGGCCCTCCTGATCATTACCGATACGTCCCAGATAACCAGCTTCAGCTCCCAATTTGGCACTGTGCGCAGCTACATTGACTGCATTGCCGCCCGGAAACATCACCTTGAGATTCAGATAGCGATCAACTACATTATCACCTAATCCAAGAATTTTCATAGAGTCTCCGCCTAGTAGTTAACCGTACGATAATAACGCCGAATATCCAGAGAATGATTGGTTACAACTTCAATATTCTTACTGATGCGCTGCAAAACTGCATTCATAACCACTGGTGAAAGCATCCAGCGAAATTCATCACTGATTCCCGGATACGCATATTCAGCACAGTCAAAATAAGTGAATTTATCTGTATACTGTTCCAAAAAGCCCTTCACCCGAAGATCCAATGGTCTGGTTTTACCTTCGGTGATCAATAAGGTAGCACAAACATCCTTTTCAACCAACTCCAGTGTTCCGTGGAAGAACTCTGGTGAGCTGACCGATTTTGTGCGGATCCATTGACTCTCTTCTAATACACACATCGCATAAGCATAGCAGACCGGCCATAAATTACCCGATGCTACCCAGATATTATATGGTTCCTTATAGTATGTTTCCGCATATTTCTTCGCTTTCTCATCTGCCGCTTTGCGTACTGAAACAAGGACTGCCGGCAGTTCTTTTAATTCATCCGCAAATTTCGGATAATCCGGAAAGAATCCCTTATTATATAAAATTCTTCCAATTAAGAGATACATAATCAGCTCTTGAGGACGACCGTCCTTATATATAACACTATGATCAGATATTTCTTCCAGCGGTGAATGCTCTTTTCCGATTACTGAAATCATGCGTACCCCACGCTCTTTCAGATACCGGGCAGCTTCCATAGTTTCTTTTGTATCACCGGATTTGGATGCCAGAAATGCAACCGAATTCTTACGCAGCTGATTGTGGCCGGTCAATAGTAAATCAGCGGAAATAATGGAATATACAGGAATATCACTCATCTCATTGATGATATCCACAAAAGGATTCATCATAGCGATAGATCCTCCGCTTGATGTAAAGAAAATATTATCAAAGCCCTCTTTACAGATCTGATCTGCAATCGCTTCCATATGACCTCTTTGATCATAAATATATGCCCCATTCGCTAACATGCTTTTTTCATCAAAATTAATCATCTTGTCACCCTTTCCCTTTCATAAAAGAAAGCTCTTCATTGGCTTACCAATGAAGAGCTCATATACATCACTCTTATCTTACATCCAGCCGAGGTAGGACATACCGATTGAGAATACAATAATTCCCAGAATGATAACGATAACGTTAGCGTTCTTTTTCTTGAACAGCCAATACAGCAGGAACACAAATCCTAAAGGCAGAACGTTAGGCAGAATTCCATCAAATACTCCCTGAACGTTAACTCCGCCGGCAACTGTCAGCTTTTTGGCAAATTCAAGTGATACGTAAGAAGGAATCAATCCACCTACAACCATTACACCCAGAATACCAGCTGCTTTGGTGATAGCGTTCGCATTCTCAGAAATAGTAGATACTGCGTTAACACCTAATGTGTAGCCCAGACGTCCAAACCAGATACGAGAAATTGCCGCAACAAACCAAATGCCAATATAAAGCAGAGGTCCAAGAACGGAACCATCTTTGGCAATGGAACAGCAGATCGCTGCAGAAATCGGCAGCAGTGTGAACCAGAAGATTGCATCTCCAAGTCCAGCTAAAGGTCCGAACAGACCAGTTTTAATACCCTTGATCATTTCGCGGTCTTCACCAGCTTCTTCCAGAGATACGATCAATCCCATCAAGAAAGTAGCCATATGCGGTTCAGTGTTGATGAAGTCCATGTTATTCATCATAGCAGCAGCGATTTCTTCTTTCTGATCACCGTAGATTTTTTTGAATGTAGGAACCATAGAAAGTGTGAAACCTGCAGCCTGCATACGTTCAAAACTAAAGCATGACTGTTCAATAACAGAGTATAAACTCATCTTGTTAATATCTTGTTTTGTCAGTTTATTTCTAGATACCGTCATCGTCAGCTCCTCCTTCCATACTTACGCTAGCCGCTTTTGCCATTTTCTGATCATACATATAATCGATGTATGCAATAGCGATTGCCGCAATAGCGATTGGCAGAACGTTGCCAACAGAAGTAAATGTAGCAATTAAGAAACCGATGAACAGGTAAGGAGCATTCTCCTTTTTCAGCATGATCATCAATAACAGGCCTAAACCAACTGCAGGTAACAGGTTACCGGCAATTTCAAAGCCGTGAATTAATTCTTTCGGGAATGCATTTACGAATTCCTGAATTGGTTTCTGTAAACCATAAGCTGCTAAGAAAGTCAGCAGTGCAACTGCACCTGCTTTAATAGCAACTGACAGATAAACGATGTTTCTGAATTTCTTTGTGTCAGCAGCTTTTGCAGCAGCTTCCAACGGACGCATGAAACCAGCGTATACGGTATTGAAGAAAATACCTAACCACTGAGCTAACAGTGCGAATGGCAGGGAAAGACCTAATGCAGTCTCCACACCTTTGCCAGTTGTGTATGCGATAACAACTGTCATCATACCAGCCATCAGTGGATCAGGTGGAACGGTACCACCAACAGTCAGCAGACCCAGATAAGACAGTTCGGCAATGGCACCAGCCTGGATACCAAGCTTCATGTCGCCGAGTGCGATACCTGCAAAGAACGCAACAACCATCGGACGGAACCAGTAGAATGCTTCCCAGCACTGGTCGATTCCACAGATGAATGCAACGATCGCAAGCAGAATACCTTGAATCAATGTAATCTCCATCGTAATCTCCATCTAAAAATCCTCCTTTTCTGATCGTATTAAACGATCAATATGTTAAAAGCTGTCTGTATCCCTTTCTTACAAACGAGCTTAAAACCCGAATTTAAAAATGCATGTATTCCGCATGCATTTTCCTTCATGCATTGTACAAATTTAAACGGTATATTTTTTATCGCCTGGAGCGATCTGAATATAAATTTCCGTTCCGGCAGCCTTAATTGCATCAAAGTCAGCAACGTCTTTGTCATCGACATAAACATGTGACTCATGCAAAACTTTTTTACCGTCTGAGAAATGCATATTACCAACATTCAACTGCTTAATTGGAACACCGCCTTCAATCAGTTTTCTTGCGCTGGCCGGAGTTTTCACAACCAGGAAAATCTTCTGACTAGGACTTGCTTTAAAAATCGTATCAATCGTCTTCTGCAAAGAGAAGAAACGGATACCGCAGCCTACTGATGAAGCAGTCATCTTCATCAAGGACTGCTGAATCGGATCGTTTGCCGCTTCATCATCTGCTACGATAATCAAGTTCGGTCCAACTGCTCCAACCCATGCGTTACCAACCTGTCCGTGTACCAGACGGTTGTCAATTCTTGTCAATAAAATGTTAGGCTCTGCCATTATTAATCATCCCTATCTATTTTGTAAGCGTTTTATTGCCTGACTATATTTTAGTAAAAAGCTTCCTGATTGTCAATATGTAGTTACATAATGATTGCATTTTCACATATTCCCCGATTATGAAATTACATTCCTTTCTTTATGCTCTTTCCTTATAAATAAGAATCTTTTTCTACAAATTTACCTAGAACAGAAATTGCATTCAACAAATCATATGCTATAATAAATATATCATGACAATATGACAAGGAGGAAATTATGACAGAAAAGAAAATGACCATGATGGATTACGTATTAGAGTCTGCACCGGCTATCGCCCACAACGTAGATCGTTCTAAGGAACTGACCGCAGCCCTGGTGAAAGACTTCACGGAAAAGGATTATAAAACAATCTGGATTATCGCATCCGGATCTTCCTTCAACGGTTCTAATTGTGCCCGTGCATTTATGCGTGAGTATCTGAACTGTGAAGTGAAAATCGTTACCCCATATACCTTCACAAACTATGAAAACAATATGGGTGATGATGACTTCGGTTTTGTTATCTCACAGAGCGGATATTCTACGAATTCAATTGAAGCGCTTGAAAAGCTGAAGGCAATGGGTAAAAAAGCAATCGGCCTGACCGGAAATCTGGACAGTGATTTCAAAGATCATGCGGATGAATTGGTTGAATATGGGGTTGGCATTGAAACCGTTGGCTATGTGACAAAGGGTGTTACTACGTTAGCGGAATTCTTAATGCTGTTCTCGATTGAAGCCGCATTAGTGAAAGGCATCATGGATGCAGAACAGGCAGATTCCTTAAAAGCAGAAATCAAAAAGACTGCTGATGCACATAAGATCGTTACCGAGGAAACCTTGAAATTTTACGAAACAAATTACAAGGCGATGACTTCCATGACCAGCGCTTATGTATGCGGATTCGGTGCCAGCTATGGTACCGCACTGGAAGGTGCCCTGAAAATCGGTGAGACGGTTCAGATTCCATCTGTCGCTTATGAAATGGAAGAATTCCTGCATGGTCCAAACCTGCAGCTTACTCCAAACTACACACTGTTCTTCGTGGATGGTATGGATCACTGCAGTAAACGCGTCAGTGAAATTTATCACGCTGTACGTACAATTACCGATGAAGCTTACATCATCACCAATGATCCAACGGTTGACGATGATCATGCGATCCGGCTGCCATTCGACACCAATCCATTGATCGCACCATTATACTCACTGCCGTTCTTCCAGATCATTTCTTATAAAGTTACGGAAGATACACATAAATGGGAAAAGCATCCGCTGTACAATATCTTCAAAGAAAAAGTTGCCTGCAAAACAGAAAACTATGTAGATACAGAATGCTAATCTTTGATTACATGAAAAAGCATCCGATCCCACATCGAATGCTTTTTTTATATATTTTTTATTACGTGATTTTTTATGCTTGGTTAAAAAAGGTATGATTCGTATAATCCGACAACGGTTCTCCCTGATAGCGACAGGTTCCCTCCACATAGGTCACCATACAGTTAAAGTCATCATCCAGAACCATGATATCTGCATCCTTGCCGACTTCCAACGACCCTTTATGCGCCTGGATCCCCATTACGTTCGCAGGGCTCATAGATGCCATATATGATACATCCTCAATCGGCAGATTCAATTTCTGCACCAGGTTTTTCATTCCCGCAAGCACATAACTGCTGCTGCCGGCAATCGTACCGTCTTCCAGCTGCACCTTTCCCTCTTTCACGATCATCTTACGGCCGCGGATACGGTAAATACCCTCGTTTAAGCCGGACATTTCCGTCGCGTCACTCATCATCAAAACCCGCTCTTTTCCCTTCATTTTCAAAACCAGCTGAATGTATTCAGGGGCCAGATGGTGAAAATCACAAATCAACTCACAATAAGCGTCTGGATGCAGCAGAAGGGCTCCGCTGATACCGATTTCCCGCTGATGAATTGCCCGCATCGCATTACCGGTATGGATACCGATGTTCGCGCCCATCTCAATGGCCTGCCAGGCTTGAGCAAAAGTCGCATCGCTGTGGCCGATTCCCACTCGTATCTGCGCTTTTAATAAATATGGTATAATCGTATCCATATTTTGTAATTCCGGAGCCAGCGCAACATACGTCAGATGATGATCAGATGCTTCTATGGCCGCTTTCATCGCATCTAATGACGGCGTGATATTACGCGCCAGGTCACAGCCCTTATGATCGGGATGAAAATACGGGCCTTCCATATGCGCTCCTAGAATCCTCGCCCCGCTAATCGGATTTGCTTTACCAATGGCATGCAGGCACCGATCATAATCCTCCATTGTTTCCAAATCTGCAATGGATGGCTGAAAGGCCGTCACACCGACGCAGCATTCTGCCTGAGCGAGCTTTTCAATTTTTTCCGCATCAAAGGAAGCTGCCGCCCAGCCCAGCAGGCCATGCGTGTGCAGATCGATAATACCGGGCAATACCATCTGGGTGCGATAGCCATACATCGGCAGATCAGGCAGCTCATCCTCCTCCTGATATATATTGACGATAATTCCATTTTGAATGTGCAGGGCTCCTGCCAGAAAGCCATTAGGCGTAAGTATTCGCTTGGATATGATCAAATATTCCTGCATACCATTTCCTTTCCCGTTTTCCTCAAACGAAATGAATCTTAAACAAAAGGAGGATGATTAAGATCCCCCTTCTTTTTCATAAGCCAGTACTTCCCGGGCAAGCTCTTTTTCCGCAAGCGCTTCTTTTGCTTCCTCCTTGCCTTCCCATATAATATTTAATACGACGGCACTCATTAGAATAACTGCTCCCAAAACAGCATAGGCACCGGGGCGTTCTCCATAGGCGATGAACACCCAAAGGGGGCTCATGATCGTTTCCAACAGACAGATCAAATTTGCGGTAACCGATTCCGTTTCTTGAATACCTTTCGCAAAGGCAATGCTGGAAATTCCCATCTGCAGCACTCCGATCAGCAAAATACCGGTCAACGACGAGGTATTAACTGAAGGAATCTGAGACAGGAACGGAATAGCCATTACCGCCGCAAATAACTGAGCCAGCATGGAACTGTCGGCTGGTTTTGCTTGCGGCAGGGTATTCAGAAAGAATACCGCACCGAAGATAATACCGGATACTATCGCAAACAGATTTCCCAACATTTGTCCGCTGTCCAGTTTACCAAAGAAAAACAGCACTAGGCCGCTGAGTGCTACAAATATGACGGCTATCTGCTTGGCAGTCGGTTTTTGGCGATGATATAAGCATGCATACAGCAAACAGAAAACGGGAGATATATACTGAAGCACGATCGCATTCGCCGCCGTCGTCAGCTGATTGGCATAAACAAAGGTCAAATTGGTTAAACAGGAACAAACCGCTGTCAGAATAACAAATTTGGTGACTTTTACTTTAAAGCTGCGGCGCCAGATCCCCATGATCACAAAAGCGATCAGTGAAGTAAATCCGGCAATCAAGGTGGCATTCCAGTTGACCATGCGATACAGCAGGCCACCCAGGCTCCACAGAAATGCGGTGAGAAAAATATAGGCAACACCGCGATATTGATGCATCATGCTTCCCTCTTTGATCTCAGATATGTGAGTATATCCTGAAAGTCATCAAATTTCATTTCCGCAATATCCTGATCGTAGCCGAAACGATCATCACGTTTCGCTAACACATGTAATCCAGCATCGAATGCTGAGCGAAGACCATACGTACTGTCTTCGATCGCCAGGCATTCCTGCGGCTTTAGTCCCAGCATATCCGCCGCTTTCAGATAAATCTCCGGATTCGGCTTAGATTCATGAAACATTTCTCCACTCAGCAGAAACTCAAATTCATCCTCCAGCTGGATCGCTTTCAGAACTTCCAAAATATTCACCATCTTGGAAGAAGAGGCAAGCGCTACCCGGTAGCCCCCAGCTTTTAAATCCCGAATACACTCATGAACTCCCGGATACATAATTTTCTCATAATCAACCGGATCATCGCGAAACGTCGCTTCGTAACGATCATGAAACTCTTTGGGATCCATAATTCCATCTAACATTTTTGCCAAAAATTCATCATAATGCTTTTGTGATCCCCCAGCCAATTCATTACACGCCGCTACAGTATAAGGGATCTGATAATGCTCAAAAACTTGAATCATCCGATCCCGATAAAACCCTTCGGTGTCGACAAGTACCCCATCCATGTCAAATACTACTGCTTTGATCATAATTTTCCTCCTATTTACATCCCATCGGTTTAAACTCTTTTAAAAAGTTTAAAGGCAAATCTTTTACTACTTCATCTGCAATCTTAAATATATCTTTTCTGCCCACATAATCAGGCGAGTGAGCATCCAAACCATAAATAACCGGACAGCCGTATTCCGCTACGATTTCCCATAAAGGCCGATAAGGATATACATAGCGCAGCTCCTTACCCTTTTGTTTCTTACCGTAACGCAAGCCGCCAAGATTCAATTCTAAAGGAATTTGAAAACGATTGCTCGTCTCACAAATGATGCAGGCTGCCTCCTCACAGGCTTTTGACCAGGTACTGCGGCTGATCATAAACAAATCGGGATGGGCGATGATATCCACGAAACCCATTTCACAAGCCTTGCGGATTTGATTTGCATATACAAGTACCCACCTGTCATCACAATCCACAAAGTAATTGTGACCCATGACTGTATAGGAATGCTGGCCGAGAATACAAAAATCCAATTCTTCTCGGTATGCTTTTAATTCTTCCAGCTGTTCTTCATAATATTCAATTTCCAGTCCCAGATATATCTGAATCTGATCCTTATAGACTTTCTGTAAACGCCGTACTTCCTTACAATACAGCGGATATTCGTCTTCATGCATTCGTTCATCCCAACTGTAACGCTGTTTATAAGGGGCATGATCACTGAAGCCGAGCACCTTGTAGCCGGCTTCAATGGCCGCCTTTACATAGGCTTCTTCTTCCCCGGTGGCATGGCCGCAGCGCTTAGTATGGGTATGAAAATTAAATGACTGCATAATCCACCTCCTCAAAAAACATTATGACAATATTATAATATAATAAATAAGTTTTGTATAGGAAAACTAAGGCTTGAAGGCAGTCATTTAATTTGTTATTATATCATTACAATATAACGAGGTGCTTCTTATGAAAAAATATATCTGTCCTTCTATTATGTGCGGCAACTGGCTGCATTTTGATGAAACGATCCGCCAGTTTGAAAACAATCAGATCGACTATATTCATATTGATGTCATGGACGGTGAATTCGTACCCAACTATACACTTGGTACCGATATGGTAAGCGTGCTTCACCAAACAACTCAGATCCCGCTGGATATACATCTGATGGTAGTCCACCCGGAACTTAAGGTTGATTATTTCCAGGTCGGCAAAGACGATATCATCACCTTCCATATCGAAGCAACCCGCTGTCCGCAGGCAGTGATTGATAAAATTAAAAGCAAAGGATGCAAAGCGGGAATTGCACTGAGCCCTGACACCAATATCACCGCCGTGCTTCCCTATTTGGAGCAGCTTGATATGATCACCATCATGACTGTCTATCCAGGTTTTGCCGGACAGTCGCTCATTCCTTACACCCTGGATAAAATCGCTTCTTTGCACAAAGCCGTGGACGCTTTAAACAAACCTTACCTGTTGGAGGTTGACGGCAATGTCAGCTTTGACAATGCGAAAATTATGAATGAAATGGGCGCTAATGCATTTGTAGCAGGAAGCTCGTCCCTGTTTTGTAAGGATCACAGCTTTGAGGACAACGTCAAGCAATTCCGCTCGATCATCGAAGTATCGTCACGCGGATAGCATTCATGAGCACATAAAAACACCACCTGTGTAAGTCATGAGGACAGTCGTAGGAAATATTCCGGCTTCTTTCATGCCAATTTACAGATGGTGTTTTTTTTTATTTTTATAAGGACATATCTTTACGCTTAAATACAAAGGATCCGAACCAGAAGCACACAATTCCTATGACTGCCAGAACACCCAGCATTAAAAACGCGGTATCTGTTTTGGCGATCAATCCCTCAGGATCGAATAATGTAAGCATCGTCGCATATTTTAAATTTTCCAGATCACCCTTCATATTCCCGAGCATTTGAATCAGAATAAAAACGATTGGTATTCCGGCACCTAACAGAGCTGCATTTTTTGTTTCATTAAAAATACAAGAAAACATAAAGCATATGCCGGCAAAGGCAAAATACAGAGCCAGCGCGCCCAAATTCAAACGCAAATACGCAAAGATATCCAAATCACCGGGAAACATCAGCGCCCCACAAACGATCCCAAGACATACTACATATACCAGAAGCGCAAGAATTTGCGAAAGCAATACAGCGATCTGAGTACGGATAACCTTGCCGCGATCATTTCCGGAGGACAGCAGATAACCCATAAATCCTTGATCGACTTTACTGACGATCAGACGAACGGACAGCATTACAATAAAGATGAGAGGAAACGCAATCATGATAAAGCCGTATAAATAAGTAGACATAAAGCTTACCAGCGTTGCCGTGGAACCGTTCATCCCCACCAGTGCCATGATATCCGGCATCAGCTTAGCAAATTCATCCAAAGCAGTACCGAGTAAAGGATCGAACATGGTAATCATAATGGATGTATACATCGTCAAAATCAGCATAAAGATTATCAAAATCTTATAATTCGATTTCCATTCTTCTTTAAACAGCACCCAGTTAATCATTTTGAATCACCTCCATAGAAATGCATGAACAGATCCTCCAGACTCTGCTGGGCGATATCCAGATTGAGTACATGATACGTATTTAAAACAGCTATCAGTCTTTGAATATCGTTACCGATCATAACCTGCACCATTTGGTCGTCAACCGCCTGTACGGCAAATTCCTCTTTCGCAAAACGACTTGCCTCATCTGCACTCTGGAAGGTAATGCAATACCGCCGCTGCTTGCTTTGACGAAGCGTATCAACATCAGAAATACTTACGATCCTTCCGTCCTTGATGATACCGACGCGATCACTTGTACGTTCTACTTCTTCAAACATATGAGAAGACATCAGAATTGTTTTACCCCGCTGCTTTTCCTCCATGATTAATTTGACAAAGGTATTCTGCATCAGCGGATCTAAACCACTGGTCGGCTCATCTAAGATCAATACTTTCGGATCATGCATGAATGCCGTAATAATACCGATTTTCTGTTTCATGCCCTTAGACATTTTTTTAATCTTTCCTTTGGGATTGAGTTCAAAGCGCTCCATGAGCTCAGCACATCGCCCCATATCCTTCATGCCCCGATATTCTGCCATGAATTTCAAAAATTGCTGACCGCTCATATCGTTCTTTAAAGCGATTTCTCCGGGGATGTAACCCAGCAGCTTCTGAATTTCCGCACTGTTGGTACCGCAGTCCTTACCTAAGATCGAACAGCTTCCTGACTTGGCATGAATAAAACCCAGCAAATGACGGATCGTAGTTGTCTTGCCAGCACCGTTAGGACCTAAAAATCCAAATACTTCCCCCTCCGATATGGTAAAAGACACATCAAAAATTCCTCTGCCATCTCCATAATCCCGTGTGAGATTTGCAATCTCTATAACATTCATAGATATTCCTCCTTATAGAAATATTGTTTTATCATATTCATATACCCGATAAAATCATCCGCCAGCGCATCAATATCAAACGGTTCTTCCATGGTATAAAACGGCCGCATATACCCCTCTGCAAAGTAGTAAAGAAGCTTCCATACCTTATCCACATCAACCCCGTCCTTAAATCGATTCACATCGATATGTTTCAGGATACCCGTCATGGTTGAATCGATCAGACATTCATATTTTTCATATACCACATCTTTAGCATCCTCACTTACTTCCGGATAGGCCTTCAACAAAAATGCGAAAATATAAGAATTTCGCTTCATCAGCTCGGCCTTCTTCTTCAGGGAACGCTCCATCATAACAAAAAAATCCGGCTCCTGAAATATCGCATCATCACGAAGCTCCTTCATGATCGTTTGCTGCGCATATTCCAAAAGATAACCGTACAGCTCCTTCTTATTATGAAAATAATAAAAGAGCGATCCTTTGGACACACCAGCCAGTCTCGCGATATCATCAGTGCTTGCATGACGATAATCACTTTTCCCAAATACCTGTAAGCCCGCATTTATAATTGCTTCCTGTTTCACTTTGGACAGTTCTTCAAACTGCATGGTCTTACCTCCTTGACTGACTCGGTTAATCAGATTATAGCAGATTGACTCGTTTCAACAACCCCCTGTTTAAAAATAAAAAATCCCCCATTCCGATATGATGAATTCTCACGAATAATCACCATAGAATAGGGGTTATGATCAGTTGCTGCTGCGGTTGATGACGACATCAAACTTATTGCGTTCGCCCGGGTAAACTGCTATTGAATACTCAACCATACGCTCACTGAGATCATATGCATAGGTCTTTACAAAATGCATGGCACTGTGACGTTTGACTTCCAACAGATCGGCATCCTTATTTTCAATGATGCGAGCTTCGATCGTACGTTCTGCTTTGGCAACATAGGTACTGTAATTTTTCTCAAACAGATCATACAGTGAGGTACTGGTGAAATCCGCTTTTTCTAATCCCGGAAAATATTTCAGCGGGACAAAGGTTTCAACCAAAACGATTGGTATGTCATTTCCATAACGCAGTCTGCGAATATGCAGAACCGGCTCGCCTTTTTCTAAATGGAATACTTCATCGTACACCCTGCGATTATACGAAATGGTTTCTAAAGACAGAACCTTGGTGCTTGGCGTAAGTCCAAGGCGGTGCATTTCATGCTGAAAATTGCTGAGTTCTCGGAAGAATCTTCCCTTCACTTCCTGTTCGCGGACAAATGTGCCTTTGCCTTTAAATCTTGTGATGATTCCTTCATTGATTAATTCCGAATACGCCTGACGGATGACCGGACGGGATATATTAAAGGCCAGACACAGCTCTTCTTCCGTAGGCAATTTATCATTGGGTTTTAAAATGCCTTCACTGACTGCGGCTTTGATGCTTTCTTTCAGTTGATAATAAAGCGGGGTTGCCGTCATTTTATTTAATTTGATGTAATCGGTAGTCAAGTCGATACCTCCCAACCTTGTATCTTTGTATCATTGTCTTTACTTTATGATATTATAACACGATTCTATCATAATTGTGCATTTTTTAACAATATCTGGGTTGGGTTCTTTCTTAATTTTTAATATGCTTCCATCAAACAGTCGGCATATTCTTTATTATCATAGTTGAAACCATTTTGACAATCATATTCGATCGTGCCCTCAACTACCGTATGCAGTACCTGATACGCATCGTCAATAACGACATAATCCGCATCCTTGCCTTCTTTGATCGATCCTTTTTGATGATCAACATGGCATACCTTGGCCGGATTCAGTGAAGCCATAACAACCGCTTCTTCCATGGGAATACCGATTACTTCCACCCAGTTGCGGATCCCGTGCATGATCGTTAAAGCACTGCCGTCGATCGTACCGTCCGCAATGTGCAGCAATCCATCCTTACCCACTTCATACTTGCCGCCGCGTTCCTTCAGATCATAGCGGCCAAATGCCAATCCGCTCATGCGGCCGTTATCTGCTACCAAGCATAGTTTTTCATAGCCCTTCATGCGGTATAGGATTTCCAGAAATTCCTTACTGCAATGTGCTAAATCGGAATTGATTTCATTATATAAGCGGCGATCCAGCATCGCGGCACCAACTACGCCAACCTCACGCTGATGAATCTGGCGCATACAGTTTCCGGTTTTCTGGGTGATAACCGCACCGTGATCAACTGCTTTTTTGCATTCTGCATACGTAGCGTAGGAATGCCCGATGCACGGATTCACTCCATGGGCAACAAGCCAATCTAAGATTTCCATATTGCCCGGCACTTCTGGTGCCATCGTGACCGTATTGATATGACCGCGGGATGCTTCATAAAATTTTTTCATTAAATCCAAGTCCGGTTCATGTAAATCATCAGCTTCGACCGACCCTAAAGTTTTTGCGGAAATGAAGGGACCTTCCATGTGGATACCAAGATTGCGGGCTCCGTAACGCGGTCCTTCATAAGCATCTGCCAAGGCTGCGGCATTCTCCATAATATTCGGCTTGTAATGATTGGTCGGCGTAAATCCCGTGATTCCACTGACCGTCAATGCTTTGCCAAGCTTTCTGATTTCTTCCACATCGGAGGAAAAAGCGCTCCATCCTTTAAAACCATGCACATGCATCTCGATGATGCCGGGAATGATCCGATCATTTCCGTAATCCTCAATCGTCCCGCAATAATCAGCCGGGATATTTTCTCGGGTATAAATCTGCTTGATCTTGTCATCCTCAATGAGCAAAGCGCCGTCCAAACATCCCCTTTCAGTATAGATACGGTGGGAAATTACTAATTTCTGCATAAATGAAACCTCCTTTTAAAATATTTGTAAATATATAATAACATTATAACACAAACTGTGATAAAATAATTTCGTAAAAGTCAAGGAGGGAAATTATGATTTCAACTAGCAATTCTAAGCTTTGGAAAGAGATTTTTGAACAGCCGGAAATGATGCGCCGCTGTTTATCGGTCAACACCCCGATTTTCAAGGAAATCGCCGCTGAAGTAAAAGCGCGAGGCATCAAGACCGTTGTTTTTGCGGCTCGCGGTTCCAGTGATCACGCAGCTCAGTTGGCACGCTATCTGTTTGAGACTCATTGCGGGATGATTGCCAGCATCGCTACCCCTGCTGTTATCACCTGCTATAATGGAAACGTGGATTACTCAAATGCTTTGGTAATCGGTGTATCCCAGTCAGGCGGAGCGCAGGACGTCTATGAAGTAATGAAGCGCTGCGATGAGCAGGGGGGAATTTGTGTCAGTGTAACCAATGAACGTGATACATTGATGACCACCGCCGGAAAATATTACATCAACAATGAATGCGGCAAAGAAACCAGCATTACCGCAGCTAAATCCTATATGACACAGCTGTTGATCCTGAATGCGTTAGCTGCCCACATCAGCGGAAAGGCAGAATTGATCAGTCAGCTGGATAAGCTTCCCGATATTGTGGCTGAAGCTTTGAAGCTGGAAGATCAGGTACGGGCGATCATTCCGGTTTACCGCAACATTGAGCATATGCTGCTGTTTGGACGCGGTTTACTGTACGGTTTGGCACAGGAAGCAGAATTGAAAATTCAGGAAACCAGCTATCTGGATGCCCGCAGCTATGCGTCCAGTGATTATCGTCACGGTCCGATTGCCACGTCGCTTCGCTTCGTGCCGGCGATCTTCTTCATCGCTGATAAGCAGACCAACGAATGCATTATCGGCCTGCATGAGCGTTTAAAAGAAGAAAAGCATATTTATTCTACAATTGTTACCAATGATCCGGAAATTGCGAAGCTGGGTGACAGCTCTGTCTTGATTCCATCTCAGTATGACGGTTTGGAAGCAGTCTATGCGTGCGCTGTATTTGCGCAGATGTTTGCCTGCCTATGCGCTCTCTCCCGCGATTATGACCCGGATAATCCGGTCGGCGTAAGCAAGCACACGGTTACCCGTTAAATGCTTACCTATCGGCTGCTGAATCCGCAGGATATCAAGCCGCTCCAGGAAATTGTCTGGAAGTTTCGTCAGCAGCGGATCAGTGATGAAAAAGCATCCGCCTTTCTATCCAATCCCAGCCATCTCGTCTATGCCGGTTTTGATGAACATCAGATAACCGGATATGTGCTTGCTTATCGAATGGAGCGAATGGATCTAGGGCAAGATATGCTGTTCATCTATCATGTATTTGTATTGGATGCTTACAAGCGCCGTCACATTGCGAAAACTTTGGTTGATATGGCGGTTGCTTATGCAAAAGAACAGAAGCTGCACTACACGTTTTTGATTACGCAAGATGACAATACCGCAGCGAATGCTCTTTATCAATCTTGTGAAGGTTATCTGCATCCTAAAAATAAAGCGGTTTATTACTGGTATGGCCCCAGTACCAAGCCTTAATTAAAAAAACAGACGATTTGTGACATGACAATATCGTCTGTTTTTTATGAATGATGATTGAAAATTTACGCAGAATTAATGCAATAATAATGATCAGCTTACATTTCGTGAATTGGTAAAATATGGTATGATATGTTTAGAAGGGATGTGATGGTCTTGGATTTATTAGTTTCCGGCAACACCATTTTGACATGTACATTCGGAACCGCTCCAGCTAAACTGAATGTTTTTCCAGACGCCCGCATTATTTATAAGGGCCAACCACTGGCTACCGTAATGGATAACCGCCCCATACAAAATATTATTCCGTTTGGAATGTGTACGTCGATGGCAAATCCCGCGGTTGCCGCGGCCACTGCCGCTGCGCTTGGAGTGCTCACACCCATGCCCTGTATGCCGGTGCCATGCGGACCATGGTCGATCAGCAAGCCTTCCGTGCTCTTGGCTGGAAAACCTTGTTTAACCTCAAGCTCAAAACTCATGTGTGCATACGGAGGACAGATAAGCATTACTCCGCAAGCTAGTAATATTACAACCAAATAGGAGGAATCATCATGGATTTTCATTCAATTTTTACAGAAGATGCAAAAGGGATTCAGTTACAATCAGAGAAGCCGCTTACGATCCAAGTAGGAAAAGCAAGCATTACCCTCAACCCCACAGGAGAAATAAAAATAAAAGGTGTAATTGTGAATATTGACAGCTGTAATACAACCTTGAACGCGCAGGCTGAAACAAAAGTAACTGCGCAGGGTCTCCTTACAATAAACGGTGCTATGATTAAAATAAATTAGTTATTATATGATGAAGGGTCTCTTTACCGAGTCCTTTTTCATTGCTTCAAGAAAGCGGCTGTTGAAGGGGTGAATTCTAAAAAAGCCATAACCTCCCGGCTATGACTTGATAATCTACATTTCTTCCATATAGCTGAATCCGTAGCCCTGCACTTCATTAGCATCGGTCACGATCACAAAGGCATTCGGATCAAGTTTAGATATGGCATGATTCAAAATTGGATATTGTTTATTGGCCACACACACCATAATCACCGGCTTGCGTTCTCTGGTGTAGCTTCCGGTTCCCTCCAAAAGCGTCGCACCGCGGCCCAGCTCCTGATAAATCACCTGCAGAATATCCTCGTACTTCTCTGATATGATCATGATGTTCTTTGTAGAGTGACCGCCGATCATCATCGTTTTATCAATGAGGTAACTGCTTACCCAAACTGAAATAATCCCAATCAGCGCCGCTTCTACGCCATATACCAAAGCTCCCAGCAGCACCGTCAGCCCATCGGTGATCAGCACCAGCGTCGGCAGCGGTAAATGCGTATACTTGTTAACGATCAACGGAGGAATATCCATACCGCCGGTCGATGCGCCGGTACGGAATACCAGTCCAACACCAAGTCCCATAAATACACCACCGTAAATAGTGGCCAGCAGCTTGTTGTCTGTAATAAAAACTTGCGAGCTGTAATTCGTCAGCAGTGAAATGAAAATTGGATACGTAACCGTGCTCAGCAGGGTTTTTACCGCAAACTTACGGCCCAGCACAATCGTTCCGACCAAGAAAAGTCCCACGGTTAAAATATTGATCATAATATCCGGTTTGATGTGTATCAATGGTTCAAGGGCTATGGCAATTCCGGCCACTCCGCCAGTCAGCACATTGTTTGGCAGTACAAACAGCGTAACCCCGACTGCCAGTAAAAAGTTCCCTGCAATAACGATGCAGAATTCCCAGATCGTTTCTTTTACATTGATTTTCACATCAGCACCTCTTTCCTTGTCAGAGCTCAAAGAAAAAGCACAATGATGTGCTTTCATTTGTATCCATGAAATTCTTGCTTTTTGTATAAATGTATACCCCTAGCCTCACGTATCATGATCACTTTTCAATAAGCACACGCGCCTCTTCTCAACTCTTTGTCCGTACTTATTATATCATTGAAAAATGCTTCCCGTAACCCCCTGGGAAGCAAAATATTACATTTTTAAGACATTATAGAACATATTATTCAAAAAACACTTGAAGATCAGGTGCGGTATAATCATGAATCATCAGATTAGAAAAATCCTTGATCTGTTTCATATCCTTTTCATTATACGTATCATAGACCACACATACATCTAATCCGGCTGCTTTTGCGGCCTGTACTCCTTCCAGCATGTCTTCAAAGACGATGCAGGCATCCTTATCAAGACCGGTATAGGATACTGCTTTCTCATACATTTCCGGATCAGGCTTGGGATTTGTTACAATTTCTGAAGTGATAATGTGATCAAATACATGATCAAGACCTTTTTGATTTAAGATATAATTCACCATATCATTGGAATTGTTTGTACACAGGCAAAGCTGATAATTGTGTTCTTTTAAACGCGTCAAAAACTCCTTCGCCCCGCTTTTCAGGGCAGCGCGCTCATAACGCGCATACATCGTATCGATAACATTCTTTAAAATCTTATCAGCCTGAAACCGCATGATCGGATCATGCTCGATCATATGCTTCATCGCTGTATAACTATAAGAGCTCTGCTTACTCATACGATAATCGAAATAACGTCTTGAAAGTGGTACTTTCCCGTTTTTTTCTTTCTTCATTTCTCCAAAGGTATCAATTAAGGTACCGTCCATATCAAATAAAACAGCTTGTTTTTTCTTCATAAAAATCACATCCCTAGCTATCATTTTAAAATAGCAGGGATGTGATGTCAATTCTTTCTAAATCGGTTCAGGTTTCGTGATCCTGACAATCGCAACATCCGCAGCCACAGCTCGACCGACCTTTTTTATGACGCTGTAACAATTTTACAACAATCGTAAAAACGATAATGGAAACGATTCCGCCGATGATAAAATCACTCATGTGCGGCAGCCGTTTGAGAAAGTGTCTCTGCTTTTACTTTGGCAGGACTGCGGAACAAAAGATAGATCAGTGCTGTCAAAAGAATAATTGCGGCAGCGGTTAAAACGGTAAATTCACCGCCGTTCACAAAGGAACCGATTTGGAATACGATCAGGGAAATCGTATAAGCAAAGACACAGAGGTACCCGATCGCAAACCAAGTCCAGCGGGCATTGTTCATTTCCCGTTTGATCGCCCCCATAGCGGCGAAGCAAGGCGCACAAAGTAAATTGAAGATCATAAATGAGAATGCTGACAGTGCCGTGAAATCACGGGCAAACATCGTCCAGTATTCCAGACCGTCTTCTGCAACTTCACCAAAGCCATACAGCACACCAAGCGTACTAACCACATTCTCTTTTGCGATCAGACCGGTAAAGGTACCGACAGATGCCTGCCAAGTGCCAAAGCCCAGCGGGGCAAAGAGCGGAGCAATAAAGCGTCCGACTGCCGCCAGCAAGCTGTTGTTGTTATCCGATACCATCTGCAAGGATCCATGAACCATGCCAAAGCCCTGTAAGAACCACAGTACAATCGAAGAAAGCAGTATGACTGTACCGGCACGGCGGATAAATGACCAGCCTCGCTCCCAGATGCTGCGCAGGACATTGCTTACGGCTGGAACATGGTAGGCCGGAAGTTCCATGACAAACGGTGCAGGATCACCGGAAAACATTCTCGTTTTCTTTAAAATGATGCCGGATACTATTACTGCTGCGACACCGATGAAATAAGCGGATGGTGCGACCCACCATGCACCGCCGAATAATGCGCCGGCAATGAGCGCGATAATCGGCATTTTCGCTCCGCATGGAATAAAAGAAGTCGTCATGATCGTCATACGGCGGTCATGCTCCTGTTCAATCGTACGGGATGCCATGATCCCCGGAACCGAACATCCCGAACCGATCAGCATCGGGATGAAGCTTTTTCCGGATAAGCCGAATTTTCGGAAAATTCGATCCATGATGAAAGCAACACGAGCCATGTAGCCGCAGTCCTCCAGGACTGACAGCATTAGGAAAAGCACCAGCATCTGGGGCACAAATCCCAAAACGGCACCGACTCCGTTAATAATACCATCCACAATCAGTCCGCTCAGCCACGGTGCCGTGCCAAGCTGAGTAAACAGATTGTGTGCACCCGGAATGATCCATTCAGCAAACAGTGTATCATTGGTCCAGTCCGTCAGCACCGTACCAACGGTAGTCACAGAAACATAATACACAAGGAACATAACCAATGCGAAGATCGGCAGCGCCAGAAAACGATTTGTAACAAAACGGTCGATTTTATCCGATACTGAAAGGGCATGATCACGATGCTTTTTCACGCTCTTTGCCACAACCCTGCCGATGTAGTCATATCGCTGATCTGTGATTAAGCTTTCCGCATCATCATCCATTTCCATCTCACACTCTACGATATACTGTTCAATATCATGAAACAGATCGTTTGGAAGATCCAAAGCCGAAACTGCTTTCTTATCGCGTTCAAACAGCTTAATCGCATACCATCGCAGATTTTTCTGTTCAGCCTTCTGTGCGATCGCGTCTTCAATATGCGCTATCGCATGCTCGATGCTTCCCGCAAATACATGCAGCGGCTGAACCTGTTCTTTTCGCTTTATCAGTTCAACAACGCGGGCTGCCAGCTCTTTTGTGCCGTTTCCTTTTAATGCGGAAATCCCGTATACTTCACAGCCGAGTTCCGCAGATAATTTATCAAGACTAATCTTATCCTTGCCCTTTTCCACCAGGTCCATCATGTTGACTGCTACAACCATCGGAATGCCCAGCTCTAACAGATGCGTAGTCAAATACAGGTTACGCTCGATATTCGTACCATCTACGATATTGATGATCGCATCCGGTTTTTCATTGATCAGATACGTACGCGCGACTATTTCCTCCAGCGTATACGGTGACAGGGAATAAATTCCCGGCAAGTCCTGAATAATAACATCGCCGTATCCTTTCAGCTTTCCCTCTTTCTTTTCAACGGTAACACCAGGCCAGTTGCCGACATACTGAGCACTTCCGGTAAGATCGTTGAACATTGTAGTTTTACCGCTGTTTGGATTACCCGCCAGTGCTATTTTGTACTGTTTCATCTTCTTCCTCCTTTTGTTAGATTAAGCTAACTTTATAACTGAACATATTACTGAACTTCGATCAGGGAAGCGTCTGCTTTACGGATCGATAATTCATAGCCTCGAACCTTCACTTCAATAGGATCACCGAGCGGTGCTGTTTTTCTTACCAAAACCTCCGCATTTTTAGTAATGCCCATATCCATCATTCTTCTTCTCACCGCACCTTCTCCGTGCAGCTTCACTACAACCGCGCGTTCGCCGATTGCCACATCTCTCAATGTCTTCATAAGTTCCTCCTTTTATACTTGAATGCGATTTGCCAACGATTGATCCAGAGCAATTCTGCTGTCCTTTACTGACAGAATCATGTTGCCGGCAATACGGGATATCACCGTAATTTCCTCTCCCGCGACAAAGCCAAGCTCTGCCAGATGAATGCGTACTTCGTCCTTGCCGGTGATCCTCACAATACGGTGCTTATCCCCGACCAAAGCCATACTTAACGGCATACAAATTCCTCCTTCCTAAGTTAGCCACAGATAACTAAATACTTAAAATATATGACAGGAATAAATGATTCTTTACTCCTATCATCGTATTTCTATCCTTTTTGATCCGCTTTGGGATCAGCCGGATGATCACGCCGATATGCTTCATATATATCCGGGTGATGACAATCCAAGGTACAGCCTTTACAATCTCCGCACGTACCCTTGTGTTTTCTCAGGTATCTAACAGCGCCGATAACGGCCAGCACAATTAATAACAATAATACGATATCTATGAATTTCATAACAGTAAACTTCCTATCTGATAAAACAGAAATGCGATCACCCATGCGATAAAGCTCTGATAGAATGCGATGCCAAGCGTCGTTTTAAAGCTGCGCAGTTCTCCTTTAATGGCACTGATCGCTGCAAAGCATGGGGTATAAATCAAGGTGAAAACCAGGAAAGTCCATGCGCTGAGCGGTGTGAATACCGCATGCAGTGCCTGCGGTAAAGCTGCGGTTGAGGTTCCCATCAATACTGCAAAGGTTGAAATAACCGCTTCCTTCGCTGTCAGACCGGTAATTAACGCAGTAGATACTCGCCAATCGGCAAAGCCCAGCGGGGCAAAAATCGGCGATACCAGCTTGCCGATCTGCGCCAACAAACTGTCGGCACTATTGCTTACGACATTAAAGCGCATATCAAATGTCTGCAAGAACCAAATAATTAAAGTAGCGATAAAAATAATGGTAAAAGCACGGGTCAAAAAATCCTTGGCCTTATCCCATAAAAGAAGCATGACGCTTTTTGCGGAAGGCATCCGATAGTTGGGAAGCTCCATCACAAAGGGAACGGGTTTTCCATGAAAGATCGTATTCTTTAAAATGAATCCGCTCAAAATAGCGATCAACATCCCCAGCACATATAAAGCTATCATAACCAAACCGCGATATTTCGGAAAGAATGCCATGGTAAACATACCATAGATGGGAAGCTTCGCACTGCAGCTCATAAACGGTGTCAGCAGAATCGTCATTTTGCGGTCACGCTCACTGGCCAGCGTACGCGTAGCCAGAATTGCCGGAACCGAGCAGCCAAAACCAATCAGCATTGGAACAAAGCTGCGCCCGGACAAGCCGATTTTACGAAGCAGCTTATCCATAACAAAGGCAACCCGTGCCATATAGCCGCTGTCTTCCAGTAGAGAAAGGAAGAAAAATAATACCACGATCGTCGGGATAAATGACAGAACACTTCCTACTCCCGAAAATACTCCGTCGATTATCAGCGAATGTACGACAGGATTGATACCGTATGCGGTGAGCTGAATACTGACCGTGTCGCTGAGAGCGGTAATACCGGCCGCCAGTAAATCGGACAGAAACGCGCCTACCACACTGAAGGTCAACCAGAAAATCGTCAGCATGATCAATAAGAAAATTGGGATTGCCAAATACTTATGCGTCAATAACGCATCTATCTTTACACTGCGCAGATGCTCTTTGCTTTCCTTAGGCTTCACCACATACTGCGCGCACAGCTTTTCAATAAAGGTATACCGCATATCTGCCATCGCCGCTTTGCGATCCATCTGCATCTCATGCTCCATTTCCGTAACATTATGATCGAGCATATCTTTTTCATTATCAGACAGCTTCAGCTGATTCAAGATAGGAGCATCGCCCTCAACCACCTTCGTAGCCGCAAAACGAAGCGGCAAGCCTTCACGGCCGGCATGATCCTCAATCAAATGCACCGTCGCATGAATCGCCCGATGAACAGCACCTGAACAAAAATCGATTCGCTTCGGCAGCTGATGATTTTTAACGGTGCGTATCGCAGCCTCGATCAACTCATCAATACCTTCGTTTTTACTGGCTGAGATAGGAACAACAGGTACCCCCAGCTCTTCCATCAGCTCTTTGATTTTAATCGTACCGCCGTTGGCCCTTACCTCATCCATCATATTCAAGGCAATGACCATCGGCTTATGAAGCTCCAGCAGCTGCATGCTTAAATAAAGATTTCGTTCAATGCTTGTTGCATCGACGATGTTGATAATGCCGTCGGGATTCTGCTTCAATAAAAAATCACGAGTAACAATCTCTTCACTGGTATAGGGTGAAAGCGAATAAATACCAGGCAAATCGACAACCTTTGCTTCACGATGATTACGGATTACACCGCTTTTGCTGTCTACCGTAACGCCGGGAAAATTTCCCACATGCTGATTGGAACCGGTCAGCTGATTGAAAAGCGTTGTTTTGCCGCAATTCTGATTACCTGCTAGTGCGAAGATCATGCGTGTTCCTCCACTTCGATATTGCGTGCATCCTCCAGCCGCAGCGTCAGCTCATAGCCGCGCAGCCGCAGTTCAATGGGATCGCCCATCGGTGCCGCTTTTCTCACCATTACTTCGGTTCGTGGGGTCAGTCCCATATCCAGCAGCCGACAGCGAAGCTCTTCTTCGCCAAAAACAGCAGTGATTTTTGCGGATTCTCCGATTTTTATTTGATCCAGCGTCATTTTCATCCATCCCATCTTGAGTTAGCCTAATCTAACATACAGCCATATTTTAACCCTGATCAATCAATTTTGCAAGAAGTGAAAACGTTTTCACATCAATTTTATTAAAAAATATTTACCAATTCTTGCTAATCATGTATAATTTATTTAAGAATAAGAATCATTCTTAAATTGAAAGGAGTTTCTATGAAACATTTATCACCTGAAATACGCGTTCCAATCGAATTGGATAATCCCGCAATTCGAAGAATTGAAAGTCTATGCATTCACTGCGGACAATGCCGTGATGTATGCCGCGATGTTATTTCCGTAGGCAATCATTATGATTTATTGAAAACAAATGATACGGCGATTTGTATCCATTGCGGGCAGTGTGTGCAGGTCTGCCCTACCGATGTCCTCACAGAACAGAAGGAAGCCTATTTGGTTAAAAAAGCAATCATGGATCCAAGCAAAAAAGTTATCTTCATGACCTCTCCGTCCGTGCGGGTTGCGTTGGGTGAGCCATTCGGCAAAAAAGCCGGCGCCTATGTAGAGGAACAAATGGTTGCGGCTTTGCGCAAGCTGGGAGCAGATTATGTTTTCGATACGACCTTTGCGGCTGATCTTACAATAATGGAAGAAGCAAGCGAATTGATTGAACGCATTACCAACCATAAACCGCTGCCGCAGTTCACCTCCTGCTGTCCGGCGTGGGTAAAATTTGCGGAAACATATTACCCCCAGTATCTGCCTAATATTTCTTCCTCCAAAAGTCCTATCTCGATGTTCGGTCCGACCATAAAGAGTTATTTTGCCCAACAGGAGAGCATTGACCCGGCTTCCATTATTACCGTAGCGCTCACACCATGTACGGCTAAGAAATTTGAAGTACGCCGTTTGGAATTGCAGGATGCGCTGCCTGATCACCCAGATACCGATTATGTGGTTACAACCAAAGAGCTGGCAGACTGGATGAAAATGGAAAATCTTGATATTGACATGCTGGAGCCATCGAAGTATGATTCCCTGATGCCGCGAGGCAGTGGAGCAGGTATTATTTTCGGGAACAGCGGCGGCGTTATGGAAGCTGCTGTGCGTACTGCCTATTATATGCTGACGGGTGAAAATCCCCCGCAGGATCTGCTTACATACAAACCGCTGCGCGGTCTTGATGGAGTAAAAATCTGTGATGTCACCATCCGGGATCTGACACTCCATCTGGCAGTTGTATCCGGTACCGATCATGCGCGGCAGTTCATCGATCAAATGGAAAAAAGTGACAAGCAGTACCACTTTGTTGAAGTGATGACATGTCCGGGCGGCTGTATCAGCGGCGGCGGTCAGCCTAAGCATCTGCAGGAGGATATGAACACCGTACGCAAAGAGCGGATGGACGGCTTATACCAGATGGATGAAAAGATGACCCTACGATTCTCCCATGAAAATCCGGAAATCATACGGCTTTATGAAGCCTTCTATGGTAAACCGCTGTCAAAGCCAGCTGAAAAGCTGCTGCATACCTATTATCAAGATCGCAGTGATATTCTAGGAGAGGATCCGGCGGTTTATCAAACGGATTATCAAAAAGAACCGAAAGCGGAAGCTGCCTCTTGCGTAAAGTGGAAATGTACGATTTGCGGCTATATTTATGAAGGCGATTTAAATCAGGAATCAGATGATTATCAATGTCCAATCTGCTTCGCCTCAAAGGCAATGTTTGAGCTGATGGAAGAAAAATCAGAATCTAATGCAGCTCCTTCTGAAGCTGTCCGCTACAAATGCACAGTCTGCGGTTACATATATGAAGGTGATATTACCCAAGAGCCGGATGATTATACATGTCCGATCTGCACGGTTCCAAAAGCTTTGTTTGAAAAAATATAATAAAATTTGATTGCGGCATCATTTTTGATGCCGTTTTTTCATGATTCATAGAAATTTGCAGAATCCAAACTTTCATATAATCAATATAAAATATCAATTTATGGTCAGTTTTAAATCATGCTTTATTGATTAAACATATAAATTATCAGATCTTATCACATTCTGAAAAATACTGCGCAGCATAAAAAAATACATCCGATGAACGACTTCTGTGCTGCCAAAGTCACAAATGGCAAGCATTCCTGTTATTATCAGATATATTTTTCTATATTGCATTTTTATTCCTTTATCTAAAGTCCATACACTAAAGAAATGGTTATCAGCGCTTTTGAAGATGCTTGCTTTGAATTAGCTGCTCCTTCTCTTGACGGCTCATCTGCTTACAGGCATACTCACGCTGCATCGCTGTCCGCTTATCTGCATACTCCTCATAGTATACTAGCTCAACCGGCTGATGACTTTTTGTATATTTAGCTCCCTGACCGCTTTGATGAGCTCTGACACGAGCCTCCAGATGATTCGTCCACCCTGTATAATAGCTTCCGTCACCGCATTTTAAAAGGTAAACATATTGGGTTGGCTGCGGCTTCAAAGGGTAGTCCTGTTCAATATGATAGATACCCTGATGACTGCGAACCAAGGCTGCAGATGTAATCGCAATCTCAATCGAATCCTGCCCGCTTAGCCATGCGCGGGGATGGAAAGTATCACATGTACATGATTTTGCCAAAGTAATATGAGGATAAAACGGTTTCTGATCAAAGAGAATATCTGCTTTTTTCAAAGCCCGGATTATTTTTTTCTGAAAGGTATACAGCTGCGGCGATTTTTTCAGCTTTTGAATCAGCACACCGTGATTGAATAGATCAAGATCAGCAGTTTCCAGCCGCATCTGATAACCGCAGACACCGTTTAGAATTTGGCTTGTCAAAGCAAGCTCTGCTTCAGACAGCTCACCCAGAAAGGCCAGCGTAATATGATGTTGATCCTGACGGATCGGGCGCATCGTTTGAAAATGCATCGACAGTGAATTTGTACGATTCGCAAATTGCTTCTGCACATCATTAGAAAGCAGCAGTGCGACAAAATAACTCATGAGCGGGAAGGTATGATCTCCAGCCAATAATCATCGGGATCATGGATAAAGTAAATGCCCATTTCCGGATTTTCAAAACAGATACATCCCATTTTCTCATGCAGCGCATGTGCTGCTTCGAAATTATCTACGGTAAATGCTATATGAGATTCATTATCTCCTAATTCATAAGGTTCATTTCGATCTTTCAGCCATGTGAGCTCCAACTGATGTGCATGCACGCCGTCACCCAAATAAACAAGGGTAAAGCTATCCGATTCATGGCGGCGAATTTCTTTAAGTCCCAATGCTTTCTGATAAAATGCAAGACTTTTTTCCAAGTCAAGCACATTGATATTGTTATGATCAAATACAAATTTCATCCTGTTTTCCTCCTATTTGAAAAGTTTCACCCCGATGATCGTACGAAATTATGCGATCACGGTATGGTTCGCTGCATGGATGATTCTTTAAACGATTCATAATGTCATAATCTTCCCAGCAATGCATCGGTACTGCATACTGCACTTGATTGATACGCATAAAAGCATCAAAGCCCATCCAATAATCACTTTCCTGCCGCGGATCAAGAACCAAAAATGCCAGATCGATCGGTATGTCACACAGCTTTTTAATCTCAGTAAAATATGCTTGCTTCATCGCAGCTTTTTCTGATTTAGAATCGTCGTCCCAGTACCACCAATGCAGATCTCCTGCATGATAGATGACCTGCTGCTCTGCCTGTACCAGAAAGGCAACTCCTTCATCGGTAGACTGAAGCGTTGTGATATAAATGTCGTCAAGCATCCGTTCCTCTTTCGGTCTCATAAATGTAACCGCTGCATCACGGACTCTTCGAATATCGCTTGAAACTATCGCTTTTGCCTGCGGATATGCTGTTAATAATTCTCCTAAATGTTTATGGAAATGATCCTGATGACGATGCGAAACAAAAAAATAGATCGCTTTCTTCGGATCAAAATGCGGCAGACTTCCCTCAACAAAATCAAAGATCAGAACCGTGTGTTTTAACTCTACACAAAATCCGGAATGATCCAGATATGTAACATTCATAACATCACCTCGATGAATGTATTTTAACATACTCTAAAAATTTGTTCGAGTTAGAAACTTTCTTTACTTTCCAAATTGCTTTCATTATAATGAATACATGTGAAAAGGCGGTATAAGCTCATGAAATCCTATATCTTCGTAGACGTGGACGGCACCCTTCTCTATGAGGGCGTCATCATTCCCAAGTCCGCAATAGCGGCAATTCAAACAGCCCGTGAAAATGGACATGCGATATATTTATCAACTGGACGTCCAAAAGGAGAGTTAAGCTCGGAAATTCTCGATATCGGTTATGATGGATTCGTGTGTGCCGGCGGTGCCTATGTGGAAAACCACGGCCAAGTGCTCTATGAGAACGTACTGAACCAAGAAAAACTGAATAAGCTGCTTCCCTGGATGGATGAAAACAATATCGGCTACGCCCTGCAGAGTGCAGAGAATACATATCTGAGTGATCTTGCGGCACAGAATTTGCATTCCGTTTTCGGTATCTCAAAGGATAGCGAGCTAAAGCGGGTGGAGGCACTGATGGGGCAGTTTCAATCAATGGATTCCTTTACATCAGGCATTCCGGTACACAAATTTTGTTTTTATGCGTGGAACCAGAATGCCAAGCAGCTGATCCGCAATAAGTTTCAGGAATATGAAGTGATCTTTCATCATGGCCCGGATCTTGAAGTCTATGGAGAAGTTACAAATAAAGGGATCGTAAAATCACACGGGATTCAAGTGATTCTGGATGCGGAAAAAGCTGATATCTCTCAGAGTGTTGCCTATGGTGACAGTCCAAACGATATAGAAATGATCAAATCAGCAGCACTGGGAATCTGTATGGAAAACGGCGTGGAAGCCCTGAAACAGGTTGCCGATGAAATTTGCCCGGCAGTTGATGATGACGGCTTATATAAAAGCTTTAAACTGCACGGTTTCATATAAAAAAGGAGCGCTTTCAATCAGAAAAGCACCCTTTTGAATCATGATCGATACAAAAAAGGATGTGAGAAGATGCATAAGGGCATATTGAGGCAAAAAAGAAAATAAACCCATGTAGAATACAAACATATTGATACACATTTTACATGGGAGGAAATTCAGCATGAAAGAAAATAAATATGATAATGATGTATTTTTTAAGAAGTACAGTGAAATGACCCGCTCCAAGTGCGGATTGGCCGGCGCCGGTGAATGGCAGGAGCTGCGAAAGCTGCTTCCGGATTTTAACCGAAAAGAAGTTTTAGATTTGGGGTGCGGCTATGGCTGGCACTGCATCTATGCCGTGCAAAACGGGGCAGCGCATGTTATCGGCGCAGATATATCAAAGAAGATGCTGAACGTCGCAAAAGCGAAAAACAGCGATCCCGCAATCGAATATCGCGAAGCAGCCATGGAAGACTTATCATTTAAGGAAAACAGCTTTGATATTATTATCAGCTCGCTGGCGTTCCATTATATTCAGGATTTTAAAACCTTGGCGGAAAACATCAGCGGTTGGCTTAAGCCGGGCGGGTCCCTAGTGTTCTCAGTTGAACATCCGGTATTTACCGCTTATGGTTCACAAGACTGGTATTACGATGACGCAGGTAAAATCCTGCATTTCCCAGTTGATAATTATTATTATGAAGGAAAGCGGGAGGCAGTATTTCTTGGTGAAACTGTAACCAAATATCATCGCACGCTGACTACCTATCTCAATACTTTATTAAATAATGACTTACTCATTGAGCATATTGTCGAACCGCAGCCGCCCCAGGACATGTTAGATGAACCTGGCATGAAGGACGAAATGCGGCGCCCAATGATGCTTCTGGTATCAGCACGAAAAAAAGATAAGTAAAATTAAGACGGAATGAAATGAATGAGATGTGCATTTCATTCCATCTTTTTTAATCGTTTTCTTTAACGCTAATCCTACAATAACCATTACAGCCCCCTGAAAAGGAAGAGCTGTTACCCATTATCAGATGCTCCTTGGCAAATGGGTAGATATATCCATTTAATCATTCTTTCTAAGCAACAATAATTATTTTCCTATATTTAAAAAAAAGAGAATTTAACATTCTCCTTTTACAAATATCCTATTTTTCACCCGTTTCCTCAACCGTTATAATTTTGGTTTCATCATAGTGCTTAATCTGATGACGATAATAGTACATACTGTATAGATTAACGACACCATCCAGGATCAGCAGAATACTTAGATAGTTTTGCGTGGCATCCTTTAATGGTAATACCAACAGTCCGGCGGCAAGCGCCGTGGTCATGATCGCCAGACCTAGCTGCAGCTGCCAGCGTGCATCCTTCATCCTCAGCAAATTCATTGCATACTGCAATTTGATCATACTGTCCACCAGCACACAGCCAGCCAGAATCTGCGGATAAGCAGATACAACTACCTGTGGTCTCATCCAGATAAACAATCCAAAAATCGCAAAACCGACCCCTATTGAAAAATTAAAATTATGCATATCCTGAAAGTCACGGCGGAAGAAATAAATAGCTGCCTGTAAAGCACCATACACCATGATAATGATTCCCAGCGCTGTACAGAAGTTCAGCAATTTCATTTCCTCTATGGCGAACGTCGCAATTCCAAAAATAATATAACATACAGAAACCAGCAGCAGTTTCCAGCTTTCAAATTTAATCAGCATAAACAAACCTCCGTTTTTCATATTTTACCATAATCAAAGATGATAGAAAAGTTTTCAACATATATCTATTATTATAATTTCAATTAAAATATCATCTAGTTTCTATAACTATATTGACTGTTTGTTAATATTAGATTATACTCTAGGATAGGAGTTGATAAAGATGGATAAAGTTACTGAACAGCTGACGCAGTGGAGTCAGACTCTTACCGATTTTCATTTACCCCGCTGGCATGAGCTACCTGATTTTGATTTATATATGGATCAGGTAATTACGCTGCTTGAACGCTATATCGGAAATTTAAATCAAAACGGAGAAGACCGCATTATCACTTCTTCCATGATTAATAACTATGTGAAACTAAAAATGATTCCCAAGCCGGAAAAAAAGCGCTACAACAAAATTCATATTGCCTACCTGATTGCCATTACACTATTAAAGCAGGTTTTAACAATCGGCGAAGTTAAAGAGGGCATTGAATACCAAGCCCACATCAGCGGACTGAAGGGTGCCTACAACATGCTATGTGACGAGCTTGAAAAGGCACTGCATACCGTACTCGCACAAATTCAGGACGGTGATCAGCACAATACGCTTCTGGAAGGAATGAATATTGAAAATACTGCCTTGAAAATGGCTTCACTCTCCTTTGCCTCGAAGCTGGTGGCAGAGCGGATTGTGAAGCTTCAGCAGGAGGTACAAACATTAACGGAGGGCTCCCATGACTAAAGAAAAAATCGCTATACTCACAGATACATGCTGTGATGTCCCAAAAGAATATGTTGAAAAGTATCACATGTATGTATTGCCGCTTAAAATTATCTATCATGATCAGGAATATATCGACGGCGTTAATATTACCGCTAGGGAGATCTATGATCGGCTGGATCAGGAGATTCCAAAATCTTCTCTGCCGGACGGCGAAACGATCATTCGTTTATTTGATCAGATCAAGCAGGATGGCTACGATAAGGTCATCGCCGTTACATTATCCAGCGGTCTATCCGGAACATATAACATGGTATCCCTGATAGCACGTGAATATGAAGGCCTGGATATTTCTGTTTTGGATACAAAAAACATTGCGATCGGGGCGGGATTTCATGCTATTCAGGCTGGACGGTATATTGAACAGGGATTTGATTTTAAAACCGTTTGTGAAAAGCTGTCGCTTGAAATCAAAGATTCCCGAGTATTCTTTGTTGTGAAAACCCTGGAATACCTTCAAAAAGGCGGCCGGATCGGCTTGGTTGCCTCCCTATTCGGAAACGCCTTGAATTTAAAGCCGATCATATCCTGCAATGATGAGGGCATTTATTATACCGTATCAAAAGTACGCGGACGCTCGCAATCCATTCATAAGACAATGGATCTAGCATTAAAGTTCGCAGCAGGTCATAAGAAATACGATGTCGCAATTGTCCATGGTGATGGTCTACAGGATGCCGAACATGTAAAGGAAATCCTGCTTCCCAAGCTGTCTGGCAGAGAAGCGCTGATTGAAGGCCAGATTTCGCCAGTATTAGGAGTTCATACCGGTCCCGGTTTGATCGGCATTGGCATTCACTTTATTGAAGAATAAGAAAAGCATCCAGGATGAACCGATGTTTCCGCAATCAGATAATAAATCTAATTTAGCGGGCGGTGCATCAAAAAGGATGCTTTTTATATACGGTTTGCAGTACGCAGCCACAGCTTTAATATTGGCTGCTGTTTGTCCAGCTGTTTCATATCTGACAATCGCCACTCCCAATTTGGGCTGCCAATCGTAGACGGTGTATTGATCCGTCCCATATCATCGAGATACAGGATATCCTGCACCGGCAGAATTGCCAGATCCGGTTCAGCACAGAGCGTGTATTGAATGATTGCATCAGCCAGTTTTTGAGGTTCTGGCTTCGTAATACCAAAATAATCTTTCAAATTCTCTAAAGTTTTTTTCGATTGGCTATCAAGCCATGACAGCAGCGTAGGATTGTCATGAGTTCCCGTATAAATCAAAGCGTGCTGAATATCGGTTTCCGTCTTTAACTGATCTAAATTCTCCAGTAAAAACTGCATGACCAGCATGCCCCGAAGCTGATAATGATCTCGAAGCTCCAGCACCGAAGGCCGCAGGTCACCAAGATCCTCTGCGACAATTTGAATATGCGGCAGCTGTCGGTAAATCTCATCAAACAGCGCTTCTCCCGGACCGTCGATCCATTCTCCGAGCTTTGCGGTTTCACTGTTAGCCGGTATCTGCCAATAAGAATCAAAGCCGCGGAAATGATCAATTCGAATAGCGTCATATAAACCCATTGACCAACGCAGGCGGTCGATCCAAAATGAATACCGCTGCTCTTTCATATATTCCCAATTATAAATAGGATTTCCCCACCGCTGTCCATCTTCACTGAAATAATCAGGCGGTACCCCGGCGACCCATATTGGATTTCCCTGCTCGTCCAATTTAAAGCTACCAGGATTTGCCCATACGTCTGCTGAATCCAGACCGACGTAAATAGGCATATCGCCCATAATTTCCACTTCATGAGTGTGAGCGAAGTTTTTCAGCGCCTGCCACTGCCGAAAAAAGATAAACTGCAAAAACGTCTGATAATCCATTTCCTTCAAAAGATGCGAAGGCAGTGAAGCTTCTTGATAGAGATGCTTATCTGCATCACTCCAGGTAATCCACGGCTTTTGATCATTCACTTTTTTGACCGCCATAAATAAAGTATAATCATGAAGCCAAAATGCTTTTTGACAAAATTCCTCATACTCCTTCTGGTAAGTATGAAATTGCTTCTGAAAAGCTTGATAGGCGGTCTGTAGATACCGTTCTTTTAGATTTCTTACCTGCTCATAAGCAATGGGATGATCATATTCCATAGCAGGACATTTCTTCAACAGACCATCAGTTTTCAGCAATTCCAAGCTGATATACATCGCTTCTCCCGCATAACAGGAAAAAGGCTGGTAAGGTGAATTACCATACCCCAGCGGATGTATCGGCAGGATCTGCCAAATTCTTATTCCAGTTGCTTTACAATAACGAATAAATTGATAAGCAGCTGGTCCTAGATCGCCAATTCCGTGTCCCCCCGGTAAAGAAGCAATCGGCAGCAGCAATCCGGCTTTACGCTTTTTCACGATCAATTCCTCCGATACCTAAAAGAATGCCTGGCAGACAGCCATCGGCTCCATTTCAAACGGCTCATAGGTCCCTTGCAATTTCATTAAGGCACGGTCAAATCCTGCTTCATCATAAGGTGTCTGAGCTTGTATTTCTAATTTTTCTTTCATCAGCTCGCACATCACTTTCGGCAGAGTAATTGAGCGCTGTGCACATATTTTATGTCGGCTGTCCACGAGATATATTTCAATATCATAGGGTTCTTCCTGCTTCAGCAGTTTATCGGCATGCTCGCAGTTATGAATATCAAAAGCCGCATCACTTGTATCTATTGCATCATTTATTTCCAGAAGAAACAACGCACACACTCGCTCATATAAAAAAGATACGGTGATTCGATGCCTCTGCAGAGCCTGTATTTCAAAATCACTCCAGCTGCGATCCTTTAAAACCATCACAAACCGACCATCTACATAATCCACCAAAAATCCATCCTGTTCCAGATCAACCGGAAAGATAGAATACTTCTCATAAAGCATACGCCTCACCTCTTGTTACATTATATCAAAATACCTACCTGATGCCCATGAAAAAAGACAAATCCCAATATTCTCAGGATTTGTCTCAAATACATCACTAAATCGTTACTTCCTTTTTCCACAGACCGTGCAGGTTACAGTATTCATACACTTCTACCAGACCGTGATAATCACCGATCACTGCCTGCGCAACCGGTTTTTCACCTGGCTGTAAATCGGCGCGGATAACCTTTGATCCCGCCTTGACAAGAATAAATTCAATATGGTGTTCCGCCAGCATCGGATGTTCAACTTCTCCTACCTGTACGGATACAACCCCGTTTTCTACAGTAACTGCCGGAACGTGTTTTTCCAAAGCTCCGTCACTTTCTCCGGCCTTCAGTTCCTTCATCGGCTGACCGCAGCACATAATCGGAACTCCAGCATCATGAAGCATCTCAACAATATTTCCACATACAGAACATTTTAAAATTTTCATAGTTTAATCTCCTTTACTCTTCTCTATCTGAGTACGCACCTATTATAACCATATGCCGCAGCAGTTACCAGCAGAATGCTCACCTTTGAATACTGAAAATTTCAGTATCTATATGCAAAAAAACCGTAAATACGCAAGACAACATAAAAAGGATATTAATACAATCTTTTTTGGGGGAGACACTGAACCGTCAAATATGGGTGGGGGAAGAATGACGATCCAGCTGTATTAATATCCGTATTTATTCTATCTTGTTTTAGACACTATTGCAATTTAATCCGCTTAAAAATATTAAAAATATCCTTTATTTATCGCATAATTTACATATTTTGGAATTTTTAAATAGATTGCTCACCAATCCTTGCATTGGTTATCGGCAAGGAATCCATTCTCAAAAAAACGGCTGGTAAATCATGCGAAATTCAGATCGGCAGATTCATATACATTACCGCTCACGCAAATATAATGTATTCGCTTTTCGCTCACTGCAAACCGAAGCCAGCTTCTGTGTGATCTTTATTAAACTCTTTGGCTCCAGAAAACGGGCATGGCTTGGACAAATGGCGATGCAGCGCATACAGGATATGCATTGATCAGAGCTTGTAGCCTGAGGATAATCCTTGGAAATTGCGTGTACCGGGCATTTAGCAGCACACAAGCCGCACTGAGTACAAGCATTTGATACGATCGGGATCATGGGCAATATCTTATATTCCTTATAAGGGTAATTTCCCGGTATTGATAATTTTCCTTCGTTATGAAAATTCTGCTTGATCTGTTCCGCAAACGTTAACAGCTGAGCACAATCGTTTTGATCGGGACGGTTCTTCCCATAGCAATGCATGATAGAATGTTCTGCGATCGCACTGATGCCGGCAATCGTATGAAAGCCTACTGCTTCAGCTGTATTTTTCAATTCCAGCAGGGCGTCTTCATACGCCCGATTGCCATATACTGCAATGACGACTGCTTTTGCCTGATTGCCTTTCAATCGGTGAAGCATGGATACAGCGATTTCCGGGATCCGACCCCCGAATACCGGAGCAGCTATGATACAAAAAGAGTCTTTCTCGATCATTTTATCAAGAACATTTTCAGAGGCTGATAAATCGATTTCTATCACTTCCTGTTGCCATGCTTTGGCCAAGATGTCAGCCACCTGCTTAGTGCCGCCTGTAGGACTAAAAAAGATTTCATATATTTTCATATTTCTTATCACCTGTTGCTCCTTTGTATTCATTATACGCCGGTCATATTTACTTAACAATCACCTTTCCTAAACAAAAAAAGAAGGGTCATTTCCCTTCTGTCAGCTTACCGTTTGAAATCTTCAACGGAACCTTTACCTCAATGTCATAATGATTTTTCTGCGAGTTCTCTTTAATCAGCGCCTCAATCGAAACAGTAAGATTATTCTGATCCAACGTTGCATCATTCGCTGTGATTTTCACATCCTTATCTTTGGTGCTCACTTTAAAGATATCGTTGTATTCTTTCGTTTTTGTACCTGTAAACACAACTTTATCTGATTCTGTATTCACATCCAGGTTCATTGAAAAGGAAATACAGCGATCCTTCTTGGTTTTATAGCTCTTATTGATATGTACGCGATAACCGCTGCTCTGCTCCTTGATCTCAGTAACTGCTTTTACCGCACATTGCTGGGGAGCGGTTTTCCCTGAATAGATTTTCACATATGCAACACCCATGATTACACAAAGAACTGCGATCAATGCCGCCAATCCTAAATTTTCTTTTTTCATATCATCAGCCTCTTCTTTTTATTAGTATATCATACTTCAAACACGATGTATCAGATCCAACCAAAATGCCGGCAAGCTTTTTCAATTCCATCATTGTCACAGTCTGCAGTTACATAATCAGCAAGCTCTTTCAGCTCATCAATAGCATTTCCCATCGCGATCTTAAACGGTGCCTGCTGAAACATTTTGCGGTCGTTAAAGCCATCCCCAAATACTACAACATCACTTTCCGGTGCTTGGATCAGTTTCATCATTTTGCGGATACCGTGATATTTATTATCCGGTTCAATGATCAAAAATTGATTATTATAGCGCATGTATCCAATACCATTCATAGAAGACAAACGATATTCTTCTGATGGCGGCAAAGCAACAAAGATTCGCCGCAGCACTCCGCAGTGATGATAATCAAGTTCCGGTTTTACCTGCACCTCCATAAACATAGAAAAATCTCCTGCCTGCTTGATAAAAGCATCATTGGGGGTATAGCGAATACGGCTGTCCTGGTTGGAATAAGCAAAACCGATGCCCTTTTCCTGAGCTTCCTCACAGACACGGATCAGCGCTTTTTGATTCATGGGTTCATAATTCAATATTTCATTGTTCACACAAACTGCATTACCGCCCTCGCACACCATGTGGCTGATGCCGATTTCGTCAGCAAACTCCTGTGCTCGAAAGTGAGCGCGTCCGGTGGTGATTGCGATGAAATGACCATTGGCTTCAAGCTGTCGCAGCGTCCGCCGAGTGGAATCATAAATCCTACCCTGTTCACCGGTTAAGGTTCCATCAATATCAAAAAAAAGATATTTCTTCATAATTCCTCCAAAATTCTCATTCATTATACCATTCACCGATAAAAAGAAAAAGAGTGCGTACCCTCTTATCCGATTGATTCCTCTGTTAACCATTCGATCCTCCCCAAGTGCCTACCTAAAGCATCCTTAGAAAAAAAGAATCGTATCTTTTGGATACGGTTGTCAGAACACTGATAATAGTACATACTATGAGCACACCATCAATGTAATCATTACAGCTCTCAGAATGATCATTCCAACACCACATACTTGGCTCATTGAATAAACGAAGAGATATTTCACGATTTTCATCGGCCTGCATTACATGCGAAGCTATCCCTTCCTCATCTAATTTTCGGTTTTTCCCGATCCATCGAAGCCATTGATTGTCATCAACCACATACAAAATACACAGGATCATCATCTATGTATTAATATAAAACTTATCCTTTCTGCAAAAAGGTAATGCCCAACGCAATCAAAAGCAGCAGGATGATCAATTTCCAGATCCATGAACTATTGTCCTTCTTCATAATCCATTCTCCTTTCTGTAATCATAGCAAAAGAATCTTAAAAAAGACCGCTAACATTCATAAGAAAAACAAAAGATAAAAACATACTGCCTTTATATCAGCAGTATGTTTATTTTAATCAATTCCCGGCATTATTTACTTCTCAGCAATACATCCAGTGATGTATCCTGATAAAACGTATTCGCATTATAAAGAAACAATACCTCCTGTATTCCCTGATCCTTCATCAACTGATGAATATCACCGGCATAATAACGGGGATCAACCACTACAATACGGCTGTAATAAGGCGTTAGAAATGGAATAAAGCAATTCGCATACGAATCTTTAAAGATCAGCAGCGTTTTATCAACTGCCGATGTGGTATTGATTTCCATCAACGGATGATTCCCGCCGAAGAATACAGCGTACTGGTCTTTTGTCTTTAGCTTCTCCTGATCATAAAAGGTAGCGCTTTTCTGCTGTTCTTCCACATAAGCAATCGTACTTTTATCTTCGTTATTATTAGTGACGTACATATATATTTCATCTGGATCCTTGCTGTAATAGGAGCTTCGCGATGCCAGCGTTCCGTAAAAATTCCGACTGATCAAATAGGGTTCAAAGCTATGATTCTTTGTATCCAGTTTATTCTGTTTTGCAAATTCTTCAAATACATAATGTGCTGCCATGGATGTCCAGTGATGATCACTACGGTAATATAAATACTTATCATGCTGTTTTTGAAGCGGTGCGACTGCATCTATCCAAGTGTATCCTTTTAATTCTTGGCTAGTCTTTTTCATCATTTTCAACTGGTTTTGATCCGATAGATGAGCTGGCAGCTTTTCCGGCAGAATTGCCGCTGCATTTGGAATCAGCAGCATTTGGAATTTTACATCCGGATAAGCCGCCGCAAATTCATTCATCGCCCTTACAGTTTGATTACGCGATTTTGCAGGAAGCGGTTGAAATGGTTCAAACAGTGAACCATCTGATCCCTTATAGACATGATTCAATTCTTTTCGTCCAAGTGCGAGTTCTGCATCCGTTTTCAATTTCACCCAGCTGTCACGGGCGATAAATTGGTCATTCGCATATGAATTGTAATCTTTCATGAAGGATCCGTCCAAATAAGCATCCAGACTCCAGGAGGGCCGCTGTGCCAGATTGCGATTCTCGGTATCTGAGAAAACAGTATCCGCACGAAACAGCGATGCCAGCGAAGCGATGACAAGGATTGCGGCAAAGCTAATCGCCATCAGAATATTAAAGAAAAAGTGACTTTTCGTGTCTTTCATCGGCTCACCTCCTAAAACTGTGCATACAGAAATGTCTGATATGTCTGTCCCATCATATACGCTAAAGAGAGGGCAAACATCGCAAGATAAAGAATATTCAGGGCGATTGCTCCCCCATAGTTCTGTTTCAGACGCCGTGCAATATTTTCACCCAGCGGCAGCACAAACAGAACGCCCAGAATCAGAAGAATCAAGTTATTTGATAGCAACCACCAGGTCTGCTCATCAACAAGAAGATTTCCCTGCATGAAGAACATTGATTTCAAATATGCAAGCGCACTGCTTACATCCGGTGATGCAAAGATTACCCAGCTGATGATCACCAGGAATGCGGTGATCAGCCATTGTATTATTACCGGCAGTTTTTTCATCGCACTGCTGAAGACATATTTCTCAAGAATCAGCAGGACTCCGTAATAGAGGCCCCAGACAATAAAAGTCCAATTTGCTCCGTGCCAGAAGCCGGTCAGCATCCATACGATCATAATATTGCGAATATGCTTACCTTTTGATACGCGGTTGCCGCCAAGCGGAATATAGATATAATCCCGAAACCAGCTGCTCAAAGAAATATGCCAGCGCCGCCAGAACATCGTAATGCTGGTAGACAGATACGGTCTTTGAAAGTTTTCCATCAAGCGGATTCCCATCATTTTGGCCAGTCCAATCGCCATATCCGTATAACCGCTGAAGTCATAATAAATCTGCAGGGTATAGGCCAAAGCACCGATCCATGCTGTAACAAGCGAAAGATCAGACGGACTGCCGGACTGGACATTTGTCCATATGATTCCCAATGCATCAGCCAGTAAAACCTTTTTCGCAAGTCCTTTTAGAAATCGCTCTGCTCCCTCACCAAATGAAAATACATTCGGAGTCGGATGCTCCAGATCTTCAACCATGTTCGCATAGCGGTCAATCGGGCCCATTATTAATTTAGGAAAAAAGGTTGCATATGCAGAAAACGTAAGGATATTCGTGGATGCCTTCACCTTGCCCCAATACACATCCAACAGATAGGATAGCATCATAAAGGTATAGAATGAAATGCCCAACGGCATTGGCAAAGTTTTATATGTCCAGGAGGCATGCAGTAAGGATCGCAGCGTATCAAGGAAAAAGCCGTAATATTTCATATAGAGAAGTGCAAAGACATGAATTGCAATCGCTTGAAAAAGGATCCTGCGGCGTACTTTCGGCCGCTCGCTTTGGTCGATCTTTTTCGCTGCCCAATAACAATATCCAACGGAGACCATCAACAGTATCACATAAAGCGGTTCTCCCCATGCATAAAACAGTAAACTGCCGATTGTCAGAATCAGCAGCTTGCCCTTGCGGGGACAGATCAAATACCCAATTAAAAACAATGGCAGAAACAGAAAGAGAAATGGAATTGTTTGAAATGTCATCACATCATCCCTCCCTAAAGTGCATCCTGGAATATCTGCTTCCAGGTATCTGCCTGTTTGGATACCGCATAGAACAGGTATCCCTTTTTAATGACCAATTTATGTTTGTTTAGTAATTCAGTCTGATTCGTTCCATAACCGTTGAAGTTTTTCAGCTGTGTAGCCAGTCGGGCTTCTACGGCTTTGCGAAAAACAGCTCCGTCATCACCGGTTTTCAGTTTAATAATAAGGAGCTCATCTACATCCATCATCGACTTCGGCGTATATAGGATGAAGCCTTCCGTATCCTTTACACTGATGTCATAATATCGTTTCAGTCCATTGGCATCCTGCTTATTCATGGTTTCTGACTTGATCAGTTTGGTAATCGCCGCTTCCATCGTCTTACAGTCGGTACGGCTGTCACCACTGTAAAAAGGATAATACAGAAGCCCTAATATCAGCAGTACAAGCAGCACCTGTCGAATACGTCTCATAATTTCCTGATTCATAGCCCAGCCACCTCCGCCATATGATCCAGCCATAATGGGAAATATGCAAATAACGGATGAATGCCGTCAGGATTATAGCCAATCCCGTTTTCTGTTAGGATCGATGCATTATCAATATAAGTGACCCCAAGATCCGTACACATCTGCTTCAGAGCCGCATTAAAATTCGGCCAACCGGCATTTTCCGGTACTCGATTAATAGCATTCTGCATAATTGGCAATATCGCATTGACATAGATTTTTGTATTGGGAAGCGCGGTTTTCAGTTTTTGAATTGCCGCAGTATATTCTGAGATAAACAACGGAGTATTCTGACGAAAGTATTGTAAATCATTCATACCGTATTCCATGAAAATATAAGAAGGCGCCAAATTGATCACTTTTTGAATATCCTCATCAATCGTATCTACATTGCGTCCTCGTGAGGCAATCACCTGAATGTTGGTCAACAATTGATAGTCCACAAGTCCGGCTGCAATCGAATCGCCCATAATTACCGAATTAGAAAATACATCTACATAGTTGCGGGGCTGATTGGGATTTTTCGCTTCCTCGGCTTTGCGGCGCAGCCGCTTCAATTCCGCCTGCTGAGCATTAACCGCCTGGCTGACCGTATCCAGATTCTGGGTAGAAAGAGCCGCCAATTTTGCCCGCCCGGTTTTCAGCAGCTTCTCCTTTTTCTGATCGCCGCTATTTTGGCAGCCGCTTAATAGCATCACTGTACAGCAAATAATCAGAGCCTTTTTATATACTTTCTTCATCTTTTTCCTCGATTCATATTCCGTTATATCACATATATTTTATCATAACGTTTTACTTATAGAAATAATCATATATGTAAATTTTTCTAAAGATTTAATAATGGCTGTCAAATACCCATTCCATCCCATTCCAAGTGCATAGACTATTCCTGGGTGATAACATTATGGCAATACGCATATTTATCGATCAGGGACACAATCCCGGTACGATCAACGCCGGTGCTGAAGCAAATGGTCTTGAAGAACAGGATGTAACCTACTGGACCGGTTTTCTGCTGGCTAAATTTTTACGATTCGATCCTCGCTTTGAAGTACGGCTGTCCCGCAATGATCCAAACGAGGTCATCGGCACATCCGCAACAACCAGTTTGCAGCAGCGGGTGACAATGGCAAATCAATGGCCGGCCGACTACTTCATTAGTATCCACGCAAATTACAATGTTAATCCAAATGTCAACGGTTCCGAAGTTTATGTGTACCGGCGTGACAGTGATGCATTCTATCTGGGAGAGGATGTGCTGGACAGTATCGTACAGTATGTCGGTACCCGCGATAACTTCGTCCGCGTCAATCCTGCTCTGTACGTGCTGCGCGCGACAGCGATGCCAGCCATTCTGGTAGAGCTTGGATATCTGACAAATACCGCTGACGCACAGCTGCTTCGAGATGATAAATTCGGTTTTGCTTATGCGATCTATATCGGACTGCTGCGTTTCTTTGATTTACCTTGTCTCAACTAAAAAAACAGCGGATTAATCTGCTGTTTCTTTTGTTTGCGGTGATATATATAATTTGATACGGCCCACTCGCTTATCCTTGAATTCTTCGATCTTGAAGGTTAGATTATCCCATTCTACGAGTTTTTCCTCACCCTCTTCCGGCATTTCACCCAATTGATCAATCAAGAAGCCGCCGATCGTATCCAGATCGTCCAGCGGAATCTGGAGATGCAGCTCTTCATCAATATCATCAATCATCATCGAACCATCCAGAATATACGTATTCTCATCTATTCGCTTAATCTGGGGATCTTCACCATCATCGTATTCATCGGCTATCTCACCAACGATTTCTTCAATCAAATCCTCCAGCGTTACAATACCGGAAAAGCCTCCGTACTCATCCACCAAAATCGCAATATGCTGATGTTCCCGCTGCAAAGAGATAAAGAGCTCATCGACTTTTTTACTTTCCAGCGCGAAGTATGGTTTACGCAGAATTTTACGGATATCAACATGATCAAACCCATTTTCGCGAGCCTGAACCGTGAAGTCCTTCATATGCAGAATACCGATGATATGATCGATGGAATCCTGATAAACCGGAATACGGGTATAATGCATTTCCATTAATTCATCCATATAATCAGTAAGCGGATCATCAATATCGATACAGAACACTTCCGTTCGCGGTGTCATGACCGCTTCTGCCTGCGTATCGTCAAATTCAAAAATACTATTGATCATTTCCGTTTCTGTCTCATTGAAAACGCCCTTTTCCTGACCGGAGATCACCATGGAACGAATCTCCTCACGCGATAAGGATTCCTCAATATTTTCATCCTTGATGCCGATTAAGCGCAGCACAAATGCCGTTGACCAGGACAGCAGCTTGATAAAGGGTGATACGACCTTACTGATAAATACAATCGGACCGGCAACCGCCATAGCGATTCCCTCAGCTTTTTGAAGGGCAATTCGCTTCGGCACAAGCTCTCCGAGAATCAGCGTGATAAAGGATAACAATATCGTAACGACAACCATCGCTACCGATTCACCAAATGGAATGCCCCAGCTTTTCAGCATGGCACCTAACTGAATGGAAATACCGGTCGCAGCACTTGCCGAGTTAAAAAAACCAGCCAGCGTAATCGCTACCTGAATTGTCGACAAAAAGCTCGTAGGCTCCTGCAACAAACGCTCTACAAGTTTTGCTTTCTTATTACCCTCTTCACTTAAGTGATGGATCTTCGTCTTATTGACGGAAACGATCGCCATTTCACTTGCCGCAAAATATGCATTGATCATTATCAAAACAGCGATCAAAATAAATTGAAATATGATTGAAGTCTGACTGGGGCCAGCATCCATAAATTTAAACAACTCCTTTTTGTATTATAAATTGATTCACATTTTAGCAGATTATATGATATTTGTAAAGCTTTTAAGAGTTTTCATCAAGCAATGCTTCAAATTCGCCGATCGGCATTGGTTTATAGAAATAAAATCCCTGAATTTGATCACAGCCGCAAGCATCCAGAAAATCTGCATGCTCCTTCGTTTCCACACCCTCTGCAATGACCTTCATGCCCAATGATTTGATTAGCCGAACCACCGTTTGTATAATCAGCTTACTGTCACCATTCAGATTCGGAACGAAAAACTGCCGATCCAGCTTGACACTATCCAGATTAGCATTTAATAAAACTGTAAAGGAAGAATAGCCGTTTCCAAAATCATCGAGTGAACAGCTGAATCCGGCACTTCTCAGTTGAGCGACAACTTCCTTCATCTTAGCGGTATCGTCCAGTGTGATCGTCTCCATCAATTCGAAAACGATCAAATCACGAGGGATTTGATATTTATCCAAAATATCCGTATAATCCTTGATCAGATTTGAATCATAGAAGTGCGGCTTTGATAAATTAAAGCTGATCGGTACAACCGGCTTATTCGCTTTAATTCGTCCATCCAGCATACGGCACACCAAATCAAATACATCCATGTCGACTAATACGATATAGGCATTCTCATTCAGGATCGGTAAAAAATCAGCGACCGGCACCAGCTTTCCGTCTTGACCATACCATCGCACCAGAGCCTCCGCACCGACAATTTGATGTGTATGCGCATCTACCTTCGGCTGTAAAAACGAAATAAATTCATAATTCTTATAGGCCTCAGCGGTGCGGATCTCCAGATCACAGCGAGCTTGATAATCTTTCAGAAAATGCTGATCATACACTTCATAGCTAAAGCTTCGCCGATGCAGACCCTCACAGGATATCCGGCACAGATTCGCACATTCCACTGCTTCATCAAAGCTAGAATCCTCATAGTCCAAAGCGTAAATACCATAAGATGCGAAAATATTACGATAAATGCGCGGATCACGTTTGATCCGATAAATTATATCCGTCAATTCCTCGATCCGATCGTTTTCGAATTCCTGCAAATTACTATATTTCATCAGCAGCAGGAACGAATCGGCATAGACATGGCCAATCCATTCGTCCTTATCCAGGTATTCAGCAACTGCCTGATAGACTGTTTTCAGTATTTCATTTCCTGCCTTACGGCCATATAAAATATTAAAAAGCCGGAAGCTTTTTATATTCATGGCGATCAGCATATACTTCGATTCATGCGAGTGGCAGCGCAAATTTTCATATCGATCCTGAATCCATTTTTCATTATATCCGTTTACTAAGGAATCATAATAGGCATCGTTTATTTTCTCATACATATTGTTCGCTCCCTGCGTCTTTAGCTTTCTTGATTATACCATTGTGTAAACAATAAAGATAGGTGACTGCACTTCCGTTGTTACTGCGCTAAAATCATACATCATCTTATTTGGTTTGTCATTTTGCGAAGTACATCATGCATTCCCCTGCCTGCAATACCTTATCGCTATTTAATTGGTTTTAAATAATAAGAAAAAAGCCCGCTGAACGGGCTTGCTTCAATAAATGGCGCCTAAAACAGGACTCGAACCTGTGACCTGTCGGTTAACAGCCGAATGCTCTACCAACTGAGCTATTTAGGCAAGTGCTTAATTATACTATCATAAACTCTTTTTTTATTCAATATCTTTTCATGAAAAAAGTAGGAGAAATTTTAGATTGAAAAAAGTCCATCCCTCTGGAATGGACTAACTGTTTAATAGGTTCCTTCTGACTCCTCACGGTTCATGAGCTTTACCCCGGCACTGGTACCAATACGGTCAGCTCCTGCTTCTATCATCTTTTCCATATCTTCATATGTACGAACCCCACCGGCTGCTTTCACCAGGCAATGCCCCTTTACCGCTTCCTTCATCCGCTTTACATCTTCCGGATTAGCTCCCGATGTAGAAAAGCCGGTTGATGTTTTCACAAAGGTCGCTTTCGCTGCCGCGCACAATTCACACGCTTTTACGATCTCTTCCTTTGTTAACAGACAGTTTTCCAGAATTACCTTGACACAGACACCCTTTGCCGCTTCAACTACCGCCTCGACATCCTTTTGTACAGCATCATAATGTCCTGCTTTCATCTCACCGATGTTTAAGACCATATCCACTTCCTCAGCGCCATTCGCGATCGCATCCTTAGTTTCGAATGCTTTCACCGCAGAAGTGGCTGCTCCTAACGGAAAGCCAATGACCGTGCACACCTTTACCTCGGTTCCGCGCAATGCCTCTGCACATGTCTTCACCCAATAAGGATTGACACATACGGAAGCAAAGTCATATTCTTTTGCTTCTTCACAGAGCTTTAAAATCTGATCCTGCGTGGATTCAGGCTTCAACAGCGTATGATCGATATATTTTTCAAGTCTCATAAAATGCCTCCTGTTTATCTATTTCTAAGTATATCATATTTTCGTCATATGCAAGAATTGTTTCGAATACTTTAAATATTTTCAAATCGATCTGTTATCTAAAATAGATCATTCCTTTTGACGGTAATTGTAATTTATTTCCGTCATTTTACTTTAGTCTATTCATTCAAAATCAGCAGATGCTTCTGATGGATGTTTTCAGCTATGCAGCTCGGTGATGATATAATCTCATTCATCCTGTATTAATCCTGATAGAAATTATCAAAATCAGCCTTAATGAATGCGGAAATCTGCGGAATCTCGAATTTCGCTTGGATATTTATATAAATTCTATGTCACAGTAAAACCAGCCGTTTGATACAAGTTTTGATCATAGCTGTTTCACATACAACAGGAACACATCATTACCTAATTGAGATGTAATTTGTACGCTCTATAATTCTTCATAAAATCATTTCGTTTACAAAGCTTGTGCGTTATAATAGTACATAGGGCTTCATACCCATACATTTACCATAAAAGGAGCGAGAATATGCTTTCAGAATTTTTTAAACAGCCTTTCCCGATGATTGAAGAAGCAAAAAAAGCCAAGCGCAAACCGAATATATTTATGTTGATCATATTCTGTATCTTGATCTATCTGGTGTGTTCGCTAATCGGCTCATTATTTCTATTCATCTATGTTGCATTGGTTGCATCAAGTTCCGGACTTCCGGATTCTACGCTGCTGTCAGAGGACTTCAATATGCTGTCCCTGCTGTCAGCGGATGAGATAAATATCGTATCGTTAATGATTACAGCGGCTGTTATTGCGGGATTTTTGTTATTCTGCCGCTATTATGAAAAACGGTATTTTACATCAATGGGTTTCACCCGCAAACATGCGGTATCTCAATATTTAATCGGATTAGGTATCGGAGCTGCTTTGATGATTGTGGTGGTGGCGTTGCTTTCGGTAACCGGATCACTGACATTTGCCAGTATATCTTGGTCGGTTCTGCCGGTGGTTCTGCTTACTTTCATAGCGTATATGATTCAGGGAGCAAGTGAGGAGATCATGCTGAGAGGATTTCTCATGACCTCCATTGCGGCACGTACGAACAAAGTGATCATTGGCGTAGTAGTAAATACGGTGATCTTTGCACTGCTGCATCTCGGCAACCCCAATATTGGTCCGATTTCCTTCATCAATCTTCTGTTATTCGGTACATTTATGTCTCTGTATGTATTAAAAACCAAAAATTTATGGGGCGCTTGTGCGCTGCATACCATGTGGAATTTCATGCAAGGGTCTGTATTCGGCATTTCGGTTAGTGGAAATGATGTTGCCAGCAGCATTTTCCACTTTACCGCTAATAAGGATTTATGGTTCTTAAACGGCGGAGCGTTTGGAACAGAAGGCGGACTGATCGTTACAGTAATTCTGGGCGCAGCGTTAGCCGGTTTAATTGGGTGGATACAAAAAGATTCAAAACAATCATTCAGCAATTAACTGCATTTTTCAAGCATGTAAACAATAAGCAAAGCATATAAAAAAGACCGATTTTTGCATAATGTGAAGACCGGTCTTTTTGTATTTGATATGTATGAAGATTATGCTTATATTATTCTAAAACTGCATCCAATAGCTCCTTTAAATAGGATTCATCCTGTGAGGCACGCTTTCCTAGTTCACTGTTTGACCAAACATGACCGATTTTCTGTAAATACGCATAGTGAAGTGGCATCGCCTGTTCACATCGCTTAATGAACGCCGAAGAAAAGCGATGCGGTTTAGAGAGAACCGACAGATAGATCAGCAGCATACAGTTGTCGATGACCATGGTTTTTGTTCCTGCATCACAAGTTACATCATTCATCAGCTGTTCCGTATAGGAAAGCAGCTGACAGATCGGCTGATCCAGCAGTACATTCTCATCCAACATAGAGTAAAGGGTTTGATGATGGTGTTGATGATCCTCTTCAATATCCTGAAGATCATCACCTAACTGAAGCATAAATCCATACTGCATACAAAAGCGCAGCTGCTTCTGATCCATATCGCCGCAAACCAAATATCCGTCTGCAACCACGCTGGCCGCACCCTTTTCGATGCTGATACGGAGCAGCTCTGATTGAGACATGGAATCCGTTTGCTGAGTCAAGCTTTGAATTTGCCCTTCCATAATCAAATACAGGCTTTCATACACAACCGGATATCGATTGCGATCATATACACTTTCAATCGCACTAATAAGTCTGAACACCTTTTGTTCATATTCGTTAACAGCACAGATTTTTTCTCCTTTTAAGCGTGCGTAAAAATGTCGATTAAAGCTTTGCTTATCAGCTTGCGTAAGCATTTCATCATCCAGCAGATTATCGGTATAAGGATACAGCATACTATAACCAAAGATCGCTTTTGAATAACGTACTTCCTTACAAAACAGCAGCTGCAGCACCGCACAGATCCAAACGTTGCGCATTGCCTGACCAATATCGGAAAGCGACAGTAACGGATCAAATTCTCTGGCTGCTCGGATAAAGGCTATGCTGACCTGCAAAAGCTGATTCTTGATCTGATGATCCATATGTGATGTAACCAAGAGTGTATCGTTATCTAACAGTAACTGTATGAGTTTGTTCCGCTGCTTTTGCCAGCTTCGGCGAGGTATTTTATGATATTGATTTAAAAACTGATAGACTTTCTGAAGGCCTTGATCCATCAGCATTTCCTGTTTCAGCCGTTGCTCCTCACTTATTGAGGACATTCTCGGTATGTCTTTTGAACAAGCCTCCCAATCCGTTTTCAAATCTGCGGTCATCGCCATAAAGCGAGCACGCAGGTTATTATTCATGCCGAGGCTCCCCATGTTCCTTCAAAGCAGGATGAAGCAGATACATTAGACTGGTGATCACAAGCATGACATAAAACAAAATTAAGAAATAATAAGCAAACTGAAAACCGCTGCTGATTGCGCGCATAGTCGTATGAATCACACCGAAGGTCATCGCTCCATTTGCCAAAAACAGTATTGTAAAGCCATACAGAGCATAGCGGCCCCATTTTCTTTCGCGCCGTAAGCCATATAGGATAACTCCGGTAAACAGTGTTCGAACCAGTATTCCGGCTAGATAATATGTAATTGGCGAAGCCCAGCTGTCCAGCAGAAAGGAAATTTCAGCATAGACCTGATACAGACCATAGCACTCAAAGGCGGCATATAAGAGAAAGGAGATTCCAAGGGCACTTACAAGCAGCTGATTCCAATTTTTATTCTTCATGTTAATTCTCCTTTTTCTTTTCAAATTGCTTTCGCATCATAGTTTCCTGACGGTTTTGATTCACCTGTTTCATCAGATCATAGAAATTACGTCGTACTTTGCGAGCAATTTCACGCTGATACCCGCAGATCGCATACGGTGCTTTTTCAGCCAGACTCAGCATCACCTCATCAACCATTTTATTCATCAGCTTAATCTGGTAGCATCTCCGGTTACTGTCATACAAAACCAGCCGCGTTTTTTTAGACGACAACGGTTTTTGATAATACCAAATGATCTGTTCATATTTAATTGGGATAATAACTCGATGAAATTTGCCTCGCTGTACATAAAGACAATTCCGTCCAGCCAGCGCACCCGGTACCTGCCGATCATCCGTTATTTCATAATCCATAATTTCTTTTTCCCGACGGCTGCTTTCCTCATACAAAACCATACTGATACGCAAGCTGCTGTAACGATAAATACGGTATCCAATTCCAATCAGCATAAGCACCGCAAGTGCGATGAGGCCCAAGATGAGATACAGTGTTGATACTGAAATATCTCCCGCATAACCGATTTCCATTAAATAGGGTGAGATCACAGTTGTCATATGCCGTCCGCTCTGAACATAACCGGCGTTCTTCAGATATTGAAAAGATACTTCACGCAGCTTGGATGATATGGGGATCAAGCGGCCTTTTCCCCGATACAGCTGTTCATAGTCACCAGTTACTGTCACGAAGAAAGAATCGTCCAATCGTACCAGATAGGTTGTTCCTGCTGCATCTATCGGACCTAAGATATCATTTTGATCAACGATAAAGGTACGATTCCGCATACTATTACTGCGGATCCAGGAAGATATTCCCCATGCCTGAAAATCTCCGCCGGCCAGCGTACGAATTTCTGCATCTGCCTGTGACAGCGGTTCAGCATTCAGATATCCTTTCCCTTTATGATTGATAAACAGAAAAGATGGTATGCATATAAACAGTGCCGCAAGCAGATACCACAGCACGCAGAGCTGTAATCGATGCCGGTAATGTTTCATCAAACGCCCCATACAAACCGCTCCTTTCCGATAAATATGGTAATATTATAGCATATATTATTTAATTCTTACCGCTCGGCGAACGGTAAATGTTGCCTCCTTATCCATTCATTGACAATCTATTCCAGCTGCGCTATAGTGTAACCGTATGTCAGAAAGGATGATATCATGATACAGCTTTACAACCACCAGAAAGACGGCAAAGATATTACTATCGCCATATCCAAGAATCTTAATTTTTTACTTTACATATATCGATATTATGATTTGCGGCATAAAAAACCCAAGGAATTTAAACAGCTGAACTGCGATACCGAAGGACTCATTTCCACTGCGTTCTTTCATCTGCGCGGCATCACTTTGTGGAATCAAATACTATTCGCTTTAAGCGATGCGAGTCATCCTCTGGAAGCTGATGAAAACAATTGGTATGAGGAAAGCTATGATTTTAGCGCTCTCTTCTCCCAGTTAAACACCTATCAAGCTGTGAAAAAAGCATTTCAGCGGTGGTGGGAACAGGAGGGTGAAGCCGGCCTGTCTTCCATGGAAGAACAAATATCCTCCATGCTGGCGGATTTCCCTTTCCAAAATCTCGACCAGGATCATTTTCTGTTTCTGCCGGTCTATGAACAATATGCCGACTCTCTTACCTGGGGGAATGAACAACTCGCTATCATCAGTCCCGATGATATCAAAGATCCAAAAAAGATCATGGATCATTTAACCTTCATGAGTAAATAAAAACCAGAAGTACACTTTATCCGATATGAAATTACATTTGTTTTATAAGTATAGCAATTGGTTAATCCAACTATTTCATAATTAATGAAGTCTTAAAAGAGCGATGAATACAGAAAGATCACATCGCTCTTTTTATGCGTTTATAAGTAGGTTATAGCTATATTTAGTACATAATTGGGAATACATCAGGATCAAACTAGGGAATGTATCAAGTATTTTACACAATAGAATATAGGATTTCGAATATTGAGTATCCATTACTGCTTTGGGATGCAAATAAATTTTCTGAACCTTTCCAACAAAAAAACGAACCGTTTTATATTTCAATCAAAACAGTTCGTCTATTTGATATATGGTGGAGCTTATCGGGATCGAACCGATGACCTCCTGCGTGCAAAACAGGCGCTCTCCCAACTGAGCTAAAACCCCATGTATATTAAATTCGATGGTGGGCCTGAATGGACTTGAACCAACGACCTCACCCTTATCAGGGGTGCGCTCTAACCACCTGAGCTACAGGCCCATTTCCATCGAATGCCTACTTATAATACCATGAGGACAAAGCTCTGTCAACGATTTTTCATATGATTTTATTTACTTTTTTTAAATATTTCTACCTTTTCAATAACCATTCTTAATTCTCTAAAAAATAAGGCACTATTGATCAAGAATCTGAAGATATTCACGGATACTTACATACAAAACATTCGCTACTTTCTTCTGATACTCTTTCTGTAAAAGGTTCTTTCGATCAATAGGATTCGATAAGAAACCGCACTCAACCAATACCCCCAGTTTATCTGTTTCATTCAGGATATAATAATCTCCCGCTTTCGGTAACATCTTAGCTTTGGTTATCTCCTTAAAATGATTCTGAATCATATTAGCAAGCTTTTCACCTGCCTGATCGCCCTTACGAAAAAATACCTGCGTCCCGCGTACTGCCGAACTAGGATATGCGTTTAAATGGATGCTGACGAACAGGTCAATCTGCTTGTCATTGATCATATTGACTCGTTTCTTCATATCATCACGCTTGCGGTTTTTCACCCCATCACTGGCCAGATCATAAGCACCGTCCCGCGTCAATATCACTGAAGCTCCTGCTTCCTCCAGCATCTTCTTAGTCTGCTTGGCTATCGCTAAATTAATCGTCTGTTCCTTGGCATCTTCGGTACGCGCACCATCGTCTTTACCGCCATGCCCCGGATCTAATACGATACGAACTCCTGACAGCGGATGAAACAATTTTACTTCCAGAGAGTCTTTCATTTCAACTAGCTGCGGACGAAACAATAATCCCAATGCTATACATGAGCAGAAAACTGATGCCATTATCTTTTTCATATTATCACCAGTAAAGTATATGAATCAAAATTGAAAAAAAGCCATGATTCTAAAATCCGGTGCATTTCATCACTTCCCGAATCTCTCCCGTTAAACCCACCCCTTCATAATATCAATCATATACAAGCCAAGTCTATTATTTCTGCCTGCACTTTAGAAATATTTAAAAGAAACATCGGCTGTCGCGAATAATAATTATCATTTATGGATACTTCGATAGACACCCGTTTTTAAAATACTATATGTTATAATAAAATGGAAAGGAGAAGTTATGGAAAAGAAAATTTTCGCTAAGGGGTACTGCTTTTCAAAGATATTTATATTTTTTCTACTTGGCTGTTTGATTGGCACATATTATGAAGAAATGCTGTGGTTTTTTAAACATCATACATTTTCTACCCGTCAGGGTTTGATTTATGGACCCTTCAGTCCAATATATGGTGTCGGTACTGCCATATTCGTTATCTTGTTAGGAAAGCACAACGAAACTCGTTCCGTTTGGAAAACATTGCTGTATTCCTCTTTGATCGGAGGGTTAACTGAATTCATGACCAGTTGGATCGCCGAAGTTTGTTTTGGGGTTGAATTTTGGAATTATAATCATTACTTTTTAAATATTCTGGGCAGAACAACTATACCGTTTATGATTGGATGGGGAATTGGAGGAACAATCCTGATGAAAGGAATTTATCCATATCTTTCTAAATGGATCGAGAAGCTTCCTTATCGTTATGCACAGCCAGTATTTGTTATAGTATTTCTTTTCATTCTCGCCGATACAATTCTTACTTATACGGCCTTTGCACGGATGGCGCTGCGAGAGCAGAATATAAAGCCGTATACTTGGATAGGTGAATGGATAGATGATACATATGATAATGCTTTTATGGCAGATACATTCCCAGTAATGCAGGCAAACAAGTAACTGAGAGATCATAAAAATAACCATAGTAAGATAAACCCTATCGTTTTTGTCAGAAATGAAAAGGGTTCCTTTTTATTTTTTAAATAGATACAGGGTTCAAAGTTATTTTCAAAGATAATCATAAGGCATTTATAAGGAGCACTCAAAATACTTTTTAGAATAAACGAAATATTCATTTAAGTACAGAATTTATATATACACATTTCCTGCAAAGAACAAATATATGATATTTTATTGATGATGCTAATAAATAGATCAAATTATAAACGGGTAATAAAAAAGGATTGATATCTGTTAGCAACAGATCAATCCCCTACTCTTCATTTTTCAGGAAGAATGTTTTATTAAAATAAATTTACGCTCATAATGAAGTTTTATTTAATCTCTGATTTTTTAAATTTCATACAAGCAAACATCAGCAATAGCAGGGCCAACAATAATTGTCCGCATAGGATCAGATAATCATTACTGCTCATGGCAAAATTATTAATGTCATTCTCAACTGCAGATAAAGAAAGTCCATCTATGATTCTTATTTTGGTAAGTGAGGCTAGTCCCGCAAAAATTGCGCCATCTAAAAAATACAGGATCGTAGAAAGAATAATTGTTGACTTTGAACTTCTTAACAAGCTGGCAATTACAAATGAAAAAGTATTAAAAATTAATACTACAACTATCTGCAAGGCAATATTGATGAACAACTGCTGCATAACAACACCATTAGAACCAAAACCTTTGAAATAACCACAGATAATGATTGTAATAATGGCGTCCACTAATAAAAGCAGGATTGTCGTAAGCATCGATGTAATATATTTTCCAAAGAAAATTTGATTTCTTGAAACACCGCTAGATACAATATTTTTCATTGTTTTCAGTTGATAGTCATCACAAACGATTGACGCGGTTGCCACAGCCGCAAAGACTGGGATCAAAAAGGTAAAGCTTCCCATCTGTGTTAAAGCGCTCACTGCATCTGCCGAGGTTTCTGACATATAATTAAGTCCGCCATAGATTGCAACACTGATCAGCATCAACAAGATGAACCCCATATTATGCCGCAGTTTATATAACTCGGTTCGTATAATTTTACTCATTATCTTCACCTCCGACAAGCTCCACAAAATAACTTTCCAGATCGATATGTTTACTCTCAATTTCTTCCCGGGTCAAACGGTTTACCAATTTTCCTTCGACCAGAAAAGCATAATCTGTTGCGATTTTCTCCATCTCGCCCAATATGTGACTAGAAAGCAAGATGGTAGAACCCTGCTTATTCATTTCCACAAGGGTATTTCTCACTTCCTTGATTGCGATCGGATCAAGTCCGTTTATCGGTTCATCAAGAATCAGCAGTTCCGGATTGCCCAAAATAGCGCAGGCAATTCCCAACTTTTGACGCATGCCCAAAGACAGTGATTTTACTTTACTATTCTTCTTTGATTCCAAACCGACAGCTTTCAGTTTATGATTGATTTCATTATGCATATTCGACAATCCAATCAGCATACCGCGTATTTTCATGTTTTCATATACACTCATGTTTTCATAAAATGTTGGAGTCTCAATCAGTGAACCGGTTTTACAGCGCGCATTCGTAAGATTTATTGAAAGAAGCTCGATTTCTCCCTTTGTCGGCTCACACAACCCAAGCAGCTGACGCATAAGTGTAGTTTTCCCAGCGCCGTTTCTGCCGATCAAACCGCAAATAGCACCCTTTTTCACAATAAAATCAATGTTATCGTTCGCCTTGAAACCATGGTATTCCTTTGTTAAATGTTTTGTAATAATCGCATTTTCCATGTTTCTCATGATCTGTACTTGGTATTCATACAGATTCCTATCCTCCTTTTTTATCAATAAGATATATTAGTGATTAAATCCACATCTATATTATATCATAATTAATAATTATATATTGATGAAAGTGTTATTTTTATTATAATGTATTATTAATAATCGTTTTATCGCAATGACAATAGACTTTTCAGATTAGAAATGATATAAACTCAAAGCATATTTCTGAAATTCCAGTATCAATCTTCGGCATGATATCAGGTATGAAAAAACTATCTATTCTGTCCAAATAGATAGTTTACGTTTTAACCGGCCGTTTTGTGTTTTTGAAGATATTTTTCAGAAAAGGCTTCTGCCGGGATCGGTTTTGATATGTAATAGCCTTGTCCCAGCTGACAGCGTACCGCTCTTAATAATTCTACGTCTGCTTCTGTTTCTACACCTTCGCATATTACCCTCATATGCAGAGTAGCGGCCAACTCAACAATCAGTTTAATAATTTTCTTTTTCTTGTCATTTTGTTCTTCCAGGAATGCCCGGTCAATTTTCAAAATATCTACCTGCATCGCGGTCAACAGATTCAAAGAAGAATAACCGCTTCCAAAATCATCCATCGAAATTAGGAAACCATCATTGCTTAAACGTCTCAGGATGGTTAAAATCGTATGGGACAAACCATTGAACGCACTTTCCGTGATTTCAATTTCAATGCAGCTAACAGGTATTTGATAGGCGTTGATCACAGCGTGTAAATGTTCATAAAAATCCTTGTGATGAATAGATACTCGTGAAAAATTGACAGAAATTGTGAAATCAAAGCATTGGTTTCGCTGTAGAAATTCACAAGTGCGCTCCAGCATATAAAAATCTAAATCGTATATATAGCCGTTTTTCTCAAACAAAGAAATAAACGTATCCGGATATATAATACGTCCATCCTGCATGTGCCACCGCATCAAAGATTCCGCACCTGTGATCTTCAGTGTATCTATTTCAAATTTGGGCTGTAAGTAAAGCCGAAATTCATTTTGTTTCAGGGCTGTATGCATTTGCTTTATAAAGAGACTCTCCTGAAGCAGTCGGTTTAAGAGTTCTTGGTTATACCAAATAATATTACCTCTGCCAAGAGCTTTGGCATTTTTATGAGCTAATATTACGTTGTCAATCATATCCTGTATCGGTACCTCATTCTTTACTTCATAAGCTCCGAATGTAAAACTCAGATCATCGGCAATATCTAACTCAATTTTTTGCTTGACCATTTGTTTCATAATATTCTGAAGCTGATCCACAATGGTTTCTTCAAATTCAGCTAAAAGAAAGAAGCAGTCGCTGTTATCCCTTGCACAGACACCGCGATTCTGTATAAATTCAACCATTGCATCAGCTACTCCGATCAAAATTTGATCACCACACGTATATCCATAGGTACCATTCAGATACTTAAAATCATCAATATCAAAATAGAGCAGTACATACTTCTGCTTATGTGTTGCAATCAACCGTTGTACGCCGAGTTCAAAGGCGGTACGATTCGGCAGCCTTGTCAGTTTATCAATATACATGACTTTTCTGATTTCTTTCTGTTTAGAACGGTACCAGAAAATGAATGATGAACTTGTTATGATAATAAAAGAAAGAAATAGAAGCGTTGATTGAATTAATTTCTGATCCGATACATGCTGTGCGGTATTGACCATTTCATCGGCTTTGTCAAAATAATCCTGACTTAGCTCATAAAGTCTGAGCGCAGCCTGCGGATCATCCATTTTCTGAATATTCTGCTTCATTTCATTCCAAATAGCCGCCATCTCAGTCAGTTGATTCTGATATGCGGTATTATCAATTTTCATCAGTCCATTAGGTCCTTTGCCGGTTTGCAGTTCAATCATGATCGTATCCAAATGATCCAGCAGCTTTTCATCATGAACACCATGCAGCTCTTCTTTGACAAGCTTCTGAGTTCCGCCCCGCACGATTCCACTGTAATTAATAACCTTGGCATAGCCGGCATTTTGATTCAATGAAAAAACCAATAGAATGATTGCCACCGTCCAAATACACATATATATCATTATGCTGTATTTCTGCTTCATAAAATACCCCTTAATTACTATTTATCTGCAGATTGTAATTAAAATCATTTTACATCTTTTTCATAAAAATGTATAGGGCAGCTGATTCGGTAAAATTGCTTGCAATCACTTATTTATTGCGATCTGGTAAATTATTAAACAGAAAAAGAAAAAGTCCTTTCATTCAGGACTTAGATTGTCATGATTTTGGCAGGATTATGTTTCTGATTTCCTACCATAATAATTTAAAAGAAATTCGTCACGGTATGCTTCGAAATTACCTTGGATAACCGCTTCCCTTGCTTCCTCCGTTAATCGGATGATGAAGCGCAGGTTGTGCTGGGAAGCTAAATTATAATAAATCTGACGCTCGGCGTTGTCCTGCGATTTCATAAGAGCGCGCAGCTTGCCGCGCGTCCATCCAGCTCTGCAGGTCGGACAGTCACAAGTATCATCCAGCTTCTCACTACTGTCCGCAAATTTATTCAGATTGAAATTTCCATATTTCGTATAGATCTTGCCGTGCCTTGCTTCTCGCGTGGGCGCTACACAATCGAAGGTATCCGCTCCCATTTCTATACCGATTAAAATATCATCCGGGTGAGAAAGTCCCAGCAGATGACGCGGCTTATTTTCCGGAAGCTCTTCACAGCACCATTTTAAGATTTCACCGAGATTTTCCTTTAGGAAGGCTCCGCCAAGACCATAGCCGTCGAAATCCATCTTTGCCATCTTCTTGGCTGTTGAACGACGCAGATCTTCCCAGCGGCCACCTTGCAGAACACCGTATAGCGACTGGTGATAACCGAGCTTATCGCAGTGCTTTTTATGTTCCTTGATACTGCGTTCAGCCCAGCGTTCAGTACGCTCCAACGCTTCCACATTGTATTCATAGCTGTCTGCAAGTGAAGTCAATTCATCGTAAGCCATATGGATATCAGCACCGATTCGGCACTGAATCTGCATAGATTCTTCCGGACCGATAAAATCATCCTGATCCGTAAAGGGATCATGAAACTGAACACCGTCTTCACTTACATGGGCCAAACGATCCTTAGGATCAGCATTCACAACGTTCTTTTCCCGATCCATGCTTACGACTTTCCCGCATCCGGAACCAAGTGACATCACCTGAAATCCTCCTGAATCAGTGAGCGTTGGGCCATTCCATCCTGACCATTCCGCCAGACCGCCCTGCTTTTCGATTTCATAAGAGATATTACGAAGATGATAGCCATTGCTTAACATTGCCTGGGCATGAATATTCTTTAAATCATCCATAGGCACAAAACGGACTTCCCCTTTCGTCCCTACTGACATAAAGGCCGGGGTCTTGATATCACCATGGGGAGTGTGAATGATTCCCGCTCGCCCAAGCTTACCGGGAATACGTTTTGTTATTTCAAAAGAGAAGGTATTGTTATTCTTATAATCTTTCATTTTCAACCGCAGCTTTCTGGCAATGATAGCTTCTAGTGGAGACAGGACAATTTCAAATCCGATTCCCAATAGATAAGCAAATCCCGCTTGCGCCAAAAACTCATGAAAAGGCAATACCCCGATAAATGCAATCGTTTCAAAAATACCGGAATCGATAATATGGGCAAATGCTGATGAGCCGAGTGCCCGGGCTATAAAGCTCGAGGAAAAGATCCCCTTGCTGTTCTTCATTTTAGTGAAAATATAGTTATTAAACAGGTTGGAGCACACATAAGCAACCAAAGATCCAATGATAATACGCGGAGTAAATCCCAGAACACGAGCATAAGCACTCTGCATATCCCAGCCTGGGTATGCTGGTAAAGCAATCACTATGTAGAAGGCAAGAATAGCGATGATATTGACTAAAAAGCCTGCAAGAATGATATTATTGGCAGTTTTCTTACCATAAAATTCAACGATCAGATCTCCGACGATATAAGTTATGGCAAAAACAACAACACCGCCATCCACCGCTACACCAAAAAAGTCCCACAGCTTAACAGCTGCGAGATTTGAAATTAATAAGACTCCCGCTGATAAAGCGGTAAAGTAAATAAGCATTTTCTGTTTAAAATTTGTCATGGAGATATTATAACACAAATCATTATTCTATCCAGTACCTAGTTTTACATTTTTCTGCTGTCCTCTAGCAAAATCTTATAAAAAATTGAATGACCGATTTTTATGTCATAATTCTTCTTTTACAATTACAAACTTCATATTTAGCAGACAGGAATACTTAACCTATATTAAGCCGTACAAACCGCGCTTCAACAGGAGAAAAAACAAGAAACTATATTCAAGACTTCACATCAGCTTGATCGTTTATGTTAATAGCCTTTATATTATATTCTAAATGCTTCTGAATTTAAAAAGCCCTGTAAAACAGGGCATATTGGGAATTAAATTTTTATTAATTCATATAAACACCGCCTGATCAAACAGGCAATAAAGAATAAACAAAACCCATAGAAAATCATTGATACCTTAAAACAATTTAGGGTTATCTTTATATTTACTTTCAAAATCACTGATAGGCATCGGTTTATCAAATACATATCCTTGAACAATATCACACGCCATTTCTTTCAGCTGTTCGACTTGAGGGATTGTTTCAACACCTTCCGCAACCGTATCAATCGTCAGCTTTTTTGCTAATCCGATAACCGACTGAATGATTTTATCCCCTCGATCCGTCTGTTCACAATTAAAGAAAATGCGGTCAATTTTTAAAATATCAACAGGGATTTCTTTCAGAACGTTTAATGATGAATAACCACTTCCAAAATCATCCATGGAACAGCGATAGCCCATCGCATGTATTTCATCAATAACCCCTTTTAGAATTTGTAAATTCTCAAATACAACCGTTTCCGTGATTTCTAATTCTATATATTCACTCGGTATTCGATATTGTTCTTGTATTTTTTTATATTCCTTTAGAAAATCCTTAAAATGAAGATGATTTCTTGATAAATTAACCGATATTGGAATAATATATCGGTTTTCATCGATCCATTTACGTAAGGTTTGACAAACCTTCTCAAATACATACAAATCCAACTTTATTATAAAACCGGTTTTTTCAAATAACGGTATGAATTCATCCGGATAAATCATTTCTTTATTCGGTCTGATCCAACGTACCAAAGCCTCAGCACCAACTACATTTCCGTTTTCTAAACTTACTTTAGGTTGTAAGTAAACAGAGAATTCATCATTATTTAATGCACTTTCCATGGAATCCTTCATTTCTTTTTCTTTCCGCATTTTTACACGAATGACATCATTATAAAATACATTCGACCATAAGAAATGTTTTTCTTTTTCCTGATTGTTTTTACGCGCTGTATTTGCAAAATCTTTTAGTTTAACTATGGAGGTTTCCTGTTCTTCTGTGACATAGCAGCCGCATTCAATATTTATATAATACGGAGAGCTCTTTTTATCGTTAAATTGATTGATATCATTCGCAACAACAGAAATAAATCTGCTTATTTCTGTTTTATCGGCTCGCTTAATAAGAATATCAAAATTATCATCATTATCACGGCAGGCATATTCACCTTCATGAAGATTTTTCAGGATACAATCATAAACATGCTTGAGAACTTTATCACCTTGCTTACTGCCAAAAGAGTCATTTATGAGTTTAAATCCCTTTATATCTAAAATAAGAAATGAAAAGGGCTGACGAAGCGAGAAAATGTTTTTAGAATCCAGCATAAACTTTGCCCGTGTGCTCCCTTCTGTAACCGGGTCAACATAAGCAATTTTCGATATTTCTCGATTTTTATTATTAGAAATTCTAAGCGTAATTAGAAGATAAACTGCAGATAAAAAAATGGTTGTACCAGCAATCAAAAGGATCGCAAAATTAATTCCTTCTTTCAGCTGGGCAGTTTGTATATCCGGCGGTACGATTGAAATTAAATACCATGATGAATCTGGAATCGGCATATAGGTAATTGCCCTAGTCTCATTGCCTATTTCGAATTTCAAACTTCCTTTTTTTCCGTCCGCAATTTCCGCTTTGACTATCTCAATATTTTTACCTTTCTCTATTTTTGTATTTTTCTGCATATCTTGAAACAAATTATCATCTTTTAACAATGCATTTTTATTGCCGGAATGCAATATATAATTACCATCTTCATCAATGACGTGGGAAAATCCGATACCCTTAAAAGTATCTGTGTTTAATAATAATTTCATTTTAGAAACCGGAACATATCCGGCAATCGTCGTATAATTTGAATGACCTGAAATCGGTGAGGTATATAATACTCCTTCTTCATCGTCAAGTTTCAATAATTTCCCGCTCACACTTTTTTTGTTCATTCGCACATCATTAATAAAGGGTAATAAAGAAATATCTATGTCATCGTGATTTTTCACATGAAGGACTTCATTTTTATCAATAAACCCTATCCATTCAAACGGACTATCTGAAGTAACATTATCTATTACACCTTCAACATCGGATATTAAATCTAAGTTGTCCGCAATATACGAAAGAGAATTTTGGTTAAACAAAATTCTCTGGTTAATTTTATAGGAAGTTTGTAAAGAAATTTCCTCAAGGTAATTATCAACGTCATCCTCAAGCATATGATTACCTTGCACCCGAATGAATACAGAAACCGCCCCAATAATGATAATGATTGCAAATAAAAACACTAATAAAAACCGTTTTTGTTTTTTATTATTATAGATATGCTCCTTCATTTCTATCCTCCGGTATATCTGTTCGATATACAGACCTTAATTATATGTGATTACATTATAATATATTAAAAGGCTGAAAACAATTAACAAAATTTATATAAAGCATTTTTTTAATTATGATAATTTTTTTACTTACACATTATAAATAAAGATACGGTTTAGAAATAATGTTATGCTTACCTAAATAATGCAAATTTAACAAAGCACTACTATAAAAGGATGATGTGGAGATTACAAACAAGCTATCAGGAGTGTTATAAGTAACAGAAAACGGAAATAATTGATATACTATACAGATAATTTTATGGCATCCTTCATCAGATTAAGCGAATTTAAATCGTCAATTTCAGTCTGTAGTCTTACCTAGATATCATTACTTAGCCCTATACAAGTGTAGGACATGTTCTGACGTGTTCATCCTTTTGAATGTCATTCATGAATATTGATACTGTCTGAACAAAATTCCTGATAAAATTTTATATTCTTAATGATCCAATCAGATTTCCACCAGTTTTTACTGATGTGCCATTCTTCCGGATAACGATCCCATGTCCAATTGATATTCCACGTTCCATCACTATTTTGATTATTGGAAATGAATTCACACTCAAATTCACATATATCTTTATTCATCATATAAAACTCACTGCTTTTCGTCTTTATAAATTGTGACTGCTTACAGATATATTCTGTTTTCCATTTTTCTGTATCATATTCAATCATATATGTAATCTGCTGTTGTAATAATGAACAAAATTCCTGCATATCAATCAAATCCCGAATAGCTGCTTCTTTTAAATATTCATATAGATTTACAAAACAAGTAGCAGTAGACATCGAATCGGTAGGAAATATCTGTTTAAAATAAAGATATGCCTCTTTAGCAAGCCGGCAAGCCAACGAATAGAGCGGATCGCTTACCTCGGTGAATGTTAATAGAAAACCGATCAAGCTAGCAGTTGGGTTATAAGGCACGCTCTGGGTTGGCTGATAATCCCACCAAGCAGCATGCGGATAATCATTATTGGAAGTGATCGTATTAAACCATGTATGGCCATCAAAATTATCACCTGATCCTAAATATCGTAATATACCTTGTATAATCGGGTGATTCTTATTTTTTAATTTGATCTCACTGATGATTTCGGTGGCAACCCATGTTTGTATCGGGGAAGAATTGGGATTCCAACTGTCCGGTTCTAAAGCATGAGCAAAACCGCCATCTTCATTTTGATATTCAGCTAAAGCTTTTAAAACATCTTCCTGACTGCCATTTTCAAACAAAAATTTCCATCTGGCAATATCAAGTGGTCTGGCATTTCTATATACAAAATTTCTCGCTATTTGATAATTCATAATTTTCATCCCTTTATTTTCTTTTTCATAGGTCAAATTATATCAGCAAATCTATCGATACAAATATATCACAAAAACAGAAAATGGAACAGAATATTATAAGTTATCATCTTTGACCTTTTGGGATCAATGATCTGTGCACCGTTGTGCACCGTTTGGACATATCTTGTGTACTCCTATCTTATCAAAAGAACCATTTACCATGCGTATCTTTCATCATCAAAATACAAATAAAAAGCAAAAAACCCATAAAATGGGGCTTTCGTGAGTGTACGTGAGTGTAGAAAGTATGTTCTTTCTATCTCTTTGTTAATTTGCACTTGCATCATTTTACTAAGTTCAGACCATTCTTTATTCATATTCAATATCCTCACAAATTCTAAGTTTGTCTACAGTGTTCTGTATGTGTACACATCAACAGATACTAACTTTTGACCACCCCAATTTTTTTCTTGTATTGTATAATTCTCTTTAACAAATCCATTATTTAATAATATTTTTGATGAATATATATTATTTGGCATAACGAAAGCATTAAGTGTTGTAATTCCAATTTCATTTACTAAATAATCAACCATTAGTTTCAATGTATTTGTTGCTATTTTCTTGTTCCAATAATCTTCGTTCACTTTATAACCTATTGTTATTTTGTTTTCCCTTTTTTTGTAATCGAACATTTCTGCTAAGCCTATCAATCTATTAGGATCGTCCTTTAAATAAATCCCTGCAATTATTAGTTTTTTCTTTTCAAAATCTCTTTTGCCAAGATTTTTAATTGCAGTCTCTAATGCTTTGTTGCTTTTTCTATACAGAAATGGTGGTATAAATCTATATATATTGTCATTATTGCTAATCTGTGCTAACGCTTCAACATCACTTAATTCCATTTTTTTAATAATTATTTTATCATTTTCCAAATATGGAAATATTTCAAATAACTCTTTCATCATAACCTCCCTATAAATTTTTCCTGTTTAATAAACTGGGATTTGAAGCACTATAGAGTATCCTCAATTTACATACTACATCTGAAATGCCGTTATCCAAAAACATATTCCGGCCATAAGTGAAACCGGAGTCATAACATATTTTTCTTTCTTACTTTTTGAAATCATATTCATAATAGTATTCAAAGATAGGTAAGCTGCAAAGAAGAAGCAAATACATTTAGTAACCTCAAAAGACAACCATAAGGAAATAAAACCTCCGGCTTGCAAAACGATTATCATTGCAAAAATTTGGACAGCAAACGAAATGACTGCCATAACTCTAAATTTCTTAGGTAAGATTTTATGTTGTCCACCCATTGTAAATTCGCCCAAAGGCAAACCACAAGCAACAAGAACTGTCATAATTGCTATAACTCCAAATAAAACTGCACCTAATATTGAAATCATATATCAATATTCTCCCTTCACAAAATACAAGAAATTTCAGTTACAAACTCTGATCTGTTTAACTCCCTATTAAATAAAAATTTATTCACACAGTTCCTAGCAGATACTTTCATAGTCCTGTGCCATTTCTTGCATATCATCATCTTCTGGAATTATTTCATGGAGATCATAAGATAGCGGATTTTTAACAAAGTCATTCAGTATTTGTTTATGGCTTTTTTTCTTCTTTAGTGAAAGTAATACGGACAATATTTCCTTTTTCATCGTTCAACAGTTCCCCCAAAGACACACTGCCATTCACAGAACACTCCAACATTAAGGCAGCTAAATCGGTAAACAAGTTAATCGCAAAATCGAACTCATGTGTTCTGCCATCATGATCTTTGTACCCAAGTTCTATCTCTGATACTTCTCAATAAAATCATCCCTTTTATTCATAAAACCACCTTTTCTTATGGTCAAATTATATCATATCTACTTATCACTTTCAGTAACTATTTGTATCAAACCGATATTTAAATTTCATAAGTTTTTAGAAGTAAAAGTTACGCTAAAAATTACGCCAAATCCTGCGTAAAAATTCTAGATTTGCTACCTATTTGCTACCTAATTAGAACCACCGCATCACTTATGTTCACTCATCCGCACTCATGCAAACAACAAAAAACCCCATAAAATGGGGCTTTCGTGAGTGTACATAGTTGTACGTAAGTGCAGAAATCTGATGTTTTCTATCGTTTTGAGTACTGAGGAGCTCTACGAGCTGCTTTCAAGCCGTATTGCGCGAGTTTTTGAGCTGTTTTCCCTTGATACTCCGGGCTTTTCCGGCTTTCTGCCTCTCAGTTATCCGGTGTGCGGACCATAAAAAACGGCCTTTTTCATTCAGCAATAGCCTGATGAAACGCACCATTTACTACCCCAAATAACTCCTCTGGTTTATTATACTTCACTTTTGCATAGATGTCCATAGTTGTTTTGCTGTTTTCGTGTCCGGCAAGGTATTGTACTGTCTTTGGATCAACGCCCGCATAGAGAAGATTGGTAATGTAAGTGTGCCGCAGCTGATGCGGGGTTACATCAAAGTCCAGCGTATATTTGATTTTGGGTTGATTCTTCTGGGTCATACCCAGCGTTGGAGTAACCGTATATTTGATACTCTCCCCATTTACATACTTATAATAGTTCCGGGGCTTAGTGGAGCGGACAACGACATACTGCCACACTCTTTGGAACTGCGAGGCAGCCAGTGGCTCTCCTTTGCTGTCAGCGATCACATAATCTGATATGGAATTTTCTTTCGTTTCTCTCAGACAATCTACCAAACACTTCGGTATCGGAATATCCCTTTTTGCCGCTGGAGTCTTTAGCACCGTAGAAACCACGGGTCTGTTATGCTCTGTACGCCATGCCCGCCTCACCGATAGATAAGGTGTATCCTCGTCCAGAAATACACAATCCCATTGCAGTGCAAGAATTTCTTCCCGACGCAGACCGGAATACAAACCGAGCATAATAAACAAATATGGAGGAAGCCCCTTGACTGTATCCAGAAGCACGGCTACCTGCTGATCTGTCAATGCCTCCTTCTTTTTTGTCGGTTTTCCGCCTTTACCGGATATTCCCGCACAGGGATTGTGTTCAAGAATTTGGTTTCTCTCTGCCGCATAAAAAATGCACTTGAGCAGCATATTGACCTTATTGTATAAGCCTTCCGATTTCTTTGACAATGGAACAAGAGCCAGCCGAATATCGTCAGCAGTCACTTCTTCCATATACATCTCTCCCAAAGGTTTGATGATATAGTTTGTCATATCCCTCGTATAACCTCTGAGTGTAGACGCAGACACCTTTGCCGACTGCATCAGCAGCCACTTCTCGCCATACTCGGCTACTGTCGGGTGCTGCCGGTGAAAGATAATTTCTTCTACCTGCTTCCGGGCCTCTAACTGCTTCTCATACAATTCTTCACAAGTAGCGGCATACAAACTCAACTCTTTGCCATCTGCATCCGTAATCCTGGTTCTGTAATACTGAATTCCTTTCAATGTAATGGTCCCATACTTCGGGATCTGTGTTTTCTTTTTTGCCATCTTTGATCGTCCTTTCTTGATAATGTGTAGTTTCCGTATCTACACTCTCTTTTTATCAGAAAGCCTCGATTTAATCAAAGATACGGCTGATGTAAAACAAAGAGCGAGACATCCTTGCCTCGCTCCTGCTTTACTTCCTGTTTTATTATTACTGTGCTGCGTCCCAGCTTGCAAACGCGCAACTCATTGATCTGACCAGCTCATCTGGTCTGTTGTACTTAACCTTTGCATAAATGTCCATGGTAATCTTGCTGCTTTCATGGCCTGCCAGGTATTGAACCGTTTTGGGATCTACCGATGCATGAATGAGATTGGTAATGTAAGTATGCCGCAGCTGATGGGGTGTTACTTCAAAGTCCAGACTGTAAACCACTTTTCCGTTATGAGCAGCCTTTTCTCCCAAGACAGGTGTGACAGTATGCTTTACTCTTTTTCCATCTTCATACCGATAATAGCTCCGCTCCTTGACCGTCCTCGTAACAATATACTGCCAAAGTCGCTTAAACTGCGTGTAGGACAGCGGTTCGCCGTCCCGGTTTGAAACCACATACTCCGAAGTCGATGTTTCCTTTGCTGCTTTCAAACACTCAGCCAAGCAAACAGGAAGAGGGATATTTCTCTCCGCAGCCTTGGTTTTCAATTCGTCTGAGATTACCGGTCTGTTGTGTTCTGTGTGCCATGCCCGCCTTACCGTCAGATATGGAGTATCCGTATCCAGATATACTGAATCCCATTGCAGAGCAAGAATTTCTTCCCGGCGCAGCCCTGCATATAAACCAATCATGACAAAGACATAAGGCGGCAAATCTCGGATAGCATCCAAAAGGCGTGCTGCCTGTTCATCTGTCAAAGCCTGACGATCCTCTTGTGGAACACCGCCACCTTTTGTCGTGAGATAAATCGTCGGGTTATGGTCAATGATCCTGCTTTCCATCGCTGCGCGAAAGATAGATTTGTAAAGGATTACCACAGATTTATAAACCGATGCAGATTTCTTGGAAACCGGAACAAGGGCAAGCTGAATATCATCCAGGCTAACCTCACCCATCCGTTTATCTCCCAATTCCGCTATAATATGCCGCCTGACCTTTGAGGTGTAATCCGTCAAAGTAGTAGCTCGTACATGAACCGACTGCATCAGCAGCCACTTTTCACAATACTCTGCAACTGTGGGCGTTTTCCGATGAAAAGTGGCATTCTCAATCTGTTCCAACGCAAGCGTTTCTTTGTTGTATAGTTCTTCAGGTGTTTTTGCGTAGATAGCTACGAGCTTACCATTCGTGTCTTTGATTCTGGTCCTATAATATAGGACACCTCTTTTCATAACTGTGCCATATTGAGGAAGCATTATTTTCCTATTTGCCAATTCCTCCACCTCCTAAGAATATACTCCAGCGCTGTATCTATGTTTTATCAGACCATTATGATTTCGACAAGGATACGGACCGGCTCACACTCCAGCTCTGCGAGGTTTACGATAAGTTGCGTTCTTTTCTGCTGGCTTTGCTCTGTGGGTGCATTTTGCGATATACTCCTGAAGGCCCGCTGAGGTAAAGTACACACAGCCATTCTGCACATATTGCACATAAGAAATAAGACCATTGTTACGGGCCGCGTCCAGCGTTGCAATGCTGATACCCAAAATTTCTGCTGCTTCTTTTCGCGTAATAAGTTTTTCCATAAAGCATATTTCCTCCAATCCGTCAAGTTTGTCATCGTGTTTGTTCAAAATCACATGAATACGCTGGCAGCCGAAACCACCAGCGCATGGTATCTGATTTTGAACAGAAAGCGGCAAACGCTTCCTATTTATATTTCTCAGCTTTCGTCACATTTGCCACGCCCCCTGACGATGGGAACACAACAGGTCTCCGCTGGCGCGGATGTCATAACTCCGCAGCATCGTTCGTATCGTGTGCCGCAGGGTTCCCCCCAAGTCTTTGGCGGGCCGTGAGGAAGTATCTTTAAGCCCCCATGTAGTCATCGCGCCAAATCTGCCACCATTCTTTTATGAAATCGTAGATCGCTCCGAAGCAGTGCTTTCATCACCTCCCTGACTGCTCCATCCTCGCGGCGTTTCATATTCGCTCGTACATGGGTTATGTACCTGTTGTGCTGTCTATTCGATTGTCAATGTGCAGATGAAGGAGGAAAACTTGTCCTTCTTATTAACACTGACAAAAAAGGCAAAAAACAGGCGCATCAAACGAAACTTTATCAAAAATATTTTCCGAGCTGCTTTAAGCCGCGCCGGATACTGTCTCGGACACGGCTTGGGTCTACACCTTCTACCCCGGCAATTTCATTTACCGTCATTCCCAGGTAATATCGGGCATAAATCCTCTTTGCCTGTTTTTCCGGTAAATTCATCACAGCAGAATAGACCTGCTCCTGAAGCTGTTTTTCCTCCAGAAGCATCTCCGGTGTTTTCGGCTTCAACAGCACCGCATTTTCAATGCCATTCTCGCAATCCAGAGAATACTGTGCTTTATAACGATACATCTTTCGCTCATACGCAGCCTCCGCACGTTCAGCTGCTCGAATAGTCTCCATTACTTCCTCTGTCACATCTACAAAAAAGTCTGTTGTATAAACATCAGGATAAAGTTCCCGAAGGTTAATTTTCTTCATTATGTACCTCCATTTCGATTCACGGGTGATTGACGAGTGAATCGAATGGAGGTGGGGAACGACACCGGTATACAGCCGGATTATCTCCGAAAAAAAGGCAACAAAAAACGCCAGATTCCCGCAATGGGAAACTGGCGCACCAAGAACAGTCATTATTATGCTGAATCACATGGAACGATAATGCCGATGCAATGCTATACTTGCCCGGAGGAGGGGCAATGCTTTTTTTAATTGATGTAGATCATGGGAGCTTTGAAAAAGCAAAAGAGACACGGCAAATTAACCTCCAAGCGGCTACCGTGTCCCTGCAAGTCGTCATTAGTTTGTGTAAACGCAAAGAAACGGCGGCTCTGAAATTGTCCTTCAAAACCGCCGATTGAGTTCAAATCTTAAAATAGCGCACGAAATTATCTGCCCCAGTCAACGGTTTTTTTCTTTCCCCGGACGGGGCAGATAACTTATTATGCAGAGCGGAGCCGATGTGCGCTAATCGGTTCCTTGTACTTTCTCCTTCAGCTTTCGGAAAGATGTATCACTGATGGCGTGTTCAATCCGGCAGGCGTCTTGTTCCGCTGTTTCCTGATCGACGCCAGCAGCGATAAACTGCTCCATAAAAAACAAATGGCGTTCATAGATTTTCTCGGCAATCTCCCGACCTATGACGGTCAGATGAAGGAACCCATCATCCACGGTCAGAAAACCTCCATTTTTCAAAACGCCTACCGCATGGCTGATACTCGGTTTGCTAAAGCCCATGTGCCGGGCAAGGTCAATGGAGCGGACCATGCCCATTTTCTTTTGTAGAACAAGGATAGCCTCCAGATAATCCTCCCCAGACGCATGAATCTTCATCAGTTCCTCCTTTATGCTTATTGTTGAATCCTCCAGCCCTCAGCCTGTTCCCGAATCTTAATAAATTCCTGATAGGTTCCCCTTTGAGCCAGCAATTCCTTATGGGTTCCTTTCTGCACGACGGTTCCACCATCAATGACAAGAATTTGATCCGCATTTTCAATCGTCGCCAGTCTATGGGCAATCGTTATGATTGTTTTACCATGTGTCAGTGCGGAAATAGCCTCTTGAATCAAATGCTCATTCTCTGGGTCAATGCTGGCCGTGGCCTCGTCCAAAATGACAATCGGCGCATCTTTCAGCATGGCTCTGGCAATCGAAATCCGCTGCTTTTCACCGCCGGAAAGAGAAGAACCGCCCTCCCCAATGACGGTATCATATCCATCTGGCAAGGCCATAATAAAGTCATGGCAGCGCGCTTCTTTTGCAGCGGCAATCATCTGTTCCTCCGAAGCGTCCGGGCTGCCGAATTTGATATTGTTACGGATTGTATCCCGGAACAGATATACATTCTGGAACACCATACTGATATTTTTTAGTAAGCTGTCACAGGTAAATTCTCGAATATCTGTTTCTCCTAAAGTGATTTTTCCGGCGTCAACATCATAAAAGCGTGCAATCAGGCTGCACAGGGTAGACTTGCCGCTCCCGGAGGGACCTACAATCGCTGTTGTGGTATTCTGCGGAATCGTGAAATTCACATCATGCAATACAGTCCGTTTATCGTAACCAAAGGATACATCCTGAAAAGTAATGTCATACGAGGTCGGTGTAATATCTTTTCCGTCTTGGTCGATATATTCTGCATTTTCCAGAGCTTCCAGCTTATTCATAGCGGAATCTATAAGACCCAGCATATGAGCCGCGTCGTTAATGTTTTCCACACTTCCAAAGATTACGAAAGAAAACAGAACAAACATCAGGAAATAAGCAAGACTCATTTGCCCGTTAAGTGTCTGCCATGCACAGATAAACACAATCCCCATAGATGCCAGTTTTAAGGAGAACAGATGCAAGCAGTTAAATGGCGTATAGCCTTTTTCTACTTTGATATGAATATTTTTCAAATCCGTATTTGCCTTGCGGAAACTTTCGATAGAAGCCCCTTCCTGTCCGAACGATTTAACGATGGACAGCCCGCGGATATATTCAATCGCAGAGCCAGACATATCCTCCATGGCCTGGTGCGTGATAGCAGCGGTCTTTTCACTATGCCTGCTGATACCATGTAAGGCCAATGAGGAAAAGGCAACGCCGACAACAGAAATCACTGCTGCGGCTGGACTCAGGAAAAGGAAACACAGGAGAATTGCAATAAACTTTGCATATCCGTTGATGATGATGTCGACCATCTTCATTCCCTGCAATTCAAGTGTGGATAGCTCCGTGGTAACACCTGTCAGAATATCGCCTACGCTGTTTTTAGAAAAATATCCCAGAGGAACCCTTTTCAGCACATCGCCTAAATGGATTCGCTGCCCTGCGGCTACTTCATAACCAATGCTTTCCTGCAACACCGCCCGCAAATAAGAGAGTAGAAAGTTAAGCGCAATCGAGCCAACAATAATCCAAAGCGTCTGCCAGATCAGGGAGGATTCTATTGTGTTGCCTGCCCAATAAGCTGCGATTGCTTTATCAAGGGCATAAGCGGCAGCCATTGTAGGGATCGCCGTAGACAGGCTGCTGAAAAAGGAAAAAACAGAGCCAAGATAGAGGCGTCCCTTATATTTCCCCGCCCATTTAATGATCCGTTTCATAGACTTAAACATGAGCGGCCACCTCCTTCTTTTCACTCACAGACCAATTCTTCGCCCCGATGTGGGCTTTCCACATATCCGCATAAAGCGGACACCGCTTCAACAATTCTTTCTGCTTTCCGCAATCCACAATCCGGCCTTTTTTCAACACGACAATCTGATCTGCGTTCTGAATGGTGGAAAGGCGGTGGGCGATCACAAGAAGAGTTTTACCCTTTGATAACGCCATGATAGATTTCTGAATTTTATCTTCGTTCTGCGGGTCAGTAAATGCTGTCGCTTCATCCAAAATAACAATCGGGGCATTTTTGAGGATCGCCCTCGCAATCGCAATTCGCTGTTTTTCGCCGCCGGACAGCCTCTTTCCGGCATCACCGGCAGGGGTATCATATCCTTTGTCCAAACGCACAATAAATTCATCACAGCAGGCCGCTTTCGCCGCCGCATATACTTCTTCATCTGTGGCATTTGGATTTCCAAGACGGATGTTTTCTTTCAGGGAGCAATTAAACAGGAAGTTATCCTGCGTCACAAAACTGACCAGTTCGGAAAGCTGGCGTATAGACAACTCTTTGATATTCTTCCCCCCAATGGTAATGTTGCCGCCTGTCACGTCCCAAAACCTTGCAATCAGACGGGCAATCGTTGATTTACCGCCGCCAGACGGTCCTACAAGTGCCGTAAAACTTCCCTCTGGCAATTCCAGGTTCACATCATGCAACACTTCATTTTGCTCGGAACCGTCATAGGAAAAGGTTACATGCTTCAACGCAATATCATTGTGAGGAATAGATACGATTTTCCCTGAATCCGGCAGTACAGGCAGGTTCAAAAGTTCATTTGCCGCCTCTACTGCATATTCCATAGACTTTGCTTCGTTAATGAAAGTGGTTGCTTTCATCAACGGTCCAACAATGCTGAGGGAAAGGATAATCCCCATTGCAAGCTCCGCAGGGGAGATACTTCCATTCTGCACCAGCAAAAGGCCGACAGGAAGAACCCCCAGGAGCGTTGTGGGCATAATCGCCATCATAAGGTTCATCGATTTCCATGTACTCTTAAACCATGCCAAGGTAAACTCTTTGAACGACTGGACAGCATTAACAAATTTTTCATAGGAGCTTGTGCTTTGGTTAAAGGCCTTTACAACCTCGATACCTTCCACATACTCGATAATAATACTGTTGACGTGGTTATTTGCCTCCATATAAGCGGCGTACTGGCTGTTATAGTTCCTCATAAGGAAAAACATAGGAATCATGGCCAGCACCGGAGCAATCAGAACCGCCAATCCCATGCGCCAGTCGATAACCAGTATCCAGATAAAAATTGCAACAGGGAGTAGGAGGTTAGAGGTCAATTCCGGGATCATGTGTGCCAAAGGCGGCTCTAAGTCCTCAACCTTATCCATGATGATATTTTTCAGATAGCCGATCCGCCGCCCCATCACTTCGCCAAGGGGAGCTTTCATCAGCCGGTCTGCAATTTTAAGCCGGATTCCTTCCAAAATGGTATAGGCTGAAATATGCGCCAGGATCGTAGAGATTCCATGGCAGGCAACCCGCAGCAGGTAGCCCGCTGCTCCAACCAGACACCAAATCAGAATGCCATTCAGGGTCACATTCTGATTGATAAATGCCAGCAGGATTTCATATACAGCCCAAAAAGGAATAAACCCTCCTGCAACGCTCAGAATGGCGCAGAATACCGAAAGAGCCATTTTCCCCTTGCATGGTGCGGCGAAGGAAAACAGAATTTTCACCCAATTATCTTTTTGCTGCTTCATTACAATCACCTTCCTTCTTTTTAGTCAGCAAAGAAAAAAGGATGGGTAGTCTTTGCTAACCATCCTCATTGTAGCAGTATTCAATTCTTCTTTCCTCTCCAAAACGGCATTTATGCACCGTTTAGAAAAAAGATTTTCGATATTCCATCGGCGTCTGCCCTATCACCTGCCGGAAAGCTGTTGCAAATTTACTGGGGCTTTCATATCCCACAACTCCTGCAATTTCCGCAATCCCTTTTTTGGAATCCTGTCGGAGCATTGTGGCAGCAACGTTCATCCGATAACGGCGAATATAGGAATACATGGAATCTCCGTATATTTCCTTAAAGCAGGTTTTCATCCCCGTCAATGAAATCTGGAATCGTTCAGCTAATTCATCCATCGTGTAATGCTCCTGCAAATTTGCCGTAATAAGATCATGGATCGCTTTGATTTTTTCTACCTGCCCTTTATAGAAATAAGGGCGATCTTCTTTGGAATCAGAAAACTGCAAAGCGTCCAGATATAAAAGCAGCTCCAGGGCTTTTACTTTATAGTAGTCACCTTTGATCTGCTGCGGGACAAAGTAAAGCTCTGAAAAAATATGTTCAATTCCTGGCTCATTATGAATCACAAACGGTTTCTTGTCATTGCAATATTTTTTTTGAAGCTCGTACAAATCAACAGAAAATCCGCCAAAAAAGTCTTTCAGCGCCGGCACAGCAATGTCCAAATCAAATCCCAGGGTCACCCCATGATAGTGGCAGAGTGGAAAGCAGAACCGTCCCGAATGGGAACGCCGGTCATCCACACGCATCTCATGCTCTTGCAAATAGCTATACGCATGATTGCCAATCTCGCTTTCGATCCGTCCCTCCCTGCAATGGTCTATATAGAGAAGCGAACTGTCCGTACTACTCTGAAAGTAGGAGGTACATTCTTTCAGGTGCATATCGCTATACATCACAAAAGCGCCATCAAAAATTTTGTGGGCTGTCATGGTTCCCTCGCCGCTCTCGTCAAAAAGCTGCAGGACAACGCAATCCTCAGTTTCAATGACATTTTTAACATTTGAGCCGCAGTTTATTTTACCATCAAACAGTTTGATTTCCGCCGCCTCCTTCCATCATAAAGAAATTAAATAACCGTTCTCGTCCTTCCGTATCCTGGAGGAAATAGTTTTCTTCCAATCTGCCGTTTTCCAGATGGATCACATAATTGCAGCACCTGAGTATAAATTCAGGATCATGGGTCACAATCACAATGGTTTTTCCTGAATCGGCAAGTCCTTTGACCGAATCGGCCACCTGCCTCATGTGAAAGAGATCAAGGCCGCTGGTAGGTTCGTCAAATAGTATAACCGGACGTTCAGAGGCAATCGCAGAAGCAATCGCCACACGTTGTTTTTGCCCTCCCGAAAGCCCCATCGGATGGCAGGCTTTGTACGGGAGCAAATCCATTTCTGTCAAGATAGCCTCTGCCTTTGCCACATTTTCAGGCGATTCATCGGAATCTTTCCCCGGCATACTTAACAGGACTTCCTCTAAAACGCTCTCCGTAAAAAGCTGATGATTTACATCCTGCATGACCATATAGCATAGCTTCAGCCGCTGTTTGCTTGAATAGGAAGTACCATCTTTTTCGAGGATACCTTTACATCTTTTTTCCAATCCGCATAAGCAACGGGATAGTGTCGTTTTTCCGGCTCCATTGTGCCCGATGACCGCCGTTACATTTCCGGCAGGAAGCTCTATATTTTCCAGAGAAAGCGTTTCCGGCTGTTTCTTGTATGCGAAATGGAAGTGGTTCAGTTTCCATATCCCCTGCCCTGAATGTAGACTGGCAGGCTCAATGTCTGCAAACTCACCCAGGCCAAGAGGCCGTAATCCCATTTTAGCTTTTTCCGCCGCCGGAATCAACTGAAATTCCGGCAAAGTATAATCCCCTTGTATTTCCCCGTCGCTTAAATATATGATCCTGTCTGCCAGATCATAAAGATAGTAGAGCCGGTGCTCCGCAATAATAATTGTTTTGCCCTGTGACTTCAATATTTTTAACAGTTTCCGAAAATCAGCGATGGAATAGGCGTCAAGGTTGGAAGATGGCTCGTCCAAAACAAATACATCCGGTTCCACAGCGGCGGCAGATCCACAGGCGATTTTTTGCTTTTCCCCACCGGAAAGGGAGAAAACACTTCTGTCCAGCAGATTTGTAAGGTTCAACTGCTCTGAGACCAGCTTTACCCGCTTTCGGATTTCTGCTTCTTCCAATCCATGGTTTTCACATCCAAAGGCAATTTCGCTGGTCGTATCCACATTAAAAAATTGAGAACGTGGATTCTGAAAAACAGAACCCACTTTTTTTGATATATCAAACAGGGAAAGCCCGCTCATATCTTCTCCATCAAGCATGACAGTGCCTTCCAGCTTTCCATCGTAATAATGAGGAATCAGTCCGTTAAACAGCCGTGTCAGTGTGGTTTTACCGCAGCCCGATGTTCCGCAGAGCAGTACAAAATCCCCGTCGTTAATAGACAGGTCAATATTTCTTAATGTTCCGTGTCCTTTCCTGTCCCCAATGTCAGTTTCATTTGGAGGGTAGGAAAAAGAAACTTTTTTACATTCGATCATAGGCCTACCTCCCTGTAATCATCGTGACAATAGGAATTGCAAAAGCCACCACACATAGCAGCAGGAAAAAAACATCCTGCACATGAAAGCCGATTTCGCAGATGTTTGTCCTCTTGACCGGACCGCCCAATCCTCTTGTCAGGGCTGCCGCATTTAATTCTTCCCCGATCTTGACGGAACACATGATAACAGGGACAAGCCTGTATTCCAGCATTGCACTGGCTTTGCCCCCGCCAAAACGGATTCCTCTCATTTTCATAGCGTCCCCTATGGCATTATATTCTTCTACAACCGTAGGGAAAAATCGGAATATCACGGACATAGGAATGATGATCTGCTCCGGTAAATGCAGCTTCTTCATAGAGGCAACAAACTCGCTGACCGTCGTTGTCCTGACCGTGATGTATCCCATCATAATCCCCGGCACAAACCGCATAAAGAAACCGCAGATTGCAACAACAAGAAAGTTAGGAAGGCCGGACAGGTGGGGGAGCGCCCATAGTTGCAATATATAGCTGCCGCCATATAAAACAAAATAGATAACCGATCCCTTCCACGATTTTTCCGTGAGCAGCAGGATCAATGGAACAGCAGCCAAAATAGGAGCAAACTGTTTAGAAGCAGCCCCACCTCCGCCGCTCAAGACAAAGAGGGCAATCGTGACAAGCAATGCCAACTTTGTCCGAGGGTCTAACGACAGGCCGGTTTCCTTTTTTTTGCTTGCTAACAATTCACGGCGCATTATGCAATACCCGCACGCTTAAAGTGCTTTTTGAAAATTTTCTGGCCGATCACCCCGCCGATCACGCCGCAAACGAACCCGGCAATCAAAAGAAGGGGGAGCGTATATGCCGAGATATAGCTCATAATGGAATCTGCATACTCTTGTCCATAACCGCTGATTAGCTGCTGATAGTAGCTGTCCCGTGTTGCAACAATGGGGATGTAGTTTCCGATGATCCACATAGAAAAAACACCATGCGATATGATTCCTTTTTTTGCACTCTTATAATCGCCGGATTTCAAAACAAGATCAGCCAGGACACCGAACACGGCACCGGTAATAATGCTCCAATACCCCATGCCGGTCAGCAACATTAAAATACCGCAGATCAGTCCTGTCAGCGATACCATTCCAAACTTCTGGACTTTAGAATAATACAGCATCATTACGATTCCGCCAATCAGCGGAACCAGCACGATCAGAAGCGGAAGAAAAATAGGGATAAATCCCAGCATGGCAATCGCCATCATCACCACAAAATAGATCGCAGTGAAGATTCCAACATTGATAAGGTCTTTTCCTTGTAGTTTATTCATTATTTGGTCCTCCTGTTTGCTTTTGTGTTAGCACGAACTAACCGCATTTCAGTATAGCAGATATGCCTGTATGTTTCTTCTCCAAAAAGGCATTTTCGCTCCAAATAGACAATTACTTTGCTTTTGCTATCTTTACGGGGAGTGATTGCCTGCGTGTGTGCGTGAATATAGAACTATTCAACATTGAACAGAGGCGGTTCTTGCATAATTTGAAATGGAAACAGCCAAAATCTCCGCTCCAAATTGTAGTATTAGTAGAGGGAGAAATAGAAGGTAGGGTTTCGATAGCAAGCACAGCAAGCGAGTACCCGCTTGCGATTTTTCGGATTTTCAGGTCCCTTGCCCGAAAATGAAAAATGTTTGTTGGGATAATCTCAAACTCTTATGAAGAATGGAGGCAGCGCATGGCGAACCGAAAACGGAATATCCAGATGAATTTTTATGTCACAGAGAATAAAAAACGGCTCATAGATGAGCGAATAAAACTGATAGCCTCCCTACCGCATTCTATATCATTCTCGTTTGGCAACGAACTAAAAGCTGAAATCTGCAATTCATCCTCATAGTTCAATTAGCAGCCGGAAACGCCATAATCATGGAGCAACCATGTTATCAAAAAGGAATCAGCATAATCAGTCCTGTTCTCAAGCACAATAAGGTTATTCCTTTGTGCAAATCGGAACGATAAAATATATTTGAGGTGAACGATTATGCCGATTGATGATTTAACTGCTTTAGGGCAAAAAATGCGGGAAGCCAGAAAGAATAAAGAACTGACACAACAGGAACTTTCCGATCTAAGCCATGTTTCTGTAAAGCAAATTGCCAATATCGAAAAAGGGAAAATGAACCCGTCCTATTTGATTTTGAGAGCATTGGCAAAGGTCCTGCACATCTCTTTAGATACGCTTATAAATCCAGATATTTCTCTGGAGGATGAGGGTGTCAATCAGATGAAAATGCTTTATTCCAGCTGTCCGCCAGAAATGCGCGACACCCTGTTGCATCACACACAGGAAACGGTGAAAGAGCTAACAGAATTGTCCGAGAAATTTGAAATGAATTGAGCCAGTGAGTGAAATTTAACGATTTTCTCACTGGTTCTTTTTATTTCCAGAGAAAAGAGGCAAGCAATGCCTGTGTTAATACACACAGGCCCGCAGAGAAGAAAATCCCTCCGTGATTTTCCTCTCCGCTTGCTTGTTGAGGGCAGCGCCCCCAAGCCCCTTTGAACACAGAATTTCATTCTGTGGCTACGCGTTCTGCGAACGCTTTTGACCAGGACCAGCTTACCGCTGGCCGTGGTCTTTTTCTTTTTCAACATCCTGTTCTACCTCCATTTTCAGGACCCGATCCACATTGGCCTTTGCCGTTAAAAGTTCTCGCATTTCCTCACGGGAATGCCGATACTCGGCATAGGTCTTTTTCTTTTCTTCCAACAATTTCGCGTACTCTGTCTGCAACTCTTTGACCTTGGGCAGCTTCTTGACGCCCATCTCATCAAAGGCATTCTTAGCAGCCTGGTGGAGCAGAATTTCTTCCTCATGTTCTTCCCTGAATTTCTTAGAGTAACCCGCCTTGCGGTATGCCACATAGACCTCACGGGTCTTGGCATAATTTACGATGTGAGTACGCAGAACAGCGATCTCTGCCATGCGCTTTTCAGCCGCTTTGATCTGCGCCGAAAGTTCATTGTGATGTGCCGTGGCAGCCGCAGCCTTTTCTTCCAAAACCGCATACTCCAGCAGGTTGTGCTCTGACAGGTAATTCATGGTCTGCGCCATCTGCTTGAGGTTGAACACCTTAGCCCATCGAGCATAGCCAGCGCCTTTTCCAGCCTGCAATTTTGCCTGAATGTCCACCAGCAGATTGATCTTTGGCGGCTCTGCCTGTGTGACTGTTTTCTTTCGCGGGGTATGTGCTTTCTTCCCTAAGAGAACTGCCCGCAAATCTTCCAATCCATATCCTTCGCCCAGACTGTCCATGCGGGCGGCTTTCTCCCAACCAGAGAGTTTCAGTCGATACGATTTTCCGCGCTTTGAGACTTCACAACCATACTCTTGCAACAGCTTCAGCAGTTCTTCAAAGTCAGCAGGACTTTGTGATAATGCGTTATCAATCATCACACGCAGCTGTTCCCGATGGGAGGGCTTGGCCTGTTCGCCCAGCCACTTGTTGTAGCTTTTTCCGTGGGGTTTTGGGTCCTCCACAATGGACAATCCGTTCTCGATACAGATGGTATCGCTCAAGCGCCGGACGGCTCTGGTGCTGCCCCAAAAGTTGCGGAATTTTCGGTCACAATCTGCATTGACCGCCGACCAGATGATGTGATTATGAACGTGCGATTTGTCTATGTGGGTGCAGACCACAAAGGCGTGATTGCCCTTGGTAAACCGCTTGGCAAATTCCACGCCCAGGCGGTTTGCTTCCTCCGGCGTGATTTCACCGGGTTTGAATGACTGGCGCACATGGTAAGCGATCACATCATCCGCGCCGCGCACTCGTCCGGTAGCGGCAATGTATTGCCTCTTTGCCAGAAGAAACTCTGCATCCGCAGTCCGACTGTCACACGCATAGCCGGTAATGAGCCTGCCGTTATCTGTTTTCTTTGGATTGGCCACATAGTCGATGATGTCACTGATCGCCCGACTCTCTGTGCGGCCTTTGCCGACATGAAGCGGCATAATTCTTGTAGTTGCCATAATAGAAGGCCCTCCTCTCATAAATATTTTTGTTTTCGCTGAACTCTTTGCTTCTATCGTTGCAATAACTTTCTCCGCTGGGTATAATAAAAAAGAACTTTCTACAACCTCAAAGGAGGGATTTCTATGATAGAACAGCTCATTGCTGAAGCAACAGAATGTGATTTCAAAGTTGCTCTCGAAATAAAAAAGCCAAAAAGCTGGTTAAAAAGTGTCAGTGCCTTTTCCAATGGAATCGGCGGCACTCTGTTTTTCGGAATCTCTGATGACCGGAAACCTATCGGCTTGTCCGATGTTCAAAAGGATGCTGAGGCGATCAGCCGCTTAATTAAAGAACGTATCACACCATTACCTCAGTTTATCTTAAAACCATTACAGGAAGATGGTAAAAATCTATTAGCTCTGGAGGTTTCTCCTGGCCGTAGCACCCCATATTATTACAAGGCAGACGGCGTGATGGAGGCATATATCCGTGTTGGAAATGAAAGCGTAATTGCCCCTGATTACATTGTGAATGAATTGATCTTAAAGGGAACCAATCAGTCCTTTGATACCCTAACAACAGACGCGGTAAAAAAGGATTACAGCTTTACACTTCTGGAAGCAACCTATCTGGAACGGACCGGTCTCCGCTTTGAGCCATCCGATTATGTTTCCTTTGGTTTGACTGATAAAAATGGACTCCTGACCAATGCCGGAAAACTCATGACCGATCAGCACACGGTTTATAACTCCCGTATGTTCTGTACCCGGTGGAATGGCTTGGAAAAAGGCTCTATCTTTGATGATGCGCTGGACGATAAAGAATACGAGGGAAATTTAATTTATTTACTGAACAGCGGCAGTGAATTTATTCGCAATAATTCCAAAGTCCGTTTTGTCAAAAAGGCACAGTATCGTGTAGACAAACCGGATTATGCTGAACGAGCTGTGACAGAGGCTCTTGTCAATGCGCTTATCCATCGTGATTATATTGTGCTTGGCAGCGAAATCCATATTGATATGTTTGATGATCGGGTGGAAATCACATCTCCGGGCGGTATGTTTGGCGGTGGATCAATTCAGGAATATGATATTTACAGTATCCGTTCCATGCGGCGAAACCCTGTGATTGCTGACCTGTTCCATCGCATGAAGTACATGGAACGCCGTGGAAGTGGCCTACGCAAAATCGTCAGTGAAACCGAAAAGCTACCTGGATATACAGCGGCATATAAGCCTGAATTTTCCTCAACAGCAACAGATTTCAGGGTCATCTTGAAAAATGTAAACTACAACTTAGAGGATGACACCCACCAAGTTATCCACCAAGTTACCCACCAAGATATTGAACTATCAACGGTGTCCAAACAGATTTTGGCTTTTTGCACAACACCAAAATCCAAGAAAGAGCTTGCAGTATTTTGCGGCTTCAAAGATTTAAGAAACTTCACTTTGAAACATATCAATCCGCTTTTAGAATCCGGGCAATTAGAAATGACTATTCCCGATAAACCTAAAAGTCGCAATCAAAAATATATTACAGTTCGTTCCGAATAAACAGAGAAGCAGGGCATTGGGTCTCATCTCCCATTGTCCTGCTTCTTTTTCATTCCAAATTATATTCACATCATTTACCCATACACCCAATCCTGTATCGCAAATTTCAAACTCTGCACCTTTCCCAGTAGCCAGATTGCAGCCAGCGGCAGCCCCATCGGGCTAATCAAAAATGCCATAACCAGCAAAATCACACCATTCTGCGGGGAATAGGTAATCAGCACAGCCACGCCAAGCAGAGCAATTACCGTGCTTAGTAGACCAAGCACCAGACCGGATATGTAGATCAGCCCCGTGCAGAGCCAGACAAAAAGCGTCAACACCAAAACGACCGGTGCAGTTACGATCATCAGCAGACATTTCAAAATCTTCATTCCTGTTCCTCCTTCCAACGCTCCAGATGCCGTTTGCACAGGGCATCCGCTTCTCTCTCATCCTCTTCCGTCACTTCCCGTTTTCCTTTGGTCAGTTCAATCTCCAGATAAGTCCGGTAATCATCGGCTAAGAGGTCGAACAGTTCCTTGGGAGTATGGCACACCTCGCCAGAGCAATAGTGAAAATCTTGGTCAAATTCAACTCTTACACATCCATGGCGGCTGATATAAACTTCTATGGTCTCGTCTGCGGTCAGGTAATCCGCAAAAATCTCCAGCACCCTTTCAAAGGTCAGCATCTGTTTTCACTCCTTTGCTACGCTTCTTATTCTACTCATATTATCCGGTACGGACAGGCAAAAGACAAGGATACAGACAAAAAGAAAAAGCGGAGGAAGGTGCGGCGAAGAAACGCCGTTCCTCCCTCCGCAAATGGAGTATCTATCCCTGTTATGAAAGTTTGGAGAGTTGGGTAAGGATTTCCTTCACACCCTCCCACAGTTGTTCCTGCCGCTGGGATATATCCTCCAAGTCAGCATTATAAACCCGCCCGGTCTCATGCACTTTGCGGGTCAGCTGATTCAAGTTGTTGCTGCTTCGACGCATCAGAGAGACCAACTCCTTCAGCTCCGGCAGTTCCAGCTTGACCACATAACCATCCAGCGCCATTTTCCGCAGATAAGCACTCAAATTCTCTGTCCCGTATTGCTGCATCTTTTGATGGATCAGCTCCTGTTCTTCTGCGGACACCCAAAACAAAACCGGAACATCCCGCTTGCGCTTTGCCATGGTTATCGCTCCGGCTCCCGTTTTTTCGGGGCGGCAGACTTATGGGCGGGCAACTCCTGTTTGAGCTTTTGCAGGACAGAACTTTTCTGCTGTTCTTGAGCGACTTTTCGGAACTGTCTGGTGAACAGGTCGGTCAAACCGGGATTGACCTGATCTACCACCAGATAGGCACAGTGGCGGGAAGCGCCGCTGTCCTCCAGCGTAGGAATGTTTTTTGCCCATGCTTTATTGTCCTGAGAGATACGCCCGTCATAGTTCTTGCGCTGGATGGTGTTGGCAAGAATAAACTGTACCCGTTCCGTCCCGAACTTTTCCAGCACATCTTTGACCGCCGCCTCCGTATCCAGCCGATTCTCTGCATAGTGGGCGCTGATGGTCTGCTCAATGGCTTCTTTGCAGGCGCTGTTCGCCTGATATGAGAGGTTGTACTGTGCCATTTCCCCATGCTCGGACGCATAGGCAGCAGAATGTGGATAGACCGGTGTTGTTCGCAGTTCCTCTTTGGCTCTGCATACATCGTCGGCACGGCTTTCAATGCTGTCCCGGATCACATCCATGTAGCCGGTCTCCAGCTTTTCAAAGTAGCGGTACACATCCGCCAGCGGCGAAGAAGATTCCAAAAGTGCCTGGGCCTGGGCGTCGGTCAGATCCGGCTCCTCCATTGCCATCACGATGTCCTCGCGGACAGTATATTCATAGGTGTGGTGCAGGATTTCTTCCGGGGGCTGGCTTTTCAGCCAGTCCCGGAACTTGTCCTGTTCGGCAGCCATCTTTTCATAAAGAGCTGTATTCAGATCGTTAGTATTCATGTTATCGCACCTCCTCATGCTGTTTTGGTTTCTTGTCTGTACTGCGGGGTTGCACCGGGCGTTTTAGGTTATCCAGCACCGAAGGCCGTGTGCTTTTGGCAACAACAGACTCGGTGTGTGCCTGCCCCTTTCCGTCGATGTTGAGCAGGGTATCCAACTCCACCAGACGGGCGTTTTTGCTTGTCAGTTCTTCTTCATAAAGGAATGGCTTTCCGACTTCCTCTTTTGCGGCAGCCTGCTGCTGATAGAGGTTATCCAGCTGGGCCTTTGCCGCCTCCAGACGCTGGGGCATCTGGGCGAGGGCATTGTCGATACGGGTAAGATTTCCGCGAGGGTCTGTACCAAGGGTTGCCCGGTGGGTCATCTGTCCTTTCAGCAGGAGCGTATACTCCTGTTTCCAAGCGGAAAATTCCACGGACATGGCATAACCCCGGTAGCTGCCGATCTGCACCGGATCGGAGGTTTTGACCTCCTTGCAGGCATCCAAAAGGGCTGCACCGGCGTTCTCCTTATCGGTCAGCAGGTCTCCACGAATCTCCATACCAGCAAAACCGTCCTCCGGGTGCGGGTGAGCTGTCAAAACCTCCAGATCGGATTCAAAGCCCTTGATAAAGCCTTTGTGCTTTTCAATCTCCTCCGGGAAGTATTTGAGCAGCTGGTCCTCCAGACGATATTGCTTGCTCTGGTGGTCGGCTTTCATCAGCTTCAGGCGGGATACCTCCACATCCAAATCCATACGCTCTTTGATACGGGGGTCTCCGGCACACAAAGCCTTGATCTCTGCAAAACTGAGGGCGGTTTCATCCACATCATCGCAGGAGCGCACCGGCGATTTAGAAGTCATGATCTGGCTGATGAATTTTTGCTTATTCTCCACCGTCTGCCAGAGGTATGCGTCAAAGGTTCCTTCGGTCACATAGCGGTACACATGGACAAGAGGATTCTGGTTGCCCTGGCGCTCGATACGGCCCTTGCGCTGGGCAAGGTCTCCCGGTCTCCACGGACAGTCCAGGTCATGAAGTGCCACCAGACGGTCCTGCACATTGGTGCCTGCGCCCATCTTGGCGGTGCTGCCCAAAAGGACACGCACCTGACCGGTACGGACTTTAGCGAACAGCTCCTTTTTCCGCACTTCGGTGTTGGCTTCATGGATAAAAGCGATCTGGTCGGCAGGCATTCCCTGAGCAATGAGTTTCTGACGAATATCGTCATATACCGTAAAGACCGGTTCCTGCTCCGGCAGAGGCACAGCGCCTTCCAATGCGTGAAGCAGTGGATTATCCAGCGTTTTCGCCGCTTTGCTTGCAGGAGCTTTTGCCTGCGGTGTAGAAATGTCGCAGAACACCAGCTGGGTCAGCTTGTCAGCTTTGCCGTCCCGCCAGATCTGCATGATGTTGTCCACACACTGATTGACCTTTGTGCCAGGTTCGTCCGGCAGCATCTGGTTGACGATCCTCTGGTCAAGCCCCAACTTACGGCCATCCGAGGTAATCTTGAGCATGTTATCCTGGGACGGGTCAACAGTTCCGCTGTGTACCAGCGATGCACGCTCCGAAAGAGCTTTGACCATTTCCTGCTGATGTTCGGTGGGCTGCGCCACGATGTTGTGGTACTCCACTTCCGGGGTAGGGAGATTTAACTGGTCGGCAGTCTTAATGTCCGCCACTTCTTTGAACAGGTTCATCAGCTCCGGCAGATTAAAGAACTTGCTGAATCTCGTTCTTGCCCGGTAGCCGGTGCCTTCCGGTGCCAGCTCCAATGCTGTGACGGTCTCCCCAAAGCGGGAAGCCCAGCAGTCGAAGTGGGTCATGTTCAGCTCTTGCAAGCGTTCATACTGAAGGTAACGCTGCATGGTGTAAAGCTCGGTCATGGAGTTGCTGACCGGGGTGCCGGTGGCGAAAATCACGCCACGGTTTCCGGTGATCTCATCCATATAGCGGCACTTGGCAAACATATCGGAGGATTTCTGCGCGTCCGATGTGGAAAGACCAGCCACATTCCGCATTTTTGTGTATAGAAACAGGTTTTTATAGTTGTGGGCCTCGTCCACAAACAAACGGTCCACACCCAGCTGCTCGAAGGTTACCACATCGTCTTTTCGCCCCTCGGCTTGCAGCTTTTCCAGTCTGGCTTCCAGAGACTTTCTGGTACGCTCCAGCTGCTTGACGGTAAAACGCTCGCCGCCGCTGGCCTGCACCTCTGCGATGCCCTCGGTGATCTCGTCGATCTGTTCATAGAGAAGCCGTTCCTGACGCTCCCGGCTGATGGGGATACGCTCAAACTGGCTGTGTCCCATGATGATGGCGTCGTAGTTACCGGTGGCAATACGGGCGCAGAACTTTTTGCGGTTATGGGTCTCAAAGTCCTTTTTGGTTGTGACTAAGATGTTGGCAGAAGGATAGAGGCGCAGAAACTCCGACGCCCACTGCTCGGTCAGGTGGTTTGGAACCACAAAGAGAGATTTCTGGCATAAGCCCAGGCGTTTAGCCTCCATCGCAGAGGCCACCATCTCAAATGTTTTGCCTGCGCCCACTTCGTGTGCCAGCAGAGTATTACCGCCATACAGCACATGGGCAATGGCATTCAGCTGATGTTCCCGCAGGGTAATGGCCGGGTTCATGCCCCCAAAAGTGATGTGGCTGCCATCATACTCGCGGGGACGGGTGGAGTTCATTTCCTCGTTGTACTGGCGCACCAGAGTCTGTCGGCGCTCCGGGTCTCTCCAGATCCAGTCCTTGAAGGCTTCCCGGATAGCCTGCTGCTTTTGGGCAGCCAGGGTGGTCTCCTTGGCGTTCAGCACGCGGCGCTCTTTTCCGTCTGCGTCCTCTATGGTGTCATAGATACGGACATCCCGCAGGTTCAGGCTGTCCTCCAAAATCTTGTAGGCATTGGCACGGCTGGTTCCGTAGGTGGTGTAGGCTGCCACATCGTTGTAGGATACGGAAGATTTCCCCTTGATCTGCCATTCAGCGGTAAAGGACGAATAGTTGACCTCGATACTGCGCTGGAGATAAAACGGGGTGTTGAAGGTTTCGTACATAAACTGCTGGATGTACTCTTTGTCGATCCAGGTAGCGCCCAGACGCACCTCGATCTCCGACGCATCCAGGTCTTTGGGCTGGGCGGCGCTAAGAGCTTCCACATTGACTGCATAAACCGGGTCCTGCTGTGCGGCCCGCTGCGCCTGACGCAGTTTGCGGCGTACATTGCCGGAAAGGTATTCATCGGCGGTCACATAATGGGGCGTTCCGTCCTGCTCCAACTGTCCCGGTACACGGAAGATTACGCCTTGCAGCTCTCCGGCCAGTTCTTCTTTTGTTTTTCCGGTAAGCTGGCTCATATAGTCCATATCCACGCAGGCTTTTTCCGAGATGGACACCGCCAGTGCTTCACTTGCCGTATCCACCACAGCCACCGCCTGATGGGGCTTGATGGTCCGCTTGGTGAACATATCTGCCTTGCGCTCCAGCTTTCCGTCCTCGTCGATGACTTCCATCGCACAGAGCAGGTAATAGGAAGAATCGTCTGCATAGGCCAGACGGTTTGCACGGTCATTGATGAGACCGTATTTGGCAGAAAAGCTGTCATAGAGGCTGTTCAGTTCCGCCTGCTTTTGGGTAATGGTGCTGTCTGGAACCGCTGCATCCATCTGAAGGTCGATCAGTTCCTGCACACAATCACGCAGTCCCACAAGACCTTTTACGCGGGCTTCTGCGGTGGTGTTGAGGTCAGGGCGCACCATACGGCTGTTTTCCCGGTAGTACACCTGCCCGTCTACAATGGCATAAGAATAGTTCTTCACATTAGGATCGGCAGGAATGGAGGTGCCAATGGCTTCGCCTTCGCCCAGCTCCGGCAGCTCTGCCTCCTGATAAGTGCCATGAATGTACTTCACAGCATCATGCAGCTGGTCGGAAAGCTTCAGTCCCTCGATGGGGTTCACGGTGTAGTCCATACCATGTGCAGTGCTTACCGGCTCCTGTCTGCCCAGCACCATTTCCGGGTGGTCGATAAAATACCGGTTGATGGCAAACCCGTCCTCCGTCTGTCCGGTCTGGGTCCATTCCGGCACGATGTCCAACGGGCGGTCCCGTTTTTGGAGGAAGATGATGTCCGATACCACCTCGGCACCGGCATTCTTTTTGAACGCGTCATTAGGCAGACGGATAGCTCCCAGCAGCTCAGCACGCTGGGCAAGATAGCGGCGCACGGTGGAATCCTTGGCGTCCATGGTATATCGAGAGGTCACAAAAGCTACCACACCGCCGGGACGCACCTGGTCGAGTGCTTTGGCAAAAAAATAGTTATGAATACTGAAATTCAGCTTGTTGTAGGCTTTGTCATTGACCTGATACTGACCGAACGGCACATTGCCGATGGCAAGGTCAAAGAAGTCACGCCTGTCTGTGGTCTCAAAGCCGCCTACTGTGATGTCCGCCTTGGGATAGAGCTGCTTTGCGATGCGCCCGGAAACCGGGTCCAGCTCCACACCGTACAAATGGCTGTTTCGCATTTTCTCCGGCAGCATACCAAAGAAATTGCCCACACCCATAGACGGCTCCAGAATATTTCCGGTCTCAAATCCCATACGGTCCACCGCTTCATAGATGGCCTGAATGACCGTAGGGCTGGTGTAATGGGCGTTTAAGGTGGAGCCTCTGGCGGCGGCATATTCCTCCGTGGTCAGCAGCTCTTTCAGCTGGGCATACTCTAAAGCCCATGCCGGTTTCTCCGGGTCAAAGGCATCAGAGAGACCGCCCCAGCCCACGTATCGAGAAAGAACCTCCTGCTGTTCGGGGCTTGCCTGCTGTCCGGCAGCTTCCAGCTCTTTCAGCAAACGAATCGCATTGACATTTGCCTGGAACTTGGCTTTCGGACCGCCTTCGCCCAAATGCTCATCGGTAATGCGGAAGTTTTTTGCATTGCGGCGCAGGTTAGCCTTGTATTCCTCATAAGATGCTTCCTCGGCAGCTTTGGCATTGGGAAAGGTCTGCCACTGGCCATTGACCTGAATGGAAACCGGGTGTTCATCCAACACTTCCTCAAAGGTTTTCTCCGGCTCAGTCACAGGGGCTGGCGGCTCCGGCTCCTCGATATGCAGTCGTTCCACCACCACATCATAAGGCAGATTGTTCTTATCGCCCGGATAGACGGCCACAGTCTCGGAATGGAAGGCCGGGGATTCGGCAGCCGGTTGGGGCTGTTCCTGTCCAAAACCGTCCTGCTGACGGGCATACATCCCGCGCAGCAAAGGCGCAACCTCATCCCAGCGGAAATACAGCATAGCCAGACGCTTTTCCTCTGCATCCATGACTTCCAGTTCTATGCCCTGTGCCGTGGTACGGTAATCGGCAATATCGCCGGTCTCCAGATTCAGTGTCTCGATCTCACCGGAATAGGCTCTGCTCAGCCAGTAGGCGATCTCGCTGTTGCTCCTGCCGGATTGCAGCAGCGTGGAAATCTGCTTTTTATCCGCTTCATCCATCAGTCCATGAGCCAATACATCCCGCAAGTCCTGATCTGCCTTGTCCGGGTCAGTAGGAAGAAACTCGGTATAGTAAGCATTGCGGCGGTCTGCCCGAAGCAGCTGCTCGAACTGTTCTTTGCGCTCTGCCCGGTAGATGGGATATACCATCCCGGTGGGCAGAAGCTGTACGGTGTCCTCCCGCAGCTCGGTGATCTGATAGGCGTCATCCTCGATATACACGGTATCGCCCACGGCATAGACCGGGGCAGCTGGGTCATAGGATGTTCTTTGCGGAATTGGGCGGCGAACTGCATCATATTCCTCATCGGAAATAGCAACTTCGGAAGTCTGCTCTGTCTCAGCAGCTGCGATCTGCTCTACATCCGACATCACCTGTTGGATAAACGGATCATTGTCCAGTTTTTCCGGGTCTGCCACCTGGCCGTTGACGATCCCTCTTTCCTCCAGAGCTTCCCGGATGGCGATGGGGTCGATGTCGTCAAAACGGTCCTGTTCTTCTTCGGTATAGAACCGGTCCTCCTGAATGAGCTGGGCAAGCCTGCGCTGTACCTTCGTCCAGGGCAGCTGCGTTTCCTCCGGGCTGCCGGCACGGACAACGAACAGGCTGTTGCTGTTACTGCCGCCGTATTCCTGAGCCAGCCATGCGGCGGTATCTTTTTCTCTTGCATGGTCTTTCATATAGCGGACAACAGCGTGTTTACTCTCGATATTGCCGTTCCATGCACAAAGGGCAGTATCAATATCTTCCTGAGAAAGAGGGCGCAGAAGTTCATGGAGCTTTGGATAGGTCTCGTCGATCACTTCCCGGTGCAGACGCTGACGGAACTCCGGCACATCCGAATAGAGTCGGATCAGCTCCATATCCTTAGAACCAAGAACCGCACGGCGCACAGCGGCATTGCCCTCGATGACAGCATTTTCACGGTCAGAATGCCCGCAGGCATTGCGGTATGCGGCATCCTCGGAAATAGCGGCAGTCACCACAGGCTTATACTGCTCAAACTGCTCCCGAAGGATAGGCTTTGGCGTTTCTTTCTCCACCTCCGGCTGCTGTGTTTGAATGACATCTTCTTCTGCCAGTTCCTTTTCAGCCTGGATTTTGTCATACTGCGCCTGTTCCTGTTCGGTAAGATAGCGGTCTTTCTGGACAAGTGAGGTAATGCGCTTGGCAACCTTTTCCCAGTTCAAGTGAACATCCGGGCAGTCCTGCTTTTTATAGTGCAGTCCTTTCCCATCGTGATCTTCGCCGCTGTGTGTTGCGCCGGACAAGGCATGAGAGCGTCCGCCAATGCCATACTCGTCTTTGAGGAATCTCACTTTCTCCTTATCCGTATGGTTTGCCATGAAGAACGCATAGATACGGCCTTTTCCTCCGGCGAAACTGCTTCCGCCGGTCATGGCGGCGTCGATCTCATCCTCGGTAATAAAGTGCTGGACGATTGGCACTTGGGAAAGGTCCGAAGAAAAAGTTCTGCGTGGCAGGTCAAGATCCTTCAGGTTCTCCCAAATTTCCCTTGGCCTATGGTAATGAAAGCGCAACAGGTCACGGTCCTGCTGATAGGCAGTCCAGAAGGCGGCGTATTCTTCCTTGAGGGTCTGGCGGAAAGCCGGGTCACTCAGCTGCTCGGCAAGCCATGCAGTTTCTTCCGGGAACCCGGTTCTCTGAATACCGGACAGACAGGACAGATACCCGGAATCTCTGGCTTTATCGCTGAAATCGTGGTACAGATGCCAAAGTTTTTCTGCAAGGAGGGAGCGTTCATAGCCTGCCGCTTCTGCAAGCTCCACATTGGAGGCAAACTGGCCACTTTCCAAAAGTTCCCCGATGCGCTCTGCGGCACTCTCCCAGGAAATGACCTGGGCAGACCTGTCATAACGGACAGACTTCCCGTGGGAAAGATGGATACCATCCTCGGCATACCATGCACTCACACTGCCAAGGCCGTTGCCGCCGTGGTACAGCGTTTTCAGTATCTCGGCAATCTCAGCGGTGGTTTTCTGCTTTTCAAATGCTGCAACCACACGCTCCCTCTGACGATCTGTATTGCCGCCCAAACGCAGCACATGGTCAATATCATTTTGGGCAAAAGAAAAAGCAGAGGATGTATGCGCTACATTCTCTGCTTCATCTATGGATTGGATCTGCTCCGCTTCGGAAAGGAACAGGTTTAGGGTCAGCTGTTGATAAGCTCCGCCATCAGGATTTCCTCGGCCTGAGCTTTGCAGGTGTTCATCAGCCCCACCCACTTCATGGGATCGCTGGCTTTCAGTTCCTCGGTGGCTCCCGCTTCCTTCGCCAGCTGGGGCATCATCTGCTCCAGTCTGCTCTGGGCGGTCTCGTCGATCTCCAGAAGGTGCGGGTACAGCTTCTCGCTCAGCAGCATCTGGTTGTAGAGGATGGGACGGTGTTCCTTCAGGTAGGTTTTCCTCATCCTTCCGTACTTGCCCAAGGGTTTCTCCGGCTGCTGGCTCAGCTTCAGGTCGGGAATCAGATAGTCTCCGTTCTGGATATAGGTCATGGGATTGTTCATCTTGTTTGCTCCTTTCTTGGTTGGCTTCGCGCTCTGCATTTCGGACGGTAACGCCGATCTGCCTCAGCACCTGCTGGTTGATCTGGCTGACCGCTGTTCCCAGCGCCCCGATGGTGGACGGGGTGTTGAAATCAAAGATCGCCATGAAATCTTCGTGGTCGAAGTAGCGTTCCGGCTCCAGTCCACAGCGGGACATCAAAGCGTAAGTGATGCTGACGGTGGCGGCTGCCTTGAACTGCACTCCGATGTTATACTCATCATATTCCTCCAAAAAGGAACCGTCAACGATATAGAAGAAGTCCTGCTGATGCTCCGTCCAGTATTTCTCAGCCAGTTTTCCGGCTACCTCGGTGAGCTGTCCGGCAAGGTCATCACCGGAAACATCATAGGTGCGCTCAAGCATGGCCTGCACCGAATCCAAATGGCTCTCCTCCAGCTGCCACAGCCAGGGAGTGCGGGAATGTTCACGGGTTCCGGTGTCGGAAATATCAAAAACATAGCGCAGGCGGGGCCTGTCCCCGGAATCGTCCACCAGAGCAATTCCCTTGGAGCCGCGCCTTACATACCGGCCCATCTTTTCATTCCACAAATCGTACTCTGCACAGGCGGTGGCGTCCGGACGCTGGGCGTAGATCATCAACTGCTCATGGAACGGGTACTTGTAAAGTCGGGAAGCAGTGGTGAGAAACCCTGCCCATTCCTGCCAGCTCCCCGTGAGCTGCGTTGTTACCTTCTCCGCCATCTGTGCATATAGTTCAGCTTTGGTTGGCATAGTGTTCTGTCCTCCTTTCAGTTTTGGGGTAAAAAGGTGGGGTGGCATATTGCCACCCCATCCCTGCGATTATAGTGTTTACTGGTCAAAATCCGGATACAACTCCAGCTCGGCAAACTCGGCATCACTCATGGCCTGGAGCTTGCCCAGTGCGCTGTCTGTCAACTCCCGCAGCTCGGTTTCCTCCGGGGCCAGCTCGCCGCGCATCTCACGCAGGCTGTCGATCAGTCCGGTGCGGCTACCGGTATTGTAAATGCACATCAGGTTCATTTCCTCAAAAGTAAAGTTTCCCATATCAAATCTCCCTTTCCGCACTCTTTTTGGGCGCTGTCTTTTTGTGTTCTGCCTTGGGCTGGCTTTTCAGCTGCTCCATGACGGACTTTTTCTTTTCCCGTTCCTCCCGATGGGCAGCGGCAGCCAGATCCATCAGGGAAATGGGCTGACCGCTGCGGGCCTGCTGTTCCAGCTCTGCCACCGTAGGTTCCTTTACGCCATTATTGATGATACCGTCGATCATGCCGTAATCATCCTCCACGGCCATCTCCGCATTTTTCAGCGGATTTTCCGGCAGAAATCCGGGGATCTGGGTAAAGCCAACACTGTCACAGTAATGACAGGATACCTTACCGTCCTGTCTGATCGCAACGATGTCACTGACACTCATGGAGGGACTGCGAAAGTCCACGGGCTTTTCCAGATTGAATTGCTGATAGAGTTTTTCCAACTGCTCCGGCACAGTGCCAGACGCACTTAGCGGAGCTGTGTAAATGAGGTCATAATTGCTGCGGTCTATGGAAATGTCATGGGACTTTAACCAATCCAGATTCATAAAGCGCACATTCTGCGGATCGTCACGGCTCACCTGATAGATGGCAAAGCAATCTCTGTTCTGGGATAGAAATGCCTGTTCGCGTTCCTGCTGATGTTCCTGACGCTCCATGACCTTTTCGTGGAACTGAGGGCTTTTCTCCCATTCCTCATGGTCCACACCGAAAAGACCGCCATGATCCATGATTTCCTGCGGGTCAAACACCATGCTCTCCGTATTGTCCTCATGCAGCACATAGACGGTCAAACCGGCGGCATCCAGTTCCAGCGCCCGTTCTCTGGTAACAGGGAGCATCCCATCATAGGAGTAGCCATATTCCTGCATATCCGGTGTGGAGACCTGCTCATCCGGCATGGGGTATTCATCCAGTGCCTGCTCCTGTGCCTCCGGCAACTGGGAAGAAGCAATCATCTGACTGGTCTCTGCCTGCATTTGCTGATAGGCCGCTTCCTGCAAGGTCTCAATCATGGACATAGGAGCGTGTCTGAGCGAAGTGCTGTCCAGATTGTTGTCATCACAAATCTGGAGAACTGCATTTTTGCGGGAAAGCTCCGACATATCCAGCTGACCACCATCCAGCTCTTTCATGGACGCAGCATCGTAAAGAGTGTAGTCCCATCCGCTGTCACAAGGCTGGATATGAAGATAGGTAGTATCGTTGATCAGAAACAAAGCCTCCTGCTGGTTGGCATCCGCCCCCAGTACCTCCATTTCCGGCATGGTCGCAGCCAGTTCCTTTACCGCTTTCTGTACCAGCGGATTGTCACGGTAATAGTCGATTGCCTGAATAGTGTCCAGGTCAATGGTCTGCCCGGTCAAAATCGGAAACGGTCCTTCATAGTCGCTTCCGTCTTTCAGCTCAAAACCAATTCCTTTGATCCCGTTCATTCGCTCTGCCGGAATTTCCTGATAGATGCGGACCGCCTCCTCCAAAGACAGGTTATCGTGGTATTCTCCGAGGTTTGGAAACTCCATGCACTCTGCCACATAGTAAGTCAGATTGCCGGTTGGCTGCTCTATCGGGGCGGTTTCCGGCTCTGCCTTTGCATGGGGATCAATCCCACGCTCTTTGCAGATTTCCTTATAGTGGCGCTCAATGTCAGAGATCAAAGTGCCGGAGGTCTTATTGATGGTCTCCAAACTGGCTCTCAGCTCTTTCAGTTCCTTGCCCTGACTCCAGCTTGCAATATAGCCGAAGCTGTTTTCTCCGGTCTCAATGCCAAAATATTTGCAGACCGCATAGGAGATGCTTTCAGCCTCCACTTCCTCCGTGTGGCGGTCTTTCCTCTGTTCTTGCAAAAACTGGGTGAGGGTAGAAAAGCCGCCAACAAAATTCAGCCCTTCTTCCTCGGTCAGCATCAGGCGTCCATCTTCCGCCAGCTCCAGCGGCTCTGTCAGCAGAACGGAACCTGCATGGTTTACAACTACTTGTTCTTCTACACAGACCGGCTCTCCGGGGTCGTAGTCAGAACCGCACAGGTCATAGCAATAAACGCCCTCCGGCAGATTATCACGGACAATCCGCCCATTGGAGAACAGACCGGGTTTATCAAACAGCTCGATCTCCTGATATTGCTCGTCATTGGCAATCTGAATCTTTTTCTGATTGTGGAGCTTGCTGTGGGCAATCTCGTGTACTGTGGCCGAAACCGTCTGCACCTCACTCATGCCCTGACGAATGGCGATTTTCTGATGATCGGCAGAAAAATAGCCGTCCGTATCGGCGGCCATTGCTTCAAAAGTGATCGGCACCGGCGCACTGCGGCGCAGAGCCTCCATGAATGCCTCATAATTTGGCACATTGCCGGAAAGGGAGGAAGCAAGCTCCGGCAAAGGTTTCCCGTCGGTCTGGCTCACATCAAAGACCTTGACCGGACGAAACATGGGGATTTCGATTTCTTTTTCCTCTGTGACGATCTTTCCGTCTTTATCCAGAATCGGAGCCTTGGTATCCGGGTCCAGTTTCTGCTCCTCGATTTTCTTCTTATACGGTGTGGGGGCAATGATGGTAATGCCATGCTCGCCCTTTTTTACATGACGCTCAAACTGGTCTTTCCACTTATTGTATCCGGCTACCAAAGTGGCGTCCGGCTTCTGCATATAGATGAGCATGGTGTTGTTTACCGAATAGCGGTGAAATCGGGACATGACGGACAGATAACGCATATACTTTTCGCTTTCAAACAGTTCTTTGATACCCTGCTCGATGCCATCTGTGATTTCCCTTAGCCGTTCTCGGTTGGTGGGTTTATTCTCAGCCATGATTTTCAATCTCCTTTCCAAGTGTGTGATTTCTGCTGTGTGTTCTGCAATCCATGCCTTTTGTTCTTCTTCACTTTCATAAAGAAAAAGGTCCAGCAGGTACTCTACATAGGTTTTCTTCTGGATTGCTTCCACAAAGCGGGGGTGCGGTTCTTCCTCCGGTGTCCTGGGAGAACGGTCGGCTTCCCATTTTTTCAGCAGATAGTAGTAATCGGACAGTACACGGTAACAGCGCTGTCGATCCTCCCGAAACTTCTGTGCCTCGGTTTTTTGCCGGACATATCTCCTGCGGGGCGGGGCCTGACTGTCATAGATCAGGCCAAAGTCCTGTGCCAGTTTCTCCGCCGCTTCTTTTGGGGAGAGGTCAAAGAGCTTTGCGGTAAAGTCGATCACATCCCCATCTTCACCGCAGCCAAAGCAGTGGAACCGCTGGTCTACCTTCATGCTGGGGTTCTTATCATCGTGAAAAGGACAGCAGGCCATGCCATTTCGCCTGACTTTTATCCCATAAAACTCTGCCGCTTCTCTGGTGCTGACTGACAGCTTGACTGCTTCAAATACATTCTCTGCCATGTGCCTTTAACTGCTGGGCTTTCTCACAGGAGGCTGGTATCCGGCAGCTTTCGCACGCTCACTGGCAGCTTTGCGGCGTTCTGCGCTGTATGGCTCCCTGACTGATACACACCGCTTGGGGACGGTAAAGTTATGGGCGTCCTTTCGGATGATCTGGTCGGGGTGCTTTTTTGCCAGCAGTTCCAGCTTCTCCATCAGATGGGGATCGTGGGTGTAAACCTCAGCCATTGGTTCTTCCTGGTTATAGAGGAGAATGGTTTCCCGTTCCACTAAAGAGAGCTTCATCGGCTGCCTCCTTTCCGCTGGTCAAATTCCAGCTTGAAATTGGCATACTGTCCATCGTCCTCCAAAACCACAGTGGCATCGTAGGTCTTGCCGGTTTTCTCCGAATATAACCCCGTCACACGGACACGGCCATCGTTCAGCAGCGCAGACACCACAGCTTTGGTCGGCTCTTTTTTCTTGGCAGCCCACCATTTGTTGTTTTTCCAGATTGCAAATCTGCAAGAATCATTCTGACAGAAGAAGCCTTTTTGCAGTTCTGCAACCTCCCCGCCGCAGCGAGGGCATTTGCCCACCACCTCACGGGGCGGAGTGAACAGGTACTCCGTTCCCTTGATGACCTGATAAGTCCCCACCAGGTCTTTCAGCATGGTGCTGATCCCGTCCAAAAACTCCTCCGGGGCAAGCTGCCCGCGCTCGATCTCGCCCAGGCGGTACTCCCACTCGGCAGTCAAAAGCGGCGATTGCAGTTGTTCCGGCAGAACGGTGATCAGGGAAACTGCATCATGGGAAGGGAGAAGCTGCACCGTTTTCCTGCTCTTTTTTCGTTCCAGAAAACCGGCAGATACCAGCTTTTCCAAAATACCGGCACGGGTGGCCGGTGTCCCCAGACCTTTTCGTTCGGCATCCTCCGGCATATCCTCTTTTCCGGCAGTCTCCATCGCGGACAACAGGGTGTCCTCCGTAAAGTGCTGGGGCGGACTGCTTTTGCCTTCTTTGACGATTGCAGCAGCAACCGAAAGGATCTGTCCTTCGGTCAGCTCCGGCAGGGCTTTCTCTGCGCCCTCTTTTTTCGGCTCTGCATCCTTCATTTTGGCACGGTAGGCGTCCTCCAGTGCTTTCCATCCGGGGTGCTTCACCGTTTTTCCTTTGGCAGTAAACTTCCTACCGGCACACGTTGCAATCACAACGGTTTCCGAATAGATATGGGGCTGGGCCACGGCACACAGCAGACGCAGGGCCACCAGCTCCAGCACCGCTTTTTCTCCCGCAGGAAGGGCAGAAAGGTCTGCATCCTTGAGATTTCTGGTAGGGATTACTGCGTGGTGGTCGGTTACTTTCTTGTCGTTGATGACCGTCTGCGGATCACAGGTAATGGCGATCCCTTTGCGAAATGGCATAGCATTGGCAACCAGATTCACCAGCACCGGCAGGCTGTCTGCCATATCACCGGTCAGATAGCGGCTGTCAGTACGGGGATAGGTGCAGAGCTTCTTTTCATACAGGCTTTGCAGATAGTCCAGGGTCTGCTGGGCTGTAAATCCAAGCAGGCGGTTGGCATCTCTTTGCAGAGTAGTCAGGTCATAGAGGGCAGGCGGCTTTTCGGATTTTTCCTTGCACTCCACCTTTTTGATCGTGACAGCTGCACCCTGGCAGGCTTCTTTCAGCTGCTCAGCAGCGGCCTTATCCGCCATGCGCTCCCCGGATATGGTAAGACCGGGCAGTTCCAGCGCCACGGTATAAAAGGGAACCGGCTTAAAGGTGTCGATCTCAGCTTCTCGCTGAACAATAAGCGCCAGCGTCGGGGACATCACGCGCCCGATGTTGAGGGTTCGGTGATACAGCACGGAAAAAAGCCTTGTCGCATTGATCCCCACCAGCCAGTCGGCCTTGGCACGGCAGAGGGCAGCATCCCGAAGTCCGTCATAATCCGCACCGGGGCGCAGATTTGCAAAGCCTTCCCTTATGGCAGAGTCCTCCATCGAAGAAATCCAGAGCCTTTTCATAGGCTTTTGACAGTCTGCCAGCTCATAGACGCTGCGAAAGATCAGCTCGCCCTCGCGTCCGGCATCACAGGCATTTACTACCTCCGTCACATCCGGGGCGTTCATCAGCTTTTTGAGAATATCAAACTGCTTTTTCTTATCCTTTCCCACTACCATCTGCCAATGCTCCGGCAGAATAGGCAGGTCATCATATCGCCACTTGGCGTACTTGGGGTCATAGCTGTCTGCGTCCGCAAGACCGGCCAGATGGCCCACACACCAGCTGACACGCCAGCCGTTGCCCTCCAGATACCCGTCCTTACGGGCAGTTGCACCGATCACCGCCGCCAAACTCCGGGCAACTGATGGTTTTTCAGCAATCACCAGCTTCATATTCTTCAACCTCCCATTCTTCCCGCACAGGCGTGTGCAGTTTTTTCTCTATGCTGTTTTCCTCATCCAGTAGCAGGTTATAACCAAACCGGTAGTCATAGCGGTACAGTTTCCCCAGCAGGTCATTGATGATGATGCGGCAAGCCAAAATGACACGGGTTTTATCCACCTGCATCAGCTGGTAGCGTTGATAATTGCTGTAATATTCTTCGTGACGGCGGGTATTGCAGGCGGCATCTTCAAGTAAACTATCTACTGCATCCTGGCAACCATCTTCTTTTTCCCCTTCCATGCAGTTCAGAAGTTCCATCATCAAAGGAAAGCTCTGTTCATCCATAGGAGCTTCTGCTGCAAGAAAACCGATCAGAGCAGATAAGAGCAGACGAGTCGCCGTCTGTTCTTGTTCCGTTAAAACGGCCATTGTTTTCCCCGCATTTGGCAGGATCTTTTCTTCCACAAACTCTGCCGCGTCACCGGAATAAAGCTGACGGATAGAATCTATGGACAATGAAACTGTCACGGTATCTAAGGAGAAATCAAAGGGGTCATCTTGCTTTGGCTTTCTCCGAAGTTTGTTTAACATGGTAGAAAGAATGTCGCCGCCAAAATACACGGCGATCACCAGCAGGTCAAAAACAGCAATCAGCTTGATAAATATAATCAGAACACTCATTTTTTTCGTTTCCTTTCTTTGAGCCATCGTTCCATCTCACGGTGGCAGACACCTACGCAGGGGCTTCCATAATTTCCGCAGCCATAACAGGGGTGGCTTTGGGGCAAAGAGGGAGGACGGGAAGTTTCCTTCCCGCCCTCCGGCCTGCGTGTCATCATGCGTTCATAGGGACTGTCTGTGAAACGGGTCATTTCACGCTGTCCTCGTCATCTTCTTCTGCGCTGCCCCCGTCAGCATCCGGCTCGTCCGACTCCTCATCCTCGGTTTCCCATTCCTCGGAATCTTCCTCGCCATAATCATAATCGTCCAGACTGTCATTGCCCTTGGTCTTAGGCTTGTTCTTAACGAGCTTCAAGTAGGCAAATACACCACCTCCACCAAGCAGAGCCAGCAGCAGGATCAGCGCAGCCGGGTTCAGTCCGGCAGGCTTCTCTTTTTCTGGCTTCGGTGTTTCTGCCGGAGGTTCCGGTGCTTTTCCCGTACATTTACTCTTATCCGTTACACAGACCGGACAGGCCGTATTGACTGCCCCTGCTTCACATTTCTTCGTGCAGCTGCACACCGCAGGCGGCTCCTCTTTGGCATTTCCATCTTCCATCAGTGCCATCAAATCCGCTTCATCCACCTGGTTCAGAAAGTGAACAGCAGTCTTTTTATCCTCATTAGCCCTGTCGATCAAAATGTAAAAATAGTTGCCAGCCTTGGTAGTAACGGTAATGAGCTGCTTATTGCCACCAAAATCATCCACCAGAGCGGCATTGCCATCTGGTGTAAGTGCCGGTGCCGGTTCTGTTTCTTCCACAATCACATTGCTGTCATTGGTAGAATCCTCTGCCGGTGCCGCCGGAGCCTGTTCTGACCCCTGTGCAAAAGCAGGGATCGTAAAGCCAAATGCCACAACCATTGTCAGGCAAAAGGCGGAAAGTGTTTTGCAAATTCTTTTATTCATAAGCGGTAGCCTCCTGATTATTTGATTCCGACAGTGCTGTATCTCTGCCGTGGTTCATTCCACCGGAAAGCATAGCGTTCAGCTGTGCTGGAGTCATGCGTAACGCACGAACCATCTGAACGATCTCCAAATTTTCTGCCTCGGTTTTCTGTGCTTCCAGCGCCTTGAGCTTTTCCTGATACTCTGCGATCTTCTCGCGGACCTTTGTAATCTCCTGGTCAATGCGCTCAATTTTGTTCTTTGCCATCGTCTATCACTCCTTCTTAAAAATCTCTGTTACCAGTTCATCAGGCCGTAGCCCTTAATGCTTTGATAATTCAGGTCATAACTTTTGATCTTGCAGGCATCGCCGGAATTTCCCTCCACGGTATAAACACGGCTGCCATCCGTACCGATCACGATACCTACATGGTCTGCTGTCCCATCCAAATCCCAGTCAAAGAAAATTGCATCTCCGGGAGCCAGATTGTTATAGCCTCTTGCACCCCATTGTCCATGGGACTGGAACCACGGAACGCCCTGCCACTCACAGCCTGCAAAGCGCGGTTCACTTTTTCCTGCCTGGTTATAGCACCAGGATACGAAGCAGGCGCACCATTCCACACGGGAGTCAAAGCCGTACCAGCTCCAGTAGGGATAACCGCCCACATTGCCCACCTGACGCTTGGCCAGTTCCACCAGCTGAGGATTGCCGGGGCGGGTACCGTTAATGAACTGCACACCGGACAGATCTTCCGAGCCGCTGGTATCAGGGGAGCCGCCGCCAAACAACAGCGGCTTATTGCCCATGGTCTGCCGGTAAACCTGATACATTTTCATCTGCTCCGGGGTCAGAAGCTCCGACACCACAGCGGAAATGGGCTTGCTGGCGAGTTTCACATTCAAAATGTAATACTCATAGGGGACTTCTTCTGAGGTGGTCTCGCCGGTCTCCGGGTCGGTGGAGGTCTCCGTGCGGTAGCGAATCTCCACTTCCTCAGTAAGCGTCAGCTGATACTGTGCTGCAAACACACGCGCCAGCTCTGCCTGAGCGCTCTGCCGGGTGTAGCCTTGCAAAACGGCAGACAGAAATGCTGCCAGCTCATGAGGGTCATGGCCGATCATACCAAGGTCATAGCGATACTCGTCATACCCTGGGTGGCTGCTTTCTATGTTGTCGATTTCCTCCTGCAACTGGGCTTCTCTGGCTGCATAATCTGCCTCCACCGCCAGCATTTCCGGGTCATCCGACGGATAGGTGGTGCCGGAGAGAACGGAACCGATGCTCTGCGCCATCATGGAGCAGGAGGACATGGTATTCATCAGCATACAGGTAATGAGGAACAAAACCCCTGCCATCAGGAAACCCTTCTTGTGGCGCATGACGAATGCCCCTGCCTGCTGTACCTTTTCTTTTACCGTCCTTGCGGCTTTTCCTGTTTTGGATGCAGCCTGGGCAGTATTTCCAGCAGTCTGACCGGCATGTTTGGCGGCGGCATACTGCTTTTTGATGGCCTGCTTTTGCTGCCAGCGGGAAAGTGGATTGCTGGCAAACTGGGGATTTTCCTGCAAAGATTTCTGGTACAGAACATTTACATTTGCCTTTTCCAGTTGGCGCTCTGCCTGTGCTGCTTTGCGGTACGGCTTCAGCTTGTGGCTGCGATAGCCCTCCCGCACCAGATAAGCGCCGGTCTCCACCGCTTCCTCGGACTTGTGGGCGCTTTCCACGCCCACATTGTCCTGTTCTGTTTCCCGGATCTCTTTGTGGAGCTTGCCCACAACCAGATGGACGGGAGCTTCCTTGACCCCTTGAGAAAGTTTGGAGGGTGGCTTTTTCTTGTCCTCAAAGGTCAGCTTCGAGGTCTTTTTTCCGGTATCCGGGTCGATGACCGTCTGCCTGACCTTTTTCTTTGGGATATTGGCCTGCGCCTTATCTGCTCTGGCCGCAGCTTTCTCCGCTTTACGGATCGGCTTTTCCAGTGCAGGGTCAGACCGTTCCTCATCAGTAAAGCGCAGGCGCGGCTCCTTATTCAAACCATTCTCCCAGCATGAGGGAGGACATCATGTAGTGCAGCTCTGCATAAATGGCCATTCCCACAGGATCGTTGAACATACAACCGGACAGGTAGGCGTAAAACTGTGCCACCACATCGGACAGGATTTTCGCTTCGGTTCCTTCCAGAACCAGACCACTCATACCTTCCTTGGCACGGATGGTGCTCCAGACCTCTGCCAGACGGAGCAGCCCCACCTGACCGGTCTCATTCAGTTCGGCTGCCTGATCTGCCGCCGTGCGGCACTCACTTACCGCATCGGCCATGACCGTAAGCAGCTGGCTGCGCTGGGCATTTACCGCCCTGTCAAAAAACATCAACGGGTTTTGATTCAAAATGTTGGGGTTCATCATCATTCATCCTCCTTTTTCAGTTCCTGGGGTTTGGTGGTCATAATGCGGTACAGCTCGGTATTCTTCGGGAAGTGGTCCACGAAAGGCAGAATTGTGGAGCCATAGAACAGCAGGCCCTCGCCCTCACCGGAGTGGGTCACATAGCTAAGCTGGTGTGTGGAAATGCCCAGCTGCTTGGCAAGTATCTGACGGTCTCCGCCTGCCTGGTTGAGCATATACACGAAGTCGGAGTTTTCAAAGATGTTCTCTACCTCGCGGCTGCTCAAAAGGTCTTTGACATTCTGGGTAATACCTGTCGGAATACCGCCCCATTTACGGAATCGCTTCCAGATTTCCACCGTATAGGCAGCGGTCTGTTCCTCCTTCAAAAGCAGGTGCATCTCGTCGATATAGTAACGGGTGGACTTGTGGGCGGCACGGTTAATGGTAACACGGTTCCACACCTGATCCTGTACCACCAGCATACCGATTTTCTTAAGCTGCTTGCCCAGTTCCTTGATGTCATAGCAGACAATGCGGTTGTTGATGTCCACATTGCTCTGGTGGTTGAACACATTGAGGGAGCCGGTTACATAGATTTCAAGGGCCGTAGCGATATACTGAGCTTCCTTTTCCTCCTGTTCCCGAAGCAGGTTATACAGATCCTCCAGTATGGGCATATTCTCCGGGCGCGGGTCATTGAGGTAAGTCTGATAGACCAGACGCACACAGCGGTCGATGATGGTTTTCTGCACCGGCTGCAAGCCCTCCTTACCGCCCACGATCAGCTCACACAAGCTGAGAATAAAGTCAGACTTGAGGGACAGCGGGCTTTCATCATCCGAGTAGTCCAGGTTCAGGTCCATCGGATTGATGTAGTTGGTGGAGGTAGGCGAGATCTTGATGACCTGCCCATGCAGACGCTCCACCAGAGGTGCATACTCCGCTTCCGGGTCACAAATGATAACATCATCACTGGTAAGCAAAAAGCAGTTTGCGATTTCTCGTTTTGCGCTGAAGGACTTACCGGAACCCGGCGTACCCAAAATCAAGCCGTTGGGGTTTTTCAGCAGCTTTCGATCCACCATGATGAGATTGTTGGACAGGGCGTTGATGCCGTAGTACAGAGCTTCTTTGCCGTTCTGGAATAATTCCTGTGTGGTGAACGGTACAAAGATGGCCGTAGAACTGGTGGTCAGTCCTCGCTGGATCTCGATCTGATTGAGTCCCAGGGGCAGACAGCTCATCAGCCCTTCTTCTTGCTGGAAGTCCAGCCTGGTCAGCTGACAGTTATACTTCTGGGCAATGGAGCCTGCCTGGAAAATGTTGTTGCCAAGCTGACGGGGATTGTCCGCTGTGTTCAGCACCAGAAAGGTCAAAAGGAACATTCTCTCGTTGCGGCTCTGCAAATCCTGCAAGAGTTTTTTCGCTTCACTGCCGTATGTGGCAAGGTCAGAGGGAATGATGTCCATGTCATATCCGGCGCGGACCGCTTTTTTCTGTTCCTCAATCTTACTGCGGTCAAGGTCGGTAATCTTGCGCTTTACCGTTTTGATGGCTTTCACCTGATCCACCGACTGAATGTGCATACTCACAATGAGCGAGCTTTCCATATCCAGAAAATCAGCCAGCAGACGGTCATTCAGCTCCGGTGCGAGAATCTGCAAAAAAGAAACAGCCCCGTATTTCTTGCCCATACGGAACTGCTTGCCGGTGCGGAACTCAAAGGAGCTTGGTGCAATAAAATCCTTTGTGGACAGACCGGAAGGGGCCAGCCAGTCCCATTCAAACTGAAATGGGAGCTGTTCGTCCATGTGGAATACTGCATGAAGCTGAGAAAGCCTTTCTTTACCGTCCAGCGTTCTGGCAGCTACACCAAGACGCTTGAAGTTATTAAGTATATCGGTCTCAATACGCTCCAGACGGGGCTTGGCAGCTTTGATGCTGTCTGCGTCGATACCAAAAGTCAGGTATTTGGTCTTGATGAGACCGTTGTTACCTCTGGCCAGCTGATTTTGCAGCATTGTGGTGTATTCCTCGCGGATACTGTCAAAGGCATCCCTCTGGGGCGGGATGGAAATGGAGTTAGCAAAGGTCTCCTCCGATGCCGCAAGGTTCAAAAAAGACAGCTGGAAATGAATCGAGCTGTCAAAATAATTGAGGAAATCACACCAACCCTCAAAGATTGCCGTCTTATCTTCGTTTTGGGAGAGCTGATAGTTGATGTCCTGAAACTGAATGGTCTTTGTGTAGTGGCTGTCCGATATGCGGCAGATTCCGTCCGGCCACATCCGTTCATAAGGGATACTGTCCTGCGCAGATTTTCCTTTTTTGTCCGTGCGGTTGGCGCGGACAATGGCCGCTTCGATCTGCTTCTTATCGGCGCGGGACAGCTTTTTCTTTGTCTTTACCGGCTGCACAGTTTTTTCCTCGGTTTTCCCGAACATCCGATGCAGCCATTTTTTTATTGCGGTGAACAATGTCATACACCTCCTTATCGAGCATTTCCTGCCGCTTTAATACGGCATAAAAGTTATTGGTCTGGTAGGGACGCTGCTTGGGACGGATCACAGCTACTTTGAGAATGTTGCCCACGATCTTTTCCAGGGGCTGTCCATGCTTTTCGTACATAGCCATCATAAAGAATGGCAGCATAACCAGCATCATACACATAGCCGCTACACTGTTTCCGGTAGGTTTTCTGAGCAAAAAGAAAAGCGGTACGCCAATAAGCGCTCCGCCCGTGAAGCAGATAAGCTGCCGCTTGGTCAGATTGAACATGACCTTTGTTTTGACTTTTGTTAAGTCCTTGGGTACGGGTACATAAGCCAATGTGGAAACCTCCTTCCGTTTTAGTGCGCCTGAAAGACTGATTTGGCGAGACTGCCGGTTTTGAACAGCGTAAAACATAGCAGTACGGTGTAGCCCACGCAGCTCCAGATTGCCATGATGATGTCATCTTCCAGAGCGATGTTCTGCACCAGCACAGCATAAATTGCCACGCAGACGATAATGAGAAACGCCTGAAAGCCCAGCGCCAGCAGGGATCGGAGATAATTCTGGCCCATACCGCCCCATTCTTTACCCATCATTGCAGCCATTGGAACGGGAGCCACCGAAGTCACAAGGTAGATTTCGATCATACGGCCATAAATAACGATAAAGATACAGATATATAACGCCCACATAGTAATGCCAATAAAGAGGGATTGGAACCACAGTCCGAACAGCGGTCCCAGATCCATTTCCATCAGCCTCGGTTCCAGATCGGTCATAACTGAGGAAATGTCAATGGACGCATCCGAATTGATAACCCCTGCCGCCTGCGCCACTACGCTCTGCGCCATATCAAAGACGCCCATCACGATATTCCATGTGTTTGTGACAATGAGGATGGCAGCGGCTGATTTGAACACCCACTTGAAAATCATCCAGGTGTCCACATCATGCAGGTTGTTCTTGTCTGCGATCATCTGGATCAGGTCTACGGTCATCACGATAGCCAGGATCACGCCTGCAATCGGCACCATGATGGAGTTGGACAGATTCTCAATCATGCTGAAAATATTGCCATTCCATCCCTGTGGGGTCTGGCCTACCTGTACGGATATATCCGCGACCTGCTGATTTACACTGTCAAACATCCCCGAAAGGTTGCTCATAATGCCGCCCACCAGCATTTCTTTCAGCCAATTTGTCAGGGCTTCAAGTAAGAAATCCATACGGTGTCAACCTCCTTTCCGCCGCCCCCGCAAAACTGCGGGAGCGGCAAGGATTTCATACGGAGACGCTTAGACAGAGAAAAGCCCGGAGAGCAGAGGTACAAGGATCATGCCTACCACGGCTACACCAGCACCGGCCATGAGCTGCTTCATGCCCTGGCTCTTGGCGCCGGGGTTGTCGTTGCCGTAACCTTCCAGCAGGTTGATAACGCCCCAGATACCGAGACCGGCACCGAGCGCGATAACGAGGGTCTGAAGAACGGTGATTGCCTGTTCAAAAAATGCCATATAGTTTGTTAGCCGGAATCTGATTAAAAAATAGGTTTGTCATGTTTCATAGGCATACAAAAGCCGGAACAATCTGCCGCCCGGTTTCCGGGGGCATGATTCCGGCTGTCCTCCTTTTTCATTATTTTTTCTCGCGATTGTCCGCTTTGTACGCCAATGGCCCATAGAGGGCAAGTGCGGCGAATAGATAAGATCACTCCCTTCTAAAGCGGAACGAAATTAAGCGCCCTTTGTGTCTACTTCATATACATCGCAGACCTCATTGGGCTTGAGTTTCAGCCTTGCAGACAAGAATGCTTCAATGTCAAAAGCGTTCTTATCATCCGCGTCGGCAGTGTACTTGAAATTGGGGTGCTTGGTGATGTCGTACTTATCCGAAAGGAAAGGACGCACACCGCGCAGCTGGAGGATACACTTGCCTCCATCCATAACAGCAAGCTCATCCTGGCTCATCAGCTCTTTCCCCAATTTTTGATAGTTGAGTGAATGGGAGGTTTCCCTCCCACGGCTCTCTCCGGTGTTGTAGTGGAGTAGGGAGGCACCGCCTTGCCATATTACTATGGTAGGTTCGCACCACCCTCTCCGGGAACCGGACTTACATCTCTCAATGTATCCGGCTCTGTTATCGTTCGGTCAGCAGTTACTCACTGGTTGTGGATTGCAACATGGCATTTTTTGCACACAACCAGCGTTTTACGCCGTTTTGCAATCATTGCAACCTCCCATGCCTGCTTGCCCTTAAGGTTTTTGAGCTTGTTGACATGGTGAACTTCGTAACAATCGCTCTCGGTCGTACCGCATAGCTCACAGACCTTTGCTTTCAATCTCTGCTCCAAGGCTGTTCGGGAATATCCGTACTCCACCGCAGCATTGCATACGATGTCCGTCGGATTGGCCTTATCCTTGCAATCGGAGTATTTTGCAAAATAGCATCGTTTTTGCCCCGTTTTGGTTTCGTAGGGGATTCCCCATTCTCCGTAGTGGTCTTTGAATTTCTCAACCACCTTGGCTATGGTGCATTTATGCTTACTTGCGAGGGTTTTGAGGCAACTGTATTCCATGAGATAGGAAAAGTAGCACAGTTTATAAAAATTGCTGGCAATTCCATAGTAGTTGCAGATTCCCCGCAGTTCCGCATTGTAGGCAGAAACGATTTCCAAATCTGTGAGTCGCAAAAGAGATTTACGGCGGACAGGCATGAGTTTCCCATCCGGTTTCTGTATCGCAATTTCCTTGGCGAAAATGAAGCTGTGAATCTTATCATCGAATGGGATAGACAGTTCACAGGAATTGTTGAGGGTGCGTTTTGTCTTTTTGCCTGGCCCACCATGCTTGATAATGCTGCTTCTGCGAACACGAACATCATACCCCAAAAATCTTGCCCTTTCGCTGCTGTGAGTGATGAGTGTTTTTTCTTCGCTGAGTTCCATCTTTAAGGTTTCACGGATAAACTCAGAAAGTTTACTCTTTATCCACTGGCAGTCCTCTTGACTTCCTTTCACACCGAGAATAAAGTCATCCGCATAGCGGATATACTTGATGCACTTTTTTGTCTGAGCTGTACAGGGCATTTTCAGCATGAGCTTCCGCTTTTCGTTGTATTCGGAAAGCAGTTGTTCTCTTTCTGCCCCGGTGCGTCTGCCGATGTGATAGGAAAGTTTCTGGAGGTCATTGCTTAGGAGGCGATATTCTGTCCTGACAGGTTCTTGCCCATGGGTATCAAATTCGCTTTTCAGCTTCATTACAAATTTGTCCAGCTCATGCAGATAGATGTTAGCAAGGAGCGGAGAAATGATACCGCCCTGTGGAGTACCACTGTAGGTTTTGTGATATTTCCAATCCTCCAAATATCCAGCCTTTAGAAATTTGTAAATCAGCTTTATCAACCGGGCATCCTTGATTTTACTATGAATCAAGCCTACAAGAACGCTGTGGTCGATATTGTCAAAGCACCCTTTGATGTCACCCTCCACGAACCAACGCATACCATTGAACTCCATTTTTAAGGATTTCAGTGCGGTATGGCAGCTCCTTTTGGGTCTGAATCCATGGGAAACTGGCAAGAAAACAGGCTCATACACCGCTTCGAGAACCATCCGCAGAACTTCCTGTACCAGCTTATCTGTGAATGTCGGGATTCCCAGAGGTCGCTTTTTCTTGGGATTGTTCTTCTTCTGGATATAGGTTCTTCTGGCGGGTGTGGGCTGGTAGGTTTCATCAGCGAGCCTTTGGATGATATTTGCGATTTTGGCTTCGCTGAATCCATCTGCCGTGTCATCGTTTGCACCCTTAGTTGCGGCACCACTGTTGGCATACAGATTTTTATATGCCAGAAAATACAGGTCTGGCCTCAGCATATAGCGATACAGTCTGGTAAAAATTTCATCTTTATTTGCGAGTGAGTTTCTACTGATTCTTGCTAAAATTTCGGTTGTTGGTTGCATTTTGAGGTTTTCCTCCCTAATCAACTTTTCTTTTAGTACACAATAACTACGCCCCTTCGCCATGTGAGGGTCATTACCCCTCTCGGACTACTACGGGCGTTCCGTGCCCATGCAGGATTTTCAGGCTCTACAGCCATAGCCGAATTTTCACCTCCTTCGGTTGGCGTTCCTGTTTAGGGCATCCCCAGTTAGCGTTGAGCATAGGCAAATGTGGATTGTCGGTCTCCGCTTTCGTTTCCTTGCCATAGGTTCTCCTACAGATTGCACACCGTTTTTGATAACCGATTGATTGACACCTATAACCAATCGCCAGTGTGCCAGAGGTTACAGATACTTTCCTCCGTCTGACCGATAACAGAAATTAGAAACTTGCGTTCAGTAAACCCAACTTAAGCCTCATATCCACTTAACATTGCAGTTCAGTCGCACCAAGTTATCTTTAGGTGACTTACTGCTTTCCTGCCGTGCTGTGTTCCCGTTTCAGCTTTCGCCTTTCGGTTAGGCAGGTTGTTTCCCGTGTTATCTTACGGGGTAGTGCCTTACACTACTTTGCTCAACGCCCTATCTGGGCGCACGGTGTCGATGGTTTCCTTTCCCAGCACGGCAGCCAACTCTTTGAGGGTAGTCGGCTCTTTACCGCCCAGGAAGATGGATGTATCCATGTTGCCGATGATGGTATCTGCGTTATCCTTATAGATCGCCTTGAGCTGACTCTGTGCCTGCAACACCAGACAGGCAGAGATCTCACGGCTTCGGATGGTGGCCACCAGCTTTTCCAGTTTCGGAATCTGCCCGATGTTAGCACACTCATCAATCAAACAGCGCACATGAACCGGAAGCCTGCCGCCATACACATCGTCGGCTTTTTCGCAGAGCAGATTGAAAAGCTGGGTATAACACATGGAGATCAGGAAGTTAAAGCTGTCATCCGTATCACTCATAATGAGGAACAGAGCAGTTTTCCTGTCTCCCAGAGTATCCAGCTCCAGCTCATCATAAGCCGTGACCTCACGCAACTCTGCAATGTCGAACACGGCAAGGCGAGCGCCGCAGGAAATCAAAATCGACTTGGCTGTTTTTCCAGCGGCCAGCTTATATTTCTTATACTGGCGCACCGCAAAGTGGTTTGGCTTCTCGGCTTCCAGTGCATCAAACATCAGGTCTACGGGGTTTTTGAACTCCTCGTCATCCTCACGGACTTCCATGGCGTTGATGAACTCAATGAGGGTGGAGAAGTTTTGTTCCTCCACCGGAGCCTCATAATGGATATAGCCAATAAGCGCGCAGTACAACAAGGTTTCTGCTTTTACCCAGAAATCGTCTCCGGCCTTGCCTTCACCTTTGGTATTAGCGATCAGCGTTGTTACCAGCTTCAAGATGTCCTTTTCGCTATGGATATAGGCGAAAGGGTTATAGTGCATGGACTTCTTGAAGTTGATGGTATTTAGGACCTTGATTCGGTACGGCTCATAAATGACCTTGCCGTGCTTATCCTTCATAGGCTTTCCGTCTTTCCCCAGCTTGGGTGCGCCCCGCTGGAGCATTTTTCCGCACTCCACAAGAATTGTTCCTTTCGGGTCCGTCACAACATAGGAACTGTGCATCTGCATCAGGTTGGGTTTCAGCCAGAATCGGGTCTTACCGGAACCGGAGCCGCCGATCACCAGCACATTTTTGTTTCTGGCGGTCTTGGGGTCCTTGGGGCGGCTGTTCATTGTCAGGCTCTCTGTTTTCGTCAGAATCACGTTGTTCTGAAATACAGGATCAACGTAAGGTGCAATATCCTCACGGGTTCCCCAGCAGGCCGAACCGTATTCAATGCCGTGCCTGTACTTCTTGGCGTTCTTGCTTTTCAGGTACACAGCCAGCCGCAGGCCGCCGCCGCAGCACAGGCCCACCAGCAGGTCCAGCGAGTGCAGGCTGGGCCACCAGCTGGTCAGCGCCACCGGCAGCGTGGAGAAGAACGAGAGCATTTTTGCCGAAGCGTCCGCACCCACGGCCATCCGCCACGCTTCACCGAAGTTGGTGGAGAAAAGCCCCATCAGGATATACGGCAGGTTCAGCAAAATGAGCTTTTTGATGTTCAGCTGCTTTTTCATCGTTCCAGCTCCTTCCGCTTGTTCCGGTCCACGACGGCGTGTTTCACCAGCTCTTTGAACTGGCTCAACTTTGCCAACACAGACGGACGCTCGGATTTCTCCGCCTTCCTGACCTTTTTCCCGGTGTACTCGGTAAAAGCAGCGGTCAGGGCATCCGCGTCCCGACCCTTGAAAAAGATCAGGTACTTGGGTGGGGAGCTGCTGCGGTCCTTCTTCACCGCATAGTCCACGCCGTATTTCCGGGCGATCTTCTCAAACTCCTTGATGGAGGGGTCGGTGATCTCAATGTTGGAAACCCCTTGGTTTTGACCAATCAGCTGTTTCACCGTCTGCTTGCCCTGGGGCTTCACAGGCGCATCACGGCTTCTCTGCTTTTGCAGCTTCTTTTCCTTGCGGTGGGCAAGGTACTTGGTGATGGCGGCTTTCATCAACCGCCCGGTAAACTTTGTTCCGCTGACTACCAGCGTCAAAGTCCTGTTTTCCACTTCCTCCTGCATAGGTCATCGCCTCCTTTCCACGGATTTTGCAGGGGTGGCACTTGATACTAAGGCGGGACCACCAGCCGCCGCAGCAGGTATTTCAGCATGGCAGGCTCCTTTCAGCGCAGCTGGTCGGAGCGTTCATAGTACAGATGACCCTGGCGCACTTTGGCATGGCTGAGAATCTTGATGTGGCCCTTTTCCTGGTTCTCCAGGCTTTTCTGGTATCCGGCCTCCGTCAGAAACAGGCGGGTTCGTTCACCTTTCCAGTCCACCGGGGAATCGTCGGTCAGCACATCGAAGATAATCATGTGCCGGGTGTCCTCGGCAAACCGCTCCAAATCCATGTACTCATGGCCGTGGTAGTTCTGCGCCCCGGCTTTGAGGCGCATTTCCTCCATCAGCTGGCCCACGGTCTTACGCTCAGGCATGGCGTGCGCCTCCTTTCCCGCGTCCCTGGCCCTTCACGGCCAGGATACCGTCCAGGGTGGTGGCGGTGATCCGCAGGCGCTCGGCGGTGGCAATGTCATTCTTCACGGTCTCGTCGATGCCGTGGCCGCAGACCACCAGCACATGGGACCGGCGCAGGTAGTCCCGCGCCATATCCAGCCCGTCCTTGTGTTCCTGGGGAATCTCGTCTTTGAGGAAGGTAGGCAGGAACAGCACCGGGCAGATGGGCGAATACCCGGCATCGTACACCTGACGGCAGTAGGCCGCAGCGTTCTCGGCGTTCTCATACTGGCTGTTGCTCCAGGGAGCCGTAATGTAGGCAAGAGGTCGTTTCATGGCAAAATCCTTTCTCCCGGTGTTTTCGGGCAGCAGAAAAGCGGCTGTTTACCAGCCGCCTGCGTACATATCGTGGTTAACTTGTGCGGTGTAGTGGTTGCTGATCGTGGTCGGCGCATTAAACAGCACCGCAAGCAGATACTGCTTCATGTTGCGGATTTCGGTGGTATTGTTCCGCAGGCATTCCATGACAAACTCGATGTGGGAGCAATCCAGCTTCAAAAAACGGGAGCGGACCACCTCATGGGGGAAGTCGCTGCCAGCGATCCGGGTGGTTTTCCGCTTGGCGCAGACGGTCTCCACCATCAGCTCCACAATCTCGTCCAGGTCCTCCCGATAGGTGGTAAACTCCCGGCACAGGTGGTCATACTCGATGTTCTCCAGAATCAAATCCCGATAACTTTCCATCTCTGAGACAGACATCGCATCCCTTCCTTTCCGTTCCGGCAGCTGTGCTGCCGCTGGCTCCCGGAAGGGAATAGAATCGGTACTTGATCCATAAGTAATTGTTTTTTCTGTATTTGATTTCTCTATATTTAATTCTGCGGGCTTTTCCGTATCCGGTTTTACCATATCCGGGTTTTCCGTATCTGGTGAAGCCGTATCCGGCTGGGGCGTATCCGGGTTCTTCGGCTGTGGTTGCTCGTAGATAACATACTCGGTATCGCTGATCCGACCCTGCCGGTCTCGCAGCTGATGGCGGACAATGTACCCGGCAGTTTCCAGCTCCCGCAGCGCGCCGCCGATAGCGTCCACGCCCTCTTTGCAGATGGCGGCAAGCCCTCTGGTGGTATAGTTCCAGTCCTCCGGTAAGGACAGCATCATGGAAAGCAGCCCCTTGGCTTTCAGGGACAGTTTCCCGTTGCGTAAATGGTGATTGCTCATCACGGTATAATCTCTGGTTCGTTCAATGCGAAATACGGCCATTGACCTCACTCCTTCCAAATTTCTCAGGGTATGAAAAAAGCCACAATCCTGTAAAAAGAATTGTGGCAGTCAGCTGTTTTGTTCACTTTTTCTGCGCCGGTAGGGGCGCTTGGGAATGGGCGGTCTGTCCAACAGGTCATTTCCCTGAGAGAATGGCAGAGTTTGCAGAACACGGTCAATCTCTATAAATTCCATACCATGCTGGGAATGGCAATCCTCCCGGATTGCTTCCCGGATTTCCTTTACAGTACACATTTCAATCCTTTCCTTTCGCAGTAATGATTTGTTTATGAGTGGCGGCGGTGTTTTCCCGGTTTGAAATCGAGGATATGTCCCTCAATCACACGAGCGTAACGCTTGATCTTGATCTCCCGACGCTGCTGGCTTTGCAGGGCGGCCCGATACCCGTCCTCAGTCAAAAACAGTCGTATTTCCTCTCCGGGGCTACCGTAAGCTGTGCTGGGACGCAGGACGGAAAACTCAATCATCCAGCGGGTGTTATCCCAAAACCTCTCTACGGCAAGAATGTTATGTCCTTTCAGCTCACGGGCTGAAATATCCCTCATAGGCGGCTCCTTTCATCGTTCCTGGTCTCTCTGACGCTTTTTCTGCCATGCCTCCAGCAGCTTGATGATAGTGTCCTGCATCCGCTGGGGCGTATAGCTTTTAGGGAAATACTTCCGCAAGGTGTCAGAGGTAAATGTCACTCGGTCCAGATCGCTTTTCTTTTCCTCACCCATGATGACACGCATCATATCGAGGGTCAGATGCCCCTCCTGACTGTATTTCTTGAGCCGCTGGGCTTGAGAAAGAGAAGGGGTAGCCTGTTCGCTGTCCATTGCATCCAGCAAATCTCTCTGTTCCTCTTTTTTGAGGAAGGACAGCTCATAAGCAGGATTTAAGGCAATTTTCTTTTCATCCACCATGTCCAGCAGTTCGGGAATCAGCTCGGTCAGACGGATAAATCTTTTAATCTGTGATTTGCTATCTGGACTGTTCTCCGCGATTTTTTCTGCCGCAGTCAACTTCGGCCCAACTTGGGCCGAGGTTAAATCCGTCCTGGCTCCTTGGTGCTTAATGGCATCCAGTTTCATCTTATAGGCAAAGGCCCTTTCACTGGGAAGCAGGCTTTCTCGTTGCAGATTGCTGTCAACCATAATGATCGTGGCGGCATCATCATCCAAATCCCGAACAATGACCGGCATGGTCTCCTTGTCTGCCAGCTCACTGGCTCTGTGCCGCCTGTGTCCGGCTACCAGCTCATAACCGCCCTCCGGGTCCGGTCGAGCAATCGCCGGAACCAGAACGCCATACTGCTTGATACTGTCAGCGGTCTCCATCATGGCTTCGTCATCCTTGACTTTGAATGGGTGGTTCTTAAAGGGATGCAGTTCAGACAGCGGAATCTCCTGAATCTTTTCCAGCTTTGCATCCTGACGGACTTCTTCGGTGGAGAACAGATCATCTACCGAGACCAGCTCTATTTTTTTCGCGCTGCTTTTCAAGTTTCAACACCTCCTTCATCAGATTTCGATACCCCTCTGCCACCTTGCCACCGGGATCATGGGCAAAAATACTTTTTCCCTCAGCGCTAATTTCCTTAGCCCGGACAGAGTGGGGAATCTCTGTGCCGAATACTTTGATCTTGCTGCCATAGGTCTCACGCAGGAGCGCGGAGATCTCTTTGGCAAAGTTGGTTCGGCTATCCACCATCGTCAGCAGGATACCGTCTATCTGGAGCTTGGGGTTGATCTGCCGCTTTACCTTGTTTACCGTGGAGAGCAGCTGTTCCAGCCCTTTGGCGGGCAGATACTCCGCCTGAACGGGAATGATGATCCTGTTCGCAGCGGCCAGCGCATTGACTGTGAGCATACCCAGGGAGGGCTGGCAGTCGATGAGGATATGGGAGTATTGCCCCTTCAGCGTGTCCAGATATTGCCGCAAGATAGTCTCGCGACTCATGGCGTTTACCAGGGATACTTCCATACCGGATAACTGGATGTCCGCAGGCATCAGGTCTACACCCTCTGGGTGGTGCAGGATACCCTCGCCGGGACGAAGCGGCTCATCCATCAGGATACGCCCCATAGCGTCCGACAGCGTAAAGGGCAGCTTGTCCGGCTGGGGATGGCCCAGGCTGATTGTCAGGCTCCCTTGCGGGTCCCCGTCGATCAGCAGGACTTTCTTTCCGGCCTGCGCCAGCCCGATTCCCAAGTTGGCACAGGTCGTTGTCTTGCCAACGCCGCCTTTCTGGTTGGCAATGGCAATGATTTGCGTGTTCATTAACTTCACCTCATTTCTAATTGTTGCTGTTGCTTCTGGAAATAGAAAAAGCCGCCACTCCAAAATAAAAAGTGAAGTGACGGCTCTTTCTATCGCCGGAATACGAGTTCCTGAAATGAAAAAAGCACCCAGTCATTTATGTGATCTGTGTGCTACATCAAATTCATATTCAATTATTCAAATTAGCTCAAACTATGCCAAACTGCCACAGCCAAAAAAACGAGGGGAAGGAGGGCTGAAAAGCGCCCCCAAAACACCCCCCAAATCGGCTCTCGGTTAACCACTTTGGGAACCACTTGACCCTCTTTTTACCCCCTTTTTGGCCGGTTAACCACTTGCGGACCACTAAAAATTGGGTGAAAACGGCTCTCGTTTTGTCAAATTTGGTCAAACCATATCAGCCCATTTAGGTATAAGAAAACCCCGGAAAACCTTGATTTTCCGGGGTTTTTGAACCATTTTGATATAGTCTGAGCAGTCGATTATCGCTTGCTGAACTGCGGAGCGCGACGAGCTGCTTTGAGACCGTACTTTTTACGCTCTTTCGCACGTGGATCTCTGGTAACGAATCCAGCTGCTTTCAACGCAGGACGGTAATCAGCGCTTGCTTCCATCAATGCTCTTGTGATACCATGGCGCATCGCACCTGCCTGTCCGGTGTATCCTCCGCCCTGGACATTAATCTTAATGTCAAACTGGCCAAGAGTTTCGGTCAGTTCAAGCGGTGAACGAACAACCATACGCAGAGTTTCCAGTGGTAAGTATTCTTCAAGTGTTTTACCGTTTACAACGATATTTCCTTTACCCGGAGTCATAAAGACACGAGCAACTGATGTTTTACGGCGACCTGTGCCGTTGTAAGTAACTGTATTTTTCTTAGCTGCCATCTCTTATTCCTCCTAACCTTTGATAACCAGTTCAACTGGTTTCTGTGCTGCATGCGGATGCTCTGTACCTGTATAAACAAACAGATGTCTACGCTGTACATTTCCAAGTCTTGTATGAGGAAGCATACCGTAAACAGCTTTTTCAACCCATTCAACCGTATATTTGTCCTTCATAGTGCGTGCTGTACGAACACGCAGTCCGCCTGGATACATAGAGTGTGAATAATATTTTTTATTCTCAAATTTGTTTCCTGTCAGTTCAATTTTGTCAGCATTTAAAATGATAACATAATCTCCACAGTCGACGTTCGGTGTATATGTCGGTTTGTTTTTACCACGTAAAACCGATGCTACTTCTGTAGCAATACGACCTAAGTTTTTTCCTGCTCCATCAACAACGTACCAAGTACGCTGTACTTCAGCAGGTTTTATAAAAGTAGTCTGGCGCATAATCTTTTTCCTTTCCAATGTAGTTTCCGGGGCTACAAAGGCATAAACGTGCCTTTTAATATTTTAAAGGTTTTTTATAGTGGTGTCAATAATTTTTGTTCTTAATGGTTAGAAATCACTTCTTATTCCCCATTTTATATACATTCATGATCTAGCTTCATATAATTCGATTGTAAAAAATACTGGCGTTGCCAGTATTTATGATAATTTTTCGAATGCGCTTGCCGGAGCACCGCACAGCGGACAGATATAATCCTCAGGAAGCGGATCACCATCGTAGATATAACCGCAGATCGTACAGCGCCAACCGACCTTCTTTGTTTCCTTTTGATAGCTTGGGGCATTCTTCGGTGTCGCACCATTCTTCACCTGATGATAATACGCATACGTCATGACCGGCTCTTCGCTGAGTACCTCTGCACTTTCCACTTCACCGATAAACATAACGTGTGTTCCCAAATCAATCTGATTCACAACTTTGCAAGTGAATCTTGCTGTTGCATGATCAGTGATGTATGGTGAACCTAGTTCATCCATCTTGGTATCGTATCCTGAAAATTTATCCGTATCCTTAGAAGATTGAAAACCAAATGTTTTAATGAGCTCCATATTTGTCGATTCACTTAACACGATCGCCGCAAAGCGTCCGCTCTTTGCAATTGTCTGCATGGTGTCATTATCTTTATTCAGCGTTACCGACATGCGGGCAGGGTCATTGGTTACCTGATTCAGCGTATTGGCAACACATCCGGCTTTATGATCGCCTACACTGCTGCTGATTACATATAATCCGTAGCTCAGCTTAAAAAATGCTTTTAAATCCATTGCTTGTTACCTCCGTTTTTCTTTAGCTACATTATGCTCTGAAATTAAGAAAAAATCCATCGTTTTACTCTTTTATGCATTCATTCCCTTGCATATAAAAGAAATCCAAAGGTAACCGCGCGTTTTCATAACAGAAAAAAAAGGCATTTCTGCCTTATTTTCCGAAATAATGAGGTTCAATATGATCCAGCACATGCATGTGCAGACTATTCAAATACTCATGCGCACGCTGCCAGCGGCCTGAATTTTCTAAGTCCTGATTATCATGGGCATCTACGCCGACAATCGCATCACATTCCATTTCCGCCGCAATTTCCCAAAAGCAGTGATGCGGATATTCTTCGGTATGCATCTGTTCATTATACGCCAAACCAGCCAAATTGTATTCAAGCGGAATATGCAGTCGTTTGGCCGCTTCGCAAATGTGGATGGAGGCTTCCCGACAGGCTTCATCAAACTTCGGATAGCAGCGCATAAAGAGCTCAGGATGCGCTAAATAACTGTACAATCCCGTTTCCATTCCGGCGATAGCATCCTCCACATAAGCATTCAGTGATTCTGCATCTTTGCAGATACGCCCGTAATAGCGATGAATTTCATCCGTTTTCTGATAATGATTACCGAACAGAATATAATCGATTTTCTCATCCTTAAGAAACTGCTTCAGCCAATCCATATACTTCGGATAATACTCACATTCCAAACCGATCAGAATTTCAATCTGATCCTTATATTTCTCACGCAGAGAGGATATGCTTTGATAGTAATCCTGAAATTGTGAAAGCGGCATACGCATATTGGCTTTGAAATCCGATTCATACTTCCATGGCGTATGATCAGAAAAACCCAGCACGTCAAATCCGCTCTTAATAGCACTTTTTACGTAATCTTCATCACTGCCTACTGCATGCATGCAGCGGCGGGTATGTGTATGATAATTCGCTTTCACTTGTATCCCCTCCATATCTCACTTCCATTAAATATAATCCGCACGCTTCTGCTTTATAGCGACAGGCATGCTTATCCTTTGCGTCCAGCATTTGCTGAATCTGTTCTTTACTTAGATGGTGCTTTCCGGCTTCGATCAACGTTTGTGCCATCATTCTCACCATATAACGAAGGAATGCCTTTCCTTCAAAAATAATTCGCAGATAACCATCTTCCTCAAGGATCTGAATGGATGTAACGGTTTTGATCCGCGGTTTGCGAGGATCGATCCGGCTGCTCGTGAAAGAGGTAAAATCATGTGTACCGATAAAAACAGTTGCACAGGATCGCATATAAGCAACATCCAGCTTTGCCGTATCAATTTTCATCCGCTTCTGGATAAAAGGATCGTTTTTACGATTCGTTATGAAATAATCATATCGTTTGCCGATGCAGTCAAAGCGGGCGTGAAAGGTTTCTGATACTGCAATGACTTCCTGCATGCGGATGGTGATCGGCAGTAAACTATTCAAGGCACGGGTGAAATGATCGGAATTCAACTGCAAATCACTGTCGAAGTGAAACACTTGTCCGACTGCGTGTACACCGCTGTCAGTACGCCCGGCTGCCGTTATTTCAACCGGACGCTGATGCATTACCGCAAGTGCTTTTTCAATTTCTTCTTGAATACCATGCGCGTTTATTTGTGACTGCCAACCGCTATACAAGCTTCCGTCATAGCTGACTGTTGCTTTATAACGCATCAGATAAATCCTTTCCAGATACAGATATTCAAGATCAGAATCAATGTTGACAGAAGCAGCAGCACATAATCTTTAAAGGTCATTTCCAACTGTTTATAGCGAGTACGGGGACGATTTGGTATATACCCGCGAGCCTCCATTGCATTTGCTAATTCTTCCGCTCTTTGAAATGCAGAGACAAATAACGGAACAATCAATGCCAGAATTGCCATCAATTTCTCCTTTAATGTCCCTTCATCAAGATCAACCCCGCGCGAGGTCTGTGCCTTGATGATCCGATTTGTTTCTTCAATCAAGGTAGGAATAAAACGCAGGGCAATGGATATCATCATCGCAATCTCGTGTGCCGGTACATGAATCACCTTAAAGGGTGTCAACAGATCCTCAATGCCCAGAGTAAGCTCCAAAGGCTTCGTCGTCGCGGTCAAAATCGTTGTCACGATGATCATCAGCAGCAGCCGAATAATGATAAATAAGGTTTGAAAGATCGCATCGGAATACACCTTGAATCCGAATACCGTAAACATCACATAACCGGTGCGCAGCACCAGTACGTTGATGATCCACAAAAACAACAGCATAAACATCATCGGTTTTACCGAACGCCAGATAAAATTCAATCTCAGCTTTGACAAGAATACAGCTGTAATAATCAAGACCGCAATAACTGCATAGCCGATATATCCGGCAGGAATAAAGATCGCCACCATAAGCAGCAGCATCGCTCCGATTTTCGCTCGGGGATCCATACGATGAATAATCGAATCAAGCGGCATGTATTTTCCTAAAGCAAAATTATTCATGCCCCTTCACCTCACTCGCTACCGCATCAATGAGTTGTTCAACATCTATCATATCATCCGGTATCTGAAATCCTTTTTCCCGCAGCTCCTCTCGCAGCCGGATAACCGCAGGTGGGTTTATTTTCAATTCCTTCAGCAATTCCACACTGCGGAAAAACTCGTGAACCTCGCATTGTTCACGGATATGTCCGTCAGCTACTACGATCACTTCATCACAATAATGCAAAACATGTTCCATGTCATGCGTAACGATCAAAACCGTCTTTCCATATTCCTTGTTCAGCCGACTAAACAACTGCATCATTTCTTTGGCACCCTGTGGATCTAAGCCGGCCGTTGGCTCATCTAATACCAGAACCTGCGGATCCATAGCCAAAATTCCGGCTATCGCAACGCGGCGCTTCTGTCCACCTGACAGATCAAACGGTGACTTGTGAAAATCACTTTCATCAATACCAACGATACGCAAATATTTTTCGGCAAGTTGAACAGCCGTTTCCTCATCTACTCCGAAATTCTTGGGCCCGAAACAGACATCCTTAATGATCGTTTCTTCAAACAGCTGGTATTCGGGAAACTGAAAGACAAGTCCTACATCCTTGCGAAGTGCTTTTAAATGCTTTGGCTTTTCATTGCTGGAGATGGTACGCCCCGCCACTTCCAGCTCACCGCCAGTTGGCAGAAGCAGTGCATTCAGATGCTGAACCAGGGTAGTTTTTCCAGAACCAGTCTCACCGATAATCGCGGTAACCTTCCCTTCTGGAATCGCGAGTGATACATGATCCAGCGCCAAATATGCAAAGGGAGTGCCGAGATTGTATTCATGGCTTAGTTCTTTGAATGTAATCGGCATACTTCCTCCACAGCTCCTTCCATAGTTGTACACAGTCTGCAGGAAATTCCTTTCCTTTGCAGACCCTTTGTGAATTTGAGGGCAAAGGGTATATCCAGTTTTAAAGCAACCAGCTCTTTTTCTCTCAATAATATGTCCTCCGGCTTTCCATCCATAACGATGTGGCCTTGATCCATAACGATCACATGGTCACTGTGGCTCACTTCTTCAATATCATGGGTGATGGAGATAATGGTCATTCCAGTTTCTCGGTGAATAGACTGAATCATTTCATTAATTTCAGCTTTCCCCTGCGGATCCAGCATACTGGTAGCCTCATCAAATATCATAATCTGCGGAGCCATCGCCAGCACACCGGCTATTGCGACTCGCTGCTTTTGCCCACCGGACAGATGGGTCGGTTCACTCAGCAAATAGCGACTCATGTTGACCCGTTTTGCATACGTTTGAATGATTTGTTCCATGGCTTCGCTGGCCACCTGATGATTCTCCAGACCAAAAGCAATATCATCTGCCACTGTGGCACCGATAAACTGATTATCGGGATTTTGAAATACAATCCCGATTTTATCACGAATCGTGTAGATATTTTCATCATTCAATTCCATACCGTCTACGATAATCGACCCGCTGTCTTTTTCTAATAGATCGATCAGCAGCTTCGCTATCGTTGATTTTCCACTGCCGTTATGACCAATGATCGTAGTATAGCTTCCTGCTTCGATCTGAAAAGAAACGTGCTCTACCGCATTGGTTTCTTTATCGTAGGAAAAGCTGATATCACATACCTGTATTTTCGCCATTTCATCACCTCAAAGCTTTACCATTATACAACGAAACGGTTTTGATGACAAATCAAAACCGCTTACTGTCCGATATGGGATTTCAGGTCTGGTAAATCCCTTTTTGTATAAACCTTACGGGAAATCACAAAGCTCTTATCCCGCATAAACTCATGATTTAAAAAGTCATAATAGCTTCCCGGTGAAACGATACCGCTGATGTCAAACAGATCGAGTCCAATTGTCCGAACAATTTGCAGGGTAAAGGATACACAGTTTGTATATAAGACAAAGAAAGTCTTAAAAATTCCCTGATTGATTTTATAAAAATGCGCGTTATGTACACGGCGGGTAACCCGCGATATATAATCATCCTTGATCCCGAGTATTGGCAGTCCCTGTTGATCGCGTTCTTCATCACTTTGAAAGTCTACAAATTTCCCAAAAACCTCCAGCACTCGATTATTTATGATCTGCTTCTGATTACTGTTTAATACGATACCGAACACAATCAGTGTTTTGTTTTCATTTTCCAAACAGTTGCTTAGATATTCATCGCGCGGAGCGACAATTACAACACCATCGCCAAGTGTTCCAAAGAGTCTGCGTTCGTGAGGATCGTAACAGCCATAGGAGATGACGGTTCCATGATACACTAAATCAATATGTCCAAACATTGCTGGTCCTCCGGGTGCCAGATGCATCATGATTTCCAAATCGACCGGAATGTCGGCTTTGACGGTATCGAATTCTTCCTTTGCAATGTCATCCTCACTCTTGTTCAAAATCATCCGCAGCAGCCAAACCGGGACAATGGCTGCCATCCAAGGAGGTATTGCCAGCTGTATTTTTTTGCCGAGGGAACTGCCGAAATCATCTGGCAGCAGATCCTGTATAAATTCTAAAAGATTTTTCCCGCCGTAAATCAAAAAATAAATACCGATGCCGTAAGAGATCAATTCATAATACTGAGTTGGTTTGAACAATAGGATAAACGACATGATAAGATCAACAACCAAAAAGAAAAAAGAATTCATCTTCCCTGGAAGATGATCACGGCATTTTACCGTAAATACAATTCCCTTAACAATCGCATGAAGCAAAATCCACGCTCCGATGATACGGGGAAACAGCGAATAAAATAAATTCGGCTCTGCCAGAGAAAAGCACGAAAGAATGATCCATACAATCACATCCAAAAATTGCAGGATGCGGTGATGCACCTTATGATAATTCACGATAATATTAAAAAAGCGAATTGCAATCATACCAAGCAAACCGCAAACCAGCATTATGTAGAGCCAGTTCCAGATTTCAAGCTTATTGGTCATGAAGCAGATTCCCATAATACAGAAAAACAGGCCGGACAACAATGACGTCGCAATATTTAATCTTTGTTTTAGCATGTTATCCTCCTATCCCTACCATTCCATTATATTGATTTATGGAATTAATACAATGTTTTCCCGGGTAATAATACCTACTGCATACAATTACTGTTATAATTAAAGAAAAGGAGTGATTACATGAGAGATGCAGTTAAAACCATCGGTAACCTGATTGATAAGCAATCGATTTGTTATGTAAGCTCTGTAGATGAAGCAGGATATCCGAATACCAAAGCGATGTTCGCTCCGCGTAAGCGTGATGGCATCCGCACATTTTACATGACGACTAATACCTCATCGATGCGGGTCGGCCAATATCAGAAAAATCCCAAGGCGTGCCTGTATTTTTGTGACCGTCGTTTTTATCGGGGTGTGATGCTGAAAGGAACGGTAGAGGTGCTGCATGACCCCCTGCTCAAGCAAGAAATTTGGCATGATAAAGATATTCTGTATTATCCGCTGGGGGTGGATGATCCGGATTATTGTGTTCTGCGGTTTATCGCAGTGGAAGGCCGCTATTATCAGAACCTAAAATCAGAGACCTTCACAATTCAATAGTATTCTTTTCTTACAGGATATAAAAAAAGTAGATTTATAGAAATGTGCTCCTCAAATAAATTTTCAGAGTCACTGGTAATCTACTTTTTTTAAATTACTTTTTTAATAGCTTATTTTACTCTGCCAACCTTTATAGCTGCCATGATTTGCATATGCTTGATCGGCAATAAACAGCACATTTTCCATAAGCTTGATCGAATCAATGGATGAAATATGCAGAACCGTCAATTCAAAGTCAGATACACCCTTTGTTACAACGAAACCTTTGTTGACAACTTTATTTTTAAAGTTTTCCATATCTTCTTGATTTTTGAACGTCACGGTATGCTGAATCGGACGTTCATTTTCGTTTACATCACCCTGTTCATGAAGCTTTCCGATGGCTTCTTCATTCATGTGTGAGATATCATCGTATTCTTCATCACTCACGTTTGGATATTCCGAATGTGAATAGACCGGTTTTTCTCCAGTCTCCACTTTTATTTCTTTGGGCTTCGACGCATCTGCTTCTTCATCTTCTTCATCACAATCACAGGCTTCACACGCTTCTTCATCTGCGGAAGTTTCATCCACTAGTAAATCCTGATCGAGAGCCATGATTTTCTTTTTTTCTTCCTGCTTCAGCTTATAAACAGCAAAGGCTGCTGCACTTCCCAGTACTGCTAATAATGGAATTGTCTTTTTCATGTTACATCACCACTTTCTTTTTACTATTGTATCATATTTTATGATTCTTAACACAGGGAAGCTACTTTTTGCGGGTGCTGAGAGCTATCCCATCTCCAAACTCATAAAAAATCGTTGTGAACTCTTCATTCACTTCTAAAAACGAACGGTATTCACGAATTTTTCTGACCAACCTTCGCAGATTTCGCGATGCAATTTCCGCTTGGCTGTCAACCAGACCATGAAATCCCAGATTGTCAGTCAGGATCGCTCCCGATGGATTCAAATACTGTTTATATTTTTCAAAGAAGCGAATATACTGAGCTTTAGCAGCATCAATAAAAATGAAATCGAACATACCTTCCGGGGTCCACTCCAGCGCGTCGGCCAAATGAAATGTGATCCGCTGATCCAGCCCTGCTTTTTTACGATTTTCTAATGCCTGCTGATACCGTTCTTCATCTCGTTCTACACTGACTACCTTGATATTTTCTCTTACCATGGCCATGCGAATGGCTGAATAACCGATAGCAGAACCGATTTCTAAAATACGTGTTACCGGATGTTCCTGAATATAGGCCAACAGAAAAGCTAAGCCTTCCTCCTGCATAATCGGCACCTGATTCTCCTTCGCATATATCTCCATCTGTTTTATTATGTCCATATGTCACCTACTTTAAGAACTTCGCATCGATTGAAGCATTGGTTATCTGATGAATGACATCCATGCTGAAGGTTTGCCCCTCATAGCCGTTTAATGCGTGACGCTGTGCCAATTCATCAGAGTAATCACTTACCTTGTACACTTTGTAGTTATGGCGGCTTTCCATGATATTGTCAGGGTTGCCGTCGCCGTCAAAATGTGTAACGATCGGTGTCCATTTTACATTTTCCACTGCAATCTTTTTCGTTTTCGCATCTTTGACAAAATCAAATCCAATCATGCCGCCAACAACATTGTCTACGCTCAGCATTCCGCTTAAGAAATTGCCAAGCGAATACACAACTAAGGTCTTGCTCGTGCCATCCGTGCTGTTTACCCATTCCACCGGCTGAATGACATGCGGGTGAGTACCGATGACAACATCGACCCCAAGATCGGCAAACAATTGCGCATAGTGCTTCTGTTCATCATTGATTTCATGAATGTTCTCCGTACCCCAGTGAGCGGATACAATGACGACGTCACTGACTTTTTTAGCCGCGGCCACATCCTTGCGTATCTGCTCATCATCGAAATAAGCAACGCTGTAATCATATTCAGGAGCTACACCATTGGTTCCGTATGTATAAGCCAGAAAGGAAAAGCGAATCCCTTTACGCTTGATAACCCGGACTGTATCACGATCCTTTTGAGAGGTATAGGTACCCGCCGCAATCACACCTTTGTATTTAGCCCAAGTCGCAGAGCTGTTATTGATACCGGTTTGAAATTTGTCCAAACAGTGATTGGTTGCGGTATTTACGATATCGAATCCCGCATCCACAACTCCGTTGGCTACATCACTTGGTGTATTAAAGGTCGGATAACCGGATAATCCCAGATCATCACCGCCTAAAATTGTTTCCTGATTGATAAAAGCTAAGTCTGCCTTTTTGGTATCCTTTTTGATTTTCTCATACATGGCAGAAAAATCATAATGTCCATCCTGATCGGCACCATCCAGTTTATCCGCTTCTTTATAGATGGAGTCGTGAATTAGATTATCTCCAACACCGACAAAGGATACAACTGTATTCTCAGATGTTTTTTTTGTTTCTTTTTTCTCATCCTTCGGCGCATTTGCGGACGAACATCCCGCCAGTAATGCACAGCATATTAGAATCCATAATTTTTTCATGTTTACTCCTTCACTTTCATCGCATGATACTCATCAAGGGTAATCCCTTGATCCATGATTGATTTCGCGGCATGTTTGCCTACATAACGCAGATGCCATGATTCATAACCAAAGCCGGTTACATCTTCCTTATCCTTCGGATAGCGAAGAATAAAGCCATAATCTGCCATATGCTTCAGCAGCCAGTCGTAATGAGGTGATTTTTCAATTTCTGTATAATCCATATGATCGATCGTAATATCAACTGCCAGACCAGTATTATGTTCACTTTGACCAGGGCGCGCATAATACGTATCGGCATACTCCACACCGTTAGCTTGTGCGTAATAGTTATATAGCATCTCCTGATACTGATATCCACGAAGCGAAGCGATGGCAGTTATTGTAAAGCCTTTTTGCTCGGCTGCGTCGATCAGCTGCTGAAAATGCACAGCTGCCGCTTTGACAATATACTGTTTATCAGGAAAGCAGGAATATTCATTCGTACAGGGGGCAGGTGTTTCTACCAAATCCTTCGGTTCATAATTCACCGGTAATTTTTGATATTTGTTTACCAGCATCGTGCTATCATCCGTATCAGAGATGGTTTTCACATCGGTGTAATAAGGTTTATCCAGATTCATATTCACCTTTAGCACAATATCCTCCGCCTGCTTCTCCTTGCCCGCATAGGCAACGTAACGGCCTGCATTTTCTTCCCATGCATATTTCACTTCACCAAATGCTTTTGCCTGCTCAGCGCTTCCGTTTGCTTTCAAAACCGCATTTACGATCTTTGGCGAACTTTTACTCATATTCACCGAGCAATACTGCTTACTATATTTCTTTATGATCTTTCCTTTACTCATCGAAATAAGCGATGAAGGGTTCTTGCAGGATTCCGCAGTTTCTTGATCAATTCCTGCCGCCTTCAACTGTTCACTTTGCTTTGCCGTGTAGCCATTCCAGGATGAGGATGACGAGCATCCACCAATCAGCAAACAGATTCCTACTATTTTCATCCAATTTTTACCCATACATATCCTCCTGATCGTTGTATTTATTATAATATATATCTGCGTATTTATCATAATTCATATAAAATCTTCTGAAACTCTTTTGAAATACAGTTCATGCTTCACATTCATTCCTTTTCCACAAAAAAATACGGACACATGCTCCTTGCCCGTATTTTTTTATGTTCCTTGAATTATACCAGCTCGATGATTGCCATCGTGGCATTGTCACCGCGGCGGTTGCGTGTTTTGATAACACGTGTATAACCACCATTACGATCCTGATATTTTGGTCCGATTTCATTGAACAGTTTCTGCAAAGCAGTCTGTCCGGTTGCTTCATCAACTACGACATCGCGAACAAAGCTTGCTGCCTGACGACGAGCATGCAGATCTCCACGTTTTGCCAGAGTAATTAATTCATCAACTACTGTACGCAGTTCTTTTGCCTTCATTTCCGTAGTTTCAATTTGTCCGTTGGCAATAATAGAAGTAGCCATGTTACGGAACATTGCTTTACGGTGATCGGCAGTACGTCCTAATTTACGATTCCACATTCGTTAGGTTCCTCCTTCACACTTTACTCGTATGACTTGAAGCTGAGCCCCAGATCATAGATTTTATCTTTAACTTCCTTGAGTGATTTCTTACCCAAGTTTCTAACTCTCATCATTTCGTCTTCAGTACGCTGAGTCAGCTCTTCAACAGTCTGAATACCAGCACGCTTCAAGCAGTTATAGCTTCGTACTGACAGGTCTAAGTCTTCAATCATCATAACCAGACCCTTGTTCTGAACTTCGCCCTGAGCTTCCTTCATGACGGAATCCATATCATTGACTGCCTCATGAACATTTGTCAACAGCTCCAGATGATCAATCAGAATCTTCGCAGCGAGGGCTACGGATTCCTGAGGGGTGATTGAACCGTTTGTCCAAATCTCCAGTACAACCTTGTCATACTGAGCATCCTGACCGACGCGAGTCGGTTCAGAAACATAGGCAGCCTTTTCAATCGGTGTATAAATAGAGTCGGTATAAATCGTTCCCAATGGCTGATTTGGAGACTGATACAGAGACTTATTGGTATCGGAGCTTACATATCCGCGACCAATCCGTGCCTGCAGTTCCATTTCCAGAGAACCGCCTTCTTCTATCGTACAGATGTATAGATCCGGGTTCAGCACATTAACGCCATCCGGGCAGATAATATCGCCGGCAGTTACAGCACCAGGACCCTTTTTGGAAATACGCAGTGTATACACTTCATCATCCTGAATATCCAGAATTATACTTTTGATATTCAGAATCATTGCCGTCACGTCTTCTACAATTCCCGGCATGGCGGTAAATTCATGGTAGACACCGTCGATTTTTATAGAAAATACGGCCCCACCTGGCAAAGAGGAGAGCAGAACCCGACGCAGAGCATTACCGATGGTCGTCCCAAACCCTCTTTCGAGCGGTCCGATAACGAATTTTCCGTAATTTTCTGAATCTACGTATTCTTTTACTTCAAAATTTGCACGTTCGAATTTTTGCATACAAATACCTCCTCAGTATAGTTTATGATTAACCACGTGGCCGTTTTGGCGGACGACATCCGTTGTGAGGAATAGGAGTTACATCATTGATCATTGTAATTTCTAATCCTGCAACCTGCAGAGCTCTGACAGCTGCTTCACGTCCTGGGCCTGGGCCTTTTACGTTAACAGATACTGTCTTCATTCCGTTATCAACTGCGGCTTTACCAGCGGCTTCACCAGCCATCTGTGCAGCGAACGGTGTTGATTTACGGGAACCTTTGAATCCTAATGCTCCGGCACTGGACCATGCAATTGCGTTACCGTTCTCATCCGTGATCGTTACGATCGTGTTATTGAATGTAGAATGAACATGTGCACATCCACGAGCTATATTCTTACGGGCACGACGCTTGTGTCCGCCTTTGGTTGTTTTTGCCATGATTGCTTCCTCCTATCTTCTTATTTCTTCTTGCCAGTTACTGCACGTCTAGGACCTTTGCGAGTACGGGCATTTGTTTTGGTGCGCTGACCGCGAACCGGTAAACCTTTACGGTGACGAATTCCGCGGTAGCATCCGATTTCCATCAGACGTTTGATGTTCAACTGAACATCACGGCGTAAATCACCTTCTACTTTAATTTTATCTACTTCATTACGGATGGCATTTACTTGATCTTCACTCAGATCCTTTACGCGGATGTCTTCGCTGATGCCTGTTGTTTTCAGGATATCTTCAGCAGTCTGACGTCCGATACCATAAATATAAGTTAAGGATACAACCACACGTTTATCGCGTGGGATATCTACTCCTGCAATACGAGCCATTCTCTATTACACCTCCATTAATTTCCCTGTCTTTGTTTGTGTTTCGGGTTTTCACAAATAACCATGACGCGGCCTTTACGTTTAATGACGCGGCATTTATCGCATATAGGTTTTACAGATGGTCTTACTTTCATGCGTTTTCCTCCTTATCCCGCCCTACTTATGACGGAATGTAATGCGCCCACGTGTTAAATCATAAGGTGAAATTTCAACAGTAACACGATCCCCTGGTAAAATGCGGATGTAATGCATGCGGATTTTACCAGAAACGTGAGCCAGTATAGTGTGTCCGTTGGCTAATTTCACTTTGAACATTGCGTTCGGCAGAGTATCTTCAACTACTCCGTCGATCTCAATAACATCTTGTTTACCCATTACCTGGATATTCCTCCTTATCGGTTAAAGTCGTGAGTATCTCATACCCATCGGCGGTGACAGCAATCGTGTGTTCGAAATGCGCTGACAGCGAACCATCCTTGCTGACAACGGTCCAGCCGTCATGCAGCGTTCTGGTTTGTGGTCGCCCCATGATCACCATTGGCTCAATGGCCAGCGTCATTCCCTCCTTCAAGAGAATGCCGTGCCCTGCCGCCCCAAAATTTGGTACGGAAGGATCTTCGTGAACACTGGTACCGACACCATGGCCTGAAAAGTCGCGTGGAATACTGTATCCGAACTCATATACAATCGCTTGGATTGCATGGGATATATCAGTTAAACGATTCCCTGCTTTTACCTGTTTCATACCTGCAAACAACGATTCTTTTGTCACCTTGAGCAAGCTTTGCGCGGCAGTCGATATCGCGCCGACTCCATACGTCCAGGCAGAATCTCCGTGATACCCGCGGTAACAGGCTCCGATGTCCACTGAAACGATATCGCCTTCGTTCAGAATCGTATCATCAGGGATACCATGAACCAAGACGGAATTAATCGATATGCATGTGGCAGCGGGAAATCCATACAATCCTTTAAAGGATGGGGTTGCTCCATAGGAGCGAATAACATCCTCACAGATCGCATTGATTTCGCGGCTGGAAATACCTGGACGAATGCTTGCGGCAACCGCCTGGTGAGCCAGCGCAACAATCCGTCCCGCCTCCCGCATATAATTTAATTCTGAAGCTGATTTGATTGTGACCATCGGTTATGCCTCAAGGGCTTCCAATACGTCACTCCACACTTTATCGATCGGCTGATCAGCATTGATTCGTACCAGCTGTCCCTTTGCCTCATAATAAGCAAGAACCGGCTCGGTCGATTTCTTATACTCATCAAGACGAACACTCAGACTTTCAATTGTATCATCTTTGCGCTGATACAGTTCACCGCCGCATTTATCACAGATACCTTCGGTTTTTGACGGATGGTTCTTGATATGATAAATTTCATCACAGTTTTTACAGATGCGGCGGCCGGTGATCCGCTCCTTCAGAATTTCGAAATCCAACTCCAGTACCAGCACCTTGTCTACAGACAGGTCGGTACCTTCAGTCAGTTTATCGAATACTTCTGCCTGAGCAGTTGTGCGCGGATATCCATCTAAGAGATAACCATTACCCAGATCGAGTTTCTCTAAGAAGCTCTTGACCATCGGATTGGTTACCTCATCCGGAACAAGCAGTCCCTGATCGGAATAGCTTTTAGCTTTCAGTCCGAGCTCTGTCTGCTTACTGATCTCAGAACGAAAGATGTTGCCGGTCGAGATGTGATGGACTTGGAAATGTTCTACAATCTTGGCAGACATGGTTCCTTTACCGGCCCCAGGTCCTCCCATAATCATAATGTTCATATCAGTTTCCCTCTGCTTTTGAAATGAATCCGCGGTAGGAACGCTGTGTCAGCTGACCCTTCAAAGACTTCCATGTTTCCATGGCAACACCGACAACGATAATGATTCCGGTTCCGCCTAGTCCCATAGATTTTGGCAGATTGGTAACCATTGGCATCAGATACGGTATCGCAGCGATGAAGGCCAGTGCCAGAGATCCCAGCACCGTTAAACGATTCAGAACTTGATTAATGTATTCTTTTGTTTCCGTTCCCGGACGAATACCAGGAATATATGTGCCTGACTTATTCAGATTCTCAGCCACTTTCTCCGGATCTACCATCAGCTTGGTATAGAAGAACGTAAAGAGAATGGTCAGAATCACGTAGATGATCAAGCCGACCGGCTTGGTCATATCCGTAAAATTCGTCAGTGCTTTCGTAAAGCTGTTTTGCGTGAAGAAGCTGGCAATCGTGGCCGGCGCAATCATCACGGAAGAAGCGAAAATGACGGGAATTACACTGGCTGAGTTTAACTTCAGCGGCAGGTAGGTCATGTCCTTCTTCTTCGTCTGCACCGTGCTGGATGTATACTGAATCGGAATCTTTCGTTCCGCCAGCTGCATTAGCACAACGCCGACAATAATCAACAGATAGACAAGGATATAAACCGCGAACATGGCAATGCCAGTCCAGCCGGCTTTACCGCCGGTCATCTGCTGAAACACCTGAGTGAACTGAGACGGCATACGTGCTACGATTCCCGCAAAGATCAAAATGGATACACCATTTCCAATACCCTTCATGGAAATCTGATCACCGACCCATAATAGGAACATCGAACCAGCTGACAGGATGGTTACCACAAACAAATAATCGGCAACGCCTGCATTTGGCATAATGTTATAGGAACGATTAAATGCTATCATCATTGTCAGACCCTGTACAAAGCCCAATACCACAGCCAGATAACGTGTGTAACGATCAATTACCTTTTTGCCGGAGGCACCGCTTTTTGACAGCTCGGTCAGATATGGAATAACATCCATGGACAATAGCTGCAGGATGATGGATGCCGTAATGTATGGCCCCACACCCATTGAGAATATGGATAACTGCTGGATCATACCTCCACCCAGCAGATTTAACATATTCAACAGTGAATTACTGTTTACACCAGACATCAGAGATGCCGTATTCACGCCCGGTACAACGATTGCCGCACCGAAACGGAAGATAAACAGCATGAGCAGGGTGAACAGGATTCGCTTACGGATTTCCTTGTTCTTGAACATGCTGATTACTGTGGCTATCATATTAGATTACCTCAGCTTTTCCGCCTGCCTGCTCAATTACAGTCACAGCTGACTTTGAGAACTTGTTAGCTTTCACTACCAATTTCTTAGTTAATTCGCCCTGACCTAAAATTTTGATACCATCTAATTCTTTTTTAACCAGACCGCTTTCAATCAGCATCTCTGGAGTCACTTCACCATCTTCGAAGCGATTCAAGCTCGCTACGTTCACAATTGCGTATTCTTTACGGGTGAAGTTTGTAAATCCGCGTTTTGGCAAACGTCTTGCGAGCGGTGTCTGACCACCCTCGAATCCTAAACGTACACCTCCGCCGGAACGAGCCTTCTGACCCTTCTGTCCCTTACCGGAAGTTTTACCATTACCAGATCCCTGTCCGCGTCCGACACGGTTACGTGATGAACGTGCACCTTCTGTATATTGCATTTCATGTAATTTCATGTCTATTCCCTCCTATTAACCGCGAATTTCTTCCGGCTTTTTTCCACGGAGACGAGCTACCTGTTCAACAGTCTTCAGATTCTGCAGAGCAGTCATTGTAGCGCGCACCATGTTGATCGGAGTACGTGAACCGATACATTTTGACAGAACATCATTGATACCAGCCAGTTCCAAAACATCACGGACAGCACCGCCCGCGATAACTCCAGTACCTTCTGAAGCTGGACGCAGGAAGATTTCACCAGCGCCGTAAACACCAGTGATTTCGTGCGGAATGGTCGTGTTGACAACCGGTACAGTGAAGACATTCTTTTTAGCATCTTCAATTGCTTTTTTGATGGCATCAGGAACTTCGTTTGCCTTGCCGGTACCAAAACCGACACGTCCCTTTTTGTCACCAATTACCACTAAAGCCGCAAAACGGAAACGGCGACCACCCTTAACAACCTTGGTTACACGGTTGATGGTGACTACACGTTCTTCGAATTCCTTAGGCTCGCGGTCTCTTCTTGGTTTGCGTTCCATTCGCATGACCTCCTTAAAATTTCAATCCGGCTTCTCTAGCTGCATCAGCCAAAGCCTTAACACGTCCGTGGTAGATATATCCGCCACGATCGAATACTACATTTTCAATTTTTGCCTTCTGGGCACGGACAGCCAGTTCTTTACCAACCTGAGCTGCTGCTTCTACGTTACCGCCGTTTGCCAGTTTCATATCAACGCTGCTTGCGGCAACAAGAGTTTTACCATTGACATCGTCAATGATCTGCGCGTGAATGTGCGCATTTGAACGGAAAACGTTCAGACGGGGACATTCAGGAGTACCGTTCACTTTCTTGCGAACGCGCAGATGACGACGGATACGTTCATCATTTCTAGACACTTTCTTAAGCATAGTCTTATTGCTCCTTTCCCACTATTTCTTAGCTGCCGTCTTACCTTCCTTACGGCGTACGTGTTCACCTTTGTAGCGAATACCCTTGCCTTTGTAAGGTTCTGGCTTTCTGACAGCGCGGATGTTTGCGGCCCATTCACCGACTCTTTGTTTATCGATACCTGAAACCTTGATTTCGGTAGCAGATACACATTCCACTTTCACGCCTTCCTCTACCACAAATTCAACCGGGTGAGAATAACCGACGTTCAAAGTTAATTTGTTGCCTGATACTGCAGAACGGAAACCGATACCAACCAGTTCCAGGGTCTTTTCAAATCCTTGTGATACTCCTTCAACCATGTTGTTCAACAGAGCGCGGGTAGTACCGTGTAACTGTTTTGTGTGCTTCTCTTCGTTTGGACGAGAAACAGTTAAAATGCCTTCTTCAATTTTGATTCCCAAAATCTCTGAAAACTGACGCGTTAAAGTTCCCTTAGGCCCCTTAACAGTCACCTCATTCTTGTCAGAGATGGAGACTTCCACTCCGGCAGGAATGGTAATCGCTTTATTACCGATACGTGACATTAGCTATATACCTCCAGATTACCACACGTAAGCCAGCACTTCGCCGCCTACATGTTTTGCTTTCGCTTCTTTGTCTGTCATCAGACCTTCGGAAGTAGAGATGATAGCAATACCCAATCCGTTTAATACGCGTGGGATGGAATCCACTTTCGCGTATACACGTAAACCAGGTTTTGAGATTCTCTTCAGTCCGCTGATCACTTTTTCATTGTTCGGTCCGTATTTTAATACAACCGTAATGTTTTTCTTAACATCACCGGCTACGCTGTAGTCGGTAATGAATCCTTCGTTCTTCAAAATCTTTGCGATTTCCACTTTTTCTTTACTTGCTGGAACTTCCACGCTTTCGTGACGAGCCGAAACTCCATTACGAATTCTAGTCAGCATATCAGCAATCGGATCTGTCATAATCATCATGACTATACCTCCTTCTTCTGCCTACCAACTAGCCTTTTTCACACCCGGGATCTGACCTTTGTAAGCCAGCTCACGGAAGCAAATACGGCACAGTTTGTATTTACGTAAAACTGAGTGAGGACGACCACAACGTTCACAACGTGTGTACTCACGCACCTGGAACTTCTGAGGACGTTTTGATTTTAAAATCATTGCTTTTTTTGCCATATCCTTGAGTCCTCCTATTTCTTGAACGGCATACCCATTGCTTCAAGCAGCGCCGTTCCTTCTTCGTTTGTTTTTGCACTCGTAACAATGACAATGTCCATACCACGAGTTTTGTTGACCTTATCGAAATCGATTTCCGGGAAGATCAACTGTTCTTTGATACCCAATGTATAGTTGCCGCGGCCGTCAAATGCCGTCTTGGATACACCGCGGAAATCTCTTACACGAGGCAAAGAGATGTTCATCAGCTTATCCATGAAATCGTACATTTTCACACTGCGCAGCGTTACCTTACAGCCGATTGCCATACCTTCACGCAGTTTGAAGTTGGCGATGGATTTTTTTGCTTTGGTTACCACTGGCTTCTGACCGGTGATCTGCTGCAGCTCAGCAACTGCATCCTCTAACACCTTCGGGTTGGAAATGGCTTCACCAACACCGATATTGATAACGATCTTTTCAACTTTCGGTACTTCCATTACGGAAACATAATTGAACTGTTTCATCATGAAAGGGATGACTTCTTCTCTATATTTCTTTTCTAGGCGGTTCATATCTTAACCCTCCTACTTCAGGACTGCGCCAGTCTTTTTGAAATAGCGCACCTTTTTGCCTTTCTCTTCTTTGAAGCCGATCTTGCTGGCAGTTTTTGCCTTTGCATCATAAGCCATTACATTTGATACATGGATCGGAGCTTCCTTTTCAACAATTCCGCCATCAGGATTTTCCTGTGTCGGCTTCAGGTGTTTCTTTACAATGTTGACACCCTCGACAATAACCTTATCCTCCTTTGGGAAAACTTTGGTTACGTCTGCGATAGTGCCCTTGTAAGCACCAGTAATGACCTGAACTTTATCACCTTTTTTGATCTTCACAAAGACACCTCCTTACAATACTTCCGGTGCCAGAGAAACAATTTTCATGAAATCTCTGTCACGCAGTTCTCTTGCCACCGGGCCGAAAATACGGGTACCCTTTGGCGTGTTGTCATCTTTAATGATAACAACCGCATTATCATCAAATTTGATGTATGTTCCGTTGTCACGGCGCACACCGTACTTCGTACGTACGATTACCGCTTTGACAACATCACCTTTTTTAACAGTTCCACCTGGAGCTGCCTGTTTTACCGTACAAACAACGATATCACCGATGTTTGAATATCTACGTCTACTTCCGCCTAATCCACGGATAACTAAAACTTCTTTAGCACCAGTGTTGTCGGCAACTCGTAATCTTGTTTCGTTTTGAATCATGACTCATTACCTCCTATGGCCTAAAGAACAACAGCCTTTTCAACGATTTTCACCAAGCGGAAACGTTTGGTAGCGGACAATGGACGAGTTTCCATAATCTCTACTTTATCACCGATTCTCGCTTCGTTCTTCTCGTCGTGAGCTTTGAACTTTTTAGAATATTTTACACGCTTACCGTATAACGGGTGGGTCTTTTTCGTTTCAACGATAACTGTGATCGTTTTATCCATCTTATCGGAAACTACGGTTCCACGATATACTTTACGGTTTGATCTTTCCATTTATATCGTCCTCCTATTCCTGAGAACCAAGCTCACGCTCAGTCATCACTGTCTTAATGCGGGCGATGGTCTTCTTAACGGTTCTCATGCGAGCAGTGTTCGTCAAGTTACCTACAGCCTGCTGGAAACGAAGGTTAAAGAGTTCTTCCTTAAGCGTTTCGATCTCTTGGTTTAATTCAGTATTGCTTTTTTCTCTGATCTCTTTCGCTGTCATTTTTACTCCTCCTCGCCTTTACGTACAAATTTGCATTTTACCGGCAGTTTGTGGGAAGCCAAACGGAATGCTTCGCGTGCAATTTCTTCCGGCACACCAGCAATCTCGAACATAACACGGCCCGGCTGTACAACTGCTACCCATCCTTCAGGAGCACCTTTACCAGATCCCATACGTACTTCTAACGGCTTCTTAGTTCTTGCCATGTGAGGGAAAATTTTGATCCAAACTTTTCCGCCACGCTTCATGTAACGCGTCATCGCGATACGGGCTGCTTCGATCTGGCGGTTACTTACGTAGTTACCAGACTCCGCTACCAATCCATATTCACCGAAAGCTACTTCACGTCCTGCTTTCGCACGGCCTTCATAGCTTAAACGGTGAGGTCTTCTATATTTTGTTCTGTTAGGCATTAACATGACTATTTACCTCCTTCAGTTGCCGGAGCGCCTGCCTGTGCCTGAGGAGCCGGCTTTGACCCAGAAGCATTTCTGTTGTCATTGCGATTTCCTCTGTTGTTTCCACGACGATCATTGCGGTCATTTCTGCGACGGCCGCGACGGTCGTTATACGGATTCTTCGGTGCTTCTGGTTCCGTTACCATCTGGCCCGGCAGAACTTCACCGCGGCAGATCCAAACCTTGACACCCAGACGGCCGTAAGTTGTAGATGCTTCTTCCCATGCGTAATCAATATCAGCACGCAGTGTGTGCAAAGGTACAACGCCTTCTGAATAGCCTTCGCCACGAGCGATATCAGCACCGCCTAAGCGGCCGGAAACCAATGTTTTGATTCCTTTCGCACCGCAGCGCATAGTTCTCTGGATGGCTTTCTTCTGTGCTGTACGGAAGGAAGCACGCTGTTCCAGCTGATCCGCAATGTTGCGGGCAACCAGACGAGCATCCAGATCAGGATTCGCAATTTCCAGGACTTTCAGGTAAACTGTTTTGCCAGCTACCATCTTTTCCACTTTCTTTTTCAAGTTTTCAACATTTTCACCGTTGGTACCGATAATCACACCCGGACGAGCAGAGCGGATGATAATTTCCACACGGTTTTTGGAACGTTCGATTTCAACTCTTGATACTGAAGCCGCTTTCAGCTCAGCCATCAAGAATTCACGAATTTTAATATCTTCTAACAGATAATCGGCATATTCTTTGTCTGCGTACCATCTTGATTCCCAATCACGGATGACACCAACTCGGAAACCGATTGGACTAACTTTCTGTCCCATGGAATACCTCCTTAATCTCTCTCATCAACCACAACTGTAATGTGGCTGGTGCGTTTGTGGATCGCGCTTGCAGATCCTTTGGCACGCGGCATGAAACGTTTCAATGTAACACCTTCGTTTACATAGCATGCTTTTACATAAAGCTTTTCTTCATTCATATCGTTATTGTTTACAGCATTTGCCACTGCAGAATGCAGGGTCTTACCGATTGCCACAGAAGCGGCATTCGGAGTAAATCTTAAGATTGCGGCTGCTTCAGCAGCATCTTTCCCACGGATCAGATCGATTACCAAACGAGCTTTTCTAGGTGGGATACGCAATGTTTTAGCAGTTGCTTTTACTTCCATCATCGTTTCCTCCTATTTTTTCGCTTTCTTGTCGTCTGAACCATGACTCGCATATTTACGGGTCGGTACGAATTCACCTAATTTATGACCAACCATGTCTTCAGTTACATAAACAGGCAGGTGTTCTTTTCCGTTGTAAACAGCAAAAGTGTGTTCCACAAACTGTGGGAATATGGTTGAACGACGTGACCAAGTCTTGATTACTTCTTTTTTGCCGGACGCATTCAGAGCTTCTACTTTTTTCATTAAGTGTTCGTCACAGAAAGGTCCTTTTTTCAAACTACGACTCATATTTCATTTCCTCCTTTGCGCTTACTTGCCGTTACGACGACGAACGATCATCTTCGTCGAAGCCAGCTTCTTCTTACGAGTTTTCACACCCATAGCTTTTTTGCCCCAAGGAGTCATTGGTGATTTACGTCCAACCGGTGTACGTCCTTCACCACCGCCATGAGGGTGGTCATTCGGGTTCATAACGGAACCGCGAACGGTAGGACGAATGCCTTTCCAGCGGGAGCGTCCTGCTTTACCAATGTTTACTAAGCTGTGATCTTCGTTACCAACCTGTCCGATCGTAGCACGGCAGTTTCCTAAAATCTTACGAACCTCGCCGGAACCCAAACGAACGGTTACATACTTATCTTCAATACCCAAAATCTGAGCAGATACACCAGCAGAACGCGCCAGCTGTCCGCCTTTGCCCGGCTTCAATTCCACATTGTGGATGAAGGTACCTTCTGGCATATCGCGCATTTCCATGCAGTTTCCGACCTTGATGTCAGAACCGGCACCGGATACAACGCTCATGCCTACGGTCAGGCCTTTTGGAGCAATGATGTAACGCTTTTCACCGTCTGCATAATTCAGCAGCGCAATGTTAGCGGAACGGTTTGGATCATATTCAATCGTAGCAACTTTTGCCGGGATCAGATCCTTATCGCGTTTAAAGTCAATGATACGATACGTACGCTTATGTCCGCCGCCCTGATGGCGAGTGGTGATGCGTCCGTTATTGTTACGTCCGCCTTTACTTTTTAAAGGCGCTGTCAGGGAACGTTCAGGCTTACTTGCGGTAATTTCCTCAAACGTTAATCCTGTCATACCACGACGACCCGGAGTCGTCGGCTTATATTTCTTAATTGGCATGGATTACTTTTCCTCCTTACACATATTTATACAGGAAATAGTGTGAATCTTCCTGTCTATTCAGCAGCCTCTTCTTCGCCGAATAAATTGATGTCCTGACCTTCAGCAATTGTAACGATCGCTTTGCGGACAGCATTGGTTGTACCAATGTATTTACCCATTCTTTTTTTCTTAGGCTTGCAATTCACAACGTTCACTTTTACAACGTCAACGCCGAAGATCGCTTCCACAGCCTGTTTGATCAGGGTCTTATTTGATCCCTTCTTAACTTCGAAAGTAACTTTGTTTTCTGCGTCCATGTATTTCATCGTCTTTTCAGTGATGATCGGACGTACGATAATATCTCTATAGTTATTCATTTGCGAGCGCCTCCTCAACATTCTTCACGGCAGCTTCCGTGAATACAACCTTGTTGGCATTCACGATGTCGTAAACGTTGATAGCATCCGCTGTCAGCATCATCATCGTCGGGATGTTGCGCATTGACAGGAATGCATTCACAGCATCTTCTTCATTTCCGACTACAAACAGTGTTTTGTTTACAGCCTTGATATTTTCGATGACTGCTTTAAAATCCTTTGTTTTAGGAGCATCCAGCTTCAGTGCGTCGACTACGATCATATCGCTGCTCAGCACTTTTTCGCTTAATACAGATTTCAGTGCCAGACGGCGAACTTTCTTGTTTAAACGATAGCTATAGCTGCGCGGAGTCGGTCCAAACACCGTTCCGCCGCCGCGCCACTGGGTAGCACGGATAGAACCCTGACGCGCACGTCCGGTTCCCTTTTGACGCCAAGGTTTACGTCCGCCTCCGCTTACTTCACTGCGGCCCTTGGTATCATGTGTTCCCTGATGCATGCTTGCACGCTGCATAATAATTGCATCAAAGATACACTGCTGATTTGGCTCGATGCCAAATACATCCTGGCAAAGATCAATTTCGTGCAGTTCTTTACCTTCCTGGTTTAATACGACCATCTTAGGCATCTTTCTATTCCTCCTCTGCGTTCGTGTAATCCACTAATACCGCAGCCGGACGAGAGCCCTTGGCACGCTTAGCGGACTGAACGATAACCATACCGCGCTTTGGTCCCGGTACGTTACCTTTGATTAATAAGTAATTCTGCTCAGCATCCACTTTAATGACTTCCAGGTTCTGGTTAGTTGTGCGAAGTCCGCCTTCCTGACCAGGCATTGTCGTACCCTTCAGAATTTTACCCTGACGGGAAGTAATACCATTGGTAGCCAATGAACCAACGTGTCTGTGGTGTCCTGAACCGTGAGCAGCAGGTCCCAGTTTTGAGTTATTACGGTAAACCTGTCCCATGAAGCCTTTACCCTTGCTTGTACCGATGACATCAACTAAGTCACCAGCCGCAAAGATGTCAACCTTGACTTCATCACCAATACCATAGCTCATCATTTCTTCGCTGCGAACTTCTCTAGCGAAGCGCTTCGGTGCTGTATTTGCTTTTGCCGCATGCTTTACTGCAGCCTTGGTAGCGCGTGCTTCTTTCATATCTTCAAAGCCGAGCTGAACAGCTTCATAGCCGTCGTTCTCTTTTGTTTTCTTCTGCATTACAATGTTCGGGCATGCTTCAACTACAGTAACCGGAATCAAAGTTCCGTCTTCTGTAAACACCTGAGTCATACCTAATTTACGTCCTAAAATACCTTTCATGATGTTCACCTCCATCACTACAGCTTGATCTCGATGTCAACACCGCTTGGCAGCTCTAAACGGCTCAGTGAGTCGATTGTTTCTGCTGTCGGTCCGACAATCTCAATCAAACGTTTGTGTGTTCTGATTTCGAACTGTTCACGAGAATCTTTGTACTTGTGTACCGCACGCAGGATCGTGATTACCTGCTTTTCAGTTGGAAGCGGAACTGGTCCAACAATCTTTTTGGCACCGTGAGATTGTGCCGCCTGCACGATCTTTTCTGCAGATGCATCCAAGATTCTGTGCTCGTAAGCTTTTAAACGAATTCTTACGCTGTTTTTTGCCATGAATAAATCTCCTTTCGTCTATATAGGTTATAGACTCGCTCGATGCGAATTCCCCAGCTACTGCGCCATGACAACGCTTATCAGTGTGCCAGCAACCTCGCACGTCCATGCGGTCGTAACGGTATTATATAACAAAAGCCCAACGGAATGCAAGCCTTTTTTCAGAAAAAACGAAATTCATAAAAAGACGATAAATAAAGGATTTTGATGTGCTTATCCGCGATCGGGTTCGCCCTTTCAAACACAAAAAAAGAAGATGCGGACATCTTCTTTTCTTACATTTTTTACTTAATGATTTCAGTAACGTTACCAGAACCAACTGTACGTCCACCCTCACGGATAGAGAACTTTGTGTTGTTTTCGATAGCAATTGGAGCGATCAATTCAACTGTCATTTCAATGTTGTCACCCGGCATAACCATTTCTACACCTTCTGGCAGTGTGATAACACCAGTAACGTCAGTTGTACGGAAGTAGAACTGAGGACGGTAGTTAGAAACGAATGGAGTGTGACGTCCACCTTCTTCTTTTGTCAGAATATAGACCTGAGCTTTGAAGTTTGTGTGTGGGTGTACGGAACCAGGTTTAGCCAGTACCTGACCACGCTGAATTTCATCACGGTTAATACCGCGCAGCAGCGCACCGATGTTATCGCCGGCCTGTGCAACATCCAACTGCTTACGGAACATTTCCAGTCCAGTGACAACTGTTTTCTTAGTTTCGTGGATACCAACGATTTCAACTTCTTCACCAAGCTTGATTTCACCGCGCTCAACACGTCCAGTAGCAACGGTACCACGACCTGTGATAGTCATAACATCTTCTACAGACATCAGGAACGGTTTGTCAGTTTCACGCTGAGGATCAGGTACGTATGCGTCAACAGCATCCATCAGTTCTTTGATAGCGCCAACGTATTTTTCATCACCTTCCAGAGCTTTCAGAGCAGAACCGCGGATGATTGGAGCATTGTCTCCGTCAAATCCGTACTCGCTCAGCAGTTCGCGTACTTCCATTTCAACCAGGTCGATCAATTCTTCATCATCAACCATGTCGCATTTGTTCAGGAATACAACGATATAAGGAACACCTACCTGACGAGCAAGCAGAATGTGCTCACGAGTCTGAGGCATAGGTCCATCAGATGCAGCAACAACCAGGATAGCACCATCCATCTGTGCAGCACCAGTGATCATGTTCTTAACGTAGTCAGCGTGACCCGGGCAGTCAACGTGTGCATAGTGACGAGTTGCTGTCTGGTATTCAACGTGTGCAGTGTTAATTGTAATTCCACGTTCTTTTTCTTCAGGTGCACCATCAATCTGGTCATAAGCCTGAGCCTGAGCCATTCCGTCTTTTGCAAGAACATTTGTAATAGCAGCAGTTAACGTAGTTTTACCGTGGTCAACGTGACCGATTGTACCAATATTTACGTGGGTTTTCGATCTGTCAAATTTTTCTTTAGCCATTTTATATTTCCTCCTGTTATAGATTTCATTAATATTCTAATCTAAACGCTTTCCAAAAGCAACAATTAATTATCGGAAGCGTTGTTTTTGATAATTTTCTCTGTGACGCTCTTTGGAACTTCTGCATAATGGTCAAATTTCATGGAGTAGTTACCGCGTCCCTGCGTAAACGAACGCAAGTCTGTAACGTATCCGAACATCTCAGAAAGCGGGATCATCGCACGTACGATAATCGCAGTTCCGCGTTCTTCCTGTTCTACAATCTGACCGCGGCGGCTGGATACATCACCCATAACACTACCGAGGTATTCAGCAGGCGCCGTAATATCAACTGCTTCAATCGGCTCAAGAATAACCGGCTTACATTTTTTAGCGGCTTCCTTCAGCGCCATCGAAGCGGCAATCTTATATGCCATTTCCGATGAATCGACATCGTGGTAAGAACCATCGAACAGAGTAGCTTTGATGTCTACAACCGGATATCCGGCTAACAGACCGTTATTCAGAGCTGCTTCCAATCCTTCATTGGTTGGCTTGATAAATTCACGCGGTACGCTTCCGCCGACAGTTGCATCAACGAATTCGAATCCCTTGCCCTCTTCCTGAGGCTCGAAGCGAATCCAAACGTGACCATACTGACCGCGTCCGCCGGACTGCTTGATGTATTTACCTTCACACTCAGCACTCTGACGGATTGTCTCACGATAAGCTACCTGAGGAGCTCCGACATTGGCTTCAACCTTGAACTCACGGCGCATACGGTCAACAATAATATCCAGGTGCAATTCACCAACACCGGCAATGATTGTCTGTCCGCTGTCCTGATCTGTCCAAGTCTTGAAGGTCGGATCTTCTTCTGCCAGTTTGGCAAGCGCCAGACCCATTTTATCCTGATCTGCCTTAGATTTCGGCTCAACGGCAACCGAAATTACCGGATCAGGGAATTCCATGGATTCCAGAATAACCGGATTTTTTTCATCACACAGAGTGTCTCCGGTCGTTGTATCCTTCAAACCTACGGCAGCGGCGATATCACCGGCGTAAACCTGATCAATTTCTTTACGAGAGTTTGCGTGCATTTGAACGATACGGGCAAAACGCTCTTTTTTATTTTTGGTTGAGTTCAGAACATAAGTGCCGGCTTTCGCAGTACCTGAGTACACGCGGAAGTAGGACAGCTTGCCGACAAACGGATCCGTCATGATCTTGAAAGCCAGTGCCGAGAAAGGCTCTTCATCGCTCGCATGGCGTTCCACTTCTTCACCATCAATGGTCGTACCCTTGATAGCCGGAATATCAGTCGGGGCAGGCAGGTAAGCGATTACCGCATCCAACACCATCTGAACACCCTTGTTCTTATAAGCAGATCCGCAAAGTACTGGGAAGAATTCACCGGTACATACTCCCTTACGGATCGTAGCCTTGATTTCATCAATCGTCGGTTCCTCACCTTCCAGGACTTTCATCATGAAGTCTTCATCGTAATCAGCGATCATTTCAATCAGCTGAGCGCGATATTTTTCACAGTCTGCCTGAAATTCTTCGGGGATTTCCGTAATCTGAATATCTGTACCCATATCATTGGTGTAGATTTCAGCCTTACGTTCAATAATATCAATGATACCCTTGAAGCTGCTTTCAGCACCGATCGGCAGCTGGATCGGAGTTGCCTTCGCACCCAAACGCTTAACGATCGACTCCGCTGACATAATGAAGTCAGCTCCCGTAGCATCCATCTTGTTGACAAATACGATACGAGGAACGCCGTAAGTAGTAGCCTGACGCCATACGGTTTCAGTCTGCGGTTCAACACCAGCTTTTGCATCCAGTACCGTTACAGCACCATCGAGTACACGCAGGGAACGTTCAACCTCAACCGTGAAGTCTACGTGGCCCGGAGTATCAATAATGTTTACACGGTGTTCTTTCCACTGACAGGTAGTAGCAGCAGAAGTGATCGTGATACCACGCTCCTGCTCCTGTGCCATCCAGTCCATCGTGGAAGCTCCATCATGTGTTTCACCGATCTTGTGGTTAACACCAGTATAGTACAGAATACGTTCTGTAGTTGTCGTCTTACCGGCATCGATGTGAGCCATGATACCAATATTACGAGTTTTTTCTAATGAAAATTCACGTGCCATAATAATTTAGGCTCCTTCCTACCAGCGGTAGTGTGCGAATGCCTTATTGGCCTCTGCCATCTTGTGGATGTCTTCGCGTTTCTTAACCGACTGACCAGATCCGTTCGCTGCATCGATAATCTCAGCAGCAAGTCTCTGTTCCATCGTCTTTTCACTTCTCAAACGAGCATATTTTACAATCCAGCGCAGCGCCAGTGTTAAGCGTCTCTCCTGAGAAACTTCAACCGGCACCTGGTAGTTAGAACCGCCGACACGGCGAGCTTTCAGCTCCAGCAACGGCATAACATTCTCCATCGCCTGTTCGAAAACCTCCATTGGTTTACGCTCTGTTTTTACTTCAATAATATCGAATGCGTTGTATAGGATCGTCTGTGCAACCCCTCTTTTCCCATCAATCATGATTTTGTTGATCAGACGAGTGACCAGCTTGGAGTTGTAAATAGGATCTACTAATACATCGCGTTTTGCTATATGTCCTTTTCTAGGCATTAAGATTTCCTCCTTTCATCACGAATGATTTATTTTGCTGCTTTTGGTTTCTTCGCGCCATAGCGGGAACGAGCCTGATTACGGTTCGCAACACCAGCACAGTCCAGTGTACCGCGAATAATGTGGTAACGAACACCTGGCAGATCCTTAACACGACCGCCACGAATCAAAACCACACTGTGCTCCTGCAGGTTATGTCCAATTCCAGGAATGTAAGCAGTTACCTCCATTCCATTACTCAGACGAACACGGGCGTATTTACGTAAAGCAGAGTTTGGTTTTTTCGGGGTCATAGTACCGACACGCGTACATACTCCACGTTTCTGAGGAGCGCTGATGTCAGTAGGACGACGTTTCAGTGAGTTGTAACCTCTATTTAAAGCAGGTGATTTTGAAACCCACACATTCTGTTCACGACCTTTACGGATCAATTGGTTAATTGTTGGCATGAATATCCTCCTTTCACTTGTAACACACTTTTCCGGGTGTGCCATCTTACAGCATAATTTTAGTTCCCTTGATACGGGAACCAATTCTACGCTAGCTTACATATAATAATGGATTTCCAAAAACATGTCAATCTTTTTTTGAATAAATTTTTTGAAATGAGAACATTGCGGCATTTCCTAAGAACAATCATATTACATTCATTTAAACATATGATAAAACTGGTTTTAAAAAAAGGAATTGATGTGAAAGAAAAAGTAAGCAGCCCTGCTAATTATACGATCCTCGCAAAGGTAAAGCTACATAGAACCGCAATTCATTTATTTTGAAAACGCAGCTATGAAAATATCAATGCAGCAGATATCCCGAAGAATCAGAAGCGGGTATCAGTACCTCAACTGACATTATGAATCAAAGATACACTTTACCTGGACATGCTCATCCGTCCCTCTCTCAGGTGAGAAAAGCCGGGCATAAGGATAAGGATTTCTCATTATCAAACTGTCGGGCATTTAGCATGACTTATTCAGCAATTTTTCATATACTGTTCATGTTGGAAAGTGAGGACATTGAAAATGAGTTACATGTGCAATATATGCGGTTACATCTACGACGGCGATGATTTCAAAAAAGAACCAAATGATTATCAATGCCCATTGTGTGATGCTTCCCGTTCAGAATTCACAGAACGTAATATTGAAGTTGAAGTATGTAACGCAACAGATGAGTTTCATCGAATCAAAAACAGTAAAATCGTGTAGATCACGATTTTTTTATTTATGCAGTTAATCAAATCTATCATTGATGAAATCAGAACAAGCCTATTCATAACTTATCATAACCAAAACATCATGAACGCTTGATGATTGAATACTTCAGCAGTTTCATTCTGCATAAAGATACTATGTACATAGCTATCAAACCATAACGATATCAATTATTGATGATTTACCCATGTATCTCATTGATTTAATTCTACATACTTTTATTAGTGTCCTCCATGAACTGTTCTATGGATAATAAAGCAGTTTGTTGATTCTTCTATATGTATCAACAGTCATTCATGACATGCCAAATTAAATATTTAAGGAATCTATATTTTTTTTACTCGATCTGCAATTCACCAAATATGTATTAGAATCAGCAGCTTTCTTACCCCTGCGCCTTATAAATGAAATGATAAAGCACCATACTTAATAATAGATTTCAAAATCATTCATTATACAAGAACCGAAGCAGGAAAGGAATAAAAAAAGACTCTCAACAAAGAGAAGAGAGTCGATCACCTGGCAATGAGCTATCTTCACACGGGGCAGGCCCGGTTATTGTCGCCGCTGG
>NZ_WUUQ01000002.1 GCF_009831105.1 Copranaerobaculum intestinale | reverse complement strand
AGTTAAGCACTCCAGCGGCGACAATAACCGGGCCTGCCCCGTGTGAAGATAGCTCATTGCCAGGTGATCGACTCTCTTCTCTTTGTTGAGAGTCTTTTTTTATTCCTTTCCTGCTTCGGTTCTTGTATAATGAATGATAAGGTGATATATATGAAAGAACGTGTTTTGCTTGGTTTATCCGGAGGTGTAGACTCCGCCGTTGCGGCTTATATACTGAAAGAGCAGGGTTATCATGTAACCTGCGCTTTTATGCGAAATTGGGATGCTTTGGCCAATAATGACATCAAAGGAAATCCAACCATTCAAAATGATGTGTGTCCGCAGGAGAAGGACTATCAGGATGCGAAGGCTGTTGCTGATGCGCTTGGTTTAAAGCTGCTGCGCATTGATTTTATCAAAGAATACTGGGATTATGTTTTCTCCGAGTTTCTTGAAGAATACAAAAAGGGAAGAACACCCAACCCGGACATTCTATGTAATAAATACATTAAATTTGATGCATTTTTAAAATTTGCAGATGAGTTGGGTTTTGATCGTATTGCGACCGGTCATTATGCACAAGTACAGCACAATGAAACCGAGAGCATTATGCTGAGGGGTGCGGATGATAATAAAGATCAAACCTATTTTTTATGTCAGTTGTCTCAAACTGCTCTGCGCCGGACATTGTTTCCCATTGGCAATTTAGAAAAACAGGCGGTTCGCAGTATTGCAAAAGAACAAAAGCTGCCGGTTGCGGAAAAAAAGGATTCGACCGGTATCTGTTTTATTGGCGAACGTAATTTTCGGGAATTTCTCCAGAATTATCTTCCCTCCAAGAATGGTCCAATCGTTGATATCTGCACCTTAAAAACAGTTGGTGAGCATATTGGTGTGATGTATTATACTATCGGTCAGCGAAAAGGACTTGGAATCGGCGGAAATCTTGGGCCTTGGTTTGTGGCAGGTAAAGATGTTGAAAAAAATATTCTGTATGTATGCAATGGTGATGAAAATGACTGGCTGTATTCAGACAGCTGTTTAGTCTCACATATAAATTGGATTGGATCGCTTTATCCTAACCCTACTATGCATTGTTCAGCTAAATTTCGGTACCGCCAAAAGGATCATTTTGTCACGGTTACGATGATGAGTGATGATACAGCCATGGTTGTTTTTGATGATCCGATATCATCCATTACCTGCGGTCAGGAAGCGGTTTTTTACGAGAATGAGATTTGTATGGGAGGGGGCGTGATTGATGATGTCTTTATTCACGAGGTTTCTTTATCCAAACGTATCAGCGAACGGGCAGATAACAAAATGGAGTAAAACACCGTTGTCAAAAACCCGTATCAGTTTATTGCTGCTGCATTATTTTATAGGGTATACGTTAATTTATCCTTATATTATGGCAAGAATTACATTGATGCTGGATCCCCATGCGGTCACTGTCGGCACACCGATTCAATTGATTACGTATGCATATGTTCTTATAGTAACCATTATTTTAATTTGGCCGCTCTTGAAAGAGTCTTGGGCAAATATGCCGAAAAATCCAATGCAGATTTTTCGAATTGTCACGCGTAATATGATCCTGCTCTATGTGATCTACATTGGTATGAGTATTTTGCTTACATTAGTTACTCAGCAGAGTACAAGCAATAATCAAACGTCGATTACGCAGTCAATGGATGAACAGCGTTTGCTTACCGTAGGAGTTGCACTGTTGTTCGCTCCAATTGTTGAAGAATGCATCTGCCGCGGCGTGGTATTTCGTACACTTCGTTCACGATGGGGGTTCTTACCGTGCGCACTTATATCGGGATTGGTGTTTGGGCTCCTTCATTGTTATACATCGATCTTTACCGGTGACTTTAATGATCTGTGGTTCATTTTGATCTATGGTCTGGTTGGCTTCTTCATGTGCCGTGCATATGAACAATCGGAAAGTATTTATGGGGCAATCCTGCTTCATTTCGTATATAACAGCATAGCTATGCTGTTTGTCTTATAGGAGAGTGAGTTCATGGCGGAATCAACAATGCTGAAAGCAAAACACATAGTGACGATTTTCCGCAATGATACCAACGGTTATACAGTTGCCAAATTTCGCCTGTACAATGTAGATGAAAAGGAAATAATCGGTACTGGTGTTCTGCCGAAGCTGCAGGATGATGTAATGTACGAGATCAGCGGTGTTTATGAAGAGCATCCCCGCTATGGCATGCAATTTCAGATTGCACATATTGAAATGTCAAAGCCAAATGATGAAGAGTCGTTAATTCGGTACTTCTCAAGCGCGCAGTTTCCGGGCATTGGTAAAAAAAGCGCGGAGATGATCGTATTAGCATTGGGCAGTGATTGTATAGAAAACATCAAAAAGGATCCTGATATTTTGAATACTGTCATCGGTATGAACGAGCGGAAGAAGAAAAGTATTGTGCAGGGAGTCATGGAAAATGAGCAGCTGGATGATTCAATCACGTTTTTTTCTCAGCGTGGAATATCCATACGCAATATCATGAAAATTGAGGCGGCTTATGGGGAAGAGGCCATCATGATCGTTAAAGAAAATCCCTATCAATTGGTCGAGGATATCGACGGAATCGGCTTTGTCACGGCAGACAAGCTGGGAAGAGCGCTGGATTTTGATTATGACCATCCGTTTCGTCTTCGTGCGATGGTCTTATCTGCAATACAGGAGCTTACCATGTCAACTGGTAACAGTTATACGACATATCCTGCGTTATCAAAGAGTTTACAGCGAAAATTGGGGAGTGTGTTCGATCTGGAAGCTGTGCTGCAAGCCCTTATCTCCAGCCGTCAGGTCATGGTGGAGGACGAACGCATTTATCATCATGATCAATACGATGCGGAGAAAGGAATTGCGACATTTTTAAGCGGGTTTCCATATCGGGAAGAAAAGCTGGAGCTGCCATCATATTTTGATGATGAAGTCAAGGTCATGGAACAGGATTTTGCCATTGCTTATGAAGCAAAGCAGAAAGAAGCAATGCGCACCTTTTTCACTTCTCCATTCATGATTTTGACCGGTGGACCGGGTACTGGTAAGACAACGATTGTACGGGGCATCCTGTCATTATATAAAAAGTTTTATCCAGGATCGGAAATCGCTGTATGTGCACCTACCGGTCGGGCTGCTAAACGGCTTAGTGAGCTGGGAGAGGCAGATGCAACAACGATTCATCGTCTTTTAAAATGGAATTTGGAATCCAATACTTTTGAAGTCAATGACCAAAATCCACTGACTGCTGATTTACTCATCATTGATGAGTTTTCAATGGTTGATCAATGGCTCTTCTATCATCTTCTGAAAGCCTCCAAGCAGATTTCACAGATTGTACTGATCGGAGATGAGGATCAACTTCCAAGTGTTGGCCCCGGCTGTGTATTAAAGGATTTAATCGGTTCTAATCTGTTTTCTTTAGTACGATTGGATAAAATCTTTCGGCAGAGTGAGGGCAGTGATGTTGTAACGCTGGCACATGAGGTTCGCGAGGGGTGCTGTGAGGTATTGGATCATGCATCTGATATTGCCTTTTTTCATTGCGATCATTATGATATGAAGGATCAGATATTAAAGGTTGTGCAAAATGCATTTATGAAAGGATACGCTGACACGGATGTGCAGGTTCTGGCGCCTATGTATGGCGGGATTGCAGGTATTGATGCCTTAAATCACGCCTTGCAGAAAATGTGCAATCCCTATGATCCCGATAAGCGGGAATATAAAAGCGGCTTTCGCATTCTTCGCGAAGGTGATAAGGTGCTGCAGTTGAAGAACCAACCGGATGATGATGTTTATAACGGTGATATCGGCAAGATTATTGAAATTGCCAGTCCCCATGAAACAATGAATCATCAGGTCATGATTACAGTTGATTTTGACGGTGTATTAGTGAGCTACGGACCTGATCAAATATCTAATATCACACACGCTTACTGTATTTCCATTCATAAATCACAGGGAAGTGAATATCCGATCGTCATTATGCCGGTACTGAAGGATTATGGTTTTATGTTACAGAAGCGATTGCTTTATACGGGCATTACGCGTGCAAAACGATCACTGGTGATGCTCGGTTCCAAAGCGGTTTTCCAACAGGCCATCAGCCGTGAAGACCGCAGTGGAAGGCAGACGACACTGGTTAAGCGTTTATGGGAACTCTGCGAATAATTATTCAGGCTGCTCACATACTAAAAGCGATAAGGAGTGAGCAATATGAAGAAAGAACTGTTAATTCTAACCGCTGGACTGGCAGCCGGCATGTATATCGGCTACACCCGCGAAGATGAACTGGATGATGTCTGCCGCAAAACGAAAAAATGCCGTCGGAAAATGATGAAGAAAATGCATTCGATGGAAGACGGTCTTTGTGATTATTTGGACATCCATTAACCCCATATGGGGTTTTTCTATATGAAGGACCATTTTGTAAAATGGGCAAAGTTTGCCCGTCAGGCATTATTTCCGATTCTATCGCTCTTTTTTCTAGTCCTGCTGCTTAAGCAAATTGGTGTATATGAACGTATTATCACCTTGTATGAGGCGTTAATACCGATCCTGCTCGGCATATTGATCGCATTCTTTTTTCAGCCGGTCATCGATCGCTTTCAGAAGCGTTTCTCGCGTAAGCTGTCAGTAACGATCGTATATGGAATCGTTTTAATTGTGATCGTGCTGCTGCTAGTCTTTATTGTTCCGATTCTATACAAACAGATTGCCGATCTTTCCAAAATGGTGCCTGACTGGCTGAATCAAATTGAGGCTCTGTTATTAAAGCTTCATATACCCTTGGATCGCTTCACGGCAATGAAAGAGACAGTTATGAACGAAGGAATCGATGTTATCTGGAATTCACTGGTTTCCGGTATGGGAACCATGACACGGCTGGCGATCGGTTATATGACAGGTTTTTTTATTTCGTTGGATTTGGAATTTTGGATTTATACATGTCATAAGCTTATTCCCAATTATCATCGTTTTACCAATTTTTATAAAACCATGAGCACCATTATCTATCAGTATCTGATTGGTACTGTGATTGATCTTCTATTTATCGTAGTTACCGTAGGGATCGTCTTGTATATTGCAGATTTTCCCAATGCTTTGTTGTATGCCGTCATTCTGGCATTATTCAATTTATGGCCATATATTGGTGCAACGATCGGTCTGATCATCATCGGGATTGTTTCTGCGCTGAGTTTTTCCACAATACCGATTCTTCCGCTGTTCATCGTGTGGTTAATACAACAGCTGGAATCTAACATCATTCAGCCGTTGATTTTCAATAAGACAATGGATGTTCGCCCGATCCTCACGTTTATTTCTTTGTTTGTCAGTGAAGCACTGCTGGGCATCATCGGGGTAATTCTTTCTCCGATCTTTGCGGCAATCGCCCAGATTATCTTTCGCTCCTATTTGCATGCCCAGACATCAGATGAAATCGGAGAGTGGGAGGATATCTGGTATGATTTTGATGAGGTAATGAAAAAAATTGAACAATAACATTGCTTTAAGAAGGATGGTTATGCTATAATTGCCACGATATGTAGCGATGAAGAACATAATATCTGAGAGTACTCTGCCAAGAGAAAAAGCGGTTGGTGAAAGCTTACAGAGGTTATCAGGGAGGCTGGTTTGGAGCTGCGCGCAGGGCCTGCGAAATATAGGCTTATGAGGGCATGAGAAATTCATGAACTAGGATGGTACCGCGTATTTTTACGTTCCTGGATGCAGGGACGTTTTTTTATTTCAGGAGGAAATTTATATGAAAAACTTGACCGGTAACGAAATTCGACAGTTATTTTTGGATTATTTCAAAAAACAGGGACACATGATTGAACCAGGCGCATCTTTGATTCCGCATAACGATCCCACTTTGCTGTGGATCAATGCGGGAGTAGCAGCTTTGAAAAAGTATTTTGATGGCTCTATGAAACCCGCTTCTCCAAGAATCGCCAATGCGCAGAAATCAATCCGCACCAATGATATTGAGAACGTCGGTAAAACGGCTCGGCATCACACATTTTTTGAAATGCTCGGCAACTTCTCCATCGGTGATTACTTCAAGCCCGAAGCAATTCGTTTCGCCTGGGAGTTTTTAACCAGTGAAGAATATATCGGTTTTCCTAAGGATAAGCTGTATGTGACCGTATATATAGATGATACGGAAGCATATCGCATTTGGACGGAAGAAATGCATGTTGATCCAACACATATTTTGCGCACGGCTGACAATTTCTGGCAGATTGGAGAGGGACCATGCGGTCCCGATACAGAAATTTTCTTTGACCGCGGTGAAGCATACGATCCCGAAGGTCTGGGGGAAAAATTGTTTTTTGAAGAACTGGAAAATGATCGTTATATTGAAGTATGGAATGTTGTTTTTTCACAATATGATGGTAAAGAAGGTGTTGATCGCAAGCTGTATAAAGAATTGCCGCAGAAGAACATCGATACCGGTATGGGGCTGGAGCGTTTGACCGCAATCGTTCAGGAAGGAGAAACCAACTTTGATACGGACTTGTTCCTTCCGATTATTCGGGCAACTGAAAAATTATCAGTTCATCCGTATGCCGATGAATATAAAATGGCTTATCGAGTTATTGCCGATCACATTCGTACCGTTACATTTGCTTTGGCAGATGGTGCACTGTTTGCCAATGAGGGCCGCGGATACGTCCTTCGCCGAGTGCTTCGCCGCGCGGTTCGATTTGGCCGCAAGCTGGAAATCAGCGGTTCTTTCATGTATCAGCTGGTACCGGTAGTTTATGATATTATGAAAGACTATTATCCATATATCAAAGCGAAAATTGATTATATTCAGAAACTGGTAAAAGCAGAGGAAGAACGTTTCCACGCCACGCTTGCGGATGGTGAAAAGCTTTTGAATGAGGTTATGGAGCAGCTGCCGGGAACTGAGATTGATGGCAAAACAGCTTTTAAATTGTATGATACATATGGCTTTCCATTTGAGCTGACGATTGAAATTGCTGAAGAGGCCGGTTATACCGTAGATAAAGAAGGATTCGATCATGAGATGGAGAAACAGCGCCAGCTGGCGAAAGCAGCCCGTGAAGAAGTTCAATCCATGGCGTCTCAATCCAAAGATTTGATGGATTTTACTGAAGAAAGCGTTTTTGTCGGATATGATAATCTTCAAGGAACTGCTGAGGTCATTGCCCTGTTCAAGGATGGCGCCAGAGTTGCGGAACTTCACGATGAAGGCGACATCATCCTGAATCAGACAGTATTCTATGCAGAAAGCGGCGGACAGATTGCGGACAGCGGCACGATGGAAAATAAGCAGACCTTACTCCATGTGAAAGACGTGAAAAAAGCACCGCATAAACAGCATTTGCATCATGTAGTACTGAGCAGCGGCAGTTTGAAAGAGCACGATACTTTGAGCATGCAGGTAGATAAGCAGCGGCGTGAACGGATTACGGCAAACCATTCTTGTACTCATTTGCTGCAAAGCGCCCTGAAACAGGTTGTCGGTAGTCATATACAGCAGGCTGGTTCCTTTGTTTCCGATGAATATCTGCGTTTCGATTTCACGCATTTTGAAAAGGTAAATGATGCTCAATTGGTGCAGATTGAGAAAATTGTTAATACGTATATTGAGGCTCATTATCCGGTTGTCAAGGAAATGATGGCGATTGAGGAAGCGAAAAAGAGTGGAGCGACAGCACTCTTTGATGAGAAATACGGCGAGGTTGTCCGTGTGGTAACCATGGGTGATGTATCCAAAGAATTTTGCGGCGGTTGTCATGTAAACAATACACAGGAAATCGGCTTATGCAAAATCATCGCGGAAGAAAGCATCGGTTCCGGCATTCGCCGCATTACCGCAAAGACCGGCTTCAGCGCTTATGAAGATTTTCATCAGGATGAAGAGCTGTTAAAGAAAATAGCCGGTATGTTAAAAATGAATGGTTTTGCGAAAGCAGATGAGAAGGTAGCTCAGCTGCTGGCAGAAACAACACAGTTAAAGAAAGATAACGCTCAGTTGCGTAATAAAATCATGGAAGCAGAAGCAAAAGCAATCGCCGCGGAAATGGTGGAAGTAAACGGCTGCCGTATGCTCGTTAAAGTCATGCCGAAAGAAGAGGGTGTGAATTTAAAAGATATGGCTGCCTCCTTGAAGCAGAAGGCGGATAATGCAGTTGTATTTCTGGCTATGGCCGATCAAAATAAGGTTGTATTTGCGGCCAGTGCTGGTGAGCGAGCAATTAAGAACGGTATTCACTGCGGTAACTTGGTAAAGGAAGCCGCAATGGTGTGCAAAGGAAACGGCGGCGGTCGTCCGGATTTGGCACAGGCCGGCGGTAAAGATGCTTCAAAACTTGATGAAGCGATGGAAATTGTGAAAAATAAACTAGGCTTAGTACTTTAAATTTCGTATCTTTTACGTTAAAATAAGAAGTAATAAGACGAAAAGGAGGTAATAGCATGAAAGATATTACTGAAACGATGTCATTTAAGTCTGATGAGCTGCGCCGTGATAACATCAAGCACGTTCTTCGCATTGTCAAGGAAGCATTAGATGAGCGCGGTTATAATTCTGTAAATCAGCTGGCAGGTTATTTAATTTCAAATGATCCTGCTTACATTTCCAGTCATAATAATGCTCGCTCAATCATTCAGAGCGTAGAACGTTACGAAATAATCGAGGAGCTTGTGAGAGCATACCTCGAAGAGAAATAGATGCGTATTCTAGGCCTGGATTTGGGAAGCGTAACGCTTGGCGTGAGCGTGAGCGATGTGATGGGGCTGATTGCCCGTCCGGTGGAAACACTGCGCTTTCCCAGTGATGACTATGATGCTGCATTTGAAAAAGTAAAGCCATTAATTGATGAATTTGCAATTAAAACGGTGGTGCTTGGCTTGCCAAAGCATATGAACGGTGATGTCGGCATTCGCGGTGAAATATCCATAGCATTTAAGGCGAAGCTGGAAACATTGGGGTTGGATGTTGTATTGTGGGATGAGCGTCTGACCACAGTAGCAGCTAATCGGATCCTGCTTCAGGCCGATGTATCGCGAAAGAAGCGCAAACAGGTTATTGATCAAATGGCTGCAGTACAGATCTTGCAGAGTTATCTGGACAGTAGAAACTAAAGGGCGCACAGCCCTTTGTTTTATATGGAGGAAAGAAATATGTTGGAAACAAACACATTATTTGTAAAAGACGAAGATGGAAACGAAATTGAAATGCAGATTTTATTTACCTTTGAGGATGAAGCGAATAATCGTAAGTATGTAGTATTTACGGACCCTAAGCTGGATGATGAGGAAGTATATGCGTCCCGCTACGACGATGAAGGCAGTCTGCTGCCGGTTGAGACCGACGAAGAGTGGACCATGATTGAAGAAGTAATTGGAGCGTTCAGTGAAGATGAAGAAGCTGCTGAATAAGTTCAAGGAATTGAAAAAAGCGTATCAAATCGCGCTGGCGGCACTACTGGCTGTAATCCTTATCCTGATCGGCTGTGCCGGCTTTTACAATGTTAATTTGCAGGCGGTTTCTTCAAGTGATAAAACAGTTCTGTTTGAAATCAGTGAAGGACAGACCTCTGATCAGATCATTGCAAATTTAAAAGAACAAAAGCTCATCAAGAACACAACGGTCACAAAATTGTATATGAAAATGCACGGTTTGGGAGATATGAAAGCAGGTTTTTTTGATTTGAACCGATCTTGGGATACGGAAAAGATTTTAAAAACGCTGAATGATTCCAAAAAAGCTAAACAGGATCAGGTTGTGATTACCTTCAAAGAGGGTATTTGGGCAAAAGATATTGCGGCGCAAATTCATACGAAGATGGGGATTGATGCGAATGCTCTGACGGCGCTTTGGAATGATGATACATACTTAAAAAAGATGATTCAAAAATATGAATTTCTGGATGACAGCATTTTGAATCCGCAGACAAAGATAAAACTGGAAGGCTATCTTTTTCCGGAAACATATGCTTTTAACAAATCTGCTACCCCAGAAGAAATCACAAAGACTTTCTTAGATCATTTTGATGTCATATATCAGAAATATAAGAAAGAAATCAAAGCCAGCGGAAAGAGCATGCATGATTTGATTACCATGGCTAGTATCGTACAATATGAGGCAAGAACCAAAGCGGATATGAAGCTGGTAGCTGGTGTATTCTACAATCGTTTAAAAAAGGATATGACGCTGGGGTCTAGTGTGACTGTTTGTTATGCGCTGTATGATCAGCTGACAGACTGGAAGTCTTGTGAAATCAATTATGATCTGGATTCACCATACAATACCAATATCCATAAGGGACTTCCGATCGGTCCCATTCTCAACCCCGGTGAGAATGCTATTCAGGCAACTTTGAATCCAACAGCATCGGATTATCTGTATTTTGTAGCGGACGTTTATGGAAATGGCGACATGCATTTTGCGAAAACATATGAAGAGCATCAGGCGAATATTGAAAAATATAATTTGGGGATGTAAATCATGAACAGTTCAATTATTATTGGGATTGCCGGAGGCAGTGCTTCCGGTAAGACCTCTATATCCAGACAACTCAAGGAAGCATTTGAAAATACACAATCGGTTGTAATCATTCGACAGGACGACTATTATAAGGATCAGCATCAGAAAACGATGGAAGAACGAATCAAAACCAATTATGATCATCCATTTGCTTTTGATAATGAATTATTGGTGGAACATTTGAAAACACTGACCAGTGGTGGAAGTGTTGAGAAGCCTACCTATGATTTTGTACATCATACGCGCAGCGATCATGTGGAGCATATTGATTCCAGTGATGTTATCGTAATCGAAGGACTGTTTGTGCTGGAGAATGAAGAATTGCGCGATCTATGTGATATTAAAGTTTTTGTGGACACAGATGCGGATATCCGCTTTATCCGTCGATTATTACGGGATGTTAATGATCGCGGCAGAACGCTTGATTCGGTGGTAACACAATATACGACTAGGGTCCGTGATATGCACAATCAGTTCGTTGAACCAAGCAAGCGCTATGCTGATGTAATTATACCGGAAGGCGGTCAGAATTCGGTTGCGATCGATCTGCTGCTGACAAAAATTAGTAGTATAATCCACCGAAACGTGGTATAATATCGACCGATAGGAGTGAAAAAATGACTCAGAAAAAAATATTAGTAACCCAGCAGGGTTATGATGAACTTCTTAAAGAGCAGGATCATTTGATCCATGTCGTACGCAATGAAGTAATTAAAGAACTGCAGGAGGCTCGTGCTCAGGGTGACTTGAGTGAGAACGCTGACTACGATGCTGCTCGTGATCATCAGGCACGGGTTGAAGCACGTATCCGTGAACTGGAAATCATGCTTTCTAACGTAGAGCTGATCGATGAAACAAAATTGACAAAATCGACTAAGACAGTGAGTCTTGGATCAACTGTAAGAATCCTGGATCTTTCAAGCAATGAAGAGGAAGAATATACGATTGTTGGTTCGGTTGAGGCCGATCCACTGAATGGTAAGTTATCCAATGTTGCTCCTTTGGCGGTAGCGCTGCTGGATCATAAGGTGGGCAGCACCGTCGAAATTGAAAATGTGGAAGAGCCGTACGAAGTAAAAATTTTAGAGATTCGTTAATGAGATGTATTCAAAGGAATACATCTTTTTTATTAGGATTTTTGTAACCGGTCACGTAGAAACAGACAGGTGACCATCATGAAAAAACTGTTTATGCTGCTGATTATCGGTTTGTTGTACTATCAGGAATATCACTTTGTCAACTTGAATCAATATCGAAGTGATCATATTCAAATTGAAATCAAGGGGGAAGTCCAAAATCCGGGAGTTATACAATTAGATCGCAATGCAAATGTTGAGGAGGCTTTAAAGCAGGTAAAACCTACTGCTGAGGCTGATCTGACATCCATCAATCTGGCGCAAAAGCTGGAAAACGGCAGTGTTTTGGTCATAGCGAAAAAGCAGAACAGAGTATGTATTTCAATCAACAGTGCAGGAGTCGATGCTCTTGATGGGCTGCCGGGTATTGGTCCGGCTATTGCCAAGCGCATTTTGGAATATCGGAAGGTGAAATCATTTTCAGCACTCGAGCAGCTGATGGAGGTCAAAGGGATTGGTGATAAGCTATTTCAAAAGCTAAAAGCGTTTATTTGTCTTTAAAGGACAATTGGCTGCAGCTGGCATTTTGTATTTGGGTCGGCATGATGATCAGCCAGCCATGGCTGAAAATTCTGTATGCGTGTCTATGTGTTATCTGGTTTGTTCACATTCAAAAGGGTCCGTTATGGATCTTGATTCTGATGATGCTTGCATTTCAGGTGCGGGGTATTCAGAATATACAAGAACCTGTATCCGATATTTGGAAGGTGAAGGATATTCGCAAAAGCTATGTCATTGCCCAGCACGGACAAGCGAAGGTGATCCTGTATCATGTGGAATCCGTATCCATGGATGATGTGATACAAGTACAGGGAAGTTGGGAGCGAATCCACTCCAATCATAATTTTTATGGTTTTCAGTTTGATCGCTGGGCCCGCCGGCAGGGAATCTATTACAGTATGTATGTAAAGCAGTATCAGGTAATAGATGCATCCTCATCGCTGCGTGCTTCCTTGTATCGGCGTGCAGCTGCGCTGCCCCAATCAATACGAAACAAGGTGATGCAGGCACTATATGGAATTCAGGAGGAGGAAACAGACCTACCGTATATGGTTTCTTCCAGTGGTATGCATATCAGTTTTTTATGCCGCATTTTGGAAAAGCTGCTTCAATATTGGCTGAATCCGTTCTGGGTATTCATTTTATCACTTTCAGGAATGACCTTGCTTGGTGAAATAACGGTATTTTCTTTGGCCTTGAAACGAATATTGATCTTTCGGATCATATATTATCTGATGAAAAAACAATCTGTTCATGATCGGTTGGGGGTCAGTATCCTTATCTTCCTTTTCTTATATCCTAGTCATTATCAGGAGCTTTGCTTGGTTCTCCCGGTGCTGTTTCATTTATCAGGGATTTTTTATCATCAAATATCCAAATGGCTCTCATCTATCTTACTTTTACTGCCGGTTCAGCTGCTTTACTTTTATGAGTGTGATCTCATTCAACTGATTGGTTTTCAGTTTCAGCGAATTCTGTTTGCCCTGCATTATCTGGCGGCGTGGGTTAGTATGTTATCGGGACAGAATATCGGTCTGACTATCACTTATGATCTTGTGCAGGGGCTGCAACAGCTTCCGTTGATTGCGGTGCTGGGCTATCCTTCCCTTTTATGGCTGTTTCTTTGGGTATCCCATACTCTGAAATTGCTTCAGCTGCCAAGAAGGAAGGATGCTATAAAGCTGATGGGTCTCTTGGTAATCCAGCAATATCAACTATTTTTAAATCCTTTTGGGGAGGTGATGTTTCTTGATATCGGTCAGGGTGATACAGCGTTGATTACCTTGCCGTTTGGGCAGGGTACATTTCTTATTGACATCGCCGGACATCATACGCGTAATTTGCCAAAGCAGATTGTGCTTCCGGTTTTAAAGGCGAAGGGGATTCAGCATTTGGACGCTGTAATTTTATCACATGATGATTTTGATCACAGCGGTGGATTGAAGCAGCTGAAGGAATTTATATCAATACATCGTATCATTCGAGAAAAGCATGAAACTGTGCGAATTGGCAATGTTGAAATGCAGAATCTGTTGTATGATCAGAAGTATTTGGATAAAAATGAGAATTCTTTGATTTTTTATTTTGAACTTGGCGGACTTTACTATTTGTTTACTGGTGATGCGGGAAGAACTGCAGAGCAGGAAATTATGCGGCAGTATCCCAAACTGACCGCTGATATCTTGAAGGCAGGACACCATGGCAGTCAAACCAGTTCTGATCCGGCTTTTTTGCACCAGCTTCATCCTATGCTGGCCGTTTTATCAAGCGGCTATCACAACCGCTATGGTCATCCCCATCCAAAGACACTGGAAACCTTGAATCGTCAGCAGATCAGTTATCGCAACACTGCCGAAAGTGGCGCTGTATCAATACTCTTTTTCAAAAACTTGAACCTTTTCAGGACAGCAAGTCATGAATTTGATATAATAACAACTAGGTGATGACATTGAATTATGTGTTATATGGAGAAGAGCGTGCATTGCTTCAAAAAACGCTTTCGTTACTGATCAAAGAAAACAGCGGGAATGATATGATGAATACCGCAACCTATGATTTGATGAATCAGTCCTTAGGTATGGTATTGGATGATGCACAGACCATTCCTTTTTTCGGTGAGCGAAAAGTGGTGATTGCCGCCCATGCTGATTTTTTAAGCGGCGGTGGGGAACTGCCGGATGGGATTGAAGCATTGGAACAGTATCTAAAATCACCTATGGAATCAACCGTATTAATTTTTACCGGCGAATTTCCGAAGCTTGACAGCCGGAAAAAGATCGTTAAGCTTGTTCAAAAAACCTGTAAGGTTCTTACCTTTTCCAAGCTGGATGATTTAGGAAAAGCAAACTATATAAAAGAGCAGCTGGCCAAACGAAACATCCATATGGACAAAGCGGCATTTCAAGAGCTTCTGAAGCGGCTGCCGGCGGATGTTGGGGAAATTATGCAAGCTATGGATAAGCTTGAACTATTATCTAAAGATATCCAAAAAGCAGATGTTGCAGCACTTGTGACGCGGCCATTAGATGATAATGTATTTGATTTGGTAAATGCGGTCGTTAAAAAGGATATTCGGCAATCGTTCCATCTATGGCAGGATTTATCCGCTTTAAATAAGGATGCCATCTATTTGATAGCGATGCTGGCAAGTCAATTTCGGTTTCTGTATCAAGTGAAATCTTTGCAGATGCAGGGATGCAGTGAGCGAGAGATTACCCAACAGCTGGGAGCACATCCTTTCCGGGTGAAAAAATCGCTGGAAAGCGTACAGAATTTGCGCGCTGAGGAAATCATGGCTACACTGGCCTCCTTGGCAGATCTGGATCAGCAGATCAAGGGCGGCAGAATTGACAAAGATATGGGATTTGAATTATTTTTATTACGTACGCAGGGAGATTGATTATGAAGTCGTTAAAAGAACTATATCGAATTGGACCAGGGCCTTCTTCTTCTCATACATTGGGTCCGCAGCGGGCATGTTTAAAATTCAAGGCAGCATTTGCCGCAGCAGCAAGCATGCAGGCAGATCTTTTCGGTTCGCTGGCATTAACCGGAAAAGGTCATGGAACAGACACCATTATCAAGAAGACGATGGAGCCTATTGCTTGTGAAGTGTTATTTCATCATGAGGATGTTAAACTGCCGCATCCCAATACAATGAAGCTTACTGCGTTTGATTTGCAGAAAAATGTTCTGGGAGAGTGGACAATCTGTTCAATCGGCGGCGGTGCCATTCGTATTATTGGGGTTGAAGATGAAGACGGAAAAGAAATTTATCCACAGAAGAGCTTTTCTGAAATCAAGGCATTTTGTAGCTGTCATGATTTAGATTTAGCTGAATATGTGGATCATTATGAAAAAATAGATGATTATTTGGAAGCAATTTTTCATCAGATGATGGAAACTGTAAAACAAGGGCTTGCAAGTGAAGGTATTCTGCCAGGCAAGCTGAAGCTGCAGCGTACCGCCGGATCCTTGCATCGCAAGGCGAAGGCGGCGCTGATTCCTTCCGAGAAAGAGAAGCTGCTGCTGAGTGCTTATGCTTATGCGGCGAGCGAAGAAAATGCCGGCGGCGGGATGACCGTGACCGCACCGACATTAGGCAGCAGCGGTATCCTTCCAGCTATCCTTTATTATCATCATTATGACCTGCATATGCCCTTAGAGATGATGATTCGCGGATTAAAGATAGCAGGAATTTTCGGCAATCTGATCAAACAGAATGCAACAATTTCCGGCGCGCAGGGAGGCTGCCAGGCAGAAATAGGAGCTGCATGTGCCATGGGCGCGGCAATGGCTGCTTACTTCCGCCAGCTGCCAATTCATAAAATTGAATATGCGGCAGAGATGGGAATAGAACATCATTTAGGATTAACCTGTGATCCGGTAGGCGGTTATGTAATGATACCTTGTATTGAACGCAATGCGGTTGCGGTACTGCGTTCCATGGATGCAGCCTTCTTATCTACTAACCTGCTGGATGTGCGTGATAATGTTATATCGTTTGATATGGTTGTGAATACCATGCAGTATACCGGCAAGAAGCTAGCAATCGAGCTGAGAGAAACCTCATTGGGTGGATTAGCCTTAGAAGTACCATTGGAAGAAGATGAATAAAAAAGCGAAAATGGTTTCGCTTTTTTTGTTATAGATACTCCGTACAAATCGTAAAAGAATCTTATTGAATACAAAAAAATCAGTCCTTACGAACTGATTATCCTAATGCATTGATAGCTCTGCTTAAACGAGATTTCTGACGAGTTGCGTAGTTCTTATGGTGGATGCCTTTTGCGGCAGCCTTGTCCAGTTTCGAACTTGCTTCGTTGTAAGCGGCAACGGCAGCGTCTTTATCTTTAGCTTCAACAGCTGCTAATACTTTTTTGATTGAAGTTTTCAAAGCTGATTTCTGTGCAGCAACTGCTAAGTTTCTTTTGTTATTAGTTTTTACACGCTTTTTCTGAGACTGAATCTGTGGCATTTTTACACCTCCTCATGGTTTACACAATATGCTTGTAAATTATATCAAAAGTCACCTTAAAATGCAATAACATGAAGAAAAAAATCCATACTATGCATTGAGGTGAATCTATGAGTAAACGAAATTACAACATTCGCAGCGATTTTGCGGATGAAATGATCTCCCGTCAGGTAGACGAGAAAACATACCAGCATATAGAAAAGGTATGGCAGGATATCAAAACAAACTATATAAAGATATTGGAAGATGAAAATGTTTTGGGAAAAGATAAGGGTGACTATGTCTCAATTGAATTTCAGAATATTTTAGACCGTGATCATCGGGACATGGTGGTAGAAACGGTTAAGCAGAATTTAGAGATCATGATGAAAAATATGAAACTGAATCCTCAAAAAATATTGGTTGTGGGTCTGGGAAATCGTTTTATTACATCAGATGCCTTGGGTCCGGGGGTTGCCAATGAAATCATGGTAACAGCACATCTGTATGCCAATGAAGATCATTCGATGCTGAAGGGTACCGGCAATGTGGCGGTAATCCAGCCCGGTGTCATGGGGCAAACCGGTCTGGAATCCTCAGCAATCGTGAAAAGTGTGTGTGAGGAGTATCAACCTGATGTCGTGTTTGTAATTGATGCGCTGGCAACCCGTAATACCGGCAGAATCAATCGGGTTATCCAGATCAACAACACCGGTATCCGTCCCGGCAGCGGGGTAGGAAATCATCGCCATGCCCTGAATGAAGAAGCGTTACATGTACCAGTAATTGCGATTGGTGTTGCCACGGTAACCAGCATCGGTGCTATTCTCAGTGAAGCGCTGGATCCTTTGGATGATGAAAAAGAAAAGATGCTGGAACAGCTCGCTCAGAAAAATCACCTTGATTTGATTGTTACTCCGAAATCAATGGATGATGAATTAAAGCATTTGATCTATATTGTTTCTACTGCCCTCAATAAATTTTTCCATCCAGCCTTCGATACACTTTAGGTATAAACCCCCGGCTTTTTTCATATCGTTGAAAGAGGGGGTTTTCTTATGAGGACAAATCTTAAGATTATTTTCAAATTGATAGCGTTGAGTGCCTTTTTGCTTGCGACACCATTTTTTGGCTCCATAAAAGATAAACTCAGTAAAAATGAAGTATTGACCTCCCTCGTTTATCATCAGCGGACACTGAGTGAGCCGCAGTCTATCAAAGATCAGCTTAATGTAATTACGAAAAATTCAACGGTTAACATTCCTAATGAAACCGATCAGGAGAAAGAATATAAGACTACCCAGGATCAGGACGCTCCAGTTGTTCCGGAAGCACCAAAAATATCAGCATCAGATAAAAAGGAAAAGAAACGGATTTATATTTATAACACTCATCAACAGGAAGGATATCAGGGGGGCAAAACGGTTATGGACGGAGCCCAGGTATTGGCTGAAAAACTGCAGAAGGCAGGTATTGATGTCGTTGTGGAAACCAATGATTTTGTTGCCTACGGACGTTCTCAGGGCTGGGACTATAACAGCAGCTATGCAGTATCCAATAAATTTATCAATGACGCATTTGCCAACTATGGCGGATTCGATCTGGTTATCGATCTTCATCGTGACAGTGTACCAAGAGAGGCCTGCTTTACGGAAATCAATGGGAAATCCTATGCCCGCGTGATGACGGTGATCGGTGGCTTGAGTAAAAATGTATCTGCGTCAACGAAAATTGCAACGACACTAACTGACATTATCAACCAAGATGTAAATGGTATCATGAAAGCGCCGATGACCAGAGAGGCTTATTATAATCAGCAGATGAGCCCGAACATGATCTTGATTGAAGTTGGGGCTGATCAGAACACCTTTGAAGAAGTGACCAACTCCCTGGATGTATTGGCCAAGGCGATTGAGAAAATGATGGGGTGATTACAGATGAGAAGATTTATCGCTGATGCCTGTCTGATATTGCTGCTGGTGGCAATTGGATCGTATGTATCTGATGATCACGAAAAAGATCGTGAGGAGCTTCATGATAAAATAGCGGAGTTTGAATCAAGTGTTGCTCAAAATAAGCCGGTGAAACCACAGGTGGATAAGAGTTCTTTAAATGAAATTGATGAGAACCTCGCTTCCAGTATGGCAAAGCGTACCTCTCAGTTCATTGTGGATCTGGTAGATACCAGTACAGTTATCGTATCGGATATTTTTCACGGCTTAGCAGAATAGAATCCAAACAAAAATGCATCATCTCTAATTTTATGCGGATGCATTTTAAAACGGGTTCTTTTTTTATTGGATCGGATGAGGATGTGGTATAATATCACCCAGAGGTGATGCGATTATGTTAAAATCCACACGGATTGTATTTATGGGTACGCCCGCATTTGCCTGCACGATCCTGCAGCGGTTGCTTAATGAAAATTGTCAGGTGGTAGGGGTCGTATCCCAGCCAGATAAAAAAGTAGGACGCAAGCAGCTTCTGCAGATGACACCGGTAAAGGAATTGGCACTGGCAAACCAGCTGCCGGTTTTACAGCCGGTTTCTATTAAAACAGAGTATACGGATATCCTGGCTTGGAATCCGGATTTGATTATAACCTGTGCCTACGGTCAGATCATTCCTGATATTGTATTAAATACCCCTGTCTATGGCAGTATCAATGTTCATGCATCCTTATTGCCGAAGCTTCGAGGCGGGGCGCCAATTCATAAAGCGATCATAAACGGCGATAAAGAAAGCGGTATTTCCATTATGAGAATGGTAAAGAAAATGGATGCTGGGGCAGTTATGGCACAACGTAAGGTTATCATTGAGCCGCAGGATACGACCGGCTCTTTGTCGGATAAGCTATCGTTAGCTGGAGCTGATTTATTAATGGAATGTATCCCTTTGATCCTGAATGGTACTGCCGTCTTTCGCGAGCAGGATGAAGCAGCCGCAACCTTTGCTTATAATATATCCAAGGAAGAAGAAAAGATTACGTTTACCGAAGATGTGCAAGAAGTATACAACCATATTCGCGGTTTGATCCCGGCACCGATCGGCTACGCGATATTGAATCAGAAAAAAATGAAATTTCATCGTGTACGGATGAAACGTCAGCCGCATGCATATCAGCCTGGAGAAATGATCGGTATGATGGATGGCGGATATGCCATTGCCGCATCGAATGGTTTTATTCTGGTGGATGAATTACAGCTGGAAGGAAAGAATAAGGTAGATGCCAAAGCGTATTTTAATGGCTCCGGACGGAATGACATCGGTAAAATCATGCAGTAATGGACAACGGGAGAAGCACATAAAAGTGCTTTTCTTCTTTTCTTGATTTTGATATAATAATGCTACTTGTGAAAGGAGTGGTGCGTGTGGATCAGAAACATATCCGCAATTTTTCCATCATTGCTCATATCGACCATGGAAAATCAACGCTGGCTGATCGGATTCTGGAAATCACGGATACCGTGCAGAACCGTGAAATGAAGGAACAGCTGTTGGATTCTATGGAGCTTGAACGGGAGCGGGGAATTACCATCAAATTAAATGCGGTACAACTGAACTATCGAGCCAAAGATGGCGAAACATACTTGCTTCATCTGATCGATACGCCGGGCCATGTCGATTTCACGTATGAGGTATCGCGTTCTCTTGCGGCGTGTGAGGGAGCGGTTTTAGTAGTAGATGCGGCACAGGGGATTGAGGCGCAGACCCTGGCGAATGTATATTTGGCCTTAGACAACGACTTGGAAATCCTGCCGGTGATCAATAAAATTGATCTGCCCAGTGCTCAGCCGGATCTGGTAAAACAGGAAATCGAGAATGTCATCGGATTGCCGGCTGATGAGGCACCGCTGATATCAGCGAAAAGCGGTTTACATGTTGAAGATGTCCTGGAACAGATCATAAAACAAGTACCGGCACCGCATGGGGATGCATCAGCGCCGCTTCAGGCGCTGGTTTTTGACTCGCTGTATGATGCATACCGCGGAGTCATTGCCTATGTTCGCATCAAAGAAGGAGAAGTGAAGATTGGAGATAAAATCCGCTTTATGGCTACCGGAGCTGAATATGAAGTGCTTGAACTGGGGGTTCATACACCTAAAGAAGTGAAAAAGAATATTTTGCATTGCGGAGAAGTAGGGTGGATCGCCGCCAGCATCAAGTCAGTGAAAGATGTTCGTGTCGGTGATACCATTACTTTTGCAGAACGTCCGGCAGCTGAACCGCTTTCCGGTTACCGTCAATTAAATCCAATGGTTTACTGCGGTCTGTATCCGATTGATTCCGCAAAATACAATGATCTTCGTGATGCGTTGGAAAAATTACAGCTGAATGATGCTTCACTGCATTTTGAAGCGGAAACATCACAGGCATTGGGCTTTGGTTTTCGCTGCGGCTTTTTAGGGCTTTTGCACATGGATGTCATCCAGGAGCGGATCGAGCGGGAATATAATATTGATTTGATTGCCACTGCGCCCAGTGTTGTATATCATGCCTATTTGACTGATGGGTCTATGACGCTTGTTGATAATCCAAGCATGCTTCCCGATGTTTCCAAGATTGATCATATCGAAGAACCGTTTGTAAAAGCGTCTATCATGTCACCAACCGAATATATCGGACCGATCATGGAGCTTTGTCAAAATAAGCGCGGATTCTATAAAGATATGGTATATCTGGATGATACCCGCGTGAATATCATCTATGAATTGCCACTGGGTGAAATAGTTTATGATTTCTTTGATAAGCTGAAATCCTGTACCCGCGGATATGCTTCACTTGATTATGAATTAATCGGTTATCAGCCGAATAAACTTGTAAAAATGGATATTTTATTAAACAGTGATATTGTGGATGCATTATCTACAATCGTCCATCGGGATTTCGCTTATCATCGCGGGAAGGCAATCTGTGAAAAACTGAAAAAACTGATTCCTCGTCAGCAGTTTGAAATTCCTGTTCAGGCTGCGATCAACGGTAAGATTATTGCACGCTCGGATATCAAAGCACTGCGTAAGAATGTCTTAGCTAAGTGTTATGGCGGTGATATCTCGCGTAAGAAAAAGCTGCTGGAGAAGCAAAAAGAGGGCAAAAAACGTATGAAATCCGTAGGCTCTGTGGAAGTTCCGCAGGAAGCATTTATGGCTGTTTTGTCAATGGATGATGAATAAATAAAATTGCTTAAAAATCCCCTGGTGATATAATAATATATATGGGGGATTTTTTGTTGTATAAGCAATGAGATGCTTTATTGGTTTAAACTTTTCATCTTGGAGAAAAGGATATGAAAAAACTATTATTTGTTGTTTTGTTATGTTTCGACTTCATCGCGTTTGATTTTGAAGCCTTCTCATATTATCCTCGCCGATGAGCCAACCGGTAATCTGGATCAAGAAAATCGTAATGAAGTAATCGCCATTCTAAAAGCATTTACCTTACAACAAAAAACTGTGATCGTTGTAACCCATGTTGAATATCTAGCATTGTGATGAAATCATTCGTTTGTAAAGCCGTTCAGCGGCTTTTTTTGTGGTCTTTTGACAACGTTTGTCGAGAATCACCATTTTCTCCTATTACTTTGCTAAAATGATCTAGGAGATGAGAAAATGTTTGAAACTGCTCAGAAGTACACCGATATGAAATATTGCCGAAAAGAAGAGGTCGCGCAAGATTTTCAAATGCTGATGATCGATCCGATATGGATAGAAATTGAGAATTATCGGCGGTTGTTTCGCTGGTCTGTCCCATTCGCAAAAGAGTACTATATTACCAGAAACAGTTGTGTGAACGATCGTATCAATGAGCTGACCGATCAGCTCTATGGGATCAGTTTTGATCACCGTAATGAGCATGTTGTATGGGAATGTGATACTCGTATTCTAAATGAACGTCAGCAGTCCACGGCCCATCAATTCATAAATCAGATGCAGATAGCTTTGTCAGGCGATAAGGAAATGATGCTGTTTCGTTTCCTTGATCAATGGGGCATTGACCATTCAATCCAAAGAAAACACTTTGCTTTCTTTCTTGATGATCAGATTTCCATCATTCTGCGAATTTTTGTGGCATTGGAATTTTTTGATAAAGTCACCAGTTATGCATTCGTCCTTTTCTTGTTAGGAAGCCATAAAATGCTATATCCGTTATCATTTTTGTCGATTTCAGAGCTTTTTGATATCAATATCTCAAGTCCGGCTGAGTTTGATCTTACGTATAAGCTTTTATTGTTTCTTGACAAGTTACGGTTGAATTTATCAAAACAAGTGTTATCATTAGGTAGGAATGCGCGAGATGACGTGCGAATATTATCGAAACAGGAACTGCTGCAGCAGTATCCGATGTTAAGTGAGCATCAAGCAGGTTTTTATGTCACCCATAATCAGGTTGACCATTACTATACGATCAGGGATTATATGACTTTTGCAGAGGTATGCTATGAAACTGCTCGTTACTCGCTTGAGGGTATCGTTAAACAGAACTGGTATCGAAAGCAGCGAATTGGGAAGAAATTTATGTATTATGTAGTATAGGGAAGGGAGAATGGTAAAATGTACATAGGCAGTAGATCGTTTTACCGCAGGTAATGCTTAACAATATTTTCTTATGTGTAGACGATCTGGATCTGATTAAGGAATTTTTAATCAATATCAACAAAACCCAGAACGGCAATCTGGTAGGTACCTCTACAACGATTGTGGAAGACGTTAATCAGCTGTTGGCACTTCATTTGGATATTTTGATTATCAATCCTGAAATCAATTTGGAAAAAGCTGAAATTCTGATGGAGGAGCTTTGTAATCATGATCAGCTGAAAGATTTACATATCATCGCTTTGTACAGTGAATTAGATGGGAAGACAGTTCATTTCTCAATCAAGCATAAAATCGATAATTTTTTAATCAAACCGTACACGTGCAAAGATATATTTAATGTTGTTTCTTTAGAGAGTGATACTCAGCAGTATGAAGAATCGATCAAGGATAACATCAAGACGTTTGTAGGACGTCTGCTGGAACAAAAAGGAATACCTATTCATTTAAATGGTCACAAGTATTTGACAACGGCGATTTATTTGAAGAGTGAACCGGTTTTTTGCAGCTTAACGATGAAAGAAATACTGGTAGAAACAGCCAAGGAACACGGTACGACGTATACCCGCGTGGAAAAGTCAATCCGTACGGCAATCACAAGGGCTTATAAGGAACAGCCTGCTCTGATATCGCTGCATACCGGAGTATTGGAGAAGCCAACCTGCAAGGCACTTGTCTATTTCATCCATAATCGAATGCGTTTAAAGGAAAAAGAGAAAGATGATATAGGAAATTTGTAAAGGAGGTTAGATGATGGCGCAGTCAATGTATGTGCATATTCCATTTTGTGATGCCATATGTGCGTATTGTGATTTTTTCCGCTGTGGCTATCATCGCGGCTTGAGTGATCAGTATCTGGAAGCGCTGAAGCTCGATCTTGCCAAACAGCAGCCCAGTACTGATTTAAAAACCCTTTACATCGGTGGCGGAACTCCCACAAGCTTACAGTCAGATCAGCTGGAAGCTCTGTTTCAACTGCTTAAGCCTTACCGGCAAAGTGTGGAAGAATATACGGTTGAAGTCAATGTAGAATCGCTGCATGCCAATAAAATCAGCTGCATGCATACAGCGGGCGTGAACCGTATATCAATGGGCGTACAGAGTTTTCATCCGGATTTACTGCATATGATGAATCGCTGTCATCGAACAAATGATGTTGTAAATGCAATTCAGGATTTAAAAAAGGTAGGAATACACAATATTTCGATCGATTTGATCTATGGTCTTCCAACCCAGACTATGGCAATGTGGGAAGCGGATTTATTACAGGCTGCAGCCCTGCCGATCACACATATTTCGCTGTATGCCCTGACGATAGAAGAGCATAGTGCATTCGGGCGAATGGGTGTTACCAATATCGATCCGACATTGGAAGGCGAAATGTATGATAAAGCGATTCAGATACTGGAGAATAAAGGATTTCATCAATATGAAATCAGCAGTTTTGCCCGTTCGGGATATGAAAGCATGCATAATAAGCAGTATTGGTATTACCATGATTTCTATGGAATTGGATGCGGCGCCAGCGGAAAGCTGGATCATCAGCGCTATGACATGCCGAAGAATTTGCATGCGTATATAAAAGGAGAACAGGAGCCTTCCTGGATCACGCTGTCCCAAAAGGATGAAATGTTTGAAATGGTCATGATGGGGCTTCGTCTGAAGGAAGGACTCTCATATCAGGCTTTTGAAGATGCTTTTCACGTATCGTTTGATGATGTGTTCAAGCAGGCCAAAGAAATAAATATAAAAAAAGGGGAGCTTTACGAATGTCATCGTCATCTTCGCGCAACCGATCACGGTTTACATTTTTTGAATGACGTACTGTTAGAATTCCTGTAAAAAGCACATTTTGTGCTTTTTTTATTGACGTTAGATGCATATGTTTTTATGAGTATAAAGGATCCGCCAGCGATATTTTGGATTAACATTAAAAAGAGAGAATTAGGAAAAGCGGCTCATAAAAAAATGATCATACCGGCATGATCACTTTTCTTTTGCTTTTTGATAATACTTGATGAGAGATTGTGTACCTTCATTGCCCATTCCGTTTACCATCATATCCTCATACATGGAGCAGACAGTATCCAGCATTTCCAGATGAATATGATGTTCATTCATAACATCCTGCACAATATGCATATCCTTTATGAAATGCTTGATATAGAATCCCGGCGCGAAGTCTTCCTTTAACACCCGAGGTGCCATGTTGGTTAACTGCCAGCTTCCGGCTGCGCCCTTGGTAATAGCAGCCAGAACCTGCTCAGGATTTAAGCCTGCCTGCTCGGTATAGTAAAGAGCTTCGCTCATGGCGGCAGTTGCTCCGGCTACGGCGATCTGGTTAGCTGCTTTGGTGTGCTGTCCGCTGCCGGATGGCCCCATATAACAAATATTGGTACCCATTGTTTCAAAGAGCGGCTTGGCCGCCAAAAAGGCTTCCTTCTCACCGCCTACCATAATGGATAAAGCAGCGTTGCGGGCTCCACTATCTCCGCCGGATACCGGGGCATCTAAAACTTGAAAATCCTTGGCTGAAGCCGCAATCTTTATTGCAAGCTTCGGCGAGGATGTGGTCATATCGATCAGCAGAGCGCCCGGTTTTGCATGTGTGAGAATGCCGTCTTTACCGAAATAGATTTCCTCGACATCCTCAGGGTAGCCGACCATCGTAAATACGACATCCTTTTGGGCTACACAAGTTTCAATCGTTGAACATACAGATATCCCCTTTGCTTTCAGATCAGCTGCTTTTTCCAAGGTGCGGTTATAGGCATACACCTCATGTCCCGCTGCAAATAGATGCTGAAGCATCGCTTTTCCCATAACGCCGGTTCCAATCCATGCGATTTTCATACAATCACCTCTTTCATTTTTTATTATACCGCAAAGCTTCGATCAAGAAAGCATCTTTCAAGTAAATTATCCCTTGTTTTCAATGCCGTATCATGCTATACTGATTACGCTTTTGTACTGGGAATCAGGAATCCTCAACCGATCACTCGGTACGGAAGGTCTAATTAATAGGAGGAAATAGACATGTTATTGAAAAAAGAAAAACAGGCTATCATGAAAGAGTATGCCCGTACGGAAGGCGACACTGGTTCTGTTGAAGTACAGGTTGCAGTGCTGACTGCACAGATCAATCGTCTGACTGAACACATGAAAGAACACAAGCACGACTATCATTCACAGCGCGGTCTGATGAAAATGGTAGGACGCCGCCGCAATCTGCTGGCTTACTTAAAAGAGAATGATCTGGAACGTTACAAGAACCTGATCGCTCGCTTAGGTCTGCGTAAATAAGAGAACTCCCGCTCGGGAGTTTTTTTATGGCTATCACAGTGATTAGGAAAGGATTCGAAAATCATTTCTTTATCGTGGGAATTATGCTATGATTGTATAGATAAAATTGTAAAATGAGGTGAAGACATTGGCTAAACAAGTATTTCGTTTAGATTTCTGTGGGAGGAAGCTCACAGTAGAAACTGGAGAAATCGCAAAGCAAGCCGGAGGGTCCGTGCTTGTACGTTATGATGATACCGTCGTATTATCAGCGGCGACTGCCAGTAAAACAGCCAAGGAAGGACTTGATTTCTTTCCGCTGACTGTTACGTTTGAAGAAAAATTGTATTCAGTAGGTAAGATTCCCGGCGGTTTTTTGCGTCGTGAAGGAAGACCGAGTGAGCATGCGACCTTAACGGCACGCATGATCGATCGGCCGATTCGTCCGCTGTTCGCTGACGGATTCCGAAACGAAGTTCAGGTCGTGAATACGGTATTATCCGTTGATCAGGATCGTACTCCGGAAATGACGGCGATGTTTGGTGCTTCTTTGGCACTGTGTGTATCGGATATTCCATTTAATGGACCGATTGCCGGCGTGATCGTTGGACGCGTTGACGGAGAATATGTTATCAATCCGACCAATGAGCAGCAGGAGCGAAGTGATATTCATTTAACGGTTGCCGGTACTAAATACGCGGTTAACATGGTGGAGGCCGGCGCAAAAGAAGTCAGCGAAGAAGCAATGCTCGGTGCGATTATGTTTGGACATGAGCATATCAAAAAACTGGTTGCGTTCCAGGAGGAAATCGTGGCCGCTGCCGGCAAAGAAAAACGTGAAATCAAGCTGTACAGCGTTGATGAAGAAATTGATAAGGAAGTTCGAACGAGCTTTGAGGCGAAAATCCGCGCCGCGGTATCGATCGAGGGTAAGCTGGAACGCTACAATAAGATCGACGAGCTGACGGAAGAAGCGATTGCGGTTTTCGAAGCTAAAACATATGAAGATGACAGCACGAAAGCAAAAGTGCTGAAACAGGTAAAAGAAATCTGTCATGGTATAGAAGCGGATGAAGTACGCCGTCTGATCATTGAAGATAAGATTCGTCCGGACGGACGCAAAATTGACGAAATCCGTCCATTGAACTCACAGGTGGATATTTTGCCGAGAGCACATGGTAGTGCTCTGTTCACCCGTGGTGAAACGCAGGTGCTGAGCGTTACGACCTTGGGTGCTATCAATGACAATCAGATCATTGATGATCTGACAGAGGTTGAAACAAAGCGTTTCATGCATCACTATAACTTCCCGCCGTATTCAGTAGGGGAAACCGGTCGCATGGGGTCACCGGGACGCAGAGAAATCGGTCATGGTGCACTGGGCGAGCGGGCGCTTTCTCAGGTATTGCCAACGCTGGAGGAATTTCCTTACACGATCCGTGTTGTTGCAGAGGTGCTGGAATCCAACGGTTCTTCTTCACAGGCTTCGATCTGTGCCGGAACGATGTCTTTGATGGCAGCCGGTGTTCCAATCAAGGCTCCGGTTGCCGGAATTGCGATGGGATTGATCATGGATGAGGCTTCCAATCGCTACACAGTATTGACGGATATTCAAGGCATGGAGGATCACTTTGGCGACATGGACTTTAAAGTAGCCGGAACGACGGCAGGCATTACTGCGCTGCAGATGGATATCAAGGTCAACGGCATTACAAAGGATATCTTTGAAGAAGCACTGGCTCAGGCAAAGACTGCCCGCGCGCAGATTCTGGAAAATATGCTGAATGCAATTAGCGAACCGCGTCCAGAAGTAGGCGAATTTGCACCTAAGATCTTCAAGATGATGATTCCAGTAGATAAGATTCGCGATGTTATCGGGCCTAATGGTAAGATGATCAATCAGATTATTGCAGCCTGTGACGATGTGAAGATCGATATTGAGGATGACGGTCAGGTGGTTATCTATCATCAGGATATGAACGCAGTTAAGAAAGCTGCTCAGATGATCGATGATTTGACAAAAGAAGCAAAAGTTGGTGAAGTATACGAAGGAAAAGTTGTCCGTATTGAAAAATTTGGTGCGTTTGTCAACCTGTTCCCGGGAACGGATGGACTGCTTCATGTGTCTAAGATCGCTCATGAACGAGTTGAAAAAGTAGAAGATGTACTGAAGCTCGGTGATATTGTAAAAGTAAAAGTTACAGAAATTGATGAGAAGGGAAGAGTCAATGTTTCCCGCAAGGCGCTTTTAGAAAGACCAAAGCGTGAACATAAAGAAACGAAAGCAGATGGCAGCGAAGGAAAGGCAGAAACAAAGCCTGCTGACAGTGAGCCAACAGCAGAATAGTCAAAACGGATGTCAAGCGGCATCCGTTTTTCTCTGCTTACATCTCAACCGCATCTACTTGTATTATGTATGAGTCTAAAGAAATACAACAGGAATGAAGATGAAGATAACTTTATTGGCAGCGCACATCATACAGTATTAATCATTTAGTATTTGGAAGGTGACATAAGTATAATAATCAATATTGTTGTGGGTATATATTACGGGCAAAATTTGAATGCTTATGAGATATATCGGCGGGCACAGGAATTTGATGCTTTACGGTATGAAGGGTACAGGCTGAAAAAAGCATGCAAGAATATCGTAATCACGTTGGAGTATAAGCATAACTTGTGGTAGAATAATCACCAGAGGTGATGACTGTGAAATGGTTAGATGAAGCAAAACAATATGAAACATCTTTTATAGAGGATCTGCGTTCCCTGATCCGTATTCCTTCTTTGAAGAATGAAGCAGAGGCAGCGAAAGGCATGCCGTTTGGCAAAGGCTGTCGGGATGCACTGGATACGATGCTGGAAATGGGCCGCCGGGAAGGCTTTACGGTAAAGGATATCGATGGCTATGCCGGCGTGATCGAATTTGGAGAAGGGGAAGAAAGCGTCGGAGTCTTAGGACATCTGGATATTGTTCCGATTGGTGAGGGCTGGAGTAAAGATCCGCTGGGCGGTGAAATTGAAAATGGCATTATGTTTGGCCGCGGCGTATTGGATGACAAGGGTCCGGGACTGGCTGGCTTTTATGCGTTGAAGCTGATCAAAGACAGCAAGATTCCTTTGAAGCGTAAGATTATGCTGATCTACGGCTGTGATGAAGAAAGCGGAATGGCTTGTATGCATTACTATAAAGAACATGCAGAGATTCCGACCATGGGATTTGTACCCGATGCGAATTTTCCATTGATCTATGGAGAAAAAGGTATTTTGGTGGTCGATTTGAAGGGCAAACAAAAAACGGTAATTGAATCGATACATGCCGGTGAGCGTCCCAATATTGTCATTGGCAAAGCAGATGCGATCATCCGCGGCTGGAATGCTCATATGAACAGTGTATTTCAATTCTATTTGGATACGAATCAGCTTAAAGGTCATGTAGAACAGCTTGATCAGGAGCGTGCGCATATCTTTGTGGAAGGAAAGGCAGCTCATGCGGCAATGCCGTATCTAGGCGTCAATGCGGCGTTGCATATCCTGAATTTTGTCGGTACGGCTTTTCATGATAAGACATGCAATAGTCTGTATGAAACCCTTTGCGACTGGCAGGGGAAACCATGCGATATTTATAAAGAAGGAGCCGTTATGGGCTTTTTAACCATGAATACAGGTGTCGTGGAGCTGGATGAGAATGGCATACATGTCGTAATTGATATCCGTTATCCAAACGATACGGATAAGGATACGATCTTAAAAGGTATTCGTGATAAGCTGGATGCAGAGAATTTGACATTTGATTTAACTCTTGGCAATGACAAGGCGCCTTTGTATGTCGATCCGAATTCAAAGCTGGTGAAAACACTGGAGGATACATATCGTGCTTACAGTCAAGATCAATTCACGCCGATCATGACTATCGGCGGCGGTACATATGCCCGTAATTTCGATAATTTTGTTGCGTATGGTCCGGAGTTTCCAAATCCAAAGCCGTCAGATATTTTTGTTGGCGGACCGCATCAGGAAGACGAAGGCGTTCATTTAGATGAATTGATGCTTTCTATTGGTATTTATGCGGCAGCCTTGGAAAAACTGGCAGGTGCATAATCGATGAGAATGCGTAAACTGAAATGGGCTCACAATCTGCTGATGCAGGCAGAGGTGGTTGCACATGAACCTGCTCAGCTTGCGGGACGATGGAAACAGCAGCTGAATTGTGAAACACTTCATGTTGAGATTGGCTGCGGCAAAGGTGATTACTGGGTCGGTATGGGAGTTCTGTATCCTCAGATCGGCTGGATCGGTATCGAAAAAAATGAAAGTGCGGCTGGCTTGAGCGTCCGCAAGTTTGAAGAATCGATGCACAGTGAAGCTATGAGCTTTATATGGGGTGATGCAGAGCAGATCGACGCCTGGTTTGAAACGGGCGAAGTAGATGCCATTCATCTGAATTTCTCGGATCCCTGGCCCAAGAAACGAACGACCAAGCGCCGTTTGTCCAACAGCCGTTTTCTGAAAAAATATGAGCGGATTTTAAGCGATAAGGGGCAAATTATTATGAAAACAGATAACAGCGCGCTGTTTGAATACAGTCTGCTGGAATTTGCGGCAGAGGGCTGGGAGCTTTACGATGTCAGCGTTGATTTTCGCCGTGAACCACATGATGAAGATGTCATTACAGAATACGAACGTCGCTTTATGGAAAAAGGCCAGCCAATCTATCGTGCAATATGGAATGTGCCAAGTCACAATCATGATCTGCCTGAATAGGCAGATTTGTTATTTTATTGATTATTTCATAAAAAATAATGATATAATAAAACAAGATATATGAAGTTTTTTAAAGGAGGGATGACATGAAAAAAGCCTTGCTTCTCAGTGCTGTACTATTGCTTCTAAGCGGCTGTGCCCGCGTGGATATTGACAGCGATGCAATACGCAGTTTACTGAAAAAGAGCACGCAGAATCATGCCAGACCTACCGCAACCATGACAAAAAAATATTATAATTACTATCTTCCCGGCGAGGTAGGAAAAAAAGAAAGTACCCCGCTTAGTGAGGTTTTCCGTAAGGATGGGTTTGAAATTATCATGAATTTCAATGCTTCGGCAATCATCATTGACCGTTTTTATTTAAATGGAGAATTAGATAAAAAAGAACAGTCTAGTAAATCAAAAAGCTTATCGCTTACGTCGGTGAGCAAGCAGCAAAAACAAAGCATTACGATGAAAAAGGATAAAAGCGGAAATATGCAGTATCAGGGAATTTATAAAAATGGTAATAATCAATATTTTCCCTATGAGCTTTTTATTCAGACCTTAGATGGAAAGCAGTATCTGCTTCATTTAAATGGAACAATCGTGGATTTCTACGCGCTGATTCCCGCAGCAGAAATAAAGCCGGCAGTAACTGCAATGATGAAGATCATGCAGTCTATTGAATATGATAAGAAACAGATCGTCGCTGATTTTTCGCTGAAAAAAGCGGAGCAGAACCGTAAGGATAGTTTGAATTATCTGAATGGCCGCTATGCCGAAGAAGGCTTTCTGATCGATCAGGATTATCGGGAAACGGAATCACCGAAATAAGAGAGGAAATGATTATGAAAACAGATATGCCAAAGTTAGAATCATTGAAACAATTTGAAGAAATTAAACAAGGAGAGACGATCAGTGTTTTCACGTTCTCGGCGGATTGGTGTCCGGATTGTCGTTTCTTGGAACCATTTCTGCCAAATTTATTGAAGAAATATACACAGTATCATTTTGTCTATGTGGATCGTGATCAATGGATGGATTTGTGTGTAGATTTGATGATTTTGGGAATTCCCAGTTTTGTCGCGTTTAAAAACGGAGCCGAGATCGGCCGTTTTGTTCCTAAACAACGAAAGACCGAAGCGGAAATTGATGCGTTTTTGGGAGGCTTAAAATGAGTATTGAAAAAAGTAAAGATATTATCCGCGTTTTTAAAAATGATCGGGCTTTTCCCGGCCTGTTACTGATAAAGGTAAACGATGAAGATACAGTAGCTTCGACAAAGTCCATAGGCAATGTTACTGCTATGTATAATAAGAAAGGTGAACTGCTCGGCTATAATATCAGTCAAGCTGAATATCCGGGAAGGGACGGCTATCTGCCGATGAGCGAGGAGTTGCTTGCCAGCGTGAATGGGGGTTTGCAGGCGGTGGGATTCGAACCGCTTCAGCATGACTTTACCCCGCGTATCGTAGTAGGGCATGTTATCCGTATGGAGGATCATCCGGACAGCGATCATCTGCATATCTGTCAGGTTGATGTCGGAGCGGAAGTGCTTCAGATCGTCTGCGGTGCTCACAATGCTGCACCTGGAATTTATGTACCGGCGGCTTTAAATAATGCCGTAATGCCGAATGGCCGATTGATTCGCGACGGTAAGTTAAGAGGCGCTGTATCGCATGGTATGCTGTGCAGTGAATGGGAGCTTGGCTTAGTTGAAGAAAAACAAAAAGGCCTTTTGATTCTTGATGACACTTATCAGATCGGAGCTTCATTTTTTGCGGAAAGGGAGAAACACCATGTTTAAAAATATACTAAAGTTTTTATTTGAAGAAGAGGAAGAGGAACTGATTGAAGAACCTTTGGAAGCGGTAAGTCTTTCATCACCTGTCTTTGAGAAAAAAGAAGAGAAAAAACCGATGAAGCAAAATTCAATGGCTAAGCCGGTCAAGGAAGAACCGGTAAAGGCAAAACGACCGGTAAGCAAACCGCAGGCGACAAATGAATCAATACGTACGGAATCGGATGGGAAACAGAAAAACCGATTTATTGATTTAGATGAGCCCAAACATTCTCCTCGTACTGTTGCTTCGAGTACACCGCGGATGGATACCAAACGTGATTATGAGTTTTCTCCGGTAATTTCACCGATTTTCGGCACAAAGGAAGATATTGAGGCACGAAAGGAAATGGATCAGGATTCTCCGGTTGTTCGGGTGAAGAAAAAAAATCCTCTGGGTACGATCATTTCCCCTATGTACGGTGCAACCGAATTAGAGGAAATGGAAGATCAGGCGAAGGAAAAATTGGCGGTAACCGCCGCTCAAAAGCGCAGCATCATAGATAATAGCGAAGCAGTTAGTAAGGATGAACCATCTCACGAGGATATATTAAATATGCCGCTGGAGGATCTGCTGGCGGAGGATGATGACGATGACAATGATGATGTTATGCAGTTCTCTTTGTTCGGAGGAGAAGAAGCTATCAAAGCAAGTGATGAAGAACATGTATTTGCCATCGATGAAGAAGAATAAGGAGCGAAGAAGGTCATGATACATTTTATTGGCATAAAGGGAAGCGGAATGGCATCTCTGGCAGAGATTGTTGCGGATTTGGGAGAAACGGTAACCGGTTCGGATATCGATAAATATATTTTTACTCAGAAACCGCTGGAAGAACGAAATATTCCAATCTATCCTTTCGATCCGAAGAATATTCAAGAAAACAGTACAGTCATTATTGGAAATGCATTTGGTGAAGATCATCCAGAAGTTAAGCAGGCGCGTTCCATGCCCTCAGTAACCTGCTACCGCTATCATGAATATTTGGGTAAACTGGTTGGGGACTATACGTCAATCAGCGTAGCCGGCACTCATGGCAAGACAACCACGACCGGGCTGCTGGCACATGTGATGCAGCAAATTGCCCCAAGCGGTTATCTGATCGGTGACGGAACCGGAGAAATGCCGAAGGACAGCCGGTACTTTGTATTGGAATCCTGTGAGTATCAGCGGCATTTTCTAGCCTATCATCCGGATTATGCGATCATCACAAATATTGAACTGGATCATGTTGACTATTACCGCGATATCGAAGATTATATCAGTGCTTTTGAAGAGTTTGCCAATCAGGTAAAAAAAGGAGTCGTGCTGTTCGGTGATGAAGAAAATACCAGATCATTAAATCTGCATGTGAATCATCTGTTCTATGGACTGCACGACCAAAATGATGTACAGGCGCGCAATGTGGTGGAAAACAGCGAAGGAACCAGCTACGATGTCTATCTCCACGATTCTTTCTTTGGCAGTTTTAAACTTCCGTTTGTGGGGAAACCTTTCCTATGGAACTCTCTTGGAACAATAGCGGTTGGAATCATGGAGGGTATTTCGGCTGAGCAGCTGCAGGATGCACTTGCCAGCTTTCCGGGAGTAAAGCGTCGTTTCAATATTGAAGTGAATGGCGATAATGTTTATATTGATGATTATGCTCATCATCCAACTGCGGTTCGCTTAACGATTGAAGCAGCAAGGACGCGCTTTCCGGATAAAAAATTAATTGCCGTTTTTAAACCGGACCGTTATTCCCGTATATTTTATTTTATGGATGAATTTGCCAAGGCATTTGATGAAGCGGATGAAGTTTATCTTTGTCATTTTCCAAAAAATGCTGCGAAGGAAGCGGGAATTGATATTACGATCCAAGATCTTGCCGACCGCATGGAAAATGTCCGCGTTATTCAGGAAGATGAAGAAGCCGCAAGTGAGCTTGCGAAGCGCGGTCCGGCTGTTTATTTGTTTATGAGCAGCAAGGATATTTATAAATTTAAAAACATTGTAAAAAGTTTTCAATAGTATTGTAATGGGTTTCAAACTGTTGTAATATATAGTGGAGGTGTTCATATGGGTTTAGATCAGCTGTTGGAATTAACCAGTGCGGTAGCTTCTAAATGCTTACCGATTTTAGGCGCTATACTGCTGGTGTTTCTGATTATATTTTTTCGCCGTTTGATCCAGCTTCTGGTGTCGGCAAAGCAGGCGGCAGATACCGCGGATGAGACATTAAAAATCACAAATCGACAATTAAATGCTTTGGATAAACCTTTGAACACTTTGAATGAGCTTAGTGAAACGGTGGATAATGTGCATGAAATGTCCAAGAATGTAGTACGTTCTACATTGGTGGCAATCATCGAGAATTTTTCGTCGATAAAAAACTGGGTGCTGCGTACGGCAAAGCAGGAGGATGAAACAAAATCGTGTCATCCGGCAGATGAGGAAACAGGAGCAGAATAACTAAGAAAAGAGGCGATCAGGCATGGAAGACCAGAATATGAAGGAAGCGGAAACAATGGAAGAAGAAGCAAGATATCATATCATTCATGTCGACGATGAACATGATAATGAGGAAAAACGCAAAATTCTGGATGAATTTACAGAAGAGGTAACAGTATTATTTGCTGATTTTAAAGCATGGCTGAAAGAGAATCATGATCCGGATAAGGTTGCGGCATATAAGGAAAAAGTAAAGCTGGAGACAGCCCTGCTGATTCAGAAAGTAAAAGTCGCTGTGGCCGAGGTGAATGAAAATGATAAAGTGAAAAGCGGAAAAGAAACCGTAAAAGCTGCGTCTAAACATATCGGCAATAAAATCTCAAGCGGTGTTCAGGACGTCATACAGCACGAGAATGTGCAAAAGGTAATGAATGATGTCAGTACAAAGGTTCATCAGGTGAAAGAGGATGAACGGGTGAAAGAAACCGTAAAAAAAGTAAAACGAGGTACGCTGCATATTGCATCCAGCGCATATGATAGTTTAAAGAAAGTGCTGGAGGAGCATGAAGAAGAACCTGAAGTTATCGAGGTGAAAACAGACATATATCCGGATGATAAAAATAAACCGGAAGAATAGAGAGGTACGCATATGAAACGCATAACAATATACGATGTCGCGAAAGAGGCGGATGTTTCACTAGCCACTGTATCCCGAGTTATCAATGGGTCAGAAGTGGTTCGTGAAGATACGCGGATAAAAGTACAGGAAGCGATTGAGAAGCTTGGTTATAAACCGAATGCAATCGCGCAGGGGCTGGCTTTGCAGAAAACAACGACCATCGCATTGATTGTTCCAGAGGCGAGTTTCTTTTATACCGGACAAATCATCAATGGTCTGATCGATGTTGCAAAGATTTATAAATACAACATCGTTCTGCATACGACGACCGAAGGAATCACGGAAATGAATGATATCATTGAAACGATCATTAAGTCTCGTGTTGACGGTGTGGTCATTTTCAATGATAAATTATGCAAAGATGAGCTGAATACGCTGACACGCTATCAGGTGCCGATCGTGGTAATTGGAAACCGTATGAGCGATGAAACAATTGGATCGGTTTACGTAGACTATGCAAAATTGATCTATGAGTTTGCTGCGCAGTATCTTGAAAAGGGTATCACTGATATCGCTTTGATTGAGGATCGTAAAAATCCGGCAATGCTGAAGCAGTTGAATGATGGATTGCAGCATGCAATGGAAGATAAGGGATTGACTTTTGACAATTTTGTTGAGATTCCTAAGGAATATCGTTCTTCATATCTGTATCTGAAAGAATATTTCAAAACGCATAAACATCAGCTGGTTATCACATATCGTGATTCGCAGGCAATGGCTGTTTTGAATTCCGCAAAAGAAAACGGACTGATGATTCCCGATGATATGGAAGTGGTGTGTATCCTTGATAGTAAGTATAACGCGATGGCGAGACCGCAGATCACCGGATTTAAGATTCCGGATTATGATTTGGGGGCAGTAGCGATGCGAGTAATGACCAAGATGCTGAAAGAGGATGATGAGGTCATTGATAAAGAAATTGAATTAAGCTACATTTATACGCCGCGCCAGTCAACGAAATAAGCACTGATAAAGACATGATCAAGCATCATGTCTTTTTTATGATTTGAAATCAGATAACGGTTGAAATGTATTGTTTGTCATTCCTGAATATTGATCAAACAGGAAATCTTGTTGACTTTTTTTTGGTATAGGATATACTAGATATTAAAGTGAAGATAAGAAAGAGTAGCTGAATCCTTTCGTTCAAGAGAATCGATGGTTGGTGAGAATCGATACGCAAAGCTCAGTGAATACACCTTGGAGCATACTGTCAAAAGCAGTATCGGAGCGGTTTCCGTTATCAACGTGAGAGTGCATGTCATAAGCGATATGAACTAAGGTGGTACCACGTTATCTTTAGCGTCCTTGGATAAGGACGTTTTTTTATATTAGGAGGAAATGTTATGAAATTGTTTGATGAATTAAAATGGCGCGGTCTGATTAATGATATGACTAGCCCGGAACTGGAAGCAAAGCTGAACGAGGGAGGACTGACTTTTTATATCGGTACAGATCCAACCGGTGAAAGTCTGCATATCGGTCATCTGTCATCTTTATTGATGGCAAAGCGTTTAAAGGAGCATGGCCATCACCCGATCATGCTGGTCGGCGGGGCAACCGGTTTTATCGGTGATCCGAAAGCGACCGGTGAACGTTCCATGCTGACAAAGGAACGGCTTCAGCATAACTATGATTGTCTGCGTAAACAGATTGATGCGATTTTTGGTTTTGAGATGGTCAACAATCTTGACTGGACCAAGGATATCACCGTGATTGATTTCCTGCGTGACTACGGCAAGCATTTCAACATTAACTATATGATCAATAAAGATACAGTCAAGCGCCGGCTTGACAGCGGCATCAGTTATACCGAATTTTCTTATATGATTTTGCAGGCACTTGATTTTTTGCACCTATATGAAACCCATAACTGCACTCTGCAGCTGGGTGGTCAGGATCAGTGGGGGAATATCACCTCAGGACTGGAACTGATTCGTAAAAAGCACGGTGCCGATGTTGAATGCTATGGTTTGACTATGCCATTGATCACGAAAGCAGACGGTACAAAATTCGGCAAGAGTGAGTCGGGAACCGTATGGCTTGATCGAAATATGACCTCACCGTACGCAATGTATCAGTTTCTGGTAAATTCCGAGGATGAAAAAGTTATCGATTACTTAAAGCGTTTGACTTTCTTAGACAAAGAAACGATTGATGATCTGGAAGCAAAAGTGAAAAGTGAACCGCATAAGCGTGAAGCTCAAAAGGCATTGGCTCGCGAAGTGGTATTGTTTCTGCATGGGGATGCCGAGCTGAATAAGGCACTGAAAATAACCGATGCATTCTTCAAAGGTAATATTCTCGAGTTGAGTGAGGATGAAGCAGCGGATGCATTTAACAATTTTGAAAAGATTGAACTACCGGATGCGTTATCACTGCTGGAGCTGATGGTACAGGCAAAGATTGCCTCCAGTAAGCGTGAAGCCAGAGAATGGATAGCACAGGGTTCTATTCAGGTCAACGGAATAAAGGTACAGGATGGAGAATTCATCGTTACAAAAGCAAACGCCTTGGCTGATAGCTGTACCTTGATCAAGCGCGGAAAACGCAATTACTATGTAATCAAACAATAAAACAAATGTTTAAAGCACACCGTTAACAGTGAAATGAAACAGAGCTGTATGAGGGAACAGGAATATGCTGTTCCTTTTTCTTTTGCATCTTTCTTTAACACTCTGGGTGTTTGCACATAGTATAGCCTGTAAAAAGGAGAGGATCATTGTGAAAATAGCCGTTGTAAATAGTGATCAAAGAATGCAGGCGGTGTATTTTAATCTCTGTAAAACATATGATACGTATCTGATCAATGAATTTACGAATATGGATAAATTAACCATACCGGATGTGCTGGTTTTGCCGATGTTTGGGCCTGATGATAAAGGTATCATGACGATTAAGGGTCAGCAGCTGGCAATCCCTATGTCATTTTGGGCTTCCTTAGGTGACCATACTAAGGTATTCTGTGGACTGCCGAATGCATTTATCAAGGAGCTGGCGTATGACTGTGACTTCTATATGGAGCATGCTCGTCTAATAGAACAAAATGCCGTTCTGACAGCGGAGGGAACACTTTGTCTGTTAATCGATCACACGGCAAAATCGATTAAGGACTGTCAGGTAGATGTCATCGGCTATGGTACCTGCGGAAAGGAAATTGTGAAGTGGCTGAAAGCGCTGGAGGTTCCGACACGAATTGTTCGACGAGTCTGTCAGGGGGAACCAGACAGTATTTCAATAGATGAATGGAAAGCTGAAGGCTGCGGAGATGTTATCATCAATACAGCCCCGGCAAAAATTATTGACCGCAGGCTTATGGAGAGCTGGAACCCTTCGCCGCTGATCATTGATATTGCCAGCGGTGCACTGATTGATGAGAAGGATGCAATGCTGTGCGGCATCCAGTTGATCAAGGCAAAGGCATTGCCGGCCATCTATGCATGGAAAAGCGCCGGCAATATCATAGCGGAAACCATACGGGAGGAATTGAAATCATGAAAAACAAGCATATATTAATGGGAATATGCGGATCGTTCTGTAACCATCAGCATGCGTTGGATCAGCTTACGAGATTGGCTGCTAACAACGATGTGCAGGTCGTTGTAACCGAAAATGTCAACACCTTGTCCACCCGCTTTTTTGAGCGTGATGACTTCATCAAAGCGGTGGAGCGCATCAGTGGTCATAAGGTCATGTCAACAATCGTTGAAGCGGAGAAAGTAGGTCCATCCAATGCTTACGATATCATGTGTATTGTGCCGATGACGGCTACGGTATGCGCAAAATTGGCAAATGGTATTTATGATAGCCCGGTTACCTTGGCAGCGAAGGCAATGATCCGCAACAACAAGGATATTGTCATCGGTATTGCGACGAATGACGGATTGGGAATCTCCGGTGTAAATCTGATGCGTCTTTTGGCAACGAAGCACATTTATGCCATACCCTTTGCACAGGATTCACCATTCAATAAACCGACCAGTATTGTAGCAAAGTGGGAGTTTACAGAGGATACCTTAGATTCTGCGATGGAACAGGTGCAGCTTCAGCCGCTTTTAAGAGGTTATGAGGAGAAGCATATATGAAACGAGAAGCATTAGTCGCGCTGATAACTCCCTTTGATGAGGATTTGTATATCGACTTTTATGCGCTGGGACGTATCATTGATAAATTATTGGAAGAAAACTGTGATGGATTTATCGTATGCGGAACCACCGCAGAATCCCCGACGCTTTCTATGCAGGAAAAATTAGATATTCTGGATTATGTGATTGAACGTACCCGCGGTCGCGGCCAGATTTGGTTTGGCTGCGGCAGTAATGATACGGCTGCGACATGTGAATTTGTAAAGCAGGTTGAGCATCGCAATATTGACGGCCTATTGATCGTCACGCCGTATTACAATAAGCCTTCCCAGCAAGGACTTTATGAACATTATGCAAAAATTGTATCCAGCACCAAGCTGCCGATCATGGTATACAATGTGCCGGGACGTACCGGAATATCCATCACTGGAGATACGCTTTGTCATCTGGCTGGGGATTTCGATCAAATCGTAGCTTTGAAGCAGGCATCACATGATTTGGACATTGTTCATCAGGTACAGAGCATTCGACCTGATTTCAAGGTATATTCTGGCGAGGACGGCTATCTGAAGGAAGGGCTGGAAGCCGGAATGTGCGGTATTATTTCTGTCATGGGTCATCTTAATATGAAAGATTTGAAAAATTATCTGACACTCTTTGATACTTCGGTGGATTTGGATGAACAAGATCAGGCGTTTAAAGCACTAGCTGATTTATTATTTAAACAAGCCAGTCCTGGTCCGCTGAAATATCTGCTTCAAAAGGAAGGGTTATGTCTCAATCAGCTGCGGCTGCCGCTGACCCCGGTTGATGAAGCAATGCAAAAGGAACTTGATCACTGGTATGCGTTAATCTGACATACTTTGCATGTACGCCTCGTTTATAATGAATACGGTGATCAGAAATGGTGCAGGTAAAAGTATTTGATGAGGAACATGAAGATGATTTAACCGATGCTATCAATTCCTTTCTTCAGGAAAATCAAGCGTATGAATTGATCGACATCAGCTTTTCCACAGCGGTAACCGCGGTGGAGGATGAACAGATTTATTGTTTCTCAGCCCTCCTCGTCTATTTGGATAAATCGCTGGATTGACTCCACAATAAGATGTAGGAGGTGTCCCAATGAACAATAAGACGGAAATTCTTTGCAGCGTACATTCTTGTAAGTTTCACAAAGAGAATCATTGCTGCGCAGAAAAAATTTCAGTGAGCTGCGATAACTGCATCCTGCCAAATACTTCCCATGAGACAGAATGTAAATCCTTCCAGTGTAACTGCAGTAAATAACGACCATTACGGTCGTTATTTTTCATATAGGAATAATCGAAAGTGTGTTATAATAGCGAAGAGGTGATTGCATGCGCAAATTCCTACTTATGCTGATGATTGCAGGACTTACGGCTGGATGTTCCGCCGGCGGGCTGAGTGATCGGGAGCGGGAAGAAAAATACAACGAGTACATTCAGACGGTAGAGGATAATAAAGGTGCCGTGTCACAGAATATACCGTTTCGATATGACCTGGATGTAACAAAAGCAAAAAACGGCGAGTATGAATATACGGTTACGATCGATAAGCCGCAGATTGCAATGTATGATATTGAGGCGATCATCGTGGATTCCACAAAAGTGAATACCACCGATATGATGCCAAATCTAGGTATTATCGATGATGAAGATGCCGTATACAATATGATACCTTTTCAAGTGAATGCCAAGCGAGGTTTTCATAAAGGGATTCAGCTGAATGGTTATACTAAAAAGAATACATTTACCCTACAGGTCATGGTAACCTGGAAGGATTATGCTAAACTGAATACCTCAAAGGCTTTTTTCAATTTTTCCTATGATGAAAAAAAAGCAAAGCAGAAAACGTCTCAAACCGATAAGAATTATGAGAAAGATACCAGCAATGAGACGGGAGAAGAATGATTATGAGTAAAACGAAACAGTCCATCATCGCCGGCGGGCTGATTACCACTGCCGGTATTTTTATTTCTAAAGTAATCAGTATTATTTATGTAGTACCGTTTAATGCGATTATTCAAACTACAGAAAATCTAACCTATTATGGAACTGCCTATAATATTTATTCCTATGTATTGAATATATCCATCAGCGGTTTTCCGTTTGCGGTTGCAACGATGGTATCCAAATATATGATGCGCGGAGACTATCGAACCTCGCTTTTAGTCAAGCGGCTTGCCAGCCGGCTGATGATCGTTGTCGGGGCTGTTACCACCCTGTTTTTGTTATTGACATCCGGTATCTTTGCGAAACTGGTAGTTGGTCCAGAGTATGTGACAACGATGCGCAATGTATTGATCGTCTTATCGTTTGCTTTATTCTTTGTAGCCATATTAAGCTCGATGCGAGGCTTTTATCAGGGCCTGAATGAAATGGATATATATGCTGCCAATCAGATACTGGAACAGATCAGCCGCGTAGTTTTTCTGCTTGGTATGAGTGCGCTGGCTGTATATGTCTTTCATCAGGAACGGATTTGGGCTGTTTATTTCGGTGTTATCTCGACTACTGTAGCAGCGATATTTGCCATTATCCAATTTGCCCATCGCGATAAAACCAGAATTCCCGAATTGGAAAAGCTGGCTGTTGAGCAGACAGCAGCGTCCAATGAGGATAAACGGGAGCTGATTCGCGAAATGATACTCATTGCTGTTCCTTACCTGCTTTCTGCTGTGCTGGGATACAGTGACATGATCATCAACACGTTCTTTTTACCGTCTGGATTAGGCGCATTTGGGATGACTTCAAAGGAAATTATGAATATTACCGGACCGGTATATGCCAACATCAATAAATTATTATCAATTCCAATGGTATTGGCACCTGGCTTCAGTATTGCCATTATCCCTTACATAACTAGATCTTTGGCTGCTCATGATGATCGTGGAGTGCGAAAGCACATCAGTGACTGCCTTGACAGCGTATTGTATCTTGCGCTGCCGATTTCGTTTTGTCTGTTTGTTTTTGCAAAGCCGATCTATTATGTCATGTTCGGTTCTACAAATCTGGATTTAAATGCACATTTGCTGTCCTGGTTTGCCCTGGAGGGATTTTTCAGTACTGTGCTGCCGGTTATCAACTCCCTGATGATGGCGGGAGGTCTGCGTAAAAAGAATCTGCAGAGTTTAGGCGTCTATACGATTGTGAAGCTCTCGATTACCTATATTTTGCTGGCAAAATTCGGATTTCCTGGAGCGGTGCTGTCATCTGTGGCAGCGATGCTTGTCTGCCTGTTGATCAATGCATATCATCTGTCAACGCGATTTCATGTCAGATGGATGTATACTGTACGTAAATTTGTATTGATGCTGATTGGTGTTTTGGGGATTTGGGCAGTTGCTTGGGGATTACAATTCATTGGATTTCGTCCTTATACAGCCGGCCGGATTATCGGCTTGATTGAACTGGGAGTCAGCGGACTTTTGGCGATAGCAGTTTACTTAGGCATCACTTGGTGCTTCCAACTGCCACAGACAATTTTCCATATTGGGTCGAAAGGAAAGAAACATCACGTATGATGAGAATTGAAAAGTACATAGCAAACAGCGGTTTGTTTACTCGTAATGAAGTAAAGAAAATGATTCGTGCGAAACGGATTCAGGTAAATGGTGAAATCGTCTTAAAAGCAGGCTTGAATATTCAGGAGGATCGTGATGAAATACGGATCGATGATGAAATCCTGCAATATGATCCTCAGGTGTATATCATGCTGAATAAACCGCGGGACGTAATCAGCGCAACGCAGGATACTCTTCACGAAACAGTGATGGATTTGATTGATGATATTCTGCCGCCGGATTGTTTCCCAATCGGACGGTTGGATATTGATACGGAAGGTCTGCTGCTCATCAGCAACGATGGGGCATTGGCGCACCGTCTTTTATCACCGCGTCATCATGTGGCAAAGACGTATGAAGTTCATGTGCGTGAGGAATTAACGGAAGCAGCAATTAAACGCATCCAGGCCGGTATCCTCATCGATCAGGGTGAACAGTGTCTGCCGGCCAAGATCGAACAGCTGAAGGAAACAGTGTATTTGCTGACAATTGAAGAAGGTAAATATCATCAGGTCAAACGGATGATGCAGGCAGTTGATAATGAAGTACTATATTTGAAGCGTTTGACAATGGGATCACTGACATTGGATGAATCGCTGGATGCGGGAGCTTGGCGATACTTGGATGAAGCTGAACTGACAGCATTGAAGCAGATATGATAAGTGCGATCGCAGCCATGGCTGAAAATCGGATAATTGGCAGTCATGGCGTAATGCCTTGGCATATCTCGGATGAAATGAAATGGTTTAAAGATAAAACCATGGGACATACGCTGGTAATGGGGGCGACGACGTATCGTCATCTGCCCAAACAGCTAACCGGAAGAAAAGTGATTGTGGTGACGCATCACGATCTTATGCTTTTTGAAGGGGATGAACGCTGTGATAACCTGCTTAAACTGCTGAATGAGCATCGAAACTCAAAAGCAGAATTGATCATAAGCGGCGGAGCATCCATTTATGAACAGGCAATGCCGTATATTGATCGCCTGTATTTATCGGTTATTCCCGGTGCTTACGCGGGAGATACTTTTTTTCCCGAGCTTGATCCGGCATTGAGACAAGTTTCATGTCAATCAATGCGTGGTTTTCAGATAAAAACCTTTGAACGGTGAGGAGGAATTTTTATGCGTTTTGTAGATATCATTGAAAAAAAGAAGCAGGGGGAAGCGTTGAGCGAAGAAGAAATTCAATTTTTCATTCGCGGTTATGTCGCGAATGAAATCCCCGATTATCAGGTGAGCGCCCTGTTGATGGCTATTTGTTTTCAGGGGATGAGCATTGATGAGATCACGGCTTTGACAACGGCAATGCTGCACAGCGGTGATGTGATTGATTTATCGAGCATTGACGGTATTAAAATCGATAAGCATTCCACCGGCGGAGTGGGAGATAAAACATCGCTGTCATTGATGCCGATGGTTGCGGCGTGTCATGCAAAGGTAGCTAAGATGTCAGGACGCGGGCTCGGTCATACGGGAGGAACATTAGATAAACTGGAGTCGATTAGCGGCTTTCAGATCGGCTTGAGTGAAGCGGAATTCATCAAGCAGGTTAATGAAATCGGTATTGCACTGATCGGTCAGACCGGTGAAGTTGTACCCGCGGATAAGAAGCTGTACGCACTTCGTGATGTTACAGCGACAGTCAATAGCATTCCGTTAATTGCCAGCAGTATCATGTCAAAGAAGCTTGCCGCCGGTTCCGATACCATTTTGTTGGATGTTAAATACGGAGAAGGCGCGTTCATGCCGGATTCTGCGTCTGCCGAAGAGCTCGCCAGTACCATGATTTCCATCGGTAAAAAACTGGGTAAAGATACGAGGGCACTGATTTCCAATATGAATCAACCGCTGGGTGATGCAATCGGTAATGCCCTGGAAGTAAAAGAGGCAATCGCAACCCTGAAAGGGGAAGGACCAAGCGATTTTATGGAGCTGTGCTTGGGGGCAGGCAGCGTCATTCTGGAACAGGCGAAGCTGGCGGATAATCAGGAGGCCGCAAGAGCGATGCTGCTGAAAACGATTGAAGACGGCAGTGCTTTGGCAAAGCTGCGTGAAATGGTGGAATGGCAGCATGGTGATGTGAACCAGATCGATCACCCGGAAACCTTACCAGCCGCGGCCATGACGATTGAAATCAAGAGTCGTGAGGCTGGTTATGTCCATGATGTCAAGGCGTTGGAACTTGGTAATCTAGCCATGCGCTTAGGTGCAGGAAGAATGGTAAAAGAAGATCCGGTAGATCCCGCGGTCGGTATCGTACTTTCTAAGAAAGTAGGAGATAAGGTTTCTTTGGATGAACCATTAGCGGTTATTCATAGTAATCAAACATTGACACCGGATTGGATAGAAGATTTCTATCAAACCTTTGTGATCAATGAAAAAGAAGCAAAACCTGTATCTTTAATTGAAAAAATCTTATAAATATTAAAAATTCTGTCTAAATTTTGACAGAATTTTTTCATTATTAACATAATTACAACATTTGCATGTATAATGAAATGGAAGAAACTGGAAAATTATGCAAAAGGCGGATGAGCGCCGAAAGCAAACGATAAGCATCAGCACTCAAATGAGCAAAAAGGAGGATTTATGAATACGAGTGAATTGATGAATCAACTCTTGCGGGCAGGAGAACTGGGAAATGTATTTCGTAAGGAAATGATATACATTCTGAAATACATTGACTGCAGCACCGGCAGTACTTTTTATAATGGCAGCGGAACAGCTGTTGACATTGCATATGCATCTGCCGCCGACAGCGATTATCAGAATTTGGTGAAACTGGCGGTGCGTTATACCGCTTATCTCATCAGCAAAAGCAGTTATGAGGAAGTGCAAAAAATTGTCACGAATTGCAGCGTGGAGGATATCAAGGCAAAATTCAGTGAATGTAAGAACGAAGAACTGGTTTTCAAACAGTATTATCAAAAAATTGCCGTGACCGGCTATTATGCTTACGGCTTGAAGCCTTATGTAATTGATCCGTCGTTTGAGGCTGCAATCTCGCAGCGTTTATTTTTTAATATGTATAAATCGGATATTACCAAAATATGGCGTTTTAAAGTGTTATTATTGATGCTGCACTGTCACAATGATGCAGCTGCTGATCGAGTTCTTGAAAATTGGAAAATGTTCGATGCGAATTTTTGTAAAGTATATCAACTGGATGAATATCTGAAGGATTATGACTGGCCAACATTATTTGTCAATGAATTGGGAAAAGATATGTCAATCTATAAAACCATGAATCAAGATGTCAAGCGCTACAGTGAAAGCTGTAGAACGGTTCATCATGATGCTTATCAAGCATATGGCGGCGGTGAAGTTATCACGAGGCGAGCCTATGATGAACATTTTTATGGTGAAGCAGCAGTTGCGTGGGTCAAAAGCACGGGTGATGCCAACGGCTGTTACAAAAAGGAAAGCGGTGGCTGTGTGCTGGCTGGTACGCTAATACGATTGAAGAATGGGACATGTGTGCCAATCGAATGCACAAGCAAGAATGATATGATATTAAATGTACAGGGAAGTGAGTCCTATCTTTCTGATGAATTGGTCCAAAATCATCAGGTTGCATTTCTATACGCGGTCAATGAGGATATTCCGTTTATGTCTTTGGATCATGCGATCATGACCCAGCGGGGCTGGTGTGCACCACAGCCGGCAGCCACCAATATGATCTGTCCGGAATTTCAAGTAAAGACTTTGAAAATAGGTGATCGTATTATCAAGCTTGATGATCAAGGGAAACCGCATGAAGTTGTGGTAGAACGGATACACATCACAGAAAATACAAAGCATGCCTGTTGCTACGATCTTCATGTTTATGACGGCTTTCATTCTTACTATGCAAATGGTTATCCCTGCCTGCTGGCATATCCACAGCTTACACTTGCTTATTTGAAGCGAAGGATCGCTGATCTGGCAGAAGCTGAACGACATGCGGTCATTGATAAGCTGCTCACTCAGGTTTCGTTATGGGAAGCTCTGCTTGGTGAATCCGCTAAGCATATGATCACAGAAATACTTGTGGAAATGGAAGGGAAAAACTGATATGAAATGGAATTCGAATGTATGCTATGACCTAACGATCTATTCCGATGATGAGCATGTTCCATTCGCAATGGCATGTATCAATCAGACGGTTTATATCGATCAAATGCCGGTATCAACGATCGTCAAGGAGGACTCCCTCTATTGGGATCAGCCGGCATATCAGCGCTGTGGACGGATTGTATCTTTGAATCATTCACGTTTGTTGGGTGGTGTACTTCTCGATCAAACCGGAGTTCATGTATTTAAAGCATCATGTGATTCTAAATATATCATGACATTTACAGATGATCAGCAGCAACAAGAATATGAATTATGTCTTGGCAGCCGCATGGAGAACGGAAGCCTCATTGAAACGATGGAGCTGCACTTGCTTCATTCGAATGTAAATCTAGCATATAGCCATCTTTGTGAGGGGAAAGGGAATAGCCTTCATATTCAGGGAACGATGTTTGATGGATTAGAAGGATATCAAAACTTTTCGTTCTATGATGTTACACTTGCTGATGACCTTATGTCAATGTATGGCAGTGCCTGGCATTCGGAGGAAGCCAGCTTTATCGAATCAGCGAGTATGCGCGTAAGCGGAAGCTATGTGATGAGTGAGCGGGAGCGGCAAATCCGCAGGCAGATTCATTCGGCAGGGGAAGCTATGCCCACAGTATTTGACGACCAGCGGATTACATATCTAAACGAAAAGACGCCGCTTTATGTAGAAAGTCTATTTATGGTGCCGATGCCAAATGTTGAAGCAGTTAATACAAACTTTTCCAGCTATTTGCATAATTTAATGCTTTACTACATCGATGATGATCAGATAACATATATCGGAAATCCCGACCGCCCCCATATCGGTTCGGATATCACACAGGAAATGGTTGATTTTGTAGATGCGAATCCGGATGTGAAAACACTTTTGGTCGGTCATTATTATGAAGCCTGTCTTAGCTCTATTTTGGCGGCTGGAGATTATGAATACTCTTATTTGATTAAAGATATAGAATTCCATAAAGAACGATTGGATGGATATTATAATGGCCATGAGGCCACTTCTTTTTGTAATGAACCGGCTTATCAAAAACTGACTGATCGCTTATATGGAATGGTATATTTTCAAAGCATTCCTGAAATTAAACCGTATTTATCAGAAGCTAAGAAATGGGCGTTTCAGGTACATGATTATGCTTTATATGAAGAACTGGCCAGACTAATGCTGGATGAGTACACGCATGATATTCAATCGCGGTTACAGCATCTTGTTATATTATTGAATTATCTGTATCCGGATAAGTGTATACAAATGGTGAATCCTCAAAACAGTCCATTATGCATGAGTGATCATGATGAGCCGACGGTCTATCTGACTTCACTGGGCAGTGATCTATATTATCATTTATTGAATCGCTGCGTGATGAATAAAACCATGACCGATACCATGACCGATATTGTTATGAATGAAGATCAGCGCCACCAATATTATGGGCTAGCGGCAAAGCAGTTGATCAAACGGATTTATGGTGAGCAGACTTTAACGCCGGAGCTTCAGGATCTGAAGAATGCAATTGACGAGGCGCTTAAAAATAAGATCATCACGGTACCTGAAGACTATTACCCGTATATTGCCGCAGCCTTACTGGAGTTTGAAATATGGGTGTCCGGTGAAATGGATCGAACAATATTTCAATGCCTTGATGATTTCTATAAAACTCACCCGAAGATTAGAATTGGAATTCGTGTCGCTGCGCTGATGCTTACGCAGGGTCTTATGATATGGAATAGTATCAGTACCTTTGTTAACTGGGATGAAATGAGCAGTTCTCAACAGGCATCGGCAGTCCTCAGCTTCTCATACAGCATCGTTGATATATTCAATAACGGATATGAGGCTTATGGAAATTGGTGTAAGAATAGCACATCCATCGAAGCGATGTCAGAATTTTCCAGCAGCAGTTCCGGTTCTGTAAAAGGCACGCAGGCGCTGAAAAGTCAAGAGCTTGATGTTATGACAAATGAAGGTAAAGGGTTTTGGGAACGTGTTATGAAAAGTTCGGAAGAAATGCCGAAAATGATGAAATTTTGCGGTGGTTTAATGAGTGCTTTTGCTTTTTCTGTATGTGTGTGCGATATCGTCAGCGATGTGGCAAAATATGGTTATGCAGGATGGCTTACTGCTTTCAATGTCATCAATGGAATTGTAAATGGCATTGCGATGGTAGCAACCATCGGGTTTGCTTTCATCAGTACATTTTTACCAACGATTATCGGTTCCTTTGCATTTGTTTCGCTTTTGCCGGGGATCGGATGGATTTGTACCATCGCCGGAATTTTGATCTCCTTCATCACTTATTTTATTCGGCGCTATGGAACCAAATCGTTGGAACAAAAATACCTTGAAGAAAATTGTGTACCGTTTGTGAAACAGTTGGTTGTACCTAAAAACAATCAAACTATTATTTGGGAGTTTCAAGAAATAAACGAGGGTCTTGCTATGAATTTGGTTATGGCTGAATGATAACGGAAAACATCCAGCAGATATATTTAGAATTCTGTTATAATATATCTATCATCAGCTTAGGAAGGAGGAGTTTAACATGAATAGCTCCAATAAGAATGCCAACGTCAATTTCACAACGAATCCCAGCAATTTTTTTAATCTTCCCTTTACCGGTATTTCATCCTTTATGAAGACTGAAATCTGTCCGTCTTTGGATCAGCTGGAACCAGGATACGATATCGCGATACTGGGCTTCCCCTATGATATCGGAGCATCCGCAAAGAGCGGCGCGCGATTTGGGCCAAGGGGTGTAAGAGAAGCATCAACCATTTATTGTGACGGATTATACGGTCTATATGATCCGGTGAAGGATATGTATTTCATGGATCAGGGTGAACGAATCATCGACTGCGGTGATGTTGATGTATCTCCGTGCAGCTATGAACAAACCTTTGATAACTGTGAATCGGCGGTACGTAAAATTATCAGTACCGGCGCGGTACCGGTGGTCATCGGCGGTGATCATACGACAACCATTCCGGTGATGCGTGCCTTCGACATGTATGAGGATATATGCGTGATTCAATTTGATGCCCATCTGGACTGGACAAAGTCCTATGGTGAATTCAAGTATTCGCATAGTTCGCCGATGCGCCGTGCTTCAGAATTAAAGCATGTTGGTAAAATGATGCAGATTGGTTTAAGAGGACTCGGCAGCAGTGGCAGAGAAGATTTTGAAGAAGCAAGAGCCTATGGCAGTACGCTGATCACTACGCCGCAGCTGCGCAAAGAAGGCATGGAAGCAATTATCAATAAAATACCAGAAGCAAAATACTATTACATCACAGTGGATATTGACGGATTAGATCCGTCACTTTGTCCGGGTACGGGATCGCCACAGCCAGGCGGCTTGCTGTATGAAGAAGTAAGCGATCTTATCTATGCTGTTGTCGGTAAGGGACAGGTTGTTGGATTTGATCTATCCGAGGTATCTCCGCCATACGATCATGCTGGTCAAACATCGCTGTATGCAGCTCAGATTATTTTGGATTTTATCTGTTTCTATACAAAAAAACGCCAGCTGAACAAATAAATATCAAAAGCGGTCCGCTATGATAAGGACTGCTTTTTTCTGAATATGTTAAAACAGCTATCGTGCTAAATTTACAAATAACTTATTGAAAGCAGAGGATTTATTTAATATTTTCAATAGCATTCATGAAATCTATCATATAAATTATATATTAAAACCAGTGCAGTATGATAGTCGATAAAATAAAAAAGCAGTCGAATTCATGGATATTTATGTATAAGTGATAAAAAGTCTTCATAAACTCTACTGAGGTAGATAAAGATGAAGAAAATATTGACGGTAATGCTTGCGCTGGTCATGAGTACCGCGATGATGGGATGGACAATTCATGGCGAGTCCAAGGCCGATATCGATCTGGCAAAAAGTGCCAAGGGCGCATACTTAATGGAGTATACAAGCGGTAAAGAAATCTTTAAAAAGAATGAAAAGGAAAAACTGTTTCCCGCGTCCATGACAAAAATGATGGGGCTGCTGCTTATTTTTGAAGCGCTTAATGATAATAAGCTGAAGTGGGATGATACCGTGACGACCAGTGAGCTCGCGGCGTCCATGGGCGGATCGCAGGTTTTTTTAGAAGTCAATGAAACCATGAGCGTCAAGGATATGGTGAAATCCATTTGCATAGCGAGTGCGAATGATGCAATGGTTGCGATGGCGGAAAAGGTTGGCGGTACACACGATCATTTTGTGCAGATGATGAACGACAAGGCAAATGATTTGCATTTATCAAATACCCACTTTGTCAATACAACCGGTCTGCATGACCCTAAGCACTATTCTTGTGCCGAGGATATGGCTAAAATTGCCAGGGCCTTAATTCAGGAAGGCGGCGATGAACTGCTAAAAATAACATCAACCTATGATTCTTATATCCGAGAAGACAGCGACAAGAAATTTTGGCTGGTCAATACCAATAAGCTCTTAAAACAATATGACGGAGTCGATGGCTTAAAAACCGGATTTACGCAGGAAGCGCTGAGCTGTATTACGGTAACCGCAAAAAAAGATAATCTTCGACTTATTTCGGTGGTGATGGGTGAGCCGTCCAGCAAAGTGCGCAATGCCGAAACGAAGCAGATGTTGGATTATGGATTTTCTCAATTTTCTCAAGGAGTATTAATTCCGGCCGATACGGTGATTGAAAAACGCAAGGTCGCAAACGGAAAACCCAAAGAGGTAAATTTAAAAACCAAGAATGATCTGATCTATGTGTTTCAAAAAGGCAGTGAGCCAAAAGAGAAAAGTCGGGAAATAAAGATTACTAAGGAAAACCCTCCCTATCAGAAGGGAGAAGTGATTGCTACGATCACGATTCAAATGGATGACGGCTATGTGATTCATGAGCAGCTGTATGCGGATCATGGGGTGGAGCCGTTAGACTATATGGATATTCTCATGCAGTCATGGAATCAGAGTCTGTTTTAGCGTATGCAGCGGCATGCGCTTTTTTTGTCGGTTTTTTTCTACCTTTGTCGAATCGGACCATATGAGAAATAATTCATGATAAGATGAACAAACGGAGGGATTTCAATGAAACATCAGTATATTGACGGAACACTGTATTTTTATTTTTATGGTGATCTGGATAACCTGACGGTGAGCAGATTAAAGGATATCTGTATAGCCTTGATCGATGAATACAAGCCGCGGCAGGTAAAGCTTGATTTTGAAGGCGTTACCTTTGTGGACAGTACCGGCATCGGTTTTGTGCTGGCACGCTATAAGCAGCTGCGGAAGATGAACAGTGAGCTGATTATCTGCAATCTGTCCAGAACCAATCAGACATTGTTTCACATGTCAGGTATCTTTCAGATTATGAAGCATGAAAGGAACGGGGTTAAACTATGAATAACATGACATTAACATTTCCCAGCAGACTGGAAAATGAAGCGTTTGCACGCACGAGTGCAGTTGCTTTTTTAATGCCGCTGAATCCAAGCGTGGATGAGATCATGGAGATTAAAACGATCATCGCAGAAGCGGTTGTGAATGCGATGATCCATGGGTATGAACAAAATCAGGAGGGAATCATCACGCTGAAGCTGGAGTATGATGATCAGCGCACGATTCATATTCTGGTTGAGGATGAAGGGTGTGGTATTGCCGATATTGATCAGGCAATGCAGCCGCTGTTTACGACCAAGGAGCATTTGGAACGAAGCGGTATGGGCATGACGATTATGGATACCTTTGCCGATGAATTCCATATCACCAGCGGGATTGGTAAGGGCACCAAGCTGGAAATGACAAAGAAACTGCACGGAACGCATGAAAGCACTCAGCAATGAAGAACTGATTGCGAAAGTAAAAGCAGGTGACGAAACGGCCAAGGAACTGTTTGTGAATCAGAATGCACCGCTGATCTATGCAATCATTAAGCGGTTTTCACGCGGCAATGTATCGCGTGAGGATCTGTTTCAGATTGGATGCATCGGTTTGATGAAAGCACTGAATAACTTTGATATGAGCTATCAGGTGAAATTTTCAACCTATGCGGTGCCGATCATCATGGGTGAGATCAAGCGGTTCTTCCGCGATGATGGAAGCATGCGGATATCCCGTTCCTTAAAAGAGGGCTATTTGCAGATGCTGAAGGTCAAGGATAAACTGATTCAGCAGCAGGGACGGGAAGTGACCTATCAGGAAATTGCCGATGCTATGCAGATTGAAGTCAGTGATGTGATTCTGGCATTTGAAGCAAATCAATTTATCTATTCCTTTGATGAGCCAATTTATGAAAGTGACGGCAGTGCCGTCCATCTTGAGGATAAGGTCGGCACCAGCAACGAGCAGCAGCTGCTGATGACGATGTCGCTTCGCAAGGAGATGAAAACGCTGGATCAGCGAGATCAAACGCTACTATACTATCGCTATGAACTGGGGCTGAAGCAAGAGGAGATCGCTAAAAAACTGGGTGTCTCACAGGTGCAGGTGAGCCGCTTGGAAAAGAAAATATTGAAGAAACTGAGGGAACGGCTGGTTAACGGCTGAAGTTCCCTTTTTTATAGGATAAAAGATACTTTCATGATATAATATGTTACCGAGAGGTGACGAACATGCAGTGTGTAAAATTTGGAATTATTGGTCCCGGAACAATTTCACATCGTTTTGTGAAGGGGCTTCGTCATGTTCCCCAAGCCGAGCTGGCCGCTGTCGCATCCCGCGATCAACAAAAAGCTCTGCGCTATGCGGATGAATATCAAATACCGTTTGTATTTACCAGTTATGAAGCGCTGTTTTCCAGTGAGCAGGTGGATGCGGTCTATATTGCGACCCCGCCCCATACGCACTTTGATTTGGTAATGGAAGCATTGAAGCATCATAAGCATGTGATTTGTGAAAAACCGTTTATGCTGAATCATAAACAGGCGGAAATCGCATATGCCTATGCAAAGGAACAGAAATGTGTCCTAATGGAAGCGATGAAAGCCGTATTTCTGCCGGTTACCAAGCATGTCAAAAGCTGGCTGGAGGATGGCAGAATCGGCGACATCAAATATATGGAAGCGAGCTACAGCTATTTGTTTCCGCATGATGATATGAATCACTGGGTCTTTCAAAAGCAATACAGCGGCGGGGGGATGTTTGACGTAGGCTGTTATCCATTGGCCTATACGATGCATCTTAGATCGGCTAAGATCGTTGAAGCAAAGGCGATGCATCTCGATGGAGCAAGCGGTGTCGATGAAATTACCCAGCTATTGCTTCGCTATGAGGATGGAGTCATGGCCAGCGTACGTGGTGGAATAGGCGTAGATACCCGTAACGATGCAATGATTTATGGAACCAAAGGCCATATTTATGTGCCGGACTTCTGGAAGGCGGAGCGCGCTTATTGTTATGAGGATGGACAGGAAGAGCTGTATGAGGAGCTTCACGACAAAGCGGAGTTCCGATATGAGATTGCTCATTTTGCGGATTTGATTCTGCATGGTGAAAAAGAAAGTGATATCTGGTCAAGCGCAAAAAGCACATTGATGCTGAAGCTGATGGAAGCGAGCGTGGATGCATGAGTTATGCGCTGAGTAAGCCGGAAATAGCAGAGCTTCATGAGCTTCTTGCTGCCGGTTTTTATGAGGATCGGCTTTATGAGGTAGCATTTCCCAATCAAAATACCAGAATGGCTGTCATGCTTCAATTTTTTCGGCTTTACATCAAAGCCATTGCTCCGTATTGTCACATGTATGCGGACAGTATGGCGGTGCATAGCATTTTGATCGCGTATGACAGCCGTTTATGGCATGCCGCATCATACATCTGGTCGATGCTGCGGCTGAATGCAGGACTGCTCAGCTTGCTTTTCCGCTTTAAAAGCTTTGAGGATGCCTTTCATGCATTGCGCTGTTACGGGATGTTTACCAGCGCCTGGGTAAAGGATTTTAAAATGCGGCAGTATTATCATCTGGATCTGCTGTGCACCTGCCAAGACAGCCGAAGAATGGGCTATGCACGAAAATTGGTAGAGGAGCTGATTGTACGTGCTGATGAGGAGCATATGGATATTACATTGGAAACTCATGAGCTGTCCAATGTAGAATATTATGAGCGATTTGGATTTGCTCTGGTAAAAACAATTACGCATGATGGATTCAAAATATCACAGTACTGTATGCTCAGACGTTGCAGGGAGGAGACAGCGAATGACAAATAAACAGATGGTAAAGGCTTTTTGGGAAGAATTTGAGGCCATACATAAAGATCTGCAGAAAGCAATCCGCAATGAGGATCGAGAAGCGCTGAAAGTGCTTTTAGATACCTTGAATGATCAGCTAATGCTGATCGCCGGATGCAAATGTGAGGTAGAATTGGCTGACAACGGCTTTTATGAACTGACTTTTGATACGGGCATGAATAAAACCGCGCAATATATCTGCGCATGCTTGAAAAAGGAAGCACCGCATACAATCGTGGACGAATGGATCATCAATGCTTTTCGTCAGCCGCTCAGTGAGCGGGCGATGCATACCGTTTTAAACATCAAGGGTCAACAGTATACACCGGTTGATTTTAAAATCTATTATGATATTGATACAAATATGAAAGCAATGCATGTGCAAATGTATTGTGAAGCCTTCAAGAGCATGGATGAAGTCCGTCAATATGATATTGCCCGCTATCTTCTGGAGCTTTTCATCGGGGAACTGGAGCTGGAGGCGCGCATCGCTTCCTTGCGGATTCTGGAAGCGCCGATCGATCATGAAAATGTGGTTCTGCTTCCTAATTTTTATGAAGATATCTGCGATATTGTCATTGATCAGGATTGGACTTCCTACAGTGATCCAACCGTTATCTATTCCGTATACAAGCTGAATGAAGAAGTAAAGGCCATGGGACTACGCAAGGATATTACGATTCTTGCCACCAGCAATCCGATTTTATTTGAAGAGCTTCAAAATCAAGAACAGGACAGCTGTCGTGATTTTCAGGATAAAGGCGGGGAATACGGCTACTGCTATTATGATCGCAAAGATGAGAGTGAAGCCAGTGCCATACGCAATGCACAGATTGAAAAGGAACTGCATGAACTGTTGTATCCGCTTGGAATTGCCCGGACAATCGGCAGCGGTATCGGAACCAAACACTGTTATATTGATTTTGCTATCTTTGATAAGCCGTTGTTTTTACAAGCGTTGAAGCGCATCAATGAAAAAACAGCCCTTGAGCTGTTTTATAAAAGTTTTACTGCTTAACATCCGGAAAACCGGATGTTTTTCTTTAAAATAAGTGAAGCAGGAGCATGTATAAAGCAGTACCGACGCTGATGCTCAGCAAAACATTGCGTTTCCATGAATGCAGCACCACGATGACAGTAATAGAAAGCAGTTCGGGTATGCCATAGGGCATGGAAACAAAGGAGACATCGCGCAGGCAGTAAATAATCAGCAATCCCATCATGGCCGGCGGCAGCGTTCTTCCTAAATAACGGATGGTATCGGGTGGCCGATGATGATCGGGAAATAATAGAAAGGGAAGGAATCGGGTAAGCATGGTACCTAACGCAATCGCTGCGATCGTTATCAGTGTTTCAACTGTATTCAACTGCATATGCGTTTCCTTTCAGCCAGCAGAATCAACAAAATTAGGATCATGGACGGAATGACCATGTTGGCACTGCCGAAGATGAGCAGACAGACAGCGGAGGCGAACAGTCCCATGATTGCAGTGCTGCGATTCTCCTGTTTATAAAACTGTTCCAGAAACAATACAAGAAATAGAGCAGTCAAAACAAAATCCAGACCGGTTGTGTCAAAGTGCAGAAAGGAACCAACGGTTCCGCCTAGGAAGGTACCGAGCACCCAGTACAGATAATTCATGAGCGAGATCCCGAGATAGAAGCAGCGAGGGGAAACATCAGCTGGGGGCGTGATTCCATAACTGATTGAAAAGGTTTCATCACACAGCGTATAAATCAGGAAGGGACGGACTTTGCCCATACCTTTGTATTTTGAAAGCATGGAAAGACCATAAAAAAGATGACGGGCATTTACCATAATACTCAGTAAAAATGCCTGCAGCGGATCAAAAACCGCCGTCAATAAAGTAATTGCCACAAATTGCATACTGCCGCAGAACGCGACAGCACTCATCAGCACCGACCATCCAGTGCCGTATCCCTTTGTCTGCATCAGAATGCCATATGCCATACCCAACACCAGAAATCCGGTCAAAACCGGCACGGTGTATGGAAAAGCAGCCTTGAATGCTTTGATCCATTCCTGTTTATTCATAAGTAAAATCCCCTTTTTATTACGTATAAATATACAACGATATGAGAATTTGTAAAGGGCTGATATTGGATATTTTATTTTTGAGATTGTATATGTTTTATGTAATCGATATTTAATCTAAGGTTGAATGGATACAGTTTCCGTTTCATGTGATGTGTTTAAGTATCAAGAAGGTTCCCGCGGTCAATCATTTCGAGGATGGTTAAGGGCCGTCATTCTTAACCTTACAATCCTTTAACCGGGTTTTGAGACCTTGCTTTATATTAGAAACCGGGAGCTTTTTATGATAAAAATGAAAGAAAAATATGATTAAATTTACATACGATTTTGCATTGACAGGAAATTTTTATCGGGTTATGTTGTATTAGAGTTACCGGTAACTCCTGGAAAAAGGAGTGTTTACATATGGTTCATTTACACATGAAAGGTAAGCCCTATGAAGCGGGCTTTAAATGGGGCAGGCAAATATTTGATCATGGCATCAGGCTGCTGGAGCAGGTTCCCTTTGACCTGGATGAACAACGAAGAAAATTCGCGGCTGCCTGTGATCCGTTTTATCAGCGGTATTGTCCTAATGTGGTGGCGGAAATACAGGGAATAGCTGACGGACAGAGGATCACCTATGAGTCATTGACAGCAGTGTTATATAGCATGTACTGTATCCAGCCGAAGCATAAATGCACTTGTATGATCATGAAGAACGACAATGCGTATCTGCTGTGCCGCAACAGTGATTTTTTGACTTCATTAGAAAACTTGTATGCGAATGTAATATATCAATTAGATGATTGCTTTTCTTTTCAGGGCAATACGACAGCGTTTGTGGAAATCGAGGATGGCATGAATGAACAGCGATTCGCGATCGGCTTGACATCGGTTTATCCGGAAATGATCAAACCAGGACTTAATGCGGGCATGTTGGTACGATATTTGCTGGAGCGCTGTCGCAGTACGAAGGAAGCGCTGGAACAACTGAAATTACTGCCGATTGCTTCTGCCCAAACGCTTACGATGATCGATGGATCGGGGCATGGTGCTGTTGTGGAATGTGATTGTGAATCCATGATCGTGCTAGAGGAGCCGGATTGCTTAGCTGCGGTCAATGCTTTCCACAGTAAGGTCTTGAAACAAAAACGAAATACCTCAATTGATGACTGGTACTCTGATCTTCGATATGAAACGGCAATCGAGGCTTTGCGTAACATCCCCGCGTCCGCGCTTCAAGCATATGGCAGGGAGGTATTATCGGGTAAGCATGGCTTTTTATGTCAGTATGATCGAGCTGCTGGCAAAGATACTGTCTGGTCGGTGATCTATGATACATTAAATAACGAAATCCTGCGGTGTGAGGGGAATCCAGCGCGCCGATCCTTTCAAATTGACAATCGTGATCGAAAAAATCATGGGGAAGCATGCGTTCTTTCGGGTAACCGTTTACAGTAAAAAAAACGAATCAAGGGTTAAAAAAATCTATGCTTGAAGAATATCCTGTGATACAATAGGCGTGTAAATTTTTACATATGGAGGATAACATGGAAAAAGTATACGAAGGTAAAACGAAAACGGTCTACGCTTTGCCAAACGGCAATTGCCTGCTGAAGTTCAAGGATGATGTTACCGGAGAAAACGGTAAATTTGATCCGGGTGCCAATACAGTCGGTTTAAGCATTGAAGGTATCGGTAAAGAAAACCTCAAAACAAGTATTCATTTTTTTGAGAAAATCAATGCGGCCGGCATTAAGACTCATTATGTAAGTGCTGATGTTGATGACGCAACCATGGAAGTGCTGAAAGCAACACCGTTTGGTCATGGCTTAGAAGTAATCTGCCGTTATCGTGCTGTCGGAAGCTTTTTCCGTCGTTATGGGGAATATATTAAGGAAGGTGCTGAGCTGCCCGGCGGCTTTGTGGAAATGACCTTCAAGAATGATGATCTGGGTGATCCGATCGTATCCAAGGATGCACTAGCCATTCTTCAGGTCATGAATGAGGAGCAGTATGAAAAAGTGAAGGCCATGACTTTGGCTATTACTAAAATTGTCGCTGATGATTTAAAAGAAAAAGGCCTAGATCTGTATGATATTAAATTTGAATACGGATATAATGGAGAGAATGTTATTTTAATTGATGAGATTGCTTCCGGAAATATGCGTGTCTATAAGGACGGAAAGTATGTTGAACCGATGGATCTGACTGCGATGATCCTTGGGTCATGAAAAAAGATGCTTAGGCATCTTTTTTTTCAGCTTTTTTGAATTCGCGGTAAATTTTCATAAAAGCGCGTTTTTCAATCCTGGATACATAGGAACGGGAAATATGCAGCTCCTTGGCAATTTCTCGCTGTGTTTGTTCCCGCTGATTGAATAGTCCGAAGCGTTTCGTAATGATTTCCAGTTCTCGTGAATCCAATACGTAGATATAGGTTTTCAGCTTTTTGATATTATCCTCAAGAATCATGTTTTCAATGACCGATTTATCCTCCGGAGCGCTGATTGCATCGATCAGGGTGATTTCACTGCCGTCCTTATCCGTCGCAATCGGTTCATTTAAAGATACATTCTGAAAATAATTTTTGGAGGAGCGAAGGTACATCAATATTTCATTTTCAATGCAGCGTGATGCATAGGTAGTTAATTTATGGCCTTTTTCAGGCTTAAAGGAATCGATAGCTTTGATCAAACCGATCGTTCCAATGCTGATTAGATCTTCTGTCTGCTCGCGTTTAATATCGTATTTTTTTACAATGTGTGCAACCAGCCGCAGGTTGTGTTCAATCAGCATATTACGCGCTTCTTCATCATGCTCGGGAAGCAAGGCAAGATACTTTGCCTCATCTTCCTTGCTGAGCGGCTGCTGGAAAGAATTGCTGCGAATATATCCGACAAAGCACAGGGCATTGGCCAAAACTTCAAAGATTGTAGTAAACATCATGATCACCTAACCTATGTATATGTAAATATTCTAAAAATCATGTCAATAAAAAAAGGAGCATTTAGCGCTCCTAGAAAATTGGATCAAGCAGATAGGATATAAATAAACGGGCGGTATTCTCAATCGCACTAACATGACAGCGCTCCATTCCATGACTTCCATAGCAAGCCATGCCGAAGGCTGCCGCATAGAGGTTATTGCCGGAGCGCAGAGCAGCGCTGGCATCAGTGCCGTAACGATAGAAAATATCTACACAATAACGAATCTTCTCAGCCTTTGCGAGCTTGATCAGATGTGTGGTGAGGGCACGATCATAGGGGGTATAATTATCTTTTGCGCAGATGGAAATGGTGAATTCATCACTGTTATAATCAGGCCCGATCAGACCGATGTCAAGGGCTACGTAGGATTCTGCCTCATCAGGCACAACGGCGCCACCGTGTCCGATTTCCTCAAACATCGGAAATGCGAGTATTGTGCGGTAATGTGGTTTTAACTGATTTTGCTTCAAATAGTCCAGTCCGGCAAAGACAGCCGCAACCGCTGCTTTATCATCAATGAATCGAGATTTTACATAACCGCTTTTCGTAACCTGAAAATGCGGCTCCAGCCAGATGATATCACCGTGTTCAATACCAAGTCTGCGCACATCCTGCGCACAAGTGATTGGTTCGTCCAAAGTGATGATCACAGTGTTTTCATCTCGAATCAGCGTGCGGGCATCGTCAAACACATGGGTAGAATGGGAGGTGCAGGCGAGCAAACCGGTGAAGGTTTGGTTCTCTCTGGTGATGACTGTAACACTTTCACCCTCCAGATTGGCATAATTGATACCGCCTAAATTGCGGGTGGCAATGGTTCCATCAGCGTTGATATGACGAACGATCAGTCCTAATGTATCGAGGTGAGCACCAACGCATATCGTATGCGAATTATCCTCACCATCCAGGGTGATATAGGCCGTGTGCTTGCGGTCATAGGTTAGCTCATAGCCAAGATTCTTTGCCAGAGCCTCCATTAACGGCATGATTTGTTCGCTGTAGCTGACCGGACTAGGCGTATCGATTAGCTGCTTCATTATGTCTAATAAATATTCACGATTAATAGGTATCATAAGCTTCTCCTTTTCAAATAATAGTTTATCACAAAAAAGTATAGTTGATTATTCAGATTTGAATTCCTTTGTTCTGTTATATTGAAACCCTTTCGAATTGGGATTACAATATGGATAATGAAGCTAGGAGGATATCAGAATGAAATATGCTTATGGGAATGGGATCATACTTGACGGCACGCTAAACATGGAACCCAAAAAAGATATGATCGTATTGATTGAACATGAAAAAATCGTTGATATCGTTGATAAGGGGACAGACATCAGCGGGTATGAATTTGTCGATCTAAAGGGAAAATACCTCATGCCGGGACTGATTAATTTACATGTGCATCTGCCGGGCAGCGGAAAGCCATTGAAAGAGGGGCAGGATAATGGTGAACGCATTAAAAAACTTGCGAAAAATCCGATTGTATTGATCGCAATCAAAAAGATTTGCGAAAAGTATGCGAAAATGGAATTAATGAGTGGAGTAACGACGATTCGTACGGTCGGCGGGGCTAAGGATTATGATACAAAAATCCGTGATAAGATCGCATCGGGACGGATGATTGGGCCGCGCATCCTCGCCAGTAACTATGCGATTTCAGTACCGGATGGTCATATGGCTGGATCGCTGGCTTATGTTGCGAACAGTCCGAAGGAAGCGCGTGCATATGTAAACAAGATTGCTAATGACCGCCCGGATTTGATAAAGCTGATGATCACCGGAGGGGTACTGGATGCGAAAGCGAAGGGGGAACCGGGAGTATTGAAAATGCCGCCGGCATATGTGAAGGCAGCCTGTGAGGAAGCACATCGGCTGGGGTTACAGGTGGCGGCACATGTCGAAAGTCCGGAAGGGGTACGCGTTGCTTTGGAAAATGGCGTAGATACGATCGAACACGGGGCAAAGCCGGATGAAACGATCCTGAAACTGTTTCAAGAACGTCATGCATGTCAAGTAGCGACACTGTCTCCCGCCCTTCCATATGCGCTGTTTGATCGTTCAATCTCACATGCGTCAAAGCTGGAACAGTATAATGGCAATATCGTTTTTGAGGGCATCATCGAATGTGCGAAGGCTTGTCTGAAAAATAATATACCGGTTGGCTTGGGTACGGATACCGGATGTCCGTATGTAACTCATTATGATATGTGGAGAGAGCTTGTTTACTATCATAAGTTCTGTCATGTTTCCAATGCGTTTGCTTTGCATACGGCAACGCTGATCAATGCCCAAATTGCCGGGATTGCTGCTATTACCGGTTCGATTGAGATTGGCAAATGTGCTGACTTGATCGTGACCGCGGAAAATCCACTGGAAGATCTGAAGGCATTACGAACAATCGATATGGTTGTGGCAGGCGGTAGGATCATAGACCATCCTCGGATAAAAAAAGTTCCGGAAATTGAGCGAGAGCTCGATAAATTTCTATAAGCTGGATTTTCAATCATTTTCAAACAGCCATACTGTAGAGGTAAGGCTGTTTTTAATTCCATAAAAGAAATGTGAAAGCTGTCAATACAGTTACTGGTATTTATCCCCTTAAATATGGTAAAATAGGCAATAGAAATGGGAGGAATACAAGATTGTTGAAATGGTTTTATCCGAAGTTATATATCAGCAGTTATCAACTGCTGAACCCAGACTATTTAAAGCAGCACCATATTAAGCTGCTGGTCTGTGATATAGATAATACCCTGGTGCCTCATGATGTTGCCGATCCGGATGAGGCTGTTTTTGCTTTTGTTGAAAAAATGAAGGAGCATGGTATTTTGATGGCTCTGGTATCCAACAATGTAGAAGAACGGGTAAAGGTATTTGCGAAACCCTTGGGAATCCCTTATTATCCCTTTGCCAAAAAGCCGTTTCAGAAGCAGTATCACCAGATTCTAAAGGATTTTAAATTATCAAGGGATGAGGTCGCGGTTCTAGGTGATCAGTTGCTGACAGATATGCTGGGTGGTAATCTGGCACATTTTTATACGATTCTCAGTAAGCCGGTGGTGACCCGTGATCTGAAATGGACGAAGATCAACCGGCTGTTTGAAAACTTGATCTATCGGCTGTTAGAACATAAGGAATTGTTAATACGAGGTGAATTTGATGATGAGACGCTGTAAAGGATGCGGAGTAGTGCTTCAGGATACGGATAAGCGAGCGATCGGCTATACACCAGATTTGAAAAAGGACTTCTGTCAGCGATGTTTTCGCATAACTCATTATGATGATGTCATGATTTCTATGAAACAGGGCATTGATACGGATGCGGTACTGGAAAAAATCGAACAGCTGGATGCGCTGGTAGTGTGGGTTGTTGATTTGTTTGACTTGGAAGCAAATTTGATCAGCGGTATGAATCGAAGGCTGCGCGGAAAAGATATTATCCTGGTTGCGACCAAACGGGATCTGCTTCCCGATACGCTGGGAAATGAAAAGCTGAGCCGATTTTTGATTCAGCGATTAAAAGAAAATGATCTCACGGTAGATGGTATTGTCATTTGCGGTGATCTGGTGAAGCATGCGTTTGCTGATTATAATGGTTCATTGGATGCGGTTAAGGAAGCAATTGAGCGATATCGAAACGGTCGTGATGTGGTTATCATGGGGATGGCAAATGCCGGTAAAAGCACTTTGCTGAATGCGCTTATTCCCAATCAGCATCTGACGACATCACGTCATCCGGGGACGACCCTGGATTTCAATGAGTTGTCAATGGGAGATTACTGTATTTACGATACTCCCGGATTAACGCGAAATGACAGCTTGTTGACCCATGTTGATGATGAATGGCTGAAAACGGTCATTCCACAGCGGGCTTTAAAAGCCCGTGTCTATCAGCTGCGCGGTGATCAAACGCTGTCAGTGGGCGGATTGGCACGGCTGGATCTGTTCGGCTGTGAGGCTGTCAGCTGTGTCGGATATTTTGCGGATAGTTTACCGATGCACCGATCCAAGCAGGAAAAAGCTGATGGGCTGTGGGAACAGCATTTACATGAGCTTCTCTCACCGAGTTTAAATGAAAACTTCCGGGAGATGAAGGCTTACAATTTTCCCAAGCATTCAGATAAAATCGATATAGTGATCCATGGTCTTGGCTGGTTTTGCATCAGCGGTCAAGTAAAGGGATTGCGAGTTTACGTACATAAGGATGTCCATGTGACATGCAGAAAGGCGATGATGTGATGTTAACTAAACAAGAAAAGAAAACACTGCGCAGTATGGCGCATGGATTAAAGGCGTTGTTTCAGGTAGGTAAAGATGGAATTCGTGAAAACTTAATCAAAACTCTCGATGATTCGCTGGAAGCGCACGAGCTAGTAAAGCTTTCACTTTTGAAAACGTGTCCGATTTCCGTACAGGAGGCAGCTTTGGATTTGGCTAGCGCAACGCACAGCGACATTGTCCAGATCATCGGCCGTACGCTGGTGCTGTATCGCCGTTCTGATAAAAACAAACTGGGGCTTTGATATGCGGATCGCAATACTGGGAGGAAGCTTTGATCCGATTCATAAGGCCCATCTGCAAATCGCAAAATGTGCAAGGAAGCAATTTGCGGATGAAGTATGGTTCATGCCTACGGCACAAACGCCTTTGAAAAATCGTTCTCTCAGCGAGAATCATCATCGGGCAGCGATGATCCGCTTGGCGATCGCTCCTTACCGTCATATGCGGTTATCTACGCTGGAGCTGGAGCGCGGCGGTGCTTCCTACACGATTGATACGGTACAGGAATTAATTCGGCGTTATCCCCAGCATACATTTTACTGGTTGATCGGAAGTGATCAGGAAGCTCAGCTGGCACAATGGAAGGATATTGAAACACTTGCTCGGCTTGTTTCAATATGCGTATATCCCCGCGGGGATCAAACTAATATTACCAAGCATGATTTTCCCATTCAGCAGATGACGATGAAGCCAATGCCCATCAGCAGTACGATGGCGCGATCCAATGAGCTGTCGATTCTGCCGTATTCGGTACGGCGCTATATCGGTGAACATGGCTTGTATATGGATGAGATCGTTTCGCATACGATGAGTGAGAAACGCTTTTCCCATTCAAAACGGGTTGCCGAGCTGTGTGTGGAGCTGGCAGCGGTTCATGGCTTGGATACTAGACAAGCTTATCTGGCTGGTATTCTGCATGATGTATGTAAGGAATGGCCTTATGAAAAAGCCAGAATATGGATGCGTCATATGGAACCGCAGTGGCTTAACAGCGCTCCGGCAATCTGGCATGGTTTTATTGCATCCCGTTATGTGAAACGCTATTATCAAATAAATGATCGTGAAATAACGTATGCAATTCGCTGGCATGTGCTGGGCAGTGATTCCACTAAGCTGGCAATGATTCTGTTTGCGGCGGATAAGCTGGAACGAGGCCGCGGCTATGACAGCAGCCGGGAAATTGAATTGTGTAAACATAACCTGAGGCTGGGCTATCAGGAAGTTAAGCGACAGCAGCAGGCATATATCGAACAAGAGCATAAAAAGGAGATTGCAGTACATGAATGAAATTTTAAAAAAAGCAGTACATGCATTGGATGAGAAAAAGGCCAACCGCATCACGGTATACGATTTTCGTGAGATCAATCCATACATGGAATATGTCGTGATTGCGAGCGCATCCAATCAGCGACAGGTATGGGCGTTGGCCGATCATGTCGTAGACAGCGCAAAGGAAGCGGGCTATGATCTTCGAGCCATTGAGGGAACAAGAGAAAGCCGCTGGGTGCTGGTCGATCTGCATGATGTCGTGGTCCATGTATTTTTGGAAGAGGAACGGGAGCATTATGGCTTAGAAAAGCTGTATGCCGATGTTCCGCGATTAGAAGCTCTATGATGTATCAGGCGCTGGCCGTTTATTATGACGAGCTGGTCGGTGATGAAGAAACTACACTGTTCTGGAAGAATGAAATCAAAAAGCAGATTAACGCTGGATCGATTCTGGAATATGCGTGCGGCAGCGGTGATATGGCAATCGCCCTGGCAAAGGATGGGTATGCTGTCACAGCAGGGGATATTAGTGAAGCGATGCTTCAAAGCGCACGAGCCAAACCGGGAAGTGAACTGGTTCATTGGCAGATACAGGATATGTGTGCTCCGGCTGAAGTGAATGAATTGTATGATGGTGTGATCTGTCTGTGTGACAGCTTCAACTATCTGCTTGAAGATGAACAGGTATACGCTTTTTTTCATAATGCTTACCAGGCATTGAAGCCAGGAGGCTGTTTTATTTTTGATACGCATTCATTGGATCGGCTGAAAGAATTTGAAGATGAATATCTGGAAGAGGGATCGCTGCATGAGGTACAGTATGAGTGGAGTATTCTCGCACAGGAGGATCGGCTCTATCAAAACTTTCTGTTTTTTGATGAAAACGGGGTTACCCATCATGAACAGCATATCCAGAGAGTCTTTGCCCCTTCTTTTTTAAAGGAGCAGCTGGAGGAATGCGGTTTTTCTTGGAAGGTCATGACCGATTTTAAAAAGCCTGGGATTCAGCCGGGAGAGAAATATTTTTATCTTGCGAAAAAGGAGAAATGAGTATGATTGGAATCATTGCGGCGATGGAACTAGAAAGAGATGCATTGGAAATGCGTATGCAAAAATCCGAGCGGCAGATCATCAGCGGTATTTCATTTACGCTTGGTAGCTTAGCTGGCCGTGATGTTGTATTGATGATGAGCGGGGTGGGAAAAGGTTACGCAGCGATGTCCACAACCATACTGCTGGAGCATTTTGCGATTGATTCAATCATCAACATTGGAACCGCCGGAGGAATCCGGCCGGAAGAACATATCCTGGATATTGTAATCGGTGAACAGGTAGTTCAGCATGATTTCGATACATCAGCACTTGATGGTGAAACTGGTATCGGCATGTATTTTAAGGCTGATGCAAAGCTGGTGGAGATGGTTCAAAAAGCGATTCAGGAGGAAGCGCATGAGGTGTTCATCGGACTGATCGCCAGTGGTGATCGCTTTATTACAGCTGGTGAGCAGATGGATCGGATACAAAGACTTTATCCCAAAGCGATGTGCTGTGAAATGGAAGCCGGAGCGATCGCCCAGGTTGCAAACCATTATCACTGTCCGTTTGTAGTGGTTCGCTCTTTATCCGACGTTGCCTGCCATGAAAATTCTCATATGGATTTTCTTCAGTACGCCGATATCGCATCGAAACGATCAGCCGCTTTTGTAGAGTGCGCGGTAATGAATTTTGAATAAGTCCGTCAGGGACTTTTTTCTTAGGGGTAGAAACAGGTAAGTATTTTATGATACATATGCAGTGAAATGTTGTATAATAAAATGGAAATTGAGGTGTGTATATGCATAGCCGCATGCGAAATATAGTTGTAACATTGCTTTTACTGCTGATTTTGGCGGGAGTGCTGATTGTTGAAATATCAGTATTTATCACCGGTCCGAATCAGAAATATGAAAAAGATATTGCCGCTGTCAAAGTTAAGATCGCGCAGGACTATAAGAACATTGAGGCGGTAGAGCGCCATGCTTTTCATTATGTGACCTACAGTGGTCACAGCAGCAATTACGATTACTGGTTTGATCAGGATGGTAAGCTGCTGATGAAACGCAGTATCAAGAAAGACCGACGTGAGGAAGCAATGCAAAAAGCCATAGATACATATCAGCTGAAAGAGGCAAAGGTGACATTGGGATATGGCTATAAGAATGCCGTATATATCGTGACAGGGAAGCATCAAACGGTATATTATGATTTTGATTCCTTGAAGCAGGTGTATTATCGGGAGGAAACGGTATGAGTGAGAAATGGTGGACCCAGCGTTTTGTCAATCGCAGGGATTTTTTGCTGGATCGTTTTGAATCATTAACCTTGACAGCACAGGAGGGCATGATTCTCCTATTGATTGATTTTATGAATGAGCACCGCTTAATTATTTCACATGCCGTGCTGGCGGCCAAGCTGAAGATTGATGATCAGGAAGTGGATGAATTACTCTCAACCCTGGTAAATAAGGGATACTTACAAATTCTTTATCAGCAGGGAACGATTGAATTTTCAATCGACGGAATTTTTGAAGAACAAAGGAAACCTTCTGTCACCATCAGTGAATCATTGTTCGATATGTTCGAGTCGGTGTTTGCAAGACCACTGTCATCAGTTGAAATGCAGCGCATTGCAGAATGGATGCAGACGTATGAACAGGCCATGATTGAATACGCGCTGCGGGAAGCGGATTTATACAATACGCGCAGTCTTGATTATATTGACCGCATCTTAGCGGAATGGAAACGGCGGGGATTAAACGCAGAACAATTGGAACGGGGGGAACGATAATGACAACGGATGAAATTCTGGATCTTCTGGAGGAACGCTTTCCAAACGCGGAATGTGAACTGTATCATCAAAATGCTTTTCAATTAATTGTAGCGGTGGTATTATCTGCCCAAACAACGGATCAGTCTGTAAATCGGGTTACACCAGCTCTGTTTGAACGATACCCGGATGCAGGCACGATGGCTATGGCAGATGTAAAAGCGGTGGAGGGATATATTAAAACAATCGGCCTCTATCATAATAAATCTCGAATGATCATCGGACTGGCTCAGTCTTTAATGGAACATTTTCAGGGTGAGGTGCCTAGCAGCATGAAAGATCTGACGTCGCTTTCCGGGGTAGGACGCAAAACGGCGAATGTTGTTCGCAGTGTCTGGTTTGATATCCCGGCACTGGCTGTGGATACACATGTAGAGCGCATATCCAAACGGTTGGGTCTTGCCAAAGTACAGGATAGCGTAGAAACAGTGGAAACAAAGCTGAAGCGCAAGATCAAGCGTGAACGTTGGAACCGTGCGCATCATCTGTTCATCTTTTTTGGACGATATATGTGTACTGCCAGAAATCCTCAGTGTGAAGGCTGTCCGTTTGTCTCCTTCTGCAAGAAAGATAAACTGGAAGCATACCGTAAGACAAAAGGCTGATAGATGGGACAGAAACAATCTGTCCTTTTTTAATCTTCTGCTTTTGCGGTAAAAAAAAGCAGCTATCGGTGATATGAATTCTGATTGCATATCATGGATAAACTGCGTGTTTTTTAATTAACTGATTCGCTTATAGAGATAGGTGAACACATTGTATAATGTTTTGCCATTTTGATTGGTGTTGTCATCCGGATTTGGATTTGGATCAGGGTCTGGTGTAGGATCAGGTTCCTCAGTATCTGCATCCCTGGTTACGTTCACACAAACTGAACTGCTTTGTCCGTTAGTCGTATTTTTATATCCGTAATAGCCGCAGACCTTAGCGGTTTTGCCAGCAGGTATCGGAATTGTTTGTGTAGCGGATTCTTTATCGAAGGAGTAGGTTCCTACTTTTGATCCGTCAATCGTAACATCTACTTTATACATGACACGGCCAAACAAATCGGTCGGATCATAGAAGGCATGTCCGGACCATTTGATGCCATTGCGGGTAAAGGTTTTCGTGTGCGATCCCTCTTTTAGTTTATCCGCATCCGGATACGCCGCAAACTTTAATTCTAATGTATCGGAAGTGCTGTCGGTCAATTTTGCGGTAAAGCTGCTTGGAGCTGATAATTGATCGGCACTTGGAGCACTTGCCAGTTTCGCAAATTTAGAACGGATGTATCCGGTGATCAGCATGTCCGAAGGAGTTCCTTCCGGAGCGGCAGTATACGGATACAAGCCCTTGATATGCGTGATTTTTGTAACTGTGCTCGGCTGTTGAATCGCCGAAAGATTCGTTTGGGTCGACATATAGTCAAGCATCTTATGAGATATCTGTCCCGGCACGTTCATATTCATCACCGCATCGGTTACATAATTAATGGAAGCCGGATCACTTACTTTATTTTCATAACCTGCCCAGGTCGCTATCGTATAGTTGCTGGTGTAGGCACAGATCCATTTATCTTTCATGGCGGCGGTAGGGATTCCATAAACAGAGCCTTCCGTACCCCAGTCACTGGTACCACTCTTAGCATAAACCGGATAGTTGCTGCGCAGAATTTGAAGCAGGTTGTTCCAGTTGCCGTCAACCGCGTTTTTCAGCAGATCCGACATCATGAAGGCTGCATCACCGGAGATGACCTGTTTTGTTTTATTTGCATAATCGGTTTCGGCAACCACTTTTCCGGTTTTGGTATCCACAACTTTGCGTACCGTATGCGGAGTAATGTACTTACCGCCATTGGCAAAGATGGAGTAGGCACCAGCCATTTGCTTGGTTGTCGTCTGCATATTGGAACCGCCGATTGAATAACCGAGATCGAAATCCTTAACAATATCTTTATCAAAGCCCATATCGATCATCAGTTGCTGCATTTTTTCAACCCCGACTTTATCGACAAGCTCTTCGAGTGACTGCATTGCCGTGGTGTTGAGAGAGTGAGCAACCGCATCGCCCATTGTCACGTCTCCGACATTGGTACGGCTGTAGTTATATAATGGAATATTGGTCCCGCGATACGTCATCGGCGTATCTTCCAGTGTCATGGATGTTGCCCAGCCTAGGTAATCAAAGGTAGGAGCATAATCCAGCAGCGGCTTGATGCTGGAACCAGGCTGCCGCATATCATTTGCGTAGTTTGTCCGCTCATCGCCGGTATAGTTACGTCCGGCTCCGACAGCGATAATCTCACCGGTCTGATTATTCATCAGGGTAAAGCCGGTCTGGAAATAGGAATCATCCGGATAATTGATGTCAGCGGTACCGTTTAAAATAGAATCAGCCAGCTCCTGCGCTCCAAGGTCCATACCGGTATATACTTTATATCCGCCGGTATTGATGTCCACCTTGCCGTTTGTCAACTCTAGGACTTCTTTTTGTACGGTATCGATATAACCCTGATAAGGATCTGTGTTAAACGTTTTTTCGCCGTTCAGCTGGAATGCCAGCTTCGTTGATTTTGCTAATTTGTATTCTTCATCGGTTATGAAGCCATGATAGTTCATCAGCTTTAAAGTTTGGTTGCGGCGCTGCTCCGCCAATTGGTAATGATCGGTCCAATCTTTGGTCGTATAGTTATAGACAGCGCTCTTATACGGGTTGTATGTATTAGGAGCATTGATGACCCCGGCCAAAAAGGCAGATTCAGAAAGGGTCAGATCCTGTACGTCCTTGCCGAAATAGTATTCGGCACCGCGCTGAATACCGCGGGCGGCGTTACCGAAGTTTACTTTATTCAGATAATCGACCATAATTTCTTGTTTGGAAGAATCCTTTTCAAGCTTCAAGCTCAGCCAGATTTCCTGAATTTTACGCTCGATCTTTTTTATTGATGAGGTTGCCGGATCTGTTTTTTCCAGCTTTGTCATGATTGCGTTATCAATCAGCTGCATGGTCAAAGTGGAGCCGCCCTGTCCCAAATTACCAGCCGACAGGTTTTCCATTGCCGCTTTCATAAAGCGGGGAAGATCAAATCCATTATGTTCAAAGAAACGGGAATCTTCGATCGACAGAAATGCATCGATAACACTCTGGGGCAGATCCTCATATTTAATGTTTTTTCGATTTTCATTACCCAGTGAAGTAAAGGCTTTTCCATCCTTATCATATAATTGAGTAGCTTCTCCGGATTTTAAAGAACTCGCATCCAAAGCAGGAGCATCATTGATGACCTGATTTAAAATGAAAAAGGTTGTCACACCGCCGATCAGCACCAGTGATAAAAATACGATTACCACGGAGTTGAGAATGCGGCGCTTTGACATCCGCTTGCGAGGTGCCTTTGTCTTATCATTTTTTATTTTTTTCTTATCGTTCATGGTTGTTAGCCTCCTTGAAATACAGCTCGTCGACAGCATCTAAATAACGAAGACGAGGAGTGAGTCCCTCACGAATCAACAGACCCTGTTTTTTCACCTCTTGATAGGTGATGGATTTACGGTTTTCATCACGATAGCAGTCAATCATGATCTGGGCATCGAGTACATACGTCTCATTGTAATGAATAAAGCGAATGATCACAAAGCCAATGCCGCCGTGATACAGCACCTGTTCCAGATGATGTATCTGATGTTCATGAATATACTTCATGGGAAACAGCGTTTTCTGCTTTGTCTCTTTCGCTTCAAAGTCAATCGCCCGTCCGCGGTAAATGCCATTATAATCCGTTGTACTGGGCGTTTTGTAATACGCCTCTACAATTTTAGCACAGTTACGGCTGGGATAATCCACTCTTACCACCTGCACCGGCGTCGGCTTTTTATGAATCAGTGCCCGTTTCACTTCTCGATAATATGTATTGCTGATATTGAGATCGTGTTCTAAGCTCATGCCTCGCCCCTGATAAGTAGTAGGGGAGCTCTGCTTAATAGCAGGGCTTTTCTTATTGGGATATCCGATCATAGCATCACCCTTTCCCTATTATAAACAATTTTCTTTTATATTTCCACTAATGCCCGTAAGTTCATCGTTTTTTTCGCTTGCTTTTTCACATGATTTTTGTGATACTATACGTGTGGCAGGTGAAATAGAAATGGAAAAACGCTATAAATTGACAGTGGAAGAAATTCTGGATAAACAGTTCAATGTGGATTTCAAGGGCTATTCCTCTGTTGAAGTGGATGAGTTTCTCGATTTGGTAATGGCTGATTATCAGCAGTATAATGAGGCGATTGCTGAGCTGGGAAGTCATTTGAATGAATATGAACGTCAGATCAATGCCTTAAAGGCTAAAATTGTAGAGCTGGAAGGTAAGAATGCTGTTAATGGGGAACTGCCGCAGGGCAGCCAGGTGGATATCCTGAAACGGTTGTCCCGGCTGGAAAACGAAGTATTCAAGAAAAGCAATCAGTAATATTTACAACACGTTGGCAGTCGCTGGCTGATATCAGCTAGAGGAAAGTCCATGCTCGCACCGTCTGTGATGACGGTAGTGTTTGCGCTGGATCAAACGATAAGTCCAGGCAGGCGAAAGCCTGACGGCCGAAGCTATCCTAAGGTGATTCACTAAGGAAACACTTCTGTAAAAGTGCCACAGAGACGAGCTGCATGGGAAACTGTGCAGATGGAACGGGTAAACCCCGCAAGCGAGAAACCCAAATTTGGTAGGGGAACCTGGAGGATTGAACCGAAAAGAACTCCGGGACATAGCAATATGTAGATAAATGGCTGCCACTTCCTGAGCGGGAAGTACAGAACATGGCTTATAACGTGTGAAAGTAAGGGGAAACATATGATTTCCCCTTTTATAATTTACATATTCTGTTTAGATTGGTATAATAATAAATAATAGATTCTAATGAGGTGTACTATGGAAAAAATCGGAAACTTGTTAAAAGAAAAACGTCTGGAAAAAGGGTTTACCGTAGAAGAAATATCAGCAAAAACACGTCTGACCATTAAATATATACATGCCATCGAAGAAGGCGATATCTCTTATTTTAAGGATGATCTTTCTTATCTTCGATATTTTTTACGCTCCTATTGCGATGTGCTGGGAATTGATTTTGATGAAATTAAACCGATGCTTCAGGAGTCGATAAATGACTATACCGCCACCTTTACGATGCAGGTAGCGAAGGATCATGAACAGATAGAAGCAAATGTTGCCAAGAATGCGAAATCGATCAGTAAGCCGATGCAGACTGCTTCAATCAAGGGCGTGAAAAAGCATCATAAGCCGGATTTCTCCTTGATTACATTAATCGGTATCCTAGCGGTTATTGCTGTGTGTCTGGTATTGGCCGTTATTTATATCTTCCCCCAGCTTGGCAAAAGTGATGCACCCAAAGACAATTCAGCACCGGTTGTTGAAAAACCGAAGCCCGAGGAAAAGGATAAAGAGGACAAGCCTGACGATGCTAAGCCAAAAGCCGACGCGGTAACCATTAAGCAGACGACGGATGGCTATCATTTCGAGGTTTCAGGACTAAAGGACGGCGATGAGCTGACAATGGAATTGACCTTTCAGTCCGATGTGTGGTTTGCTTTGAGCCTGGATAATGTTCAGCAGGGCGAGCCTGCTTCCAAAATATATAAGAGTGGAGAGACGGCAACCTATAAGACTGCCTTTAAGGCCGGTTCCCAGATCATGCTGCGTTATGGCAATATGACTGCACATGAAATTAAAATCAACGGTACTGCTGTGAAATTAGACAGTACGGTTACCGGCAATCCGAGTCCGGCGAATTTGTATTTTGATGAAAAGGGGCAGTAGAAAATGAATGTACCGAATAAATTAACGCTGCTGCGAATCGCTTTGGTGCCGGTCATTGCGCTGATTTATATTTTTCCTTATGCGCAGTTTCAAATTGTCATTCCGGAATATCAAATCGGATTTGTATCGCTTCGTTTAACAAATATTATTGTGCTGGTGCTTTTCGCACTGGCTTCTTTTACGGATTTTCTGGATGGTTATCTGGCGCGTAAGCATAATCTGGTAACATCACTTGGCAAATTCATGGATCCGATCGCTGATAAATTATTGGTAAATACGATGCTGATACTGTTTGCGGCGTCTTCAATCATGCCGGTAGTGCCGGTATTGATCATGATTTGGCGCGATGTCATCGTTGACGGACTGCGAATGAATGCCAGCTCCAAGGGCGTGGTCGTAGCCGCGGGGATGTTGGGAAAGATCAAAACAGTGACCCAGATGACGGCGATTCTATTGTTTTTGCTGAATAATCTGCCGTTTGAATTGATGCGCTTTCCAATGGCTGACTTCTTTTTATGGCTGGCAACGATTGTCAGTGTGATCTCCGGTATCAGTTATTTCATGCAGCTGAAAGATATTATTCTGGAGAGCAAATAATGGAAGAACTATTCACATTGCTGAAGGAACTTGGCTATACGATCGGTTCCTGTGAAAGTATGACCGCCGGACTGTTTGCCAGTACCCTCGCCTCAATGCCCGGTGCCTCCAAGGTGCTGCGAGGGGCCATTGTTACTTATCAGACGGCGGTGAAAACGGATTTGGTGAAGGTTGATACCGATGTGATAAAACGGTATGGGGTCGTGTCCGAGGAGACCGCTTTGCAGATGGCAGTGAAAGCCCGGGTTTTGCTGGGATGTGATCTCTGTGTTTCCGTCAGCGGAAACGCCGGTCCGGATGTGCTGGAAGGCAAACCGGCCGGTATGGTATGCGGTGCGGTTGCCGATGGTGATCGAGCCGTCACCTTTACCCTGCAAATGCATGGTTCTCGTAATGAAATACGCATGAAGTGTGTGGAAGAAATGGCAGAGCAGGTTAAAAAATTTCTTCAGAAATAGGATTTTTGAAGGGTTATACGTATAGGAAAGGGAAGGAGAATGTGTATGGCTACAGAAAAGAAAACAGCAGAGGATAAGGAATTGGTAAAACGAAATCAGCTGCTTGATGATGCGATCAAGCAAATCGAAAAACAGTATGGGAAAGGTTCCATCATGAAATTGGGGGATCGGGCTGCTGTCGATATCGATGCCATCTCCTCCGGCTCCATCAAAATTGATGATGCGTTGGGAATCGGCGGTTATCCGAAAGGTCGTATCATTGAAATCTATGGTCCTGAGTCCAGTGGTAAGACAACCTTGGCGCTGCATGCAATTGCCGAAGTGCAGAAGCGCGGCGGCCGGGCAGCCTTTATTGATGCGGAAAATGCCATTGATCCCAATTACGCGAAAAATCTCGGGGTGGATATTGATGAGCTGATTCTGTCCCAGCCGGACAGTGGTGAACAGGCGCTGGAAATTACCGAAATGCTGATTAAGAGCGGGGCCATTGATCTGGTTGTCGTGGATTCTGTTGCGGCCTTGGTACCGCAGGCCGAGCTTGACGGCGAAATGAGCGATGCTCATGTGGGGCTGCAGGCTCGTTTGATGTCCAAAGCGATGCGTAAGCTCTCCGGTGTTATGAATCGTAGTGAATGTACGGCTATTTTCATCAATCAGCTGCGTGAGAAAGTAGGCGTGATGTACGGCAGTCCGGAAACTACTCCGGGTGGTCGTGCATTGAAGTTCTATGCTTCCGTTCGCTTGGATATCCGCCGTTCCGAAGCAATTAAAAACGGAACTGAAATCATCGGTAACAAAGTCAATGTGAAAGTTGTGAAAAATAAGGTAGCACCGCCGTTCAAGGTAGCTTCGATTGAAATTATGTATGGTGAGGGTATTTCATACATCGGAGAAGTGCTTGATATGGCTGTTGATCATGATATCATCATGAAAAGCGGTGCTTGGTTCTCATATAACGGCGAGAAAATCGGACAGGGCCGGGAAGCGGCGAAGGCTTTCCTGAAGGGCAACCCTGAGTTGGTTGAGCTGATTGATGCTAAAATTCGTGAATTGCTCACTGCTCCAGCATAAACCGGATCAAATTCCGGTTTTTATTTTGTGCTGAATCCATGTCAGTACTGTCAAAAAGGATAAAAAAACCTATTGATATCGGTATAAAATGGGAATAATGATTGTGCAGAGATCGCAAATTATGTTATGATTATCAGGGAATATAAATTTCCTTAATAAGACGAATGGAGGATGATTATGAATAATAGTATAATCATAATCTTTTTGTCTGGCTTAGCAGGTCTTGCCATTGGAGTGATCGTTATGATCGTTCTCTCCAAAGCAGGTTTAAATAAAGATCAGCAAAAGGCGTCACTGCTTTTGAAAGAGACAGAGGCAAAAGCAGATACGATTGTGAAACAGGCAATCCTAGACGGCCGTACACAAACTCATGAATTAAAAATTGCAGCGGAAAAGGAAATTAAAGAACGTAAACAGGAAATTACCGATATGGAAAATAAGCTGTTGCGCCGCGAAGATAATTTGAATTTCAGAGATGAGGCTTTGACTACAAAAGAAAATCAAATAGAAGCCAAAAATGTACAGCTGAGCGATAAACTGACTAAGCTGGAGCAGAAAGAAAAGGAATTACAGGCAAAAATCGATGTGCAGGTAGAAGAACTGGAGCGCGTAGCGAAGATGACTTCCAATGAGGCTAAACAGGAATTGTTTGCGATCACGGAAGAGCGCATGGCGGCAGAAACAGCTACTTACATCAAGGAACGGGAAGAGGAAGCAAAGAGCATTGCCGATGAAAAAGCGCGCAATATCGTTGCTTTATCAATTCAGCGCATGTCGCAGGATGAAGCGGTGGAACGTACTGTTTCCGTGGTAAGTCTGCCTAGCGAAGAAATGAAGGGCCGGATCATCGGCCGTGAAGGACGTAATATCAAGGCCATTGAACAGGCTACCGGCGTCGATTTGATCATTGATGATACACCGGAAACGATCACGGTATCCTGCTTTGATCCGATCCGCCGTGAGGTGGCGCGCCTGGCCCTGGAACATTTAATTAAAGACGGCCGGATCCAGCCAGGACGTATTGAAGAAGTGGTCAATAAGATCCGCAAGGAAATTAATGCGAATATGCTGAAGGTCGGAGAAGATACCGTATTCAAGCTGGGACTTGGCAAGATGGATCGTGAGATCATCAAGCTGATCGGCCGCTTAAAGTATCGTTATTCATATGGACAAAATGCGCTTCAGCACTGTATGGAAGTAGCGAATTTAACTGGTATGATGGCAGCTGAGCTGGGATTGAATCAGACCCTGGCAAAACGGGCTGGTCTGCTTCATGATATCGGTAAGGCACTCGATTTTGAAATCGAGGGAAGTCATATCGAATTGGGCTATAAATTCTGTAAAAAGCATGGTGAGAAGGATGTTGTATTGAACGCCATTCAGTGTCATCATGGTGAAGTGGAACCGAAGTATCTGATTTCCAATCTGGTAATTGCCGCAGATACGCTTAGTGCAGCCCGCCCGGGTGCTCGCTATGAAGCGCTGCAGAATTACATCAATCGATTAGAGAATCTGGAAAAAATCACGAAGTCCTTTCACGGTGTGGAAAGCTCCTATGCTATTCAGGCTGGCCGTGAAGTACGGGTCATGGTAGTTCCGGATCAATTGGATGACGTTGCCTGTCATAAATTGGCGCGCGATATCCGTGATAAGATCGAAGCAGAACTGACGTATCCAGGTCAAATCAAGGTTACGGTAATTCGAGAAACCCGTTCCAGTGAATTAGCAAAATAGGGGAATATCTATGAAAATATTATTTGTCGGTGATATTGTCGGATCACCCGGCAGAGAAATTGTCAGTCGTGTAATACCGCAGCTAAGAAAAGAATATGAGCTGGATCTGGTGATTGCCAACGGTGAAAACAGCGCTCATGGCAAAGGCATTACGCAGAAAATTTATAAGCAGCTGCTGGCTTACGGCATTGACTGCATCACCATGGGAAATCATACGTTTTCCAAGGATGATCTGTTTCGCTTTATTGAAGAAGCAGATCGTTTGGTCAGACCGGCTAATATGGAGCCGCTGGAATACGGCAAAAGTACCCGCATTCTGCAAGTGAAGGGAAAGCGCGTAGCAATCAGCAATGTATGCGGTGAAGTGTGGATGAACAACGTTGTGGATTCACCCTTTGCCTGTATGGAAGATATTTTGATGGATGAGGATGCTGATATTTATCTGGTTGATTTCCACGGAGAAACGACCAGTGAAAAAATTGCGTTTACTTATTATTTTGCCGGACGGGTCGCTGCGGTTGTCGGAACGCATACGCATGTGCAGACTGCCGACGAACGTATTGAAGCAGGAACTGCGGCAATCAGCGATTTGGGTATGTGCGGTGCTTATCGCAGCGTGATCGGACGTGATGTAGATGAAATCATCACCCGATTTACGACTGATGAGCGTACCCGTTTCAAAATTGCCGAGGGACCAGCAATTTTCTGTGGTGCGATTGTAACGATTGATGAGACGACCAATCTGGCTACCGCGATTGAGCGAATTCAGATACGTCCTGAATGTTCATAAAAAAGAAGCAGTGAAGGAAAATATTCCATTCACTGCTTTTTCTATACAAGTACTGAGCCATGATCGAGAATCCTTTTGCCATCAATGCTCACTGTTGCTTCTTTCATAATAAGATCATAATGACAGGCGGCTTTTACAGTACCGCCTAAGGTGATGCTGGTACCGATACCGATATGTGCCGAACCATACACACCCTCATCCTCCAGCATCCAACCAATAAAGGAACTGCGGGGATTCAAACCGATTCCCAATTCCGCAATATTGAAGACATTGGGATCCTGCTTATTATGCAGATGTTCTTTTAGGATCATCGCCTGTTCACCGCCTTGAATGTCAGTGATGAAGCCTTTTTCAACGGTGCAGATGACCGGCTCCTTCAATAGCCCAATTCCGACATAGGGGATGCTGGCATCCGCAACGATAACTCCATTTGCGGTATATTCAAGCGGTGATACATTAGCCTCAATCGTGGGAATGGTAGAAAACATGCCCGGATCAACCACTCCATACAGCGCATTGCCGCGGCGGCCTTCTGCTTCCAATGTAAGATTGGTGCCGGCTGCGGTTTCCAAGTGAATGTGATGACCGTTTTCCAAACATTCAGCAACCGCCATGCAGGTTTCTTTAGCTTTCACAAAATCACAGGTGATACCGCCGTGGATCAGCATATCTTCATGAAACTGCGTCAGCACCAAACCGCGGCTTCCGGCAGCAGTTGCATTTTTTACAGCGTGCGTATGGGTGATAGAATGAGATACGATGCATAAAAATACATCGGATGCCTTCATGGCAGCGGCAATGATTTGATCCGGTTCTTCACCATCGCGGTTTCTTGCCTCCATGATCATTACCGTCGGCAAACCATGAAGCTTTTTCACCGCACGTACAATAGCATCGCTGATTGCTTCATAACGGGTTTCCGTAATAATCAATACTTCTTCATTTTCTTGAATCTGGGCACAGATGCGGGTGATTGTATCAGCCCCTTTGTCCAGCATGCGATTGTGCATAATCAATTCCTCCTTTTATTTGTGTGATAACAGGTATCTTTTATCCTCCTTTATTGTATCTGTTTCGTTTTGTTTCTGCTTGCAAGGAAAACGGTTTATGTTATAATAGAGTCAGTCAAAAGGAGGAATTTAGAATGCCAGTAACGATTGATAAAGATGCATGCATCGGCTGCGGTGCTTGTGTGGGAGTTTGTCCGGTAGGCGCATTGTCCATGGACGGAGACGGAAAATCAGCATGTGATGAAGGTACTTGCATCGACTGCGGCTCTTGCGTTGGAACTTGCCCGGTTAGTGCTATTTCACAGTAAACCAAGCCCAGCTTGGTTTTTTTATTTTATGTGATACAAGTGGAATAAAAAACCGCCCAAGATAAGAAAAACAATGCCAACAACAATAAAAATCCACCAGCCTGGCAGGGCAAGCTGCAGAACGATGATTGGAATATAGGAAAGAAACAGGGTACAGACAACCAGCTTTAATGTTACCAGCATCGATTTAAGGGTACGATACACACGTTCGCGGTTTGTCTCTGTAATGTCCACTCCCGTATTCCAAATTTGCGGATAATGTGCGATAACGCTCATCAGTACATAACAAATCCAGGCAGTGGCGGGAATGATCAAAATTTCCGTCTTACTGCCATAACGGGTAACGCTGCCGCTGAAATCATAATGCATCGCAAGCTTATCCGGAATATGATTCCAGTATACGCAGAGCAGGATACTGCTTATGATCAGCAACAGGAAACATACGATTTCTACTGATAAGGTATATTTTGTCGGTTCTGTTTTCATTCTGCTTCCTCCAAGTCACAGTTACTGACTCTATTGTATCACACTTGAATAAAAGAAAGAGCCGTATAAAAACTATTTTCCTTTACATTAAGCTTTTTAAACTATAGAATAATACATGTTGATTTAAGGTATATAAAATAAGAATAAGGAGAATGATTATGAAAAAACAGCCAGGCTGGGCGCTGCCTTCTCTCAAGGATGCACAAATACGCACCAAACACGAGAGCGTCATTGAAAAAAGTCTATTTGAAATACCGGTTGAGGCACGAACGCTGGGCGCTGGGAGAACTTATTATCTACGCACCTACGGCTGTCAGTCCAATCAGCGTGATAGTGAGACCATTGCCGGCATTTTGGAAGCTCTGCAATTTCAGGCGGTTGACAGTCCAGAGACCGCTGATCTGATCCTGATGAATACCTGCGCAATTCGGAAAAACGCGGAGGATAAAGTACTGGGAGAACTGGGCTCTTTAAAACGGCTGCGGAAGCAGAATCCGGATATCCTGTTTGGTTTGTGCGGGTGCATGGCACAGGAAGAAGAAATTGTCGATACCCTCCTGAAAAAATATCCTCATGTGGATCTGATTTTTGGCACGCATAATATACATCGCCTGCCGATTCTGCTCTATCAGGCAATGATGAATAAGGAAAAAACGATTGAAGTATTTTCAAAGGAAGGTGAAGTAATCGAAAATCTTCCCGTCCGCCGTTTCGGTAATCACAAGGCTTGGGTAAATATCATGTATGGCTGTGATAAATTCTGTACCTATTGCATCGTTCCTTATACCCGCGGCAAGGAGCGTTCCCGCAGCGTTGAGGATATTCTGGAGGAAGTCAGAATTCTGAAAGAACAGGGATATCGAGAAGTTACCTTATTAGGACAAAATGTGAATGCGTATGGCAAGGATTTGCATATTGAGAATGGATTTGCCAGCTTGTTGGAGGAGGTTGCGAAAATCGGTATTGACCGGGTTCGATTCATGACCTCGCACCCTTGGGATTTCTCTGAGGAAATGATCGATGTCATTGCCCGTTATGATAATATCATGCCATTCATTCATCTGCCGGTACAATCAGGGGACAGCGATATTCTGAAGCTGATGGGACGACGTTATACGATCGAAGAATACAAACAGTTAGTGGATAATATCCGTTCCAAGGTGAAAAATGCTGCCTTTTCTACTGATATCATCGTCGGTTTTCCAAATGAGAGCGAGGAGCAGTTTCAGCATACTCTGGATATCGTAGATTATGTAAAATATGATAATGCATTTACCTTTATTTACTCACCGCGCGAGGGAACACCGGCAGCGCGGATGGAAGATAATATTCCACTGGATGTAAAGCAGGAACGATTGCAGCGCCTGAATGCAAAAACCAATTATTATGCCCATTTAAACAATGAAGCCTATTTAGGCAATGTCTATGATGTTTTGGTGGATGGCCCCAGCAAGAAAAACAAAGCGGTGTTTGCTGGCTATACTGAGGCCAATAAACTTGTGAATTTTAAAACAAGCACTGCCAAGCCAGGCGATATCATCAAGATAAAGATCGTAAAAGTAAAAACATGGTCATTGGATGGGGAAGAGATAATCGATTAAGGAAACACAGCTGATGGAACTCAGCTGTGTTTTTTCTTTTAAATGTATAGGGGGAAAGGTGCTGACAGATAAAGAAATGAAAACAAATTTCTGTGAATACAAAAATGAAACCCTTTACATGTGAAAGAGGTAAGATTTTATGGCGGTATTACATTGACATGAAAAAGGAAAAGCTTTAAAATCAAAAGGTAGGATTCGTTTTGTGAAGAAATTGTCAATTCCACATATGCGATGCCTATGGAAATGGTAAGCATTTCCGTAAAACGGCTGTGATGAACATTTCATCAGCAGCCGGTAAATCTATCATGACGATGCGGGAAAGGAGAAATGACATGATTTATTCAAAAGAAGTTGAAAACATGTGCACTGTAAAATGCGGTGCCAGCCATGGCTGTGCGCCGATTCCTGAAGAAGGAAAATGGGTGTACTCTAAAGAAATCAAAGACATCTCTGGTTTGACACACGGTATTGGATGGTGTGCTCCACAGCAGGGTGCCTGCAAACTGACATTAAATATCAAGGAAGGTATTATTGAGGAAGCGCTGATCGAAACAATCGGATGTTCCGGTATGACACATTCGGCTGCTATGGCTTCTGAGGCGATCGTCGGCAAGACGCTGTTAGAAGCATTGAATACCGATCTGGTATGTGATGCGATCAATACGGCAATGCGTGAATTGTTCTTGCAGATCGTATATGGCCGCAGTCAGTCTGCCTTCTCGGAAAATGGGCTTCCGGTAGGTGCAGGTCTTGAGGATCTGGGCAAGGGAACTCGTTCTCAGGTTGGTACGGTTTATTCTACAAAGCTAAAAGGTCCTCGTTATCTGGATCTGGCAGAAGGCTATATCCTGCAGCTGGGGCTGGATGCAAATGATGAAATTATCGGCTATGAATATGTAAATATGGGTGTATTTATGGATGCTGTAAAAAAAGGTACAAACCCAGAAGAAGCACTGAACAATGCAAAGAAAACGTATGGTCGCTATGCTGATGCAGTTAAATACATCGACCCGAGACACGAATAGGAGGAATGATCATGGCATTATTTGAAAGTTACGAAAGACGTATCGATACAATCAATAAAGTTTTAAACTCATATGGTATTTCTTCTATTGAAGAAGCGAAAACGCTGTGCGATGAAATCGGTGTAGATGTTGCCGGTATCGTAAAAGGTATTCAGCCAATCTGTTTTGAGAATGCATGCTGGGCATATATCGCCGGCGCTGCGATTGCTATTAAAAAGGGTGATAAAACAGCTTATGAAGTTGCGAAATCACTGGGTGAAGGCTTACAGGCTTTCTGTATCCCAGGCAGTGTTGCCGATGACCGCAAGGTTGGTATCGGACACGGTAACCTGGCAGCAATGCTGCTGAGCGATGAAACAAAATGCTTTGCGTTCTTAGCCGGACATGAAAGCTTCGCTGCGGCAGAAGGTGCTATCGGTATTGCCCGCAATGCCAATAAGGCACGGAAAGAACCGCTGCGTGTAATCCTGAACGGTTTGGGCAAGGATGCCGCTAAAATTATTTCCCGCATCAATGGATTTACTTATGTGGAAACAAAATTTGATTACTTCACAGGTGAATTACAGGTATTATCAAGAACCGCTTACTCAAAAGGAGAAAGAGCAGCGGTTAACTGCTATGGTGTTGACGATGTGCGTGAAGGTGTTGCCGTTATGCACAGTGAGGGCGTTGATGTATCCATCACCGGAAATTCAACAAACCCAACGCGTTTCCAGCATCCGGTTGCCGGTACGTATAAAAAAGAATGTATTGAACAGGGCAAAAAATACTTCTCGGTTGCATCTGGCGGCGGAACCGGCCGTACGCTGCATCCGGACAACATGGCTGCCGGACCTGCTTCTTATGGTATGACCGACACCATGGGACGTATGCATTCCGATGCGCAGTTTGCCGGCTCTTCTTCAGTACCTGCTCACGTAGAAATGATGGGGCTGATCGGTATGGGCAACAATCCGATGGTTGGCGCCAGCGTTGCGGTAGCGGTAGCGGTAGCAGAAGGACTTAACAAATAATATAAGTAATAAAAAACACGATTAGCATGATCGTGTTTTTTTATTCCTGAACAGAAGCTGCTTGATTGCCTTTTTGATCTTGAAGCATGGCATCCATCAGCTGAAGCTCAAGCTGGCATATTCCCGGTACTGCGTATTTGGGCTGCATAGCCCTGGCTTGTTTATAATAGGTCTCAGCCTGCAATGGATCGTGATTCAGATAAAGGGCTTCACCCATATACAGCCGGAGCGTGGGCGGCATCTTTTTCATCTTTTTCAAATATCGCCGAACGGCTTTTTCATGAAGCGCAGCTTTAACTTGTTCAACATCACCATCCATCAGTTGATAATAGAGCTTTTCATAGAGATAGAGGAATCGAAAATAACCCATTTTTTCTTCATAGGGAACAAGTGACTGCACCAACGCTTTGGCATCATCAATTTGACCGCAGCTCTGTTTATAGCTGATCAGGTTCAGAATCGCTTCAAAATGATAATATTTGGTGTAATCCAAATGTTCGGGCAGCTTGAAATATGATTCCGGTATTGAATGCATTGCTTCTCCCTTGGTGAGTTTAGCTTGGATTTTTAAGGCGTTGCACAGATACTGCCGGTATTCTTTATCGCGTCTGCTGGTTAAAAAATTATATCCGTCATTGCTTAAACCCTGATTGGATAATGGAATGCCGTTGCTGAATGCTATCAGCATGTTAAAGATGATCATTATGAAGAGCATGCTTTGAAACAAAAAGGTCTGCGGCTTTAACATATACATCAGCAGGATGCAAAGCGCAGCTGCCAGCAGATTTGCGAGGACGCCGCCGGCGTGATACAGCAGACAGGGCTGCTGGTCACAGGGCAGGGTTGGCTCCATCAGACACTGGCCGGAAGTTCCCGGCATCTTATAGTATCGGCATTCCCATCCGGAATTTGAATGGGTGATCGTTATGGAATAAAATCGATAGGATATAAAGCGGTAATGACTCAAAAGTCCCGCTGTCAGATGTCCTGCCTCATGAATCATGACCCCTAGAACCCAACTGACTAAGAAGCTTACAGCAAGTAAAAAAAACATATTTCCATCCGTTTTAGAAAAGGTTTCCTGATTGAGGGTAGCCTTCAGCAAAATCGGTGAAAGCAGTCCGACCAAAACGCCAAGCACCAGATAGAGCAAATAGTAAAGAAGCAGTTTTGTCTTTTTCATATATCTATTCCTCTTTTTTTATGATCTTGACTTCATTATAGCATAATTTCGAAAAAGCAAGACCTTTCACAAAAGCGGAAGATCACCGGTTCCTGCATACTGATGCCTGTAGCAAGTTTTTTCTTTGCTTTTTTATGTCTTTTTTGATAAGATCAGTGTATAATAACACCAGTGAGTTTTAACTAGAAAACAGCACAGGCTGTTACCATAGATGAAATAATCAGGATAATATCAATTAGGAGGTAAACTATGGACCAAGTTCGTATTTTTGCACTTGGTGGTTTGGACGAGAACGGTAAGAATATGACCGTTGTAGAAGTGAATCAGGCCATTTTTGTGATTGAGGCCGGATTAAAATATCCGGATTCAGAAACGCTGGGAGTGGAATTTATCATTCCGGATTTCAGCTATTTAATTGAGAATAAGGATCGTATTCAGGGAATTTTTATTACTCATGCCCATGATGATGTCATGGCTGCTTTGCCGTATCTGTTAAAACAGGTGAAAGCGCCGGTATATTCCGGAGCACTGACGGCAAATTTAATTTATGATATGCTGAAAAAAGAAAAGATTCGTGATGTAAAGGTACATAAGCTGAAACGTACAAGCCGACAGACGATCGGCGGGGTACAGGTTCGCACGTTCGGCATGACGCATGCAATGCCGGATAATTTTGGCATTGCTATCGGCACCGATCAGGGATATGTCGTTTATACCGGAGAATTTATTATTGATTATGATATGCTTTCAAAGGAGTATCTATGTGATCTGAATGAACTGTCAGACATTGGAAAGCGCGGCGTTTTGGCACTTTTATGTGAGAGTATCGGGGCAGATCAACCTGGTCATACTTCACCGCATCATCGGGTCACATCGTACATTGAACCGATATTTGAACAGGCGCAGGGAAGAATTTTGATATCCGCATACCGACAGAGTTTGTTTCGGGTGATTGAAATCATCGATTTGGTGAAAAAATTCAATAAGAAGATATTTTTTCACGATGATGAACTGCGTAACATGCTGAAGCATATGGAAATCATGGGTTATTATAAAGTACCGAGAGAGATGGAAGTGATGCGTCAGAATTTTAAGGATGAAATGGAAGATGTTGTGGTATTGATCAGCGGCAGCGGCAAGAATTTATTCCGCACCATGTCCAATATCGCAAACCATGAGGACTCTTATGTCAGCTTCCGTCCCAGCGATACGATTATTATGACATCACCGGTGGTGAGCGGAACGGAAATGGATGCCAGTATTATGGAAAATGAAATCTATAAGGAAGGCGGCCGTATCTTTTCGTTAAATTCAAAAACAGTGCTTTCCATGCATCCATCCAGTGAAGATTTGAAAATGATGCTGTATTTGTTTAAGCCGCGTTATTACATTCCAATCAAGGGCGAATATCGCCACTTGATCGCCAATGCGAATCTGGCAACAAAGATGGGGTATAAGCCGGATAAGATCGTCGTATTGGACAATGGTCAAATCGCACAGTTTGAGAATAAGTCCTTGGTAAGTGTCGCTCAGCATTTGGAACTGGAAGAAACGCTGATCGACGGCAAGGAGAACTGGGATGTTACCGGTGTCGTTTTAAAAGATCGGGAAATGCTGTCTACGGATGGGGTTATGATCATCGGTATCGCATTAAACTATAAAAATAAGAAAATAATTGCCGGACCGGATGTACAGACCCGCGGGCTGATTTATCTGAAGGATGCTGATTATATCATTAAAGAGGTCGGACGGCTGATGGAAGAGACAGTGCAGGCAGCGGTAAAAGAAAAACGCTATGATAATCTTGGCGCCCGTGGTGAAGCCCGTGACAAGATTTCAAAATATCTGATGAAGGAAACCGGAAAGCGCCCGATGGTCCTGCCGGTTATTATGGAGATGAACGTCTAGCAACAGCTTTGGAGGGGTTTCATGGCGAAAAGCAAATCGCGTAAAAATCAAAAGGATAAACAGGCCGTCGAGAATGAAATTCTCATGTATATCTATGCGTTGGTCCTGATTGCCTTATCGATCATCGGATTGTTGAAAATCGGTCCGGTGGGACAGATTACAACGAATATCGTGCAGTATATTTTCGGAAATATGTACGGTATCTTTTACGCGTGCGTCATCATCATCAGTTTTATGATGATGCTGAAAAAAAGCCTGCAGGAATTACCGCTGAAACAGACGATCGGACTTGCGGTTCTGCTTTGCGCATGGCTGCTGCTGGCGGCGATCCCCAAGGATGAAGCCTTAAAGGGCATGGATGTTGTAAATTATTATTTGAGTAATTCCGGCGCTATTTTCAAAGGTGAGCTGCCGGCGCAGGGCGGCTTGATCGGAGCGATTCTTTATACGATCACCTCAGCCCTATTTGATCGCACCGGCACGTATATCATTATTTTTGCCATGGTTATTTTAAGTATCATAGTGCTGGTCAATAAGAATATGATAGAAAAGCTGACGGCAATGAAGGATAAAATGCTTTCACCGTTTCAGCAGATGCGTGAAAAACGAAGGGAGAAAAAAAAGGCTCAGGAAGAATCTGAAGAAGCGGACGATAAGGAGAATTTGGAATCTGAATTCAAGATGATCGATCTGGAAGAAAAACCGAAGCCGAAACACCGAGCCGCACTGTTTGGCCGCATCCAAGCTGATGAGGAACCGGCGGAGGATGAATTTGATATTCCTTTAGAGAGTGCACCGGACGGTACTCAGCGCTTTATGTTTTTGGATGTTGATGACATCATGGAGTTGGATAAACCACAGGAAAAAGAGCCGCAGCTCATGCATGCTGATGAGTCATCTCAAACAAAAAAGCAGGCTGTCATCGATCAGACGATTGGTCAGAAGGATACCTTTGTCAGCAGCTTTCAGGATGATTATAAGAATTACCGCCTGCCCCGTATCAGTCTATTAAATGATATTGGCAAGCGAAATAAAAGTACGGCCAATTTAAATGCTGCTTCGGCTCAAGGCAAACGCTTGATTGAAATTCTCGATCAATTCGGTGTGAAGGCGACTCTGGTCGGCACGCACATCGGGCCGAGTGTTACAAAGTTTGAAGTAAAGCCGGATCTGGGGGTACGAGTACATAAAATCAGTAATCTTCAGTACGATATCAAAATGGCTCTGGCAGCTAAGGATATCCGTATCGAAGCACCAATCCCCGGCAAATCAGCTGTCGGCATTGAAATTCCAAATATTGAAAAAACGACGGTCATGATGAAAGAACTCATGCGAACCGTACCGGCTAAATATGATAATAAAAAACTGATGTTTGTGCTTGGTAAAGATTTGATGGGAAACAATATTTACGGAGAGCTGAATAAAATGCCGCATCTATTGATCGCCGGTGCTACCGGCAGCGGAAAGAGCGTCTGTGTCAATTCCATCATCACGTCGATTTTGATGCGGGCAAAACCGGATGAAGTCAAGCTGCTTTTGGTTGATCCGAAAAAAGTTGAGTTCACCCCTTATCGGCAGATTCCGCATCTTTTAGGGCCGGTCATCACCGATGGAGAAGAGGCTTCACGCGCACTGAAGGTGGTTGTGAATATGATGGACAATCGCTACGAATTATTTTCGCAAGCCGGCGTTCGTAATATCAGCGGATACAATGCATATATTGAGGAGCATCCGGAAGAGGGACTTTCCAAAATGCCATGGGTGGTTGTGATCATCGACGAGCTTGCGGATTTAATGCTGGTTGCGGCGAAGGATGTTGAGTCCAGTATCCAGCGGATCACACAGCTGGCTCGGGCAGCCGGTATTCATTTGATCGTAGCGACCCAGCGGCCAAGCGTTGATGTGATCACCGGTATTATCAAAGCGAATATTCCTTCGCGGATCGCCTTTGCGGTATCCAGTGCTGTGGATTCCCGTACCATCTTGGATCAAGTTGGGGCAGAGAAGCTGCTGGGCAATGGTGATATGCTGTATATTCCGGTCGGCGAACAAAATGCAGTTCGGGCACAGGGCGTCTTTGTCAGTGATGATGAAGTGAATTCCATTACCGATTATGTAAGCGCTCAGGGACGTCCGAAATTCGATGATGCGTTCGTGCGGTTAGAAGTTTTGGATAATGGAAGCGGAATGCATGACAATTTCAGCGATCCGTTGTATGATGAAGTAAAGGAATTCGTTGTGGAGAGCCGTAAGGCCAGCACGTCCTTGATTCAGCGTAAATTCAGCATCGGTTATTCTAGGGCAGCGCGCCTGATCGATGTCTTGGAAGAACGGGGTATTATCGGACCGTCCCGCGGCAGTAAACCGCGTGAGGTATATATGAAAAACGAAAGGATGGATGAAGATGACGAGAGTGCATGATATTGTCAGTAATCCGACAATGACATATCAGCAGCAGCTGTTAAACCTGGCTCGATTGGCCGAGGAATACGATACATCGCTGCCGCGTGATAAAGAATTTGTCGAAGCACTTGAAGAACAGATTCTTTGTGATCTAGGAGAAGGGTTGGCGCCGTATCGCCCGCGCTATATTCTGCCGGATTATCGTATTTTAATGGAAAAAGGAAGCAAGACTCTGGAATTGGATCCGCCGACGGATATCTGGGAGGCAACCAATGCATTGCTGATCATGTATAAGAATGTACCAAGCATTACTTCTTTCCCGGTATGGCTGGGCAACTTTACCCAGTTGTTAGCACCGTTTGACAAGGATGAGGCTGAAACGCGCAAGGCGATGAAGCTGTTTTTACAGCATATTGACAAAACGCTCACGGACTCTTTTGTCCACGCGAATATCGGTCCGGAAGATGCCCGTATCAACCGCATCATTCTGGATTTGACGAAGGAAATGCAGTTGGCGATTCCAAATCTGACGCTGATCTACGATCCAGCGCGCACCAGTGATGAATTCGCGTTAGCATGCATTGACTGTATGCTGGCAACCTCAAAGCCAAGCTTTGCCAACGACGTTATGTACCGCGCGGATGACAATGATTGGGAGTACGGCATTGCATCCTGCTACAATGCGCTGCATGTGGGAGGCGGCGGTTATACGCTGCCGCGCATTCGTTTATACAACGCATCGTTAAAAACGGATGATCCGGAAGATTTTATCAATCGGGTGCTCCCTCATTACTGTGAGATCTTATTACGAAATATGGATCAGCGAATCCGATATATTGTCGAGGAATCCAATTTCTTCAAATCTAATTTCTTAGTGAAAGAAGGATTTGTAAAACGGGAGAATTTTACCGGCATGTTCGGTGTTGTCGGTATGGCTGAATGTGTAAATCATCTGTTAAAGATCGATGATAAAATGAAGGGCTACGGTCACAATAAGGAAGCGGAAGATCTAGCGGTACGCATCAATGATAAATTGAATGAAATCGTGAACGCGCATGAAGGTGTTTACTGTGAAAATTCACATAACCATTATGTTCTGCATGCGCAGGTCGGTCTTGATTGTGACGGTCCGGAAATTTCTCCGGGCATGCGTATTCCAATTGGATGTGAGCCGCAGCTTTTTGAGCATATATCGTTAGAGACTCGCATGCATAAGCATTATGTATCCGGTATCGGTGACATTTTCAAATTGGATGATACCTGGAATAATACGCAGCCGGCATTGCTTGATATCATCAAGGGTGCATTTGAAAACGGTATGCGTTATTTCACAGCGTATAATGCCGACAATGATGTAGTACGCGTAACCGGTTATCTGGTTAAGCGCAGCGAGATTGAAAAATATGAAAACAATGAAGCCAGTCTGAATAACTGTACGTCGTTTGGATATGGAGCTAAACATAATGCAAAATCGCTGGATCGTCGAGTATACGATGAAAGCTCCCATCAATAAAATTATTGATTTTTCCAATGTAGATGGCCCAGGCAACCGCTGTGCCATCTTTTTTCAAAGCTGTCCGTTTCGATGTTTATACTGTCATAATCCTGAGACGATCCGATTATGCGTAAACTGCGGAACTTGTGTGAAGCAGTGCCCGGCCCAGGCACTGTCCTTTGAGGATGGCAAGGTAGTATGGGATGATGAGAAATGTGTGGAATGTGATACGTGTATTCATGTATGCCCCAACCTTGCCACCCCGAAGATCAAAGAAATTGAGGTGGATGATCTGGTTGCGCATATCAAACAGGTAAAGCCGTTTATCCGCGGTATAACGGTCAGCGGCGGGGAATGCATGAATCAGGCTGATTATTTGCTGGAGCTGTTTCAAAAGGTGCAGCGCCTCGGCCTTACTTGCCTGATCGACAGCAATGGGATTCATGATTTCCGTAAATTCCCTGAACTGATGCAGGTTTGTGACGGGGTTATGCTGGATGTCAAAGCCGTTGATCCGGTGTTTCATCAGGAGCTTTGCGCATGTGATAATGCGATGGTTTTGAAAAATTTGGATTATCTGTTGGAAATCGACAAACTGGAAGAGGTTCGCACGGTCATCCTGCCTGAGCGCGATGAAGAAAATGAGAAGACGGTACGCTATGTATCGTCACATCTGCAGGGACGCTCCCGCTATAAGCTGATTCGTTATCGTCCCTTCGGTGTAAGGGAAGCCGGAATCACCGCATTTGGCAATCATACCTATCCAAAAGAAGCGATGGAGCAATATGAATTGATCTGTCGTGAAAACGCTACCAAAACATGTGTGATAATCTAGGTGAATTGTTGACAATCATGTGATAACATTGTAATATTTTGGTAGGACCTTACGGTCTTTCATAAAGAACATGGAGGGAAAACAAAACATGAACAAATTTATGAAAGTTGGGTTAGTCTCCCTGATGGCAGCTGCTACATTAGCAGGTTGCGGCAGTGGCGGCGACAGCGAGAAATGTCCGGTTAAAATCGGATTTGTAACCGACACAGGCGGAATTGATGACAAATCATTCAACCAGTCTTCTTACGAAGGAATCAAAAAATTCGCAAAAGACAACAAGATCGACAAGAGTTGCATCAGTTATGTTGAATCAAAAAGCGATGCGGACTACGTTCCAAACCTGAGTCAGATGGCTGAAGACGGAAACGATCTGGTCGTTGCTGCCGGTTACCTGTTTGATAAAGCAATGGGACAGGTTTCCAAAGACTATCCGGATACGAAATTCTTCGTAATTGACACCGTTGTAAAAGGAAAGAATGTTGTATCTGGTGTATTCGCGGCAGAAGAGAGCTCTTACTTAGCAGGTGTTGCAGCAGCCATGCAGACGAAAGCTGAAGGCGGCGACACTGTAGGCTTTATCGGTGGTATGGAAGGCGACACAATCGGAGCATTCCAGGCCGGATTCGAACAGGGTGTTGCATCTGTTGACCCTACCTTGAAGATTTATGTTGACTACGCTGGTTCATTTGAAGATGCAGCAGCTGGTCAGACCGTAGCACAGAAACAGTATAATGCCGGCGCTAAGGTTATCTATCATGCGGCAGGTAATGCCGGAAACGGTGCCATTAAAGAAGCGATGGAACGCGCTAAAAACGGTGAAAAAGTATGGGTTATCGGCGTTGACCGCGACCAGTACAAAGATGGTTTGGATAAAGATACTGAAAAATCAGTTATCCTGACCAGTGCGATGAAGCGTGTCGATTCAGCAACCGAACAAATTTCCAAGTCAGTTCTGGATGGTAAATTCAAAGGCGGTAAAACCAAACTGTTTAACCTTGCTAATGAAGGTGTAGGCTATCCGAAAAAGAACCCGAACCTGAGCGATGATATTTCCAGCAAATTGGACGAAGTAGTTGCCGCTATTAAGAAGGGCGATACGAAAGTAAGCACAAAATATATTATCAAAAACGGTAATATGATGACAGGACAGCAGGTTCTGGACGAATTGGCAAAATAAAGAATACCTATTTTTAGGAAAGAGCGGGAAAATCCCGCTTTTTTATTTACAATCCGCTTCAAATTTTGTATACTATGTAAGCCTTTTCAAATTTGCTGTGATTGCTTTTTTGACGAGAAATTTACAAGGAAAAGGACTGTGCTTTTTCATCAGCTATGATAGGCATGAATATGTAAATATGGTATAATAAGTATACATGATAAAGGAGGAGCATGATGACGTACGCAGTTGAAATGCTCAATATCACTAAGGATTTTCCTGGTATCCGCGCAAATGATAATGTGACGGTAAAAGTGGAAAAGGGAACGATCCATGCGCTATTGGGTGAAAACGGTGCTGGTAAATCGACGCTTATGTCGATCCTGTTCGGTTTATATCAGCCGACATCCGGTACGATTCGTATTAATGAGAAAGAAGTAAATATTACGGATCCTAATGTGGCAACTGCTTTGGGAATCGGAATGGTACATCAGCATTTCAAATTAATTGAATGCTTTACGGTTACCGAAAATATCATTCTGGGCATGGAGCCGACCAAACACGGTATGGTTGATACCAAATCGGCCGCTGCGAAAATTAAGGAGCTGTCAGAGCTGTATGGGCTGAATGTGGAACCGAATAGTTTGATTTCGGATATTTCGGTTGGGATGCAGCAGCGTGTTGAAATTTTAAAGATGCTGTATCGTAACGCTGATATTCTGATCTTTGATGAACCGACAGCGGTATTGACACCGCAGGAGATCGAGGATCTGATGGAAATCATGAAACGTTTGGTCAAAGAGGGAAAAAGTATTCTTTTGATTACGCATAAGCTGAAGGAAATCAAAGCGGTTGCAGATAAATGCAGCGTTCTACGCCGCGGTAAATACATCGGTACAGTTGATGTGAAAGATACTGATGAAGAGAAGATGGCAGAGATGATGGTTGGCCGTGAAGTCAGCTTTACTGTTGATAAAAAAGATGCTAAGCCTGGTGATGTCGTATTGCAGATAAGGAATCTGAATGTTAAAAACAGCAAGGGTGTTTTGGGTGTAAAGGATTTCTCGTTGGATGTACGAGCTGGTGAAGTGGTTGGACTTGCCGGAATTGACGGGAATGGTCAAAGTGAGCTGGTATTTGCTTTAACCGGTATGTCACCGATTGAGTCTGGGCAGATTTTGCTGGATGGTGAGGATATCACACACAAATCCATCAAAGAACGGTGCAATTTAGGAATGGGTCATATTCCGGAGGATCGCCATAAGCACGGCTTGATCTTGGATTTCCCATTGAAAGAAAATTTCATTATTCATGAATATAACGAAGCGCCTTTCTGCAAAAATATGATCCTTCAGGAAAAAGAAATCGATAAGAATGCAGAAGTGTTAATTGAAGAATTCGATGTACGCAGCGGTGAAGGGAAAGACTCGCTGACCCGCAGTATGTCCGGCGGTAACCAGCAGAAGGCAATTGTAGCTCGTGAAATTCATCGCTCGCCGAAGCTGCTGATCGTCGTTCAGCCAACTCGCGGCTTGGATGTTGGGGCGATTGAATACATACATAAGCGTATTATTGAGGAACGGGATAAAGGAAAAGCAATTTTGATGGTTTCTCTGGAGCTGGATGAAGTGCTGGATGTTTCCGATCGGATTGCGGTTATATTCGATGGCTGTCTGAACGGTGTCATGGATGCCAAAGCAACAAATGAAAATGAGCTTGGGTTATTGATGTCGGGTTCGCTTAGAAAGGATGGTGCTGCGTGTGAACAGTAAAAAAGATACCTTATTGATCTCGCTGCTGGCCGTCTTTATCGGTATTCTGCTGGGAGTTGTCATCTTGATTGCTTCCGGTCACAGCCCGATGATTCTGTTCAATGCGCTGCTGCGGGGGACCTTCGGAATTAATTTGACGATGGGGACTGGCTTAAATCTGCGTTATCTCGGAGAATTTATTGTCTTCTCCATGCCGATTATTTTAACCGGACTGTCTGTAGGATTTGCTTATCGTACCGGATTGTTTAATATTGGTGCGGAAGGGCAGGTCATGGTAGGCGGAATGGCTTCCGTCGTTGTCGCAATCATGGTTCCGCTCCCAGGGGTTCTGCATGTGATCGCCTGTGTCGCTGCCGGTGCGTTGGCCGGAGCCTTATGGGGGTTCATTCCCGGTTTATTAAAGAGTAAATTTAATGTACATGAGGTGGTTGTCTGCATCATGCTGAACTATACCGGTATGTATTTCTCAAACTGGGTGGTGAGAGCATTGCCGGGCTCTACTGAATCAAAAACGGCAATGATTCCGGCCAGTGCTTCCTTGAATTCGGATTTCTTATCCGGTTTAACCGGAAATTCCCGCTTGAACTGGGGAATTCTGATTGTTATTGCATCAGTACTTCTATATTGGTTTATCATCGAAAAAACATCCTTTGGATATAGTCTTCGGGCGACCGGCTTTAATAAAGAGGGGGCTCGATACGCTGGTCTGAAGGTGGATCGCAATATCATTACCTCAATGATGATTTCGGGCGCGTTTGCCGGACTTGCGGGAACGATTGTTGCGTTGGGCGTATTCAATCAGGGCCGTACTCTGGCAGCATTTGAAAACTATGGATTTGATGGGATTGCAGTCGGATTGGTCGGCGCATGTAATGCGATCGGCATCGTACTGGCAGGGTTATTGTTCGGCATGCTGAAGGTAGCTCAGCCGATTATGCAGATTGCCGGTGTGCCTAAACAGATCGGAGAGATCATTTCTTCCTCCATCGTCTTGTTTGTTGCCATGCAGTATGGCATAAAAATAATCATTGGTCGTATCGCCAAACGGCGGCTTGAGAAAAAAGAAGGGAGTGTTTCACAATGAATCTGTTGTATGAAATGTTCCCGATGGCACTTGGTATTGCCACACCGATTATTATTACCGCGTTGGGTGGTTTGTTCTCTGAACGAAGCGGTGTTGTAAACATCGCTTTGGAAGGTATCATGCTGGTTGGAGCCTTTGTCGGCGCCACCGTATCGGTGCTAACCGCAGACGCGCTTGGGGCACTGACCCCTTGGGTATCTATTTTGGCAGGCATGGTAGCCGGGTGTCTGTATTCTTGGATTCACGCATATGCTTCGATCGCTTTGAAAGCCGATCAGACGATCTCCGGCACAGCGCTGAATATGCTTTCTACCGGATTAACGATTTATCTGTGTCAGCTGATTTTCAAGGGACAGCGTACTCCTACCTTTACGGAGAATTTCACCCGTATCAGCATCCCGGTACTGAAGGATATTCCGGTTATCGGAAAGCTGTTCTTCTCGGATTTATATCCAACCTTCTACATTGCCTTGTTCTTGGTATTGGTTACCTGGTTTGTTGTCTTTAAAACAAAATTCGGGCTGCACCTGCGTTCCTGCGGTGAGTATCCGCAAGCGAGTGCTTCTATGGGTATCAAGGTAGAAAAGATGCGTTATATCGGCGTTCTGACTTCCGGTGCACTCGGTGGTCTGTCGGGCGGCATCATGGTTTTGACCACGAATATTCAGTTCTCGGTACTGGCTATTCACGGTGTCGGATTCATTGCCATGGCATGTCTTATCTTCGGCAAATGGAAACCGTTTGGCTGTCTGGCGGCCGGAGTATTCTTCGGTTTCTCCCAGACGCTCTCAAAATATTCTGGATTTATTCCTGGATTGAAATCTCTGCCTTCGGAATTCTTCTATTGTATTCCGTATATTCTGACGATCATTGCGTTGATTTTATTCGCCCGCAAGTCGGTCGGTCCGAAAGCCTCCGGTGAGATTTACGATTCAGGCAAACGTTAAGATGATAAGGTCTGTAAAAAGCAGACCTTTCTTTGATTTTACGTGGTAAGCGGTTGGAAATATACCATACTAGAAAGGAATGGAGGTTTTATCATGAATATGGATGAGGGTGTACAAATTCGTTTATTGAAAACGGATAAGTTTAAAGACATCGGCTGCAGCATTCGTTTTTTGAATCCGTTGACAGCGAAAGAAGCTACGGCCCGATCACTGCTGGCACTGATGCTCTGTGATCGCTGTGAAAAATATGATACAAAGCAGAAAATGGCGGATATCGCCGATGAACTCTACGGAATCACATTAAATGCGCAAACGATGGGTTATGGCAAAGCACAGGTGTTGGAAATTCGATCCAAAATCATCAATCCCCGTTACGTGCAGGATGATCAGCTGTTGAAAACATGGCTGGATTTTCTTCATGAAGTGATTTTTCATCCCAAAAAACAGCAGGGAAAGCTGGATCAAGAACTGTTTCAGGAAGCAAAAGAAATCCTGCAGTTTAAAATGGATCGGTCCAAGGATGAACCGTCACAGTGGTCGGTTATGCGATGCTTGCAGCTGGCCGGTGAAGGTACTGCGCTGGGGATATCCGCACTGGGGGATCCGGCGCTGCTGGCGAATATGCAGATAAGCGATGTGAGCGATGTATATGAAGCGATGATTCAGACCGCTCCCATAGAAATAATTGTATGCGGTGATTTTGATGAAGCACAGATGCGGAATGCCATAAAATCAGCCTTTCCATTTGCTTTCCGTAAGCCGTCAGAGCTGGTTCATTACGCTGCACAAATCAGTAAACGTGAAGGTATCATTGAAGAATATCGCGATATTTCACAGACCAGCGTTATGATGCTGTGGTTTACACACACGGAAATCACTGATCAGGATTATTGGAAGCTTAAAGTTGCGAATGCGATGTTAGGCCAATATTCTCCCTCCTTGTTGTTTCAGGAAGTACGCGAGAAAAACAGTCTGTGTTACTCAATATTCTCCAACTTGATCAGCTTTGACGGGGCACTTGGCATCATGACTGGAATTGAGAAAGAAAATCTTGAGAAAACACTTGATTTGATTCATATTCAAATGGATCGGATGAAGAACGGTGAATTTGACGAGGAACTTCTTACAACCAGTAAGATGCTCCTTATCAATTCGCTTCGTTCAACCAAGGACGATATGGGCTCGCTGTTTTCATTAGCCTATCAGAATGCATTATTGAAACAGCAGTCTGAAATTGAAGATTTGGTAAAGATTATTCAAAATACGACCAAAGAGGATGTTGTTCGGGTCATGAAGAAATGCACGCATGCTTTGACCTATGTTTTGACAAAGGAGGATGACCATGAAGAAAATAACAAATGATACGTATCAGGAAACCTACTTTGAAGAAACGTTGGATAATGGGCTGCATGTAGTTTTGTGGAATAAGCCGGGATTTGAAAAATCATATTTCATGATTGCGACGCCGTTGGGTGCTTTGGATATGGAGCAGGTTGATGAAGCAGGCAAGGAAATTACATTTCCGGCCGGAATTGCACATTTTCTGGAGCATAAAATGTTTGAGGATGAAACCTGTGATATCATGGACAAGTTTTCAAAGATGGGGGCAAATGTGAATGCTTTTACTTCCTATACTGAAACTGCGTATTACTTTTCAACCTCTGGTGATCCGATCCAGCCGCTGCACCTTTTACTGGAACTGGCACAAAACCTGCATATCAGTAAAGCATCGGTAGAGAAGGAAAAAGGCATCATCATTCAGGAACTGAATATGTATAAGCAGATGAGTGATTCTCGGCTGTTGATGGAAACCTTCACTTCTTTGTTTGTGAATCATCCGATGCGTTTTGATATCGGCGGCGATGATAAAAGCGTTTCCAGCATTACTTATGAACAGCTGCAGGATTGCTATCGCCTGAATTATCATCCCAGCAAAATGATATTGATCGGGGTGAGCGGACATGATCCAAAGCAATTAATGAAAGAAATACGAGATGATCAAAGTCAGCGCGAATTTTCCAAGGTTGCACATGTAACTAGAAAGTCGTATGATGAACCAAAGGATGTAGCAAGGCCTTCATTTAGCTTTGAAATGGATGTAACTACCCCGAAGCTGGCAGTTGCTTATAAACTGGAGGGAATAGCGGACTGGAAGGAACGGCTGAAGTTGGAGTGGGCATTCCGTATTTTACTGGATGCTTCTTTTACCTCTTTGAATCCGGACTATCAGCAATGGCTTGATGAAAAGATCATCAATGATTATTTTGGTTATGATGCGGATTTTGGAACGGATTATGGTTTTCTCATGTTTTACAATGAAACGGATAATGTTGAACAGTTCCGCAGCTTCATCCACAGCAGTCTGAAAAAAGTGCGTGACAACGGGATTCAGGAATCTACGCTCAATCAGCTGAAACGCCGCTATTTTGGTCAAGCGGTACGAAGTTTAAACAATTTCGATGAAATTGCAGTAACGTATATGCGTAATTTCTTCAATCACATCGATTTCTTTGAAACGATGGACATGGCGATGAAGATTACGCTGGATGATTTATGGTATGCGATGGATCAAATTGATTCAGCTCGTGAAGCAGTTGTTACCATTTTGCCAAAAAAATAAAAGATAGGATAATTGGTGATATAGATGAAGATATCATTGATTATCCTTTTTTTAATTCCTTATAATGGGAAAATATCACAAATTAGGGAATTTGAAGCGTGTGTCGAAATTTGGCATAATAAGTCTGAAAGAGCAGGGAGGGGGAGATGCTTATGGGGAGCAGGGAAGCGGAAAATTATGGAATAGCATAGAGGATACATAGATAAGGGGGACATTATGCTTAATCAAGTGGTATTAGTAGGGAAAGTAGTTGATTTGCCGACGATCAAGGAAACGGTCAATGGCAACAAGGTAGCGACGCTCGGGATGGAGCTGGATCGTTCCTTTAAAAACAGCGATGGTTATTATGAAACTGACTATATCGCAGTGACGCTTTGGAAAGGAATTGCGGAAACCGTAACGAATGTGTGTAAAATGGGGGATATCATCGCCGTTAAAGGAAGAGTACAAACCCATACCTATAATGGAAAGGATGATAATGTATATCATAATTATGAATTTATTGCGGAAAAGGTATCATTTTTATCCAATCGCTGATTAAAAAAAGATTTCCAACCGGAAATCTTTTTACTTGAAACAAGCAATCGGGGGCTGAAGCTCTAGTGCGAATGCGGCTTTTTTATCATGCGCTGCTAATGGGTAAGCATAAACATGGGCAGCTTTTAATTCCATTTGCCGATAACCGTCCGGTATCTGATTGAACCGACTCGCAATTATGACATCTTTTCGAAGCTGTTTGAGGTATGATTTACCTATTTCATCATAGGCTAACATTCGAATATACGATAATTCAGGCATATTATCGGTTTGTAGTTTGGTTGTCTGATGCAGAAGGTGAATTAACGTCCGGCGAAGCCGGGAACGGGTGTAGCGCCGACTGATACACGCGTTCAGAAATTCATCTAAGTCCGCAGTCTCCTGTGCAGCCTTGATCAGCCTGTTTTCAATTCCTTCATCCATAAGGAACAGGGTACGAAGATATTCAGGAGAAAGGGTCAGCAGCAGCGTTTGGATAAGCGGATAGTATGAATGCAGAGTATGCGCGTATTGTGCAGTGTTCAGCATCGTTTGTTCTTGGATATCACGGTTCTCCAGAATTGCTTTGCGAATAGCCGATGCGGAGACAAAAGGATGATTGAGTGATTCATCGTGATAGGAATTGGTGCGAAGAATTGTTTGAGGACGAATTCCTGCTGATTTTGCGGCTTTTATATAATTGATGCCCAGAATATCATTTGGACCGCGGTCACCGTACAGCATTCCATAGCTGGCAGATGGAGAGTATCCATTCTTCATATAAGCTTCCAGTTTTGCGGTATCCATCTCGGCCAGATAGTTGAGCTGTTTTAGATCATTGCTTTCACTGCCAAATACCAAATCCTGCACATTGGCCAAAGAAAGTACCTTGACAGCGCCCTTTGCAAAGTTTTCGGCGCTCTGGGTTGCATATAGAAACGGAAGCTCTAACACGAGATTACATCCGTGCATAACCGCCGCCTGAGCCCGCTGCCATTTATCGTAGATAGCTGGTTCTCCGCGTTGGACAAAATTGCCGCTCATCACTGCTATCAGAACATCACAGTTTGTCTGTTTACGGGTTTTGGCGATATGATAGGCATGCCCTTTATGAAAGGGATTGTATTCAGTGATAATTCCGGTTACATGCATGAAAGCACCTCTTTCGTAATCATGATAAACTGCTTTTCCAAAAAAGTCCACCAACATTTGTGTTTGTGAAATAGACATGATATGATATTTGCAGAAGGTGAGAATTTCATGGAAACAGTAACGATTGTGAGCCGTCAGGATCAGCTGCCGCTTAAGGCGAGCATCTTTGTTCCAGAAGGGGAAATCAAGGGGATCATTCAGCTGGTGCACGGCATGGCGGAACATCGCTTTCGCTATGAGCCCTTTATGAGCGAATTGGCAGCGAATGGACTTGTAGCGATCATGCACGATCACCGCGGTCATGGCGAAAGTGTTTTGGATACCGAGGACTGGGGTTATTTTTATGAGAACGGTGCAGAAAGTATCGTCGAGGATACCTATCAGATCAGCCGCTATATCAAGGAACGCTTCGAAGATCAGCCGCTGATTTTATTCGGTCACAGTATGGGCTCTTTGGTAGTGCGCGCTTATGCAAAGCGTTATGATAATGAAATCGATGGATTGATCGTGTGCGGATCGCCAAGTGAAAACAAAGCTGCCGGCATGGGAAAGGCATTGGCAGGTCTGATCGGAGTATTCTGCGGTCAGCGTCATCGCAGCAAGCTGCTGCAGCACATCGCATTCGGTTCCTACAACAAGGGATTATCGGATACGGTCAGTGATAACAGCTGGCTGTCGACCCGTAAGGACGTGGTAGCAAAATATGACAGTGATCCGGCTTGTGGCTACATTTTTACTATTAACGGGTTTAAGAATCTGTTTACTTTGATGCAGAAGGTCTATGATACAAGCGGCTGGCTGATGCAGAATCGGGAATTGCCGATCCTGTTTGTTTCTGGGGAAGACGACCCCTGTGCTGCCGGAAAAAAGAATTTCAAGCAAGCCGTGCAGCTGATGAAGGATTGTGGTTATATACATGTAGACAGTACCATGTATCCCAACAAGCGTCATGAAATTTTGAATGAGCAGGATTGTGAAGCGGTGTATCAGGATATTATCGATTGGATATACCATATCCTGCAGCTATAAAAGGAAGAGAATTCATGGATCATGGAGAAGCATTTTTTACCTTAACGTGCAGAATATCATTTATGAAAATGCAGTAACCGCAAAGGGATGAATGACCCAAAGCTGTGTTTACACATTATGAAAAGCTTTGTATTTATCAAAAAAACGGATAGAAACGGCAGTATATACACAAATTATCATTGTATTTCACGCATCGGCTAAATAAGCGATGGAATAAAAAAGCTGAAAAACTCATATTGCGGTTCAAATAACGTTATAATAGCTGGGGTTATTTGATATTCACTGGAAATAAAGTGGTTGACGATTCAATTTCTCCCATGTATAATAAGTCCGTTAGACAACGAGGTGATTCTTTTGAAATGGTCAAAGAATGAATTGCTGAAGGCCTCAGGCAATACTGTTGCTTTTGATGAGCAGATTACTTTCGGCAAAGAAGCATTCGATCGCCTTTCCCATCTCAGAGGATTGCGGGATGTAACAGTTTCTGGAAGTTTACATTACAATTCTGATGATGATCGCGCATACGCCGATTTGGACATAGAAGGTGTTATGATCGTGCCCTGTTCGATAACATTAGAAGATGTTGAAGTTCCTTTTCAGACCACGTCTGAAGAAGTCTTCGCATTTGTGAAAGTTTCCGAAGATGAAGATGTTCATGAATGCAAAGGAGACGTCGTAGAATTGCTCCCTGTCATCTTTCAGCTGATCCTTATGGAAGTGCCGCTGAAAACGGTAAAACCTGGTATTCAGGCATATCCGAAGGGAAAGGGCTGGGAAGTTGTCAAAGAGGAAGATTATGTGCGTGAAAGAGCGGATGAAATCGATCCTCGTTTAGCAAAGTTGAGAGACTTCAAGATTGAAGAATAAACAGGAGGTGCTAACATGGCTGTACAGCAGAGACGTAATTCAAAAACCAGAAAAGCAAAACGTAGAACGCATTATAAATTAGCTGCACCGACACTGACAAAGTGCCCGGTATGCGGTGAGTACAAACAGGCTCACAGAATGTGCGGATGCGGAAGCTACAACGGCGAAACGATTGTAGGTAAGTAAAGAGCATAAAAAAAGGGTCGTACGGCTCTTTTTTTGCTTATGGAGGTACTATGCGAACAACATTAACGCTGCTATTCACAAAATTTATCAGATGGATGCTGAAGCGGTTGGGACGAGGCGGATCATTGCCCGGAAGTATTGCATTAAAGCTGGATCCGCAGTTTCTGAAGCATTTTACATATCCGAATAAAGTGATCATGGTGACCGGAACCAATGGCAAGACGACAACCAGCAATATGATTTATGAGACTTTGGCTAAAAGTGGTTTAAAGGTCATTGGCAACCGTCGCGGCGATAACTTGAAAGCGGGGATCACGACGCTGGTCGCTGCGAATGCCGGCTTGAATAAGCGGGTAAAGGCAGATGCGATGGTGATCGAGGTTGATGAGCTGAATGTTCCAAAGGTTATATCAGATGTTAAAGTTGATGTTTTTGTGATTAATAATTTCTTTCGGGATCAGTTGGATCGGGCCGGAGAAATGGAAACAATTCTTAGAAAGCTGGAAGCAGTTCTTCCGGACTTTACCGGCACTTTGGTCTTAAATGGAGATGATCCCAACGTGATGCGGTTAGCCCTGACGGCAAAGCAGGCATCGATTTATACGGTGGGCGTTGCTCGCAATGCAATGAGCAGCAATACATCGGATGAAGCGAGTGAAGGAAAGTATTGTCCGGTTTGTGACTGTGCGCTTCACTACCATTTTTATCAATATTCTCATATTGGAAAATTTTATTGCCCCAATCATGATTTCGGTGATGTGACGCTGCAGCTGGAAGCTGCTGCTGTCGATTTTGAAAAGAGCTGTTTTGAGGTAGCGGGTGTACGATATAAAGCACCTCAGAATGCGCTGTTTTCAATTTATAACTGTATGGCGGTGCTGGGGTGTCTGGATGTACTTCAAATTGATCGTCAATATGCTGCACAGGTATTTGAGACCTTTGCGCTGAATGATGGAAGAATGGAGATGTTCTCGCTTGACGGCAAAGATTGTTTGCTGAACTTAGTAAAGAATCCTACCGGTGCGAATGAAACGATGAAATACATTCAGCGTGATCAGGAAGCGAAAGCACTGGTGATTGTCCTGAATGACAATGATCAGGACGGAACCGATATTTCTTGGATTTGGGATGCACAGTTTGAGCGGCTTATGAGCGCTGATGTCAGGACGATTATCTGCAGCGGACTTCGCGCCTACGATCTTGCGCTGCGATTTCAATATGGCGGATTTGAAGGCAGACTGCTAGTCAAACCGGATATGCAGGAAGCAGTTCAGGAGCTTAAAAAACAACCGGAACATCTTTATGTGATCGCAACCTATACAGCACTGCAGCCGATGCGTGCGGTACTGAGGAGGAATACCTGATGGAGCTTTCAATTATTTGGATGTATCATGATTTGATGGATCTGTATGGTGATCGCGGGAATATCGAAGTTTTGAAATACCGCTGTAAAAAACGCGGTATCAAACTGCAGGTTGACACCTGTGGAATCGGTGAGGAAAAAGATTTGTCCGCGTATGATATCTTATTTATCGGCGGCGGAGCGGATCGTGAACAGGGATTGCTGTATCAGGATCTGCTTGGACGCAAGCAAGCTATTCAAAAGGCAATGAATGCCGGAACCTTTATCCTGCTGATCTGCGGCGGGTATCAGTTCTTCGGTCAGTATTACATCGATGGTGACGGCAGGCAGATTGAGGGGCTTGGCTTCTTTGAATATTTTACCAAAGCACCAGATCGTGCCCGACGCTGTATCGGCAATATTGCAGTGGAATGCAGCCTTGACGGAGAAAGCTTTCTGGCCGTAGGCTTTGAAAATCACGGCGGTCAGACAATCGGGGTACAAACGCCGCTTGGTAAAGTGATCAAAGGGCATGGCAATCAGTTTCAAAGCAGCTGGGAGGGATTCTATAATGGTCAGGTGTTAGGTACCTATATGCATGGACCGCTGCTGCCGAAGAATCCCGAAATTGCCGATTTGATTCTTAGAAAAGGATTATACCGCCGCTATGGAAAAGTAGATTTGGAACCGCTTGATGATGCATTAGAGACCAAAGCCAGAAACGTTATGCTGGCACGTATGCAGATTCAAAAGTGATGCCCATTTGAAAAAACACTTGTATAAATAGGTGAAATAAGGTATATTATATGTGTATGCGAAACAAGGAGTGGGTTATCCCACTCCTTCTCTTATGCAAAAGGAGCGAAATATGGATCAAATAATGGTGATGAAGCCTTGGATTGAAGCACTTTTGGCAAAGCATGATCTGTTGCTGTACGATCTTTGCTGGAAGCAGGAAAACAATATGCATATACTGCAGGTTTCCATAATGCGCAAGGATGGAACGATGGATATTGACAGCTGTGCGGAAATGTCACAGCTGATCTCGGCACTGCTTGATGAAAAAGATGTGATACCGGGTGAATATTATCTGGAAGTCTGTTCACCGGGTGCGGAACGAGAGCTTCGCAGCCTGGATGAAATGAAACGGGCAGTTGGTGAGTATGTTTATGTGAAGCTGAAGGATGTTGTTGCCAAAGGTATCTTTGAAGTAAACGGAACACTGCTGGAAGTGAACGATGATACCATCACAGTTGCTTATATGGATAAGACCAGAAAAAAGGAACTGCAGATTACCTTAAATAATATAGCACTGATTCGATTAGCGGTGAAGCTGTAGGAAAGGAAAGAATGACATGAAGTTAAAAGATTTTATGAACGCGATGCAGGCGATTGAACAAGACAAGATGCTCTCCAAGGAAATCGTTGTTGCAGCGCTGCAGGAAGCATTGGCGAAAGCGTTTCGCAAACAGATTGAAATACCGGATGCCTTGGTGCGCGTAGATGTTAATGATAAAAACGGAGAAATCAAGGTTTATCAGCAGCGGACGATTGTTGAAACCGTAGAGGATGATGAACTGGAAATCAGTTTGGCGGATGCAAAGGCCATCAATCAGGAATATGAGCTGGGCGAATTGGTAGAGAGTGAAGTCAGTATTGCCAATTTGGGCAGAGCGGCGGTTATTCTTGCTAAAAACGTATTGAAACAGAAAATTCGTGAAGCTGAAAAGCAGGTTGTCTATGATGAATACTGTGATTCGGTTGAGGAAATGGTCATCGGTACGGTGGAATCTGTCGAGGAGAAGTTTTGTGTTGTCAATATCGGCAAGACACTCGCATTGATGCCGAAAGCCTGCCAGATTCCCGGTGAGCGTTACTATGAAGGGCAGCGCTTACGCGTGGTGATCACTGAGGTCAATCGTGAAACCAAAGGTGCGCAGGTATTGGTATCCCGTGGGGATGCAAGTTTGGTAAAACGGCTGTTTGAAAAGGAAGTACCGGAAATCTATCAGGGAATCATCGAAATTCGTGCGATTGCCCGTGATGCCGGAGAACGTACAAAAATGGCAGTATATTCAAAAAATGAAAATGTCGATCCGATCGGCGCCTGCATCGGTCCAAGAGGATCTCGGGTACAGGTTGTCATTGATGAACTCGGCGGGGAGAAAATCGATATTTTTGAATGGAGCGAGGATGTAACAGAGCTGATTAAAAATGCTTTGGCGCCGGCGGAAATTCTGGCGGTTATCCCCAATCAGGAACGCAAAGGCCTGATGGTTATCGTCGGTGACAATCAGTTGTCATTGGCAATCGGGAAAAAGGGTAAAAATGCCCGTTTGGCAGTAAAGCTGACTGGCAATAAAATTGATATCAAGTCGGAAAGCGATGCGGCAGAAATGGGTATCGACTGGAAGACCATCGCTTTGGAAATGCAGAGTGAAATGCTGAAGAAGCAGGCGGAAGAACGTTTGCTGGCGCAGCAGGCAGCCTTTGAAGAAGCTGATAAGAATGTTGCGGAACCGTTAGATGAAGCGATCTTCGATGAAATGGAGCCGACAGCGATACCAGAGGAAGAAGCGCCGAAAGCAGCTGAGAAGGAAGCGGCAAACAGCGTTGAAGAACCGGCGGCAGCCGAAGCTGTAGAATCTACAGAACCAGAAAAAGAAAAGGTGGAAACCGAACTGGAGCGCGCGGCGAGAATCGCCAAAGAGAAAAAACGGCAGGAAGGTCTGAAGGTTGAGGAGAAACGTGAATACGTATCCAAGCTGGAACGCTTTGCCGGGAATGCTTCAGCAAAGACGGAAGAGAAATTCGCTCGTCCGAAGCGCTATAAGCAAGAGGATAAGAGCGAAGAGCATCGCCGTCCTACCTTTGATTCCACCAAAAAGGATTATGGTATGAAGCCGATTTATTCTGATGAAGAATTGGAAGAAATCGCTCGTATGGAAGCCCAGGAGAAAGCAAACGACTGGATCAATGATGATATCGACTTCGATGAATACGACGAGTATTACGAAGAATAAACAGGAGGTGCCGGAATGCGTAAAATACCAATGCGCAAATGTGTTGCGACACAGGAACAATGCCCGAAAAAAGAGCTGATCCGAATTGTTCGAACTCCCGAGCAGGAAGTTAAGATTGATACTACCGGACGGATGAACGGCCGCGGTGCTTATTTAAAAAAAAGCTTGGAGGCACTGGAATTGGCTCAGAAGCGAAAAGCGTTGTCACGAGCGCTGGAATGTGAAATTCCCCAGACTGTTTATGATGAATTAAAGGAACTGATCGAACGTGAGTAATGTCGAGGGGATCCTGGGGCTGGCTGCCCGCGCCCGAAAGCTGGCGATGGGTGACAGTGTCATGAAGAGTATTCAAAACAAACGCGCAAGACTTGTGATTATCAGCGTAGATACCGGTGATAACATGAGAAAGAAAATAATCGATAAATGCATATATTATCAGATTCCTTATGTGTTTATCGAGAGCAGCGAAGTATTGTCAAACGCCGTGGGCGCTAACAATCGAAAGATGGTTGCGGTGCTGGATAAAGGGTTTGCGCTGCAGCTTCAGACTTGCTTGAAAGGCTAGGTGATGATATGGCAAGACCAAATAACAACAACCGTAGAAAGAGCAGTAACAGAAGGAATAACAACCGTTCCAACAATAACGCGAATATGAATCGCAAACCGCGTGAAGAAGTCAAGGAAATGACGTATTCCAGTGCCCTGACGGTAGGAGAACTGGCTGATAAGATCGGCCGTAATGCAAGTGAAATCATCAAATTGTTGTTTATGATGGGCAACATGGTTACCATCAATTCCACTCTGGATGATGAAACGATTGAGCTTGTATGTATGGAATTCAATGTAGAAGTTCACAAAGAAATCATTATTGAAGAGAGTGATTTTGAAGAACAGATGGATGTGGAGGAAGATGCGTCGCTGTTAACTGAGCGGCCTCCGGTAATTACCATCATGGGACATGTCGATCATGGTAAGACAACGCTTTTGGACACGATTCGTAAAGCGCATGTTACGGAAGGTGAATTCGGTGGAATCACGCAGCATATCGGTGCTTATCAGGTCAGCGTAAAAGGGAAAAAGGTCACTTTTTTGGATACCCCTGGGCATGAGGCCTTTACCGCAATGCGAGCTCGCGGTGCGAAAGTAACCGATGTCGTTATTATCGTTGTCGCTGCCGATGACGGGGTCATGCCGCAGACCAAAGAGGCGATCGATCATGCGAAAGCTGCCGGTGTTCCGGTAATTGTAGCTGTTAATAAAATTGATAAAGCAGAGGCAAATATCGACCGGATCATGAGCGAAATGAGTGATAATGGATTGATGCCGGAAGAGTGGGGAGGCAACACGATCTTCACTAAGATTTCAGCTAAAGTAGGTACTGGTGTACCAGAGCTCCTGGAAACCATTCTGGTTCTTTCAGAAGTTGAAGATTTCCGTGCAAATCCAAATAAAATGGCTTCAGGAACAGTTATTGAAGCAAAGCTTGATAAAGGACGCGGACCGGTTGCGACGTTACTGATCCAAAATGGTACGCTGCATGCCGGTGATGCGGTTGTCGTAGGTACAAGCTTCGGCAGGGTTCGTAAAATGGTAGATGATCACGGCCGTGAATTAAAGCAGGCTGGGCCTTCTTCACCGGTGGAAATCATCGGATTGAATTCTGTTCCGGTAGCCGGTGATATCTTCAAGGCATTTGATTCTGAGAAAAAGGCTCGGCAGATTGCCGAAACGCGTTTGAACAAGCGGATCGAACAGGAGCGCAGCGTAAGCAGTGCCCTGACTCTCGATGATTTGGCCCGTCAGATCGAAGAAGGTGACATTCAGGAAATCAATGTCATCGTCAAAGCCGATGTACAGGGCAGTGCGGAAGCAGTTAAGGCATCTTTGGAGCGTATTGATATCGCCGGGGTTAAGGTTAATGTCATCCGTTCCACTGCCGGTGCGATTACTGAATCCGATATAATGCTGGCCAGCGCAAGTAATGCGGTAATCTATGGATTTAATGTTCGTCCGAATGCATCTGTACGCAAAAAAGCCGAAGAAGAAGGCATTGATATCAGACTGCACAACATCATTTATAAAGCGATTGAAGAGATGGAAGCAGCTATGAAGGGCATGCTTGCTCCGGTTTATGAAGAGGTTGTCATCGGTCAGGCAGAAGTACGTCAGCTGTATAAAGTTAGTAAAATTGGTACGATTGCGGGCTGTATGGTTACCGATGGCTGTATCAAAAAAGACTGTAAGGTTCGTTTGATTCGAGACGGTGTTGTTGTATATGAAGGAAAATTGAATTCATTGAAGCGATTCCAGAATGATGCAAAAGAAGTTACCAGCGGTTATGACTGCGGTATGACAATCGAAAATTTCAACGATATCAAAGAAAATGACGTGATTGAAGCGTATGAAGATCAGGAAGTTGTAGAACAATAAGATATAGGAGTGATTCACATGACGATGAAAAAAGATAAAATCGCCGGTATCATTCAGAAGAATGTTTCAGAGATCATTCAGTTTACGCTGAAAGACCCCAAAATCGGTTTTATCACAATCACTGATGTAAGTGTCACCGGAGATTTGTCCATTGCAACGATCTTTGTGTCCTTTCTTGGAAAGGAAGAGCGTGCCGATGCCGGGATGAAAGCATTGGAGAGAAGCAAAGGCTTTATTCGCAGTGAGTTGGCGAAACGCATGACGATCCGAAAGGTTCCAGAACTGAAATTCAAAATTGATCATTCTTTGGACCGCGGTAATCATATTGAAGCGATTATCCGGGATATGCATAAAGGTGAATAAGCGAAAAAGCATCTGACAGTATGTCGGCTGCTTTTTTTTGCATCGGACAGGACGCAGCAATCGTATGAATGCTGTAATTGTTGCTTACATATAGGTCTTGTAAGATTGTATTTGCATAAAAAACTAAAAATGGATGATTCAGGATAAAGAAAAGGCCGTTACCTGAAATAAGGTAGGTAACGGCCCTTAAATGAGTTTGAAATTTTGTTTTACCTACTTGGTTGCATTCTCAAGTATCGCATTGATTTTCTTAAAGGAGTTAAAGAAGCGATGCAGAACATCCATAAAGATCGGAACAACGATAATTCCTCCCAGCAAGCATAGAAAGGTGAAGAGATCCAGCCTTACAAGAGAGAAAATATCAGGGAACAGGCAGACACATCCAATGAATAAGCACATCATGCTGTAAAAGATCAGTGCGCGTTTTTTAGTAAATGGATCGCATACCCGACGCAATACACAGAGGCCGCTCACACCGGTCAAAATAACGCTGAGCGTTGATTTTACTGATTCCGGATAGTGGAATACCGCAGCGAAAATATTAACTGCTAAGATACTGGCAAGCACAGTAATTGCACCGGGTATGGCCCGCGACATGACATTGATCAAAAAGTTTCCCTTTACCCGATTATGGTTTGGTTCCAGTGCCAGAAAGAAGGAAGGAATACCGATAGTCAGAGTTGAGATTAGGGTAAGCTGAATTGGCATAAATGGATATAGACTGTTTAAAAAGAGTGTTACCAAAGCCAAAACCGTTGAGAAGGTGGTTTTTACCAAAAATAGGGAAGCCGCCCGCTGGATATTGTTGATGACCCGACGGCCTTCCAGTACAATATGCGGAAGATTGGCAAAATTGGCATCCAGCAGAACCAAGTTCGCAACGTTTTTTGCCGCCTCGCTGCCCCCCGCTACGGCGATTGAACAATCAGCTTCTTTTAAAGCCAATACATCATTTACTCCGTCTCCTGACATGGCAACAATATGTTTATCCTTTTGAAGCGCAAGGACCATCGCTTTTTTCTGCTGCGGTGATACACGGCCAAATACGTTAAATCGTTTCATGGCATCCGCAATATCTGATTCTTCCAGGGTACTGGCGTCGATTGATGTACAGTTTTCCATGCCTGCCTTTTGAGCAATGGCCTGCACAGTTATCGGATTATCACCAGAAATGATTTTTAAATCTACTCCCTGGCGCTTGAAATAATCAAGTGTATCCTTTGTTTCAGGCCGAATTGGGTCACTCAGTAATAAGAATGCAATTGGCTCTAAATCCTTTGGAATATCGGTATTATGAATTGCCTGGCAGCTGTGGGCCAGGGTCAGCACACGGCTGCCGCCTGCTGCGTATTGCTTGATCTGCTTTTCCAAGACAGGATTCTTGGGTACATGCATAAATTCATAAGCACCTAAGATATAGGTTCCGTAATTTTCAAAAGTAACCCCGCTGACCTTTCTTACGCTGGAAAAGGGTAGAGTTTCCAACATTCGGTAGGTAGAGGAGACACCGTATTTTTCACGGATTGCATGAAAGGTGGAATTGTCATCCTTCAGGTAGTATCCAATATTTTGTAATATTTCTGCTATCGGTTCCTCACCGAGTGAAATTATTTCTTCCAAAACCATTTTTCCTTGGGTCAGGGTACCGGTTTTATCAAGACATAGTGTATCAACACGAGCCAAGGTTTCAATGCAGTATAGCTCCTGAACCAAGGTCTTGCGTTTCGCAAGATTGATGGTACCGACCGCTAATGCAACGCTGGTTAACAGCACCAAGCCTTCTGGAATCATTCCGATCAAGGCACCGGTTGTGCTTACGATTGCCTGTGCCATCGTGTAATGTGAGATAAAATATTGTTTGGCAAACAGCAGGATACCGAGCGGAAATATGATGATGCTTATGATTTTTAGGATATAATTGATCGCATCACGCAGCTGAGAAGGGTGGCGGCGCATCGTTTTGGCATCAGACATGATCGTGTAGGAAAAGTTCTCCTTGCCGACATGCTCCACGCGAGCTGCCGCATTGCCGGAAATGACAAAGCTGCCGGAGTAAAGAAAGTCGCCGGGCTCTTTGGTAATGATATCGGATTCCCCGTTTATCAGAGATTCATTTACCTCAAGACGGCCTTCTAAAACAACCGCATCACTGCATATCTGATCGCCGCTGGCCAGCTTCATGATGTCATCCAGCACCAGATCTTCAATATGCACAGCTTGATCCATACCATCGCGAATAACATGAATTTGGGTCGAGGTGATCAGGGACAGCTTATCCAATGTCCGCTTTGCCCGTATTTCCTGAAAGATACCGATAACGATATTGGATATAATCACTCCTAAAAACAATAAATTTTTATAAGAGCCGACAAAAATAATCAGACCGGCTAAAATTGCATTGATCAGATTGAATAAGGTGAAAACATTCCCCTTGATAATATCCTGATAACTTTTTGTGGTTTGTACAGTCTGTTCATTATAGAGACCCTCCGCTTTGCGCTTTGCCACTTGTCCGGATGAAAGTCCCTGCTGACAATCTGCGTTAATTCGTGTATGTGTGTGTTTATCCATAGCCGACATTCCTCTCTTTACCATTATTATAACAGCTTATACAGAGAATCAATCTTACAATTTTTTAATATAAAGGAAACCATTTGTAAGATCCATAAAAAAACGTCAATCGTTTTGTAACTGACGTTTTTTGGTAAGCATTATATAGTAGCGTTCAGCGATTCGAAAACAAAAATCAATGGCCGGTCCGAAGCAGAGAATCATAATGACGGAGCCAAGGCCGATCGGTCCGCCGCTTAGAAAACCGAGCAGCAAGCCTAATGATTCACTGCATATTTTTGCTTTGGTTATACTGATGTGGAAGCGTTGGCATAGACTCAGCATAAAGTAATCAATGGGATTGGGCGGCAGTTCGCTGACCAGATAGATTCCTGCACCGACGGAGATAATGACAATAGCACTCATGAAGACGAGAAACTGATAGGTAATGTCATGGATCTGCAGCGGCTTGAAAATCATCATCCATACATCTACACTGATACCGATCACAATCGATGTGATAAACGTTTCGAAGCGGGGACGCTCTTGACGCAAAATTCCACCCATTAAAATAAAGCAGGCAGCACAGACATTCATCCATGTGCCGATTGTAAATCCAAAATGATATTTGAGACCGATATTGAAAGCATCCCATCCGCCAACTCCAAAGTTGGAAATGATACTGACGCTGATGCCGAAAGAAATCAGGATCAGACCAATCAGAAAAAAGGCGATGCGAACCGGCATCATATCAGTACGATGCTTTACATCCATGTGATCTTATTTTCCGTATGTGAGCGGATTCGCGCGATGTTGGCACGATGCCGATAAATTACCAGAAGGGTTAACAGCAGTGATGCAGCGGTAATAGCCGGATCATGCTGCATGATGAGAATATAGACCGTACTGGAAACGGCGGCGACCATGCTGGATAGGGAAACCATTTTTGAAAGCTTCAGCACAGCGAGAAAAAACAAGAAAGGAATTACCACGTACCAGGCGCTTTGAAAGGTGAATATGGCCGTTGACAGTAAAAATCCGAACATGGTTGCCACGGCTTTGCCGCCGCGAAATCCGGCAAACAGCGGATAACAGTGTCCGATTGCTGCCGCAAGCCCTGCCCAAATGGAGGCTGCCGCATCAAACTGGGCGCTGATAGCTACTGCCGCTACAACCTTTAAAACATCTAAAGTGATGGTTGCGATTGCGGCCTTTTTGCCGAGCACGCGGCCGGCATTGCTGCCCCCCAGATTGCCTGATCCGAATTCTCTGACATCCGTATGGTAAAAGACTTTTCCGATTACTAAAGCAAAAGGAATGGAGCCTAATAAATAACCGATTACTATTGCGTAAATAAAATACATAAATATCACTCCTGTGGGTTTATTTTACCATTTTTCGAAGGAAGAAAAAAGAGTTTTAGAACCGTTTGGAATTTTGATTGATTAAAAAAATCAGTTTTGGTAAAATAATAAGAGTGATTAATTGGAGTGATGGTATGGCTGAAAAAGCGTATGATGCGAGTAGTATACAGATTCTGGATGGATTAGAGGCGGTTCGTAAGCGTCCCGGCATGTATATTGGAAGTACCGATAGCAGGGGACTGCATCATTTGGTGTGGGAAATTGTAGATAATTCCATTGATGAGGCATTGAACGGACATGGCGATACGATTAAGATAACCATTGAAAAGGATGGTGTGCTCTGTGTCGAGGATGAAGGACGGGGAATGCCGGTAGCCAAGCATGCCAGCGGAGTAAGTACGCTGCAGGTTATTTTTACGGTTCTGCATGCCGGCGGCAAGTTCTCAAGTGAGGGCGGCTATAAGACCAGCGGAGGACTGCATGGCGTTGGTGCCAGCGTAGTGAATGCACTTTCACGATGGGTAGAGGTTACCGTGTGCATTGCTGGAAAGATGTATCAGATGCGCTTTGAAGACGGCGGAAAGAAAATTGGCAAGCTGCAGGAGCTGGGCAAAACGAGCAAAACTGGAAGTAAGGTTCGTTTCCTTCCGGATGATCGAATTTTCAGCACAACGAAATTTTCCTATTCCATGATTGCTGAACGAGCCCGCGAAGATGCTTTTCTATTAAAGGGGCTGCGGCTGATTTTGAAAGATGAACGCAAGGATAAAGAGCGGGAAGAAACATTTTGTTATGAAAATGGTTTGGAAGCCTTTATCGAATATTTGCATGAGGATAAGCAGGTTTTTCATAAGCCGGTATCCTTCAGTGGTATTATCAATGATATTAAGGTGGACTGCGCGTTTCAGTATACCGATGAATATCAGGAGAATATGTTTTCCTTTGTAAATATGGTAAGAACCAAAGACGGCGGTACGCATGAAATCGGTGCCCGCAGTGCTTTCACTAAAGTTTTTAACGATTTTGCCCGCCGCAATGGTCTCTTAAAGGAAAAGGATAAGAATTTTGACGGCAGCGATGTCCGGGAAGGCTTAACCATTGTATTGTCGCTGGGCGTACCGGAACATCTGCTTCAGTTTGAGGGACAGACCAAAGGCAAGCTGGGAACCAGTGAAGCGAAAACGGCGGTGGAAAGTCTGCTGACTGAAAAATTGAATTTTTATCTGGAGGAGAACAAAGAGCTTTCCACGACCCTGATTAAGAAAATGTCCCGAGCTTTTCAGGCCAGAGAAGCAGCGCGCAAGGCCCGTGAGGATGCCCGCAAGGGAAAATCAAAAGGAAAGAGTGAGAAGATTCTGTCCGGCAAGCTGGCAAGCGCTCAATCGAAGGACGCACGTAAAAAAGAATTATATCTGGTCGAAGGTGATTCTGCCGGCGGCAGTGCGAAACAGGGAAGAGACAGCCGTTATCAGGCCATCCTGCCGCTGCGCGGTAAAGTGCTGAATACCGAAAAAGCCAGTCTTGCCAGTATCGAAAAAAATGAAGAGTTGAATACGCTGATCCATGCATTGGGAGCCGGGGTTGGGGCCAGCTTTCAGGCAGAGGATGCCAACTATCATAAGGTGATCATCATGACCGATGCCGATACTGACGGCGCCCATATTCAGACCCTGCTGCTTACCTTTTTTTACCGTTATATGCGGGGACTCATTGAAGCGGGCATGGTATACATTGCGCTGCCGCCGCTTTATAAGCTGGAAAAAGGCGGGCAGATTCAGTATGCCTGGACGGATGAGGAGCTCGACGAAGTGCGCAAAACCTTTCCTAAGGGCTTTCGCTTACAGCGTTACAAAGGTTTAGGTGAAATGAATGCAGATCAGTTGTGGGAAACGACGATGAATCCGGAGACCCGAACGCTGATTCAGGTGAATATTGATGATGCGATGACAGCAGAACGCCGGGTATCGGTGCTGATGGGTGATAAGGCGGATGTCCGTCGTGATTGGATCGAAGATAATGTATCGTTCACTCTGGAGGATAGCTTTATTATGGAGGTGAAGCGATAATGGCAAAACGGACAGTAAAAGAAGAAGTGCATGAGCATATTATTCCTTCACCTTTAGAAGATATCATGGGTGACCGTTTTGGTCGATATTCCAAGTATATTATTCAGGATCGTGCTTTACCGGATGCCCGTGATGGGTTAAAACCGGTACAGCGACGTATCTTATATGCCATGTACCGCGATGGTAACACCGCTGAAAAGGGTTATCGAAAGTCTGCGAAAACGGTAGGACTGGTAATTGGTAACTATCATCCGCATGGGGATACTTCGGTATATGATGCGATGGTGCGCATGTCCCAGCAGTGGAAGATTCGAGAACCGCTCATTGATATGCAGGGAAATAACGGTTCGATCGACGATGATCCAGCAGCGGCTATGCGATATACCGAGGCCAGACTTGGTAAAATAGCGGCTAATCTGCTGGAGGATATTGATAAAGATACGGTCGAGTGGGCGCCGAATTTCGATGATACGGAAATGGAGCCGACGGTGCTGCCGGCCCGTTACCCACACTTATTGATCAATGGTATTTCCGGGATTGCGGCAGGATATGCTACCAACATTCCGCCGCATAATCTGAATGAAGCAATTGACGCAACCATCTATCGCATCACCAATCCGAATTGTGAATTGGATGAACTGATGGAATACATACAGGGGCCTGATTTTCCCACTGGAGGAACCGTTCAGGGCATCGATGGCATCCGCGATGCGTTTTTGACCGGCAAGGGCAGAGTCATGATTCGCTCCAAGGCTGAAATCAGTGAAACTCGTACCAATCAGCAGATTATCATAACCGAAATCCCATATGAAGTGGTGAAATCCAATCTGGTCAAGAAAATGGATGATATCCGTTTAAACAAGCGTATTGACGGCATCATGGATGTCCGCGATGAATCTGACCGTACCGGTTTACGAATTGCGATCGATGTGAAAAAAGATGTCGATGCACAATTGATTCTGAATTATTTATATAAGAATACCGATTTACAGATTTCGTATAACTATAACGTGGTTGCGATTGTCAATAAACGGCCGGAGCAAATGGGACTATGTGCGATGCTCGACGCTTTTATTGCCCATCGCTATGAGGTGATAACGCGCCGTTCCCGTTATGATTTGGATAAGAAAGAAAAACGCTGCCACATTTTAGAAGGCTTGATGAAAGCAATATCCGTTTTGGATGAAATTATTGCGTTGATTCGTGCTTCCAAGGACAAGGCGGATTCTAAACGCCGAATTATGGAACGGTTCCAATTCAGCGATGAGCAGGCAGAAGCAATCGTAACGATGCGCTTGTATCGTCTGTCTTCAACCGATATTACGCAGCTGAAAGAAGAATATACGCAGCTGGCGAATGAAATCGAGGCATTGAATGATATTCTGTCAGATGATCATGTTCTGCATAATGTGATGATTCAGGAACTAAAGGCCGTAAAAGCGGAATTTCCAACGCCGCGACTGACCCGCATCGAACATGAAATTGAAGAAATTGTGATTGAAAAAGAACAGATGATCAATCAGGAACAGGTCATGATTACAGTTTCCCGTGATGGATATGTGAAGCGGGTATCCTTGCGTTCTTACAGTGCGAGCGAGCACCTTCGCACCGCCCTCAAGGAAGGTGATGAGCTGATTGGATACAGCGAGGTCAGTACCTTGGATCAGCTGTTGTTCTTTACCACCCAAGGTACTTATGGATACGTTCCGGTATATGAGTTAGATGAAGCAAAGTGGAAGGATATCGGCTCACACATCAATAACCTGGTGAAAATGAGCAGTGAAGAGAAAATTCGTGATGCTTTTGTCATTCGAGATTTTGCGACCTACGGTTATATTGTAACCGTCAGTAAGCTGGGAATGATCAAAAAAACCTTGGTTTCGGATTTTAAAGTATCGAGAAACAATAAAACGATGACAGCTATGAATTTAACCGCTGGCGATGAAATTGTCGGAGCTTTTCTTGCTTATGACGGTGATGAAATTTTATTGGCGAGTCGTCATGGGTATGTAAGCCGCTATCCGATCTCGATGGTTCCGGTAACCGCGCCGAAATCAAAGGGTGTCAAAGCGATGAACCTCATGGAAGATGAGATCAGTGCCGCGACGATTTATGACAAAGAAGGATCGTTTTTGATTGCTGGTACTGACAAACATGCTTTCAAACGGATCAAACTAAGTGAAATATCTATCACCAATCGACCTGCAAAGGGAAATATGATCTGTAAGAAAGTAAAAAGTAATCCGTTCACGGTAACGGATATTCGAATCGGTGATCTCAATGATGAAATCCACTTTATGAATGAACAGCTTCATGAATATAAGGTAAAGGATTTCTCTTTAATGAGCCGTGAGTCTACCTTCAGTGCTCCGCTGCCACTTGACAGCAGCTGTTATTTACTGAAAGGTATCCGTTATATTGAGAAACGGGAAGCCCCGGTGATTGAAGAAGCCAATGAGGAAAAGTTTGAAGAAATTAATTTTGATATCTAAAATGATTGGTAGAAAACAAATCTAAAAAGCACATTAAAATGATAAGATCTCTCCAAAGTAGATAACGTAAAAAAGTTGGAAATGAATGGAGAGATCTTTTCTAATGGGAGGGAAAGGCAGTTATACGTATAAATAGTAGATTTATACTTTATAGTAGTTTACTGAGAAAAATGATATAAAAAATAACATTTCATATAAAAAAAGCGATCATTCATGCGTGAAAACAACCATTCATGCATATAGTCTTGTCCCTTTTCTATATACTGATAAAATATATTATATAGAAGAACAGTTAGGTGAAAGGAGGGATGAAAATGTGTAAGCAATATAGAGAAAAGGGTGTGTTGATCTTGCCCCATTTTAAGTTTTCTTGTGATACATAGAATTCCATGTAAAAGTGCTTGAAAAAAGCTATTAGGAGGAGACATAATGAAAACAATATATCGCATACGATCTATTTCTGTAATGAGTGTGTTAATCATAACATTTGTACCTACATCAGTTAAGGCATCTAATGGAATTCGTGTGTCATTATGAACAGTAAGCGATATTTTCAAATTGTATGCATCTGTTTTTCCTTCTTGCTTGTCGCGTGTACGTACTCGAACAAGGATGTAAAAGAGGATCCTTCTCCTGCTACTTCCGCAGCGGTGCTGGATTTTGGTGATTTTAAACTAAATGGTTTACATGGTAAACGATATGAAGCAACTCAATCTGTAAAAACAGATCAAATTATAATTATTATTTATGATAACAAAGAGGAATATCCTGTAGATACTTATATTTATACAAAAAGCAAGAATCAATTCATCAGAACCCATCAAAAAAATTTAGATTTCGTTAGGGTCATCAGTGAATATGCAGTCACCTTGAATCAGCATTACGAAATAGAAACATGTGAATTACAATATATCGTTTTATCGAATTCGGCATGTAAGTGGATGAATGATGCCGATCCGGTGGTGGATCAGATTTCCACAAGCAATATGTATCCTACAAGGGATGTATCAATAAATATGGCAGGAAGTATTGGCAGTGCTGATGAGCGAATCATGAAGATAAATGAAACACTGGAAAAAAAGAAACAATGGAAATTGGATACATCAGATGAACATAAGCTGATTTACTATTCTTTTGAAGATGAAATCGGTTTTACGCTTTTAAGTGAAAATCTCGAGTAAGAGTATGAAAAGGTTATGTTTAAATAGAGATAATAAAAAGCTGAACGAACATGAAGCTAGCTTCGTTTCAGCTTTTTTATGTAGGGTTGTCGATATGAACTAGAACGTCAAGCGCATATCGTACCAGACAGCTTTGCCGTGCGTTGAATTAGACAAGCCCTCTTTTACAAATCCGAATTTTTCATAATAGTGGATCAGCTGCTCCTTACAGGTCAGGATCAAGCCCATTCGGTTCTGCTTGTGGGCATCTTCGATTGCACTGTTTAATAATACTTCACCGCATCCGCGGCAGCGATATTCAGGAATGGTATCCAATCCGAAGATCAGTTGCCACTTTCCGTTTTCATCATGCATTTCCCCGTGATCAAACATTACATCGAGCAGATGGTCTTCATTACTGACCATTCCGTTTGCGAAACCGATTAGCCGGCCGTTGTCTTCCAACAGCCAAAAGTGATTTGCATAGTACTGCAAACGATTTTTAATTGATGCGAGGGATGCCGCTTCCGCGGCAGGGAAACATTCTGCCTCTACTTCGGCTATCGCTTTTGCATCATCGGGTGTTGCATATCTAATTTCCATGAAGTAACCTCCTTATTGGCGTATTTATGTGAATTTCAATATTTTTAGTAACCGAAGACTGATTAGTATATTTATTTTATCATCCTTTTTGTTGTCCATCAAACTTATATCGAGATTTTATACTAGAATCAAGAGGGTATCACAATGAATGGGGATGAGCAAATCAAACAGCCAGTAAAGCAGATGCGTTTGTGATTGATCCAATTTCAGATGAGAATTTGACTTAGCATAAAAGGGTTTCTGAATCATGATATGGTTATCCTGAAAAATTTGATTGTCCAGGGGAATTTTATTATTTTTTTGCTTGAATGCATTGCCGTTTCAATACCGCGCGCGGATGGTTCATCGATTCGTACTATCATGTTGTTGAAGAATCATGGAAATGTGTAAAAAATGAGATGACACTAGGAATCTTTTCGATTTTACAAAGCTTTTAAAACATGATAAAATAATTGACGTACCATATGATTTATGGTATCATGACAACGTTGTATGTCCTTTTGTGACTTACAACCGCTCAAACAAGGCAATAAGCATGCTAAAGCATCACCTTGTATGGCGAGTCTTAGGTAAAAAAAAGGAGGTGCGCATATGTACGCAGTAATCGAAACAGGTGGAAAACAGATCCGTGTTGAAGTTGGATCAACAATTTACACTGAGAAATTAAACGCTCAGGAAGGTGAAACAGTTGAATTTGACAAAGTTGTAGTTTACTCAAACCGTACAACTCGTGTTGGTACTCCATATGTTAAGGGAGTTAAAGTCAGCGCAAAAGTTGAAAAGCAGGGTAAAGGCAAGAAGATCACAATCTTCAAATACAACAGTAAAAAAGGCAGTACCCGCCGTAAACAGGGTCACCGTCAGCCTTACACAAAATTAACAGTAGAAGCTATCGAGGCTTAATATGATCACTGTGAGCGTAGTACAAAGCGGTGATACGATTCATGCGATCGATATCGAGGGACATGCAGGCTCTGCCGCACACGGTAAGGATCTGATATGTGCCGGGGTTTCTTCCATTGCGGTAGGAACGCTTAATGCTTTAGATATGCTTGTCAAAGATACATGCCGCTGTGAAATGCAGAAGGGATGTATTCATATTGAAGTATCCAGTCATGATCAGGCGCAGACTCAGCTGATTTTAAGAACCATGCTGATTCAGCTTGAAACCATGCAGGAGCGTTATCATCAGTATATCCAAATTCAAATACAGGAGGTGTAACCAATGAAATTCGTATTAGATATCCAGTTATTTGCATCGAAAAAGGGAGTAGGTTCTACGAAGAACGGCCGTGACTCTCATTCAAAACGTTTAGGTGCAAAATTAGCTGATGGACAGTTTGCAAGTGCAGGCTCAATCATTTACCGTCAGCGCGGTACGAAAATTCACCCAGGCACAAACGTGGGTAAAGGTGGAGATGACACATTGTTCGCAAAGGTGGACGGTGTTGTAAAATTCGAGCGCTTAGGTAAAGACAGAAAGAAAGTTTCTGTATACCCGGCAGCCTAAATAAATCCCCGTTTGGGGATTTTATTTTTTAAAGGAGGCTATTATGAAATTTATTGATCGGGTAAAAATACATATTAAAGCTGGTAAAGGCGGTGATGGCATCACAGCCTTTCGCCGGGAGAAGTACGTTCCGTTGGGCGGACCGGCCGGTGGTGATGGCGGACGCGGCGGAAATGTCATTTTTGAGGTGGATACCGGTAAGACGACGCTGCTAGATTTACGTTATCAGAAAAAAGTAATCGCGGAAAATGGCGGTAATGGAAAAGTGAAAAAGATGCATGGTGCAGATGGCACGGATACGATTGTTAAGGTACCGCAGGGAACGATCGTAAAAGATGCTGGCACCGGCGCAATCATCGCTGATCTGACCCGCCCTGGGCAGCAGGCAATCATCGCCAAAGCAGGCCGCGGCGGGCGTGGAAACTTCCATTTCAAATCCAGCCGCAACAGTGCTCCTCAGTACAGTGAGCGCGGTGAGCCGGGAGAAGAAAAAGATGTACAGGTGGAATTGAAGCTGCTCGCGGATGCTGGATTGGTAGGCTTTCCTTCGGTAGGAAAATCAACTCTGCTGTCAGTGGTATCAAAGGCTCGTCCGGAGATCGCGGAGTATCATTTCACGACGATATCACCGAATCTCGGCATGGTACAGGTACCGGATGGCCGCAGTTTTGTCATGGCGGATTTACCGGGGCTCATTGAAGGAGCATCCCAAGGCAAAGGGCTGGGTCACCAGTTTCTGCGTCATATCGAACGCTGCAGGGTCATCATTCACGTCATCGATATGGGTGCTAATGATGGCCGCGATCCGATTGAGGATTATGAAATCATCAATAAGGAATTGGCTGAATATGAGTATCGGCTGATGGAACGTCCGCAGATCGTCGTTGCGAACAAAATGGATTTGGAAAATGCGGCAGAAAATTTGAAACGTTTTAAAGCAAAGTATCCGGATATTGATGTCTTTGAGACAACGACGATTATTGATGAGGGTTTGGATGCGGTTCTATATCGCACTGCTGATCTGCTGGCAGTAACCCCTGAATTTCCGATCTTCAATGAAGATGATACGGAAGCAACCGGCGTTTTATATAAGTTTGAAGAAGAAAGACCACAGTTTTTTGTCCATAATCTGGGGAATGGACAGTGGCTGGTGGACGGCGACGGCATCGAGCGTACCTTCCAGATGAGTCGAATTGACAGTGACGAGGATGCGATGCGTTTTGCTCGTAAAATGCGTAAAATGGGTATAGATGAAGCGCTTCGCGAAGCAGGCTGTCAGGATGGGGATGTTGTGACCATCTGTAAAGTTGAATTCCAATTTGTTGAATAAGCTTTAAAAGCATCGATTTGAGAAAGAAGTTCTGTAATACCTTCGGGTTAACGGATCGGTTATTTTCAAATTCAGATGCTTTTTTTCTTGACTTCTGACGTTTGTTTTTTTATGTATCTCATTGGCTTTTTTAGCTGATTTCCGATACAATAGTCTCAAATAGAGGAGAATGTATGATGAAACTTGTATCTTGGAATGTGAACGGCATACGTGCCTGTGTGAATAAAGGCTTTTATGAATTCTTTCAAGCGATTGATGCGGATATCTTCTGTATTCAGGAAACAAAGATGCAGCCGGGTCAGTTGGAGCTTAATACGCCCGGCTATCATCAGTTTATGAACAGTGCAGATAAAAAAGGATATTCCGGAACTTTAATTTTCACAAAACAGGAGCCGTTAGAAACCGTGTATGGAATCGGAATAGATGAACATGATCATGAGGGACGGGTCATAACCTGTGAATTTGAGAAATTTTTTATGGTCAACGTTTATACCCCGAACTCTAAAGAGGCATTGGCGCGGCTTCCATACCGCATGAAATGGGAGGATGACTTTCAGGCTTATTTAAAAAAACTGGAGGTGAGAAAGCCGGTTATTGTCTGCGGCGATATGAACGTCGCGGTTGAAGAAATTGATATCAAAAATCCCAAAAGCAATCATAATAATCCGGGCTTCAGCGATGAAGAACGCGATAAGATGAGAAATCTTCTGCACGCAGGATTTGTTGATTCTTTCCGTTACCTGCATCCTGAAACAATCGCTTACTCATGGTGGAGCTATCGCTTTAAGGCAAGGGATAAAAATATCGGTTGGAGAATTGATTATTTTCTGACCTCACAAGCTTTAAAGGATCAGATTCGTGCGGCTTCTATTCATAGTGATGTTTTAGGCAGTGATCACTGTCCGGTGTCTTTGGAAATTGACTTGTAAGTATGGATATGCGTTAAAAACGCATATCTTTTTCATGAGTAATTGAAACTGCTGCAGTCTGAGAAGGAAAAAACATAGTGAACATATCCCAGCAGAAGAGCCGATTATAATTGATGATGAACAGTTTTTATTCAAGTGATATTATGTTACAATGGATGCGGTGATAAAATGATCGCATTTGTAAAAGGAATCGTCCATAGTCTTCGTATAGATAGTGTGATAGTGGATAATCAAGGCATCGGTTATCAGATATATGTGCCAAGTCCGCAGGCGCTCGGATTGGGGCAGGAGACTATGCTGTATACTTATCAGCACGTAAGAGAAGATGCCATAACCTTATTTGGATTCTTGACGCAGCAGGAGATGGAACTTTTTATGCGGCTGATCTCAGTGAAAGGTGTGGGGCCGAAAACAGCTTTGAACATGCTTGGTGTATGCGGTGCTGACGCGATGGTTGCGGCAATTGAAACCGGTGATGTTGCAATGCTGAAAAAGCTGCCGGGAATCGGCGCAAAGTCGGCTCAGCAAATCGTGCTGGATCTGAAAGGAAAGCTAGTGGAGGAGCCGGCTGCTTCAAGCACGGGCAAAATTGGCAATTCAAATATTACGGATGCTATGGATGCTTTGAGAGCGCTTGGCTATAAGCAAAACGAACTGAGCGGGGTCGAAAAGGAGCTCGCAAAGGAAAAAGCGAAAAGTGTTGATGAATATGTGCGTCTTGCGCTTGGTATCATGCTGAAGCGAAAAGGAGTGTAGGGATGGACAGACTGTTATCGAATGAAGAACAAATAATCGATGAAGAAGCAAGTCTGCGTCCGCAGACACTGGAGGAATATGTCGGACAGCAGGATTTAAAACAGAATTTAGCTGTTTTTATTGAAGCGGCAAAGCAGCGTGGAGAAGCATTGGATCATGTGTTGTTATATGGACCGCCAGGTCTTGGTAAGACAACATTATCGTATATACTCGCACATGAAATGGGCGGAAATATTAAAACGACCAGCGGACCCTCCATTGAGAAAAGCGGTGACTTGGCAGCAATTCTATCAACCTTGGAACCAGGTGATGTGTTGTTTATCGATGAAATACATCGTCTCCCTAAACAGGTGGAAGAAATTTTGTATCCGGCAATGGAGGATTACTGTATCGATATCGTAGTAGGCAAGGAAGCGGGAGTACGCTCGATTCGCCTGGATCTGCCGCCATTTACATTAGTGGGTGCGACTACCCGAGCCGGTGATCTGACGGCTCCGCTGCGTGATCGTTTTGGTATTATCAATCAGCTTCAGTTTTATCATTTGGAGGAACTGGAACAGATTATCAGGCGAACATCACGGGTCATGGACACAACGATCGAGGCGGCCGCCGTGGTTGAAATTGCCCGCCGTTCACGAGGGACTCCGCGTATTGCAAATCGACTGTTTCGGCGAGTGCGCGACTTTGCGCAGGTAATGAATGATGGTATCATTTCATCCGATATCGCTTCGATGGCACTCGATCGCTTGAAGGTCGATCATTTGGGTTTAGATGCAGTCGATCATAAATATTTAAAGGGTATCATTGAACGTTTCAAAGGCGGCCCGGTAGGACTGGAAGCGATTGCGAGCAGCATTGGTGAAGAGCCGATGACGTTAGAGGATGTATATGAACCGTATCTGCTGCAGATCGGCTTTATCAATCGGACTCCAAGAGGCAGAATTGTAACGGAAAAAGCCTATCAGCATTTAGGTTATCATTTTCAGGACAATTTATTTGAGATGAAGGGATAATATGGAAAGACATCAGGAAGAAAACTATAAAAATATATTGCGGGAAGAGTTGGTTCTGGCGCTGGGCTGCACGGAACCGATTGCGATCGCTTACGGATGTGCAATTGCGAAAGAAACGCTTGGATATCTGCCGGAGCGCATCAAGGTTTCCTGCAGCGGCAATATCATTAAAAACGTGAAAGGGGTTGTTGTGCCAAACTCCGGCGGTGCCAAGGGAGTGGAGGCTGCCGCGATTCTTGGAACGATTGCCGGATGCTCAGAAAAGAAGCTGGAAGTGATAGAAGCAGTGAAGCCAGAGGATGTACAGCTGATGAATAAGCTGCTGGCAGAACGCTATTGCACGGTTGAACTGCTGGAAGGGATACCGGGCTTATCCATTTTGGTGGAAGCGTTTGGACATTCTGATAAGGTTGTGGTAGAGATTCAGCATACGCATACAAACGTTACCAGAATTTTAAAGAATGATGAAATATTATTGAATAATCAATGTGCTGAGGATGATTTTCATACCCCGCTGACAGATCGGAAATGTCTGAATATCAAAGATATATATGAGTTTGCGAAGCATGGTGATATTTCTGATATCGTTCCTTTGTTGGAGGAACAAATTCATTACAATATGGAAATTGCTGAAGAGGGAATACACAACGCTTATGGTGCCCAAGTTGGGAAAACTCTGCTTGATACAACCAATGATCCGGTTAATGAAGCAATCGCTTATGCAGCCGCGGCCAGTGACGCCCGCATGGATGGCTGCACCAGAGCGGTGATGAGCAATTCCGGCAGTGGGAATCAAGGAATTACCGCATCGGTTCCGGTAATTATTTACGCCCGGCATAAAAAAGCAGCTTATGAGGAGCTGCTTCGGGCACTGGTGTTCTCCAATCTGGTAACGGTTCGCATCAAAACCGGAATCGGCCGCTTATCCGCATACTGCGGTGCTGTTTGTGCCGCAACCGCCAGTGTAGCAACCTTTACCTATCTTGATCAGGGTACGCTTTGTGAGATTGAAGATACGATCATCAATAATCTAGGTTCAATATCCGGAATGGTCTGTGATGGGGCAAAGCCATCGTGTGCAGCTAAGATTGCGTCAGCCTTATACAGCGGTGTCATCGCTCAGAAGATGGCGATGAATCATCATGTATTTCAGCCTGATACCGGTATTGTGGCAAAGGGTATTGAAGCCACGATCGATGCCATCGGTCATCTTGGCAATGTTGGTATGCGGGAGACCGATAATTGTATCTTACATATGATGATCGATCAAGAGGATTGAGCTACATTCGCAGCGATTACACTGCACAATAGGTAGGCAAAGATTTTTGACCCCAATCGTACCATATTCATGAGAGAATGTGTATCCATCATGAAAAACCCAAGTATACCAATGAATATCATACAACCTAAAGCGTGTAACAGCGCTTTTTTTTGAATACCTCTTCCCAATAGAAATCCGCCTGCGGCAAATCCCAGAATACCGGATATCCAGTTCAAAATTTGGAATAGCGATGTAGAGATTACGTTAAAATAGTATAAAGCCGCAAAAATAAGAGAGAATAATAAAGGTATCAGAAGCAGTGCACCGATTGATTGTGCGATGGTGATGCCTTTTGCTTTCATATGTGTCACCTCGCTTTATCATATGATTGAAAAGATTGTGCTATGCTTGAAGGAGGTTATTATGAGCGAATATTTTAACTTGATCTGGAAATGCTGTCTGTGTTATTTCATCATTATTCTGGCTCTTCGGATCATGGGAAAGCGAGAAGTCGGAGAACTCAGTATCTTTGATATTGTCATCTATTTGGTAATGTCTGAGCTTTTGGCATTATCGATTGAAAACAACGGCAGTATTTTGAAATCGATCGTCCCGATCGCTACGCTGGCGATCCTGCAAATTGTTATATCGTGGATTCAGCTGAAGAGTAAAAAGGCTAGAGATCTGATCGATGGGAAGTCATCAATTATCATTCATAACGGACATATTAATCAGGATGTGATGCGTAAAGAGCGCTATACCATTGATGATTTGATGCAGCAGCTTCGTGATAAGGATGCGTGTACACCAGATGAAGTAGCATTTGCGGTTTTGGAAAACAGCGGTAATTTATCCGTACTCACGAAAAACAAATGTAAGGTCAAGCATCCATATCCGCTGGTAAGCGATGGAATAATCGATGAACAGGCGCTTAAAGATATTGATAAAGACCAGGACTGGCTTAAACATGTCCTGGCGAATGAGGGCGTCGATGATTATCGGGATGTGTTTTTATGTCTGTATCAAAAAGACGGGATGTTTGTGATCCGCAAGGAAACCGATTCCCGTAATGAGCTATTGTCAAATTGAGCTTTTGCGGAAAGAAATTGCTAAATTGATACAGTGCAGGAGCGTGGTTACCAGCATGCCCGCACATAATGCGAGCGGCAGAGAATCAATCAGAATGTAGCGAGTCAACAGGGCAACACATAGGATTCGCACCAGCGAACCAAAAAAGGTATCCATCATTGCGCGATGAGAACGGGATAAGGCATGAAGCATATTGCTTAACGGCGGCTGTAGTGAATACAAGGCAAATGGCCAGGCCAGCTGTTTTAACATGGCCGCACCCTTGGTATTGTGATAAAACAGCTGGAGCAGCGCTTCACTGTAATTGTAACAGATGAAGGAACAGGTGATGCCGATTAGGAAGCAGCAGCCGATAATGACGTTGAATAGTTTTTTTGCTTGAGCAGTGTTTCCTCGCGCATATTGATACGTAAATGAGGGCAGTAAAACATTGCTGAGAGTGATTGTTATGAAGGAGGGCATTGTGATAATCGGCAGCACATATCCATTAAGCTGCCCATATGCCTGGACCATCCATTGGTTTTGGATAACGCTGAGTCCAATCACCATCAGAATCGGTTCCATAAAATATGTCAATGAGCCGATAAGGCGGCTGCCGGTCATGGGGATAGATACCATTAACAGATCATCAAATTGATTTTTATGAAGATTGGTAAATAAATGCGGTACTCTTTTCAGCGTCCGTTTTTTTATACGGATATTTGCCAGCATGAAGATACTGGAACAAATCTCTCCTACGGTAACTGAAAGCATCGCGATGCGGGCCATGGAAATCGCATCATAATCAGTACGGATCGAGAAAATCACAAAGAGAAAAACAATCCGTGACAGCTCTTCAAAGATTTGCGAGGATGTTGCGGCTAAATGACGCTGGATCCCCAGCAGATAACCTTTTAAAAGGCCAGAAAGGGTGACCATGGGAATCAAAGGCAGAATCGCATAGAGAACACTTTGTACCGAGTCCTGTTTCAGTACCGTATGGGCGAGCCAGGGAATCAAGAACAGAAATGCTGCGGTGATGATCAAATTGTTGACGATGGATAAAATGATTGCGGACTTTAACGGCTTGCCGGCATTGTCACGCTGTGCGATAACTTTGCTTAGCGCTGCCGGAATTCCCATCTGTGCCAGGGTGATGACAAACACCATTGTCGGTGAAGTCAGGGTATAGTAGCTCATGGCCTGCATGCTCAGCCGCCGGGCTAGAATAATGCGTACCATAAAGGAGAGCGCTTTGGCAAGCACTGAGATTAAGATTAAATAGAAGGTAGATTTTATAATTGTTTTTTTCACATTTTCACTCCACTTTTTGTCCGCTTTCGATTATAATAATGTTTATGATGCTGAGGAGGATATTATGAGTATTGATGAGCTGATCAATAATGAACATGTAAAACTGGCGATTCAATTAAAAACCTGTCAGCTTCAGCGGGAACAGCTGGCTTCTTTAAATGCAGCCTATGTCGAAGCAACCTTGCGCGGTTACAGCTGGAAGGTAAAAAAACCGGTATCAATCAATGAAGCGATTGATGATATTCTGCAGCTGACGATCGGGGAGATCGTTGCGTATTTAAGCCATGAGGCAGTAGTCATCGGATCGTCGATGAAACTGGAAGATTTTTATGATTTCATGAAAGTAAAAGAGTAAGATACTGCCTATGGCAGTTTTTCTTTTATCCGCGCATTTGAATATTCAGAAAATGTAAATTGTGATAAAGTATTATACAGTAAAGAATGAGGGATATTATGAATTATCAGGCATATGAAGATAAAAATATTGAGGAATATCAAAACCGTTTTCAAATGGGCAGGCTTTGCGCGAGAGTTCTGGCAAGTCATCAGCTGAACGAAGAACAGCTGCAGGAGGTTTTAAATCCGCCGAAGCTTCACAATCCATTTGAAGCAGTCGGATTAAAAGCGGTGGTTGACCGCTTGAAGGCAGCCTGCGATAACAATGAAAAGGTATTAATTTGCGGAGATTATGATGCCGATGGCATCTGTGCGACCGCAATTGCTTATCATGCTTTAAGCAGAGCGAATATTATCTGCGGCTATTATATTCCGAATCGATTCAAGGAGGGCTATGGTTTACATCCGCATACCGTGGAAATGGCAAAAGAAAAAGGCTATACACTGCTGCTTACAGTGGATAACGGAGTAAAAGCGTATGAAGCAGCTGAAAAAGCAGCAGAGCTTGGATTAGAGCTGATCATTACCGATCATCATACGGTTGAGGGAAAGCTTCCGAAGTGTTCATTGTTTCTTCATCCACAGAAAATGGGCAAGCCATTTGAGACATTAAGCGGCGCCGGGGTAGCGTTTGAATTATCGCGGGCCTTGATTGGAGAAGATGAGGAGATGCTGATCCTTGCCTGTGTTGCTGCGATTGGTGATGTCATGCCGTTGTGGCGGGAAACCAGATCGATCGTCCGCATGGGGATTGCTGCGCTGAACCGGGGAAAAGGCATGGCGATCCAAAAACTGGCAAATCAAATGGGAGCATGGGATGAGACAAAGATTTCTTTTCAGGTCGTGCCAAAACTCAATGTAACCGGACGGCTCGCCGATATGGCCAATGCGAATATGACAGTGCGCTACCTGCTTTCACAGAATCGTGATGAAATAATAAAATGCAGTAAGCAGATCGGTGATCTGAATGAACTGCGTAAAATTAAAAGTGAAGAAATGACTCGCAAAGCGATGCATTTGGTGGATGATCAGTATTTGTTTCAGGTGCTTCATGATGATAGCTTTCACGAAGGATTAACGGGGCTGGTAGCCGGCAAACTGGCCAGTCAGCTCAAAAAGCCAGTGATGGTCTTAAGCGGCTTTGAGTATTTGCGGGGAAGTATTCGCAGCTATGGTAATTTGAACTTGAATGAATTTTTTCAGGACGGACAGTCTTTGTTTGATGCGTACGGCGGTCATCCGAAAGCCGCCGGGCTCGGGTTCAGTCGTGCTGCTTTGAAGCAGGTGCAGAAATTTGTGAATCATAAAATGGACAGGCTGGAAGTGAGTGATGAAGAAGTGCGGTCATATCTGCCGCTGCAGGATGGAGATTTGACACTTTCCCAAGTGCAGGAGCTGCAGCGTCTGAAGCCTTTTGGTGAAGGCTTTCCGCCAACCTTATTCGCGTATCGGATGAAACCGGATATGAAGGAAAAAACAATGCGTGAGGGCAAGCACATCAAATGGTCGAATGATCAGCTGGAGGTAGTGAAATTCAACTGTGCCGATCAGATACCTTTATGGAAAAAACGGAATGATTTGATTTTCTACGGTACCCTGAGTATTTCAGCCTTTCGCGGAAATCAGAAAATCAGTTTGATGGCGGAGGATATTCAATAAAGATAATGCAAAGAAGTATGCTTTTTGATATAATTAAATTATTATAAGGAGGTTTTTTGTTATGGATTTAGCGAATTATATTGCTGATATTCCTGATTTTCCTCAGGAAGGAATTTTGTTTCGTGATATTACACCACTGATGGCGAATGGGGAAGCCTTTCAGGAAGCCTGCTGCAAGCTGGCGGAATTTGCGAAAAAGGTAGGTGCGGATGTAATTGTCGGACCTGAATCACGCGGTTTCATTTTCGGTTGTCCGGTAGCTTATGAATTGGGAATCGGATTTGTTCCGGTGCGTAAACCGGGGAAGCTGCCCCGTGAAACCGTCAGTGTCAAATATGATCTGGAGTATGGAAGCAATGAGCTTCATATGCATAAAGACGGCATACAAAAAGGACAGAAGGTGCTGATCATCGATGATCTGCTCGCAACCGGCGGAACGGTAAAAGCAACGATCGATATCGTGCGTGAATTAGGCGGCGATGTGGTAGGATGTGCGTTTTTGATCGAGCTTGAGGATCTGAATGGCCGGGAAATGCTGAAGGATGTTGAAACGCTGACACTATTGAAATACTGATAACGAACTTAGAAAGGCAGGTGATGATGGATGGTTAGTGCAAAGGTAGCGACATTTGACGATTTGCTGGTTGAAGTAAAATCGTATATTCACAAGGAAGAAAATATCGATCTGATAACCAGAGCGTATCTTTGTGCTGAAAAAAATCACAGCGGACAGTTTCGCCGCAGTGGTGAACCGTACATCATTCATGCCATTCAGGTAGGTTATATATTATCCCAGCTTCGAACCGGTCCTAAAACGATCGCAGCGGGATTGTTGCACGATGTAATTGAAGACTGCGAGATCGGTAAGGATGAAGTCATCGACATGTTTGGTGAAGAGGTTTATCGGCTGGTTGAAGCAGTTACCAAAATCGGAAACTTGAAATTCAAGGATGCCAAGGAATATCTGGCGGCCAATCATCGGAAAATCTTTATTGCGATGGCAAAGGATGTCCGAGTGATTCTGATAAAGCTGGCGGACCGCCTTCATAACATGCGCACCTTGCAGTATATGCCGGAGGAAAAACAGAAGAAAATCGCTTCGGAAACGCTGGAAGTATATGCGCCGATCGCTCATCGCTTAGGTATCAGTGAAATTAAAAATGAGCTGGAAGATCTTTGCTTTCAGTACCTGGAACGAGAAAAATATTATGAGATCGCGCGGCTTGTTGAGCGCCGCAAAACTGAACGTGATGCCCAGGTGCAGCAGATGATACGGGAAATTTCATCGCTGCTGGAAGAAAATCATATCAAATTCCGGATTTTTGGACGTTCTAAGCATCTTTACAGTATTTATAAAAAAATGGTTACCAAGCAGAAGCGTTTTGAGGAAATCCTCGATCTGCTGGCAATCCGCATCGTAACGGATAATGAAACCTCTTGTTATGAGATTCTCGGTTATATTCATGCGACTTATCGTCCGATACCCGGTCGGTTTAAGGATTATATCGCGATGCCGAAAGTAAATATGTATCAATCGCTGCATACGACCATCGTAGCGGATGGCGGCAATATTTTTGAAGTACAAATTCGTACCGAGGAGATGGATGATATCGCCGAACAGGGTATCGCAGCGCATTGGCGGTATAAAGAAAACCTGAACGGCGGCAGGGAAATCCATCAAAAAGAAATTGAAGAACAGCTGCACTGGTTCAAGGATTTCAGTGTCATGAGCGATGATGTCAATGATGATGCTATGGAATATATGAACCTGCTGCAGAAAGATATCTTTGAAGCTAATGTTTATGTCATGTCCCCGAAGGGACGAGTAATTGCATTGCCCAATGGGGCAACCCCAATTGATTTTGCATATCGCATTCATACGGAAATTGGTCATCACATGGTCGGAGCTACAATTAACGGTGCAATCGTACCGCTGAATACCAAGCTGAAAACCGGTGATGTAGTGGAAATTCGAACCAATAAGCAGTCTCCGGGCCCAAGTGAAGATTGGCTGAAAATCGTAAAATCACCTCATGCGAAAAACAAGATTCGTTCATTTTTTCAGAAACAGGAAACGGAGCGAAGAAACGACGGTGTCCGAAAGGGAGAGGATATGCTGGCTGATGAATTGAAACGGCGTAATCTGGATCACTCCCTGATGGATGTGAAACGTATTGAAAGCATTGCCGGTTCCATGAGTTTTGCGACCTACAACGATATTATGTATGCGATCGGAACCAAAGTGATCTCAACTCAATCGGTCATCGACCGTTTGGCAAAGCATAAAACATTTACCAGTCTCGATAACGAGAATTTGATTAAAATGTTCAACCGTCAGGAAAGCCGTAAACGAGTTCCGTCTAAAACGGGTATACGTGTAGCCGGCATTGATTCCATCAAGGTATCGCTGGCGGCTTGCTGTTCACCGGTTCCTGGTGATGATATAGTCGGTTATATCAGTACCGGGCAGGGTGTTAAGGTTCATCGCGCGGACTGTCCAAACATTGCTAAAACGAAGGAGCGGCTGATTGATGTCTGCTGGGAAGAAGAGCTGGAAGAAAAGAATTACGAAGTACAATTGCTGGTACACTCCAGCGACCGCAACTTCCTGCTGAGTGATATCGTCACAATCGTTTCCCAATGCAAAGCCGGCTTGAATCATGTGGATTCTAAGGTTGATGAGGATCGTATTTTCGCAACAACAAAAATGACGGTTACGGTAAAGGATGCGGAGCATCTGCGGACGTTGATCGCCAATCTGCGCAAGGTAGAAAGTGTCAAAAGTGTTGATCGAGTGATTTTGTAAAGAGGGGTAACCCTCTTTTCTTTTGGAAAACTTTCAAAAATCAGGAGGCAATTCGATTATAGTGATTGAGGATTGGGTCATGGTATGATAGACAGGGTGACACTTATGAAAAACTATTTTTCGTCAGTTGGATGAAAAGAATACAGCCTTGTCAAACGATAAGACTGTTTTTTTATTGACAATTCCTTCGGTATTCTTTAAACTATAAAGTATATCCGATGAAAAAGAGATTTCTGATGAATTTTTTAAGAGAGGAAACGGCTGGTGTGAGTTTCTATATGCAGTCAGAGAGGACACTTTGAAGGAGCAGTACTCAAAATACTGCCGGTGAAAGCCGTTATCTGATGAAGCCGCACATAAAAAGTATGTGAACTAAGGTGGTACCGCGCACACAAGCGTCCTTAGCATGGCGCTTTTTTTATATAAGGAGGAATGTTTATGAGTTATCAAATGCCTAGAGGAACCCAGGATATCATGCCTGAGGATATCAGCAAGTGGCATCAACTGGAGGATATGATCCGTCAGTTCTGTTATGTTTACGATTATGAAGAGATTCGTACCCCGATTTTTGAGCATACCAATGTCTTTAAGCGAGGAAATGATTCCAGTGATATGGTCAATAAGGAAATGTATACCTTTACATTGCCTAACAGCAGTACTTCTTTGACCTTGCGGCCGGAAGGTACAGCTGGGGTGGTGCGCAGCTTTGTCGAACATAAGATGTATGGAGATGTCGATCTGCCGGCAAAATTTTATTATGTCGGTCCGCAGTTTCGCCATGAGCGTCCGCAGAAGGGGCGTCAGCGGATCTTTCACCAGTTTGGGGTAGAAGTTATCGGAGCGAAAAATCCTTTATTAGATGTGGAAACAATCGCACTGGGATGGTCCTTTGTATCTGCTTTGGGGCTGAAGGATATGAAGGTACTCATTAATACGCTTGGTGATGATGCGAGCCGCGATGCATATCGCACTGCTTTGAAAGCACATTTTAAGAAGGATATCAATGCGATGTGTGCAGACTGTCAGCGGCGCTATGAACAAAATCCGCTGCGCATTCTGGACTGTAAGCTGGATGCAGATAAGGATGTGATGAAAACAGCGCCACGTATGGCAGATTATCTCAATGAGGAATCTCAAGCATACTTTAAGAAGGTTTTGGAAGGGTTAGATGCCCTTGCTATTCCATATGAAGTGGATGACCGGCTCGTGCGTGGCTTGGATTACTATACCCATACGGTCTTTGAAGTGGTGTCGGTCAATGAACAAATGGGTTCTCAGTCGACGGTTTTTGCCGGAGGCCGCTATGATGGTTTAGTAGAATATTTCGGCGGACCGCAGATGTCCGGTATTGGCTGGGCAATGGGTTTGGAACGGCTGATCCTTGCTTGTGAGGGCGAAGGAATCGAATTGGGTGAAGAAAACAATTTAGATGCTTATGTGGTTTGTCTGAATGATTCGGCATCTGTCACAGCACTTCAGCTTGTCACAGAGCTGAGAGCAAATGGCTATAAGAGTGAGATGGATTATCGCAGCCGCTCATTCAAGGCACAGTTTAAAACGGTAATGCGCCGCCGCGCGCGGATTGCGGTTTTGATTGGTGAGGATGAATTGGCGAACGGTTTAATTACTATTAAAAACCTGGAAACAAAGGAACAGCAGTCAGTTGCATTTGACAAAATGGTTGAGACCATTGACGGCATTTTTGAAGGCCGTCCGGAAGAATAGGTGAGTATATGAATCGTACACATACAAACGGAGCATTGAGAATTGGTGATGTTGGGAAATCGGTAACCTTGATTGGATGGGTAGCCAAACGCCGCAATTTTGGCGCTTTAGTATTTATCGATTTGCGTGATCGTACCGGAATTACACAGCTGGTATTCGATGAAAGCAACGCTGATACTATCGCTGCGGTGAGAAATGAATACATTTTGGAAGTACAGGGTACCGTGGTTGCGCGCAAGGATAAAAATCCGCAGCTGGATACCGGCGATATTGAAGTGAAAGTGGAAACTGTGAAAATTATCAATTCCGCAAAAACGACTCCGCTGATTATTGCCGATGAAACAGATGCGCTGGAGGATACGCGATTAACATATCGTTATCTCGATCTGCGCCGTCCGCTCATGCAGAAAAAACTAATGATGCGCCATCAGATCGCAAGATCTATGCGTAATTTTCTGGACAGTCAAGATTTTGTTGAAATTGAAACACCGATGCTGGGAAAATCAACGCCTGAGGGTGCTCGTGATTATCTGGTTCCATCAAGGGTGCATCCGGGCAGCTTCTACGCGCTGCCGCAGTCTCCGCAGCTCTTTAAACAGCTGCTGATGATCAGTGGTTTTGAACGCTATTATCAGTTTGCCCGCTGTTTTCGCGATGAGGATCTGCGTGCTGACCGGCAGACAGATTTCACACAGGTGGATATTGAAACCAGCTTCTTAAATGATGTGGAAATCCAGACTATGATGGAAGCGATGATGAAAAAAGTGATGAAGGAAGTCAAAGGATTGGATATTGAAACACCATTTTTACGGCTGAGCTTTGAAGATGCGATGAACCGTTATGGTTCGGATAAACCGGATAATCGTTTTGGCATGGAGCTACAGGATCTTTCGGAAATCTTTGCCCACAGTGAATTTAAAGTATTCAAGGACTGTCTGGACAACCAAGGCGTTATCAAAGCGATCGTAGTACCGGGACAGGCGACCATGACGCGCAAGGAAATTGATAAGCTTACCGACCTGGCTAAGAAAAATGGAGCGAAGGGTCTGGTAACCTTAAAATATAAAGATTGCAAGCTGGAGGGCAGTGCTCTGAAATTCTTTGACGCTGCAACACAGCAGGCACTGATTGAGAAGCTTCATTTGAATGATCAAGATCTGATTTTGATTGTCAGCGATGCTTGGGAGCGTACCTGCAATGTACTAGGCGCGCTGCGCATGCATTTCCGTGATGTTTTGCAGTTGGTTAAGAAAGATACCTTCTCCTTTTTGTGGGTAGTTGATTTTCCAATGTTTGAGTACAGCGAAGAGGATGGTCGTTTCTATGCCCGCCATCATCCCTTTACCCGTCCTAAAGAAAGTGATGTGCCATATTTGGACAGTGATCCGTCAAAAGTGCGTGCGGATGCCTATGATATCATTTTAAACGGTTATGAACTGGGAGGCGGTTCCTTACGTATTTATGATCAGCAGATGCAGGAAAAAATCTTTGCGATTCTTGGCTTCAGTGAAGCGGACATCAAGGAGCGTTTTGGTTTCTTCGTCGATGCATTCCAATATGGTACACCGCCCCATGGCGGTATTGCTTTCGGTTTTGACCGCGTAGCCATGATTTTATCCGAAAGTGATTCAATCCGCGATGTCATCGCATTCCCGAAGAATGCCAATGCGAAATGCATGATGTCTGACGCACCGACACCGGTTGATGAGGTACAACTGGATGAGCTGCATATTTCGATTGTACAAGAATAAACACTCAGAGAAATAATAGAAGTTACTAAATGCAGATGATTTTAAGTTATAAGCACTTAAATTCATCTGTTTTTTGTATCAAAAAAGACCGTTGACAAAGCTGCTTGTTAAGCTGACTTTGCCAATGGTCCACATGATGAATATGTCGATTTTTATACCTGTGCTTTACGTATCTGTACCTTAACTGCCTCAGATATATCCTGCAGATCAAATTCCGGTTTACCGAGATAATAGCCCTGCAGGTAATCTATGCCGTTCTGGATCAAATATTTCATATCCGGATAGGACTCTACACCCTCGGCAATTACTTGAATACCGCGGGAGTGCGCAAATTCCAGAACGTTCTTAACCAGCATCTGACGTTCTTTGTCTAATGCGATATTGCGGACAAACTCCATATCGATTTTCACATAGTTGGTCTGATTGCTGAGCAGACGATGATCGCTGCTGTAGCCGCTTCCGAAATCATCCAAAGCGGTCTGCGCGTTCCAGCGTTTGCAGAATTCCTGTTTTGTCTGCATATAAGAAGCCTCAATTTCTTCACTTTCCAACAGTTCGATAACGACATTGCCGAGAAAGTCATGAAACTGTTCTTCCAACTGTTGCTTAATATCCTCCAGCAGAGGAATGCTTGGAATACTGTTTATGAATATTTTATGCTTGGTTCCTTTTTCAACTCGCTCACTAAACTGCTTTAATGCCTGAATCCAGGTCATACGTTCAACGCGGTACAGCTGTTTTTGAGTTCTTGCCACCCACATGATATCAAGCGGCGTTTTCAGGATTAAACTAATTGGACGCATCAGTGCTTCATAACCGAGGATGGATCCGTCACGGGCATTCACGATCGGTTGGAAGGCATATTGAACCCGCTCCTCATCCAGGATGTTTAAGAGCTCCTGCCGTCCGTCAAACAGCAGATTATTATGCAGATAATTATCCTTGCTGAAACTGCGAATACCGCCTTTTTGATAGTTTTTAACTTCATACATCGCAAAGTCCGCATATTTGACCAATGTATCGAAATCATCCGCGTCTTTTGGCATCCATGCGATACCGGCCGATACTTTCAGACGGATACTATCCTGTTCGCTGAACTGAATTTCCGTTTCATTGATTTTTTCATGCAGATGCTGAACCTTATCCAGTATTTCTTCAGTAGAATGGTAGTGGTGATAGAACAGCAAGAATTCATCCCCAGCCATGCGTGAGGTAATACATTGTTCATTATTCGCATCACGTAATAAATTGGCAATCATACAGATCAAGCGATCGCCGGCATCATGTCCATACGTATCGTTCACCAGCTTTAGATTATCCAAATCCCACAATACCATCGCGGCTACACCAAGCTTGGAAGGATCGGCAATGAGCCGATCACATTCACGACGGAAGGCCCGGCGATTCAGCAGCTGTGTCAATACATCGTGATCGCGTTCATAAATCAAATTTTCTTTTTCATGAATTTCCGCGGTGACGTCACTGATAACGATCAAAAGATTTTTATCAACATGCGAGAGCAGGAAACGATGCCAGCTTTCCTGATTATCCTGATCAATCGTATGAACGATATACATATCGCTTGACTGCTGTTTATCCGGAAATTGCTCATGCTCATAGGATATAATCCGTAGGGTATAGCGATCGATCTCATGCTTGAATTCTTCAAATGAATATTCCATCTTATCAGGATGCTCAAAGCCTAAAAGATGGCCTACTTTTTCAGTGCAGAATACGCTTTTTTCACCAAATACTTCGATAGCGCCGATCGGCATATCAATGGTATGAAGAACATACGATAATCGAAATTCGGCTCCTGACAGATGATGACTTAAATCTTCAATAGAATTGCTGAGTTCGTCGATTTCCTTGATTTTTGTTCTTGGCAGCTTGACTTCACTGCTCTTGGTGCTCTGCCGCAGGTGAGCTGCCAGCTGTCGGATCGGCTTGGTAAAGATCATGCTTGCATAAAGCGCTATGAAGCCGGCAATGATGATCGCGGAAATGCTGGCGTAAAACAATACGCGGTTAATTTCCTGATAATTACTGTAAAGCTCATCCTTGTCGGTCATTCCAATCAGATACCAGGAATCCTTTTCAAATGGAGTATTGGTATCATATAAATGAATTTTATGGGCGGAACCGATCACTTGATCATCAAGAGCGGATGTGGAGAGCTGATAACCGTATGTATCTTTTTCCAGCTTCAAGGCCGATCCATTCTTTATATAACCACTATAAGCGGGACCGTTGGTAAGAATTGTCTGATATGCAGAAGCATCATCGGTGTGTGCTAATACAAAGGCTTTTTTATTTTCATTTCCCAAATCGCTGTAAGGTAGAACTGTTTTCAGATAATCGAGTGTTAGATCAAATCCGATTACGCCATATACTGTGTGATCATCGCCGATGAGCGGCATGGAATAGGTAATGACAGGGCGTTCGGCATCCATGGAATTGGACGTTCCCCAATATGCACACTCCTCCATGCTGAGCTTGGGATTATCATGAGCTGTCTTCAGTGGATTAAAATAGAAATCATGCTGCCGATTATCCGCATGCAACTGCATCGACGGTTTCCAGTCATGCTCGAGAATAAAACGGTTCTGCTTCAAAATTGTCGCATCACCATATTTTGCTGAAATATCTGACATATCGCTGAAGTACTCACTGGGACTGGTATCATAGAGATAGAAAGCAGGGTAACTGTCACTTTGGAAAACCTGCTTATCAAAAATAATGTAGGCACCGGTTATCATTTTTTTATGAGTGATCGAGAATAGCTTTTGAAGAATTGCTTCGTTCAGTTCTGGATCAGAAGCAGTATTTTGCTGCTGATAGAGCAACCGGCAGCTTTCCAGAATATCTGCGATATCCTCACTGCCCAGCTCAGTGCTGGCAAGCAGCTTCTGCAGCTCATTGGTACGATAGACTACCCGCTGATCAAAAAGATTGTATGAGCTTTGTTTCAGATCACGCAGCGCATTGCTGGAAAAGACCGCTCCTACGAAAATCAAGGAAATCAGGGTAACCAGCATGATCAGTGTCAGCAGAAGCCTTTGAAACAGAGAATGATCATGATGATGAATCATTCAGCAGACCCTCTTAATATAGTATCCAGATCATTTCTTACCTGCTTGATCCACGCATTAAAATTATCATCGCTCAGATAGTACTGCAGTGCTTCCTCACGGCTCTTGCCGCTGCGAACTAGCTCCTGTACCGCCTTCTGATCAGCCGATGCCTTGTCATTGATAGCATTTTCTAAATACATGCGGGCCTCATAAGATGCAGTAAAGGATTTGGAAGCATATAAATTACCTTTGGTTACCTCTTTCATCGAGGTTTTCATAATGTCCTCCAACAGCTTCGTCGGTTTGATATCAGATTTCTTAATTGTTTTCATCCATGTCTGATAATTGTTGGCATCTTTCTTGACCGGTAAATAAGATGAGCGGGCAGAGAAACTGATATTTCGTTTAGAATCAGTAAACCACTTCAAAAACAGAATGCTTCCATATTCCTTTGCTTCGCTGGATTTGGTGATTGCGATACCGCCGCCCTGAGAAATAGCTGTATCCTTGGTTCCCTTGAAATCGGGAACGGGCAGCACCAGATAATTGACTGCTTCGGAATTTCCGTTTTCATCGATGACTTCCTTCGGAAAGAAAGTACCGCTGGCAGTGGAAGAAACACTCGCAATGACATCCTTGGTTTTGATATCATCACTGGCAAAACGGCCGTTCTTCACATAATATCCTTTAACAAAAGGAATGTAGTAATTATCCCATAGCTTTCTCATTGTTTCATCACTGACACTGAATACGGTTTTATCCTTTTTCTGCGTAAACAATTCATCCTTAAACTGCTTGCTTCCCGTGATGAGATAGTTGGCTATAGCATCTCTTGAGAAAAACGCTTTACCCCCACTGTAGATATAATAACGTTCAGCTGTTTTTTGAAGCCCTTCCCAGGTTTCCAGATCTGTTTCATCAATATGCTCCGCATTTGCGAATTTTGTCCATTCATTTTTATTGATGATCATGACTTCACTCGCCTTGGCAACAGGAAACAGCTTTGTCTCATCACTGCCGAAATAGCGTCCGTCATTCAGGAAACCTGAAACGTATGCTTTAAGCTCATCCTTGCTCATATAGGTTTCTAACGATACTAGTTTTTTTCGATCCATCAGCTCCTGAGCAGTATCCTGATAGGCCATAAACATATTGGGCATCGCTTCAGCGCTCGGTTTCTTTTCCAAAGAGTCATGCAGATCCGATGCAATATTGCTGATGCTGTTTTTCGCAACTGCATCGATGATGACACCGTTTTCCTTGCCTTCTGTGGTATTGAATTCTTCCACTAGCTTATCCAAAGCATCCTTCTGCGCACCGTTATAATAGTGCCAAAGGGTCAACGTAACCGGCTTGTCTGCATCCAGTCCGTGTGTATTCTTGCTGCCGCATCCCCCCAGCAGCATGCTTGTACATAATAAACAGGCCCCCAGCTTTTGAAATGTTTTCATACAATATCCCTCCAGATAGTTGTTTTACATATCCTTATTATACAACAAACGATTCCCAATATATAGAAATTCATGAAAAACGTGCCGGTTTGATAACACTTCTTGAAAATTCATTTCTGTTGGAGGCTGCATTCAAAGCCGTTCCTACAATAAAAAAACCGATGAAGTATCATCGGCTCTTTTACGTCCAAAAGGGGAGATCTTTCCCTGTAAATACAGGTGGGTACCCTGTGTGTATTTTTAGGATTCCTGCACGCAGCAGGCCTTCACACCAAAACACAACGTCCGGGTTCCCTTATCTCTTCGTGTAGGAAAAATGTATACCTTTTGGACAACTCTAGTATAGCATTCTTTTTTTAAAAAGATACCCTTGACATTTTGGAAAATATAAGAATGCTCATCATCGAAAATCTGCATTCATCGATCGCTTAAAATGATGAAAATTCCACTTATAACAGCTCGTGTTTTCAAGCCTTGAAAAGGTGTGCTTATATCGTTCTTTTACTCGAATCATGTGAGGTTTTATGGTATAATAGTTTCATTAACCTAAAGAGCAAAGGAGCGGTTGTTTTGGATCAGAAGAATGAACGTTTATTAAATCAAAGTGTAGGAAAACTGCTGTTTTCATTATCACTGCCGGCGATTGCCGCACAGCTGGTAAACCTACTCTATAATATTGTGGACCGCATGTATATCGGCCGTATTGAGGGAATCGGAACGCAAGCGCTGACCGGCGTTGGGGTAGCGTTTCCGATCATCATGCTGATATCTGCTTTTGCGGCGTTGATCGGAATGGGTGGAGCTCCGCTGGCATCCATTCAGATGGGCGCGAAGAATAAAGAACAGGCTGAGAAAATACTGGGGAATTGCTTCTCGATGATTTTGATAATATCGATTATATTGACTGCGGTATTTTTAATTGGACGGGAACCGATTTTGATGGCTTTTGGTGCTAGTGAAAGTACGATTACCTATGCGGTTCAATATCTGGAAATCTACTTGATTGGTACCATTTTTGTGCAGATCGCCTTGGGACTCAACAATTTTATCAACGCACAGGGCTTTGCCAAAATTGGCATGTATACAGTGGTAATCGGTGCCATCATCAATATTGTGCTGGATCCGGTCTTTATCTTTATTTTTCATATGGGAGTGCGCGGGGCTGCCTTGGCGACCATTCTATCACAGGCTGTTTCAGCAATCTGGGTTATGAAATTTTTGACCGGCAATAAGGGCATGATCCATATTCGCCGATCCGGTATGAAAATGGATGTACGACTGATTGGAAATATTATTGCGCTGGGTATTTCACCCTTTATCATGCAGTCCACCGAATGCCTGGTAAGCATTGTTTTCAATACTCAGCTGAAAGCGCTTGGTGGTGATTTATATGTCGGGGCAATGGTGATCATGAGCAGCATCATGCAGTTTGTCATGATGCCGTTGATGGGACTCACTCAGGGAGCACAGCCGATTGTCGGCTTTAATTATGGAGCGAAACAATATCAGCGGGTAAAGGATACGGTCAGACTGACCCTGAAGGTTGCGGTTGGCTATACGGCTGTAATGTGGGCAATTTGCGTATTTGCACCAAGTCTGCTATCAATGCTTTTTACCGGTGATATGAAATTGCAGGAGCTGACGGATCAATGCATGCGCATCTATTTCTTCGGTACGATTTTCTTTGGGGCACAGATTGTTTGTCAGAATGCTTTTGTCGCATTGGGACAAGCTAAGATCTCCATGTGCATGGCGCTGCTTCGTAAAATTGTCGTGCTGATTCCGCTGATATATCTGATCCCGGCAGTGACCGGACTTGGTGTGGATGGCATCTTTATCGCACAGCCAATTGCTGATTTCACTGCTACATTCTGTACGGTGCTGGCCTTTGCGATCATATCCCGACGAATTCTGCAGCATCCGCAGCCGGAAACGGCAAGTGAACAGGTTTAACATCATGGCATCTTTAAAGACTGTATTCCGCAAATTTCCGGAAGTCGCAATCGATCATTATCTGCTGCGTGAAATTCGTGAAGATGATGCAGAGGATTTATTTGAACTTTACAGTGATGCTGAAACCTTGCAGTATGAGGGCATGATCCCACTACAGAATCTGGATGAAATGAAGCAGCTGATCGCGGATATACAAAATGGATATGAACAGCACAAAACGCTTCGTTGGATCATTGAAGATCAATGCTCTAAAAAAGCGATTGGTTCGATTGCGATGTACTATATTCATCCTTGGCAGCGGACTGCATGTATGGGCTATGCCTTAAACCGAAGCTGCTGGAAACAGGGAATCATGCACACCTGCATGAAGGGACTGCTGCAGCATCTTTATTACAACTATCACCTTCAGCATGTCCTGCTGACGATCTGGCCTGGGAATCTGGCGTCAATGGCCTTGGCCGCAAAGCTGGGGTTTCTGTATCAGGGAATGCTTCCGGGCAGCGGCTATAATGCCGTTACGAAGACGAAAGTGGATATGTGTGCATACTGCTTGGCGCTATCCTATCGGATAAAACGCTGGGAACAAGAATAAAAAAACTGGTTCAAGCCAGTTTTATTGTGTCAGAATTCGCTGCGTATTGGCAAAATGCAGCTTAGCAACCATGGATAAGGCTGCTGCACCGTGAAGTGAAACAAATATCTTTGCCTGTTCATCAACGCCTTTGCCGGCACCCTTGGGAAACTCAAATTGATATTGGGCGGACAAATCATCCATTTTCTGCAGGAAAGCATAGCGAGCGATAATCGAGCCGCAGGCAACAGCGAGATATTTGTTTTCTGCCTTGGTTTCAAAATGAATCCCTTTTACGATCTGCGGTTCATGATGCAGATAGCGGTAATACAGATGTTCGGGCGTGAATTGATCAAGATAGATATGCTGCGGCTGATGATGTAGCTTTTTTATTAAATGCAGATAGGCTTGATTGTGCAGCTGGGCCTTGATGGCATTCATATTGAAGTGCTCATGTACTTCATTGTATTTTTCATCGGAAAGAATCAGCAGACTGTGGGGGAGTCTGGATAACAGCTGTGGTGCAAGCTGGCGAATCTGTTCATCGCGAATCTGCTTGGAATCCTGGATATGCAGTTCCCGCAGCCATGTTTCATCTTCTTTAGTCACATAGGCAGCGCAGACACAGATTGGACCAAAGTAATCCCCGGTGCCGACCTCATCGCTTCCAGCCTGCGGGTAATGAGCGGCTGTCGGCTGCTGCGGTTGAAAAACCCCGGCATGATGAGCAGCACCTTCTCCTTGAAATACCACTTTTCCTGATTGATACGCAGTGATGACGCAATCGGACAAGCGAATCTGATAATAGGCATAGGGCGGTGTTTTTGCTTGCTCGGCTTTTGGATAACGGGCTTTTAATTCCTGAATTTCCTGATACGATAATTTGCTGGTGTATGTTTCCATGAGCTTCCTCACTTTCTTACCAATTTTACCATGTTTGAAACAGGCATACAATCATCAATCTAAAGCATGGGATAAAGCAGTTGATTTCAAGTGGTTTTCAGATTTGCTTTTCCTATATAAATGTTTTAAAATAATGAAACGGAGGTGCCGTTTTATGATATTCCCCATACATTCTATACTCTTTTTAAATATGGCAATAGTGGCGGTGCTTCTGCTGTTTCTTTGGTCAGGATACCGCCGCGGTTTCTTAATGAAGCTACTGGATTGTTTCAGTACGATTATTCTGGCATTTTTAAGCTGGTTTTTATCTGGTTGGATCGCTCCCTTATTGAAGCTTGTACCGCGCGAGGCAGTTACGATCAGTCAGCCGGATATTGCGGCTTCTATTTATGAACCAATGAATCGCGTTTGTGTATTTGCGATTTTATTTCTGTGTGTTTGGCTGCTTGTCATGATTGCTAAGCCGCTGTTTAAAACAATATCTTCGCTGCCGATCTTACAGGGGATCAATAAGCTTTTAGGACTTATATTCGGTGCGTTACAGACGCTTATCATCTTGATCGTTGCAGTATTCGTCCTGCAGACGCCGCTATTTGCCAATGGAGAGTACGTGATTGCGAACAGTTATCTCAAACTGGTAGCACAGGCGGAAAGCGGTATCTTGGAGAATTTAGGTTCTTCGGCAAAAGATCTTAAAGCGCTGCAAAAGATCGTGACACCGAACAGCAAGGTAGAAAAAGAAGATGATCTGCGGATCCGCATTTGGCTTCAAAAGCAGGGGGTTGACCAGCAGAGCATCAATGAATTTATGAATGAAGTGATAGGTAATTAATATGAAAAAAGAACAGATAGAAGCTTTGGAACTGCCCTTAATTTTTGAACAGGTGGCAAAGCAGTGTGCCTTTTCACTCGGACGCGCTGCTATTTTAAATCTGGTTCCCAGTTTTGATGAGTTATATGTAAAACGCGAGCTGCGCCGTACGCAGGAAGCGTTAAACATGGTCATCCGTTATGGAGATATGCCGTTTGGCGCAATTCGTGATATCAGTGAGAGCGTCACGATCGCAAAAAAGGATATGACCCTTTCCGCAGCGGAACTGCGTCGTATTGCCGATGGGATTCGTGCAATCGCTGCAATCATCAAATATATGAAGGCAAGTGAAATCGAAACTCCGGAGTTAGATGAATTGATCACCGCGTTCGCAGATACGGGTAAACTGGCAAGCGAAATCGAATCCTGTATTTCTGTTAACGACGAGGTGTTAGACGGCGCCAGTAGCGATCTGAGAAGCATTCGCCGAGCTATTCAGACACTCCAGGCGCAAATATCTTCCCAGGTACAGAAATTCATTTCCGCAAACGGATCGAAATTAACCGATACCATAACGGCAGTTCGTAATGAACGAATCTGTGTATTGGTGAAAATATCAGAAAAAAACAGCATTTCGGGATTCATCCACGGTGAAAGCGCATCCGGTCAGACTGCATATGTGGAACCGGAATGCTTATTACAGCTAAATAACCGCCTGCAGTCATTGCATAGTCAAGAACACGATGAGGTAAACCGTATTTTATTTGGCCTGTCTCAGTTAGTAAAAGAAGACAGCGCGTCGCTTTTGGCAAATCTGGATACGTGTGCGGTATTAGATGCTTTGTTTGCGAAAGCAAAGTGGGGCAAACAAGTACAGGGATGTGTCGGTGTTATTACGTCAAACAAGGATCGTCTTTATTTAAAGGCGGCGCGGCATCCATTGATCGACCCTGAACAGGTCGTTGCCAATACGTATGAAATCGCTCTGCCGCATCGTACCTTATTAATAACCGGTTCCAATACCGGAGGAAAGACGGTAACGCTGAAAACCATCGGCTTGTTCGCTGCGATGACGATGTGTGGACTGCCGCTGCCGGCTGAGGAAGCGGAAATTCCGCTTTATGATGATATTTATGTCGATATCGGTGATGATCAGTCCATTGTTGAATCCCTGTCGACATTCTCTTCTCACTTGTCTAAGCTGGCGATGATCTGCCGTCACGCTACCGGAACATCGCTGGTGCTGTTGGATGAGCTTGGAAGCGGCACTGACCCCAAGGAAGGTGAGAGTCTGGCCATCGCAATTTTAGATGAACTGCGGGAACGTGGCTGTACGCTGATTGCCACGACTCACTTTTCGCAGGTGAAAACCTATGGTGCAAAATGCGATGATGTTTTGTTGTCCTGTGTCGAATTTGATGTGGAAGCAATGCGACCGACATATCGTTATATCGCCGGTTTAAGCGGCCAGTCCAACGCCTTTGAAATTGCCCGTCGCTTTCATCTGAAAGAGTCGATCATCGAGCGGGCCCGTGCTTATAAAGAAGCGAACCGCACTGATCAGGAGGGGCTCATGGAAAAGCTGGAAGAAGCTCTTCTTCAGGCAGAACATGACAAAACGCAGCTGGCTCGTATGAAAGCGGATGCGCTGCAGCTTCAGCTGGAATTGAATAACGAGCGCCGTAAGCTTCAAAGCGAACGGGTGCGAATTCTTGAAAAGGCCGAACAGCATGCAGAAGAATTGATAGAATCCACGCAGGCTGAGGGTGAGGAAATCATTGCCCGGCTGAAGGCGATGAGTGCGGATGTGAAGCCGCATGAACTTACAGCGGTCAAAACCGAGTTGAATGCCTTGCGTAAAGAGCGTGAACCGGAACCATCCTCAATCAAAGAAAATTTTGCGGTCGGTGATTATGTCCAGCTTTTGAAACACGGTTATTTTGGAGAAATTATCGCAGTCCAGAAGGAAAAGGCAACCGTATTAAGCAACGGCTTGAAAATGCAGGTCAAATTATCAGAGCTGACCCATGCTAACCGGCCTGTGATGAAAAAGACCAAGACTTCCTATTCAAAAGCGATCCATCAAAGCTTTCCTCTGGAACTAAATCTGCTTGGAATGTATGTTGATGAGGCGCTGCCCGTGATTGACAAATATCTTGATAATGCGATCCTTGCCAAGGTGTCAGTGGTTCGCGTTATTCACGGCAACGGCACGGGAGCACTGCGCAAAGGGGTGCATCAATTCCTCAAGCATCATGCCCGGGTGGAAGCCTTCCGTATCGGCGGCGAAGGTGAGGGCGGACTCGGCGCGACTGTTGTTACCCTGAAAATGAAGGGAAAGCACTGATATGGCCAACATGGCAAAGGTATCTGACAAGCTGGCAATTCTGCCGGCGCTCCCCGGCTGCTATTTAATGAAAAACGAAGCCGGAGATATCATTTATGTCGGAAAAGCCAAAATATTAAAAAATCGCGTACGGCAGTATTTTGTCGGAGCGCATGATTATAAAACGCAGAAATTGGTATCTAATATTGATGATTTTGAATACATTGTAACCGGAAGTGAAAAAGAAGCGCTGTTATTGGAAATCAATTTGATAAAAAAACATACTCCGCCGTATAATATCATGTTTATGGATGATAAAACATATCCATATATCAAATTGACCAAAGAGCAGGCACCGGTATTAAAGGTAGTGCGCAATACCAAAGATAAAAAGGCTGAATACTTTGGCCCTTTTCCGGATTCTGGAGCGGCATGGCAGACGATGCGGCTTTTGAACCGCTTATATCCGTTGCGTAAATGTCGTACTCTTCCTAAAAAGGCGTGTTTGTATTATCATCTGCATCAATGTCTGGGTCCATGTATTCAGGAGGTCGATGAAACACTTTATCAGCAGATGGCACAGCAAATCCGTAAATTTTTAAAGGGTGATGTCAAAGATATTCTGGATCAGCTGAAATCGGAAATGGATCAGGCAACGGAAGAACTGGCATTTGAAAAAGCGCAGGAGAAGCTGGAACTGATTCAGGCGATCGAGCATGTGACGGCTCGTCAACAGATTGATTTTAAGGATCGTAAGGATCGAGATGTGTTTGGTTATTATTTCGATAAGGGCTATATCTCCATTCAGGGGTTTTTCCTGCGGGGCGGCAAGATGTTGGAGCGTACGCTGTCGATTACCCCGCTGTATGAGGAAGCAGATGAAGCCTTTACTTCGTTTATCGTTCAGTATTATCAGCAGCATCCTTATCCTCAGGAACTGCTTCTGCCATCGGAATATGGAATAACCCAGTTATCTGAAGTACTGGAAGTAAAGATTCTGCAGCCGCTTCGCGGGGATAAGAAAAAGTTGGTTGATATGGTTCAAAAGAATGCGCAAAATGCGCACCTCCAGAAATTTGAACTGATGGAGCGAAAGCAGAATGAAAAGGAGCAGGCAATGCGAGAGCTATCGCACCTGTTTCAAAAAGAAATACATCGTATTGAAATTTTTGATAATTCTCACATTTCCGGTACATTTAATGTTTCCGGAATGGTTGTCTATAAGGATGGAGAGCCGTCCAAACAGGATTACCGCCTGTTTAAATTAGGTCAGTATATCAGCGATCTGGATTCGATGAAAGAGGTTGTCTATCGGCGTTATTTCCGGCTGCTGAAGGAAGACGGACGCTTTCCTGATCTATTGATTATGGACGGTGGCTCCTTACAAGTCAGTGCCGCTAAGGAAATTCTGGACGCGCTTGAAATACCGCTTACTGTCTGCGGACTGGTCAAGGACGATCATCACCGTACCTCCAATCTGATTGACAGTGCCGGTAACATCCTTCCGATACACCGGGATTCACCGCTTTTCTTTCTGTTAACCCGAATGCAGGAGGAGGTGCATCGTTTTGCCATTTCCTATCATCGCCGGGTACGTTCCAAGGCGTTGACGAAATCGATTCTTGATGAGGTCGATGGAATCGGCGATGTCCGCAAAAAAGAAATCTGGAAGAAGTTCAAGTCGATGAAGCAGCTGAAAGCTGCTACGATCGAGGAAATCGCCCAGGTTGTACCGCAAACGGTGGCAGAAAATGTTTATAATCTTCTGCATAACCCAGACCAAAGTACAGATTCCGCATATGATGAACTGTAAGCATCAGTTGTATAGGGGGTATCTGTACGCAGAGAATATTGACACAAAGAGAAAAACAGGTATTTAATCTGTTAATTCAGAATTATAGTACAAAAGAGATAGCGGCCATCATGCAGATCAGTGACAAGACCGTACGTAACCATATATCGAATGTGATGCTGAAGCTGGGCGTCAAGGGACGTGCACAGGCGGTTGTGGAGCTGTTAAAGCTGCAGGAATTATCATTGTAGAAGAAAAGTGAATTTCACTTTTCTTTTTCTTAGCTTATTCATACCTGAAAATATGTTATAATAGTCAGCGAGGTGTTTGTCAATGAAACTGAAACGTATTCTGTTTATCGGCAGTCTGCTGATTTTGTTCGGTGTCTGCTTTGTCACCATGAATCAGCATTATGACCCGCTGGCACGCTATCCTTATGAATCAAAGCTTTCAAAGAGTGATAGAGAGCTGATCGTGCAGAAATTAAGTACCGATGATATCGGTTATCTGACGTCCCAGCAAATCCAGCCGGAACAATTTTTACCGTATATCCAGCTGTCGGGTTTTGAGCTGCGCAATACGCTTTGGTATGATGTGGCGAAGCATACACAGGATGCGGCAAATCAGGATATCGTTACGTTTGTGAACAAGTATCGGGAGAATATGTCATATACTACATTGCCGGAGCTGCTCAGTAATTATACGTACGCTGTGCTGGAGGACTTCTATGACAATGGAGATGGGTTTATGGGCAGTGAAAAATTGATCAGTGATCCCTCTCAGCTTTCTACCATGCGTTCAAAAAATGGAACGTGGTTTCGCTATGAACCTAAGGATCTGGCTTTATTAAGTGACGTACCTCATACGGGTACTTCAATGAAGCTGCGGCAGGAGGCGATCGAACCGCTCAAGGAGCTGTGTGAAGGCGCTGCTTCGATAAACGGTAAGACATGCGGAAACATGATCGTTACATCTGCTTATGTGAGTTATGAGGAACAGCAGCCGCTCTATGAAGCAGCACTGCTGCACTATGGGCAGGATGCGTTTATGAAATATGAGGATTATCCCGGCTATAGTGAACATCAGTTGGGATATACTGTGACCTTCACAGTTGCCGAAGCAGATGGAAAAGCACCGGATTCAGAAACGTTAGGAAAAGAAGAACAAGCGAAATGGCTTGCGGAAAATGCCTATAAATATGGTTTTATCGTTCGTTATCCAAAGGATAAGGAGACACGTACCGGCAAATTGTATCAGCCGTATACGATACGTTATGTTGGTAAAGGCAATGCCAAGAAAATGAATAAGGAGAATATCTTGTTTGAAGATATGAAATTTGAAGATGAAAAAACGACTGGGAATGATTGATTCGGGGCTTGGCGGGATCATGGTTCTGAATGCCTGTGTAAATGCCTATCCGAATTACGATTATGTATTTATCGGTGATCAGCAGCATGCTCCCTACGGTGATAAAAGTAAGGAAGAGATTCATTCTTATGCCTGTGATCTGCTGAATTATTTTCAGTCACAGGGCATCCAAGATGTCATTGTGGCGTGTAATACGATCTGTGCCAATGCCTTGGATAGCTTAATCAAAGAGTATCCGCATATGAAGCTACACGGTATTATCGATGCGACGGTGAAGGAGCTACCATCGGATGTAAAGCGGGTCTTGGTGCTGGCAACAGCAAAAACGGTCGCAGCCCATGCATACCGAGACGCCATCCTTAGCCGTCTTTCAACCTGTGAGGTGTATGAAGTCGCAGCGGTAAAGCTGGTTCCGCTGCTGGAAAACGAAGGCAGTCAAGAAGCGTTGCAGGAAGCCCTAGAAGAATATTTGCTGCCGTATCAGGGGCAGGTTGATGCTGTAGTACTGGGCTGTACCCATTATCCGATCGTAAAAGATCAAATCGAGCAGATCATACAGGTACCGGTTTATGATTCAGATGCGGCGGTGGTGAAATCGGTACCGTTTGTAAAGCATGATGAACCGGGAAGTGTTACGATCTATACCACGAAGGATGCACAGCTGATGCATCGACAGATTCAAACCATTATCAAAAAAGATTATGATGTTAAGGAATTAACGCTTTCATCTTAGTCTTTTTTTGTTGCTTTCTCATATACTCTACTGAGGTGTGAATTATGAAAAAAGTAACGCAATATCGAAAACAAATTGTTTTTCTCTTTGCGGCAGTCGCTATGATCACCTATCTTTCCGTGATTATGCTGCCGGATAAAAGTGATCAGAAGCTCGTGATTGCCGATGGCAGTACCCCGATGTTACAGGTTTATATGCCTGATCAGGATCAGACACTGGTACCGCTCAGCATTCCCGTAGATTCGGATTTATCGCTGCCGGATAAACTGAAGACAATGGTGAGCTATATGAATCATAATCATGAAAAGGGAGCCTTTCGCAAGCTGTTCCAAAAGAACGCGGCATTAAAAAGTGCTGATATTAAGAATGGCAAAGCAACGCTGAATTTTAATAAGCAATTTGCTTCTTACAAAAAAGCAGAAGAGCTGCGGGTGATCGAATCGCTCGTATGGGGAGCTACTCAATTTCCAGAAGTGAAACAGGTTGCATTTGCAATAGACGGGACACTGCTTACGGAAATGCCGGTTGGCAAAACACCGATAACCGATCATATGGATCGTACGCTGGGCATCAATAATTTTGAAACCGCATCAACCGAGCTGTTTAATACGCAGCCGCTCACAGTATTCTATACGAAACAGATACGCAATGATGTATATTATGTACCGAAAACCAACCGTATCAAGGCTGATCAGGCATCCATAAACGATCAGGTAAAGGCAGTCCTTGCTGATATCAGTGTTTCCTCAGGCCTTGAACAGCCATTGTTTGCCGATCAGGTGCAGATGAGTAAGGAAGCCTATATGGAAGGGAATACGCTCGTTGTTAATCTGAATCAAAATATTTTGAGTGAAGATCGTGCTGCTAAGCAGGAGGCCTACGAGACACTTGTTTTATCCTTAGCTACGATATCCGGCGTGGATAAGGTAAAAGTCTGTGTCGATGATGTTGTCGTATCGCTGCACGGCTCTAATGAAGAAGCGGTATCGGTATCCTCGCTTTCCTATAATCGCACCGCCTTTTAAAATAACAACTGATTCCGAATCTACGGGATCGGTTTTTTTATTTCTCTGGTCAAATCCTGATAAAGGCCGTTTTCCCGCGCATACTAGCAGGGTAGGAGGTATGCAAATGAACGAACGTAATTTAAAGCAGACGGCACAGAAACACGTGCCTAAGCAAAATAAGGGAAAGCAGGCACTCATTGCATTTATCAGCGGGGGCTGCATGGGCATCTTCGGACAGCTGCTGATGTTGTTTTATGAAAATTTCTGCGGTTTTTCGCAGAAGAATGCGGTTGCCCCAATGATCGTGACCGTTATTTTGATCACGGCAATTCTGACCGGCTTAGGTCTGTTTGATAAAATGGCGCAGATTTGCGGAGCTGGACTGTTTATTCCGATTTCTGGATTTGCCAATTCTTTAACTGCCAGCGCGATGGAGGGCCGAAGCGAGGGTCCAATTTATGGAATCGGCGGCAATATGTTTAAATTGGCCGGTTCTGTATTAACCTATGGAATCGCTTCTGCCTTTATCTTTGGGATGATTCGCTATGTCCTGTTTGGAGGTTAAATATGACAACATTTCATTTTCAACATGTATATGTAAACGGCAGGGGAACAGCCGGAGGAAAATTGGAAAAAGAGGGGCCGATCGGTTCATTGTTCGATCAGACCTTTGATGATTCTTACTGCGGGGAAAGTACCTTTGAAAAAGCAGAGCGGGCACTGCTGACAAGTGCCAGTGATCATGCACTTCGCCGGGCTGAACTGGGAATTGATGATATTGATATCTTAATCGGCGGTGATCTCATCAATCAGCTGACCTCATCCCATTATTTTGCCCGTCAGCTACAGGTGCCTTTTATCGGTATGTATGCCGCCTGTGCAACATCGTCCTTAGTAATCGGTGAAGCTGCTTTATTAGTAGAACAGGGAATGGCTAAAAAAGCATTGGCTTTTACATCTTCCCATACCAATACGGCAGAACGACAATTTCGGTTTCCCAATGAATACGGCATTCAAAAAAAGCCGACGACGACATTAACCGTAACCGGTGCCGGAGCGATCGTTCTCAGTAACGAGAAATCTGCAATCAAGGTAACAGACTTCACAATCGGGAAAATCATTGATTGGAACCATACCGATGCGAATGATATGGGAATTGCAATGACCCCGGCCGCACTTGATACACTGCTCACACATTTTCAGGATACCAAGCGCGGTTTTGATGATTATGATCTGATCGTTACCGGAGATTTATCAAAGCTTGGTTTTTCGTTTCTGTGTGATTTGCTCGTACAAAAAGGCTATGATCTGCAAAATAAACTATTTGATTGCGGCATGATGGTCTACGATATTGAAAAGCAGCCGGTCTTCTGTGGCGGCAGCGGCTGTGCATCCAGTATGTGTGTATCGATGGCAAAGCTTTTGAAAGAACTGGAGGAAGGTAAGTATCGGCGAATTATGGTAATCGCGACCGGGGCTCTTTTGTCTCCAGTAGCGATTCAGCAAAAGGAGAGTGTGCCATGTATCGCTCATGCAATCGTATATGAAAGAGAGGGATCGCAATGATGACATTTGTGAATGCATTTCTGGTCTGTGGAGGAATATCCCTGGCCGGTCAGTTGATTTATGATAATTCCAAATTGACTGCCGGACATATTACCTCATTATTTGTCGTGCTGGGAGCTGCTCTTGATGTATTTGGACTATATGACAAGCTGTTGACCTTCGGAGGTGCTGGGGCAGCCTTGCCAATAACCAGCTTTGGACATTCGTTGATTCATGGCGCATTAGCTGCTGCGCAGGAAAACGGCTTGATCGGAATCGCCCTGGGAATGTTTGATCTAACCGCAGCCGGCATTACCAGCGGTATCTTATTCGCATTCTTAGCAGCGGTTATCTTTAAACCGAAGAGCTGATGAATACACTTGATTCTCGCTGCGCTGCGATTCAAGATAAATTAGCAGCTTCCTTTGACCTCGTGTTTCGTCATGTGCATATCGAACAGACGGAAGCATGGGCGATCTTTCTATCATCCTTAACCGACAGCAAGATGATTGCGGAAATCATTGAAAGCATGGTAATTACCGGTTCAAAGGGACTCTCGGTAACTTTTTATCCAGGCAGCGTCGATGCAATCACCGATCTGCATAAAGCAATCTTACAAATTTTAAGCGGACAGTGTGTAGTGATCATAGCTGGTGATGAGAAGTATTACTGTATTGAAACAAGACAATATCCGTCCCGGCAGACAGCGGAGCCAAGTGTAGAAAAAAGCATCCGCGGCAGTCATGACGGTTTTGTCGAAAACATTATTTTAAATGTCGGTCTGCTGAGAAGACGGATTCGCGATCCGCGGCTGCGTATTATTTTGAATAAAGAAGGTGTAAAAACCCGCACTGATATTGCGTATGCCTATATTGAAAAGCTCGTTGATCCGGATATTTTACAGGACTTTGAAAATCGTTTGTTAAATCTGGATGAAACGGAAATTTTATCGGAGCGCAATTTATGTGAGGAGTTATACGGTAAAACAATGAATCCCTATCCGCATGTACGCTATACCGAGCGGCCCGATATCTGTTCGATTCATCTTTTACAGGGCTATCTGGTTGTGGTAGTTGATAATTCACCAACTGCCATGATTATCCCAACAACCTTTTTTGAACAGACAAAACAGATTGAAGAATATACGCAGACACCGTTGATCGCTTGTTTTACCAGAATTATCCGGCTGATCGGTATTTTCTTTTCGCTATATCTGATTCCGCTTTGGATCGTTATCAATGTGACTCATAACCCAACCATGCTTGCGATTCCGCTTCTGGAAATCAAACCGGCAGAATTTGCCTTTCAAATCCTGTTTGCGGATATTGTTGTGGAATGGATCCGTCAGGCGCTTATTCACACACCGACGGTACTATCAGGCATCATGGGATTTATTGCCGTCTTTTTGCTGGGAGATACCGCTGTGGAATTAGGAGCGACAACCAAAGAGATACTGGCGATGATTGCCCTTGTTAATATTGGTAATTTGATTACTCCAAGCTATGAATTATCGTTAGCAAATAAAGCATTTCGTATTTTGATCGGTGCGCTCTCTTTGCTTTTTGGATTGAAGGGTTTCTGTTTGGGCATCTTTTTACATATTCTTATCCTAATGTCTACAAAAACCGTAAAGTATCCTTATTTATACCCATTTCTTCCGTTTTCTTATAAAGCGCTGAAGAAAATCTTTTTTGGCAGTCCCATTCAGATTAAAAAGCCTTAATTATCCTTTTATTTAGGCTTTTTTTTGCCTATTTGGTATAGACATGTTATAATATTCACATATAAAAGGTAAAGAAAGGAGATTCAAAATGAGTGGAACATTTACATCACTGCAGGATAAAGTCGTTGTTATAACCGGCGGAACCCGCGGTATCGGATTTGCGGCAGTAAAAGCATTTTTAAAGGAAGGTGCAAAAGTAGCATTGTTCGGTTCCCGGCAGGAAACCGTAGACAAAGCAATGACAAAATTGATGGAAGAGAATTCAGATTATCCGGTCAAGGGCTATCATCCGGATTTAACCGATGCTCAGGCAGTTAGAGACGTAATTGCCGAAATTGAAAAGGAATTTGGATCAGTAGATGTATTAATCAACAATGCTGGAGTTTCGGATGCAACGCCTTTGCTTCAGTATGACGATGAGCATTTTCATAACGTCATGGATATCAATGTATCATCGGCATTAAATATGATTCGTGCGGTTGTGCCCAGCATGAAAGAGCACGGTGGCGGAAATATCATCAATACGAGTTCGGTCGTCAGTTTATATGCACAAAAGAGCGGCGTAGCATATCCTACTAGTAAATTTGCTATCAACGGTATGACAAAATCACTGGCCAGAGAACTGGGGCCTATGCACATTCGTGTAAACGCGGTAGCACCGGGCATCATCGCAACGGATATGGTAGCGGCTTTGGATCAGAAATTGATTGCCGGCATGGCAGCGGGTATCCCAATGCAGCGTTTGGGCGAGCCGGAAGATATCGCGAACGCATTCCTGTTCTTAGCTTCCGACTTAGCAAGTTATATCAGCGGCACTGTATTATCTGTAGACGGTGCAATCATTATATAATTATTTGGATAAATAAATTTTTAAACAGCAGATATGTATGAAATAGGCTTGGATATTTCCTCAAAGGAAAGACAAGCCTTTTTTGTAGTTTCATACATGTGATTCAGCTGTTCCTATTCTTTTTATCTTTCTTTTTGTTGATTGTGATGACTGTGAATATCGTTATTACCATGATGATCAGCATGCTGCTGCGCAAACATGAGTTTGCACAGCTTCGTTCGATCGGTATGAGCAGCAAACAGTTATATCAAATGATCCAGCGCTCACAAGCGAAAAATGAATAGTAATTGAAAAAAGCTTAGATGAATGATACAAAACAGCTTACCGAGTAATCGTTAGGCTGTTTTTTTATTGATGCTTATCCAAACTCACATGCGGGTCATCATACAGTATGCGGTGTGAAATACGTGTGTTTTTCATGATGATAAACTTTGGGTATCGATCTTAGGTAATAAGAAAAATATATTAAAACATAGTTTTTTTTGATATAATGATTTCCGAGGTGATTTCATGACATTTCAGATAATGATCGATCAGTTTGAAGGACCGTTGGATCTCATGCTGCATCTGGTGAAAGAAAATAAGCTTGATCTGTTTGATCTGGATATGAATATGCTGACCGATCAGTATTTAACATACATCAATGCCATGGAATCCATGCATTTGGAAATTGCCAGTGAATATTTGATTGAATTATCCGGACTTATTGAATATAAAAGTAAAAAGCTGCTGCCCCGGGAAAAAGTGGTTATTGAAGAAGAATATGAAGAAGATCAGCGGGATAAGCTAGCACGGCGATTATTGGAATATCAGCGTTTCAAAGAAATATCGTTGAAATTTCAGGATCAGTATGAAAAGCGCCAGATGATGATGAGCAAGCCGATCAGTGAAGAAGCGATGAAGTGGTCGACAACCACAGTAGAAGAGGATTACAGCGGAAATCCGTATGATCTCATTAAGGCGATGAATAAGGTGCTTCGCCGTCAGGCTATCATGCGTCCGTATGAAACGAAAATGACGATCAAGGAGCTTTCACTGGATGAAAGAGTGGTTCAAATCAAGCAGCGGCTTGCAAATTGGACAGGTAAAATGAGTTTTGATCAGCTCTGTGAGGATTGCGTCGATCTGCACATGGTCATCGTTACTTTTTTGTCAGTGCTGGATTTAATCAAACATAAAGATATTACATTTACAGTTGATGAAGAAGATACAATTTGGATTATAAGAGGTGAAGCGGTGTATGGATAATATATTAACGGTGTTAGAGGGCTTATTGTTCCTCAGCGGTGATGAAGGGCTTACGATTGACCAGCTGATCGGTTCCATCGAGTGTGATCGTGAGTCAGTGGAATCCGGGTTGAATCAGCTGATGGATCAATACCTGGATGAATCGCATGGAATTGAACTTGTGCATTTTGGAGAAGTTTATAAGTTTGTTTCAAAGGAATGTATCCATGACTATGCCGAGAAGTTATTTACAAACAGCCGGATGTCCACCTTATCTCAGGCTGCACTGGAAACGCTGGCGATCATTGCTTATAAGCAGCCGATTACGCGTACGGAAATTGAAGAAATCCGTGGGGTTGGGTGTGATATGATGATTCGTAAGCTGCTTGCCCGTTCATTGATCAAGGAATGCGGCAGGGCAGAAATTCCGGGACGTCCGTTCCTCTATGAAATCACAGAGGAGTTTATGGATGCGTTCAAGCTGGAAAGCTTGAAAGAATTACCGGAGCTTCCGGATATGCAGGAAGAATTTGAAGAATCCTTATTCGAAGATATTTAAAGAAAACCGCCGATCAGCGGTCTTTTTTTTTAAAATATTCTTTATTGTAAAGATAACGACGATCATTTGGCTTGATCGTTCCGGCAAGTTCATTGTAATAGATTGCCTTGTCCGGATTGTGCAGACGGTCGTAACAGACACAAAGCTGCAGACAGGGAATATAGTCGTAGGTATCAATTTGATGAAATCCGCCGTCTTCCACCTTTGGTTTTTGAGTTCGTGCTGCTTCATACCAATATATCGCATTTTGATAGTCCTTTTCATGAAAGAATAGATGTCCAAGCTCACAGCAGATTTCACTTCGTGGAGTACTATAGCAAAAGGTCGTGAGCAGAGTTTGCTTTGCCTTGCTGCTATTGTTACATGCCTGATAGCAGGATGCCAATACTAGAGCCGCATCAATACGATTTTCCAGCCAGGTATCCGTACCGTTCAAAACGCTCGTTAAAAGTGGAATTGCGGCTTCATACTGCTTGTGGTAATACAATTCACGCGCGTAGTAAAAGGTTTGCCGGGAGTTGAGAAGAATGCCGTTACTCAGCATTTTTTGGAAGATGCGAAGATTGCGGTCAGGATCACTTGGGTGGAGCTTCTTGTGAGATACGGCAATCGGGAAATAACGAATCTCTCCACGCTGGGGAATTACTTCATGAATCGGATCAACCCATTGATAATGCATTGATCGTTTCATGATCCGCTCCCGATAATAAGAGAAGGTGGGATGATCCTGTTCATCAAATCCAACATCGTATTTCAGCATTGCCATATCAATGTGATCGTCCCATTCTGCCTTCATGGATAAAAACGCCTGTTGATCCGCTGCTTTGAAGATGTCGTCAGCATCCAGCCACATTTGATAGTCCTTAGTAGCCTTAGCGAAAGCAAAATTACGAGCTTTGGAGAAATCATCCACCCAGGTAAAATCATAAATTTGATCAGTAAATTGTTTGGCGATTTCTTTGGTTTCGTCGTTTGATCCGGTATCTACAATAATGATTTCATCCACGAGCATTGAAACGCTTTTTAAACAGCGTGCCAATACATCCGCTTCGTTTTTTACAATCATGCAAAGACTGATTTCCATTCTCAATCACCTCTTCATAGTATATGTTTGACGATTGGATTAGTACAAATAGAAAATCATTGTTATAATATAATTGGTGATGCTTATGAAAGCAATGAAAAAAAGTATTTCAATAATTGCCGTAGTCTTTATGATCAGCGGTGTATGTCTTGTATCCGGTTATATGGTCTGTCAGTCGATGCTGACAAAAGGACTGATGAAGATCGCATTTCAAGATGTGACTTTAACCTCGATTTTTGACCGGCAATTTACCTTTGATGCAAAGACGGAAGAACAATTTCAAAAAATCAAAAATAAAATTACAGAGGATGAGCAGCTGCAGCAGATCGTTCATGATTACAGTGTCAACATTCTGAGTGCTTTGGCGGATGGGCAGGGTACGGTTCCGGATCTGGATCATGATATTAAGAAGATTCTGGAAAAGCATGAAACGGAAGTGAAGGAATTGCTTCCGGCAGATATTCCGCTCGCTGATCAGGAATCATTCGTCGATTTTCTGTTAAAGGATATTGATCTGCAGCCTCTTTATGATCAGGCGATTCAAACCGGTAGAGAACAGCTGTCACCCTCGGTGCTGAAGCTCATGGAGCTGGTATCCTGGTTTGCTTCTGATACCGTACAGAGCTTGGGCTTGGTGATGGTGGGAGTTGGTATTATCCTGCTGGTTATTTTCAGTTGGGAACGGATGAAATGGATGCGCAGCAGTGCGATTGCTTTATCCATAAGCGGCATCGGTATTTACTGCGTCAGTTTGTTGATCAAGCTTTTTAAGGCTCCCTCGGATGCCATGATCGGCAGGATCACAAATGTGTATTTTGAGGTTGCGGCCCCGCAGCTGAATCAGTATACCTTATGGATGCTGAGCGGAGCAGTGTTGCTTTTTGCGGGTTATTTCCTCTTGCAAAAACTTATCTTTGACAAATAAAACAAACTGCATGTGTGAAAACACATGCTTTTTTAATATTTGCGGATCGAAATTTAAAGAAAAAGTAAATATCCTTTGGTTCTTAACAAAACGGTATTCTGAAATACAGGAATCCTTTCATATACTGATAAACGGGTGATACCATGAAAAAGCTGATCATTTTACTAATCTGTTTGACATCGTTCACAATGGAGGTTCAGGCGAATTCCTATTGTGTGTTAGGTGACGATGACAATACGGTCATCGAGGAAAAAAACATGCATGAGCGGCAGAGCGTGGCTTCCATATCAAAAATCATGACAGCCATCATTGCCATTGAACAGGATGAACTCGGTGACACATGGAATGTGTCAAATGCGGTAATGAAAGCACACGGAAGCAGCATCTACTTACAAAAGGGACAAAAAGTGTCTATGCAGTCACTGCTGTATGGCTTGCTGCTAAGAAGCGGCAACGATGCAGCTGTTGAAATCGCAACCAGAGTCAGTGGCAGTGAAGAAGCTTTTGTTAAGGAAATGAATCGCAAGGCAGAAAAAATCGGGATGAAAAATACGATCTTTCATAATGCAAGCGGTCTGGATGATGAAGGCGAAGGGAATATTTCAACTGCTTATGATATGGCGATCCTGATGTCCTATGCGATGAAAAATGATATCTTTCGTACGATTTGCGGATCGAAGTATTATACGAGTGAATGGAATTATCGCTGGAAAAACAAGAATCGACTGCTGTTTGACTATCCGTTTACAACCGGCGGCAAGACAGGCTTCACTAAGCACGCTGGAAGAACCTTGGTAACAAGCGCCAGCAATCAGCAGTTGGAAACAGTGGTCGTAACCTTGGGTGTATCCGATGACTTCAAGTTTCATGAACAGAAGCATACCGAAGCATTCGCAAAAATGAAGGCAATCACGGTATTGAAAAAAGGAACCTATCACGCCGGAAACCATATCTTTACAATCAAGCAGGATATTCGTGTACTGACGCCGCGAGAGCATCCGGATCAAATCGAAGCAAGTGCTGAATTTAAAAAAAATAAGCTTGTCGTGAAGGTACGTAAGAATGACATAACGTCAACCTATCGAATTACAGCTCGGAAGAAACCAGAGAAATCCTTTTGGAAGCGGGTGATACCATGGATATAATTTGGCTGTTTATGATTGCACTGGCTCTGATTTTCGGATTGGTGAGCGGTAAGGTGGATTTGATTAATCAGGTTGTCATCAACATCGGAAAGGATACTTTCGATTTTGTACTGCCGCTGATCTGTATGACCTGTTTTTGGAATGGGATGCTGAATGTGGCAAAAGAGGCAGGCTTGCTGAAAAAATTGGAACGTCTGTTTTCACCGTTATTGCGCTGGCTGTTTCCTGACATCAAAGAGGATAAGGAAACGCTCGGCTATATTGCAGCGAACATTACCGTCAATCTGTTTGGTCTTGGCTCGGCAGCTACACCGGTCGGACTGAAAGCCATGAACGGTATGCAGAAGCACAATCCTGATCCGAAGACAGCGACACGTTCCATGGTGACCTTTCTAGTATTAAATACCGCCGGCGTCACCGTCTTATCAACGACCTTGATCGCCTTACGAGCTTCTTTCCATTCGCAGGATGTCACCGGATTCATGCCGTTTGCAATCCTTTCAACATTTTTCGCATCCTTTGTCGGACTGACGATAGATCGGTGGTGGAATCATCATGGCGATCGCTGATTACTTACTTCCGGGACTGCTGCTGCTGATCGTTTTGTGTGCGCTATGGAAACGGGTGAACGCCTATCAAGCCTTCGTTGATGGAGCGAAAGAAGGCATTTCACTATTTCTGAGCATTTATCCGGCTTTACTTGCGATGATGTGTGCAATTACATTGCTTCGTGAAAGCGGACTGATGACCTTATTGTCACAGGCGGTAGCGCGTCTGATTCCAACGCTTCCATCAGAAATTTTCCCCATGATTTTCTTTCGGCCGATTTCCGGAAGTGCCTCTTTGGCCGTGCTGATCGATATTTTTAAAAACAGCGGAGTCGATTCTTTGGCAGGTATTATGGCCAGTATCATACAAGGGTCTACGGATACTACGGTTTATGTCATTACGCTGTATTTTTCAACGGTCGGGATCAAAAAAATCAAGAATTCACTTGCCATCGGACTGATGGCTGATGTCGCAGGAATCGGTATGGCCATCTTTTTGACATTGATGTTCTTTTCCTGAAACCGGCGCTTTCCTTTCCCTAAAGAATAGGTTACAATAATGGTCAGGAAAGGACGTGCAGGTATGGAACGTTTACAAAAAGTGATTGCTGCTGCGGGTATTGCATCGCGCCGCAAAGCAGAAACATATATTGTGGAAGGCAGAGTTGAGGTCAATGGAGAGGTTGTTAAGGAACTTGGGTTTAAAGTAAAAAAAGGAGATGTCATTTTGGTGGACGGCAAGGCCATCGAGAAGGAAAACAAGGTATATTATGTGATGAATAAACCGAAACGCTCCATGTGCACAGCTCAGGATGAATTTCATCGGCAGACGGTTGTCTCATTAATCGAAGGCAAGGAACGGCTGTTTACTGTCGGCCGTCTTGATTATGATACCAGCGGTGTACTGCTGTTAACCAATGACGGCGAATTTGCCAATATGATCATTCATCCTCGTTATCATATCGCAAAAACATATAATTTAACGATCAATGGGATTTTGGACAATGCTCAGATCAAGCAAATTCAAAAGGGCATCGTATTGGACGATGGAGTAAAAACGCTCCCGGCAAAAATCAAAATGACGGAAAAGGACCTGAAAAAAAATCAGATGTCTTTTGATCTTACAATTTACGAAGGCCGAAACCGCCAGATCAAGCGCATGATGGAAGCGCTGGGCTTTGAGGTTCGGCGGCTGCACCGCACCCAACTGGGTTTTCTTAGGGTTGATGATCTGTCACAGGGACAATATCGCAGACTAAAACCATTTGAAATAAAAAAATTGCGCATTCTTGCGGAAGAGGGAAAACTGATTAACGTCGATTGATCATTTGCGGATAAAATGTTTGCATGCACAATGATTTTGCGTTACTATGTATGCTTGTAAAAGGTCAGGTGAAGATTATGCAAAAACTGTTAAAACAGCTGAATAAGCAGTTTGATTCCCAGCTGATAAAAAACAGTGAATATCAGAAATTTCTGGATACCATGCACAGTTTTCTCAAGGAACAGCAGCTGGACTGGAAAAATGATCATGAATTTTCTTGTTTTCAAAATGAAATTTTGTATTACAGTCTGCTGAACAAGCATCAGTTTGAAGATACATTTCGTAATGTCTATGTCAGTATGTTTGATTATTGGAAAGATCTGGACTATCAGGAGCGTAAGCATCAGGTGAATGTTGATATTGATCGCTTAAAGACTTCCTTAAAGAGCTTTCGTTTTCACGATCAGGATATCTATATTCCGATTTTTGATGAACGTATGAATCGTGTTTACCGCGATGAGATGGTGCTTTTTGATTTAAAGCAATATGGCCGCTTCCGCACTGACTTTAAGGATATCATCGTGGCTGATGATTATTATGGGGATATCCTGTATCAAAGTGATTTTTGCAGCTGTCGTTATATTGCAACCTGCGAGCGGGGAACCGTGCTTTATCATCCGCTGGTTAATCGTTTATATATCGTAAAAGCTGGAATATGCATTGATACGATATCGCTTGATCCTTCCTGTATCGGTCAGGTCGATGACGGAAAGCTGCAAATTCTGATTTCATGTTATGTCAGTGAGGATGTCAAATCGATGATGGAATTCATGATCGAACAAAAATTGGTCAATGAAAAGTTCGCAAAAAAGCTGAATAAGCAAATTATAAAATTAAATAAGAAGCAGAAATAACAGCGGCCGTCCTGCTGTTATTTTTTGTATGCAATAGAGTTTACGCTGTATACTAAAGACGAACTCATTTTTTATCTAACGATGATGGATCGAAGCCATTTTGATGAAGCTGCTCTATCTGTGTGTTGAATGTAAATACACTTCCTTTCTATACCTGTTTGTTGTATAATGTTTAGCAAAAGGAGTGAGTGAATGGTTACTTTTGCCGTTAGTACGCTCGGTTGTAAAGTTAATGCATATGAATCAGAAGGGTACGTGCAGGGCTTATTGGAATGTGGTTATCGGGAGGTGTCCTTTAAGGAGATTGCGGATATCTACATCATCAATACCTGTGCGGTGACCAACACTGCCTCAGCAAAAAGCCGGCAGCGGATTCATCAGGCAAAAGCACTCAATCCGAATGCTTTCATTGCCGTGGTAGGCTGTTATGTCCAAGTGGACAGTGAACGTTTAGCCAAAGCGGAACAGATCGATATTTTGATCGGATCGGATCAGAAGGTTCTTTTGCCCCAGCTGATTCAATCAGCCCTACAGGATCGAAAGCCGCAAAAGATCGTTCATGATGTCCGCAGCCTCCGAACCTTTGAAGCACTTCCCATATCGCGATTTCATCGTCAGACCCGTGCTTATCTGAAGATTCAGGATGGCTGTAATCAGTTTTGTTCCTATTGCATTATTCCGTTTGCTCGGGGAGCTGAGCGAAGCCTGCCAATCGATCAGGCGATCGCCGTGGCGAAGAATCTGACTGCTAATCAGCATCGTGAAATCGTATTGTCGGGTATTCATACCGGTCGTTACGGAAGGGATCTGGGTACCGATCTGTTGACCTTGCTGAAACGAATGGTAGATGAGGTTTCCGGTTTGGAGCGCATCCGTGTTTCTTCAATTGAAATGAATGAAATAAGCGATGAACTGCTAATGTATATGGCGAAGGAGCCAAAGCTGGCTCGTCATCTGCATATACCGATTCAATCCGGCAGTGATCATGTGCTGGAGCTGATGCATCGTCCATATCGTATGGATTGGTTTCAAAGACGGGTGGAGCACATCCGTGCTCTGATGCCGGATATATCAATATCTACGGATGTTATCGTGGGTTTTCCGCAGGAAAGTGAAGAGGATTTTGAAAATACCTGCCGCAATCTTCAACAATTGCAGCTGTCTTTTCTGCATGTATTCCCATATTCCAAGCGCGATCATACCGCAGCCGCTGATATGAGCGGTCATTTGGATAACCGTACTAAGAAACAACGGGCGGCACGGCTGAATGAACTCAGTAAGACGCTCTATCATACATATAAGCAGCAGTTTATTCATCACTCGGTAGACGTACTGCTTGAAGAAAGCAAAGAGCCAGGGTGGCTGTTTGGTCATACCAGTGAATATCTGCCGGTGAAGGTAGCGGGCGATGAAACAGCTTTACATACCATGAAGCAAGTCACGCTGATCGATTTGGATGCGGATGATGTGCTGATCGGTGAATAAGGAGGAACCTCATGTTATTGTCAAAAATATTTAATCAGGCACCAGACCTGGATATCAAATCGTTAAGCATGGATTCCCGCGATGTGAGCAAGGGAGCGATGTATTTTTGTTTGGAGGGCATGATCAATGACGGTCATAATTTTATCGATCAGGCAATCCGAAACGGAGCGATATGCATAGTTCACAGTAAGCCACTGGCAAAAACCAAGGCTGATATTGTTTACATAAAGGTAGAAAATGTATTGACGACGATGAATCAGGTGGCATCCCGTTTCTTTGATCACCCCAGCCGTCATTTGAAGGTGTTCGGCGTTACCGGCACCAACGGAAAATCCACCACAACAACGGTGATTCGTGATGTGTTTAACCATTATATGCCGACCGGTTATATCGGAACCATTGCGATCCGCTATGGAGATGTAGACCTGCAGCCGGAGCATACGACCCCGAATGCAATATTTATTCATAAAACGCTGAAAGACATGGTAGATGCCGGGATGCAGGCAGTATCACTGGAAGTATCAAGTCATGGTTTAGATCAGGGAAGGGTACTGAGCGTTGATTTTGATGTAGCGATCTTCACCAATCTGACCTATGAACACCTTGACTATCACGGTACGATGGAGAATTATTTCAATGCAAAGAAGAAATTGTTTGAAATGGTGAAAAAGGATGGCGTATGTGTATTGAATGTCGATGATCCTTACTATGATGAGCTGCGGCAGGTATGCAATGCGCGGGTCGTGACTTATGGTATTGCCAATGATGCAGATTATCGGGCTGATGATATTAAGCTGAAAACCAATGGCAGTGAATTTGTGCTGGCCGCTCATGGTCAGACCTATGAAATTCATACCAATCTCATGGCATCCTACAATATTTATAACCTGCTGGCCGCAATTGCGGGCATGTGTGAGTCAGGTATGACTTTAGAAGCAATGATACCTTACTTGGATCATATCGAGCAGGTAGACGGCCGTATGGAGCGCATAGATGAAGGTCAACCATTTAATGTAATCGTCGATTATGCCCATACCCCGGATGGATTTGAAAAAATATATGAGTATGCTGACAGCATTACCGATCCGCAGCGCCGCATTATCGCGGTATTTGGCTCGGCCGGCAAACGGGATACAAAGAAGCGCAGAGTATTCGGTGAAATCAGCAGTAAATATTGTGATTCGATCATTTTAACGGAAGAAGATCCGCGTGATGAAGATCCGCGGGAAATTGCCAATGAGATCAAAAGCGGGGTCGTGGATACAAACTGTATATTTATTGAGAATCGCTATGATGCGATCCGTCAGGCCATTGAGTCAGCCAATGTAAATGATACGGTACTGATTTTGGGTAAAGGTGATGAAGTATTCATGGATCGCCTTCATGGAACCGAAGCTTGGATGGGGGATCACGCCGCTGCACATGATGTACTGCGCCGCTATTATCTGGGCATAGAAGAAGATTTTGAGGAGCAATCCGAGGACAAAGAGTAGAGATTTTGGTTGATATTTGCAAAGAAAGTGAAAAATAGCCTTTAAATAAAGAAACTTTTTACATTTTTATTGCTTTTTACCAGATTCTTATATATAATAAGTGTGCTTGCATCAGAAGGGAGGGTAAATAATGCCGAAAGTTGTACTGAAAGAAAACGAAGTTCTTGATGATGCTTTACGTAGATTTAAACGACAAGTATCAAGAAATGGAACCCTTGCTGAGGCACGCAAAAGAGAGTTTTACGTAAAGCCGGGCGTTCGTCGCAAATTGAAATCAGAGGCTGCACGTAAAGCACGTCGCGGAAAATAAGAAAGCGGAATGTCCGCTTTTTTTGTTGGTTTTATAAAATAACGGATGCATCATAAAACAGCATCTTTCTGCGTACTTTATAGAGAGGTGATGTTGTGATATCCATTGAGTATAATAAGATCATGATTGAAAATTACACGGCAATCGGAAATGTTGACAGTCATCAGATTGAAATTCAGACCAAGAAGCAGCGCGTTGTCATCCGCGGTGAAAAGCTGGAAATCACAGCGATGAGCAAGGATGAGATCGCAATACGGGGAATATTTGAAGCGGTGATGTTTCATGAATAAGAAGATCATCGGGTTAGATGAATGGGTCATACATACATCACTCACCAGATTTTTACAGATGGCACACCGTCATGACTGGGTCATTTATGATGTACATGAGGAGCATCATCAACTTCGTTTCTATGCGTCACCGTTTCAGCGTCACGATATTGAGCGTGTCTATGAAACGGCTCGGCTGCGCCGTACAACCGGAGCGATCGGCTTATTTATGCGTAATCTGCGTCGTCCATCCCGAGTACTGGCGCTGCTTTTGTCATGCCTGCTTTGGTTTGGATTATCCAAAACGGTGTTTGCGGTGGAAATCCGCGGGGATAAACAGGAAAGTGAAGAATTGATACGTAAGACTTTAGTGAAGATGGATAAGGTTCCGCCGTTTACAGATCATGGCGTAAAGGATGTCAAGGCAAAACTGAAAAAACAGCTGGAAAATGATATTGCATGGCTGGAGATCGTGAAGAAGGGCAGCCGTTATGTGATTTATTATACCCCAAAGGAATTTGCGGAAATCGAAGAATTATCTCATAAAGAACTGATTGCCCGTAAGGATGCGGTCATAGCCGGATTTGATCTGCAGCACGGCAATAAAATGTTTAAAATCAATGATTATGTTAAAAAGGGTGATATTTTGGTGTCTAATATCATGCCGGACAGCTTTCAGAAACCACAGGAGCTCTATGTAAAAGGAAAAGTTTATGGGTACACCTGGAATCAAATTGATGTAACGATGCCTCGCAGCAGGCTTCCCAAGGCATTTGATTTCTATCAGCTGTTGTTTGAGGCAAGGCTCAAAATCAGTGATAACTTTCTGAAGGGGGATCGCATCCAGAAAGAAAATATTTTGCAATTCGAAGAAGATGCGGGTACAATAAGGCTAAGTGTTTTATATACTGTATATGAGGATATATCGACACCCAGATAGGAGTACTGCATGAGTGAAAAATATCATTTTGAATTAGGAGATATCAGCATGGATGAGCTGCATCAGATTTGCGGCACCAACGATGCTTACTTGCAGATTTTAAGAGATCTGTTTGCATGTGAGATAACACTGCGTGACGGTGAACTGATTGTAATTGGAACATCTAATGAGGTGGGGAAACAGATACAGGAAACCATTCGGGCGCTTTGTGATATGCTGCGCCATGATATTGCTGTAAATGAACGCGATGTCATCTACTGTGCAACCCTCGCGATGCGCGGACAGTTAGACCGGCTCTGCACGACTTATCAAAAGGCAGTCGGAAGAACGATGAGCGGTAAGCTGATTTATCCCAAAACCATGGGTCAGCGTTATCTGTGCAGCTGTATGGAAAAAGAACCAATTGTATTTGCGACCGGTGTTGCCGGTACCGGCAAGACATACTTGGCGGTGGTCTATGCGGCAACCCTATTGAAAAAAGGGGAAATATCAAAAATCATTCTGACCCGGCCGGCAGTGGAAGCCGGTGAGAATTTAGGTTTTCTTCCCGGTGATTTAAAGGAGAAGGTTGATCCGTATTTACGACCGCTGTATGATGCCCTCAACGATGTATTGGGTAATGAAGGGGTAGAGCGGCTGATCGAAAAAGAAGTGATTGAGATTGCACCGCTTGCATATATGAGAGGACGTACGCTGGATAATGCTTTTATCATCTTGGATGAAGCACAGAATACGACCCGTGCCCAAATGAAGATGTTTTTAACCCGAATGGGTTTTCAATCCAAGATTGTAATAACCGGTGATATTACACAAATTGATTTAATCAAGAAAAAGGACAGCGGACTCATGGACGCCAAAACGATCTTGGAAGGAATCAAGGGCATAGCGTTTGCGGAATTGACTTCGCTTGATGTGGTGCGCAACCCCTTGGTACAAAAAATCATTGAACGTTATGAAAGCAGGGAAAATGAATGTCAGTAAGAATTTTATTAATTGAGGATGAAGAAAATATTCGCAAGATCATCGCTTATGATCTATTGCGTGCCGATTATGAAATCGTAGAGTGCAGAGACGGTGAGGAAGCGCTGCGGTCAGGCATGCAGGAGCATTTCGATGTGATGATCATCGATTGGATGCTGCCGGGAATGGATGGCATTACGCTGGTGCAGAAATTTCGCAGTGCCGGGATTGACAGCATTATGATCATGCTGACAGCACGCGATGATGAGAGCGATATTTTGCGGGCTTTTGATGCCGGGGTTGATGATTATATCACGAAACCATTTTCACCGCGGGAGCTTTTGGCGCGTATCCAGGCACACGTAAAGCGTTTAGGCAAACGGGAAGCGGATGGCTTAGATGCCGGGAAGGTGCATATTTCTTTACGGCGCCGGGAAATTACCGTGAATAAGGAAGTGCTGACCTGTACGAAAAAGGAATTTGATCTATTGGAATATCTGGTTCGCAATCAAGGGATCGTACTGTCCCGAGATCAGATTTTAAACGATATATGGGGATTTGATTATGATGGGGATACTCGTATCGTCGATGTGCATATTTTTAAGCTCCGCAGCAAACTCAGCAAGGCGGATGTGGCCATACGCTCATCACGGGGAGTAGGCTACATACTGGAGGTGAATGATTGAAAACCGAAACAAAAGTATTACTGCTGCTGGCTGCCTGGATCTGCGGCATTTCCTTACAGGCGTATTTTGCAATCAATGATTATGTTTTAATCACCATATTGGTGATTGGCTGCGGAGCCATCTGGTTTTTCAGTGAAACGAAAATCGAAAAAGAAGGACGAAAGGAAAGCCAGGATCTCATGAATCAGATCCGATCGACTACCAATGATGCCAAAATGAAGAAGAAACAGCTGCTGACCATGGTTCAGGCACTGCCGTATCCGATTCTGATGCTTGATCAGTTTGGCAAGATCGTCCTATATAATACTCGTATGGAAACCTTTGGTTCTTTAACGGATATCAAAGGAATGACATATTTGAAGAATGGCTTTGATAAGACCATCCAGGAGTTTTTGAAAGATGCGTTTATTTTTGAGAAGGAACTAAACAAACAGAAACGGATTCGTGAGCGGGATTATGAATTAGTCAGTGTGCCGATCCTGTCACACGACAGATTCAGCGGCTGTCTGATTCTGATACAGGATATTACACGGACATTGCTTGGGGAAAAGATGCAGAAGCGTTTTATTGCGGATGCTTCGCATGAATTAAAAACGCCGATCGCAGCGATCCGCGGCATGGTCGAAATTTTGAATCGTGATGATTTTAATGATGACGCGGTACAGAAAGATTTTCTGGAGCAGATTGAAAAAGAAATCATGCGGTTGGATCTGATTGTCAAGGATATGCTGGAATTATCCCGCATGTCTATCAGTGATCCGATTCTTGACCGGCATCATGTATTGTTGGAAGAACTGTTGAATACCGCCGTGAAAACTATGGAACCGCTGGCGCAGGAGAAAAAACTGGTACTTAAGACGGATTTTGGCTGGTGTGGACAAATCTTCTTGGATCCGCAGAAATTTTCTCAGATTCTTGTAAATCTATTATCTAATGCGATTAAATACAGTGATCACGGTACCATTACGGTTCGTACCCGGGGTGATGATGATTATGTCATTGTAACGATCCAGGATGAAGGCGTCGGCATGAGTGATCAACAGCTTGATCGGATCTTCGAGCGTTTTTATCGAGTCGACAGCGACCGTTCCCGTCATACCGGTGGCTCAGGGCTTGGCTTAGCAATCGTGAAATCCATTGTTGAAGCCCATGGCGCAACCATTCAGGTAGAAAGCAAAGTTAATCAAGGAACCGCTTTTCATATTAAATTGAAATGCATTTGACAGGTGATAACCTGTCTTTTTTATTGGGTTACGGTCATGCAGAGAACCGGATACAGCTTCTGTTTACCATAGTAGACACGTAAGGTATTTTTAAATATATCCTCCTGTAAGACAATTTCGGTATCGATCAGGTTCACATTACTGCCGTATTCATCATAAAGCTCGTAGAGCTGACTGTGAAAGGATAATCTGCCCTGATGGTCAGTTTTACGCAGAAACTTCATGATCAGATAGGGGCGTTCCACATTATCAGGAAGCGGTACAAAGCCGTTGTCAGCCAGGGTAGGACGGGCATAGCAGCGATTATAAACTGGAATGAACGCTTCATTGAAATAGCGATTGATTTCCTCATAAGATGAATTTACGAGATACAGCGGATTCTTTTTTATAAGCCAGGCAACCTGTTCAAAGACCTTGTTGCTGCGATGATCAATTGGATTCATCAGCAGCTCCATTCCAAGGCGTTTGCAGATACGCTTCAGCTTACCACAAAGGTTATTACAGATTGATGTTTCCGCGACTATAAAAATTAGATTTTCCGGAATCCCATACTGTACCAATAGCTGTTTCAGCAAGGACAGATAACAGTTTTCCTCCTCATGGAGTGAAAAGCAGCCGCATAACAAGGAATTGGTGACTTCATCATACAATAGATGCAGACAGCATACTTGATCAGTATGAATCCAGGTATACAGCATTGAAGATATACAGACACAACTTCCATACTCCTTCCCTTCATTGAAGAGAACCCTTTTCATTTCCTCATTCCTACTGCTTACGACTGGAGATTGGTGATGATAATCCTGATAAAAACGCTGAAAGAAAGAGTAGCTGCGTGATTTAAGATGATATTTGCGAACCTCTTTCGCATAGGCGGGATTCTCAATCACTTCTTTTTCATAGATTGCTTTGAACTCTGCAATGGTTGTCTGGGGATGCAGCTTTTTAAATTCATTCAGAAAACGTATTTCATCTGTTGTCGCTGAAGCCGCCGGACGTTTCCCGGTATTGCCGTGGCGCAGCATGGTTTCCTTATCGGATATTTTTAAATTTTTGGCAAAGCGGAGCAGCTGTCTGCGTGAATATCCTGTCCGCTTTTCGATCTGTGCATACGTCAGTGTTGGATTGCTGAATAATTTATTTTCTACCAGCGATAAGGCCAGTCGTTTGTTTTTATCATTCATGTATGTATTACCCCTTTATTTATCCGTGATATTATCTATGAAGAAACGTGACAAAATCAATGAATGTCTGCGGATCCGGAATGATTTATGAAAAAGTTACAGTTAATCTTGGAGTATCTGCATGAAGCCGTTTTTTTGAATCGAAAAAAGCTTTTCCTGATAAAACTTCCTAAAAGGGAAATAATAAAGGTTAGATTTAACAGGAATTTAACAGAACATTCATTTTTTAGTAATAAAACAACGATATGATATGCCCGTAATCAAGGAGGAAAGATTATGAAAAAGTTGCTTGTCGCAGCAATGGCGCTGCTCTTAGTCGGGTGTGGTGTCAATGATGGAAAAGAAACCGGCAGTAAGGATTTTGAAGGGAAGATCCAAATTTACTCCCGTGATGCATCAAGCGGTACTCGAGAAGCATTCGAAAAGGGAAATGATTTTGAGGGAAAACTGACGAAAAAGGCAGTTACTGTGGATTCCAACGGAGATATGGCTACAAAGGTAGGTACTGACAAATATGGAATCGGTTATGTTTCATTATCGACGGATTTTGAAGCAAACAAGGTTACACCGCTTGCCTATGATGGAGTAAAGCCAAGTCAGGATACAGTATTGGATAATACTTACAAGCTGCAGCGTCCATTTGAATTTGTAACCCGTGCCAAGGGTGATTTCGGAAGTGATGCTAAGGAGCAGCTGGTAGCGGCTTTCTTAGACTATATGCAAAATTCCACGGAAGGGATGCTGGTAGTTGAGAAAAATGGCGGTATCGTTGATAAATCCAAGGGCAAGCCGTGGGCTGAATTGAAAAAGAATCATCCGATTGTCGATCAGGACAACAGTGCGATCACGATTCAAACGGCGGGCTCCACTTCGGTAGAGAAAACCTTAAAGGGAGCTTTGGAAGCATTCTCACCGATGGCCGGCAATTATAAATTCGCTATGAATCAATCCGGTTCCAGCGATGGCTACAAGCGGGTATTGGGAGCTGAGAAGGATGGACCGAATAAAGCGGATATCGGCTTTGCCTCAAGAGCATTTGAGGGTGAAGAAAATACAGCGAATGCGATGATGAGCGGACAGTACTGTATCGATGCGGTAGTAGCGATCATCAGCAATCAGAATACAGCGGTTACCTCACTGAATGCAAAGCAGATCAAACAAATCTTTACCGGTGAAATCAAAAACTGGAAAGATGTGAAGTAGCAGCAAAGCCATACAAAAAAACAGCAGCTCATATGAGCTGTTGTTGAATTTATAGAAAACAGGTGATGAAGTGAGAACAAATGTAAAGTCATATCGAAATCAAAAAAGGAATCGACATAAAATACGCCGGGATAAAATATTGAAGGCACTGTTTTTTACCGCAGCGCTGGTCTCGGCCTCAGCGATTGCGATCATTGTCATTTTTATAACACAAAAGGGTATCACGCCGTTTCTTAACGGTGATGTATCACTGGTTCGATTTATGTTTGGAACTCAGTGGCGTCAGGATCAAGGTGTATATGGAGTCGGTTATATTGTTATCAATACGCTGCTGACATCGTTTGGGGCATTGCTGCTGGCATTTCCGATATCCGTGCTGAGCGCACTGTTCATCGCAAAGATTGCACCGAAACCGATTGCATCATTCATGACGACGATCATTGAACTGCTGGCATCGATTCCTTCTGTGGTATACGGTGTATTCGCAGCCGGTGTCATCACCAAGCTGGTCATGAATATGGCAGCTGGTCTTGGTTTATCAACGGCTGGAGGAAGTTCACAGCTGGCGGTCATTCTGTTATTGGCAATTATGATCACACCGACGATAACCTCTTTATCTATAGCAGCCATTCAGGCGGTTGATCGAGATCTTGAGCTGGGATCGCTGGCTCTTGGGGCTACGCCGACCCAAACGCGCTTCAAGGTGGTTTTGACCAGCGCGAAATCCGGTATCTTTGCCGGAGCAATTCTGGGGATCGGACGGGCTTTTGGTGAAGCGACAGCAGTTGCGATGGTTGCCGGCAATAAAATGTTCGGTCCGACCTTTCATCCATTTGATATCACCCGCACGCTGACCAGTACCATGCTGTCCGGTTTGAAGGAAACAACCGGGCTGGATTATGATATCCGCTTTTCCGTAGGCATCGTGCTGATGGTGGTTATTCTGCTGTCCAATCTGCTGCTGAATGCAATTCGTAAAAAGATAGGGAAGGTGTCCGGATGAAGAAATGCAATATCAGAAAGAGCGATATGGCCTTAAACGGCATTACCTATCTTGCCAGCCTGCTCTGTGAGCTGATTCTATTATCGGTCTTTGTCTTTACCTTTTCAAAAGGTTCTTCGCTGATTAATTGGGATTTATTAAAAAATGATTACTGGTCGAAAAATTATATAGTTGAGAGCTCAGCAGATCACAATACTGCTTCCCAATATGAAAAACCGGATGATTTAAGTCATGAGGCCTATTTCTCAAGGAGATGGGGAATTGCGCTGGTGGATCATGTTTCCCATGAAAAAGAAAAACAGGTGCTGATCGAATATATTGATCCGAAATCACCATTTGCATCAGTCGTGGATGGGAGTGCAGGACAGAATAAGGGGAAAGAACTGAATTTACAGGTTGGCATGCGACTTGAAAAAATCGACTTTGAGGATCAAAACGGTACGGCTGGCATCACTGGCACAATTTTGTCGGAAAATGCTGAAACTGTGGTAAAGAATCTCGATCAAACGGCTGAAACGTTGACATCCGCATATGTCAAAACTGCCGGCGGAGGGATCCGAGGTTCGATTATCGCAACTGGATATCTGATTCTGGTATCGTTGCTGATTGCACTGCCGATTGGCATTGCGGCAGCCATCTATTTGAATGAGTATGCGACAAAAAATCGTGTCAATCAGCTGATCCGTACCGGCATTGAGATGCTGACCGGAGTACCGAGCATTATTTACGGACTGATGGGCGTTACCGTGCTGTTCCCGATTACCAAGGCATTTGGCGCTACCACGACCAACGTATTGCTGGGCGGCATTACGATGTCGATCATACTGCTGCCGACCATTATCCGTGCGACCGAAGAAGCGCTTTTGGTCGTACCGCAGAATCTGCGGGATGCATCTCTGGCGTTGGGTGCCAATCAATCTCAGACAATATTCAAGATCATATTACCATGTGCGGTGCCGGGCATTCTGTCTGGCGTGCTCTTAAGCATTGGCCGGGTGATTGGTGAATCCGCTGCCCTCATTTATACGATGGGAACCTTTATCAGCGATGCTCCGACACTGCTCACCCAAGGTACATCAATGGCCGTGCACATCTGGTCGATCATGAGCGGAGAACAGCCAAATTTCGAGCTGGCATCGGCAATTTCAATTATCTTATTGATCTTTGTCTTCCTGCTGAATATCGGAGTAAAATGGATCAGCCGCCGGCTGCAGAAGGAATGGCATTAAGGAGGACTTATGGAAACAATTTTTAAAGTAGAAAACCTGAACTTATATTATGGAGCGAAGCAGGCGCTGAAATCGCTCAATCTCGATATCCGTAAGCATCATGTCACTGCGCTGATCGGCCCCAGCGGCTGTGGTAAATCCACCTTTCTTCGCTGTCTGAACCGAATGAATGATCTGATTGAAGGCTGCCGCATAGAGGGCAAAGTGATGATGGACAACGAGAATATCTTTGATCGTCAGGTCAATGTCGTCGAGCTGCGGACAAAAGTCGGTATGGTCTTTCAGAAGCCGAATCCGTTCCCGATGTCCATCTTTGATAATATTGCTTATGGGCCGCGTTGTCAGGGCATTAAAAATAAAAAGCTGCTGAGTGAGATCGTAGAGCGTTCTTTGAAACAGGCAGCCCTATGGGATGAGGTTCATGATCGGCTTCATGAAAGTGCGATGGCTTTATCCGGCGGACAGCAGCAGCGTCTGTGTATCGCCAGAACGATTGCGATGGAACCGGAGGTCATTTTGATGGATGAACCAACCAGCGCCTTGGATCCGATCGCTACCGCAAAGATCGAGGAATTGATCGAGGAACTGAAGCAGGAATATACAATCGTCATTGTCACGCATTCGATGCAGCAGGCATCACGGGTAAGTGATGATACTGCATTCTTTCTACTAGGTGAAATAGTGGAATTCAATACGACTCAAGATATTTTTCAAAATCCGGCTGATAAGCGCACGGAAGACTATATCACCGGACGATTTGGATAGGAGGTACCGATATGGTAAAAATTGATCAGGAACTTGACTGTATGGAAGCAACCCTTATGAAAATGGGATGCCGAGTTATCAGAATGCATGAAAAGGCGATGACATTGTTTGAGGAGAATAATCGCGACAACGCGCTGGCAGTCATACAGTCCGATGAATATATTAATAAATTGGAAGAAGAAGTAAACGATCAGGCGATATCTGCACTGGCCCTGCTTGCCCCGGTTGCATCCGATCTGCGGCGCATCATCACCGCAATTAAAATTGCTACCGAGCTTGAACGCATTGGAGACTATGCCAAAGGCATTGCTTCCTATATGATCTGTCATGATGCGATTGACTCCTCTGTATGTGAATATGCTGTAGAAATGGAAAGACAGAATATCAGCATGCTGGAAAATGCGTTAGAGAGCTATGAAAAACGTGATGTCGAAGCTGCTTTTGCTTTACCGCAGGATGATCGCAAAAACAAGATTCTGCTGAATGAATTGAAAACAAAGCTGCTGGAAAAAGAGGATATTGAAACATATCGTCATCTGTTCTCCATTTCAGCAATGCTTCGCAACATCGAACGCAGTGAGGATCATATCATCAACATATGTGAACATACTATATTCTTGATCAAGGGACAGCATTACGACTTTGGATAAAGAAATCAATTAAAATGCAGACGGAAGTACTTAACGTCTGTTTTTTTATAAATTCTGATAAAGAAAGCAGCGTTCGGACATACTAGTCATGAATGGAGGATGGATGTGTTTGATGCTTGTAAGGACATAGTAACCATTGTGGTTCCCTGTTTTAATGAAGAAGCGGCACTGCCGCATTTTTATACCGCGGTCAGCGAGGTTGTACAGGATATGCCGATTCAGTATGAATTTCATTTTGTCAATGACGGCAGTACCGATGGAACGCTTGAAATTCTCCACCAACTGTCTAATCAGGATCCCCATGTCTATTATGATTCTTTCTCCCGCAACTTCGGTAAAGAAGCAGCCATGTATGCCGGGTTAAAAGCTTCCCGAGGGAATTATGTGGTAATTATGGATGCCGATCTCCAGCATCCCCCAAAGCTTTTAAAAACAATGTATGAACGCCTGCAGGAAAGCGGAGCAGACTGTGCAGCGGCACATCGGGTGGATCGCACCGGAGAAGGCAGCCTGCGCAATTTTTGTTCGCGTAAGTTCTATCAGCTCATTAATGCGATCTGCTGTGTGAAAATGGATGATGGAGCAGGCGATTATCGCATGATGAGCCGTCAGATGGTTGACAGCCTATTGTCCTTCCATGAAGTAAACCGTTACTCAAAAGGATTGTTTTCCTATATCGGATTTCAAACGATCTGGATTGATTATGAAAATGTGAACCGGCAGGAGGGAACCAGTAAGTGGTCAATGCGCTCACTTTTTCTATATGCGCTGGAGGGAATTACTGCTTTTTCCAATGTACCGCTGCTGCTGGCAGCCGTCTTTGGATTGATTTTCTGCCTGGTGGGATTTATCATTTTATTGTATATCCTGTTTTTTCGATTTGATAAGGTATTCCTAATCATCTGTCTGCTGTTTTTTATCGGTGGTATGCAGATGTTGTTCACCGGTATTTTTGGTGAATACCTTGCGAAAAATGTAGCCGAGGCCAGACATCGACCGCTGTATATCATTAAAGAGACCAACCGCCGCCAATACTAATCCATATAAAAAAAGGACTTCAAAGTCCTTTTAAATTGCATTGGTATGCATCGGAATATCTTTATCAATAACTTTTATAATATTTACGGTATGATCGCCAAGACGTTCCAAATTACTCAGAATATCGATGTAAACACTGGCTGCGATAGCTGCTGTACATTCATCCTTTGCCATGCGTTTGAAATGACGCTGACGGGATTTTTCTTCAATCAGATCCAAATAGTTTTCTTTATCATTGAGTACCGCAACGATGTTTTCTTCCCGGGTATCAAAGAACTGCAGGGATAGGTTGACCATTTCCAGCACCGTTTCATACATTTCGTTGATATCCTCACTGGCACCTTTGGAGAATTTATCCTTTTCTTCATAGGCAAGCTCATAAAATTCATTCAGATTCATCGTAATATCACCGATTCGCTCGATATTTTTAATAACCTGCAGGTTATCGATAAATTGATCCATATCATGTTCACCCAAGCTGTTATGAGCGATTTCCATCAGGTATTTGGTAATCTTTAAATCCAATGAATTGATTGCGTCTTCAAACTGCCGAGCTGCTTCGTTGTGTTTTCCAGAGCGGGTATTGAAGTATTCCTGGGACTCTTTGATCGCATCGATTGCCAGCTCTCCCATTTTGATCGTGGCCTGCTTGGAGATGCCCAGCGCTCCGGCCGGCAGTGAATTGACCAGACGAGGATCCAAATCGTCCAGCTTTACTTCAATACGTTCTGTTTCTTTACCCGGAATAATGCGTTTGATGGTTTTTACCATAAATGGAATCATCGGATAGGCGGCAATCGTCGTGATGCCGTTGAAGATGATATGCGCTAAGGCAATTTGCATCATCGGAGCTAAATTCATCGATGCTGATATCGAAGTAATAAGCTTTGCGAACGGATATAGGAAGATCATAAAAATCAGGGTTCCTAAGACGTTAAACATAACGTGAACGCCCGCCGCCCGCTTTGAAGCAAGCGAACCTCCTAACGCCGCAAAGATCGCGGTGATCGTCGTTCCAATATTGGAACCGAATACAAATGGCAGGGCCGCAACCATCGTTATAGCACCGGATTCATATAGCTTCTGGGTAATCCCGATCACGGCGCTTGAGGATTGAACCAAGCCGGTCATCAAGGTACCGGCTAATAAGCCCAGGATCGGCTGTTTGGCCATGACCTCCGCAAAATCATTAAACTGCGGCAGCTGACCGAAGACTCCTAATTCTTCGCCCATCAGCTTCAGGCCGAAGAACAGGATGCCAAAACCCAAAATAATCTCGCCGAGATAGGTGACCTTCTTGCGCTTGGAGAATACGACGATCAGCACGCCGATGAAAACAAAGTACAAAGCGAATTTTTCCACCTTCATACCAATTAAGAATGCGGTGATCGTGGTACCGATGTTGGCGCCCATGATCACACCGATCGCCTGATCCAGGCGCATTAATCCGGCTCTTACAAATCCGATCGCGATGGCTGTGGTAGCCGAACTTGACTGGATAAAGGTAGTAATACCAGCCCCGATGATGATTCCCATCCAGGGTTTTGATGTATATTTGTCTATGTAATCGCGTAATTTATCACCGGCTATGCTCTTTAATCCGTCTCCCATATACTGGATTCCGAATAAAAACAGGGCAAAGCCCCCGATAATCAAATCCCAGTGAATGGACGACCAGGACATTGTTGCTGTTGCGACAGGTAACATGGATGTGCCTCCCTTAAATCTTACGATACGATGTTATTTTACCATTAAACAAGTAATTCTTATATAGAAAAATTACATTTTTGTAAAAAAAGAAAACTGAAAAATGGTTGTGTATAAAAATTAGATAGCATAAACGAACTGTGGTATAATGGCACTGTAAGTAAGATATGAGGGCAGATATATGGAAATCAATATCATCAATCAAAGTGAGGAAGCGTGCTGGGAGGAGTATACCTCCCGCTTTGAGACAATCGCAAAACGAGCCGAATCGGTATTGAAACTGGCTGATGATTACAGCTTGTCGATTATTTTTGTTACACCGCAGGCAATTCATGAAATCAACCGTGACTATCGGCAGATCGACCATCCTACGGATGTCATCAGCTTCGCTTTGCAGGATGCTGAAGAAACGTATGAAATGATGGGCGAGGAAAAGGAGTTAGGGGACATATTTATCAATGTTCAGGCGATTCGGGATCAAGCTGAAGAATACGGTCACAGCATTGAACGAGAATGCTGTTTTCTGTTTACCCATGGTATGCTGCATCTTCTGGGCTATGATCATATGGAGGAAGCACAGGAAAAAGCGATGTTCCATTTACAGGATGTGATATTGGATGAAATCGTTCGTAAATAGACTGGCTGCAAAATTCCGCTATGCTTTTGAGGGCTTATTTCACGGTATTTGTCACGATTCCAGTATTCGTATCCAATGCGGCTTTGCATTGCTGGCGGCAGCGGCGGGTATCCTGTTTCGCTTTACGGTTATGGAATGGATGATATTGATCCTGGTAATCGCACTGGTTATTGCCATGGAATTTGTGAACAGTTCCATCGAACGGCTGTGCGATCTGAGTGCACCCCATATAAACGAAGCATCAAAACGAATTAAAGACTATGCCGCAGCAGCGGTGCTGATCGTTTCGATCGGGGCTCTGCTGGTCGGCTTATTGATTATTGGAGGAAAAATTTTATGAATCGTGAATTGTTGTTATCGAAAGCATTTGAGGCGATGGATCATGCCTATGCGCCTTATTCCAATTACCATGTAGGAGCCTGTGTCGCAACCAAGGACGGCAATTATATACTGGGAGCCAATATTGAAAATGCAGCGTACGGATCCTCAATCTGTGCGGAGCGCAACGCTGTTTTTTCTGCATATTCGCAAGGATATCGCAAAGCGGATATTGAAGCGCTGGCGATCGTCAGTGATGGAGAGCGAATCGGTACACCGTGCGGTTCCTGCCGGCAGGTATTGAGCGAACTGCTGGAGGAGGAAACGCCGATCATATTAAGCAATCGAGAATCCGAGATGGATACAACCATTCGAGAATTGCTTCCCTTTGCGTTTGGACAGGAGGATCTGAACGTATGAAAACTGGCTTTATCAGTATCATCGGACGTCCCAATGCCGGCAAGAGTACGCTGTTAAATGCCTTACTGAAACAAAAGGTATCGATCATATCCCCCAAACCGCAGACAACCCGTAATAATATTCAAGGGATTCTGACAACCGCAGAAGCACAGTATGTCTTTATTGATACGCCGGGCGTTCATAAGCCGCACCATGAGCTGGGACGCACGCTGAATAAGAATGCTTTTACCGCACTTCAGGACGTGGATGTGGTGTATTTGATTGTGGATGCTTCGCAGCCCTTCGGCAGTGGTGATGAATTTCTATTGGAAAGGATCAAAAACAGTGATGCACCATGTTTTTTACTGCTAAACAAAATTGATCGTCTGAAAAAGGAAGAAGTTCTGATAAATCTTACGGAATGGCAGAAACGCTACAATTTTCAGGAGATCATTCCGATCAGCGCTCTACAGGCAGATAATCTGGAGGAGCTGCTAAAAACAACATTACCGTACTTGGAAGAAGGTCCCATGTTTTATCCCGAGGATCAGGTGAGTGATCACGGACGGACGTTCCAGGTGCAGGAGATCATCCGAGAAAAAATTTTGTATAAAACCGAAGAAGAGATACCTCATTCCATCGCTGTACTTTGTGAGGAAATTGATGAACAGGAAACCAAATGCTACATCCGAGCCCTGGTGATCGTCGAACGTGATTCACAAAAAGCAATCATCATCGGGAAACAGGCAGCGATGATCAAAGCAATTCGTATGGCTGCTCAGAAAGATCTGAAAAAGCTGTTTCATAAGCGGGTTGATTTGGAATTGTATGTTCGCGTCGAGCACAACTGGCGCAACCGCACCAATAAGCTGCAGCAGTTTGGATATAAGGAAGACGAGTATGAATGAGCAATGTGATATGCTTGTTTTAAGTTATAAGGAGTACCGTGAGCACGACGCGCTGATCTGCGGTTTAAGTGAACAGGGAAAAATCAACCTGATTGCCCGCGGCGCCAATAAGGGAAACAGTAAAAATGCCGGTGCGATACAGCCGTACAGTTTGGCGCGCATTTTATACAATGCTCATGAACAGCGATCACTGTATACGCTGAAAACCGCACAGGGACTGAAAAGCCGGCGGCACCTTCGTGAACATTTGCTGCTATCGGCGATTGCTTCGCTGATTTGTGAAATTGTCGTTTCGCAGACGATGGATGAGGGCAGCGAATATTTTAAAATCGTAGATACCTGCTTGGACGCTTTGGAAAAGGGAACGCAGCCTTATGGTGTGCTCTGTTTATTTCTGGCTCTGCATTTGCGCATGCAGGGAATTTATCCGGAAGTGGAGGGATGTGTACGCTGCGGCAGCCGGGAGCATATTCAGGGCATCTCTATTTGTGATGGAGGCTTTGTCTGTCACAGCTGCTATCGCTGTGAAGATGATCGAAAACGCACGAAGGAACAGCTGAAGAAATTTCGTCTGATCAATCATGCGGCAATCGAACATCTGTCGATCATCGATGACAGTGCATCATGGGATTATGAGGATGCTGATATCCTGTTATCACTGCTTTCTGAATATGGCAATGCCGCTTTGAAAAGTGCAGTATTTTTAAAGAATATATCAAAATTCACGTACTGAACCAGCTGTGATTTATTTTCATTTACTTTCTGAAAAAACATCGCATACAGCTGGATTTTTTATTGACAATGCGTAATCAAAAATGGTATAAATATACTGTATATTTATATATAAAATTAAGAAGTTACAGAAGTCATCACCTGATGGTGATTTTTTCTTCGGAAAGGATGCAAAATGAACGAGAAATTGTTTGAAACTGTTGTAGCACATGCGAAAAACAGCGGATTTGTATATCAAGGCTCGGAAATCTACGGCGGTTTATCCAATACCTGGGATTTTGGACCGCTTGGGGTAGAGTTGAAAGACAATATCAAAAAGGCCTGGTGGCAGAAATTCATCCAGGAAAGTCCAAATAATGTCGGCATTCAGTCAGCGATTTTGATGAATCCTCAGGTATGGGTGGCCAGCGGCCATGTCGGCGGCTTCAGTGACCCGCTGATGGATTGCAAAAACTGTCATACCCGTCATCGTGCGGATAAACTGATTGAAGATGACAGTCATGGAGAAGTGAACCCTGGGGGCTGGACCAATGAAAAAATGATGGAGTATATCCGTGAACATAAAATTGCCTGTCCAGACTGCGGCAGTCATGACTTTACTGATATCCGTCAGTTTAATCTGATGTTTAAAACCTTCCAGGGAGTGGTCGAGGATTCCAAAAATACTATATATCTGCGTCCTGAAACGGCTCAGGGAATGTTCGTGAACTTTAAAAATGTATCTCGTACAACCCGCAGGAAACTGCCGTTCGGCATCGGTCAGATCGGAAAGAGCTTCCGTAATGAGATCACGCCGGGTAACTTTATCTTCCGTACCCGTGAATTTGAACAGATGGAACTGGAATTCTTTACGCGTCCTGGCGAAGATATGAAATGGTATGAATATTATAAAAACTTCTGTATGAAATTTCTCACTGACCTGGGCGTTGCTTCCGAAAACCTCAGAATTCGTGAACACACTCAGGAAGAGCTTTCTCATTATTCAACTGGTACCAGCGATATTGAATATAAATTCTCTTTCGGCTGGGGCGAACTGTGGGGCATCGCTGATCGTACCGACTATGATCTAACCTGTCATCAAAATACCAGCAAGCAAAATCTGGAATATTTCGATCAGGAAACGGGTGAGAAATTTCTCCCTTACTGCGTAGAACCGGCGGTTGGGGTAGAGCGTTTAATGTTAGCCTTCATGTGTGACGCCTATGAAGAAGAGCAGCTTGAAAACGATACCCGCGTCGTTATGCATTTCCATCCGTTTTTAGCGCCGGTAAAAGCCTGCATCATGCCGCTTTCCAAAAAACTGAGCGAAAAGGCAATGGAGGTCTTCCATATCGCAGCTCCTATTGGAGCATGTGAATATGATGAATCCGGCAGTATCGGCAAGCGCTATCGCCGTCAGGATGCAATCGGTACACCGTTTTGCATCACGGTGGATTTTGAAACAGAGAACGATGGCTGCGTAACCGTGCGTCATCGCGATACGATGGAACAGGAACGGGTTGCTATCAACGAGCTGCAGGACTATCTGGCAAAACGTATCCGCTTTTAATGAGGTGATTCTTTGACGCGATTAAGTGAACAGGAAATCAATGAAATCAGATCGCAGGCGGATATCGTTGATGTGATATCTCGCTACGAGCCGCTGACGCGGAAGGGCAAGAATTATTGGTGTACTTGTCCTTTTCATGATGACCATGATCCTTCTATGTCCGTCAATGAAGATAAACAGATTTTTAAATGCTTTGTATGCGGTGCCGGGGGTAATGTATTTTCGTTTGTGCAGCGTTATGAACAGATTAGCTTTATTGAGGCTGTCGCGAAAGTAGCAGATTATGCCGGTGTTGTGTTTGATCATAGCCGCCTGGAAAATACGTCCAGACCGATTGATCCCTATGCCGCCAAGCTGCATAAAATTCATCAGGATATGATTGAATTTACCTGCTATGAGCTGGATGCACCCCGAGCAGGTCCGGTAAAGGATTATCTGCATAAGCGTGGGCTCAGTGATGAGATCATTAAGAAATTCGAACTTGGATATAACCCTCCGGATAACGAGGTCTATCATTTCCTGCATGCGAAAAAGCACGCGGATGAAGACCTGATTGCGGCGAATGTCGCACGGATGGGAAGCATGGGCATGTATGATGTGTTCACCAACCGTATTACCATTCCGATTCATGATGAAAACGGCAAACCGGTTGGCTTCTCTGCTCGCCGTATCAAAGATAACGATGATGCGAAATACATAAACACCTCGGAAACCAAGATATACACAAAGGGTAATTTGATCTTTAACTATCATCGGGCCAAGCCGGAATGCAAAAAAAGCGGGAAAGCAATTTTAGTAGAAGGCGCCATGGATGTGCTGGCCTTTGAGAAGGCAGGTATGCATAACGCGATAGCCACATTGGGTACTGCATGTACAAAAGCGCAGCTGAAGCTGATGAAACGGCTGAATGTGCCGGTGGTAATATGTTATGATGGAGACCAGGCAGGGCAGAGTGCAACCTATAAGCTCGGTATGCTGATCAATAATCTGTTTCGCTTTGAAATTGTAGAAAACAAAGTGGGACTCGACCCCGATGAAATTATTGAAGTATACGGCTTGGATGAACTGAAAAAGATGAGTGAACGGACGATTTCCTGGATCGATTTTCTGTTTCAGTATCTAAGTGAAAAGTATAACCTTGAAAATTACTCGCAGAAAAAAGCATTTGCGCAGGAGATGGCGGATGCCATTGCTTCCATGCCGGATGATTTTGAAAAAGCGAATCATTATATGCGGCTGTTGCAGCTGACCGGTTTCGATATGCGTCAAACAGTAAACGAAGCTCAGGTATCACATGCACCCAGAAAGCGGGCAGCTGCCCGAAGAAACTATCTGACATACCCCAAAGACGGAGCACTGCGGGCGCAGCATGAGATTCTGTCGCAGATGCTGTGCGGTGTCGCCGCCAGCAATATCTATCGGGATGAACTTGGATTTATGGAAGACGACACTTGTAATCAACTGGCTATTTATATAATTGATTACTATCGTACACATACGGAATTGATCGTGGCAGACTTGCTTGATCTGATCAAAGAAGAAAAAGTAAAGGATCTGCTGTTGGAAATCGCAAACTGGGAACTGGCGCGGGAAGAGATCGATATGAACGTTCTCCGTGATGACATCAAACGATGCAAATCCAGTTTGATAGACAACAAGATCAAAAAATTGAATGATCAGATTCAACAAATGCACGATCCGATACAAAAAGCTGTACTTGCGGATGAAAAAAACCGACTGATTCGCGAAAGAGGGGGTATACTGAATGAAGAAAACCGATAAGAATTCAAAAAAGGAGACCTCAATGGAATTTAAATCCTTGGATGATGTAAAAACCGAACTGCAAGAATCTTATAAAATCAACGGATTCTTAAATCAAAAAGATATTGATGATGCGATTGAACACCTGGATCTAAACGATCAGGAGAGTGAAGATCTGCTGCTGTGGTTCGCCCAAAACAATATCAGCATTACGGATGATGAAGATGATTCCAACATTCCCGATGCTGAGCATATTAATGCCGACCTGGAATTGTTTGATGATGATATTGACGTAGAGGAGGAAACGGAAGACAGTGATTTTAACGCGCTTGCCAGCGATATTGAAACACTGGAGCAGTCCTTCGCCAATGCGGCTCATACAAAAATCAACGATCCGGTCAAAATGTATCTGAAAGAGATCGGACGGGTCGATCTGTTGGATCCGGCTGATGAGCCGGAGATTGCGCGACGGATTCAGGCTGGGGATGAAGAAGCTAAGCGGAAGCTGATCGCAGCCAATCTGCGTCTGGTTGTTTCCATCGCAAAAAAATATGTTGGACGGGGCATGTTGTTTCTGGATTTGATCCAGGAAGGAAATATGGGCTTGGTCAAAGCAGTTGAAAAATTCGATTACACCAAAGGCTTCAAATTTTCAACCTACGCAACTTGGTGGATTCGTCAAGCGATCACCAGAGCGATTGCCGATCAGGCCAGAACGATACGGATTCCTGTCCATATGGTTGAGACCATCAACAAACTAACTCGGATTCAGCGTCAGCTGGTTCAGGATCTGGGCCGTGATCCTACGGCAGAGGAAATTGCTGCGAAAATGGAAAACATCTCTCCGGAGAAAGTACGAGAAATTCAGAAGATCGCTTTGGAACCGGTTTCTTTGGAAACCCCGATCGGTGAGGAAGACGATTCCCATTTAGGTGATTTTATTGAGGATAAGGAAGCATTATCTCCGGATGAATATGCCAACAATCAGCTGCTGAAGGATGAGATTAACACCGTGCTGCAGGGACTTACAGAGCGTGAGGAGAAAGTGCTGCGCCTGCGTTTTGGATTATATGACGGACGTACCCGGACATTAGAAGAAGTAGGAAAAGAATTTAACGTAACACGTGAGCGAATTCGTCAGATTGAAGCAAAAGCACTGCGTAAGCTGAAGCATCCGACTCGCTCTAAGCGTTTGAAGGATTTTGTGGATAAGCCATAATGAGTAAACTCAGTCTTCGGCTGCAAACGCTTGCTGATATGATCCAGCCGGGAAGCATTGTGGCCGATATCGGAACTGACCATGCACTGCTTCCGGCTTTTCTTGTTCAAAATCAGATCATTACCAAAGCGTATGCGTGTGATATTGCAGTTGGTCCATTAGATCGTGCAAAAGCATTGATTCAGGAACAGGGACTGCAGGATCAGATCACTGCTATTCTTGGCGGCGGTCTTTCCAAGGTGCCTGAGGATGCTGATACGGCGATTATCGCCGGTATGGGATTTGATACGATCAAAATGATTCTGGAAGAGAATTTATCAAAGCTTTATCAATTTCGTCACATTATTCTGCAAGCCAATACCGGCGTCGAAGAGCTGCGGCGGTGGATCAGTGATCATCACTTTACAATTATCCAGGAGCGGCTTGTGAAGGACGGCCATTTCTATACGATGATCGATATGAATACAGCCGCGCATGAACCGCTGAGTGAAGCAGAAATTTGCTTTGGATGCGGCCTGGATCAGCAGGCAAGCTTTCTGCCATATTGGCAGTTTCGTTTGACGAAACTGGAAACCATCCTACAGCAAATGCCAATCAATCATCCAAAGTATTTTGATTATCAGCAGCAGCTGATCAGCATTCGAAATAAACTTGCAGACGTAAGAAAAAGGAGTTAGCACTCCTTTTTTCTTACAGCATTTTATTTATATCGATTATTGGATAAATATGCTTTTCCTGCTGTTCCAGAAATGTGATGACCTGAGCGGTCAGATAGGTTGGGGTTGAAGCGCCGCTGGTAACCGCAACGCGCTTGACATCCGCGAGCTGATCCAAACCGATATCTAAGGCGTTCTCAATCAGACATACCTGTCGAATTTCGTCGTTTGCCTGGGCAATTTCCGCAAGTCGGTTTGAATTGTTGGAAGCTTTATCTCCGACTACATATAATAGATCGATATTTTTTAGGGCTGCTACCGCTTCTTGACGGATTCTTGTCGCATTACAGATTTCCTGCGAAAATTCAGCTTGCGGTATCCGCTTGTGAATTTGTCGGAAGAACTGTTCAATATCCTGAAAGGACATGGTAGTTTGATTTGTTACAAAGACCTTGTCCGCCGGCTTCACTGATTTCAGATCCGCAAGGGATGTCAGCAGGTGGATATGATCGCTCAATGAGCATACGGCTGTTGCCTCAGGATGACCTGCTTTACCGATATATAGTATCTCATATCCCTGTTTTAATCTTTCTTTGACCAGCTCCTGGGTTTTTAAAACATCGGGGCAGGAAGCATCTATGACGATTAATCCCTTTGCTTTTGCCTTTTCGATGCATTTCGGGTCTATGCCGTGAGCGGTGAAAATCACGACACCCTCTTCGATATCATCCAGCAGTAGTATTTTACTTTTGGTATCGCTTTCCAGCGTATGAATACCCATGTGTTTCAGTGCATCTACAATATAGCGGTTATGAACCAGCATTCCCAACACATAAATAGGTGTATCGGGATATTTCTGCACCGCCTCTTTGGCCATTGAAATGGCCCTTACGACACCTTTGCAGTAGCCGCGGGGGGTTACTTTTATAATCTCCATGGCTGCCTCCTTGTCCTATGAATTCCATTATACTGCTTTTTTTTTAAAATTCCAGTATGCTAATTCTTATTGAATATCGTAACCTATGGTATAATAAAATACGTTACTAAGTGAAATCACTTTGAAAGGGTGAAAATATATGAGCAGTTATCAAGATTATCAATTAAAGGATTATACACGAGCCTTTATTAAACATAACAATTTCCAAGCGCCGACTCCAATTCAAAAAGCGGTGATACCACCTGCCTGTAAAGGTCGGGATATCATCGGTATTTCTAAAACCGGAACCGGAAAAACACATGCATTTTTAATCCCGCTGTTGGAGCGCATCAATATTGAAAGCAGCCAGGTTCAGGCAGTAATAACCGCGCCGACCCGAGAACTGGCGATTCAACTGTATCAGCGCTGTCAGATCATGAATGAAGTCTGCCCGTCCCTTCGCATCAAGCTGATCATCGGCGGACTTGAAAAGAGCCGCATGATCGAATCTCTGAAAGAACAGCCGCATATCGTCATTGGTACACCGGGACGAATCAAGGATCTGTTTTTAAATGATCTGGCGCTTCGCGTCGACAGTGCGAAAATCATGGTGGTTGATGAAGCGGACATGACACTGGAATTCGGCTTTCTGAAGGATGTGGATGCCATTGCCGGCAGAATGCGCAAGGATCTGCAAATGATGAGTTTTTCCGCTACAATTCCGCAGGAGCTTCAGCTCTTTTTGAAAAAATATATGAAACATCCGGAAATTATCCGCATACAGGATACTGATTCTTTTGAGCCGCAAATTGAACACATATTAGTACCGTGCCGTCATAAGAGTTATGAAGAAGCTTTACTCGATATCCTGCCCGGCTTTCAGCCTTATATCTGTCTGATTTTTGCGAATACCCGTCAGGAAGCCGCAAAAACTGCCCAGACATTGCGGGACCATAATTACGGTGTTATTGAGCTCCATGGTGATTTGACCCCGCGGGAACGTAACAAGGCGATGAAGGAACTGGCCGATTCACGAAAATCATTTGTTGTAGCGACCGATATTGCAGCCCGTGGCATTGACATTGAAGGAGTCAGTCATGTTGTATCACTGGGCTTTCCAAGTGAACTTGATTTTTATATCCACCGCAGCGGTCGTACCGGAAGAGCCGGTCACGACGGTATTTGCTATGCGCTGTACCAGAAACAGGACGAAGCCGCAATCCGTAATTTGAAGCAGCGAGGCATTCACTTTGCGCATCGTTCCTATAAGAATCAGCGATGGAATGATTTAAAGCCGTTATTTGAATCGGGAAGGGTTCGCAAAGCTGATCCGCTGCAGGCGGAAATTGCCAAGCAGGTGAAGCATCGCAAAACCAAGGTGAAGCCTGGCTATAAAGTAAAACAGAAGCAGGAAATTGAAAAAATGCGCAGAAGAGCGAAGCGCCAGCTGATTCAAAATGATATTCGCCGTCAGAAGAAAGAGCGTGCTAAGCAGTACCAGCAGGCGAAACAGGAGGGTGAAAATTAATGAAAATTGGATCTCATGTATCTATGAGTGCCCCAGACTATGTATTGGGAGCAGTTAAAGAAGCGTTATCCTATGATGCAAATGCACTCATGCTGTATACCGGAGCACCGCAGAATACCCGGCGCAAAGCGATGGGTGAACTAAAGGTTGAGGAAGCGCTTCAGCTGATGGAAAATAACGCGATTGAAAAGAGCAGTCTGATTGTTCATGCTCCCTATATCATCAATCTGGCAAATTGTACAAAGCCAGAAACCTTTGATCTCGGTGTAGAATTTTTGACAAAAGAAATTGATCGTGTAAAAGCTTTACAGGCGACAATCCTTGTGCTTCATCCGGGAAGTCATGTACAGGCGGGAGAAGACGTTGGATTGCAGCGAATCGTTGAGGGGCTTGATCTGGCATTAGCAAATGCTGATCATGTGACCGTTGCGATTGAAACAATGGCCGGTAAGGGCAGTGAAATCGGATATCACTTTGACCATATCCGCTATTTGATCGATCACTGCAAATTCGCAGAGCATTTGGGTGTATGCATGGACACCTGCCATTTACATGATGCCGGATTTGATCTGACCGACTTTGATCGCATCTTAGATGAGTTTGATCAGAAAATAGGCTTATCCCGCCTATCCTGCATCCATGTCAACGATTCAAAGAATATCAGAGGAGCTCGTAAAGATCGTCACGCGAATATCGGATTTGGCGAAATTGGTTTTGAAGCACTACATAAAATTGTTCATAATCCAAGGGTTGAGCATGTAGTAAAAATATTAGAGACACCATATGTAGAAGGCCATGCTCCCTATAAATATGAAATTGCAATGCTGAAAAGCGGACAATTTGACGAGCAGCTGTTAGATAAAATCAAAAGGGAATAAAAAGCGCAGTTATTCATAAATCCGCTGTCTGCTTGATTTGAGACAATGTATCTGATTGATATACAATGATCATCGATAAAAAAATCAGGAGTTAAGCTTCCTGATTTTTTTGCGCTTCTGCCATTTTTATGATTTCTGTTTTCAGCCGCGAAACCATTTGATCCTGCGGCAGTTTTTCCATGATGTTTCCTTTTTTGATCAGCAAGCCTTCATTGCGGCCGCCGGCAATGGCAATATCCGCATGCTTTGCTTCTCCCGGACCATTCACCGCACAGCCCATGATCGCCACCGTAATATCTGCCGATATACCTTGTAAAAACTGCTCTATTTCATCAACGACGGGCCCGATATCAAATTGCGTTCTGCCGCAGGTTGGACAGGCTACCAGATTAGGCACTCGTTTCAGCAGCCCGGCACAATGCAGAATAGATTTCACAATAGGAATTTCTTTGCAGGGATCGCCATTTACCGAAACCCGAATCGTATCGCCGATCCCTTCCTGTAGCAATGTGCCCAGCGCATATGTAGATTTCACGGCACTGGTCATAACCGTTCCTGCCTCAGTAACGCCAAGATGCAGCGGGTAAGGGAATGTTTCTGCCGCCAGTCGATAAGCTTCTATGCACAAATTGGGATCACTTGACTTGAAGGACAGACAGATGTCATGGAAATTCAAATCAGTTAGAATTTTCACATGACGCTGAGCGCTTTCGATCATGCCCGCAGCGGTCGGTTTACCGTCACGCTCATGAATGTCTTTTTCCAAAGAACCGCTGTTAATGCCAATGCGGATTGGTATATGCTTTTCCTTACAGATGCTTACAACTGCTTCAACATTTTCTTTTGCACCGATATTACCGGGATTGATGCGGATTTTATCAATACCGTTTTCTGCCGCAAGCACCGCAATACGATAGTCATAGTGAATATCTGCCACCAGTGGAATATGCACCTGCTGCTTGATTTCAGAGATCGCCTTTGCATCGTCCTCATCAATGATTGCTAAGCGAACCATTTCACAGCCCATCTTCTCCAGCTGTAAAATTTGTGATATTGTGGCTGCTGTATCACTGGTGCGGGTATTGCACATGGATTGTATAATAACACGGTTTTGATGGCCCAACTGCAGGCTGCCGATCTGAACCGCTCTTGTTTCTGTACGTTTCATTCTTTTCACCTCAACCACATTATAAACAAAACTGTAATGAAGTACAAATACAAGTGTGTGAAATCCGAATCGCAGGTAGTAATTTTATAAAAAAATGGTTATAATAATGCGTATGGAGGTGAGGTGCATGTTTCGTAATCCGTTTCAAAAGCTAGATCATGAAGAAATGCGCCGCAGTTCCGATGTGCTGAAAAAACCAAAGGATATGAATAAAGTTATCAATCAGAGAGTCCGAATCGGCGGCTTGGTAATTTTAATAATATTTGGATGTATCAGTTTTCGACTGGTCAATCTGCAGTATCGGGAAAACGATGAATATAAAGTGAAATTGGATAACTATGCTTCGAGGAAGCAGACTTCTTCTACCCCGCGAGGTGTGATGTACGATGCCAACGGTAAAATCATTGCCAATACGATTCAATCGATGAATATTACCTATTATCCCAATGAGGATGTATCAAATGACGAAGAATGGGAGCTGGCAATTCAATTTACCAAGCAATTCGGAAAAAGTAAATATGAACCAACTGATGATGAGTGGAAAAAGCTCTATCTTATTTTATCAGTCGACAGCAGCGGTAAAAAAGATCAGGGAAATCATCTGTTGACAAAGAATGAGCTGCAGCAGGCTTTGAAGGGTGAAATATCCAGTGAAAAGGCCGATAAGCTGAAAATGAAACGAATCAAGCAGGCCGATATTGATGATCTGCCACAGGATTATCGGGAGGCGTATCCGACCTGGCTGCTGATGCAGAGCGTTTCGGAAAATGAAAGTAAAACGATTTTGTCCAACGTGAGCGATGAGCAGGTCAGTTATCTGAGTGAACATCAAAATGAATTTCGCGGATTTGAAGTTACCAGTGGGTGGAAGCGGGAATATCCGTATGATAAAACATTAAAAGATGTATTGGGTAACATTGGTACGATTCAGTCTCAGGACCGGCTTCATTACCAGGCACTCGGCTATCCGTTAAACGATCAAGTGGGTACCAGCGGCTTGGAACAGGAGTATGAAGCTTTGCTGAGCGGAACTCGTAACGTTAAGGAAATCAAATACAATAAGGATGGCGAAGCAACCTTCAATGAGGTGAAAGCTGGGAAAAAAGGCTATGATCTGCAGTTGAATATTAACATAGAGCTGCAGAAGTCCATAGATGCGATTCTCACCGAAGTTTTGCAGAACGCAAAATCGAATCAGTATCGTAAATACTATAAGAACGCATTTGTAGTACTGATGAATCCTCAGGATGGCAAAGTATACGCCATGTCCGGAATCAATACAGATGATGCCGGAAATCTATATCCGTACGCTTCCGGTACGTATCTCAATGCGAATACGCCGGGATCAATCGTCAAAGGTGCTACTGTATTCATGGGACTCAATGAGGGTGCAATTACCAAAAACACGGTATTCAATGACGCTCCGATGTATTTTCAGGGAGGTACGAAAAAAGCATCTTATCGAAATTACGGACCGCTGGATGAAATCGGGGCTCTCCAAAAATCCAGTAATGTTTATATGTTCAATATCGCGATTAAGCTAGGCGGTGGCACTTATACACCATATGGTCCGCTGAATTTGAATCTGTCTACGTTTGATCTGATGCGGCGGTATTATTCGATGTTCGGTCTCGGTATAAAAACCGGTGTGGATGTACCGCAGGAGGAAACCGGTTATGTCGGTTTAAGCCGACAGGCAGGTCTGTTATTAGACTTTGCAATCGGACAGCTTGATACGTATACGCCGATGCAGTTAGCACAGTACGCATCCACAGTAGCCAACGGCGGTAAGCGTGTGAAGCCGCGAATCGTATCCGGCGCCTATGAAGTCAATGATAAATCTTCATTGGTTTATGAAAATAAGGCTGAGGTATTGTCGGTGCTAAATGATAAAAATAATAATTTAGAACGTTCCCGGCTGGGGTTCCGCACCTGTGTGTCAACCGGTTGGTGCGGTGGTGTAACAGATCTTGCAACGCCGTATGAAGTATCTGCAAAAACCGGTACTGCCGAGAATCCGTTCTATGAGAACGGTACGCTGATTCAAGCATCCCATGCATCCTTGATTGGATTTGCACCGTATGAGAATCCTAATTTGGCTTTTGCCTGTGTTGCGCCGAATTCGTCTTACAGTGATAACATCCAGTCAAACAGCTGCAGTAACGATATTATGCCAAGAGTCCTGAAAGAGTTCTACAAATACTACCCGGATTTGGCAAAAAGTGCGAATTAATCAGACATTTTATACTTTTATAAAAAAGATTAGCAATTTCATATGTTATATGATATAATCTTAACGCATGTACGAGGAGGGACACTATGAGAGATCGTATTACTTTCAAATGTTCAGAATGTAACGAAGAGAACTACATCGGAACACGTAATAAACGTAAACATCCAGAACGTATGCAAATCAATAAATTTTGCCCGCGTTGTAACAAAAAGACTGCACATAAGGAGAAAAAATAGAAGAGACCTTTGCGGTCTTTTTTATTGACAGACAAATATGAAAAAGTATGAAACATTAGTATTGGGCCCGATCCAGGCAAACTGTTATCTGCTTTGGGAAGATCATCATGTAATGATTGTTGATCCCGGAAGCAAGAATCCTGCGGTGAGGGAACATATCGAATCAGCGAAGGGGATTGTTGACGCCATCGTTTTGACCCATGGACATATTGATCACATTGAAGGTGCGGATTTCTGGGCAAAAGAATACGGCTGTCCGATTTACATTAGCGAACTTGATGAACCGCTGCTTTACGATGCATCGTTAAACTGCTCCGCGATGTTCAAAGAAGCGTTCACGCTGAAAAGCAAGGTGAATAATATCATGCCGGGCATTCAGAAAATCGGGGCATTTCAGTTTCACGTCTATGATGCACCGGGCCACAGCGAAGGAAGTATTATGCTGGAATGGGGGCCGTATCTGATCTGCGGAGATGTTTTGTTTCAAATGAGCATCGGCCGCACGGATTTACCAGGCGGATCAAATTCGAAAATGACGCATACGCTGCAGTTTATAAAAAAACTGTCTCCCGAGCTAATTGTACTGCCGGGACATGGACCTGCTACTACCATTCAGGAAGAATTGCTTCACAATCCTTATTTATACTAGAAGATATGTCGATTATGATATATCTTTTTTTTAGGTATACTATACTTTTATCCGTATAGAAAGGGGAAGGAAAGAGGGCGTTACATGAGAGAAAAACTGGAACTGCTTTTGAAATTAGCGGCGCGTTATCATGCTACAGATGTGCATTTTACAGTTAAACAAGAGACGCTGAAAATCAGTGTGCGGGGAATCCGCGGCATTATTGAATTACATGAGCCAACGCTTGATCTCTCATTATTTCACTATCTCAAATATCTGGCCAATCTGGATTTGGGTAATTTGGCACAGCCGCAGTCCGGTAATTTCCAATTATCTTTGCAGGATAAAAATTTATATTTCCGTTTTAGTTTATTGATGACACCGCAGCTTCAAACCGGAGTACTGCGTATTTTAAACAATCACTTACTGATTGATATTCACCATCTATCACCGCATAAGCATCAAAATCGAAGCTTCATAAACTGGACGAGATTTCGCAGCGGCATGATTATCTTAAGCGGTCCGACCAGCAGTGGGAAAACCACTACACTGCATGCGATACTCAGTGAAATTGCATCGCATCATAAATTAAAGATTATCACCTTAGAAGATCCGATAGAAATTCACAGTGACGAGTATTTACAGCTGCAGATCAATGAGCAAGCCAATTTCACATATGAGGAGGGAATAAAGCAATTGCTGCGGCATGATCCCGATGTGATCATGATTGGTGAAATCAGAGATTCTCAGACCGCCAAAATGGCCTTTCGGTGCGCATTAAGCGGTCATATGGTATTCTCGACGGTTCATGCAAAGAGCGCTGCTGAAGCGGTAAAACGGCTGTGTGAGCTTGGCTTGAGGCGTGAAGAATTGCTCGGTACGCTATCGGCCATTACTAACCAACGGCTCTTTGCGAAGAAGGGAAAAAAGGAGCGAATCTGCATCTATGAAATACTGGAACATGAAAGTCTTGAACAGATTCTTCAAAATCAATCAGTCAGTCAACAGCATCAGGATATTTTTCAAGAAATCCGAATCGCAGTTAAAGAAGGCTGGATTTCAGAAAAAGAAGCAGCTGCCGATCTTGAAACTTCGTCAAAATGAATGGAAATCCTTTGGTTTGCTTTTGCACAAAGGATACAGCTTTAATCAGTCCTTACAGATGATGGGGAAAGATCCTTTGCTTCTTGAAACCGCAATCGGCAACGGTATGTCCATGGATGAAATTCTGAAGCGCAGCTGCTCTGATACCTTCTATGATCAGCTGCAGTTCTTTATGCGTTTTCTGCCGATATCAAAAAGTGTTGCCTGTGCTTCACGCGTCTATGATTTTCGCCATGATATCCAGAAAAAGCTTTGGAAGCAAAGCGCATATCCCATGTTTCTATTTACCTTTTCTTATCTGACGCTTTATCTTTTCTGTGTATATGTCATTCCTCAGATGCAGCAGGGGTTTGCTGATTATACAGCAGATACGGGCATTACCTTTTTGATTCACTTGGTTACTGTCAGCATTTGGCTGCTTGGCGCAATTCTATTACTTTTCTTCATATTCCTGCTGATCATGCGGTTTCAGCCATCATTTCGCTATTCTATACTCTGTCGATGTCATCGCGTTGCCTTTGTCCCTGCGTATTACAGTTTTTTGCTAAGTGGGTATTTAAAAGAAATGCATCATAGCGGACTATCGACAAAAATATGTTTCCAGCATTTATCCAGTCATCAGCACTCTTATGTTTTACAAGAGATCGCGTCCTGTATCAATACAAAATTGGAAGCGGGCATTGAACTGTTGGATGCGCTTCAACATCCTTTGATCGATCACCAACTGATTATGTATTTGTCAATCGGTTCTGCCATCGGCAATCTGGAGGATCTGCTGAATGACTATATGATTTTACAGGAAGCCCGCTGGCTTTTCTGGATGAAGCGCATTACCGCTTGTATCACCCTGAGTGCCTATAGCTTTGTTGGAATCGTTGCTGTCTGCATATACCGCATGATGCTGATTCCGTTGGAATTGCTTAATACCTTTTAAACAGAGGGGGAGCTTATGAACAAAAAGGGATTTACGATTCTGGAAATGATTATTGTATTATCCATCATTGCACTGATTTTTCTGATCACTCTGCCCAATATTCAGCAGAAACAAAAAATCATCCAAAACAAGGGCTGTGATGCGCTAAAGGAGGTCGTTAACTCACAAATTTTGCTGTATGAACTGGAAACGCTGAATAAGCCTGGAAGTATATCTGATCTAATTGGTGAGGGTTATTTAAAGGATTCACAGCGCCGCTGCCCCAATGGCGCCGCTATCGAGATAGTCAATGGACAAGCTGAAAGCAACTGACGGCTTTACTATGATTGAAATGATCCTTGTGCTCATGGTGCTGTTGATTTTGCTAACAATTTCCGTTAGTCATGGCATCCACCAAGGAAATCTTTATTTTTTTATGATGGAAATGCAGGATCACTACCTACAGCTTCAGCTGAATGCCATACAGACACATCAAACGATGACGTTTCATGTTCAAAATACCTCACTGGTTCTTAATCATTCACATGTTTCTATGCCTAAGGGCGTCAGCTGTGATTCACAAATTTTTACGATTTATCCTTCAGGTAAGGTCAACCATGCTGGTACGATTACCTGTTACAGCGGAAAACAAAAAGGAAAGCTACTTATTCAACTGGGAAGCGGTCATGCGCAAATTCAATAATAATGGCTTTGCCTTAATAGAAATCTGTATCTTTATGCTCGGTATCGTGATTGCCGTTTCGATTACCGCTGCTGCTGTTCAGGGCTATTCACATGTGGAGCGGCTGAAGTTAATCAGCCATGAGGAAGAGGAGCTGAAAGCAATATATGCTGAATAAGGATGGATTTACATTAATAGAAATGATCATTGCGTTGAGCATTTGTGCGTTTTTGACTCCGTTGGTATTCAGTGTACTGAATGCTATGCTGCATGTGCCGAAGCAAGAATATGCCACCAGTGATCGAATCATGATCCATCAGCTGCGACGCATTTTTGCCGAAGGCAGTGAAGCGGCAATAGAGGATCAAACATTAGTCTTGTTGTATCGGGATAAGGAGAGTGTTCTGCAAATAGACCAAAATCGATTGGTAAAGCGTCCGGGATATGAAATATTTTCGAGTAATCTTCAATCTGCACAATTTTATAAAGAAGATACATGTATCTATCTGCGATGGAAACACACTCATGAAAAAACAACCAAACAGGCCCTGCTTGGCTGCTGATCAAAAGGGCTTTGTCAGCATGTATGCGGTTTTGCTATTACAGATCGTAATCATATTTTCCGCTGCCATCATGCTGAGAAGCAAAAGCTTGATTATGAGCAGAAAACCAGATGATTTGATTGATATTTATATTATTCATCATGTAAAAGAAATATTTGAAACTGATTATCCCAAAACCGAATCGTTATCATGGAATAATTATGAAATTGAGATTACTTATGAAGATTTGACCGCCGATGTCCGTTATACGAGTTCTCAGGGAAAATCCACCGAAATGCGGATCGAGTATGATGATATCTGTATGTGCATCATGAAAACTGCATATCCGGAAAAAACTCTGCCACAATAACCTTAAGAGGTGATTCCATGTTACTTACCGCGTTGATCAGCACTGGTCTGTTTACCGGTATGATCCTGCTGGGCAGACTGCTGCTGTTTATTGATGTCTTTTCACTATGGCTGATTCCAATATTTTTTCTGACCCTCCTAGTGATTCAGTTTTTTTATCAGGAAGGTACGTGTAAATCAATTGAATGGAAGGATTTTGTCTTTCCGGCGGTGATTTTGATACTTTTTCAATGGATCCGCAGTCTCATTGGAAGCACTACTACACTAGATGAACTATTCTATGATTACTTGATAACCTTCCTTTGTTTAAGCAGCTTTGCATCATCCATTCGATATAAAAGTCTGCTGTAACTAAAAAAATTGACATTCGCCGTAAATACGATAAAATATAGGGTGTGTAAAAAAAGAAAGGTGAATGTTCATGATTAGTTCAAATGATTTAAAACCAGGATTGACGATCCAGCAGGATAATAATATCTTTGTCGTATTAGAGTCATCTCAAAACAAACAGGCCCGCAGCGGTATGATCGTAAAAGCTAAGGTGAAAAACCTTCGTACCGGAGCGATCGTAGAATTGTCTTTTGCCGGCGGCGATAAGATTGAAAACGCGCATATCGACAAGAAAGAAATGCAGTATCTGTATGATGATGGAGATAGTCTTATCTTCATGGATAACGAGACATATGAACAGCTGGAGATCAATAAAGATCGTCTGAAATGGGAATTGAATTTTCTGAAACCAAACGATAATGTAACCGTGTCCATGTTTGAAAGCGAAGTGCTGGGACTTATCTTACCAGATAAAGTTTCGATGCAGGTTGTTGAATGTGAGCCTGCGGTTAAAGGAGATACTGCCACAAGTGCTTCCAAGCTTGCGAAGGTTGAGAGCGGTTTGGAAATCCGCGTTCCTCTGTTCATTGAACAGGATGAAGTAATTCTGGTAAATACTTCTGACGGTAAATATTCAGGAAGAGCATAAAAAAACGGATATCAATCCGTTTTTTTCATATTTTCCCAGCGCTCCTTTGCGTCTTTCAGCAATTCCAAGGTTTTCTCAGTGCTTAGAAATCCGCCCACCTCAACTTCACCAGGCTGCAGAGTTTTATATGTACTGAAGAAATTTTGAATTTCCAACAGAATGTGCGGTGCGACATCATCCAGATCATGAATGTGATCATAGCGTGGGTCGCTTTCACAGACAGCCAGAATTTTCACATCCTGCTTGCCGTCATCAATCATATCCAGACCACCGATAATCCGTGCATCGATGTAGCATCCCGGAAAGGTAGGATAGGATGTCAACACCAAAATATCAATTGGATCACCATCCAGCGCTAAAGTATTTTCAACATATCCGTATTCGGCCGGATAAAAGACCGCAGAGTATAAAACTCGATCCAATTTGATCTTATTAGTTTTCTTATTTACTTCATATTTATTCTGAGAACCCATAGGAATTTCAATCAAAGCCTCAACAACAGTATTCATTTTTTTCACCTCGTGGTTTTATCTTAACATAGTTTGGATCAAATCAAAATCCGCATGCCTGTTTTTGGGTGAAAAAGCACTTTTTAAAAAAGAAGCTTTGATAAGCATATTCAATCATTTGGATTTTTGGTATAATAAAACTGTTTAGGAGGCTTTTTTTATGGAGAAATTATCACGTGTAAAAAAATATGAAGATCTGCGAAAAAATATTGAATCAGAAAACCCATCCAGCGGGGATGTTGTTTCAGGCGATAAGCTTTCTTCATATGCAAATAAATTAAATACGATCGATCCTACCGTTTTTAAGAAAATGGATATAAAAGAAGAAAATCATATACCAGAGCGAGAACGCCGTGAAGCTTATTTTCAGGATGAATTGGATACTCCGATTTCATCATTTACCAATGAATATCTGGATGATTTCATCAGTGAGGTAAAAGAGTATAATATCCGCAAGGGAACGCGGGAAAATGAGGATACGGAAATCGATATTCTCAGCCAACTGCAAAATGTTTCACGAAAACGTTCTCAGTATGTTGAACAGATAAAGGATCCTCAGCCAGCGCAGAAGCTGGAAGAGACCAATACGATTTCTCGTGACGATATTGCCAAACAGGTACAGGAACTGCTGAAAGAAGAAAAATTAGAACCGGTCAATGACGATCCAATCGTAACCAAGGCGGCAGAGCCTAAGGAATCAACACAGGTTTATGAAAAAATCAACAGACCGCAGCCGGTCATGGAAGCAGCTGAAGTACCAACAGATTCCATACATGCTCAGCTGGTTGAAGAAACCCAGCAGCTGCGAGTTCAATTAAATGAATATGAAGGAGAATTGACGGATCTGAATGATGGTCTTGATAAAACGAACCGAATTTTAAATATTATTCTCTGCACTTTGATTTTTGTATTAATCGCAGTGATCGGAGTGGTCATTTACTGGCTGGTGAAAGAAGGAGGGCTTCTTTAATGAAAATAAACATCGCGATTGACGGTCCCAGCGCAGCCGGCAAAAGTACAATTGCCAAGCGCCTGGCTAAACAGCTGGGTTATGCTTATTTGGATACTGGGGCAATGTATCGCTGTGTCGGATATGAAGCGAGCCGCCGTCACATTGCCATGGATGATGAACAATCATTAAATAAGTTAATTAAACAAATCCGAATTACCTTTGATGAACATGGCAACGTATATATGAACGATGAAAATGTCAGTGACAGCATTCGTGACAGTGCCGTATCCGCGGCCGCAAGCAAGGTAAGCGTATTCCCGAAGGTACGCGAGCAGCTCGTGGCTATGCAGAAAGAGATTGCCAAATCAAAGGGCTATATTTTAGATGGCAGGGATATTGGTACGGTCGTTCTGCCGGATGCTGAGCTTAAGATTTACATGGTTGCCAGTGTTGAGGCTCGCGCTAAACGGCGCTGTCTGGAGTATCAGCAGAAACAACACCCGGTTTCTTATGAAACTGTTTTTAAAGATATTGAACAGCGAGACTATCGGGATTCTCATCGTGCTGCTTCACCCTTGAAGCAAGCAGAAGATGCCGTTTTGATCGACACCTCAGAAATGAGTATCGATGAGGTGGTAAAAACGGTGATGGATCTGGTAGCGCATGTCAAGGGAGATGTGTCATGATTTATGGAACAGCAGCGATCGTTGGCAGACCGAATGTCGGTAAATCAACGATCTTTAACCGTATGATCGGTGAGAGAAAAAGTATTGTCGAGGATGTACCAGGGGTAACCCGTGATCGCATTTATGGTAAAGGAGAATGGCTTACTAAGGATTTTCGTCTGATTGACACCGGTGGTATTCAGCTGGCTAATGAGCCGTTCAGTGAAGAGATCCGCATGCAGGTAGAAATCGCAATTGATGAGGCAGATGTTATTGTATTTTTAGTGAGTGGAATCGAAGGTTTGACTCACGACGATGAAATGATTGCCCGGATGCTTCAAAAAAGTCAAAAACCGGTTATCCTCTGTGTCAATAAAATTGACAACAGTGAACGCAAGGATTTGATATACGAATTTTATGCCTTGGGTCTTGGAGATCCTATTGCCGTCAGCGGTGTGCATGGTATCGGGATTGGAGATATCCTTGATCAGATGGTCGCGGCATTCCCGGCCAAGGGAAAAGACGAATATGAAGGAATGACCAGATTTTGCCTGATCGGTCGTCCCAATGTCGGTAAATCCTCTTTGGTGAATGCGATACTGAATGAGGATCGGGTTATCGTAAGCAGTATTGAGGGAACCACCAGAGATGCTATTGATACTCCGTTTCGCCATGATGGCAAAGATTATGTTGTCATTGATACCGCGGGGATCCGCAAACGCGGCAAGATATATGAGAATGTTGAAAAATATTCGGTATTGCGGGCGATGAGCGCAATTGAACGAAGTGATGTTGTTTTATTCTTAATCGACGGCGAAAGCGGCATCCGTGATCAGGATAAGCACGTAGCGGGTTATGCCCATGAAGCAGGGAAGGCCGTTATTATCGTTTACAATAAATGGGATGTTGTGGAGAAAGACGATGCGACCATGGCGCGAATTGAAAAAGAAATTCGGAAGGAATTTATCTATTTAAGCTATGCACCCATTGTATTTGTTTCAGCTCTTACGAAACAGCGGGTACATACGCTGCTGCCCTTGATCGACGAAGTGCATGACTACTCCACCATGCGCGTTCAAACCAACGTGCTGAATGAGGTAATCATGGATGCACAGTTAATGACGCCGCCACCAACCCATAATGGCAGACGATTAAAGATTTATTATGCATCCCAGGTAGCAGTCGCACCGCCTACCTTTGTCTTATTTGTGAATGAACCGGAGCTGCTTCATTTCAGCTACAAGCGATTTATCGAAAATACTTTGCGTGAAGCCTTTGACTTCACCGGAACGACCTTGCGCATTATAGCGCGTGAAAGAAAGTAGAGGGATACTCATGAAAGCTGTTGTAATTGGTAGCGGTAGCTGGGGAAGCGGACTTGCCCAGGTATTGGCTGACAATCATGTTGATGTGACCATATGGGGCAAGGACGAACACGAAATTGCCGATATCCGCGATCATCACCGCAATGAAAAATATTTTCCGGAAGTAGAATTAAATCACGATATCAAAGCGACAAATGATATCGCGGTGGTAAAGGATGCCGATATCATCATTTTATCGGTACCTACAATTGCCATTGAAGATGTGTGCCGGCTAATTACCCCGCAGCTTACCAAGAAAACCATCATCGTGAATACCAGCAAGGGATTTCATCCAGAAACCAATGAACGTATGTCCTGTGTAATCCGCGAGAATATTCCCGCACAGTATCTGAGCAGTGTGGTATCACTGATTGGTCCCTCTCATGCCGAAGAGGTCGTGCTGCGCATGCTGACGACTATCTGCGCAGTTTCCTTGAATGAAGCAGATGCGAAAACAGTACAGCATTTATTTTCTAACCAATATCTTCGCGTGTACCGAGGCAATGATGAGGTAGGAAGCGAAATTGGTGTAGCCATTAAAAATGCAATTGCGGTAGCCAGCGGTATCTTATCGGGTATCGGCTACGGTGATAACACCAAAGCTGCCTTGATAACGCGTGGTTTGGCTGAAATGATCCGTTATGGAACCGCTATGGGCGGACGATTGGAAACCTTCATGGGCCTGACCGGTATGGGAGATTTGATCGTAACCTGCACCAGTGTGCATTCCCGCAACTTTCAAGCAGGATATCAGATTGGGAAGGAAAACAGCGCTAAGGATTTCTGGGAACATAATACCAAGACGGTAGAAGGTGTACGAACTGCGAAAGTCATCCATGATATCGCAAAAGAAAAACAGATTGATATGCCGATCGTTGATGAAGTATACAAGGTTCTTTACGAAAATAAAGAACCATTGGAAAGTGCTCGGGATCTGATGAGCCGGGAATTAAAGCCGGAAATAAATTAAAGAAGGGAGCTTTCCCTTCTTTTTTATAGTGGTAAATTGGGTATGATAATGGTATAATTAAAAACGCTGAAAACAGGTATATGGAGGTATGTATGAGCGATTACCAGAAAGCGATAGAAAAGCGCCGCACCTTTGCGATCATTTCCCATCCGGATGCCGGAAAAACAACCTTAACAGAAAAACTTTTGCTGTATGGGGGAGCTATTTTATCGGCCGGTTCAGTAAAAGGAAAAAAAACCAATAAGCACGCGGTTTCTGACTGGATGGAAATAGAGAAGCAGCGAGGAATTTCAGTAACCAGCAGTGTCATGCAGTTTCAGTATGAAGGCTGCTGTATCAATATATTGGATACTCCCGGGCATCAGGATTTCAGTGAAGATACCTATCGTACTCTGATGGCTGCGGATTCTGCCGTGATGGTGATTGATGCTTCTAAGGGAGTAGAGACTCAGACCAAGAAGCTGTTTAAAGTATGCCTGCTTCGCCATATACCAGTATTTACTTTTATTAATAAAATGGATCGAGCTGCCCGTGATCCCTTTGAGCTGTTGGAGCATATAGAATCTGAGCTGGGCATTGCGACGTATGCCATGAACTGGCCAATCGGTTCCGGTAAGGATTTCAAAGGAGTTTATGAACGCGATTACAAGCGGGTACTGGCCTTTCAGGGCGGTGACCATGGACAAAGAGAGGTCGACAGTGTCAACGGTGACTTGAATGATTTGAAGATTCGCAACCTACTGGGGGATGATTTTCACGCCCAGCTGTGTGAAGAAATTGAATTGTTAGATGGAGCGAGTACGGAATTTGATCAGAATGCTGTTTCCTGCGGTGCATTGTCCCCGGTTTTTTTCGGTTCCGCTCTGACTAATTTTGGGGTTGAACCATTCCTGGAACATTTTTTAAAAATGACAACTTCACCGTTGCCAAGAAACAGCAGTGCCGGTGAAATCAGTCCGTTTGATGAGGCTTTCACCGCCTTTATCTTTAAGATTCAAGCAAATATGAACAAAGCCCACCGGGATCGCATTGCTTTCATGCGCATTGTTTCCGGACACTTTGAAAAGGGCATGGAAGTTTATCATATGCAGGGCGGCCGTAAAATCAAGCTGGCTCAGCCCCAGCAATTTATGGCTGATAATCGTGAAATCGTAGAGGAAGCTTATGCAGGTGATGTAATCGGTGTTTTCGATCCGGGAATATTTTCCATCGGCGATACCTTATGCAATACATCTAAGCCCATTTCTTTTGATCCGATCCCGACCTTTGCGCCTGAGCATTTTGCACGGATTCAGCAAATTGATACAATGAAACGGAAACAGTTTATCAAAGGAATTACTCAAATTGCCCAGGAAGGTGCGATTCAGGTATTTCAGGAGCTCAATCTTGGCATGGAAGAAATCATCGTCGGCGGCGTCGGGGTATTGCAGTTTGACGTCTTGAAACAGCGTTTGAAAAGCGAGTATAATGTAGATATCAAACTCGACATCCTGCCGTATCAGTGCGTACGCTGGATTGAAAACGAAGGACTTGATCCCAATCTTTTAAATCTGACCTCAGACAGCAAACGGGTGAAAGATCTAAAAGGCCGCAATTTAATTATTTTTGCGAATAATTGGGGTATTAAATGGGCAGCCGAACAAAACAAGGAATTGATACTCGCAGAAGTAGGTACCATTAAATAACCCTATCAAACACGACTAGCATCACACACTTATTTTTCTTTATGCATTTAAACGGTGAAAGAAGGCTATGTATCGTGTTTAAACAATCAAGAAGAGATCAGTTGATTTTACTGTTCGACATATTGATCATTGTCGGCGCCTTTTTTGCCGTCAGTTTTTTAGTGCGATACTATTCTTCAGAACTGCAGCGACAAACGCAACAGGAAGTGATACGATTGCACAGTCAGATCGCTTCACAAAATGCTGTTTTGATCAAAGAAAAATTGCAGTCTGATCAAAAGCTGCTGGCAAGCATGGCCAACTATATATCCAATGAGAGTGATGAGCTCTTTGATTCCTCCAATATGGATAATCTTCGCACCCAGCTGAATACCTCTACTTTCAACATGCTGGCAATTTCAAAGCCCGAAGGAACAACGATCTCCACCAGCGGCATTGCCTATGATTTTTCAAAAGATTCGTTCTTTCAGACCGTTTTGAAGGGCACTTCCATCGTCAGTGATCCGATGAAATTCCACGATAGTCAAAATGACGATGTGCTGATATCAGTTCCAATTTTCCGCAACAGTGAAGTAATCGGTGTCTTAAGCGGTCGTTATAAGCTGGAAAAGCTGCAGGCGTTACTGACACTGGACACCTTCGAAGGAAAGGGCTATGGTTACATTGCCAAGAAAAACGGTAAAGTAATCATCCATTCCAATCATTTAGATGCGGACCCTGATTTTAATGATATTTCGAAAGATTTCAATGACTCAACATTTTTGAATGGAACCTCGCTGAATCAAGTGCTGGAGGGCATCCAAAAGGGCAAGCAGGGTGAGATTATCTATACTTGGAAAAACATGGATCGCGATATGAACTATGTACCAATCGGTATTAATGACTGGTATCTTTTATCAGTTATTCCGGCGCAGGTCATAAACAATCACTCTAACGCCATTCTCCAGCAGACAATAACGATCGGCGGATTTATCATCCTGATCATCCTGCTGCTGTTGTTTTTCTTATGGCGCTTCTGGCATCGTTCGCAGGCCGCATATAACAAAGCCAATAAAGAGCTGAATCAGTTATACAGCAGTATCAAGTGCGGCATCTATCGCTGTACAACCGATCAGGATCATATTGTTCAAGTCGCCAACGAGGGGTTTTACCGATACATCGGATATACTGCCGACGAATTTGCCAAGCTTAAGCATAATAAGCTGTCGAGTATCATGGATCCAGATGATTTTAAACGGATTTGGCTGAAAGAAAAAGCAAATGACAATGATACCATATCTGATGAATACCGTATTCGGACAAAGGATGGAGAAATACGCTGGCTGCTGTTTACAGCGCTTCGCACCCAGGACAGCCGTAAGCTGCCGGTGCTAGATTGCACATTTACCGATATCACACCTTTAAAAACCGTTCAGGAAAAACTGGTTATGACCCAGCGGCGGTATGATTTGATTATGAATCAGGTCAAGGAGATCATCTTTGAATGGAATTGTCATGATCAAAGCTTATATGTTTCTGAGTATTTTCTGGCTACATTTGGCTACGAACCACCCAAGGGCAGTTTTCCCCAGTGTATGATCGATGCCGGCTGCATCCTAGAGGCAGATCAAAGTATATTCTTGAACCTTTTCAAAAAGCTGGATCAAGCTAGTCCGTATGCCAAGGCTGATATACGCTTCCGCTGCAGTGATGATACCTATTTATGGTGCCGTGTCAACGTTACATATTTATTCGATGAAGCTTCTGAATCACCGTGTATCATCGGCATGATCTCTGATATTAACGATCAGAAGCAGGAAACCGAAAAAATTGCCGAGCTGGCCAAGCACGATCCGCTAACCAATCTGTATAACCGCCGCGCCACCCGCAATCAAATTGAAGAATATTTAAAAAAAGACAAGGGCAGGGGAGCTTTGTTTATGCTGGATGTGGATGATTTTAAGGGCATCAATGATCAATACGGCCACGATCAAGGAGATGCGATCCTGCTGCAGACCGCTCAGCATATTACCCGTCTATTTCGCAGCAGTGATGTAATCGGCCGTTTCGGCGGAGATGAGTTTATCATTTTCCTAAAAGACATCGGTGTGGACTATCTGATCGATCAAAAAGCAAATGAAATAATCCGGGCTTTTAAAGAGCTGATTCGTATACCGAAAACCAATCATGAGGTTTCCTGCAGTATCGGAATCTCCCGCTATCCGGAGGATGCCGTCACATACTCGGAATTATTTAAAAAAGCTGATCGGGCATTATACTATGGCAAATCACACGGCAAAAATAAATATGTCATTTACAATGAATCTGACCATAAAAACACATACATAAATCGGTGAAATATCTGCCGATTTTTTATTTTTCTGTTTACTTATCACCATTTTCACAGAAAATCGGTACACCACATGATTCTCATTACAAAAGACCATGGTAAATTTCAGCCTTTAGGCATAATCCCTAAGAAAATCACATACATTGAAAGTGACTAAGGGAGGATTTCATATGAATACCACAGAGATTTTAAAAAATATAGCACAACGGACTGGTGGAGATATATACTTAGGGATTGTGGGTCCCGTACGAGTTGGTAAATCTACCTTTATTAAGAATTTTATGGAGAAAGCCGTCATTCCATATGTTGAAGATGAATATGAACGTTCCCGTATGACCGATGAACTGCCGCAGGCAGGCGTAGGGAAAACGATTATGACAACAGAGCCGAAATTTGTGCCGAATAATGCCGCACAAATCAATTTTGAGGATGGTTTTACTGTAAATGTCAGATTGGTTGACTGTGTTGGTTATGTTATACCGGAAGCAAAAGGATATAAGGATGAAAATGGTATGCGTATGGTGCGTACACCGTGGTTCGATGATCCGATACCCTTCAATGAGGCGGCTAAAACCGGCACCCAGAAGGTCATACAGGATCATTCTACGATCGGCATTGTCATGACGACCGATGGAAGCATCACCGATCTGCCAAGAGAAGCCTATATTGAAGCTGAAGCAGAAGTAATCGATGAATTGAAAGAAATCGGTAAACCGTTTATCGTCATTGTCAATACCGCACATGTCGGCAGTACTTCCTGTCAGGCAGTGGTAGATAAGCTGAAAGATAAATATGAGGTTCCGGTGTTAGCAATTGCTGTCAACAACATGAGTGAGGAAGATCTGCACAGTATCCTGCGGGAAGCGCTTTATGAATTTCCGGTATCGGAGATTAATATCAATATGCCGGAATGGATCGCAGTTCTCAATGATGAGCACTGGCTGAAAAAGAGTTTTAATGAAACGATTCAGGAAAGCATGTCTACAGTCGACCGTCTGCGTGAAGTTGAAAACATTACAGAAGTACTGGATCAAAATGAATATATCGAATCCAGCAATATCGCCACCATTGATACCGGTGCCGGGGTGGTGAATGTGGATATCACGGTAAAACCGGGTCTTTACAATGAAATTCTAAAAGAAATCATCGGTATGGAAATCAAGGATAAAGCGCAGATGATCGCTTTGATGCAGGATTTTGCTAAAGCAAAGCGTGAATATGATGCTATTTCCAGTGCTTTGCAGATGGTAAAACAAACCGGTTATGGTTTTGCTTCCGCATCTCTTCACGATATTCAGCTCTCAAAGCCTGAGGTTATCAAGCAGGGAAGCCGATATGGGGTCAAGCTGAAAGCTGTCGCTCCAAGCATCCACATGATCAAAGTAGACGTAGAAAGCTCATTTGAACCGATCATCGGCAGTAAGGAGCAGAGTGAGGAGCTCATCAATTATCTGCTGCGTGACGCTGGTGTGGATGATCAAAGTATTTGGGATTCTGATATCTTTGGCCGCAAGCTTTCTGATCTGATTCGTGATGGTCTCAATGCAAAGTTATCAATGATTCCTGAAGCAGCCAGAGTTCGTCTGCAGGATATCTTAACAAAATTGGTGAATAAAGGAAAAGGCAATGTAATAGCAATCGTTTTATAAGATTGTTAAATAATAGAAGCTTTTATTTATAAAAGAATAAAACTTTCATCCAACTCTATAAAAGCTTGAAAAATGGATTCCCCGATGTTATGATATAGGTAAGTTGGAGGTAATTTAACATGAATGAAATCTTGAATAGAAAAGCTTTAGCAGAAGCATTGGCAGAAAAATTAGGAACTACTAAGAAAGATGCAACTATTGCAGTCGATACAGTATTTGAAGAAATCACGGCAACTCTGCACGATGGCGGAAAAGTCGATATTTCCGGTTTTGGAAAATTCGAAGTAAAACAGCGTCCAGAACGCCAGGGAATCAATCCTGCCACAAAAGAAAAAATTACGATTGCGGCTTCTAAAGCTCCGGGATTCAAGCCAGCCAAAGCATTAAAAGATGCTGTAAAATAAATATTCATAATAAGAAGCGGAAAAATTTCGCTTCTTTTTTTCGCTGATTTGTGACAGCTGCATATACTATACTGGTGATAGTATGAAAATTGCAATCTGTGGCAGCACAGGTAAAATGGGTAAAGCGTTTATCGCGCACTTTTCTGAACAGCATGAGCTGATAAAAATACATGCACAGGGACAGCGGCTGGCAGATGTGATTGAAGAAGTGGACATGGTCGTTGACTTTACCAGGGCAAAACCAGCTTTTGAGCATGCGGTTTTGGCGCTTACACATCGGATTCCGATCATCATCGGGACCACCGGCTTCAGCGATCATCAAAAACAGCTGCTGCGTCTGATATCTTTGAAAATGGAAACCGGATGCATGCTGGCAAGCAATTTCTCAATCGGAATGCTGTGGATCAAGCGAAACATCAATGAACTGTCGAAATACTTCAAGGATATCAAAATTATCGAAAGCCACCATATTTCCAAGGTTGATTATCCAAGCGGCACAAGTTTGAGCCTTAAGCGGATCATGAAGCATCCTAAGCTACCGATCATTTCTATCCGCCGTGATAATAAACAGGTGAAGCACCGGATTATTCTTGATAATGAGAATGAACAAGTTATTATCGAGCATATTGTCAAGAAACCGAGCGCTTATATGATACAGCTTGAGGAATGTATTGAAACCATCCCGCAGATGCACAGCTTTATTGAATACGAATGAGAATGAAAAAGACATCCCGCAGGAAGTCTTTTTCTTTTTTAGGATATTTCATAATTCAGAAAATTATGATTTCCCTTAATGAAACGACGATGTGCATGCCGAATCGTATACTGACATTCACGAAGGAATTCCTGACTTCGCGCCCAGTCTGCTTTTGTGGTATTTTCCTTTAGCTTCGTCTCCAGCATAAAGGCCTGAATTACCAGACTGTAATACAGTTGCGCATCCACTTGCGAACGGGTGCAGGAATATTTCAGCTGTTCCACTACCTGATGATATTTCTTCCATAATTGATACGTGGCCTGCTTGCGTGTATATGGTGAGATTATACAGTTCACGATAAAAGCGATCATAATTCCCATAAGGATATAACCAAGTCTTATTAAAACAAAATAACCAACCGATACAACACCGTAAACATTTAATAACACCGTCCCACCTAAAGCACCGATCGTTGAACAGATGAACGTATCGCGATAGTCCGTGAAATAAAAAGATAGATAACCAGAGAGCATCATAGCGACAGTTCTTCCCATGATTGAGGGAATTGCGGCATAGATCAACAGACTGATAAATCCGCCGATCAAGGTTGCACATAAGCGTTTTTTTATTTTAGCTGGAATATCATCTGCATAGGGAAGGGATAGTGAAGCAAGGGTAAATAACAGCCACTTTCCATAAGTCAGATGTAACGCTTGGACAGCTTGTACGGCAAGTGCCAAAAGACATGCTGTGCGCAGAGCATAAACAATTCTTACCGGACTGTAATTCAGAGCGATTTGAAGCTGCGTACGCAGGGTCATAGCAGTTTTACGATAATGAATTTTGTGCTTAGGATCACTCATGCGTTTCAAACGGTTACTGATATACAGAAGCTGATGTTTCAAAATAGCCGAAGCTCCTTGCCATTGCAAATCCTCTGTTTCCGGAAGCTCCACAGTTTCCTGATGTATGTAACGCTGAAAATCTTGAAGCTGTAAATTTAATTTCTGTAGGATCTCCAATTCATTTTCCGGATTCTCTTTTATATATTCCTGAATTGACAGTGATAAGCTTTCCAAACCACGGCCAACATCAATCATTGAGAAGCTGGCTTCTGATATACACAGAGCTTTTTTTCGGCGATCGTATACTGCGGCGATGAGCTGACTGAGCTCTTTATGCAGATTATCATTCACCGCATCAACATCATTCACAGTTCCATTCAGTAGCTGTTTAATGATTTGATTTTGAATTTCATCAATCATCTTAGACAGGATATCACGTGCGGTTTCTATGATGCGGTTTCTTCCCATGATCCACTGATACAATAGAATGGATACCGCACCCGCCAGCATCGCCAGCAATCTTGTCGGTAGTTGAACCAATTTGATCGGTCCTAGAAAAATCAAGAACAGATATGAAAGGATATAGGGAAAATAAATGTGCTGGGCATACTCATATGTATAGGCATATAAAATGACAGCCAGTGTCAGGAAATTGATAAATACGGATAGCACAGCGGGAAGCGTCGTTACCAGATAGGCAGAAATTGCCATCCAAACAAGCACCACAGTCTGAATGAAAAAGTGACGCAGCATCGCTCCGGTCAGGTCACGTACCATCGAGGCAGACATCATGATCGTGAAAATCACTCCGACAATAGAGTTTTCTTTCCCAAATATCAGTTGAAAGATATTTACATAAAGTATAATGAACAAAAAGCTAAGCGTGCTGAACTGAAACTTATTTTGTATGGAAATCTTTATATCTGCTATCTTTTTCTTCAAATTGCAAATCTCCTCTCTACATTTATTTGATTCATGTATCATAATATTGTATAATTTGATCACAAGTTAATATTTTATGATAGTCATATTTTATTTACTAATTAAAAAGGATATCACGATTCAAGTATCCTGTCAAGCAGCTTATAGGAAGAAAGAAGGTATGATTTAATGTCTGATAAATCAACTGAAGCGCTCATTCAAAATCTATTGCAGGTATTTCCTGCCTGGAATGCCAAGCTGGTTAGACCCTTTAAGGAATCGTTGCATAAGGAAATGAGTCTTGAAACGTATTATTGTCTGGAAACGATCAAACACCATCGGGAAATGACGATGAGTCAGTTGGCCGGAACACTGAAGGTTCCGAAGCAGCAGGTCACAAAACTCATTGATCGGCTGTATGAGCACCATTTTATTGAACGCAGACAAGATGCGTCCGATCGACGGATCATTTGGATCCGGTTAACTTCAGATGCTTGTATATACTTGAATAACTATTATAAAAAGAATCATGATTTTTTAACATATTTGGATGATCAGCTCACATCACAGGAAATTGATCGTTTGAATGATGCGGCAGCCACATTAAAAGAAATATTGTCGAAGCTGGATTAATATAAGGAATCATTCTTCCTGAATCGTATAGACAAGGGGAGGGGATATCATGAAGCTTATTTTGAAGTTTATCATGATGTTTTTATGCAGTTTTTTCACCATATTTTTATATGGTGTGAATGTTAAAGCGATTACAAAAACGGAAATGCCTTATGAAGTCATGCAAATCCAGGCCGGTACAACTGGTTTTGAAATTACCGGATGGGGATTTATCGCTGACAGTCAGCATTATTCCGGTTCCGGTACACACTCCTTTGCTTTAATTCTGGAGGATGGTATGCAGCGCAAGCGGATCGAAGCATCCTTTACTTCAATCGATCAAACCGAGCTTATGCGGGTGCAGGGAGTTCGGCGCTGCGGAAACAATGAATACCGAGTTTCTTCTGATTACTGTTATTATGACTATAAAAATGTCGGATTCAAAGCTATCATTCCGTATCGTGAATTGGATATGAACCGGTCATATCAGGTATCTCTGGAATTCTATGCCAAACAAATCAATCGTCGAGAACAGATACCACTGTATTTTCCGACCGCAGCTCCCTTTGTGCATAGAAATCAGGAGTTTGAATATCGGGCGATATCTGCCTTGTCCGCTACACAGCTTCGGGTAAGCTATTATGGTACTTTTGTTAGACCATTGCCGGGTGACAAAAGCAAATACTACTATACAAAAAATGTATGTTCCTATGGATATGGAAACCAGCTCTTTTTTGAAAATAATACAAAATATCTAAATATATTTGAAAATCGCAGAGTAGCAAATACGACCTACTACCGTTTAGCCGTACAGGAAGCCGGATGTGAACGAAATCGCAGAGTGGTACGGGAAGGTAGGACAATCGCTCCGGCATGGATTCCCAGCTCCTTTGTCGAATACAGCGGGAAAGCCTTGACGATAGAAACTGCGATTCGAAATCATCCGCCGATCATCACCATTCATCAGCATCCCATCATTGAAGAAAAAGATGTTGAAACATTTGATCCAATGCGCTATGTGAGTGCCTATGATCAAGAGGAGGGGGATCTGACAAGCAAAATCATAAAGAGCGGAGAAATAGCTAATAAGGATGGAACTTATCCAATTCTCTTTACAGTTACAGATAAATATGGTGCGACAGATTCCAAGACCATGACGGTTACGGTTACAAAGCCTGCAAATACACCGCCGATTCTGCATGCCTATGACAAAACAATTTTTCAGTATGATCCATTTAACTATTTAGAGGATGTAACTGCAGAAGATCGAGAAGATGGAAATTTAAATCAGAAAATTACATACAGCGGTCATGTTGACACATCCAAAGTCGGAGGATATGAAGTTTTGTATCAGGTTCGTGATTCACAAAATGAAACTGCTTCAAAACGTGTTAAAATTCAAGTGATCAAAAATCCCCGAGAACGAATTCGCTATTTTTCTGTTCGCAAGCCTTGGTATAAAGAAAAAATCCCGTTGAATTGGAAATCCAAAGAAGCGATTTTAATAGATCAGCTTAAAAATCGTTATCCATACGCAGAATCCGTATTTCACTCGTAATAAAAGAAAGGAATATCATCTTCCTTTCTTTTACTTTTGTATAATTCAGCATCAAAATCATAAATACAATCATATAGGGTACTTTTATACTCTTCCTGATATCAATTCAATTTAGGATACATTACTTCGCATAATGTAGATTATGTAATTTTTTTTAGATATGAAAAATACATATCATATGGGTTCTTCTCAGTAAAAAAGTCCCATACGGGACACTTTACTTATGATTCATCTTATCTTTTAAGACTGCTACTGCTTCACTCAGCAGCTGCTCGATTTCTTTCAGCACCGCATCACTGTAATTGTCTTCATCACGAAGATTGGCGATCACATCCGTCATAGGAAGCTCCGCGAGCAGCATCAAATCATTCTCTTTCAGGAAGTGCTCGGTGTTCTTATGATGATGCAGTTCAATGCGCTTACCACAGTCAGGACAGCTGATATAACTCATATTTTCAATCACGCCCAGTACATCGATTTTCATCTCTTTGCACATATTGATTGCTTTGGAGACGATCATTGACACCATCGGCTGTGGTGTCGAGATCATCAGTACACCATTCACCGGAATACTCTGCATAACCGTCAGTGGCACATCACCAGTACCCGGCGGCATATCAATTAATAAAACGTCCAGTTCACCCCATACAACATCTGTCCAAAATTGTTTTACGGCATTCGCAATGATCGGTCCGCGCCATACCACTGGCTGATTTTCATCGTCCATCAGATAATTCAAGGACATGGTTTTAATACCGTCTTTATCAATCACCGGCTGGATTGCGTCGTTGGTTCCATACGCCTTCTCTTTTTCCAGTGCTAGTAAACGTGGTATACTCGGTCCGGTCATATCTGCATCCATAATACCGACCTGCATTCCGGAACGCTGAAACAAGCGGGCGAGCATTACTGTCAGGGAAGACTTCCCTACTCCGCCTTTACCGCTCATCACTGCCATTACATATTTAATTTTATTATTGGGATTATTTACAACACCGCAGCTATTTTCATCCTTGCCGCAGCTCCCACGGCTTGGACAACTATTACAATCTGACATTTCATATCGCTCCTTACATAACATTTTCATAATACAATTATCAACGTATTTTGTCAATTGATTTAACCCCTTGGATCCTTTGAAACAATGATATATACAACTAGGTGAAAACAAAAAAAACAGCCGTTTCAGGCTGTTATCGTTATTTCAGGCGATGCAGATAGGATGTGCCCAGTTTCGGCATCGTGACCTTGAAATTATCCGCAATGGTTGCCCCAATCGTCGCAAAGCTGTCAGTAACCGGTAATAGACCGTGACCGATATGTGATGGAGAGTATGCCAGAAATGGAACATCCTCACGGGTGTGATCAGTACCGGAATATGTCGGATCATTACCATGATCAGCAGTTATTATCAACAAATCATCTGCTTTCATTTTAGAAAGAAATGTACCGAGCTTCTCATCAAAGCGTTCAATTTCTTCACCGTAGCCGATCGGATTGCGGCGATGTCCCCACAAGGCGTCAAAATCAACCAGATTCACAAAGCATAAACCATTAAAATCATGATCCATAATTTCAATCGTTTGTTCCATGCCATGAACCGAGCTCTTAGACTTATATGCCTCGCTAATGCCCTCGCCATCGAAAATATCTTTGATTTTTCCGACACTGATAACATCATACTGCTGATCCTTCAAGGCATTCAGTACAGTTGGTGCAAATGGCTTCAGTGCGTAATCATGGCGATTACTCGTACGTTTGAATTCACCCTTGTGTTTCCCGATATACGGACGTGCGATTACCCGGCCAACCCGCCATTCCTCTTTCATCGTCAGCTCCCGGGCGATTTCACAGCAGCGGTAAAGCTCTGCAAGGCCAAATGTTTCTTCATTGCCGCAAATCTGCAGAACTGAATCTGCCGAAGTATACACGATCATCTTGCCGGTTGCAATTTCTTCTTCCGCAAGCTCATCCAATATTTCAGTACCGCTGGCAGCTTTGTTGCCGATAATCTTATGACCGGTGCGCTTTTCCAATTCTTCGATCAATTCTGATGGAAAGCCATGGTCGGTAAAGGTCTTAAACGGTGATGTAATATGCAGTCCCATCATTTCCCAGTGGCCCGTCATGGTATCCTTACTGCAGCTTGCTTCCTGCATACGGGTATAATAGCCAATCGGCTCCGCAACCGGCGCAACGTGCTTCAATGGTTTTAAATTTGCCAATCCCAGCTTCTGTAAATTGGGAATCTGAAAGGTATTCATTTTTTCATCAATATGTCCTAAGGTATCACAACCGCTGTCCTGATAGTCAGCAGCATCACGGGCGGCTCCGATACCCATGGAATCAATTACAATCGTAAATATACGTTTATAAGGTTTCATTTTTCTTCCTCCTTGACTGAACGTGGATGAAATCGCTCATATGCTTGTTTCAGTCGCTTGTTTTGAACGTGGGTATATATCTGGGTCGTGGCAATGTCAGCATGCCCCAGCATCTCCTGTACGACTCTTAAATCGGCTCCGCCATCTAGTAGATGAGTCGCAAAGCTATGGCGAAAGCTATGTGCGGATAAGGATTCATCAAGTCCTTCCTCTCGCAGCTTCTGTTTTATCATCGTATGAATATACTGTCTGGTCACCGGCTTACCGTGCGAATTGATAAATACATATGGTGAGCGCTTCACTGCCCAATTGCAGCGTACTAGATCAAAATATTGACGAATGATCTTAACGCTTCGCTGATTCATCGGTACCATGCGTTCCTTATCACCTTTGCCGATTACCCGCAGAAAGGACTGCTCCAGATGCATCTGATTCAATGTCAGCGAACAGCATTCCGATACTCGCAGGCCGCAGCCATACAGCAGCTCCAGGATGGCATGATCAAAGATCTCCTGATCACTGTCACCAAAATCATCCAACAGCTTTATAATATCCTTTTCATTAAAATATTTCGGCAGTCTGCTGCCGATTCGGCTGTTATGCAGATACAGCGTGGGATCGATCATCTGCGGATACGTAAAGGTAAGATATTGATGAAATGTCCGCAGCGTACTGATCATATGATTCACCGTAGATGGCTTTCTCACCTTTCCCAGTTCCCCGACAAACTCCTGCAGCACCGCAAAATTCACATCCTCAATCCGATCGATCAGCGCTGTATTTGTCAAAAAGCATTCATACTGCTTCAGATCATTGTGATAGGAAGCAATTGTTTTCAGGCTCTTTTGATCGACTACGCTGATATAGTGTAAATAATCTTCTACGGCATCCTTAACAAGCATGTTTATCACCTGTTACGATTATAGCACGGTTGAAGGAACTCTTCCAACCGTTCTACATTTTAGTAAAGATTTTTATCAGCTCCAAAACCACTGTAGATTTTAAATAGGAAGCTACCAGAATGATTAAAAAAGCAATGAAAATATCATTTAATATACTGTTGAACAATCGTTTGAAATCCAGTTTTTCGCGATTGGTACAGCTGTAAACGATATACATCGACAACTGTATTGCCGCCGCACTGATGAGAAATGTCGCCAGCACATCAAATATGACCTGCGGAAAAAGCGTCAGGAAGATTCCTGCCAGCCCCTTCAGCTGATATGTATAAACAAACAAGGCACAGGAGAATCCGATCTGCAGACCCTTTGTGAATACAACAAATGAAATGATCGGAATACCGGCAATGGATGTACCGAGCAGAAAAACACCGATTACAAACAGGATGCCCATCAGAAACTGATTTACAAAATAGGCATACTTATCAACTCCCTTATCGATTGTGGTGAGATAGGAACTAAAATGTGCGATATCATCCACATTGATAAATTTGGAATAGATTATGCCGCATAGAAAGCCGCTTACCATCAAAATAGCAATGAACAGATACACGTTTTGATATTTGCGGATAAACCCGTTATACATCTTTTGTCTCATGCTTCCACCTCGGTTCAGTATATGAAAAAAAAGGCGGAATAGTCGTGAATATGCTCGACAGTTTCAGCCTTTTTTCTTCATTGTCAGATCCTTGGCATAGAGCAGCGGCGCTCCCTGCAGCTGCTTGTTCAGCTCCGCCAATATATCAGGTTTTTGTTTTGCCGGCTCTTGAAACATATTCAGCTGGGTGATCGATTTTGTTTTACTGTACAGTGAACCAAGACCGATCCCTAAATGCCGAATCGTTTTATTTATACTGTTGCGGTCAAACAGAAGCAGTGCATTTTCCAGAAGTACCTGATAATCATCCGTATAGTGATCCAGCGAAACGCTTCGGACCGCATTGGTAAAATCATAATAGCGAATCGATAAGGAAATCAATGATCCCTTGATGCCTTCGGCTTTTGCCCGCCGTGATAAAGACTCAGCAAGCCGGATCAGAACTGTTTTCACTTCATCATATTCAATAATATCCTTATCAGTCGTCGTCGACTGTGAAATTGACTGTACACTGCTGTTATAGCAAAGCTTATTGGTGCTGTTTCCCCGAGCATTTTGAATCGCCTCATAGCCATGCTTCCCCATCAGCGTCATGATTTTCGATTCATTCTGCGGATCTGCCAGATCACCGATTGTTGAGATACCGTTAGCAATCAAAAGCGGAGCGGTTTTGGTGCCGATCCCCTGCATATCACTTATGGGAAGCGGCCACAGCTTGCGGGACAATTCCTGTTTACGCAGGACGGTGATACCCATTGGCTTGCGCATATCACTGGCCATCTTGGCCAAAAACTTATTTGGCGCAATCCCGATACTGCAGGGCAGGCCCAATTCCTCTTTTAATCGATTCTGGATCAGCCATGCCAGATCAAGCGGCCGATCAAATTTACTGATTTGTTCAGTAACATCGACATAACATTCATCGATACTTGCCGGCTCCACATATTGACTGAAGGTGCGAATGAAGCGAAAGAAGCGCTCACTCAATTCCTCATACCAGCTGTAATCCCCCTGCACAATTACCAGATTGGGGCACAGATCCATCGCCATTTGTAACGGCATAGCACTGTGTACCCCATATTTTCTGGCCTCATAGCTCGCCGTAGATACCACACTGCGTCTGGATAAACCAGCTACCACGACCGGTTGTCCCTCCAAAGCTGTATTATGTAAAATTTCCGCACTGGCATAGAAAGAATTCAGATCAATATGGAAAATAACCCGTCCGGCCATACGCCACCATCCTTTTCATATGGTATTTATTATAACGAATTTTTACCATTTAAGATAGTGATTTACCGTGATTCAACGATAATTTTTGACAAGATTACCTTTATTTTTCATCCGATGCTCAAGTCTTAGTTTATCCGAGATCATTGCGATAAACTCGGAATTGGTCGGCTTTGCCTTGCTGGCAGATATCGTATAACCAAAGATGTCGTCGATCGCATCAATATTGCCCCGTGTCCAAGCTACTTCGATCGCATGACGAATTGCTCTTTCCACTCTTGATGAAGTAGTCATATAGCGTCTGGCTATCTCCGGATATAAAACCTTCGTTATCTGTCCCAGATAGTCCGTATTCATAAAGGTTTCTAAAATGGCTGTACGCAAATACATATATCCTTTGATATGTGCCGGTATTCCAATCTCATGCAGAATATCCGTTATATCCTGCTCCAACTCTAATTTTTGAACCCGTTCCTTTTCATGCTCATCCAGGTTGATCTTCATCATATTGCCTTCAATCGTCTTTTTCATTGACATCCCCGTAATCATCGCAAGACGATCTGTCAGCTGACAAATCTCAAAAGGCTTCATCAGTAGGTAATCCACATGATAATTATCCAATTCATTAACGATCAGTTCATTAATGAACGGGGTTGTGCAAATGATATGATCAGCGTGAATCTGATTGCTGCGAAGTTCCTGAAGCACTTGAATACCGTCTTTCTTCGGCATGATCAGATCCAGCACCAAAACATCAACGTGTTTTCCATGCAGTTCAATTAAACACTGTTCACCATTCGTTGCACTCCCCACAACCTGAAACATACTGCTTTTCTTAAACTCATCTTTCATGCTGTGGATCATATCACTGCTGTCATCCACCAAATATATCTTCATCGTCTCTTTCATTATCTTTTCGACCTCCACGAGTCTAATTATAAGGGTTATGTAAGCGGAAACACTAGAGATATGTCGAAAATTTCTAAAAATTTGAAGAATTTTCTTTAAAAAAATAAAAAAGCGACCTTCTTCCCAGTCGTTTCTTGTCACAATTTGGAAAGAAGGTCGAAAAAAGTCGATTTTAAGATTCTGTTTGCTGAATCATCCATTCCGCGTAAACCCCGTAACCATTCACCGGGTTAGAAGTTACTACATGAGTGACTGCCCCGATCAATTTACCATCTTGGATAATCGGTGATCCGCTCATTCCCTGAACGATGCCATTGGCGGCAGCCAGCAGGTTTTCATCCGTAACCGTAAACTCTATACCTTTGACATCCTTCGAATCCTGTTTATTCACTTTGGTAATCTCGATTTCATACGACTTGATTTGCTGATCGTTCAATACCGTTTCTATCGTAGCTTTACCTGTATGCACTGCTTCCCGCGATGCCCATTCATACTTTTTGGCATGCTTCGGAAGATCCTTATAGGCGCCGTAAATACCAATATCGGTATTCTTGGAAACACTGCCCAAAGGATCGTTATAATTGATTGTCGCATTCTTTTCTCCGGCAACATTCGGCTGGGCCTTCGTGATACTGTTAACCTCGGATGAATAAATTTTACCATCAGCAATCGCGGCAATCTGATTCAGGTCATTATCCATGATTTCATGTCCGAGTGCTCCATACTGGCCGTTAACGGGATTATAAAAGGTAATGGTGCCTACTCCCGTTATCTCATCTTTTACATACAGACCGCTTTTAAAGCTCTGGGTTTTGTCATCAAACACTGTAGTTAGGGTTCGGTCAATCGTTTTCTGACCATGCTTTACCGTTACCGCAATCTCATTCACAGGCTTTTGATATTTTAACAGTTCTTGATAAAGATCTTCCATTGTCTTAACTTTAATATCATTGACCGCTATGATCACATCCCCTTTGACAAATCCCTGTTTGGAGGGATTATAGGATGATCCGTTTTGTTCAACTGTATACGTACCGCTGACCATAATTCCTTCATAATGTACCGCGATGCCGACACTGTCGCCGCCGATGTAAATTTCCGAATTGGCATAAACTGTCAAAGGCATGAACAGACCGGCACATAACAGCAGTGCTGCTGTTCGTTTCCACATAAAAATTCACCTCCTGTCTATTAGTATTCCCACCCATGCGCAGCCTACTAAGGCGAGTACACGGAAGAAAAGACAGGAGGTTCATTAATGAGTCTGTGCGGTTTGATAAAGCTCGGCAGCTGCCTGAATGGATGAGGAAGAATCGCTGCCGGTCGCAATCAGGGCGAGCTGACGAATGCGTTCTTCTCCTTCAAGGACATGGATTGTCGTCGAGGCAGAATCCTTGCTTTGATTTTTTTCAACCAGATATTGATTATCGGCACAGGCTGCTACCTGGGCTAGATGAGTTACACAAAATACTTGGGTATTAAGTCCGAGTTTCTGCATTTTTCTGCCGATTGCCAAAGCAACACTGCCGCTGACACCGGTATCAATTTCATCGAAAATTACCGTATCAATTCCCTGCAGCGAAGTGAAGATTGTCTTTAGTCCAAGCATCAGCCGTGAGAGCTCTCCGCCTGAAGCTACCTGCTGAAGCGGTTTTAAAGGCGATCCGGCATTCATGGCAACCGCAAAATACACTTTATCAATCCCATTACGCATGAATGCAGGTTCAAAGCAGACCTTAAATACCGCATGCGGAAGATGAAGATCAGCAAGTTCTTTCATAATTGCGGTTTCCAGTATCTTTGCCTGTTTTTTGCGGATCACCGATAGTTTTTCTGCCAGTTTACGATAGCTTGCTTCGGCATCTTTTACGATTGCCTGCTGCTTATCCAAATACTCCTGGCGATGAGTTATCTGCTCAATTCGTGAAGCAAGTTCCTGCTCCTTCTCCTGAACCTGACGAACGGTTCCACCGTACTTACGAATGATTTTATGAATGATGAACAGCCGTTCCTGTATATCATTAAATACCTGCTCATCAAATTCCTGATGCTCGGCAATTGATTTCAATTCCTGGAGCTGCTCTTCTAAACCATAATAGGTATCATAAAGGCGATCCGCACATCCGGCAATTTCATCAAATTCCCGTAACGCATCAAGCTGTCGGCATGCTTCATAGAGTTGTTCCATAACCGCATGAGTACCATCCAAAGACTCAATCGAGGCCTGCAGATGACCATTGATTTTTTCAAATGCCATCATCTGCTTCTGTTGGCTTTCCAACGATTCAATTTCTTCTTCCTGAAGCTGTACATCCTGTATCTCCTGAAGCTGATACTGTAAAAACTCTAAATCATCTTCATTGTAATCCTGATGCAGGGCAGTTTCTAAAGCATCCTTTGCCTTTTTATAGACATCGTATGCCTCCTGTACCTGATTCAGCAGCTCCTCCTGATTACAATAGCGATCCAATAAAGAGCCGTGATAGCGGCTATTCAGCAAGTACTGTGTATCATGCTGTGAATGAATGTCCAACAAAAGCAGCCCTAGCTCCTTTAAGTAAGAAACGGTAGTTTGGCGATGATTGATTCGAGCTATGCTTTTTCCGTCATTGGTAATCTCGCGTGTTAAAACCAGCAGGTTTTCATCCAGATCATACCCGTCCGTTTCCAGCTTTGCTTGCACTGCACGGTTTTCATCAACGCGAAAAACACCTTCGATCACCGCTTTGTCTCTTCCCTGCTTCACCAATGAAGCGTTTGCGCGCTCTCCCATCAATAAGGAGATAGCGTCAATCAGAAGTGACTTGCCGGCACCGGTTTCTCCGATAAAAGCCGACATATGGTTCTCAAAAGTTAATGTTAAAGCATCAAATAAGATAAAATTCTTAACATAAATCGATGTAAGCATTTTTCTCACCTCATGTTTCGTTTTTTTCTGAAACGATGCGAAAGATATCAAAACTACGTTGGATAGGGATATTGGATATATGCATGACAAATTCCCGATTTCCATCTCTTCCCATGATTGAGCTATTCGCCAGATGGTGGACATAAAGCCCCAATTCTTCGACAAATTGAATCATATCCTGCAATACTTGACGATGAATTTTCGCATCGCGGATCACGCCGTGTTTGTTTAACGCAGCCTTTCCCGCTTCAAACTGCGGCTTAATCAATACAACCATTTCCTTATGGCCTTTCAGCACGTTTAGAACGCTGGGAAGAATCTGCTTCACGGATATAAATGATACATCGATACAGGCAAAATCCGGTTTGCTTTCAAACATGGTTTCATCGAGATACCGGCAGTTCACCCCTTCACGATTGATCACTCTGGGATCTTTTTTTAAACGTTCCAGCAGTTGATCGTGTCCGACGTCCAACGCGTAGACCAGCAGGGCATGCCGCTGCAGACAGACATCGGTAAAACCACCGGTGCTCGCCCCTACATCTATGATAACGCGATCCTTTACATCAATCTGAAAGCGATCCAAGGCACCATGCAGCTTCCATCCTGCCCGGGAGGCAAAGGACTGCGCCAACGATTCCAATTCAATCCGATCCGCTTCTGTATCTATCAACAGACTGCGTTTTGTAATGATCTTACCATTAACCTTGATCCGACCCTGTGAAATCGCATCCTGTGCATTTGTACGCGTATCACTTAGCCCAATCGCCACCAGGCTTTTGTCAAGCCGTTCAATCATATTGAGATATTACCTCAAATAAAGAATTTGTATCAATATGCTCAGCTTTGCGCAGCTGCGGCAGTGAACCATGCTCTACAAAGTGATCCTCCAAACCGATGCGAATAAACTGCTTGGTGATTTGATTATCATTACAATAGGAAAGAATCGCATCAGATAAGCCGCCGCACAGCATATCGGTTTCATAAATAATAATCGGCAGCTTCCGCTGAATCAGCGTTACCAGCATTTCCTCGTCAATCGGCTTAAAGAATCGGGCATTCACAATGGTTATATGCTTATTATTCACTTTTGCTTTGGCAATGATCCGATCCACATCCGGACCATAGGAAATGACAATTACTTTGCTCGGTTCCTCACTCTCCCAAATTGTCCAGGTGCCGATTTTTATATCACAGGCATCTAAATTGATCGGTGTAAACGGAACATTTCCCCGTGGATAGCGAATCGCAAACGGTGAGTCTTGATGAAATGCCAGCGCCAGCATTAGCTGCGCTTCATTGCTGTCCTTCGGCTGTGCAATCACCATATTCGGAAGCGGTCGAAGCATCGCTATATCAAAGACACCATGATGCGTTTCACCATCTTCCCCAACCAGTCCCGCACGATCAATACCGATAACCACCGGCAAATGCATCCGGGCAACATCATGTGATATCTGATCGTATGCCCGTTGTAGGAAAGATGAATAGATCGATAAAAATGGGCGCTTCCCATTGAGTGCCAAGCTGGCCGCAAACGTCATCGCATGCTCTTCCGCAATCCCGCAGTCGAAGGACCGCTTTGGATAGGCATCAAAGAAATTCTGCAGCTTGGAACCGCCGATCATCGCCGGTGTTATCGCAACAATGTCCTCATTCTCCGCAGCCAGCCGTACTAACGTATTGGAAATGACCTCACTCCAGGACAGATGACCTGCCGGAAGCATCGCCAAGCTTTTTCCGGTTACCGGATCAAACTGTGAAACCCCATGCCATTTACCGCTGCGATCTTCTTCCGCAAACGGATAGCCCTTTCCTTTTTTTGTAATCACATGTACAACGATCGGGCCTTCATGATTTTTGACCTGTTTGAATACCCGAATTAAATCATGCAGATCATGACCGTCCACAGGTCCGATATAGTCCAATTTGAATTCCCCGAAAATCGAGGTATCCACAACATTTTCCTTAACGGCATTTTTAATATTGCGCATGCCTTCCAATAAAGATTTACCAACCTTATTGATTGATAAAACCTCTTTTAGATCAGTCTTGATCGTATTATACGGTTTAGATGTTCTCAGCCTTGTGAACGCTTCGTCCATCGCTCCGACATTCTGTGAAATAGACATATTGTTGTCATTAAACACAATTACCATCTTTCGGCCTTCACTGCCGATTTGATTGAGGGCTTCCATTGCCATACCGCTGGTCAAAGCCGCATCTCCGATGATCGGAATCACCTGATAGCCTTCGTGATTCAGATCACGAGCGACCGCCATTCCTAAGGCTGCCGATAAAGAAGTAGAAGAATGACCGGCTTCCCAAACATCATGTGTACTTTCCACGCGTTTTTGAAACCCGGCAATTCCTTTATACTGGCGAAGCGAGGCAAACTCATTCACTCTGCCGGTTAAGATTTTATGGACATAGCTTTGATGTCCGACATCAAAAAAAATCTTATCCTGCGGTGAATCAAAAACATAATGTAGTGCCAGTGTCAGCTCTACAATCCCCAAATTGCTGGATAGATGACCGCCGGTCTTGGCAATACTCAAAATCAAAAATTGGCGAATATCCTCCGCCATCAGCGTCAGTTCTGTTTCATCTAACGATTTAATATCTTCCGGCCCCTTTATATCAAAGATATTCATAAGGCACGCTCCTTTCAGCTCTCACGCTTTGCAATCGTATCAATCAGTGTCAGCAGCGGTTTGTCATGAAGCTGCAGCTGCTTAATCATCGTGCGTGATTCATTCAGCAGCCTTGACACCTCTTCCTGTGCGGCTTCAATTCCCATGAATTTCACATAAGTAGCTTTATCGTTGGCAAGATCACTGCTGCTCTTGCCAAGCAGTTCCACACTCGCCGTCACATCAAATATATCATCCTGAATTTGAAATGCCAGTCCGATGTTTTGACCAATCTGCTTCCAGGCTTCTCGGTCCTGCCGTTTACCGGCCAATAGACAGGCAAACAGCAATGGCAATGTCAATAATTTACCGGTTTTATATAAATGAATATTTTTCAAAGCTTCAATGCTTTTTGCCGGCTGCGCCTGAGCTTCCAGATCACGGGATTGTCCCAATACCATGCCTTCCGCACCGCTGTATTCTGCTAGTGCTTTAACGATATGCGTCACCGCATTGGTATCATCACTCGCCCTTGTCGCCTCCACAAATGCCTGGGTGAGCAGAGCATCACCGGCCAGAATTGCCGTTGCCTCTCCGTAGGCGATATGACAGGTTGGCTTACCGCGCCGCAAGGTATCGTTATCCATGGCCGGAAGATCATCGTGAATAAGCGAATATGTGTGAATCATCTCAATCGCTGCCGCTGCCGCATATCCCTTTTTCGGGTCCAGGCCATAAGCCATTAAACCGCAAAAAAGCAGGTTTGGACGAATTCGTTTGCCTCCGGCTAACAGCGAATAATACATTGCATCCTTCACCGGTGAAGCAGGCAGTTCATCGAGACAGGTAGCTAAATAATCCTCAAATTCATTCATGATTCACTACCCTCCTGATAAGTCTGTAGAAGATCCTGCACCCGATTCTCAAATGATTTCAGCTGCTTATCACAGTCATTGACCAGTTTCAGTCCTTCTTCAAACAATTCAATGGCCGCTTCCAGCTCCAATTCATTCGCTTCTAAAGCTGCAGTTATCTCATCTAACCGGTTCATTGAATCAGTAAATGTCTTTTCCTCACTCATGGTCATTCTCCTTTACGTTCTCTATCTGTGCGATCGCCCGGCCATCCGCAAAGCGAATTTCTACTTCATCCCGAAGCTGAAGCTGGGTCACACTTCGTATAATAGACTCCTTGGACACAATACTGTATCCGCGATTTAATATTTTCAATGGACTGAAGGCATCTAATAAAGCCGTCTGATGTGCCATCTGTGCTTTATAAACACGAGTTTTCTCCTGCATAATGTCGATCATCTGCTTTTCTATGCGCTCATTTCGACGAGTCGTCTGCTGTAACAGCAAGGCCGCCTGATAAGCAAGCTTCCGCGCCTCCAGCGACAGCGTATGACGGCTTCGCTCCACCCGGTTTTCTACATCTCCCAACGACTTAACCATCATTGCCAGCTGCAGCTTTTGCCGTTCGGCATAAGCAAGCGGATTTTTCAAATAGCGGTTGTTTTTCATCGATTCCAAGCTGCTCCGACTCTTTTGATCCAGCCCCCGCAATGCCTGCAGCATCCGCTGCCGCATGCTTGTCAGCTTTTGAAGCACTTCGTGCCGATCCGGGGTAATCAGCTCAGCTGCCGCAGTTGGTGTAGGTGCCCGCGCATCGCTGACATAATCCACTAGCGTTGTATCTGTTTCATGACCGACTCCCGTTACGACTACTGTTTTCAACTGGTAAACAGTTCGTGCCAGCGCTTCATCATTAAAGCACCAAAGGTCTTCCAAGGATCCTCCGCCGCGCGCCAGCAGCAGCACTTCATGACCGTTTTGATCAGCCCTTTGCAGTACCTGAATCAACTGTTCACTTGCGGTACTGCCCTGCACCAGTGTCGGATAAACCTGTACCTTGGCCAACGGCCAGCGCCGGGCAATGGTCGTCAGCATATCCTGTACCGCCGCCCCAGTCTTTGCGGTGATAATACCGATCGACATAGGATAAGTAGGCAGCGGCTTTTTATGCATAGGATCAAACAGCCCTTCCTTAGCAAGTCTTGCTTTCGTCTGTTCCAGCTGTAAATACAGATCTCCAATTCCGTCAGCCTGCACTTTCGTTACATACAGCTGGGTAGATCCGGCCGCTTCGTACATGGAAACCGAAGCGGTTATCAATACTTTCATACCTTCCTTCAACATGATTGGACAGCGTGACGCATAGCTGCTGAACATTACACAGCTGATTCGTGCCTTTGCATCCTTTAGCGTAAAATACCAATGTCCGCTGCGATGATTGGTAAAATTTGAAATTTCACCTTTAATGAAAACAGCCTGGAGATTCATATCGTTGTCCAAAGCGGACTTGATATAACGCACCAGGGCAGAAACCGTGTAAACCGGTGAACTCATAATTTATCCAAAACACCGTTTATTAATTTGTATGTATCATCATCGCAGTATTTTTTAGCCAGGGTTACCGCCTCATCGATCACAATTGGTTTCTGCGCTGTTTCCAGGTCAATTTCACAGCAGGCCATTAAGAGAATTGCTTGCTCCACAAATCCCAAACGGTCAAACTGCCAATCCTTTCGCAGCACCTGATTGATCTGATCAATGTATACATCTTTATATTTCATCGCATCGATCGTTACCGTATACAGAAACGGATCGATTTCATTATGATCGCAATTATCATAAACCACCTGTTTAATTTCCTTGTTTAATAGAAAACTCTGATACAGGCAGGTCATCGCTAATTCACGAAGCTGATGTCTGTTCATTCCTACTCCTCCGTTCATCCTATTTATTTTACCATAATGTGCTCAGTGATTCTATACTTTTATATGGATACATTCCCGCTTTTCATGACTTTTTGCACATAAAAAGATGTGAGGTTTCTCACATCTGTCACGGTAATGCCGGAATCACAATTTCCCATTCATTTCGTTCACTCTTTCCCCAAAAGATATAGACTGGCTGCAAATAATTTTTTGAATCCAGCTGATACTCCAACGCGGCACGATTAAAGACGATTCGTTTTGCGGTGATTGCACTCGATGCGCGAAATTCTCCGTGTTTCAATTTTGAAAAAGCCCGATTCTGGGAAATCGCTTTTTCTTTTCGTACATAGGTATACTGACTGACGTCATAATCAATGAAATTTACGATTCCGTTTTCACCGCACGAAAGCATCAGCGTGCCCTTTTTCCCGTTATGAGTGCCATCTAACTTCCAAACCCATACCGCATACGATGAATCTTCGGGTTTTTGAAGTTTTGCCGCACTATCAATAAGCCCCAGTTTTTCTCCGGTATGCTTCGCCATTAACCAATTATTATCTTGATTGGTACCATCGCCGGCAATCCGAGCATAGGACCAGCTGCCATTTTCTTTATTGATGATCAGCTGTCCATTTGCATAGCCTCGCACCTGCTGGATCGAATTTTCGTTGATGAGAGGCTGATCCTGCAGCTTCAGCTTGATTTCCAGGGTTCGTATCAGCATCCGGATCTGTTTTTGATTCGGAGTACGCAGGCGGTACATACCGATCATCGGCTGCTTTTTAGACAATTTATGTCGATATGATACATTCGTTTGCGAGAGCGCATAGGGATGAAAGACAGAATATGTCAAATTGCCGTATGGTTTGGACCAATACAAAATGAACGCTGACAAAGATATAAGCAATATCATAACCGGTAATGCTGTATAACCCGCTAATGGCTTCCAGCGCTTTGTCCGTGCAGAAAGCACCATCATGACGATACAGAACCCAAGCATACCGCCTAATGTATTATTCAAAAGATCATCAGCTTCAAAAACTCCCAGCTCAAAAACAAATTGAATAGTTTCAATCAGCAGCGAACCGCCAAACAATGTAAGCAAAGAGCCATACCATCGGCGAAAGAAACGATGGACAAACGGCAACGTCATGCCCAGCGGAATAAACATAATAATATTAAGAAGCAGCTGCTGCCAAGCATGAGAACTGCCGCCAAACCACGCATCCTCATAGGACGCGAAAAGCCGCAGATTTATACCCTGAAAATGAATGCGGCTGAAACAGGTAATTCTGAGCACCAGCAAATAATAAAATACCGTAAATAGTACGGATCGATATTTTCCAGCTAGGTAAAGCCAGTTGATTTGCTTATTATGAGTTCGCAGATAGATCGTTGTCAAAAATACTCCGGCTAATAAAAAAAGAATTGTATATAGCGACGCTTCGAAAAGCTGTCCGATCATATATTCATAAGACATAATATCTCCTCATTCCCCAATCAGTATATCAAAAAGCTTTTAGGATTCTGAGAAAAGTTTTAAAAGAAAAAGAAAAGAATTCATGAGATCATGAATTCTTATAAGGTACTCTGGCACTGGGTACCACTTTACTGGCAGGATCGGCATGCACTGCCTGATCGTCAAAGAAAATATGCGGTTTAAAGGCCTGTAAAACATCCTGTTTTCGTAAACCGCCGAGAAAAAACGCTTCATCGATACGGACATTCCATGCCCGTAAAGTTTTGATCACCCGTTCATGTGCCGGAGCACTGCGGGCGGTTACCAGAGCCGTACGGATCGGTGACGCATCTTGATCGAATTGCTCCTGCAGGGCTGATATAGTTTTTAAAAATTTCGCAAAAGGTCCTTCCGGCAAAGGCTTTTGAGCCTTTTCCTGCTCATTGCGAACAAACGCCTCCAATCCTTTTTCCTGATAGATGCGTTCGGATTCATCCGAGAACAGCACAGCGTCTCCGTCAAATGCGATGCGGATCTGATCAATCGGTTGATCCATAGAGCGAATCGGATCGGTGTAGATTAATCCGGCCGCAATATTGCTGTTGATCGCCATGTTGACATCCGCTTCAAAAGCGGACAAAAACAGATCTGCCTGAAATGCTTCCAGATAAGTAGATATTGATGATCCGCCGCTGAGCACCGCACGGGAGATATCCAAACCGTAATGAGCGATGGAATTAAAGATGCGCAAAGAGGTATCGGCACTGTTATGCGACATGATCACTACTTCAACAAGCCGTTTTTGCGGGATCAGCTCATTTAGCTTCAACAAGGCTTGCACAAGCGGAAATCCCGATCCGGGTTTTAAAACATCCGATTCGTGTTCAATCTGATATTTGCTGTAAGCAGTCAAACCTTCTTCTTCGTAAATGCGGTTGGGTTCGCTCATATCAAACAGCGCCCGCGAAGATATTGCGATCACCAGACAATCATTCAAGGTTTTCGGCATAACAGCTATCTCAGCTTGATCGCGTCACCGCGCAGATCAATGTTTGTTTCATAGAAGCATCGCATCACCTTGATCATATCCTGGACATCCTGCACCCCGGCAGTTTCATATGCGGAATGCATTGCCAGCTGAGCCAAACCGATATCACAGCTCAAAATGGATACATGGGAGGCCGAAATACTGCCCAGGGTGCCGCCGCCGGGAATATCGCTGCGGTTTACAAATTCCTGCACCGGTACGTTTACTTTTTCACAGAGCGCTTTAAAAACAGCTGCGCTTAGGGCATCGGTTGTATAGCTCTGACGGGCACTGTGCTTAATTACAATACCGCGGTTCATAAAGATCGGATTGCTTGGATCATGCAGTTCACTGTGATTAGGATGCAGGCTATGTGCATTATCCGCTGACAGCATGATCGACCGTGCGATCATTTGCGGCAGCTTGCCGGCTTCCATCCCCATACCATCCGCAATCCGTGCTAACACATCATGAAGCATGGTAGAGTCCGCTCCCTGCTTTGTACCGCTTCCCACCTCTTCATTATCGAAGCAGCAGAATATATTGACTGCTGAATGTTCTGCCTTAGCCTGCAAAAATCCCTGCAAAGCGGTAAAGGCACATTCCAGATCATCCAGCTGCGGCGCACTGATAAATTCTTTGTGAGCCCCCCAAACGCTGCCCTGCTGACGATTGTATAAGAACAGCTCCGTATTGATGACAGCGGTCTTATCACATCCGGCGGCCGCCGCAATCACATCCATTACATCATCTTCCTGCTTCATCGCATACAACGGTAACAGATCATTTTGTATATTATAGCTGATATTGGAATTGGCATTACGGTTCATATGAATCGCTACATTGGGAATCAATACCAGATCCTCATCGATATGAACGAGCCGGCTTACAATCCCCTGCTTCGTCTTGATAACTGCCCGTCCGGCAATTGCCAGCGGCCGATCAAACCAGGTGGAACAAAGCATGCCTCCATATCCTTCTACATTCAGCTTTATATAGGTACCATATACATCCATCTCTGCTTTCGGCTTCAGCTTGAAAGAAGGCGAATCACTGTGACTGGCAGTAATCTGAAAATGGGTTGCTTCCTGCATCGGAAGCTGAAACGCCACAATACTGGACTGATTTCGCTCCATGTAATACCGGCCGCCCGGCTGCAGCCTCCAGCTGTCATATTCCTTTAATTCATGATAACCGGCTGCTTCCAACTGCTTTGCCATTGACATAGCCGCATGAAAGCAGCTGGGACTATTTTTGATAAATTGAAACAATGATTGAATTGTTTGATCCATAGATACTTCCTCCTATTGTTGTATTATACCAATTTCTATCCGGCAAATCCACGCCGGTACCTCTGATATGAAAAAACGTTCCTTTCCGAACGTTTTCTTCTCTATTCAAATAAGAAGCCAATGACACGGATATCAATAACATCCGGTGCATAGTCACTCATATGTTCAATGCTTTCATAAATCTTCGTCTGCAGACGGCTGCATGTCTCATTGACATTCACCTTATAGTCCACCTTGATCTCCAATGTTAGAATCAACTGATCATTGACTACCTTACAGCCGATCGGATATTTAAATGGTGTAGCATCGTGCAGCACCACATGCTCATCCTCTTCTACTGCGATTTTCGCAATCGTCTGAAAAACTGATTTATTGATCGCAATTAAACCAATTTCATTACGCTGTTTTAATGCAATATATTCCTGTGCCATGATTATCACCTTCTATTGCTATTATAACAGACTTTTTCAGCCATTGCATCATTTAAACGATACTTCTGTCAAATATTTTCCCTTTGTCACATCGTACACATACTGCATGACTTTTTTAGCGGTTTCTTTATCATTCTTTTGATCAAAAACCGTTACCTTGCACGTATTGTCACTGATCTCCACCGCTGATGTATAACCCGCTTTTTTCAAGCCGTCGATCAATGCCTGTTCAATCTCTTTGGTATCCTTCAGACTTTCGATCTTTTTAAGTGCTTCCTGCTTTTCCTGTTCGGATGTATCCGGTGAAGAAACCACATCGGAATTACTGTTGATTTCCTTATCTTTTTTCTCATCCGATTTCTTTTTTAATTCATCTGCATTGTTTTTGGTTTCTGCTTTCTGACTGGTCTTATTATTTTTCATGACCGTTGTCGTATCAGCCGGCAGCGTCACATAGTATACCGACAACATCAGAATCAAAGAAAACAGGGTCAGAAAGGCGAGTGCTTGCTTATTCATACAAAAATATCCTCCTTGCCTACTTCACTGTATGCTGGGAGGATATGGTTCATACCTGTTATTTCATAATAATCCGAAGCTGCTTCAGCCAGTCTTCATAGTAAGCCTGCTGATAGTGCATAAAGTCATCATAGGAGATTACACGGGTCTCCAATTCTTCGATAAATTTCACAAATGCCTTATTGATCTGAATCATTTTATCGTCGTGAATGATTTTGATCGTTCCAATTTCCACAAGGGACTGCGCTAGGATTTTTGCACACTCCTCATGTACCAGCTGTCCCTCGTCAAGCGGCAGCTTTAAGAAACTGGTATTCAGCCAATAATTATCGACCAAATAATTCTTGATCACGTTTAAAAATAGTGAGAAATCTTCCATATTGTTACCCGGTTCAATAACAAACAGCATCTTGAAGAACACAAACCAGTCATAATCGCTGTTGATAACGCTCAGCAGATAATTACCGAGAATATGAATGAAAATATCCGGCGATTGGAAAGAATCATCCAGCACCACGGCATTTTCAAAATCAATCTGAACGCTGTTTAGCTTTTTAAAGGTCTTAAACAGCTTCGAGATACGATCATTATTGCCTCCGTCATAGCGGATATCTTTGATAAAGATATAATGACCCAGTATCGCGCTGGTATTTTTAATATTGAGGGTGAAGCCGATCGATTCATTCATCTTCATCAAAAACAGATCGTTGATCGCTTTGGTAATCAATTTCTCAAAACCGGTTTCAGAAATACTGACATCATTCTTCGACATATCCTGCATCTGGTCATAGACGATATTCAGCTGCCGATCCAAGATCGTCAGATTGGCCTTGATAGATGCCAGAATATCCTTCATAAAGTCATCGTACACATAGTAATTTGTATTCTTATACACAAGCTTGTGCTCGATTTCTCCCCAAAAGGAATGCACCAGCGCCTTGATCTGCAGCTCAAAGTTAATCGGGCCGCGCTCTCCTAAGTAATAACCGTCGATCCGATAAATCGCAAAACCATTTTTTTGCACCTGAGGCTGCTGAGATGCAACATCCAGAAATACTCGAGGATTAAGATCATTATAGTAATAACCATCCGCTTCCTTTCGATTGTTGAAAAATAAACGCAGCTGCTTCAAGATCAGATATTCCTCCTCGATAAACCGGCATTCAATGATAAAACCGATCAAATCACTGAGATGATCCAAGATCTCCTGCGGAGTTTCATAATTTATATAGAAACGATTGCGAATAATTTTTTCCCGCAGGCTTTCCTTGGTCTTGATCCGAGAATTGATATCGACGATCCGTTCATTGTCCTCTTCAAAAATATGATTGAAATAGGCCTTAACCTCTCTGCGGATATCCTGATAATGTTCCTGGTTCTTATCCAACAGTGACAAGGTGTCATCAATGACATCAAATACTTTTAACCGCATATGTTATTCTCCTTCATCTAAGCAGGCTGCCACGGCCTGAATATCTTTATGAAGCTGGCAGACAAGCGCTGCCTTATCCTTGAATTTTTGTTCCTCGCGCAGATAGCAGCAGAATTCCAATCTCAGATCCAATCCGTAAAGATCTCCGTGGAAATTTAACAGATGTGCCTCAACGGAAAGCTTACGCCGTTCATTAAAAGTAGGATTATGGCCGATATTGACCATACAGCGATACGTTTGGTTATCGACTGCTGCCATTGCGGCATACACCCCTGATTTAGGCAGGACATAAGGATCCTGCAAAGCGATGTTTGCAGTCGGAAATCCGATTGTCCGCCCTACCTGATTGCCCTGAACAACGATACCATGGATTGAATAAGCATAGCCGAGAAGTTCATTTGCATGCGAAATCTGACCGTTTTGAATTAACTCCTCGATCTGTGATGAACTGATTTTTCGCATACCGTCCATTACCGGTTCACAAACGGAAACCTGAAACAGAGATTGTGAAAGTAATGTATTGATATTGCCCTGACCATATTTCGCATAATGAAAATCAAAGCCGCATACCAGCGTGGATACCCCCATCGCTTTCAGCATATCGTGAAATTGGGACACTTCACAGTCAGCCATGGCTTCATCGAAATGCAGGATCACCATACATTCGATTCCAAAGGATTCGGCAATGCGTACCCGATCTTCTATCATGGTCAGATGGGTCAAATCCGCAGCGTGCTTCAAAACCGTCCACGGATCAGGATCAAAGGTGATCATTGCCGGTATGCTGCCATCCTGTTTACTGATAGCCAATACCTGCTTCAACAGTCGTTGGTGACCACGGTGAATTCCATCAAAATATCCGATACATGCTGTGAACTTTCCAATCGTCAAAATCGGTGAGCGCATATAGATTGTCTCGATTCTCATTACCATAGACCTCTTACACAGCGAAACTGATTTCCACTCTCCCGCTGATAAATCGCAACCGCAAGATCGCCATCCGCAATCAGCACTTCATCAGCTGTGGTATCTAGAACGATTCGACGGCCATTTAACACATCCCTATCCATCGGCCGCTGTAGAATTTCATAATGAGACAATGCTTTTAATAACGAATGCAGGGTAAATCTGCCGGCTTTGATCTCATCCAGTGTCGCACACATATCCAGCGTGAACGGTCCGATGGCGGTACGCACCAAAGAGCTCATCACCCCCAAATTTCCACTGGCTGCCGCAATATCAGTGCACAATGTACGGATATAAGTTCCGCTGGAGCATGCGACTTCAAAACATAGTTTATTTTCATCCAGCATCTTTATGTCAAAAATTTCAATATCCCGAGGCTTCCGCTCTACATATTCACCTTTGCGGGCATATTCATACAGCTTGCGGCCATTGACCTTAATACTGCTGTACATCGGCGGTATCTGCTGCTGGCGGCCGACAAAACGCTTCAGCAGCCCCGCAAAATCAGCGATGGGAAGAATTGCTTGTTCAGCAACCTTCGCCCCCCAAATATCTTCTGTTTCTGTGCTGTATCCAAGCTCCATCGTGGCCACATAACGTTTGTCCTGCATGCCTAAATACGGCAAAGCTTTACATGCCTTTCCCACCAACACCATTAAAACACCGGTTGCTTCCGGATCCAGCGTTCCCGTATGACCGATTTTTTTCATATGTAAGATCCGGCGAAGGTGATCGACAACGTCATGCGAAGTCATTCCCGCTTCCTTCTTCACCAGTAAAATTCCATCCATGTATTCACCTCAATCAGTACTTGTTATTATACCATGCTTCAGGGTGCAAAACAAACGCAACAAAATCGGAAATCATGGGAGATTACGGTTTCTTTTGTTTCTTGATTCATGATATAATAGGCCGATAGAAAAGGGGCGGTGTTATGGATTTAAAAACGGTGCTGGCAGATATTCGGAATGCGGATCGCGATTATCGGCTGATCGAAGATGGTGACCGCATAGCAGTAGGTGTTTCCGGCGGCAAGGACAGCATGGTGCTGCTCGTTGCGCTGCATATGTACAGCAAATTTCAGCACAAGAACTTTCAAGTGGTCGGCATTCATATCAAAATGGGTTTCCCGAATATGAATTTCGATGAAATTAAAGCTTACACAAAACAAATGGGTATCGAATTTCACATGTTTGACAGTAAAATATACAGCATCCTGAAACTTCATCAAAAGGATGATAAGCTCCCCTGCTCCTTATGTTCAACCCTGAAAAAAGGCGCAGTGGTACAGGAAGCCAAAGCCCTGAACTGTACAAAGGTTGCCTTTGGCCACCACAGCAACGATGCGGTTGAGACCCTGTTCATGAATATGATCCATGGCGGACGGATCGCAACCTTCGCTCCGAAAATGTATCTAACCCGTGAAAACATCACCTTTATCCGACCGCTCTTGTACTGTTATGAAGAAAATATCCTAACGGCTCAGCAGGTAAATCAGATTCCCTTTGTGAAATCTACCTGTCCCAATGACGGGTACACCGAGCGGCAGGAAATGAAAGATATGTTGAAAGAGCTCTACGAAAAATATCCAATGGCTCGTTATAATTTTTTGTTGAGCCTGCATAATGAAGCACAAGTTGCCCTTTGGCACCATGATGAGGAAATACCGGCTTCCTTTTAAAACGATTCTATGTCATGTACCATGTCTTTTTCATATATTTACAAATACTTGGAATCTTAATGCTTTAAGTCGATTTTGTCTCACATTTTGCAAAAAGCATGTATAATATGAGTGATAGTAGAGAGGCGGATTTTATATGCGCATATATCCAGAAACTCCGGCTGACCTGACCCGCAGCCTATTTATTGAATTTTACGTAACTCGCGATATTGATACTGTTTTGGGGTATTTCATGGATGATTGCTCCTGGATCGGTCCGTGTGATCATGAGTATTTTATCGGCAAGGATGCGATAAGCAAGTATTTTTACGCAGGGAAAACGGAGGTTCCTTCCTGTCGTCTTGACTTTTTAAATCTGGATACGGTTTTTGAAACCGAAGATCATGCTATCACCATGGGAAAATTCGATTTGCGGACAAATGCGGAAGACGGCTTGATCCTGCAGGTTACGCAGCGCTGCAGCATTACCATGCAAAAACAGGACGGTCTCTGGAAAATCCACCATCTGCATAATTCCAACATCTATGAAGAAATGCATGAAGACCCATACTTTCCTAAAACTGTAGGAAAACAAACAATGGATTATATGAATCAGCTGCTAAATGAAAAATCAGAGGTCATCGATATGATCAGCAGTAATATCAACGGAGGATTAAAAGGAAGCAACGATGATGAAACCTTCTCCTATTTTTATGTCAATGAAGGATTATGCAGTATGCTCGGTTATACGTATGATGAGTTCATGGAAATGAGTCATGGCTGTGCAGTCGGGGCGGTGTACCCTCCCGATCTTCCGGCGGCCTTGAAATCGTGTGAAGAATGGTTTGCAAAGGGATTGAACTATGAAGCGGAATACCGCATTCAAAAAAAGGATGGTTCCCTGATCTGGGTTCTTGATACCGGTAAGAAAAGTATCGGTTCCGACGGTAAAGTTAAGATCAACAGTATGATTACCGATATCACCGCGATGAAAGAAGCGGAAATGCAGTTAAAGGTCGAACAGGAGCGTTATCGGATCGCTCTCGAAAATATTACAGACGTCATGTTTGAATATGATATTGTGAATGATTCTTTGGTGAAATATGAACATGAAAACTACGATCGCCACAAACCTGTACAAAAGATCAGCATTGAAGCTTATTTCCATGATCTGGAAACAAACGGACAAATACATCTTGACGATATTGGTACATTGAAAGCTTATTTACTGGGACAGTTGTCAGATGAAAGCATTGAAATCCGAAAATATCTGAACGACTGCTGGACTTGGATTCGCGTCAGCGGCAAGCTGATTTACAGCGAGGATCAAAAGCCAAATAAATTTATCGGAATCTGGCGGGATATCACCGAAGAAAAAAACGCCATGGATTCCTTAATCAATTTGAGTCAGCGGGATGCCCTGACCCGCTTGTATAATCCTAAATGTACCGAACTGATGATCGAGGATCATTTGCAGCAAGATCATGGCGGAGTCATGATGATCACCGATATTGATAATTTTAAACGCGTAAATGATTCTTTCGGACATTTAGAAGGAAACGATATCCTGCTGAAGGTAACTGAAATACTAAAAAGCTCCATTCAGGATATAGACATTGCCGGACGCATCGGCGGTGATGAGTTCTTAATCTTCCTGCCTAAAAGCCGCATGGATGCCATTGAATCCATTGCCCAGAGAATTTCAGCAAAAGCGCGGACGATCCGGATCAAGGATCAGTTTCAATTAACCTTAAGTTTAGGAATAGCATATGCCTCCAAGGATGATACCTACCAAACCTTATTCGCAAAAGCAGATGAAGCGATGTATTATGCAAAAAATCACGGCCGTAACCGCATCCATATAGCAGATATCAAATAAAAAAACTGACCCGCGTTAGAAACTCTTCTAAACGATAAGCGGTCAGTCTTTTTTTTATCCTGCGGTTTTTATATACTGCAGCTCTGTTTCCAGAATCCGTTGAATGTAGGGATTGTTTTCATTGCTCAATTTAGGCATAAAGGCCATATAGCGACATTTTTGATATGTTTCCTCCCCCATTTGAAAGGTATATCCCATAGAACATTTAGGATTACAATCATCCGGATTGATGAGACGTTTACATAGGGATGCTTTTTGAATATCCTTTTTCATCGATTTTGGCAGTTCATCCAACAGCTCCTGATAATCTTGAATATGATCAGCAAAGATTCGCATACGGATCCCTGACTTCCGAAAGACAAAGGTTGCCAGAGTCCGTTTTGTATCGCTTGAAAGATATGATACGACATAACCGCTTTTTGCAGATTTTATATCGCAGGTACAGCGATGCTTGATTAAATATGTGTGCAGCTGTTCCACGAACGGACGATTCATCTCATCCACACTTTCCAAAAAGCTTTCCAGTAGTTGTTTTTCCATTTCCTATTCCTCCTATGGTTCAACGATGATCGGTATCCATATTTGACTTAGATATGCGTCATCGTAGACATTTCCTCGACTGTACCACTCTAATTCGGGACTGTTTGCATGACCAAATGGATACTGCATAAGCCATTCCTCGTGAAGGAATTTCCATCCATTTTGTATCGCTTTCGGCAAAGGTCCGCGGCAGTCAAAGATCGCCCATGTGTTTTTTGAGATCAACCATTCATCATAACCTTCAGGAGCAGCTTGATCAGCAATCACCGACATCGTATAAGTGATCTGATTTTTCGTTTCATCTAAATGATGAAATCCTCCAAACATTCCCTTTATAGTACCTCGATCAAATTGTGTCAGCTTATAAAAGGTTCCATCATTTTGACAATCACTCCAAAATTTTGGTATTTGCTTTGCTGCATCCATTACTGAAACCGTAACACTTTTTCCGATCAATCGAAAGGCCGGCAGCTGCTTCAGCTTCCATGAATACTCTGCATTCTCATGGAGCTGCATTTTTGGATATACTTTTAGCTGAGCGGAACTGCTTCTTGCCATGCTTGGCGATATGCCATGAAAAAGCTGAAACGCCTTTGAAAAGGAAGTTGGTGAATCATACCCATATTTATAGCTGATTTCCACTACCTTCATTCCCGTACTTTTTAAATCATAGCCAGCCAGCGTAAGCTTTCGGTTACGGACATATTCAGCAAAGCTAATATTGTTCATATAAGAAAACACTTTTTGATAAAAATTGAATGAACATCCAGCAATCCGTGCTATTTCCGCCTGATCGATCGGTTCTTCCTTTCGCTGCAGATGCAGTTCTACATAATCAACGATCCTCTGCAGGGTTTGGTTCCAGTCCATGACATCCACCTTTCTGTCCCTCTTATTTTACCATGGGATCAACATACTATCCGCTTATTTTTGGTACGGTATGGATAGATAAAAAGATATTCGTCAGAATATCTTTTCTACACAATATTTTAGAATATCATTGCTTGTCTAAGTGGATTTTGTTATGGCATTGAATTGCCAAAGCTTGATCATGAGTAACTACTATTACAATTTTTCCACTTTCTGCCATCAATTTCAGAAGTTGAAATATTTCAGCCTTATTTTCCTCATCTAAATTTCCGGTAGGTTCATCCGCTAAAACAACCGTACAGGGTTTCAAAAGTATTCTTGCCATAGCTACACGCTGCTGTTCCCCTCCCGATAGCGTATATACTTTATTCGTTATAATCGCAGGAGACAGATTCACTTTTTCAAGCGCTTGGCTAATAGCTGTCCTATCTTTTTTATCTTTTGAATATTCCATGGCGATTTTTAAATTAGCTTCTACTGTCTCATTATCAAGTAATGCATAATTTTGAAATAAGTAAGCTATTTCATACCGCAAAAGATTCATAACAGTCCTAGATCCGAGCTTAAATCCTTCAAATCCTTGATACAAGATTTCACCAGAAGTAGGCTTTTCTATCAAACCGATGATGTTTAACAATGTAGATTTTCCACAACCTGATTCTCCAGTAATCGCAGTTAGTGTCCCTTTTTCAAAACGAGCATTAAAATCATGTAAAATAACATGATCATCAAACCTCTTTACTAAATTTTTTACTTCTATATATTCCATAGATTACTCCTTAAGGCTTACAGCCGTTATTTTATTTTCAGTAATTACAATAAGAAATCCAGAATATAGGCATTCAAACATGAATATCACAAAAACTGTTATTTGCTCAATAAATGGTCTATTCCATACAAAGTAATAAGCGGCAATCACAAGATAAAAGATTGTCATAATTAGCAGCATGCGATCATAACGTTTTATCAGACTATGCCCCATCATTTTTTTAATCATAATTTCTTTCTTAAAAGCATTCATATAAGAAATTACATACTGGGATATTACTGCACATAAAGCCATAAAGGAAATGCTTATCAAAAGAATTTCCTCCTTCAATCTATTTATTGTGAACTGATATTGTTCTTTGGAGGTCTCATCAACAGAATATATATCAAAAGTTGCTTGATACCCTTTTGACACTAGTACTTTATATATTTCATCTTTATCAAACTGCTTTTCTGTTCCATAAACAAACCAAGGATTCACAAAATCAGATACGACTATAAATGGATTTTCAACATACCCCATTGCCGATTCATGGATTGAATTATCAAATGTAAAAAATTCTTGATTATCTTTTATCGTTTTTATTTTCCACGTAATATCACTTCTTAGTTCATTTTTAATAAATTTATTAACCTCATTTTTATAAATTTCTGGAACCAAAATATAATAACCATTATCATTTATATGTAGGACTTTATTACAGTTATCTTTTATATTCATTTTGTTAATATAATTTGCATTCACTCCTAGATAAGGTATGTGTCCCCTATCTAAATCCCCATAATAATGCGTCTCCACACCAATTCCTCCAGATTCATTTAATTGATTGTATAAAACATGCAAATAGCCAACTGTATCTGATTCAAATTGTTGCATGTTATCCGCTTTATAATAACCTTCAATGTTCTGTTGATAATGAAAGGAAGAAAGCACCGCTTGAACATCATCTATCATAGGCTTAAAATAATTTCCTATGATTGATACGCCAAATATCACGATCATACTGCGTAATATTAAATTTAATGTTAATAAACCTTTATAATTGAATTGATGCTTCAACAGATTAGTGATTTCAACTTTTTTAAAAAAGTAAAATAAAAATACTAAAATTATAAAAAGCATAATAACTTCAGATAGAAAAAAAGAAAGTAGATATTTTATTAATAATGTTGAAAACATGTTAAATTGCTTCACTGAGATCAAGAAGCATACTATAAAAACAAAAGCATTGACAACCATTACTTCAAAGATCATTTTTCTATTCTCTTTTAATAAAATATTTATTGAAGAATATCCAAACATTTTTTTGATTGCTATCTTCTCTTGAATTTGTGAATAATACATTAATAGACAAATAATTGCTATAATCACAAGCATAACACACAATTGAATGAATGTTTGTATTCGCGGTGCATCCAATATATTGCTATTTATTTTAATTTCATCCTCACTCAATAATTCAAAAGATAGTGATGGAAAATTTTGTTTAAGTTGCAGAAAAGAATCTTTTGCCTTAGCTCCAATAAATGAATAACGTCCATCAATTGAATCGTAATTCCTTAAATTATGTACATACACTTTTTCGTCATTTGCAAAGATAGGAAAATATAAATCAGCTTTTCTATTTTGATCATTCGTTATTAAAAAATATTTATTCTGATTCAAACGATCCATTTCATGTTTCGTAAAAATGAGATCCGCATACTGATAAACATTCTCATTTTTAAAATAAGCATAATAATTAATATGTGTTTGATCAATCGGTGAAACTTTCATGATCGTTGTATTATTCCTATCATTTATATAAATCATTTTTTCTATAAAATCATTTTCGTGATTATTAAGATTATCATCATGTGAATACAAAAAGCGAACAACATTTGTGTTTTGTTCAGGTGATAAAGATAATGATAATTTGTAAATATCGCTTGTATTTGCATATGATAATACAAATCCTATTAAAGATATACATGCAAATATACAGACAACGATCTTTTTCATTAACGTACCCCCATTATATAATTAATGTTATCATATATTTAAGCTAAAAAAAACGCCTCAGGTTGTATGGTTCATTATTGATAAAGAAAAGCCGGCATTTTTAACCGGCTTTTAATTTTCTTTTCATATAGAAATATTCTTCTATACATCTATATAAAACCATCAGATCACTTAATTTTCTTCAGGATTTTGAAACAGATAGTTTTATAGAATACGGAAGCTGAACCAGTTCAACCCCTGCTGCATTCAGCATTTTTTTACTGGCGATGACATTATCTTGATCCGCATATTTATCACATTCATATACAATTCTGGCAATACCGCTTTGAATAATCGCTTTTGCACACTCATTGCACGGAAATAAAGAAACATATATCGTACAGCCGTGTAAATCACGCGTGCTGTTTAAAATAGCATTCAGCTCTGCATGGACAACAAAAGGATATTTTGTTTCCTGAAAGCTGCCTTCCCGCTCCCATGGAAATTCATCATCGCTGCAGCCGATCGGAAAGCCGTTGTAGCCGATTCCGACCACCTTACGATCCGGTGATACAATCGCCGCCCCAACCTGAGTCGAAGGGTCTTTTGAACGTCTGGCACTCAAATGTGCCAGTCCCATAAAATATTCATCCCAGCTTAATACATCTTCCCGTTTCATCGAATACCTCCTGCATAGAATTCTGAATACTGCCGCTCCAAAAAGCCGGCGTAACCATGAAATCCAATCGCATCATACGCTTTTATGATCTGTTTATCAATGACCCGCTGCTGCGGTTCAGCTGTTTTGATACGCATTACCATAACCGATAACGCCGCAAACATAATAACAAAAGAAATTCTAAAATTATGTTTCAGAGTTTGGAACTTCGGTATCTCACTGATTGAAAAGGCAACAAATGCCCCTCCCAGCAAACCACCGATATAGCCAAGGATGCTGATGCCCGGAGCCAGTACATCAATCATGCAGATAAAGCCCATTCGAATCAGCATGCTGCGCATGACCGGATGCTTCAGCGTACCATTTTCATAGAGGTTTACGATAAATGCTCCAAAGATACCGAGAATACCCGCACCGGCACCCATCGCGATCTGATTTGCATTACCGATCAGCATAAATAAATTTCCGACAACAGTAGATATCACAAAAATAAAGATATACTGCCACGGCTTATATAATTTTTCACAGACAAATCCGATCTGCATTAAGATCAAGACATTTAAAATCAAAGAAAAGATATCCGCATGAATAAATCCGGCGGTGAAAATACGCCAATATTCATAAGCGGCGATAACGCTCTGTTTGTAGAGAGCGCCCATGGCCACTGTAGCGCCAACCATCGTTTGAGAGTTGGCAGCGATAAAGCTGACAATGATAAACAACAGGATCATGATGCCACACAATATCGCGGTCACTTTCGGAAGCTTGATTTCTTTTTTCAGAATCTGCCGCCGCTGTTTCATCTGCACCTCTTCGATGTGTCTGGTAAGCTTGATCAGCTCCTGTTTGGGATCTTCCGGCTTCTTAACCGCTGCCGCAAGATTGGGGTACAACAGTTCGATTGATTCATCGCTGATATGATCAGGCGTTACCGCAACGACCTGAATCATCTCATCACCAGTCTCTGGAATTTGATCCTCAGCGGTATTCAGGATCAGCAGCGTTCCCTCCCGTTGAATCAAATCTAAAATCGCCCGGTGAATCTGCCGGATATAATCTTTGTCATACATGATTCCGGCTGGATCTGAGCATAAGCGGATCACCGGATATGTATCATGCTTCGCATTGACCATCCAAATATCATTTTTCTGCTGCTGGACGGTCACAATCTGATAATCAGCTTGTGAAACCAGATAATTTACCAGCTGAATTACATAAATATCATTGGTTGAATAATTCATAAATCTTCCCTCGCTCGCAATTCTTCAAGTACTTTTTCAAATGCTTCCGGAAGCGGTGCTTCAAAACGCATGACTTCCAGCGTCTTAGGATGAACAAATGTCAATGCGCATGCATGCAGCATCTGTCCTCCTTCATCCCTACGATAACCATATTTGGGATCATTTACCAAGGGATGCTTGATATACTGCATATGGACGCGAATTTGATGTGTCCGTCCGGTCTCCAGCTGACATTCTACCAGAGTATGTTCCTGAAATCGCTCGATCACTTTAAAATGAGTAATTGCATTCTTGCTGTTCTTAGCAGTAACGGTCATCCTCTGCCGGTCTTTTTCATCACGTCCGATCGGTGCGTCAATCGTTCCATAGTCATGCTCCAACACGCCGTGGACCAATGCCAAATATGTTCGGTTCATCGTTTTATCAGCCAGCTGCTTTGCCAAAGAACGATGTGCTTTATCATTTTTCGCTGCCGCGATCAATCCCGTCGTATCCTTGTCGATTCGATGAACGATACCCGGCCGCAGCACACCATTGATGCCGGAAAGATCACGGCAATGATACAGCAGTGCATTCACCAAGGTATGTTCTCGGTTCCCTGCAGATGGATGAATTACCATGCCTTTCGGCTTATTGATGACAATTACATCTTCGTCCTCATAGATGATATCCAATGGGATATTCTCAGGTTTTGCCTCCAACGGTTCATCGGCTTTTAAATCAGCAGTGATTACATCATGTGCGCGCAGTTTATAATTGCTTTTCACGATACACCCATTGACAAGAATACTGCCATCTTCAATCAAAGCCTGAAGCCTGCTGCGGGAAAAATCCGGCTCCTGTTTCGCAATAAATTTATCAATGCGTTCACCTTTTTCAGTATCCACGCTCCAAGTAAAATCACTCATGATGTTTCATTGCTCCTATTGATTCAAAATATTCCAGCGCTACATCGAGGATAATCAACCCTACCCCAATACATAACGCCATATCCGCAAGGTTAAAGATCGGAAAATCATAACCGAAAATAATAAAATCCAAAAAGTCCCGGACATATTGATAAACCAAGCGGTCAATCAAGTTACCAGCAGTACCGGCCATCATCAAAATGATGCCCCAGCGCACCAGCTTTTCCTCCGGCTTCATATTTCGATAAAAATAAAACATAACAACCAACGCTGCTATGGCAATCAAACAGAAAAATATCGTTTTTCCTTCAAACATGCTCCAAGCAGCTCCGGTATTATGTGCATATGTAATATGAAAAAAGTCATCGATAATCGTTATACTCTGTCCCAGCATAAGCTTGCTGTCAACCAGAATCTTTGACAGCTGATCGAGTACAATCAGCAATACGAGTATTGCAGCGTGCTTTTTCTTCATACGATCAACCTTTCTTTTCAGCTATCAGATATTATATCACAATTATGAATAACTTTAGCCTTATCAAATTAATTTTACCTGAAAAATTTCCAGATATACCTCTAATCCATAAAAAAAGCGCCGAAGCGCCTGTTACTTATCGAACCAATACAAAACAAATTAGGAACAAGGAGGTTATGAATATGGCTATATTCATCGTCCGAATAAGCAACTTATTTGAAATCTGTCTTTATTATATCATTAAAGAAAAATATTTCAATACAAAATTGAAATATTTTATCATATATACTGAAAACTTGTTACATCAATCGTTGATAACGATATTGGACATATTGTCCTTGGAACAGATAATGATCACCTCAGTAAAACCATAATGATCGTGATCATGAATACGAATCTCATGTTTCTTCAAACCGTTCAGGATATATTCTCCGATTTTTACCGCATCCTTGAAGGAGTAGTGCCGAGTATTTATATTGATATAATTATTATGACGATCCATGGAAAGATATGGACTGGTCATGATCTTTACTTCATCCTTCATGCTGTCATCATAGCGCCATTCGATATTCAGATAGTCATCGCTGTCAATGATGATCGGCGCATCCTTCACATTCAGTGTAGTGCTCTTCATTGCACTTTCTTCATACGGTGTAAAATCTTTTCCTTCAACAATTTCAAAATCACTCAATTCAAAAAAGAAAGTCATCGCGCCGGCCGTTACCATGACGATGGAAACAATTATGGAAATCAGAAATTTCTTCATATTATTTCCCTCCCTTGAAGGCAAAGCTGCTGATAAGATCAATCACCGCTCCATCACCGATCATAAGTCCGATCACGATCAGATAAGCTCCAACCATTGTAAAGCCCTGCACACTGCAAACGACCATGATCGCCAGCAGAATCGAAAGACCGACCATAATGCCAATCAAAGGGATCATACAGAGAACCGCAAATATCTTGATAAGAATGGATACAGCTGAATTTGCGGAGCTATCGCGATAACGGTAAGTCGTGCGGTCATCCTTGTCATCATACGGCTGTCGTTCATGATACATCTTCTCATGGGCCGCTCCCGCTTCTGCCTCTTTTTCATTGCTCATATTATGAATATTTTCCTTCGCTTGTTCAAAAGAGAAACTCTCTTTTAAATCATCGATTACTGTTTTTCCATCATGTTCTCGGTGCCGATAATGGCTTACACGTTTGGCAAAAATATTAATGATCACAACGATACACAAAACAATGAAAATAATCATTACCACCGCGTGCCACAATCCACCGAAGAAGCTGCCGATGCCAAAGCCGAAAACCGAATCCAGCAAACTGTCACCAAGATCGGCTATTAATTCAAATGGCCAGCGAAGCACAGCCAGAATAATCAATGTTATGAACAATTCAAACAATAGATGAACAACCCCATCCATATCCAAGGACGTAAAATGGGAAACAATTTTCTTGAGCCCTTCAAATAAATCATCCAGGAAGCGGTTCATCTTTCCTTCAAAGGTTTCATCCTGCATACTTTTCGTATTAATTTTATACGCATCCAGAATATCAGAAATCAATTCATCAATATCACCGAAATCCTCTATTGCTTCCTCTTCACTTTTCCCCTCCGCCATTCTCATATCAATGTGATTGCAATATTCATCAATAATATCTTTTCGCTCTTTCTCACTGATGATCTGAAGACGACGGTTCAATTCATCAATAAACTGCTGCTTCGTCATATTCTTCACTCTCCTTAATAAATTCATTTACCTGTTTACAGAAGGTGCTCCATTCACGGAGCAGCTCCTTCTGGTATCGCCTTCCCAATATGGTCAGATGATAATACTTTCGGGGCGGTCCCTCTTTGGATTCCTCCAAGTAGGTTTCAAAATACTTCTCGTTGGTCAGTCGTTTCAACAGCGGATAAATGGTTCCTTCATTCACATCTACAACCTTACTGACCTCTGATACAAGTTCATATCCGTACATGTCCTTTTTGTTAACAGATAACAGTACGATGAGTTCCAGCACGCCCTTTTTAAATTGTGTGTTCATGCACCTCACCTCACTATTATAATACGCACGGTACTTTGTATTGTCAAGTACTAAATAATTAAATATAGCAGAAAATAAAAAAAGATAACATGAGCCATAACATGTTATCTTTTTATACTCTCAATAGTTAGCATTCTGCCGATCATGATTTTTTTGATTTTTCTTAAAATAATATTCACGGATCATATCTGCATGAAGCCCTAATTTTACCCCAAGTCCCAAGTACGCTTCAAACAAAGTATGATAGGACTTAAGAGAGCAATGCTTGAAGAATTCATTTGCCAGCTCGTAGATCATCAAAAAAGCTTCATGCTTTGAGCCTTCAATTTCCATTGCGGAAAGTGACTCGCTATCGTCTTTAAGATCGATCCCAAGTGATAACAGAAAGTGAATACCGTCAGCATATTCCTCGAGGATGACATCCTGAGCACTCGGTCCTTTGTTCGACCAGAATTTAAAACAGCGGGTTTCATTTGCCAGCTCGCTGATTTCAACGAGCAAAGCTAATTGCCGGCGGGTCATCGTATCCGCTCTGGTTACACCATGCTGTTCAAAAATACGGTCATCCAGTGCTTCCTGCAATTCATATAAATCATTAATTTTGCATTCCATATTTAACACCTCTCGCATGAATTATACCATGCCCTATCAATTTGATCTCATAATTTTGTTTCATCCATCGATCTGATTTTATTGAGAAGAACACTAAGTTTCCTTCCCAATTTTTATCTCTCAATCGGATAATCAGCACACAGACTTTCAAAATGATATCTGAACATAATCATTTTAACCTACAATCAGGACTTTTTCAGCAGCTTGCCTTGCTGCTCCTCACGATACTGATTGGTATACAATTCATAATAATAACCGTGTTTTGCCAGCAGTTCCTCATGGGTACCCTGTTCAACAATTTCTCCGTACTGCATAACCAGTATTTTGTCCGCATGTACGATTGTCGATAAACGATGTGCTACGACAAAACTGGTACGGCCTTCCAGAAGCTTACCGATCGCATCCTGAATAATTCGTTCACTCTGCGTATCGATCGAACTGGTTGCCTCATCCAGGATGACGATGCTGGGATCCGCGATAATCGCGCGGGCAAAGGATATCAGCTGCTTTTCACCGGTTGAAAGCCGTTCTCCGGCTTCTCCGATATCACTGTCATATCCCTTATCCATCTTCATAATAAAATGATGAGCATTCACTACCTTGGCAACGTGTTCTATTTCTTCATCTGTAGCATCCAGCTTACCATAGCGGATATTATCTTTGATCGTTCCGCTGAATAAGGTCGGAGACTGAAGTACATAACCGATCTGAGCATGAAGCCAGCCGATAGAACGCTCTCGATAATCCAAGCCATCAATCAATATCTGACCGCTGATCGGTTCATAGAAACGGCACAGCAGATTGACAATGGTGCTTTTTCCACTTCCGGTCTCACCGACCAAAGCGATCATTTCACCCTTTTTCACATCCAAGCAGAAGTCCTTTAACACCGGTTCTTCTTTATAATAGTGAAAGTTAAGGTGATCAAACTTTACATTACCGTCAATCTTCTCATATTGATTGCTTTTTGGCTCCATCAAAGTACCATAGCGCTCAATGACATCTTCCCGATCAACAATCGCAACCGGCTCTTCCAACAGCCCGACAATTCGCTCCGCGGAAGCCTGTGCCATTTGCAGCTCCGCCATGATCCGTGCTACCTGCTTCAGCGGATCAAAGAATAAATTCGCATATTGGATGAACAGCGTAAGCGTTCCAAAAGGGATTGCCTTCAACAGAATCTGATTACCGCCGATCGTCAGCAAAGCTCCGATAACGATAGCACTAAGCAAAAATACAATAGGCTGAAACACCGCATTGATACGGGCAGCCCTAATAGAATAATGCTTCATGCTTCCGGTGATATCCTGAAAGCTTTCAAAGTTATTATTCTCCAGCACCAGCGTCTTTGTGGTTTTGGCACCGTTGATACCTTCCGCAAAGCCGGCCGTTATTTGTGAGTTGATCTTACGCGTCTGTCGATGCGCCGCTAATATGCGGCGCTGAAAAAATAATGAAATCAAATACAGGGGCGGTACGATTACCAACACAATGAGTGCCAGCTGCCAGTTCACAATTAACATGACGATAACGATGCCAAACATCACCACAAAGCCCCAAACCAGATCGACGATCGACCAGGCCATGATCTCCGCCAAGCGCGCCGTATCCCCGGTCAGCCGCGCCATTAACCAGCCGTTGCTGGTCTTATCAAAATAACTGAAGGACAAATTCTGCAGCTTACGGAAAGCTTTATCACGCAAATTTTTACCAAAAGTGCTCTCCATCCAACCGGCCTGTCTGAAAAACAGATAGACATCCAGACACTGCAGGGTGATCGCACCCAGATAAATGCCGATAAACAACGGCAGCGATTTTAAGCTTTCATGATTCGTCACATACGTATCAATCGCATATTTATTTAAGAGCGGCACCAGCACATCCAACAATGCAGATATGATCATGAATACCGCAAGCCAGGTCATCTGACGCTTATGCTCCATCAGCAGCCGGATAATTTTACCCCATAGCTTGCGATCCATTGTATCGGTGTAAAACTCTTGTTCCTTCATGACCCGTTCGCTCATGCTTCATCCCTCCCTTCATTTTGTATATCATGGATTTTTTTATACAGTCCTTCTTGATGAACCAATTCCTCATGCGTTCCGATCTGAGCTATTCTGCCCTCATCCAGGACGATGATCTTATCTGCTCCGCGGGCTGAATTTACACGATGCGTAATGATCAGCATCGTCATATCGGCACTGATGGTTTTTAATGCTTCCTGTATATTTGCATCGGTTTTGGTATCCAAAGCACTAAGCGAATCATCAAAAATCACAATCGGAGATTCATTGATAATCGTTCGGGCAATCGCAATACGCTGTTTCTGTCCTCCCGACAGTGTAACACCACGCTCGCCGACCTCTGTATCATAGCCTTGATCAAAGGTTTCGATCACATCGTGAATGCTTGCCAGCTTCGCTGCCCGCTTAACATCACTCGCTGAGGCTCCCCGCTTTGCCAAAGCGATATTATCATAAATAGATTTGGAAAAAAGAAACGGCTCCTGCAGCACAATACTGATCTGCTTGCGAATCCAAGCCTTTGAGATTGTCCGAAGCTCCACGCCGTCAACCAGAATCGAGCCTTCATTGTAATCATAAATTCGCGTCAGCAGATGCACCAGCGATGATTTTCCTGATCCGGTCGGCCCCATGATCGCAACGGTTTGCTTCGGCTCGATCGAGAAATTAATATCATGAAGCGTATGGGCATCCCCATCTTCATATTGAAAGCTTACATGTTTAAATTCAATATGGCCTTTTACCTCAGGCGTAAGCCCGGTCGTCAGATCCTCGCTCGGTTCATCGAGCACCTCTTTGATGCGGGTTATCGCTACCGATACCTTACCCATATCGGCAATGATTCTGCCCAACTGACGCATCGGCCAGATAATCATGCCTTCATAGGTCAGAAAAACAAAGAAATTCCCGGCACTGAGCGTCCCCTGCTGGGCAAACTGAATCCCAAAATAAATCATTACCAAAATCTGTCCGGTACACAGAAAATCGGTAGAGCCCCAAAACAGCGCCAGAGCATTCAACAGCTCACAGAGCTTTTGACGAAACTTCTCATTTGCTTTTTCAAACTTATCGATTTCAAACAACTCGCGGTTAAAAGCTTTCACGACGCGGGTTGCATTCAAATTTTCCTGCAGCACTGTTGTCATTTCGCTCTCGGCCCAGTCACAGCTTAGAAATATCCGCTTGGCCTTGGTGAAGAACAGCAGTGATGCCAGCACCAAAAACGGCATGACCATGACCGACAGCAGCATTAGCTTCGGATGAATCGAATACAGGATGCAGGCGGCGACCAAAACGATCAGAATCGCATACATCATTTCCGATATCTGGGTTCCTAAAAAACGCCGTACCTGTTCAATATCCGATGTGCTTCGCTGGATCAGATCGCCGCTGTCACGCGACTTATGGTAGGAAAACGGCAGCTTCTGCAAGTGGTCATACATCGCATCGCGAATATTCTTGGCAAAGGTCTCGCCGATGATACCGCAATCTACACCGCGCTTATACAGTGCAAACGCAATCACAACATACACGATGAAAATGATAACAGCGCCGATCCACAGATTTTCTCTCAGATAAGCTGTGCCGCCGATTGATCGCACTGCCGTTTCCAGCCAGGCATACTGAATCGGCAGACCATTGATTGCGGAATCCACCATAAAGCTGATAATCAGCGGTGCAATCAGCATGAAACCAGCATACAACAACACATACAAAAAAATCGTAAGCAAGCGCTTCTGCTGCGGTTTCGCATACTGCATAATAAATCTTAACTTCTCCATACATTCCCTCCTTACATTTATAAAAAAATAGGCCAAAAGGCCTATTTTCAGTCATTTTAATACATTACCCCTTATGGGCAAGCGTTTCCCGATCCTAAACTCCCTGCTTGTACTGCCGCAGCGCTCTTGCAATCTGATCAGGACAGGATGTTTTCTTGCTTCCGCATTCAACACCTTCAAATGATGAAATTACCTCTTCCAATGTTTTTCCCTTAATAATATTTGATATTCCCAGTAAATTCCCCTGGCATCCGCCCACGATCTTAACATTCATGATACGGTCGTCCTCAATCTCAAAAACCATTTCCTGTGAACATACACCCTTTGGTCTATATGTGAATGTTGTCATTGTTATCTCTCCTTACCCTATGCGATACGTCTTTGTACCTGATCAGCAAGATATCCGATCAGGATGCCGGTTGGAATCGAAAGCACCATGAGCAGCGGCAATAAGGCCCCCATCAGGTACTGCTGATAAATAAACGTCACTGCAATCATCTGCCCAATGCAGTGAAAAACGCTCGCAACCATGCTTACACCATATACACTGAGCGGTGTATGCTTTTTTGCCCAGATTGCCAAAAAGCTGCTTAACAGCACACCGGTTATCGACAGCCAGAAGGGGGTGCCGAAGATAATGCCTCGGAGCAGCGATGCAATCAGCACTCGCAGAACATTTACCAGAAGCATTGCCTTTCCGTCAAACCGATATAATGCGATCAGTCCTACGATATTGGCAAGCCCCAATTTAAAACCGGGAATTGGCAGCGGAATCGGAATCATAGCTTCAATCATATGAAACAGAATCGCTAAGGCACTCAACATCGCAAGCTGAATCCAGCGCTTTGTGCGGCTCATCGTATCACTGCATCATCTGATGATGATGCCCCATCCTTTACTTCAATATCGACAACGATATCATTGGGAAGGCAGATGATCGGACGACTGGCATCCTTCACCCATCCCTGACGGGAACACAAATGATACGGTGAGTTTTCTTTTTCGACCCGGATTGCCTCATCCTTGACTTCAATCTTCACATCGCCCAGTGTACCCGATACATGATACACCTTATCCTGTTTTAAATCGATTTTTAAAATTTCCCGATCCCGATAACGGACTATCGCTTCCTTGGCTTTTCCTTCATTGATGCGATCCGTGATGAACAACGGCAGGTAAATGAGTATCGACGCAGCGATAATCAGTACCACGCATATCTTATCTGCTTTATTCATCCAGACCTCCTTACAACACCACTATTATATCATCTCTGCTTTTCTTTTCTACCTTAAATATGTGAAATATCCTTTTGGAGAAGCATTTTTATTAAGAAAATGCCTGTTATCCGACCGATTCCAGGCATTTATAAATTATTTTGAAGCTTCCTTCGATTGCTCCATCGCACTTTTCACTGCCTTTAGATATCCGTCTATGGAAATCGTACAGCCGCTCAGTACATCCTCATTTTTTGCCTTGCCCTGTTCATCCAGCTGAATTTCCTCAATCCCGTGATCTTTGATATACGTCTGCAGATAATCCATCTGTTCATCCCATTCCTTACCGATAACACTGGCGTCTTTCATATGATATTCCTTGCCCAATTTTCGTTTTGTTGTCGTACCGGTCGTTTCATCAATCGTTACCTTTGTCAGCTTATCATTTTTATAATTCACATGAACGGTTGTGACTTCACCTTCTTGGTTTGTATACGTTCCCTCACCCTTTTTAACAACTTCCTTACTGCCGCAGCCGCACAGCAGAAGCAACAAACCGATCAATATTCCTTTGCGCATATTGCACCTCCATTACCCTTACTATGTACGGTTTTCCCAATGCTATGCGATTTGCTTTTCCTTTCCGTCAAAGCCTGATAAAAAAAGACTGCGAACAGTCTTTCCCTTATTAATACTTAATTTATTTTGCTGAATCTGCAGCTTCTTTAGCCGTTTCTACGTATTTGGATACTGCAATGGTGCAGCCGCTCAGAACATCGTCATTTGTCGCTTTACCAGTAGCTTTATCGATCTTCACAGAATCAATACCGTTATCTTTCAGATATGTTTCCAGGTATTTGATCTGCTCATCCCACTCTTTGCCAATTCCTGACTGAGCTTTCATGCCGTAGTCACTGCCAAGCGCTTTCTTCATTTTCTTTTTGCTTGCATCATATTCGTTAATAGAAACCTTAGTGATTTTATCACCTTTTTTAGTAACTTCAGCGGTTACATAAGACCCATCCTCTGTTTTCTTAGACTCCGCTTTTCCGCTCACCTCTGATTCACTGCCACAGGCAGTTAACAGCATAGCCGCGAAAGCTAAAACGATCAATTTTTTCATGCATTCTCCTCCTTTGCCTCCCTATACTATCAAACAAGCATATGCTTGTCAACTGATTCACAATACATTCTTTTTCCAGATATAGGGATCGCTTTATAGAGGATACCGCTCACTTTTCAAGCAGCGCATGGATGCAGTCTTTCCACCCTTTTAAGAGTTTTGTACGCGTCTTAAAGTCCAGTTTGCTCTCAAACGCTGCGCCAACATGATAATTCGCTTTAATGGTCTCTTTATCAGGCCAGTAGCCGACTGCTAAGCCCGCTAAATAAGCAGCTCCCAGCGCAGTGGTTTCCGATACCAAGGAACGCTGAACCCGACAGTTCAGCAGATCGCTTTGAAACTGTAACAGATAGTCATTGCGCGATGCTCCGCCGTCTACCTGTAAGGCACAGAGCTCCACACCGGCATCCTGTTTCATCGCTTCGATCACATCATAGGTCTGATAGGCAAGCGATTCCAAGGTAGCGCGGATGATGTGATTCTGGGTCGTGCCTCTGGTTAATCCAAAGATCGCTCCCTTCGCCTGCGGTTTCCAATATGGCGCACCCAATCCAGTGAAAGCCGGTACTACATAAACCCCATCGGAGGATGAAAGTGATTCTGCACACTTCTGTGTTTCTGCAGAATCTGCGATAATCTTTAAGCCATCACGCAGCCACTGGATCGCTGCTCCGGCGACAAACACACTGCCTTCTAAGACATAATCCACTTCCTGTCCCAATTTCCATCCGACACAGGTAATCAAACCATGCTTCGATGAAATAATCTGATCACGGGTATTCATTAGTAAGAAACAGCCGGTTCCGTAGGTATTTTTAACACTGCCTGCTTCAAAGCAGGTTTGTCCGAATAAGGCCGCCTGCTGATCACCGACCGCTGCGCCAATCGGAATTTCAACCCCGAACAGCCCCGAATCGCATACTCCGTATACCTCGGAGGTGGCTCGAATATCCGGCAGCATCGCCGCTGGAATGTTCCAAAGCTTTAAAAGCTCCGGATCATACTGTAAAGTTTTCAAATTCATCAGCATGGTGCGGGAAGCATTGGACACATCGCTCACATGTACTTTTCCTTGCGTCAGCTTCCAGATCAGCCAGCTATCAATCGTACCAAAGCATAGTTCACCGGCTTCCGCACGCTGCTGCGCTCCATCCACATGATCCAAAATCCAGCGGATTTTACTGGCGGAAAAATACGGATCCAGCAAAAGTCCGGTTTTCTTGCGAATGAAGCTTTCCTTACCTGCACGTTTCATTTCCTGAATGTAATCATCACTTTGACGAGACTGCCATACGATTGCAAAATAGATCGGCTGCCCAGTTTTACGATCCCATATCACCGTAGTTTCACGCTGATTGGTAATCCCGATTGCCGCGATTTGCTGCGCCGATACACCGCATTTCGCAAGCACCTCGAAGATCACACCGGCACACGTTGCCCAGATATCGTTGGCATTTTGTTCTACCCATCCCGGCTGCGGATAATAGTTTTCCAGTTCTCGCTGGGCAATCCCTAATACATTGCTTTCTTCATCAAACAGCATCGCCCGGGTACTGGTTGTTCCCTGATCGATTGCCATTACATATCGCTTCATGATACTCCTCCTTATTGAATCTTACCAAAGCTACGTAAAAATTCACCATTGTTGGCAGAATAAGTCATTGGTTTATCGTCAGGATGAAAATGAATTATTTCTTTATGTGAGCCCCAACTGACTTCCACCCGCAGATCACTCATCATGATTTTCCATTCATCTTGTGATAATTCCTGAAACCCAGAAGAATCTACACTGAAATTAAATTCCAGACATGGCACATCCGTTTTTTGATTCAGCACCATCGGATACGTAATCGTTGAGAACACAGTTTGTCCGGGAGTTCCGCCGTAGTAGGCAGCCTGTTTTTCGTTCAATTTCATGCGTACAGTCAATTTTTTTGTATTTAAATTATCAAGCGGTTTTAAATACAGCTGATAATTAAAATACATCGTTTGATTATCCCGGACATATGCGTCCATCACCGTTAATTTCGCTTCAAAGTAAGTGCCGTTATACACTTCAATCGCCTTAGTTTCATCATATTTTTCCAGCAGTTCTTCCTGATAGGCATCCGCCTTTAAAGCTTGCGGATTCATGGAACACCCAGCCAGTATCAGAGGAATGAAACACAGGAGATATTTACGCTTCATCATCATCCCTCCTTTCTGTTTCTATTATATCATGTCTCTAAGACACGTATCATCCAAAACCGAAAAAAAGCTGATATGTTTCAGCTTTTCTTTTTAATTACAAAAATAGCATAAAAATCTAGTTATCCGCATAAAAACTGGACTTATCACACTTTATCAAGGTCAAAACCACTCAATTTACTACTAATTTACTACTTATGAATGAGCTTTGATACGACGATTTATCCTTGAAAAGTGAAGATATAAAGATACTTCCAATAAAATTTGAATATTTAATAGGTAGACACTTCAAAAAATGAGGTGTCTATTTTTTTACCCGATTTTGAAAGGAAGTGAACTTATGAAAACAAAAAATCAAGAATCAAAAGGTCGTTCCCCACTCTTTAAGACCATCAAACATTCATTCAGCCAATAAAAAAGAAAGGATAGGTAAAAATATGGAACTTAAATTTGTGATTCCCAACATGGAAAAAACATTCGGCAATTTAGAATTTGCTGGCGAGGATAAAGTCGTTCAGCGAAGAATCAACGGACGGCTAACTGTCTTATCAAGAAGCTATAATCTCTATTCTGATGTTCAAAGAGCAGATGATATTGTGGTGGTGCTTCCTGCTGAAGCTGGCGAAAAACATTTCGGCTTTGAGGAACGTGTGAAGTTAGTCAATCCACGTATTACCGCAGAGGGCTACAAAATCGGCACTCGTGGTTTTACAAATTACCTTTTACATGCTGACGACATGATAAAAGAATAAAGAAAGAGAGGAAAAATGATGAGATTAGCAAATGGCATTGTATTAGATAAAGACACGACTTTTGGAGAATTGAAATTCTCTGCTCTACGTCGTGAAGTGAGAATCCAAAATGAAGACGGGTCGGTTTCAGATGAAATCAAGGAACGTACCTATGACTTAAAATCCAAAGGACAAGGACGCATGATTCAAGTAAGTATTCCTGCCAGCGTGCCTTTGAAAGAGTTTGATTATAACGCACGGGTGGAACTTATCAATCCCATTGCGGACACCGTTGCTACTGCCACCTATCAAGGAGCAGATGTTGACTGGTATATCAAGGCAGACGATATTGTGCTGACAAAGGATTCTAGTTCATTCAAAGCTCAACCACAAGCAAAGAAAGAACCGACACAAGACAAATAGTCGCTAGGTAGAAAGGAGACTTTTTCGCATGAAACAGCGTGGTAAAAGGATTCGCCCATCTGGTAAAGATTTAGTCTTTCATTTTACGATAGCGTCACTCCTGCCTGTTTTCCTGCTGGTTGTCGGACTGTTTCATGTGAAGACAATCCAGCAGATCAACTGGCAGGATTTTAACCTATCACAAGCAGATAAGATTGACATTCCCTATTTAATTATCAGTTTCAGTGTCGCAATTCTTATCTGCTTGCTGGTAGCGTTTGTATTCAAACGGGTTCGCTATGATACGGTTAAACAACTTTACCACCGTCAAAAACTGGCAAAGATGATACTTGAAAACAAGTGGTATGAATCTGAACAGGTCAAAACAGAGGGTTTCTTTAAAGATAGTGCTGGTCGTACAAAGGAAAAGATAACCTACTTCCCTAAAATGTATTATCGACTTAAAAATGGCTTGATACAGATACGGGTGGAAATCACGCTGGGAAAATATCAAGACCAACTCTTACACTTGGAAAAGAAATTAGAGAGTGGCTTGTACTGTGAGCTGACGGATAAAGAGTTAAAGGATTCCTATGTGGAATATACTTTGCTCTATGACACCATAGCCAGTCGTATTTCTATTGATGAAGTAGAAGCTAAAGATGGTAAACTTCGCTTAATGAAAAACGTATGGTGGGAATATGATAAGCTCCCTCATATGTTGATTGCTGGTGGTACAGGTGGCGGTAAAACTTACTTTATACTGACACTGATTGAAGCCTTGCTTCATACAGATTCAAAACTGTATATTCTTGACCCGAAAAATGCTGACCTTGCGGACTTAGGTTCTGTGATGGCAAATGTCTACTATAGAAAAGAAGACTTGCTTTCTTGCATTGAAACATTCTATGAAGAAATGATGAAACGTAGTGAGGAAATGAAGCAGATGAAGAACTATAAGACTGGCAAAAATTATGCTTACTTAGGTCTCCCGGCACACTTCTTAATCTTTGATGAATACGTCGCTTTCATGGAAATGCTGGGAACAAAAGAAAACACCGCAGTTATGAATAAGCTGAAACAGATTGTCATGTTAGGTCGTCAAGCTGGCTTCTTTCTAATACTGGCTTGTCAACGTCCAGACGCAAAATATTTAGGCGACGGAATCCGTGATCAGTTTAATTTCAGAGTGGCTTTAGGTCGTATGTCTGAAATGGGCTATGGCATGATGTTTGGCAGTGACGTACAAAAGGATTTCTTCTTAAAGCGAATCAAAGGTCGTGGCTATGTTGATGTAGGAACAAGTGTCATATCAGAGTTTTATACTCCCCTTGTACCAAAAGGATATGATTTCTTGGAGGAAATTAAAAAGTTATCCAACAGCAGACAGTCCACGCAGGCGACGTGCGAAGCGGAAGTCGCAGGTGTGGACTGATCTTGCTGGCTGGTGTGGCAATAGCCACGCCAGCACTTAACCCCCCGTATCTAACAGGGGGGTACAAATCGACAGGAAACAGTCAAAAAAACATTAGAAAATCCTTTGGTTACAAGGGATTTACAAAATTTCAGCGTATGTCAAATGGGCTTTAAAAGTTGACATACGCCTTTTTGATTGGAGGGATTTTTACTGAATGAACAAACTTGGTTACAGCATTTAAAAGAAAAACGCTTGGCTTATGGACTATCTCAAAACCGTTTAGCTGTTGCGACTGGTATTACAAGGCAGTATCTAAGCGATATTGAAACAGGAAAAGTCAAGCCATCAGAGGATTTACAGCAGTCCCTTTGGGAAGCTCTGGAACGCTTCAATCCCGACGCTCCCCTTGAAATGCTGTTTGATTATGTAAGGATTCGCTTTCCGACAACAGACGTACAGCAGGTGGTCGAAAACATCTTACAACTGAAACTGTCCTATTTTCTTCATGAGGACTATGGTTTCTATTCTTATTCAGAGCATTATGCTTTAGGCGACATATTCGTCCTTTGCTCCCATGAACTGGACAAAGGAGTTCTGGTGGAATTGAAAGGTCGTGGGTGCAGACAATTTGAAAGCTATCTTCTGGCACAACAAAGAAGCTGGTATGAGTTCTTTATGGACGTTTTGGTGGCTGGCGGTGTGATGAAACGCCTTGACCTTGCCATTAACGATAAGACAGGGATTTTGAATATCCCTGTACTCACTGAAAAGTGCCAACAGGAAGAATGTATCTCCGTCTTCCGCAGTTTTAAAAGCTATCGCAGTGGCGAACTGGTACGCAAAGAGGAAAAGGAATGTATGGGAAACACCCTCTATATCGGTTCATTACAAAGTGAAGTTTATTTCTGTATCTATGAAAAGGACTACGAGCAGTACAAGAAAAATGATATTCCCATTGAAGACGCAGAAGTAAAAAACCGTTTTGAGATTCGATTGAAAAATGAGCGTGCCTATTATGCAGTCCGTGATTTACTCGTCTATGACAATCCAGAGCATACCGCCTTTAAAATTATCAATCGGTATATCCGTTTTGTAGATAAAGACGATTCCAAACCTCGTTCTGATTGGAAACTGAATGAAGAATGGGCTTGGTTTATTGGGAACAATCGTGAACGATTAAAACTAACCACAAAACCAGAGCCTTACTCCTTCCAAAGGACGCTGAACTGGCTATCTCATCAAGTTGCCCCGACCTTAAAGGTTGCGATTAAACTTGATGAAATCAACCAGACGCAGGTTGTAAAAGACATTCTCGACCATGCGAAACTGACAGACCGACACAAGCAGATTTTGAAGCAACAGTCAGTAAAAGAACAGGACGTGATAACAACAAAAAAATAACTCAAATACAAATTCATTGAATATAGAGAGGAGAACATTTTTATGAATTTTGGACAAAACCTTTATAACTGGTTTCTATCAAACGCTCAATCACTGGTGCTTTTAGCAATCGTTGTGATTGGCTTGTATCTTGGCTTCAAGCGTGAGTTTAGCAAACTGATTGGCTTTTTAATTATTGCGATTATTGCGGTTGGCTTAGTCTTCAACGCTGCTGGAGTAAAAGACATTTTACTAGAGCTATTCAATCGCATTATTGGTGCTTAAATAAAACCGTTCTTTTGTGGAATATAAGTGGTTTTCTTATGTTCCGCAAAGGAATGGTACACCAAACGAAGTGCGGTAGGGATTTTTGAATCTCTACAAAGAAAGGACGTGAATATATGGACGATATGCAAGTCTATATTGCGAATTTAGGCAAATACAATGAGGGCGAATTGGTCGGTGCGTGGTTTACCTTTCCCATTGACTTTGAGGAAGTCAAAGAGAAAATCGGCTTGAATGATGAATATGAGGAATACGCCATTCATGACTACGAGTTACCCTTTACGGTTGACGAATACACTTCCATTGGCGAACTCAATCGACTATGGGAAATGGTATCGGAATTACCCGAAGAATTACAATCGGAGCTATCTGCTCTGCTCACTCATTTTTCAAGCATTGAAGAACTAAGCGAACATCAAGAGGATATTATCATTCATTCCGATTGTGATGATATGTATGACGTGGCACGCTACTACATTGAAGAAACGGGTGCTTTAGGCGAAGTACCAGCTAGTCTTCAAAACTATATTGATTATCAAGCCTATGGTCGGGATTTAGACCTTTCAGGAACGTTTATCTCAACCAATCATGGGATTTTTGAAATCGTCTATTAAATCTGTCGGTACATTACTACTGGCAGATTTTCTATTTTACGGGGTGGCTCAATCAGCTACCCCTATTTTTTATGAAAGGATTGATTACATGAAGAAAATACGAAGCTATACCAGTATCTGGTCTGTGGAAAAGGTACTGTATTCTATCAATGATTTTAGACTTCCGTTTCCCATAACCTTTACGCAAATGACATGGTTTGTCGTGTCACTCTTTGCAGTGATGATACTTGGCAACTTGCCCCCTCTTTCCATGATAGAGGGAGCATTTCTCAAATACTTTGGGATTCCTGTGGCTTTCACATGGTTTATGTCTACAAAAACTTTTGATGGTAAAAAGCCTTATGGATTTTTGAAGTCTGTCATTGCTTATGCACTGCGACCAAAGCTGACCTATGCAGGAAAAAAAGTAACGCTTGGCAGAAACCAGCCACAAGAAGCCATTACAGCAGTTAGGAGTGAATTTTATGGCATATCCAATTAAATACATTGAAAACAATCTCGTCTGGAATAAAGACGGGGAATGTTATGCTTACTATGAGCTTGTTCCTTACAATTACTCATTTCTAAGTCCAGAACAGAAAATACAAGTGCATGATTCTTTCAGACAGCTTATCGCACAAAATCGTGATGGCAAAATTCATGCTTTACAAATCAGTACAGAATCCAGCATACGTTCTGCACAAGAGCGTTCCAAAAATGAAGTCACTGGCAAGCTCAAAGCGGTTGCCTATGACAAAATCGACCAACAGACAGACGCTTTAATATCCATGATTGGCGAAAATCAAGTGAACTACCGTTTCTTTATCGGCTTTAAGTTGCTTCTCAACGATCAGGAGTTTTCTATGAAAAGTCTTACCGTTGAAGCAAAAAATGCTTTGTCTGATTTTGTCTATGATGTGAACCATAAGCTGATGGGCGATTTTGTTAGTATGAGTAATGATGAAATCCTGCGTTTTCAGAAGATGGAAAAGCTCTTAGAAAATAAAATCTCTCGTCGTTTCAAAATCCGCAGGTTAGATAAGGACGACTTCGGCTATCTGATTGAACACCTTTACGGACAGACAGGCACTGCCTATGAAGAGTATGAGTACCATCTATCAAAGAAAAAGCTGGATAATGAAACGCTGATTAAATACTATGACTTGATTAAGCCTACTCGCTGTTTGGTGGAAGAAAAACAGCGATATTTGAAAATCCAGCAGGAAGATGAAACCGTCTATGTAGCTTACTTTACCATTAACAGCATTGTCGGAGAACTGGACTTCCCGTCCTCTGAAATCTTCTACTACCAGCAACAGCAATTTACATTCCCGATTGATACGTCAATGAATGTGGAAATTGTAGCGAATCGTAAAGCCCTATCTACTGTCCGCAATAAAAAGAAAGAACTGAAAGACTTGGATAACCACGCTTGGCAAAGTGATAATGAAACCAGCTCCAATGTGGCGGAAGCTCTGGAAAGTGTGAATGAGCTGGAAACCAATTTAGACCAAAGCAAGGAATCTATGTACAAGCTGTCTTATGTGGTAAGGGTATCAGCAAATGATCTTGACGAACTCAAACGTCGTTGTAATGAAGTGAAAGATTTTTATGACGATTTAAGCGTAAAACTGGTACGACCATTTGGGGATATGCTCGGCTTACATGAAGAATTTTTACCTGCCAGCAAGCGTTATATGAATGATTATATTCAATACGTGACCTCTGATTTCCTCGCTGGTTTAGGTTTTGGTGCTACTCAAATGCTGGGGGAAAATGAGGGGATTTATGTTGGCTACAGCTTAGATACTGGACGCAATGTCTATCTGAAACCTGCTCTTGCCAGTCAAGGGGTTAAGGGTTCAGTAACCAATGCGTTAGCGTCGGCTTTTGTTGGTTCGCTGGGTGGTGGTAAATCCTTTGCGAATAACCTTATCGTCTATTATGCGGTGCTTTATGGGGCACAAGCAGTGATTGTAGACCCAAAAGCAGAACGTGGCAGATGGAAAGAAACCTTGCCAGAGATTTCCCATGAAATCAATATCGTCACTCTGACTTCTGATGAGAAAAACAAAGGCTTACTTGACCCTTATGTGATTATGAAAAATCCCAAAGATTCTGAATCACTGGCTATTGATATTCTGACATTCCTTACGGGGATTTCCTCTCGTGATGGGGAACGCTTCCCAATCCTTAGAAAAGCCATTCGTGCAGTAACCAATAGTGAAGTACGAGGGTTGATGAAAGTGATTGAGGAATTACGGGTTGAGAATACGCCACTAAGTACCAGTATAGCCGACCATATCGAAAGTTTTACAGACTATGACTTTGCACATTTATTATTCAGTAATGGTTATGTGGAGCAGTCTATCAGCTTAGAAAAACAACTGAACATTATACAGGTTGCGGACTTGGTACTTCCCGACAAGGAAACTTCCTTTGAGGAATATACCACTATGGAGCTTTTATCCGTTGCTATGCTGATTGTCATTAGTACCTTTGCTTTAGACTTTATCCATACAGACCGAAGCATTTTCAAGATTGTAGATTTAGACGAAGCATGGAGCTTTTTACAGGTAGCACAAGGAAAAACACTATCTATGAAGCTGGTTCGGGCTGGTCGTGCTATGAACGCTGGGGTATATTTCGTGACCCAAAATACAGACGACCTCTTAGATGAAAAACTGAAAAATAACCTCGGCTTAAAATTTGCATTTCGTTCCACTGACCTTAACGAGATTAAAAAGACCTTAGCCTTTTTTGGTGTAGACCCAGAGGACGAAAACAATCAGAAGCGATTGCGTGATTTGGAAAACGGGCAATGCCTTATCAGTGATTTATATGGTCGTGTCGGTGTGATACAGTTCCACCCTGTATTTGAAGAACTGCTCCATGCCTTTGATACCAGACCACCTGTGCGAAAAGAGGTGTAAATGTGAAACCATCAATAGTAAACAGAATAAAATCAAACTGGACGCTGAAACGTCTAGGTAAAGTGGCAATGACAGTGGCTTTCACACTTGTGATTGCCATTTTTCTTTTAGCCATGCTGGGAACGGTGGTTCAAGCTGCGGGCTTGGTAGATGATACGGTCAATGTGGCAAATGAATACAGCCGATACCCACTTGAAAACTATCAACTGGATTTTTATGTGGATAATAGCTGGGGCTGGCTTCCGTGGAACTGGTCGGACGGGATTGGAAAACAGGTCATGTATGGACTATATGCCATTACCAATTTTATTTGGACAATCAGTTTGTATGTTTCCAATGCGACAGGTTACTTAGTACAGGAAGCCTATTCCTTAGACTTCATTTCCGCTACAGCAGATTCCATTGGTAAGAATATGCAGACCTTAGCTGGTGTGAGTGCAAACGGATTTTCAACAGAGGGTTTCTATGTTGGATTCCTCTTACTCTTGATTTTGGTTCTTGGGGTTTATGTTGCCTATACGGGACTGATAAAGAGAGAAACCACAAAGGCAATTCATGCCATTATGAATTTTGTGCTGGTGTTTATCCTATCGGCTTCCTTTATTGCCTACGCTCCCGACTACATTAAAAAAATCAATGACTTTTCATCAGACATCAGTAATGCCAGTTTATCACTTGGCACGAAGATTGTCATGCCCCATTCCGATAGTCAAGGCAAGGACAGCGTGGACTTAATCAGAGATAGCCTGTTTTCCATACAGGTTCAGCAACCGTGGCTACTGCTTCAATACAACAGTTCAGACATTGAAAGTATCGGTATTGACCGTGTGGAAAGCCTGCTCTCCACCAGCCCAGATTCCAACAATGGCGAAGACAGAGAAAAAATTGTTGCGGAAGAAATTGAAGACAGAAGCAATACCAATCTAACCATTACAAAGACCATTAACCGTTTAGGTACAGTCTTCTTCCTATTTGTCTTCAATATTGGGATTTCCATATTTGTATTCCTATTAACAGGAATCATGATTTTCTCGCAGGTACTTTTTATCATCTATGCTATGTTTCTGCCTGTGAGCTTTATTTTAAGCATGATTCCATCATTTGATGGTATGTCAAAACGAGCCATAACAAAGCTCTTTAATACCATTTTGACACGAGCTGGAATCACATTGATTATTACGACAGCATTTAGTATTTCAACCATGCTCTATACCTTATCGGCTGGTTATCCGTTCTTTTTGATTGCTTTTCTACAGATTGTGACCTTTGCAGGAATCTACTTCAAGCTGGGCGATTTAATGAGTATGTTTTCTCTACAGAGTAACGATTCTCAAAGTGTGGGAAGTCGTGTGATGAGAAAACCTCGTATGCTTATGCACGCTCACATGCACCGTCTACAGCGGAAACTTGGACGTTCCATGACTACTCTAGGGGCTGGGTCTGCCATTGTTACAGGTAAAAAAGGACAGTCGGGTTCGGGGAGTTCTGCAAGGACACAAGCAGATCACTCCCGACCAGACGGAAAGGAAAAATCAACACTTGGAAAACGTATCGGTCAAACCATCGGTACAGTAGCTGATACCAAAGACAGAATGGTAGACACTGCTAGTGGTTTGAAAGAACAGGTTAAAGATTTGCCGACCAATGCAAGATATGCAGTATATCAAGGAAAATCCAAAGTAAAAGAGAATGTCCGTGATTTAACCAGTAGTATTTCTCAAACCAAAGCGGACAGAGCCAGTGGACGCAAGGAACAGCAGGAACAAAGGCGAAAAACCATTGCGAAGCGTCGCTCTGAAATGGAACAGGTCAAACAGAAAAAACAGCCTGCTTCTTCTGTTCATGAAAGACCGACTACAAGACAAGAACAATATCATGATGAACAGACCTCAAAACAGTCTAATATTCAGACTTCATATAAGGAATCTCAACAAGCCAAACAAGAGCGTCCAGCAGTTAAGTCCGATTTTTCAAGTCCAAAAGTGGAACGCCAAGGCAATACCGTTCAAGAAAAAACCGTTCAAAAGCCAGCAACTTCAACCACTACAGCAGATAGAACTTCACAACGTCCAATCACAAAAGAACGTCCGTCTACTGTTCAAAGAGTACCACTACAAAATACAAGAAGTAGACCACCAATCAAAACCGCCACCATTAAGAAAGTCGGTAAGAAACCATGAAGTTGAAAACTTTAGTGATTGGTGGTTCTGGATTATTCTTGATGGTCTTCTCACTGCTTCTGTTTGTTGCCATTTTATTTTCAGATGAACAGGACAGCGGAATTTCCAATATTCATTATGGAGGTGTGAATGTTTCCGCAGAAGTGCTGGCTCATAAGCCTATGGTAGAAAAATATGCCAAAGAATATGGCGTTGAAGAATATGTCAACATACTTCTTGCGATTATACAGGTGGAATCGGGCGGTACTGCGGAAGATGTTATGCAGTCCTCGGAATCCCTCGGTCTTCCACCTAATTCATTGAGTACAGAAGAATCCATTAAGCAAGGTGTGAAGTATTTCAGTGAATTATTAGCCAGTAGCGAAAGGCTCAGTGTAGATTTAGAATCGGTTATCCAGTCCTACAATTATGGTGGTGGTTTCTTAGGGTATGTGGCTAATCGTGGAAATAAATATACCTTTGAACTGGCTCAAAGTTTCTCAAAAGAGTATTCAGGTGGCGAAAAAGTGTCTTACCCCAATCCCATAGCCATACCTATCAATGGGGGCTGGCGATACAACTATGGCAATATGTTTTATGTGCAACTGGTAACGCAGTATCTTGTCACAACAGAGTTTGATGATGATACGGTACAAGCCATCATGGACGAAGCACTGAAATATGAGGGCTGGCGATACGTTTACGGTGGAGCTTCCCCGACTACTTCTTTTGATTGTAGCGGACTGACACAATGGACGTATGGAAAAGCTGGAATTAACTTACCACGAACCGCACAACAGCAATATGATGTGACCCAGCATATCCCACTATCGGAAGCACAAGCTGGCGATTTGGTTTTCTTTCATTCTACCTATAACGCTGGCTCTTATATTACTCATGTTGGGATATACCTTGGCAATAACCGTATGTTTCATGCAGGCGACCCAATCGGTTATGCCGACTTAACAAGCCCCTACTGGCAACAGCATTTAGTGGGAGCAGGACGAATCAAACAATGAGAAAGGAAGATTTAATGATGAAATTTAGAAAAAATCAGAATAAAGAAAAACAGATACCAAAGGAAAAGAAACCTCGTGTCTACTATAAGGTCAATCCTCATAAAAAGGTTGTGATTGCCTTGTGGGTACTTTTAGGGCTTAGTTTCAGCTTTGCGATATTCAAGCACTTTACAGCTATAGATACTCATACTATTCACGAAACAACTATCATAGAAAAGGAATACGTTGATACTCATCATGTAGAAAATTTTGTAGAGAACTTTGCGAAAGTCTACTATTCATGGGAGCAATCCGATAAGTCCATTGATAATCGAATGGAAAGTCTAAAAGGCTATCTGACAGATGAACTTCAAGCTCTCAATGTTGATACAGTACGCAAAGATATTCCTGTATCGTCTTCTGTAAGAGGATTTCAGATATGGACGGTAGAGCCAACTGGCGACAATGAGTTTAATGTAACCTACAGTGTAGACCAGCTCATTACAGAGGGAGAAAATACAAAGACCGTCCACTCTGCTTATATAGTGAGTGTCTATGTAGATGGTTCTGGAAATATGGTACTGGTTAAGAATCCGACCATTACCAACATACCTAAGAAATCAAGTTATAAACCAAAAGCCATTGAAAGTGAGGGGACGGTTGATTCCATTACAACCAATGAAATCAATGAGTTTTTAACGACGTTCTTCAAGCTCTATCCTACAGCGACAGCCAGTGAACTTTCCTACTATGTGAATGACGGGATATTAAAACCAATCGGAAAAGAGTACATCTTTCAAGAACTGGTAAATCCTATTCACAATCGTAAGGATAATCAAGTCACGGTATCGCTGACAGTGGAGTATATCGACCAGCAGACCAAAGCAACGCAGGTATCTCAATTTGATTTGGTACTTGAAAAGAACGGGAGTAATTGGAAGATTATAGAATAACAAATATTGGTACATTATTACAGCTATTTTGTAATCACGTACTCTCTTTGATAAAAAATTGGAGATTCCTTTACAAATATGCTCTTACGTGCTATTATTTAAGTATCTATTTAAAAGGAGTTAATAAATATGCGGCAAGGTATTCTTAAATAAACTGTCAATTTGATAGTGGGAACAAATAATTGGATGTCCTTTTTTAGGAGGGCTTAGTTTTTTGTACCCAGTTTAAGAATACCTTTATCATGTGATTCTAAAGTATCCGGAGAATATCTGTATGCTTTGTATGCCTATGGTTATGCATAAAAATCCCAGTGATAAGAGTATTTATCACTGGGATTTTTATGCCCTTTTGGGCTTTTGAATGGAGGAAAATCACATGAAAATTATTAATATTGGAGTTTTAGCTCATGTTGATGCGGGAAAAACTACCTTAACAGAAAGCTTATTATATAACAGTGGAGCGATTACAGAATTAGGAAGCGTGGACAGAGGTACAACGAAAACGGATAATACGCTTTTAGAACGTCAGAGAGGAATTACAATTCAGACGGCGATAACCTCTTTTCAGTGGAAAAATACTAAGGTGAACATCATAGACACGCCAGGACATATGGATTTTTTAGCAGAAGTATATCGTTCATTATCAGTATTAGATGGGGCAATTCTACTGATTTCTGCAAAAGATGGCGTACAAGCACAAACTCGTATATTGTTTCATGCACTTAGGAAAATAGGTATTCCCACAATCTTTTTTATCAATAAGATTGACCAAAATGGAATTGATTTATCAACGGTTTATCAGGATATTAAAGAGAAACTTTCTGCGGAAATTGTAATCAAACAGAAGGTAGAACTGCATCCTAATATGCGTGTAATGAACTTTACCGAATCTGAACAATGGGATATGGTAATAGAAGGAAATGATTACCTTTTGGAGAAATATACGTCTGGGAAATTATTGGAAGCATTAGAACTCGAACAAGAGGAAAGCATAAGATTTCATAATTGTTCCCTGTTCCCTGTTTATCACGGAAGTGCAAAAAACAATATAGGGATTGATAACCTTATAGAAGTGATTACGAATAAATTTTATTCATCAACACATCGAGGTCAGTCTGAACTTTGCGGAAAAGTTTTCAAAATTGAGTATTCGGAAAAAAGACAGCGTCTTGCATATATACGTCTTTATAGTGGCGTACTGCATTTGCGAGATTCGGTTAGAATATCGGAAAAGGAAAAAATAAAAATTACAGAAATGTATACTTCAATAAATGGTGAATTATGTAAAATCGATAAGGCTTATTCCGGGGAAATTGTTATTTTGCAGAATGAGTTTTTGAAGTTAAATAGTGTTCTTGGAGATACAAAGCTATTGCCACAGAGAGAGAGAATTGAAAATCCCCTCCCTCTGCTGCAAACGACTGTTGAACCGAGCAAACCTCAACAAAGGGAAATGTTACTTGATGCACTTTTAGAAATCTCCGACAGTGACCCGCTTCTGCGATATTATGTGGATTCTGCGACACATGAAATCATACTTTCTTTCTTAGGGAAAGTACAAATGGAAGTGACTTGTGCTCTGCTGCAAGAAAAGTATCATGTGGAGATAGAAATAAAAGAGCCTACAGTCATTTATATGGAAAGACCGTTAAAAAAAGCAGAGTATACCATTCACATCGAAGTTCCACCGAATCCTTTCTGGGCTTCCATTGGTCTATCTGTAGCACCGCTTCCATTAGGGAGCGGAGTACAGTATGAGAGCTCGGTTTCTCTTGGATACTTAAATCAATCGTTTCAAAATGCAGTTATGGAGGGGATACGCTATGGCTGTGAACAAGGATTGTATGGTTGGAATGTGACGGACTGTAAAATCTGTTTTAAGTATGGCTTATACTATAGCCCTGTTAGTACCCCAGCAGATTTTCGGATGCTTGCTCCTATTGTATTGGAACAAGTCTTAAAAAAAGCTGGAACAGAATTGTTAGAGCCATATCTTAGTTTTAAAATTTATGCGCCACAGGAATATCTTTCACGAGCATACAACGATGCTCCTAAATATTGTGCGAACATCGTAGACACTCAATTGAAAAATAATGAGGTCATTCTTAGTGGAGAAATCCCTGCTCGGTGTATTCAAGAATATCGTAGTGATTTAACTTTCTTTACAAATGGACGTAGTGTTTGTTTAACAGAGTTAAAAGGGTACCATGTTACTACCGGTGAACCTGTTTGCCAGCCCCGTCGTCCAAATAGTCGGATAGATAAAGTACGATATATGTTCAATAAAATAACTTAGTGTATTTTATGTTGTTATATAAATATGGTTTCTTGTTAAATAAGATGAAATATTTTTTAATAAAGATTTGAATTAAAGTGTAAAGGAGGAGATAGTTATTATAAACTACAAGTGGATATTGTGTCCTGTATGTGGAAATAAAACACGATTAAAGATAAGGGAAGATACTGAATTAAAAAAATTCCCCCTCTATTGTCCGAAATGCAGACAAGAAAATTTAATTGAAATAAAGCAGTTCAAAGTAACTGTGATTACAGAGCCAGACGCAAAGACGCAGAGCCGATAAAATGAGATTAATACAATCTCATTTTATCGGCTCTTTCCGTTATGTATGGATTCTTTTAATTAGTCTTCGATGTTTCTTGCTTCGTTGATACCGCTGGCTAAAGATTCCATTAAGGATAGTTCTTTGTCTGTAAAGCTATCCATGTATTTCTCTATCTGTAATCGTCGGGTGCTTTTTACCAAGTTATTAGCAGGTAAGAAAAATTCATCAACGGAAACATGAAGTAACGATACAAGGTCATAAAGAACTTGTATGCTGGGGTGTTGCCCTTTATTTTCAATATTAGTTAAGTACCGTGGGTCAATTTCAATCAATGCTCCCACTTGTTCACGAGTTAAACCTCGTTTCAATCGAGCTTCTTTAATGGCTAAACCAAAGGCTCTAAAATCATATTTATCTTCTTTTTTACGCATAGTAGACCACCTCTATACATTTTATTGTTCCTACTGAATTAAAAACAGGTATAGAAAAACGTGTTATATGGTTTATAGGTTTATATTTAATAAAAAGCACTACTAAACGCCAATAAAAAAAACCGTTATATGGTAGTGCTATTTACGCTGTTAAAATATTGTATATTACTTCCAAATGGCGGTTTGTTGGAGGTCAACGTCGCCATGAAGTACATCATATACAATAAATTTCCTTACATTGGGTTCTTGTCAAAAAAAGTCGTCTATCTGCAATAGATAAGTACGTCCACCAATGTGGTTTTATAAATCATATAGATAGAATAACAGAAGCATGTAAACAGAGAAATAAATCTGTTTATATGCTTTTTTGGCTATTCAGAACTTTTTTACAAAGTTTATTTATCAGTAATGCAACAAATCCCCCTTTCACATTGGGACTAAGAGTGAAAGGAGATAAACGAGCAAGGCTCACTTCCTTTCCTAGACAGAAAGGGGGTGAGAAACATGAAACCATCTTCTTTTCAGACCACAATAGAAAATCAGTTTGACTATATCTGTAAACGTGCTATGGAAGACGAGCGAAAGAATTATATGCTTTATCTTTCAAGGATTGCAAAGCGTGAGGTGTCCTTTTCGGATGTTGGCGATTATCTTGTTAGCCAGTTTGCGACAACAGATAACTATTCAACTGACTTTCAGATTTTTACACTCAATGGGTTATCAGTAGGCGTTGAAAATGATTTGTTGAGTGAAGCATTACGTGAGTTGCCAGACAAGAAACGTGAAATTCTACTGCTGTTTTACTTTATGGACATGAGCGATTCAGAAATTGCAGACCTGTTGAAATTGAACCGTTCTACTGTCTATCGGCATAGAACCAGTGGACTAGCCTTAATTAAAAAGTTTATGGAGGAATTTGAAGAATGAAAACACAATATCCTATGATTCCCTTTCCTCTCATTGTAAAGGCAACAGATGGCGATACCGAAGCGATTAACCAGATTCTACATCATTACAGAGGGTACATAACGAAGCGTTCCCTACGACTTATGAAAGATGAATATGGCAATCAAAGTATGGTCGTTGATGAAGTCTTACGTGGAAGAATGGAAACCAGACTGATTACAAAGATTTTGTCATTTGAAATTAAGTAATATCCTCTCTCCTTTCGTGGAAGCGTGCTAAACCATTCCACGCTTCCCGAACAGGGAGGTTTGTTATTCCACCAAAGCATATTGAGCTTTCAATGTGTTTTGATAGGCTAACGAGCCATTGTTCTTTGAAAACTGAATAAAAGTAATCGAATACGTTTCGATAAGAAAAGAGCCAACGGAACTAACCGCCATGACCTATCTTATAAAGATAGCGAGCGATTCATGTTAGTGATCCGAGAAGCAATCTTTAGCAGGATTGCCTGCAACGACATTCTTATCGTGATAATGATACTCCCATACAGTCAATAGTCCGAGCGTGATAAAACCGTCGCAGGCAATGAGTATGGCTACATGAGAACCATGCAGGGGTGGAACTCCCGTGAGCTTTGCTAAAGCTGTTCGATTGCTGGTAAAACAACTTTTATGAAATCCAAATAAGTGATTTGGAAAGGAGGATTTTATGAAGCAGACTGACATTCCTATTTGGGAACGTTATACCCTAACCATTGAAGAAGCGTCAAAATATTTTCGTATTGGCGAAAACAAGCTACGACGCTTGGCAGAGGAAAATAAAAATGCAAATTGGCTGATTATGAATGGCAATCGTATTCAGATTAAACGAAAACAATTTGAAAAAATTATAGATACATTGGACGCAATCTAGCGTCGCCAAAGGGTCTTGTATATGATAAAATAGTATTAAGTCGTATCAAGGCTCTTTCCATAAAGGAAAGGAGCAAATGCCATGTCAGAAAAAAGACGTGACAATAAAGGTCGAATCTTAAAGACTGGAGAGAGCCAACGAAAAGACGGAAGATACTTATACAAATATATAGATTCATTTGGAGAACCGCAATTTGTTTACTCGTGGAAACTTGTGGCTACAGACCGAGTACCAGCAGGAAAGCGTGATTGTATCTCACTTAGAGAGAAAATCGCAGAGTTACAGAAAGACATTCATGATGGTATTGATGTTGTAGGAAAGAAAATGACACTCTGCCAGCTTTACGCAAAACAGAACGCTCAAAGACCAAAGGTTAGAAAAAACACTGAAACTGGACGCAAATATCTTATGGATATTTTGAAGAAAGACAAGTTAGGTGTAAGAAGTATTGACAGTATTAAGCCATCAGACGCTAAAGAATGGGCTATTAGAATGAGTGAAAATGGTTATGCTTATCAAACCATCAATAACTACAAACGTTCTTTAAAGGCTTCATTCTATATTGCTATACAAGATGATTGTGTTCGGAAGAATCCATTTGACTTTCAACTGAAAGCAGTTCTTGATGATGATACTGTCCCTAAGACCGTACTAACAGAAGAACAGGAAGAAAAACTGTTAGCCTTTGCAAAAGCTGATAAAACCTACAGCAAAAATTATGATGAAATTCTGATACTCTTAAAAACAGGTCTTCGTATTTCAGAGTTTGGTGGTTTGACACTTCCAGATTTAGATTTTGAGAATCGTCTTGTCAATATAGACCATCAGCTATTGAGAGATACTGAAATTGGGTACTACATTGAAACACCAAAGACCAAAAGTGGCGAACGTCAAGTTCCTATGGTTGAAGAAGCCTATCAAGCATTTAAGCGAGTGTTAGCGAATCGAAAGAATGATAAGCGTGTTGAGATTGATGGATATAGTGATTTCCTCTTTCTTAATAGAAAGAACTATCCAAAAGTGGCAAGTGATTACAACGGCATGATGAAAGGTCTTGTTAAGAAATACAATAAGTATAACGAGGATAAATTGCCACACATCACTCCACATAGTTTGCGACATACATTCTGTACCAACTATGCAAATGCAGGAATGAATCCAAAGGCATTACAGTACATTATGGGACATGCTAATATAGCCATGACGCTGAACTATTACGCACATGCAACATTCGATTCTGCAATGGCAGAAATGAAACGCTTGAATAAAGAGAAGCAACAGGAGCGTCTTGTTGCTTAGTAGTACAAATGAATTTACTACTTATTTACCACTTCTGACAGCTAAGACATGAGGAAATATGCAAAGAAACGTGAAGTATCTTCCTACAGTAAAAATACTCGAAAGCACATAGAATAAGGCTTTACGAGCATTTAAGAAAATATAAAAAGATAATTAGAAATTTATACTTTGTTTATATATACAATTTATCAACATTTATAAATTCACCCAAGAAGCATCATTTGGGTCTTGCTTCCAAGCATTCAGCTTTGCCTGATCCTCAGTTTTGATATAGTTATTTTCAACTGCCACATCGATCAGTACATCATAGTTACTGAGCGTGGAGAACGGAACATCAATCGACGCGTACATTGCCTTCGCTGCCGGCAACAAATAGGTAAAGATCGCAGCAACCCCCAATACCTCCGCACCGGCCTCGCGCAGCGCTTCTACCACGCCCTTCGATGAACCGCCGGTTGAAATCAAATCCTCGATGACAACTACCTTCTGTCCCTTGGCAATTCGACCCTCGATTTTATTTTCCTTGCCATGTGATTTATTAGAGCTTCTTACATAGCCCATCGGCAGATTCATCTTCTGAGCAATGCAGGCAGCCCAAGGAATACCGGCGGTTGCCGTACCCATCAGTACTTCAGCTTCCGGATAATCCCGTTTGATCAGTTCAACAAAGCCCTCGACAATCTGATCACGTTTCTTTGGATAGGATAAAATCAAACGGTTGTCGCAATAAATGGGTGCTTTGATGCCGCTAGCCCAAGTAAACGGATCATTGGGTCTTAAAAATACTGCTTCGATATCCAACAATGCTTTCGCTGTCAATTTTTCTGTATCCATTATGCTTCCTCCATGATTGCTTCAATTTGATGATACGTGCTAAGCGGATCAGCGCTTTTGGTAATAGAACGTCCCACAACGATATAGTCACAGCCCTGTTCCCGTGCATATGCCGGTGTAGCAACACGCTTTTGATCGTCGGCACTGTCATCTGCCAGACGAATGCCCGGAGTCACCGTCAGGAAATCATCACCGCATGCCTCATGAATTGCCTTAGCCTCGTGAACTGAGCAGACAACTCCATCCAAACCGCTTTCCTTAGCCAGCTTTGCGTAGTCAATAACCACATCCTGCACATTGCCCGGTATGAGCAGTTCCTTATTCATCGCTTCCTGAGAAGTTGATGTCAGCTGCGTTACCGCAATACAGAGCGGACGCTTACCGTTTATTGCGCCTTCCTTAAGTCCTTCAATCGCAGCCTTCATCATCGTACTGCCGCCCGCCGCATGCAGATTGACAATATCGACATCCAGCTTGGCCAGATTTTTCATTGCCTGTTTTACTGTATTAGGAATATCATGTAGCTTCAGATCCAAGAAAATCTGATGACCCATCGCCTTAACTTCTCTAACAATTTCAAATCCAAAGGAATAGGTCAGCTCCATTCCAATCTTCACATATACCGGTTCATGGAACTTTAATAAAAATTCATATACCTCTTTACGGGTAGAAAAATCCAACGCTACTATTGTCTTACTCATCTCTATGGCTCCTTCCAACTGCTTCTTTTACACTCTTGAATCCATATTTCTTCAATACACTCGGAAGATTTTCAATAATCTTCAAGCAGATATACGGATCGGTAAAATTCATCATTCCAACTTCAACTGCACTGGCACCAGCATATAAGAATTCCAGCACGTCTTCAGCACTGGCAATCCCGCCAACCCCGATGATCGGAATTTTTACCGCTTGATATACCTGATAGATCATGCGTATCGCAACCGGTTTGATCGCCGGTCCGCTCAATCCCCCGGTCTTATTTGTTAAGATCGGTTTCCCGCTTTTCAAATCCAGCCGCATTCCCATCAGCGTATTGATCATCACAATCCCATCCGCTCCCGCCGCTTCCACCGCTTTTGCGATTTCTACGATATTGGTAACATTGGGTGAGAGCTTTACATACACCGGCTTAGCCGATACCGCTTTTACTGCAGCGGTTATTTCCGCCGCCATCGCCGCGTCGGTACCAAAGGACATTCCCCCATTTTTCACATTGGGACAGGATATGTTCAGCTCGATTGCTTTTACTACCGGATGCTGTGAAATCTTTTTCACAACCTCCACATATTCCTCCTTGCTGGAGCCGCCGACATTGGAGATAATTTCCGTATCAAACTGCGCCAGCCACGGCAGCTCTTTTTCCATAATGACATCGACACCGGGATTCTGCAAACCGATCGCATTCAGCATGCCAGACGGTGTTTCCGCCACCCGAGGCAGCGGATTACCGAAGCGTTCCGTACCGGTCGCACTTTTAATGGCGATGCCGCCGAGGCGGCTTAAATCATATAATTCCGCAAATTCACGGCCGTATCCATAGCAGCCGCTGGCCGGGATAATCGGATTCTTTAATGTAAGACCCGGCAGTTTTACCTTTAAATCAATCATACGATCACCTCATGCAGCTGGAATACCGGCCCGTCTTTACAAATTCTGCGGTAATGTCCATCCTGCTTGTTCTCTTTACATACACAAGCCATGCATGCCCCCATACCGCACGCCATTCGTGCTTCATGAGAAATATAGCCTTCCTGATACTTTGCTTCCACCGCAGCTAACATTGGCTTAGGGCCACATGCATATACAAAGGAAGTATCAATGCTATGTTCAAAAATCGCATCCATCACCGTTCCCTGACATCCAAGGCTGCCATCCATTGTCGCAATGCATACAGTTGCTCCCAGCCGCTGAAATTCCTCTTCATAAAAAACCGCATCCGAGTCATTGAACCCCAATACAACCTTTACCTCCGCTTTCAAATCACGATAGCGCTTTGCTACCTCATATAACGGCGGTACACCTACCCCGCCTCCGATCAGCAGCACTTCCCGCTTTTCTTCATGTATCGGGAATCCATGCCCAGCTGGCCCAAAGAGATCCAGTTCATCCTGAATTCGGCAATGACTGAGTGCTTCCGTACCATCCCCGACTACTTTATAAACAATCGTAAAAGTATCTTCATTAATGGAAGCTATGCTGATCGGACGGCGCAATGAGAACTGCGGCAGTCTGATTTCCACAAACTGTCCGGGTTCCATCGCTTTTGTCATTTCAGCTTGAATTACCATTTCATAAGTATCAGCCGCAATTTTTTGATTCGCTCGTATGATTCCCTTTTCTTCCTGCATAAATCCTCCTGTTGATTCATTTATCATCAAATGAATATCCAAACGCACGCTTAATGACTGCCTTGCGGACCAGCACCCCGTTGCTCATCTGCTTGAAGATTCGGGAACGATCGCATTCCACCAAATCATCATCGATTTCTACCCCGCGGTTTACCGGAGCTGGGTGCATAATAATTGCATGCTTCTGCATCCGTGCTTCCCGTTCCTTCGTCAAGCCGTATTTTTCAAGATAACTTTCCTTGCTCATCTGTAAATGCTTTTCATGACGCTCATGCTGAATCCGCAGCAGCATCACCACATCCGCCCATTCCACGGCTTCATCAAGCGGCATGAAGTTTTCATTTTGATCGACCCAAAAATCTGGTCCGCTGAATTTGGCTACAGCTCCCAGCATATCCAGCGCTTCCTTATTGGAATTGGCAACCCGGCTGTGTGCGATATCACCGACGATAACGACTTTTAAGCCCTCAAAGCTAAGAAACTCCTGCTGAATCGTAAGCAGATCAAGCAGACATTGCGTGGGGTGATTGCCGCAGCCGTCTCCGCCATTTAAAATTGGAATATCCACATTGGTCAGCTCTTTGAAATATTCATCCATCGTATGCCGTATGACCACCGCGTCATAACCGATCGCTTCAAAGGTCTTCACCGAATCATACAAACTTTCACCTTTCTGCACGCTGCTGTATGCCGCATTAAAATCCGATACCCGACAACCCAGCTGCATCTCCGCCGATTCAAAAGAATAATGCGTTCGGGTACTCGGCTCAAAAAAAAGATTAGCAATCAACTTCCGTGTGGGCAGCTGCCAATCTTTCTGTTCATGGGCAAAAGCATCCGCATCCGCAAGGATGCCCAATAATTCTTCTTTGGATAAATCCGCAATGCGCAGTAAACTGTTTTTATGCATAATTGATCTCCTTCCAGGCCTTAAAAAAAGGACCTTCTCTACGAAAAAGGACCTTGGTTCGGCAGATTGAGATACTTACCCTTCTTGACCTCACAGGATCATGTTAAAGGACCTTTTCTGGTGATATTTTACCACAACTAAAAAAAATTACAAGCACTTCTTGATAATCAGCGATGATGCAGATGATTGATAACTCTCTCGGCAGTTTTATTACTTTTTTCTGCCTTTATATTTTCCAGCAATTCGACGTAAAAATGCTTCCTCTGATAACAGCTCTCGTTAAATTTCCGCTTTCTTTATGCTATAATGCTGTCAAAGACAGAATACTTGATACAAGCACATGAAAGGAAATTCTTATATGAAAGCTTATTCATTTCCAAAATTCGATCTCCACCTGCATTTGGATGGCTCTTTGCCATGCATGACCGCATGGAAATTAGCTAAGACCCGGCGTCCAGAACTGCTGGAACAAGGCTATGAAGCTTTTCGAAACCGCATGCAGGTACATCCCAACTGTCACAGTCTTCATGAGATTCTCGATTGTTTTGATTTGCCGCTGGCATTGCTTCAGGATGAAGAAGCACTGTTTTTCTGTACCAAGGATTTGATTAAACAGTTAGCTGAATCAGGTGTGGTGTATGCCGAAATACGATTCGCTCCGCAGCAGCACATCAAAGAAGGCTTGACCCAACGGCAGGTTATAGAAGCTGTGCTGTCAGGGGTACGGCAAGCATCAAAAGAATTCCCGCAAATCGAGATACAGCTGATTACCTGTATGATGGTATTTCCATTTGATAACGATGCTGAAAATTGGGAAACCGTACAGCTTTGCCATGAATATCTGAATCGTGGTGTATGTGCGCTTGATATCGCCGGACCAGAAGGTGTCAAGCCATTCTCAGCCTATCGGCCATTCTTTGAAAAAGCAAAGCATTTTAAGATTCCTTTCACCATTCATGCCGGTGAAAACGGCCCGGTTGAACATATTAAGGAAGCGCTTGAAATGGGTGCCAGCCGCATTGGACACGGTGTTTCCGCAATTGATGATCCCAAGCTATTATTGCGGCTGAAGGAACAGAGAATACCGCTGGAATCCTGTGTGCGCAGCAATTATGTATGTGAAGTCATCGACAATTATAAGCATCATCCGATCCGTTCATATTTTGATCAAGGGCTGTTGGTTACCGTGAATACAGACGATATGACGATCATTGACAGCACGCTTGATCAGGAATATGAAATTCTACAAAAAGAGCTGTACTTTAGCGACCGGGAATTGCTGGAATTGTGCCGTAATTCAGTGGAAGCGGCCTTTCTCAAGGATGATCGCAAGCAGTACTATTTGCAGCTGATCGATACATGGAAAAATTCGGGTGATCATTGAAGCAGTCCGTCAGCATGCGGATTGCTTTTTACAAACCGCAAGCCTTTTTTAAATACTGAGCGGTGATCGTATTGCTACGTTCAACCATTTCCTGCGGTGTACCGGTAAATACTACCTCTCCTCCTGCCGTACCGCCATCCGGCCCGATATCAATGATATAATCTGCCTGCTTCATCACATCAAGATTATGCTCGATAATGATAACTGTATTTCCTTGCCTTACAAAGCCTTCCAACAGTTTCATGATCTCTTTACAGTCCGAAGCGTGAAGTCCGGTTGTCGGTTCATCCAGGACAAAAATAGTTCCTTTCCTATGTAAATGCTTCGCAAGCTTCAATCGCTGCCGCTCCCCACCGGAAAGTGTAGATAACGGCTGACCAAGGGATAAGTAGGATAATCCTACTTCTGCCAGCGATTTCAGCCTGCGTTGTATTTTCGCAGAAGAGGCAAAGAAAGAAATTGCTTCTTCGACGCTCATTTCCATAATCTGCGCAATATTTTTACCCTGATAGTGATAGGATAACGCTGCTTCACTGTATCGTTTCCCTTCACATGCTTCACAGACTGTCGTCACCGGATCCATAAATACTAGTTCTGTCACCACTATCCCTTTTCCATTACAATGCGGACAAGCACCCTTGCTGTTGAAAGAGAACATCGCTGCTTCAGCCTGCGATGCATCTGCCATCAACCTCCGAATATCATTACTGAAATCTAAAAATGTCGCCGGCGTAGAACGACCGGTAGCCGTAATCGGCGACTGATCAATCATGACCACACGATCTGCATACATTTTTGAAAATACATCGCCTATCAAGGTACTCTTACCTGATCCAGCCACACCGGTAACCACGGTCAGAATATGTAATGGGATATCAACAGACAAATGTTTTAAATTATGCAGATGAGCATCCTTAATCGGCAAAAATTCTATTGCAGGTCGAGGCTTGGTTTTCAAAGGTATCAGTTCCCGCATAGCATCGCCAGTTAATGTATGAGAGACAAGCAGCTGTTCATAGGTACCTTGAAACGTGATCTGACCGCCGTTTACTCCAGCCAACGGCCCGACATCAATTACCTCATCCGCTATGCGGATCACATCCTTATCATGCTCGACCACCAACACAGTATTGCCTCGATCGCGTAAACTCTTTAACAGACGTGTCATCCGATAAACATCGCGCGGATGCATTCCTGTGCTGGGTTCATCAAAGATATAGGTCAAGCCAGTCAGTGAGCTCCCCATATAGCGTACCAGCTTCAAACGCTGCGCCTCACCTCCGGATAAAGTGGAGGATTCACGGTTCATGCTCAAATACGGAAGGCCGATCTCGATCATCCTGGTTAAAGCTGCACACAAAGTGTCAAGGATGGTCTGTGCCCTGGGATCATTGATCTGCTGTAATACCTCACGCAGTTCTAAAAACTCCATATCAGATAACTCCGCGATATGGTATCCATTAATTTTACATCTCAGCACTTTTTCATGAAGCCGTTTACCCATGCATACCGGACAATCTCTTTGCTGAATCATGGAGGCTAAACGCTTCTTTGAAACATCGGATGCACTTGCATGATCCCGATTAATCAACAGCCGTGACATATGATTATAAATACCCTCAATACGTTTATGAACTTGTTTGCCGCCCTTTTCCTTTGCCCCGTACATTAACAAATTATACTCTGTTTCGCTGTAATCTCTTAGCGGTTTATCCAAATCAAACAGTCCTGATTCTGCATATTGCTTATAATACCAATTACCCGGATGAAAAGCAGGCAGATCAATCATCCCCTCGCGCATAGATTTATCAGGATCCAAAGAGGTACTTAGATCTAGCTCCACCACTTTTCCCAATCCAAAGCAGTGCGGACACATGCCTTTCGGATCATTAAAGGAAAAAGCAGATGCACTGCCGAGAGTTGGCTGTCCGATCCGTGAAAATAGGAGGCGAAGCGCTGAATATAGATCACTGATCGTCCCTACAGTCGATCGTGCATTCCCCTGTAATCGGCTTTGATCAATGATCACCGAAGCATTTAAATGATCAATAAAATCAACCTTTGGTTTCTCATATTTCGGCAGACGGCTACGGATAAAAGCACTATAAGTTTCATTCATCTGCCGTTGACTTTCGGCAGCTATCGTATCAAATACGATACTGGACTTCCCTGATCCAGATACTCCTGTAAAAACGATAATTTTCCCTTTCGGAATTGATAAAGAAACATCCTTCAGATTATTCTGATGCAGCCCTTTTATCACAATAGAATTGTTTTTTGACATGTGAAGTTCCTTTCGTATAGTATGCGAATCAACATCATTGTAAAGTCTCCCCCAATGGCAGAGTCAAGCATAAATATTATTGACACACACAGTTTTTTTACCATGTAATTCCAATATGCTTTCACGGTTGAATATCTATTTTATCAATTCATAAAATCAAATAAAAAAGAGAATAGATATTTCTGTTCTCTTTTACGCTTTTACTAAATCGATTCTCTGATCACATTGTTCAGACAAAAATTGATCATGCGTCACCATAATAACAATTTTTCCCTGATCTGCCATCTGTTTTAATAATTTAAAAATTTCCATTTTATTGGATTCATCCAGATTTCCGGTCGGTTCATCTGCCAAAACCACACTGCAAGGCTTCAATATGACTCGTGCCATCGCCACCCGCTGCTGTTCTCCTCCTGATAACGTAAAGATTTTCTTCTTTAACATATCCTCATCTAAATGTACCTGCTTTAACGCATTCACCAAGATATTTCTATCTTTTTTTTGTTTTGTATACTCCAAAGCAATTTTCAAGTTACTTTCAACACTCTCATTATCAATCAAGGCATAATTTTGAAACAGATAGGCAATCTCATAGCGCAGCAGCTTGATTGTTTTATTCCCACTGATTTTTCCTTCACCGTAACCTTCAAAAATCACCTGTCCGGAAGTTGGTTTTTCTAGTAAACCAATAATATTCAATAAGGTTGATTTCCCACAACCTGACGCTCCGGTTATAGCGGTAATCGTACCTTCTTCAAATCGGGCATTCAAATCATTTAATACCACATGATCACCAAACCGTTTTGAAATATTTTTAATTTCTAAAGTTTTCATAATCTACTCCTTTAGGCTCTCTGCCATAATTTTACGTTCATTTTTGGCTACTAATAGTAAGGATAATATACATTCAAAGATAAACATAATTAATACGGTTACTTGTTCGATAAGCGATCTTCCCCAGATAAAACAATAGGACCAAATTACAAAATAGAAGAAACTCATGATCGTAATCATATTATCATAACGCTTTAACAGTGAATAACCCATCGTTTTTTTGATGGCGATACTCTTTTTGAATGAACTAATGTAAGCCAAGACGTATTGAGTAATAACGGCACATAAAGCTAGAAAGGAAATGGATATCAATATTACTTCTTGCCACAATTTTCTGATCCAACTATCATAAAGAAACTTTGACATATCATTTACCGAATATATATCGAATGTAGCTTTGAAGCCACCCTTTTGCATTACTTCATCATATTTTTTCTTATTAATTTGATTTTCTTTTAAATAAACCGACCATGGATTTACAAATCCAGATATTAAGATGATGGGATCCATAACGTACCCTACACCATTTTCATTTAACATATTATTAAAGGTAAATATTTTCTGATTTGATTCAATTTTAAGAAATCCAGTTTTACGGCCGTTTAAGTTTTCATTGTCCATAATTTTCTTTGCCTGTACTTCATTTTTTTCAGAAGCTAAAACTTGATATTCTCCCTTTTTTATTTGAATTGTTTTCCCTTTTTCATCTTTTAGTTTTATATGATTGATATAATTTTCATTTGCATTACAATATGAAATTTCCTTTCCCGTATTCCAATCAATAAATGTATTCATTTCTATACCAATGCCGCCAGAATCATTTACTTGCTGATAAAGCAGAATAAGATAGCCCGGCACATCTTCCTCAAATTGCTGCATATTATCCGCTTTATAGTATCCATTTGAATTCTCTAAGAATTTCCTGTATGATAAAACATTATCTGCATCAGTAAGCATCGGTATAAAATACTCTCCAATAATTGAAATTCCAAAGATAACAATAACCATTCGCAGAATCAAATTTAAAGATAATAATGTTTTAAAATTCTTTTTGTGTTTTAATATTTGAACAGGTTGAACTTTTTTAAAAAAATAGAACAAAAATAATAGAATAGTCAATAACATGGCCAATTCAATAACTAAGAAAACAAGTAAATACTTCATCAGTAGAATGACAAAGATATTGAATTCCTGTATTGTAAAGAACATACTCATCACAAATATCAATATGCTGCAGATTATAACTTCTAAAAACAGTTTCCAATTTTCTTTTATCAATAAATGGTATGACGAAAAACCAAACATTTTCTTAATAGACAATTTTTCCTCTATTTGAGAAAAATACACAAGGATACAGACAATCGCTATTACAAGCAACATTATCGCAAGTTGTGTAAAAGAGTACATTGTTGATGAATCTAATATACTTATATTAATTGGTATGACACTATTATTTTCTCCATCAATAAAGAGGCCTACAAAATTCTTTTTAAATTTACTTAATACATTTTCTGCATTTTCCCCAATTAAGTTATATGTACCATCAACATAATCATAATTCTTATAATTATAGATATAATGATTACTTTCATTTGGAAAATATGGAAAATATAAATCAGCCTCTTTATGCAAATCATTTGTAATTAAAAAATCCTTTTTCTCATTAAACTGATGAATCTGTTTTTTTGATAATTTAAGTCCTGCTTTACTATATAAATTTTCTGACATGAAAACATATCTATTTATCTGGTATTGATTAACTGGAGATGTTTTTACGATGGATACATCATTTTCTTTACATAATGTAAGTAATCCATTTGCTATCTCTGCCTCATTTTTTTTGAATACTTATTTGAAAATAAAAGAAAGGAAATAACCTTTTCAGATTGCTCTGGAGAATGCAATAATGAATCTTGGTAAACATTTCGAACATTTTCAAAAGATATCAAATATCCAATTATTGAAATAAACATAAAAATACATATAATTATCTTTTTCATTTAGTTTTCCCCCTTCTTTTTAATTCTACCATATTACATAATAAATAAAATACTTGTAATTCCTTTTAATTTGTCTTATCACGAAGATGTGTAAGCGTTTCCATTATTTGGAAAAGGGAGATGAAATAATGAAAAAGAAATTATTTATTTCGCTAGTATTATTCGTATCAATGATAGGTATTACATCTGTAAAAGCTTTGACAAATAAAGATTTCGGATATGCCAATGGTATCGTACATAACTTTGCTAAAAATACGGCTTATGATTCTTTTCAATGTGTTGATTCAAAAGCAACTTTCAATGTTAAAACCAGCACGAATAACCGTTATCAAGGGTCATTTTCTCAAAATCTAGCCACTGGTTATAATTTTAGTCCTGCATACAGTACTGCTGGTAATACTGCAACAGTTTCAAATAAAATGAATAGAGACCAATTTAATAGCCATTGGCACTATGGAAGAAGTAATTAATACTATTCGACATTTATTAACGCTTGCGCATAAATGATTTCCCATCATAAAAAGACCCCAATCACATTGATTGAAGTCTTTTCTTAATCTCCTACATGTTCTACCGTATCAAAACGATAACCTAGCTTTTTCATTTCCTTTATGAATTTATCCATTGCTTCATAATTTCCTTTGTTGGACGGATGAAGCAGATAGATTGCACCGTTGTGATAATGATCCATCATCGTTTTATAGGATTCATCACCGGACACATCTTCCGCAAAATCATAATAGGCATGTGACCAGAAGAAGGTCTTATAGCCAAGCTCCTGCATAATCCGCAGGGATCGTTCCGACATACCGCCTTTTGGAAACCGGAATACCTTCACCATCGGTTTGCCGGTTACCTCCATATATGTCTTTTCCGTCTCGGTTATTTCACGCACAAACTTATCGATGTCCTTACTGTTAGCTAACAGCGGCATATCGTAATGATGCCAGGTATGATTGGCGATCAAATGCCCATGTTTCACCAGATCGTTCATAAACGGCGCTTCGTTCTTAATATAATTTCGGGTTAAAAAGAAGGTTGCTTTCACATCGTTTTTATTCAGAACATCTGCGATTTCCTTAATATACGTGATATCATTGCCGCCTTCGTCGAAGGTCAGATAGATGACCTTTTCATCTTTGCCTAAATAGTACGCATCATATTTCGCCAAGAAGGCTTCATCTCTGGCCGCAGTTGTACGCTGATGTTTAGTGGATTTGTTAAACCACCACTCCTCCGCTTTGTTGTCATAATCGTCAAAATTATAATATACCTTTGTCTTTGTCGGATCAGCGCATACTTCTACCTTTCTTGTCTTTTTCGTAACATTGCCGCTGCTGTCGCTGACTGTGTATGTTATTTTATACGTTCCCGTATGCTCCATATCTACATCATTCTTCACCATAACTTTATCGGTGATATCACCCTCATAATTATCAACTGCCTGATATCCGGGATCCTGAAGGGTTCCGTTTTCAAATACCCGTAAATTCATCGGTTCTTTCAATTTCAGTTTGGGCGCAGTTGTATCTACTACCTGAATTGCACGGCTTACCGATTTATCATATTTATCAAAGGTATAAGTAATCGTATAGGTTCCGGTTTTGTGAATATTCAGATTTGATTTCTTAATGATTTGATCGGAATAATCCTGAAAACGAAAACGTGCTTCTGCACCCTCATCATGAAATTTGCTGTTGACTTCAACTGTTTCTGTTTTATTGCCATTCAAGGTAATTTGAGGAATGAACAGACCGCTGAAAAATAGCAGCTTAATCAGCAGTGCGATGATCATAGCTATGATCGCTCCTGCGATACTGTATACAACGATTTTACATCGCTTACTCATGCGCTTCACCTCGATACAGTCTACGCATAGCATGGTGAAAATAGCACGCCTGAAAATAAGAAAAGCAGGAAAATTCCTGCTTCATCGTTCATATTTCTTTAGGATCGTTTCTGCACAGCGAATACCGTCTATCGCCGCAGATACAATTCCTCCCGCATAGCCGGCTCCTTCCCCGCATGGATACATACCGTTCAAAGATAAGGATTCATAGGTATCATCATTACGAAGGATGCGAAGCGGGGAGCTGGAACGGCTTTCTACCGCAGTCATGACCGCATCATCCATAGCAAAGCCTTTCAGCTGCCGATCAAATCCACATAGACCTTCCTCCAGTCCCTTTTGTATCGCCGGATCGAAAAGCTGCCGCAGATCGCACGGGGTAACACCGATTGCATAGCTTGGTTTTACGGAGCCCAGTTTTGTGGATGCTTGTTGATTCAAAAAATCTTTGACTAGCTGCACCGGCGCATGATAATTCCCGCCGCCTAATATAAAAGCCTTTTGTTCAAGCGCTTGCTGATAGCGGATTCCATCAAGGGGATGCACGCCGAAATCATTTGGGTTTACCTGTACCAGCATTGCACTATTGGCATTTGTCTGATCACGGGCATATTCACTCATGCCGTTGACTACAACCTGCCCCTCAGCAGAAGCGCTTGGAACTACAAAGCCACCCGGACACATACAGAACGTGTAAACGCCTCGGCCGTTGGCAGCGCGATGCGTTAGCCGATACTCAGCTGCTTTCAGGCGCGGGTGTCCGGCGTATTTTCCATACTGAGCTTCATCAATCAGATGTTGCGGATGCTCGATCCGAACTCCTACGGCAAACGGCTTGCCAATCATCTCAATCTGTGATTCATAAAGCATTTGAAAAGTGTCTCTAGCACTGTGACCGATTGCCAATATCAGCTGTTCACAAGGCAATAGCTCATGGTTGACTAATACTCCCATGAGCCTTTGGCGATCCTGTTCGATGCCATCCAATTGTGCTCGAAATCTTACTTCTCCGCCTAATGCGAGGATTTCCTTTCGGATATTTTTTACAATTTCCCGTAATCGATCAGTTCCAATGTGAGGATGCGCCTCATACTGTATTTGCTGCGGCGCCCCGGCATTCACAAGCTCCGTAAGTACTTTTTGAGCCCGCAAATCCTTTACCCGGGTCGTTAGTTTTCCATCACTGAACGTTCCGGCACCGCCTTCTCCAAATTGTACATTGCTGGAAGCATCCAGTATGCCTTTTGTCCAAAAACGATTGACGCTTTCAATCCGATCATCCACCGCGTCACCGCGTTCCAGTACAATCGGGCGAAGTCCCGCCTGCGCCAAAAGCAAAGCCGCAAACATCCCAGCCGGACCAAATCCAACAACTACTGGTCGATGCTTCAAAATCGCCCTGCCACGTTCAGGCATCTGATAGACATATGGCTCAACTGATCTTACCAGATCACCGTGCTTTGCCAGCACCTGCCGTTCATCGGCAACCATGATATCCACCGTGTAGGTAAAGTAGATTTCATTGCGTTTGCGGGCATCAATCGATTCTTTGACAATTCTTAAATCCAGCAGCGCAGCATGCGGGATGTGCAGCTGTTTACACACTTTCTCAGATAAATGCTCCACCGGCTGATCGATCGTAAGCCGAAGTCCGTTCATTCTAAGCATATAAATTCTCCATTAATAGAATACTTTCAGCCATTTCAGTTTCGTATCGGCTGCATAAATAAAAATTCCCGCAAACAGCAAACTGCATATCGTAGTCAAAAGATACAGCGGCAGATTGCCGATTGCCGTATGAAACAGCAGTTTCCAAAGCGGTGTCAAAATCATCACAAACAATATGTGCGATACATAAATCAAAAGAGAGCTCTTTCGCAGGAAGCGATATATTTTATGTTCCTTGGGCTGTAGCTGCACAACCCATGAAAACAGAAAAAATTCAAACGGAATCAAAAATAAATACATACTTGTCAGATCGTTCATGTAATGAAAATTTCTAAGCATCGCAGCCTCCAACCCCAGCAACAGCAAGCTGATCAGCAATCCGATTATTGCATCACGCTTGGTCAGAATACTTTTTGTCGTCGCAAAATATGCTCCCATCAGCAAAAACAGCGGAGCGAAGAACAAACCGTTACGCGAGGTTACAAATACTGCAGTATACGCTTTATAGACAGAAGAAACAATCGGTATCTGTTGCAGCAGACTGCCATACACATTCATCAGCATCCCCAATATATAGAGAACTGCAACACTGATCAAAGCGGTCTCATGCGAACCTTTAAAATACAAAAAATACGCAATCACTATCCCTACTATGAGCGATGGAAGAAACCAAAGATGATAACAGCTTCCGGTAAAGATGAAATCCCGCACATACCGCGCTAACATCACCCACTGAAAACCATCCTTCAACCAGGATGCAAATGTAAATAAAAAGTAAATTGCCGACCAGCACAAATACAGAATGCCAATGCGAATCAAATAGCGTTTCAACGCATCCAGATTTTCTTCATCCTTCCATGTTCCCTCCTGATTTAATTTCATGAAAAAGAGAAAACCGCTGGCAAGGAAAAAGAACGGTACAGCAATTCTTGCAGTTACCTGAACCAGATAAAAATTCACATTGGGTGCCACCTCGATAAAGGGAGCGGTATGTATGGTTATGACTAGCAGTGCACAAATAAATTTCGTGATATCAAGTCCGTAAAATTGTAATTTTTTCCCCATAATAGTATTCCTCACTTTGAAAAAACCGCAGGTTTATTTATAAATCCGCGGTACGCGAGCGCCTATCCAGCAAAGCGTCTCGTTATTGATGGTTTGTGCCAGGTGGGATAGTTCATCCATCGCCAGATATGCACCGTGATCCTCACCGAAAAAGGTAACCACATCACCTTCCTGCACATCGCATGTCAAATCTGTGATATCGACCATCATCTGATCCATGCAGATATTGCCGACGATCGGTGCTTTTTCGCCATGAATCAATACATGAGAACCGCGATTGGATACAAACCGCGGATAACCATCGGCATAACCCAGACATACCGTGGCAATGCGGCGCTGCTCCTTGGGCCGATAGTTTCTGCCATAACTGACACAGCTTCCCGGCTGCACTGTCTTCACCAAGGTAACATTTGCTTTCAGCGACACCGCCGGTTTCAAATCAATCGGCTGTGCCAAGCGATCCTTGCAGTCGCTGGTAAAGCCCAGCAGCAGAATACCCGGACGAACATAATCATAGCTCAGCTCGGGATAATTGATAATACCATAGCTATTCTGCAAATGTACGATGCCGGGCTTGATGCCTGCTTCCGTTATTTTCTTGCGAACATATTCAAACTGCGCAATCTGTTCGTTTGTGAAATCAATGTGTTCCTGCTGATCGATATTATCCGATACCGCAAAATGAGAAAACATCCCTTCCACCTGCAGATGCGGCAGACGGTAAGCTTCAAGCACATCCGCTATATGATCATCCTGTTTGACACAGCGAATACCGATTCTTGACATACCGGTATCCACTTTCACATGAGCACGGATTTTCACGCCGGCCTGTTCACAATACGCATCCAGCTTTTTGGCATAATCTAGCGATACCAGCGTCTGAATGATCTGGTATTCACTTAGATAATGAAAATGCTCCGGTGGTGTATAACCTAAAATCAGCAGCGATTCCTGAATCCCGTTTTTTCTGAGCGACAATGCTTCATCTACGGAAGAAACCGCAAAAAAGTCTACACCGCATTCCTGCATGCATTTTGAAACCTCAAGATCTCCGGCACCGTAAGCATTTGCTTTTACAACTGCCATGATTTTAGTATTCCCATGCAGTAAAGCACGAATTGCTTCTACATTATGCTTGATCGCGCTTCGATCTACTTCATACCATGCTCGAGATTTACTGATCAGCATATCATCACTCTCCTATTTTTCTAAAGCCAGTTCAACCAGTTTATCAATCAGCATCGTGAAATCAATGCCGATATCCTTCATCATCGACGGGTAGCGGCTAGTCGCTGTAAATCCCGGGATGGTATTTAATTCATTAAATATCAAATTGCCCTCTTTGGTAATGAACATATCAACCCGCGCCATACCCTTGCAGTCCATCGCCTGATACACTTTCACCGCCATCGCTTTCGCCGCTGCCGCATGCTCTTCGCTGATGCGGGCCGGACAGTAAATTGCTGAATCAACCAGATTGTATTTTCCTTCATAATCGAAGAATTCTGCTCCGGTCTGAATTTCATCAATGCTCCCTACCGTTAATACTTCATTTCCCATTACAGCACAGCCGATTTCAAAACAATCGATTGTCTTTTCCAAGATCATTTTACGATCATATTGAAAACCGGATACAAGGCCATTGATAAATTCATCCTTGTTATGCGCTTTCGAAATACCGAAAGAACTGCCTGCACAAGCCGGTTTCATAAAAATTGGCAAACCGATTTTTCGTACAGCTTCCTCATAAATTTCATCATAATGTAAATTGGATTGATTCTTTACACACATAAACGGTGCCATCTCTATTCCGGCATGCCCGCATACGATATGTGTCATCTCTTTATCCATACTGATCGCAGAACTCATCGTATTGCATCCAACATAAGGAATACCGGACATCTCAAAGATTCCCTGAATGGTTCCGTCCTCTCCGTATTTTCCATGAAGCACCGGAAAAATACAGTCTACCTCAATACGCTCATAACTGCCATCTTTGTGCAGTTTCAAAAAGCCTTTGCCTTGTGCGGCCGGCGATAAAATCATATCCTCACAGGTTGGATTTTGCTGCCAGGTATCATGTTCAATACTTTCAATATCACCCTCATAGGAAAGCCATCTGCCATCCTTGGTAATGCCAACCAATAATACATCATATTTATCCATATCAAGGTTATGTATTAATGATCCCGATGAATGTAAGGATACCGGATACTCACTTGACTGACCGCCAAATATAATCGCTAATTTTATTTTTTTCATTCGTTATTCCCCATCTTCCTGTAATGCGGTAATTACTTCATCCAAATGTAAAGCACGCGATCCTTTTACCAGAATCATACATTCCATATTCAGATAGGGACGCAGATAGGTGACAATTTCTTCCTGCGAACACAAATGCTGGATATTATCATGCTTCATCGCACTTCGCGCACCCTGACAGATATAACAGCCTAAATCACCGGTTGTAATCACTTCCTGAATATTGTATTTTGCCAGCGCTTTACCAAGCTGATAGTGAATCATCACTTCTTCCTTACCAAGATCCAGCATATCGCCTAACAATACGATTTTATACGCCGAAGGAAGAGCTTCCATCGTATCCAAAGCGGCGATCACACTCTGTGGATTGGATTTGTAAGAATCATTCAAAATTGTGCAGTTTCGAACCTGCATCAATTCATTGCGCATGCCGGTCTTTTCAATTCTGGTTAACCCCAACGCGATATCTTTATCCTGAATCCCGAGCTCGCGCGCTGCCAAATACGCGGCAGCGGCATTATATGCCTGTATTTCTCCCAGCATATCAACAAAATACTGATCATCATTATCGTTGATGCAGAAGGATACTCCGTCGGTACTCTGATATATATCATGCAGGCAGGCCGTACAATCAGGATCAATTCCAAAGGTCTGAATTCGCAGCTGTTCTCTCATCGCTGCATCGATCGCATCGGCAACAAGCCGTTGATCGGGAACAATCAGCAAGCCCTGTTTGGGCATACCCTGCGTGATTTCCAGCTTTGCTTTCGCAATATTCGCTTGTGATCCCATATTCACCATATGAGCTGTTCCGATATTGGTCAGTATAGCAATATCCGGTTCTACCATCGCAGTCAGCATTTCCATTTCTTTCATACGCTCGATTCCCATCTCTACTACGGCGCACTGGGTATGAGAAGAAAGGGCAAGCAGGGTCAAAGGAACCCCGATTTCATTATTTTGATTCCCCAATGTTTTCTGCGTTACATACTTTGTAGAAAGCATCGCTGCCAGCATATCCTTGGTACTCGTTTTGCCATTGCTTCCGGTGATACCGACAATTTTCACTGACAGTGAACGGCGGTAGGCATGAGCTAGATTTTGCATCGCAGTCACAGTATCATCGACCAATATCACCGTTACTTGCGCCGGGGGATTTGGTTCGCTTCGATTCCACAGCACCGCCGCGGCTCCGGCTTCGATCGCCGCTACTGCATATGCATGCCCATTCACGCGTTCTCCGATGATCGGTATGTATAGATTTCCTTCTACAACCTTACGGCTGTCAATGCATACCCCGCGCACCATACGCGTTAAACCGCCATTTTCAATATAATCAGCATCCAGCATTTGGATGATGGATTCAACACTTCTTTCGATCATATGAAAATCTCTCCTATCAATATGATTTTAACTATTTTATTATACCTCATATTTCACTATAATTGAATAAAAACGTCCAAAGCCATTTTATTTTTTCAAACTTTGTTTCCTTTTTATCGAGGATCTTAAAAAAATTTCTACTGCAAAAGCATTTTAAAATGACTATATAAAATATATCCTTTATATCACTTATTAAAAGTCAAAAAAAAGGTACACTTTTTTCGAAAATGTACCGTCTTTTCTTATTGATTTTCGTCATACTGCATCATTACTGAAGTGCAAAACAAATTATCCTTTTGTTGGAACCGCACAACGCCATGATATCGTTTCGCAATGTCTTTTATCGATCCAACGCCGATTCCCTTCCCTGCACGCTTTGAAGAAAGCGGTATTCCATTCTCAAAGGTTACAGTTTCATTACAACTGTTATCAAGCAGAATCAGCAACGCATTTTTCTTATAACTTTTCATATGCAGCTTGATAAAGCCTTGTCCTGATAGTTGCCGCATACAAGCCTCAACTGCATTTTCCAAGAGATTACCAAGCAATACCGTTATATCAGTCTCTGATATGGAAGTGGTATCCGGATAATCAATCCGTGCATCAAAACGGATCTTATGATCTCGCGATAGTCCCGCGTAATAACATATCAGCGCATTGATAACGTCATTGCGGCTATAAAGTTCCACGACATCTGCCGGCAATTCCCGCTTATACATTTCCAAATAATTTTTTAAACCTTTTTTATCATCTGTATCTACATAGTGTTGTACAACTGTTAAATGCTGCCTGAGATCGTGACGTGCTTTTTGCATATCCTCCATATGCTTTGCCAACACATCAAATTGTTTTTTCTGTGCCATCATACACCGATCAGTATAGGTTAACGTCTCTTCAAGCTGCATGCGGCTTTGTGAAATTTTCAACACTTTCAATGCCACATAGGATACATAACAGGATCCCAACAGCATCAAATACCGAGATATTAAAAATTCCCATGATGCATAAGCGTAAAGATCGTCATTAAAACAATACAGCATACCGAAAACTGCCGAAAAAAGCGGTATAATCCAAAGATATCGCCATAAAGCATCATCTTGAATCATCATCGCTTCCCTGACGGTATGATGAAAAAAATGAAACATAAAAGGACAAGTAACACCATAAATAAGCATACGGGCACAATTATAAATAAGATACGGATGTATATTTGAGAATTCCCAAAAGAATCGGCTTTCAATAAAATTCGCATTACCGAACACAAAAAACGACCATGCAAACAAAAGCAAATAGGTAAACATTAATTTCGCAAAACTATCTTTGATCAATGCAAATGATAAGATAAGATTCATTAGCATAAATCCATAGCGGATCGCGGTTGTCCATTGTGCAGCGAATGCATAACCAGCTGCGTTAAAGAAATAGAAGACCGCTGCGTTCACGGTTGCCATTGCGATTATCAAAATCATGACCCAACGAAATGAAATCCGAAGTTTATCACGAAACAGTAAATATCGCGGAACCGCAAAGGGAATGAAATCCAGATAAGGAAAAAGCAGAATCATGAATGTATTCACTATATATCCTCCTCCCTTGCCTTTTGGAATAAATAATCATAATAATAAGCTTCGATCATTTTTCTGTCTCGTTTAGAATATGAAATCCATACATCTGATGTTAATAAAAATGCCGAAGCATCGATTCGTTTCACTTGATCGAGATTAACGATACAACCTTTATAGCAGGTAAGAAATTGCGGATAATCCAATAACTTTTTTGAAATTTCAACAAATGCTGAACGATAACGCAGAACACCTCGCTCACTCGTGTGTATTTGCACATAATGACCATCAATGTCACACCATAATATCTCACGCAATAAAATTTTTTCGCGTTCCATATGAATAAATCGCGCACGCTTCAGCTTTTTCATTGAAATCATGGACAGCGTATTTTCAAACTCCGCATATTGAAAAGGCTTGAGTAAATAACCACTTGCCCTAACCTGATAGCTGTCAATCGCATGATGACGGCTGGTGGTAACAAAAATCAGCGATACAACCTCATCCTTTTGCCGGATAGAACGGGCTGTTTCAATACCGGATAATCCCTTCATATATTGATCCAGGAAGATCAAATCATAAGACTGTTTCTGAAAAGCAGCTAAAAACATTTCTCCGCTGCAGAAATAATCTATGGATAATTGTTCATTTATTAAATGATCAAAAACATATTGACGAAGACAATCACGAATTTCATTTCTACATTCAGAAAGATCATCTATGACTGCAGCTTTCATCCTCAATACCCTCTTTCTAATATATGACTTACTTTAATTTTACATGAAAATAGATCATCAAACAATCAAGATTCTGCCAAAACTTGCGAGATCCAGCCACTCCCTTGCGTAAAGAGCACTTTTTGCTTACCCTTTAATCAAGCACCGGCAAGCGAAAGGAGAAGATTCAAATGGAAATGATCATTTGCGACTACCACGAACGAGAGTGTTTCCAAATTGAAGAATTTGTCTTTCATTATTATCAAAAAAAAGGATGCGATATTCAAATCCGCTGCTGTAAAGATTGGCTGGAATTCAGCCGACAGCTTCGGCAAAAAGAAGCAGATGTCGTAATTGTGGCCCAAAACGGTATCGAGGGATTAGATATTGTTACCGGTTTAAAATCATCTTCCAGAAATATCATCTGGTTTTCCGATCTGGATTTCGGAGTACAAGCCTATCGTCAATGTGTATCCTATTTTAATTTGAAACCGATCACACAGGAAAAAATCAGCTATGCCCTGGACGGTATTGAAACCAACTGATTCTTGCTTTTTGAACTGAATAACCATGTTCAAATCATGCAAAAAAGGAGGAAACAAAAGCATGAAAAACCATTTAAAAAAAGTGATTTCCGTATTTCTGATCATCGGACTGATTTACACCTCAGCACCTATTACGAATGTCAAAGCAACCAGCTCTAGTTCACCACTGATTCAAACTACACAAGAAGCGCAACAGGCGATCAAGGCTTCCCTCGATTCCTATCAGCCGGTTAATACCACTTCATCGCAAGATATTAAAAGCTTCCTAACAAAAGAATTGATCGATACGCAAAAATTATCAGTGTTTTACATAACAACCTTTGATAAAACTGATGCGACAGTTAAAGCTGATGGGTCAATCCTTTTAACAATAGAATATAAAATTCAATATGAAGCATCCTTTAGCAGCTATACATCTACGCTTGTCATTGATCGCTTATCGGATACAGAAAAAGCTGCGGTAACCGTTGAAAACTTTCCCGATGATTTTTTTAGAAAGTATTTATCAGATCAATATGATAAAACCGGTACCGGTTTTATCACAATCAATGAGGTAACCGAAATAAATATTCAAAATCAAAGTCCGGTAAAAAATTTAAAAGGAATTGAATTATTTAAAAATTTAAAAACTTTGAATTGTTCAGGCACCGGTATCACTGTTCTAAACACCAGTAAGAATACCGTTTTAGAAACTTTAGAATGTGATCATACCAATATCTCAGCTTTAGATATCAGCCAAAATCACTATCTAACTAAATTAAATTGTGACAATACAAACATTCAATCTTTAGACTTAAGTAAGAATACCAATTTAAATACTGTGAATTGTTCATATACTCCCCTTGCATGGCTAAATTTCGGCGGAAACTTTATTCGTAACGTAACCATACAGGATTCAAGCATTGATATGAACGTTTCTGGGGATTCATTTAATATGAAAGACGCTTTTGCCGGTATTAATCTTGATAAAGTTCATATTATCAGCGGTGCTGAACTGAATCCGGCAACCGGTATGGTAACCAAATATAAAATTGGAACCCCAATCATCTATGAATATGATATTGATATTGTCGACAGTTTAAAAAACTCCTTGCAAGTAACTTTAAATTTACATATGATCGAAAACAATGCTTCCACTACTCAGCTAACTCCGGCAACCGGTGATACATCTCATCTTTTCATCCTTAACAGTTTATTGTTTATGTCGGTCGGTGCATTATGGTTTTCAGCATATAAAAACAGAAAACATGCACAAAAATAATACAAATCAAAAACAAAACGAAATAAAAAGAATGTCAGAATTGATTTTGACATTCTTTTTTCTCGATGAATACAAACGTAAGATAAGCCAGAACAGAGCATAAAAGCTCTTGTTTTTGCCTGCTGTTTGTATTTCATGATAAAATATCATCAAATGGAGGATTCTATATGAAAACCGTCATCAAGCAAAACTGGATATCAATCAACATTGATAAAGCCTGGGAAAATCATACCCTTCAGGAATGGTTGGATCATATGGTACCTTCCCGTTCTAAACAGCATCTGCTCTTTCAAAACCATGAAATACAGCTCCAACGAAAATTACCGGCACGCACAACCCGCTTACAATATCATGATCAGTTGGATATCAAAGCATTCTCATCCGGTATTGATTTTCTTTTAGATAATCATGAAGTGGACGTGCTCTATGAAGATGCTTTTTTTCTTGCCGTAAATAAACCTGCTAATTTACTGGTACACCCTGATCATCCTGATCAACATCATACTTTGGTGAATCAAATTGCCTTTTATTACAACCGGCAGGGAATTGATTATCCGGTTCGTCCCCTGCATCGGCTTGACCGCGATACCAGCGGGGTATTGCTGGTATGTAAATGCACGCTGCTTCAGCCTCTGATGGATAAACTGATGCAGGAAAAACAAATATATCGCACATATTTAGCAGTAACCGAAGGAATCGTCTTACCTAAGCATGGCGTGATCAACAAGCCAATCGGTAAAGATCGTCATCAAAGCAATCGTTTTCGAATTTCTTCATCAGGTAAAGCCTCCATCACCCATTATCGAACACTTCGTCATCAGGATAACAGCAGTCTGGTAGAATGCAGGCTGGAAACCGGCCGCACCCATCAAATTCGCGTGCATTTGGCTTCCTTGAAACATCCGATCCTGTATGATCCGATTTACGGTTCCGCTTCAAACGATCATTCACTCGCACTGCATGCGTGGAAATTAACCTTTTATCATCCTATTTATGAAAAAAAGATAACAATCAGCTGTCCACCGCCGTTATCTTTTCCTATACAGCCATAAAAGCACGGAGGTGCTTTTTTAATTGGCAACGGTTTCCCTGCTGAACGTGAGATAATATGTGAGCAGATGCTTCATCAAAGCAATTCCCGCATTCAGTTCCGGTTCATCCATTACTTTCACATATTTTAAGGTCCGTTCCATCAAGTCCGCATCTACATGATAAGTTTTCTCCAAATACTTTGCCCACTCTCCACTTTCTTCCAACTGTTTTTTACTGAGCACACCTTCCATTACGATCACACACTTCTGCTGATTATGGTTTACTGGCAAGGTCCATTTAATCAACCCCGCATGACAGCAATATATATTTTCTCCAGGCTTCGAAATCGCTTCCTGGAAGTTTTCTGCCGCACACTCCTTGCACATCGACAGTGCTTTATTGCTTGTTTTCAAGCACTTACAGAAATAGTTACGCTCACTGGCACTATCCAGATCACCCGCATTTTTTATCAAATAGCCGCGCAGACCCGTAATATGCTGATACTCGCGCAGCGCTGTTTCCACTGCTTCATGAAATTCCATTGTATCACCGTTCTTTCCATGCTTATTGTAGCAGAAAAAGCAGGAAAATACATCGTATTTTCTGGTGATTCGTTTATAATAAAAAAGAAAGGAGCGTACATGATGAAACTATATGCATGCAACTGGCACGGATATTATCAAAGTCAGAATGAACTTCAAGAAATAGAAGCGTTGGTTATAAAGAACGGCATTGCCTGGCAGGAGGCTCTAAAGTCAACCCTTCATGAAGTGAATATGGAGTTAACCGGATGGCAGGAGGAAGAACCGCTATGTAAAACGATCGAAGTCAGCGATATTCAATACGAATCCTGGATGTTAAGTTTATTGTATCAGGAACAGAAAAAACCGATTCCCAAAAATCCTGCTTCACTTGAAGAAGACCGGCTGTTTCAAAAAGTCAATGACGGACTGCTGAAAAGCAAGCTCGCAATCATGTGGGAACCGCAAGCCTACTTGCCGGTCAGTGAAGCCTGCGTTTTTGATTACGCCGACTTGAATGCAGAGCCGATGTGCTTTGGATCACTGAAAACATACAGTAAAAATATCCGATCTTTGCACCTGACAGATTCGGTTTATCAGGAATTGACAGATATTTTAAGATTTGCTGAAGCAAACGCACTTATGCTGATTCTGGAAAATGAGATAGAGCTGATTAAAAATTAGACATTGAAGCAGAATTCGATACAGAACCTTTAAAACTTTTTATAATTTCATGAAGCCTTCAGCTCTCACAAGCTATGCAGCCATACACGCCAGTTCGAAATGAATATGAATTCAGAAAAAAGCAGCCGCCGAGTTTTGATATGTGTCCAGAAATCTGGGTACATATCATTTGGCAGCTGTTTTTTTAACACAGCTTCAATTTTTATTTTGATTCATTTTCTTCCTGTACAATCAAGTCAGCCGCATACGGCAGCGTTTCAATCCAGCGGCACACTTCATGCCATTCCTCAAGCTTATGTGTGCGGCGGGCATGATACATATTCACCAGGTTCTCGTAATTCATCGTACAAGTGCGCATCTGGTTATACGAGCTTGGCAAAAGCTGAATCAGAGAATACCAAATTGTTTTATCTTTGGTTTCCAGATATTGAATGCGCAAAGATTCCAAAGTATTTACCGTCTGCTGCAGGGATGCCAGCGCTTCCTCATTCATATGATCGTGAGAAAAATCATCCAGCGTAAATTCCTTGGCATGTATTTTATGCATCGTAGAAGTGGAATTCGCCACCGTGCCTACCTTATAAGTGTCAAATTCCTTCCACCAATACAGCGGTCCGGTAATGTCTACCGAAACAATGATCTGACGAATAAACTTGCGGTGATCACTTCCTGCGTGGGCAAGCCGTTTAGCGAGATTTAAATCATTTGGACCCAAAATATAGTTTCCTTTCCCGTCATAGGAGCTGTCCGTTCGATTCCAGCTGTTTAAAGGGTTGCGGGCTCCACGCATGGCATTTTCTAAATTCATAACACTTGTTCTTTCTAATGCAATCATATCGTTCCTCCTTATCTGCTCTTAATATGATTAATATTTTTTAATCGGATGGTAATGGTGCCATCCTCCTGGTGGCTGATGTCTACATAATCGCTTTGATTCATGTAATCAATCGGTATAGCAATTTCAATACCATTATCCGTTTTCAGCTTTTGTACTCGTTCCTTACGCACTGCTTTACCCTGAGCAGTGGGAATGAACGCCGGAAGCCCATCGCTTTCCAGCTTCTCATGAAACTCCTTCTGAACATGCGGCTGCGAAAACAGAATCTCAGCCATTTCCTTCACATCGACATCCTTCTGATTCTCCGTGCCGTCTACCAACAGCTGCTTCATTTTTGGAAGCACCTCATTCTGATTCAGATTAAAATCCTTCACCAATGTTTCCACTGCTTCAGTCACAATTTTAACACTCTGCGGATAAGAGGGCTTAGCCTCACACATTAAGATTTTATCCGCATACAAATCAATTTTCTGACCGGATGTATCCATCTGATGTTCCAAAATTTGAACCATCAAATCACTTTTTTCAATCAGAACCACACAATCCTCTTTCATAATATTTTCCTGGTAAAAGCCATGGTCGCGTATCAGATCGACAGATGTGCTCTGATCCTTAGCAAAGACTTGATGCGTTATGCCGTATCGATAAGCGTTATCCACAATTACCAGATAGCGCCGTTCTTCATACACAGCCTCAGCCAGCCATATATCGCTTGCATAATAACAACCGTTATCCTTCTTTTTCTGAAAGATATCATCGGCCAATAAACCGGTCATATCACGCAGTGAACATTCTTCCCGCTGCCATTTTTCAAGCTGCTTACGCCATTTGGCATCGCTGCGAAAAACCGCTTGACGGTACCCTTTGTTCTGAAAGCATTTCCCCATTTTCGTTTTTATGATCCGTTCGATGTCTTCATCACCCTGTACCGGCATATCAGAACAGATTAAAATATCCCGCGACGGATCCATAACCTGTATATACATAGAATCAATGGTAAGCATGTATCTTCCTCTTTCTCATGATTTAATTTTATTATAGCCGAGTTTCCATTAAAAAGGTAGAATTAGGTTGTCTTTAATTTCACATATTCTTTCACTTTCAAATAAGTATAAAATGTGATAGAGTAATCATATGTATGAGAAAGGTGATGTCATGCAGAAAGCTATTTTGTCACGTATTGACCTGCAGTCTGCCGATCATGCGATTGCGCAGGAATTCTTAAATTGTATCCATGATATCTTGGAAATTGATGATGTAAAGCAATTGAAAAGCTTCTATCAGCATTTCAAAACATCACGTTTTCAGCATTGTCTGAATGTATCCTATTACACATTTCTGATTTGTCGTCGCTTCCATATGGATTATGTAAGTGCTGCCAGAGCAGCTCTCGTTCATGACCTATACCTATATGATTGGCGAAATGATGAACAGCCAATCGAAGGACGCCACAGTGTCGTCCATCCGCAGATTGCCCTGCAAAATGCACAGCTGCATATGGAGATCAATGATCTGATGGAAGATATCATCCTGCATCACATGTGGCCGATTTCGATAAAAATGCCCCGTCACAAAGAGGCATGGGTCGTACAGGGAGTCGATAAATACTGTGCATTGGCTGAGTTCGCCAAACAGGGATTATGTTCGTTGGTACCTCGGCGCTTGGCAGTATCCTTCCTTACCTGCTTATTTATTTTAGTAAGAAGCTGACCGCTTCTTATTTTTTTTATATATACCGTAACGATAGAGAGCTGCCGATAAAAGATGAGTACAGATCATGACGCTGATAAATCGAAACATACCGTCATCGAACAGCCATTCCTGATGAAAAAGCTGCAAGAATGCAGGAATCAGCACCAAAAACATTGCATGGGTAAAATAATACAATGTGCTATACTCCTGTAATTTGTGATAAGGCAGTTTCAGGTTACACGGCAGATCTTTTAAAAACAGGAACAGATAAACCGTAAACGGTGCTGCCATGATAAGAAAATTGAAATCAAGAGAGTTGGTATTATACAACAAGAATGCCTCTGCTACCATTAAGCCAAAAAATAGTATTGTCAGCAAACCATAATGGCCGATTCGTTTCAAACGTTCACTGCCGACCAGATAATAACCACACGCAACATAGAATAAACCATAAAACAAACCATTGCGAGTCGTAAAGAAAATCTTAATGTACTGATCGAATACCTTAATAATAAATTCATTGGATATAACGCCGTAATAGGTTTCCATCGCCCCCAGACAAAGCAGCAGAAAGCCGCAGATCAGCAGCGCTTTATAAGAATGATAGCGGCGGGAGAACCAATGCACGACGATCAATGAAAATAACAGGGCCGGGATGTACCAAAGATGAAAATACGTGCCGCTGTAAAACAGTCCGACAAGCAGGGCAGCTGGCATAAGATACATCGGAATATCCATATTGGAACGAACCCAGTCAATGCCGAACGGCAAATAGACGATACTCCAAATCAAATAAAGTCGTATCAGCGCCCAAATATATTTTTTAAAATAAAACGAACCGTATTTCAAGGTATTCACATGTACAAAATAGCCGGCACAGATAAAGAAAAAAGGCACGGCAAAACGTCCGAACACATTGATCAGAATAAAATTTCCCAAATGGCTGTATGGCCTAAGCGGTGAAGTGTGTACGATGATAACGATTAGCGCACATACGAATTTCATGATATCCAGGGCCCGATAACGGTTCTGTTCCACAAAAACACATCCTTAAACGAAGCACTGTCCGATAAGACAATGATCTTAAATAAAACTACCATTTATTATAGCAGAGAAAAAATGAAAAAGTATACAGCCTTTTGTCAGATGCTGAAAATTAATTATTTTATAAAAAAGACGATCAGTCAGATCGTCCTGGTTTCCATTAATCTATTGGTGCCTGATAGAATCTTCCATCTACCTGTACTGTTTTGGTAACATTCACAAATGCTTTCGGATCAATTTCATGAATCCTGCGTATGACCCGCTTCAATTCGCTCGATGTGATGACCGTATACAGAAGTGTATGCGGCTGATTACTGTATGCGCCAACGCCTTCAAAGCGAGTGATGCCATGATGCGTGAATACCAACAGCTCACGACTTACTTCCACCGGCATATCGGTTACGATAAACAACGTCATTTGCTTATACCGAAGATGAACCGCATTCAGAACCTGCGTAGAACAAAACTGGAAGATAATAGAATACAGCGCTTTGTCCCAACCGAACAAAATACCGGCTGCCAGCAGCATACATGCATTCATACCCAGAATATAGTTCCATGAGGGTGCATTTAATCTTTTAGATATTGCCATGGCGATGAAATCGGTACCGCCGCTGGAGGCATTTCCCCGCAGCGCTGTACCCAGTGCTGCACCGTTGATCATACCGCCGAAAACCGCGATCAGCAGGATATCATAGGTAATGCTCATCGTTGGCAGTGCATCAACGAAAATACCGGTCAAAAATATCATCAAGCAAGAATACAGAGTAAACTTCTTCCCAACCAGTTTGAATCCAATCAAAGCCGGAACGGCATTCAGCGTCAGATTGACAACGGTGAATGGAATACTGACATTGAAAAAGCTCTCACTGATTCGTTGGGTAAGAATCGTCAAACCATTAAAGCCGCCTGGATACAGACCGCCGGCATTGACGAATGTATTAATATTTAAAGCAGAGATGAACGCTGCAATCACAACGCATGCCAGGGTTACGAAATTCTTCCAGATGCCGTTGCTGTGTTTTTGGTAAAGATCATTCATATCAAGCATAAAATACCCTCTTCATGTTACTATATGCTTCTATCATTATACTAGAATTTAAAATGGTTGCAAGGGTAAATTACATGGAATTAAAAATCCTTACCCGCCATCGTTTTTGCAATATTTTGAATCTCTGTTTGCCATCGTTTCGGTGAGTGAATAATGACATGACTGCCCAGCGACAGCAGAAACATCCGTACCGCAACATCCCCTTCCATGAACATATGCAAATGAAGCTTTTTATTTTCCAGCCACTCCATTTCACAGTGGATTCCCGGAGGCTGCTCGGCGATCAGCAATGCTTCCTCTGCGGATATGGTGAGATCCAGCTCATGGATTCGATCCTTGATCAATCCGCTTTCGCCGATATGATCCGACAATTTGAAATCCTTTTCCCGAACAAATGTATGCTCGCTGATCAAAGCGTTCTTCATACGCTCTTCACTGAACTTATAAATACGATAATCTTTTGCTTTCAAAGAATAACCAAGACAGTAATAGGCCTGCTGATAATTCAGTATTTCATAAGGATGAATGCGTACATCTGCAAATCGGTCGGCACGCATCGAACGATAAGTAAGAAGCACTTCACGCTGCTGCTGAATGCCAGTTTCACAAATATCGAGCAGCTTTTGTAAATGATCGTTCAATGCACCGCGATTTTTGATATAGACATCCGAAATATGATGCTGATCACGAAGTCCTGCATTGATTTTATCTAAAGCGCTTTGAAAATCGCATTGATAGCGAAAATCCGGATGTGATTGCAAGTAGCGGCCTGCTTCCTGCAAGCTCCGCTTCTCACTGTCTTTCAGCGCCGGTACCTGTAACAGCGTATCTTCTGCCAAGCGATAACCGCCGTATTTCCCACTGACCGTTTCGATCGCATAACCGGCGATTTCCAATTCTTTGCGAAATTCTGAAATATTTCGAACATTCGTCTGCATTTCCCCTGCCAATTCCTCGCGGGTCATCAATCCCCTGCTCTTTAATAAATTTAACATTTGAATACATAATGCAGTACGATTCATACTCTTCCTTCTTTCAGCGGCGCGGCTGATAACCTAATGGCGCATAACGAGACGGATACGGCCCAAAATCAACTTTTACTACCGGTGGTTTGGGAACGGTTCCCAGCATCATGAGCGGCATCACCAATTCTCCGATTCCCCGATCCAGGGCAAAGCCCAACGCTTCCTGCTGCTGCTTAGCCCCCTCATCAATCAGCATCATTACCATTTCCTCATTGCGGGTAAATACCGCATGAATCAGGATCGGATAGCCATTGAATATCCAATTCGGATCCGCTCCCATCTGAATGGTCTCTTGTGCCTTCTTGACATTTTCATCCCAAACCGCACTCAGCAGACGGCTTGCCAGTGTTGTATCTTTTAACATAGTATCATCCCTTTCGATGACCCTATCTTACTCTCTTATGTTACATCATTTATGTAACATTGAAAAGATACACTTTCAAAAAATATGCCAAGTCTATTCTTGCAATCATTTTCATTCAATGATACTATGTATATAACGATATAATACATCTTAAAGGAGGAATGCATATGAAATATATCGATCGTGATCAAATCGCCGGGATGAATATTCATTATCTGTTTTACTCTCTGGATTATTTTTTGGATGCACAGAAAGAAGCAGGCTTTAAATCGATTGAGCTCTGGTCAGGAGCGCCTCATTTCTATCTATCACCGGATGGATATGAAGATGTAAGTGCGGTACGTAAAAAAATCGAAGACCGCGGCTTGAGCGTTCGGGTATTCACCCCGGAAAATTGCACCTATCAGTATCAGGTAGCCGCGCAAACCCCGCTGTTGTTTGAAAAGAGTTTTCAATACTTTAAGAACGCCATTCAAGTAACCAAAATGTTAGGCTGCAAAATCATGCAGATCAATTCCGGCTGGGGCTATTGGAACGAAGAAAGAGAAACTGCCTGGGCACGTTCTCGTGAAATGCTGACAAAGCTTGCGATAGAAGCTGAAAAAGCAGATATTCATCTGGCAATGGAAAGTCTTCGTCCGGCAGAATCTCAACTGGTCGTTACCTTGAAGGATGCCAAGCGTATGTTTGACGAAGTCAATCATCCACGTTTGAAAATACTGATTGACACAACAGCAATGAGTGTTGCCAATGAAACGATCGATCAGTGGTTTGATGTATTTGGAGACAACATCATTCATACCCATTTCATCGATAACAAACCGGAAGGCCATTTGATCTGGGGAGATGGTAACGCAGATCTGGAAAGTTATCTGCAAGCGCTTGAGCGTCATCATTACAAAGGATATTTAGGACAGGAAATTACTGATTTTGGCTATTTTGATGATCCAAAATCTCATGATATGCGCAACATGAAAGCATTTGAACCGTTTATTCGCTGATTCATAGCAATATTCTTCGATTAAAAATAAAAAAAATTGGCTGCTCACACACAGCCAATTTTTTATTTGCTTAATTTGTAATTGGGGAATACCTTCAGCATATTGCCCATATCGGCATCTTTGTCATAGACCAGCAGATAATTACCATTTACCATTGCGCTGTACTCTTTTTCTTCGCCGTTCTGTTTTACCTTTACGGTTTTCTTTTCTTTTGCATCTTTCAGCAGTGCCTTCATCTGTTCATCTTCTGCATTGATGTTATACATATAGGCATTTGCCCCATTATACATGAAGGAACGTCCTTCATGCGCTGCGAAATCCATATTGTCCAGGTTCTGTACATCGGTTGTTTCCACGCCTTCACCCTTCAAATATTTCATAACATCATCCAAACCGTTTTTTGTTTTCTCGCCGGCTTTTTCTGTGTTTTTCGCAACATCCTTAGCTGCATCTTCAGCATTGTCTTTTTCTTTGTTCATCCAGCTGCAGCCGCTGAGCATGGTGAGCGCACATAAACAGGCGAACATGGTTGTCATCCATTTTTTCTTCATCGTTTCAGTTACCTCCTGATAGCCTTAGTATTCACCGATCTCACAGATTTATACATCCTTGCGTTTGTTTTCAAAAGTGTGGGTCTTTGTTTATCCCAGATGTAAAAAGAGATAGCTGGAAGTGATAATCGAGCAATCATGCACGTTTGCCAATCGATAAAACAGCTTCAAAACACGTTCTGCCGAATAAACATGCATAAAATATTTATCAAGTGCTTTTTGTACCTGTTTTAACTCTTTCTCATCCAAGTGAGCGTTTAGTATATGGGTTAACAGACGGAAAGTGATCGTCATAGCAGCTGCTGTGGGCGGATGGGTAAACGCCTGCTCGATTCTTTGAAGAAACAGACTGTTGGAATCCTGATGAAGATGTCTGATAATATTTTGATAATCATACGGAGAATGAGCCAGTACACAAAGCTGATAGCGTTTCCATAATTCCTGTTTCGATTGCTCATTCCCATACAGAACCTGTACAGCCTTGCATGCGGACAAATTCTTATCCTTTACCTCCAGCATTATGTCTACATCGTGATTTTCAAGCAGAACCAGAAAATTTTGAAATGTCTGAACATGGATAGAATCGGCATGAGCTCCTACTCGCTTACCGATGGCCTGTTCACTATAATGAATTTTTTGTTTTCCATCTTTTTTCTGCCAGGTAGCCGCTATCCGATTCATCCAAGCATCAATAGACAAAGCTGTGGGAGATGGCAGTATTTGATGGTGCAGATTATCAAATACTACCGGTATTCCAGTTTGTAAAGAAATCTGCCAAACATCCTCTACATTATAATAATGATCGTCGTTTTCAATGACCAAACGATTTTTTATTGATTTTGATAGCTTTTGATATACCGTCAAGAAACGTTGAATGGCACTATCCTTATCACCGTATACACCGCCGATATGAATAATGATCTTATGCGTGCTGTCTAATTTCATCGCATCCAGCACATCGCAGTGATACTGTAAATCCAAGACTGAGCGATCGACTACATCGCTTCGCGGTGAGTTCAGCACGGTATATTGACCTGGATGCATTGATACCCGCAGTCCATGCGCTTTTATATAACAGCCGAGCTTTTGAAGCTGATCCCGATAACGCCCTTGCCAATTTACCTGATTAATCGGACTTGAACCGAATGGAATCAAATCTGAAGTGATGCGAAACATCTGTATATGATGCTGTTCATTATAAATAAGAATATTTTTAAGCGAACGGAGATTATGTTCTATGATATCGCACAGCCGTTGTTCAGATGCGAATTTCATAATACAAGTACGCATGTTAACTGAAGGCTCACCGAGACAAATACAGGCATATCCGATTTTCATAAACACCCTCCTTTCCTTCTCAGTATGCGCCAATCCATTCGCTCCTATGTGAAAACATCCATCAATTCTTCATTTCCATAATAAAAAAACATGCAGACGTTTGCATCTGCATGTACTTTGTAATTAAAGCATTCTATGTGCACTTATAAACTATGTACCTCTCTGGTAATTTCCGTGCACAGAGAATTATAAACCGATTCTCCCTCTTCCCTGCCGACCAATGTTATTCGCTGTTCCAACCATATATAATTCCCGTCCTTGGTGATGCCTCGATACATACAGCTGACATAATCACCCCATTGGGCAGGATTGCCAATCGCTTGTTTCACTGAATCCACATCATCCTCATGAACATATACAAAACCGCAGTGATTCACCAGCAGCTCCTCAAATTCTGCTTTGGAATAACCGAAGCGATTAGACAAACCAGAACAAATGACCCGGCTGATTGTTTTTCCATCCTTAACCCGATATTCGACAATATTTCCGGGGATCGCATCCAGTACCATCTGAAATTCTTTTTCCAGCCGCATTTTTTCACTGCAATCTGTAACAGAACCATAAAATATTTTAGTATCACCCTGTTTCCTTAGAAAAAAGGCATGCAGCTTCATCCACATAATCTCACCGTTCAGACGATAGCGGCGGAATATACCTTCAGCTCCCCGAATGCTGGATGTTTCCGCATCCGCAAAAATCTTTTTAAAGATTGCAAGATCGTCCTTGTGAACCTGATTGATGATATGTTCACTTCGCTCCATCAAATCCACGGCATTACATCCGGTCATCCGATAATATTTATCATTAACCATTTTGATTGTAAATTGATCTTCACCCTTTAGCTCATAGAGAGCGATTCCGCCCAAAATATTATTCAGCATCGCTTCACTGGTGATATCCTTGTGAAAAAGATCCTCCAAATTGATGGTTGGAAGCCGTTTGGCGCGAATTCCGCGCACATCGATTAGGTTCTCCTGATTCAGCAGAGATTCAAAGTCTGACTGGGGCATCGGACGATAAAAATAATACCCCTGCATATATTCACAATCCAGATTCAAAAGCTTATCAAGCTGCTCGGCCGTTTCCACACCTTCAGCAATCAATCGCAGTCCCAGCCATTTTCCCATTTGAATCATCGACTCCAATATACTGGAGCCCTTCAGCAAACTATTTTCGTTCAAATCAAGAAATTTCATATCCAGCTTCAGTACATCAACTTCGATATCCTTCAGCATATTCAAAGAGGAGTAGCCGCTGCCAAAATCGTCCATCAAAACAGTAAATCCATTCGCCCGCAGCTGAGAAACTGTCTGAATCAGCTGATCAAAGTTCTCGGTATAAGCACTTTCAGTGATTTCAATTTCCAAAAAAGCCGGTTCAAGATCATATTTACGGCAAAGCGAAGCAAATACATCAGCTATTGGATACTGATAAATATCAATTCGAGATACATTCACCGATACCGGTACAATTTGCTTCCCTGCCTTTTTACGCCGCTGCAGAAAGCTGCACACGGATTCCCAGACATAATAATCCAGTTTCGAAACGAAACCGCTTGCTTCCAAAAGCGGAATGAATTCATTCGGAGCCACCATCCCTTTCCGCGGATGATTCCAGCGGACCAGCGCCTCTGCACCGATTATTCGGTGGGTACGGGCACTGCACTGGGGCTGATAATATACTTCAAATTCCGAACCACTGAGTCCGGATTTCACCCCTGACAGTACTTCCTGTTCATTTTCAAGCTTCTGTTTCATGGAAGGGCGATATAAAGCAGCCCGCTTTGAGTAATTGCCCTTGACACTATGCAAAGCCATAGCAGCACGATCACACATCAATGTAGCCGAAATATCTTCATCAATTAAATAGATGCCTGCCGTCGGCATAAATTTGATATCCTTTTGATAGTTCTGCATCCAATCAATGATTTCTTTTTCAATTTCTGCTTCCTCACATGCGCAGCGCGGCAGCAGCATCACAAACTCATCACCGCCATAGCGACTTGCTATACCATGATACGCACGGCATTTCTCTTCAACCTTTTCCCCGATATACACAAGCAGCTTATCACCCTGCTTTGTACCATACCAATCATTGAACAGTTTAAAATGCTCAATATCGATCATAACCAAGCCATATGCTTCCTGCGAATCCTTTAAGCGATTTTCCACATTCTTTTGAAACGCGGCTGCCGATTGAAGACCGGTCAACACATCTCGCTGCTGCAAAAGCGATTCCTCATACTGTTTCTGCACTGTTCCATATTTTCGATCGGCATTCACCGTAAAACACAAATAGCATTCATCCTTGCGCCCCTTCTTTACCGAATTCACATAAAAAGAGATCCAATGATATTCTCCATCCTGCAGGATACGAAAATCATCAACGATATGACCAAGCTTTTCAACTCGTTGCCGTAATGTCAGCGGGTCAAAAAATTCGTGGAAATTCTTCCGGTCTTCATAATGCAAAAAACGCAAGCTGGTTTCAGTTAAAAGCTCATGAAAATCACCGCATTGCTTAGCTGGAAAATGCTTTGTCTGATCAAAAAGCAGTTTATATGTATGATCGCTGAGATTTATTTCAATCAATTCCTCATACTTGATCGTATGATTAAAATTCATGAATAAATTATGATCACCGTCTATGATTCGCTCCGTCGTGACAACAGTACATTCTCCCTTAGCCGGCCAATTCATACGCATCATCGTACAATACATCCAGCAATCCAGCAAATCATTATATATGATCTCATTCAATACCGTACTCTTCTTTTGCTTAAAACGCCCCAGCGGACAATTCGGACAAGGGGTGCTGCGATTTCTTAAAACCTTATAGCAAAACGGACTCGGATCAGCATCTTGATAAACTGATGCTAAGTTCTCATCCATATATACCATTTCAAAATTTTTATCGACTACATAAATTCCTTCATTGATATTCTTAAAACGATCTTTTACGCTGTCCATATGATTGCTCCTCCAGCCAGCCCGTTGGTGCTGAAAATTATAATAATGATATATCTTTTTATTATCATAGCACAGAATTCATATGAATGAATAGCTTCCCCTTAAATAAAACGATTATTATGATAAAGCGATAGAATTATCTCGTCATTGAAAAAAATACTTTATTGATGTTATATGTATCAAGGCTCGTGCGATCCAGCTGTTGCCGACATATTTTATTACATGGCTGGATCAAATTCCCGAAGCTTCTTTTTAATCAGCATTTCTGATAATTGCATTGTATGGACGATCCGATGCAGTCGTTGTGCCGAGGCACTGCCCGCTTTTCCATGCATTAATGCTTTTTCACTTTTATGAATAATGGAACGGATTGGAACAAGGGCCTGAATCAGCGCTTCCTGCGTACATGCTATGGACTCCGTCCTCATTAGCTTCTCAGCCAACGATAATGCCCGGATACGATTCACCAACAGTGTATGCTGTGATGTTCCAGGTTGAAATTTATCCTGCATACGTTGACAGCTTTCAATGATTGCCTCAATATACGCACATGCTGTCATCTGCTCTTTTTTAATATTATTCTCCATGGTACACCTTCTTTCCTTCTTTTGGTATGTTCCACGACATATATCTATTTATTTTATTTTTTTATATTTGTTTTTTCATGATCTGTTTTGCCTTCTTGGCAGTATTTGCGTTTTTAGCAAAACAGCAGTTTCTTACAAAATCCAATAATCTTTCATCTCTATACTTATCCAATATAGTATCGAAATAGGTTAGAAAAAAATAATGAAAACGGTCAATCTGTTTATCGGTATACACCTGAAGCATTGCTTCATTGAGAAACAGCTGGATGATTTCTTCCTCTAAGTCTGGACGATACGCACTGATCCTTATGATATCCTTCACCGCTTCCAACCCAGTCAGCATTTTTTGGTCGCGAATCTGGGCAAAGTACATATCCTTGACCGCATCAAATTTTCGCTCATGATCCACTGATATCAGATTGGCTAAAATCCAGTGATAGATACTTCGATGATAAGAATTTTTATGTGTACTCAGTTTAATAAGCTGATCCCAATATTCATAAAACAGCTGCGGATCGATTCTGCTTACTGCATCAATCAAATAATAGCTGCGATAATATACATTGATATGTGTTTCCTGGATGAGGTTTTGGATCAGCTTATTTCGAACCTCGTTCGATGCAATTACCAGTGGGATAAAAGTATTCACCGAAAATTCCGGACGCTGAAATGCGCTTTCTAACTCTTGATACGTTATTTGATCAGTCTGTTTCATTTTGTTATCCTCCGGATTATATAATCGCCTTGTTTAGCCTTTTTAATCAATACTGCTTTTATTATACTGAATTGTTCTTATTAATCGACAACTATTTTCTCCATTCTTCCTTTAATTCATAAGAATAAATTCTTCACTGTCCGTTCCATAATGCACTTTATATTACGATTCATCAAACCCGATTCACATCATACCAGCCGATCAAAAAAGCTTTCGCTGCGGCAAACACGATGAGAATGAATATTACGAATGTTATAAAAAATGAGTGAACAAAGAGGCATCACTCATTTTCAAGTACTGTATCATTCACCCATATATTTTAGAAATATAAGTACATTAGAATCTACCGCATGCTTCATGATTTGAAACCAAGCTATCACGTTTATACGCAGGGAAGCTTAAATAAAACCTCGTTCCTTTACCAGCCTCGCTTTCTACATATGCATAACCATGACATAGATCACAAACATGGTTTACTAAGCTCAACCCGATGCCATATCCGTCTGACTTCAGTTCTCTGATCCGATAATTCAGATCAAAAATTTGCTCCTTCTTTGAATCCGGTATTCCTATGCCGTGATCCTCTACCATGATGATAACACTATCTCTTTCATTCTTAACACTTACTTCGATCGGTTTTCCTTCACCATATTTGATCGCATTATCAATTAAATTGTGGATTGCTCTTTGAATCCATCGTTTCTTTCCTAAAATCTCGGTTGGATCGTCCTCGGCCAACTTAAAAGACAGTTGCGCATAGTTTGCCTTATAATAATCAAAGGCTTCCGCACAAATCAATGCGGCATCGATAACATTTGTTTCTTCATCATAATGTTCACCCAAAGTTAAAACATCATTGATGCAGTCGGTTACATGATCTAATGACGCCAGATATTGTGTTTGATGATCAACCTCCAAGCGTGTACGCAAGGTTGCTATTGCATTTTTTTGCTCATGTGATAAATAAGCATTCAATCGCTTATAATCATTTATATGATTTTCAAATCGCTCTTGCAGTCTTTGATAGACCTTTTTCAGATCACTATCCGGTATCGTCAGCAGATCATCAAGGGAATTCAGATCCATGATAATTTCTTTCATCGCTTTTTTATGTAATGCGTGTAAATAAAACCAAAGAATAAAAGTAGCGATCAAGCCCTGAAGCAAAAGCATTGCATAAAAGGATGTTTGAAAGTAAGAGAAATTTGACTGATAACCCTGATAGACATGATCAAACTGTATTTCTGTCGTTTTGTCTTTTGCTGTCCAGTTAAGAATTGTATCCTTAGCTGTTTCCTGTAAATCAAACTGATTCCTCATAATCTGCATGGATTGATTCTGATAATGAATATTTCCTATCATAAAAAGGATAAATAAGGAAGCCGCGTATAGGATGATCGCTGCGGTTTGTTTTATACGTTTTTGCCGCATGAAATATAGTAACCGATTCCTCTTCTTGTCTTTAAAACATCACGCTCCGTAGCTTCCTTTAATTTCTTTCTTAGCTTGATCATATGGACTCGCAAAACCGATGATTGTGGATCTAATTCATCATATACATGTTCTACGATTTCTTCTGTGCTGACAGTTCTTGGGTATTTTTGAGCGACATACTCCAGAATATCGAATTCTTTTACAGATAAATTAACAATCTTATCATCCATGCTGACCGATCGATTCATAGGATCAATAATCAAATCACCGATTTGAATAACCGGTTGGCTTCGCCCGTGAAACCGACGGATCAAGGTTTGTATCCTCGCGTGCAATTCACTCATTTGAAAGGGCTTTGCCAAATAATCATCGGCACCAATACTGAGTCCTGCTACTTTATCTTCTACCTGATCTCTCGCACTGATAATCAAGATCGGAGTATCTATCTCATTGTTTCTAAGGAAGGATAAGATATCCAAACCATCCTTTCCCGGCAGATTCAAGTCCAGCAGGATACAATCGTAAGCGCTTATAAACGCTTTTTCCTCCCCGTCATTACCATCATATGTCACATCTATCTGATAGCCTCGTTCCTCCAATCCCCTTTTCAAAGATGCTGCCAGGTCTTCGTTGTCTTCAATCAATAGAACCTTCATGATGTATCACCTCATTATCTTCCTTACAGAAAACAGCACTCTCAAGCTGTCTTTGCCACTATAGATTAACATAATTTATTCAATTTTATAAATTTTAGTTACGTTCTGATAAAATCTTAGACGGCTCATATCGAGTTACAAATAAAACCCCGCTGATACTCGAAAGCAGGACAAGCCCCAGCGATGCCAGTGTTATCATCGTGAAATCATTGAATCCAAGCTGTACTTCCCTGATGATTTGTTTCTGCGCTGTTTTCTCTGTTATATGCGCGGAGATAACAGCTTTGGAAAGCTGTGTCTGTGCTGTTTTTGCGATCCCGAGCCCCATGACCAGACAAAGTCCTACAATGGCAATGCTTTCCGTCAATAATCCGAGTGCAGCCTTGCTTTTTTTCATTCCCATGGCACGCAATACACCGATTTCATATTTACGTTCTCGAACTGTCATGAGCGATAACAGCAATAAAATCAAGCCGCCGCATCCGAAGACACCAAGCATAACCTTATTGGAGATGCCGGCAATTTTCTCAATCGGTGCTGCCATGTTCTGATATGTATCTTCATCTACTGAGACACTGTAATATTCAGGCAATCCCTTTGTTCGCAGCTCTGCTTTAAACTTTTCGAGCAGATTCGGATCCTTCAATGCCATTTTGACATCCAAAGTGCCGTATGTCTGAAAGATCTCAGAATCGGCCACGGTATTGAAACCGGTATAAATATCATTCAATGGCTGAAATAGAGAACTGGAAACCTCGTTTTCCTGATTGATTGATTTATCTTCATAGATACCTGTGATCCTAAGTGTGATCGGCATTGGCTGATCCTTGATGCTGCTGATGACGGTGATCGTATCCCGCGGCTTTAACCCATTTAGCATGGCGAATTCATTACTGATGATACATTCATTCTTATTTTGATACATTGCTCCCGCTGTGATTTTTTTCAATCCTTTTGCAAAAGCGTCATTAACTGACGGATCGTTGCTGCCTTTGACATAAGCCTTCGCAGCCATACTTCCTTCTGCTTGATGACCAGAATCGCTTAATACTTTCAAGTCTTTAGGAATCACAGCGATCTGCGCCGTATAAATCTTTGATTGAATATACTTGGAATCAGAAAAGGATAACAGCTTTTCTGCACTCAAGGGTACTTGATTTTCTTTATTACCCGACACATTTGTCATGGTCACTTCTGCACCAAACTTTGCTTTATAATAGCGTATGGCCTGCTCGGAAGTTTTATTGATGATCATTGAAGCTGCGATTGTAAAGATAATAGAAAGGATAATGATCCCAAGAAGCATATTTCTATTTTTATTTCTAATTAGATTTTTGAACGCATTCTTAATGACGTACATAGCTGCTCCTTTCTTTTTATCTTACAAAGGTTAATGTTCCCGCAGTTAATGCATATAGCTCATCAACATAGCTTGCGGCTCCTTTTGAATGAGTAACGATAATGACACACTTATCCTCTTCATGTGCTAGCCTTTCTAATATTCCCATAATATTTGCTTCGGTATCAGAATCCAAATTTCCTGTGGGCTCATCTGCAATAATCACTTTGGGATCATGCGATAATGCTCTGGCAATTCCTACCCGCTGTTGTTCTCCACCCGACAATTTTAAAACCTTGCGCATTGCCTTTTCTTTATCAATACCGACCTTTTCGAGTAATTCCAGTGCATATTCTTTCTTATTGGGGATTTTCTTTCCGCTGATATCAATCGATAAAAGGATGTTATCTAAAACGGTTGCATTGGTCAATAAGTTATATCCCTGAAATATAACACCGATTCCTTTTGCGCGATATTCGTCACGATCAATCTCATTCATATTTTTTTCGTTATAGATGATTGCTCCTTCCTTGCATTTATCCAGTCCGGATAGCAGCGATAATAACGTACTCTTTCCCGCACCGGATTTTCCGATGATGCCATATAAGATACCGCATTCAAACTCTACGTTGATATCCTTTAATACTCTTTTTTTACTGCCGTCATAAATATAGCTTACATTTGCCAATCTTAAGATGCTCATAATTTAGTTCCTTTCTGATAATATTTTCATTGGTTCAAATCTTGTAATATACAGGACACCTGCCGCACTGGACACGAATGCCAAAATGCCAGAGAACAAAACAATTTGTATAACCGCTTCACTGCTCAGATCGGTGTTGATTTCATCGATAGGAACGGTGACCGTAGTTGTGCCCGATACATATTGGGAACCGATTGCTTGATTGCCATTACCCTTTGCCTCTTCTACCTGTGAGGAAAGCACTGCATTGGCAATTGGCCTACTGCTTAAACTTGCCCCGCATAATCCAATTCCCAAAGCGATTGCAGTAATGACAAGCATCTCACTCAGCAATCCGTAGGATACTCTGCTTTTTTTCATTCCGATCGCCCGCAATACACCAATTTCATACTTTCTTTCACGGATTGCTATATTAGAAAGAATGATCAGGACGATAGAACCAAAAACAAGCAGCGCAGCTGTAAAGGTTTGGGTAATGCTGCTCAATCCTTCTAAAGGCCCTACCATTTTTTGATACGTAGTAGTGTCGGCAATCAATTCAAAGTATTCAGGCAATCCTTTCTTATGAAATTCTGTTTGCAGTTTCGCTAGATCATTTGGATCTTTCAATTTAAAAGAAGCGGAAATGACTGCCATGTCAGAATCAAAAAGTTCACTTTCTATGGCAGTTTCCATGCTCATAAAGACTTCATTCCCACGATTTGTGAGCGCTGATTGAAATTCAACTGTTTCATCTTCTGGTGCATGATCTGCATAGATTCCACTGATCTTTGCCGTTATTTCTTTTGAGTCCGAAGCATTATAAGGAGATGTTACACGAATTGTAATGGTATCACCAATACTTAATTCCGCAAATTTTGAAAGCTTTTGTGATATGATGATCTCATTTTTCTCCTTGAACATTCTTCCTTCCGTTATGCTACGCAATCCTTTAGAAAATTCTTCATTGATTTCAGGCTGGTTGCTTGCGACAATAAAGCTATTTACTCTATCACTACTGCTTGAAGCTCCGCCCATGCCGTCAGATTGCGCGCTTTTTCCTGAACCGGCTGCATCGCTGTCCAAGGTGTTGACTCCTACTAAATAAGCAGCGATCTTACCAGAAATTTTTGAACTTTTCAATAAACTGGAGTCAGCATACTTACCGATTTCTTTGAAGGAAGGAACCCTATAATCATTCAAATCCTTGGGCATTTTTTCATTGTTTCGAGCCATAATCACTTCCGCACCGAATTGTTTTTTATAGTAGGCAACGGTCGCATTTGCCGATGTGTTGATGATGACAGATATGGCGATCGTAAAAATCATAACGAGGAGTATCATTCCCATGATGAGATTTCTTCCTTTATTTCTGCCAATATTTTTTATAGCGTTCTTTATTACATACATATAAATACTCCTTTCATCCTATTTAACAACATCAGGCATCGTTTGTTCTACATCTGCCCCTGGCCCTAATTCTTCACTGTTGTTGCGGCTTTTGCTTGATGAATTTTCTGAGTTACTGTTGGGAGGCAGCTTTTGTGATGAATTGCTTGATGATTGATCATTACATCCTGCTAATAAGCCAAGCATACAAATAATCGCTAAGCATACTTTTAATAATTTCATTTCAACAATCCTTTCCATTTTGATTAGCTGCTTCATCATATCATATCAATGTTAAATTAAAGTTAATGTCTTGCTCGGAGAATGCTTATTAATTTTACGTATCTTTAATACATTTGCCGGCTTCTGTTGATAATAATCCTATTCTTGACTCAAGTCCGTATGTATATGGAGAATGCTTTATATGACTTTATCAGCAATATCTCTTAAAAGGCAGTGAAACACAATCATGCAGGCAGCGATATTCTGCTGCTTTTTTATTTATAGAACAGTTTTTAATCACTGCTCATTTGAATGTGTATTCCTTTCAGGTTTTACTATTCAACATTGTTTTATGATGAATCATGTTATTACCCGATTGATTATTCTTTGAATACTTATTATTCACACCAACTACATGTATAATTGCAAAATTCAAAACGGAAATAAAAAAAGAGATGTGATTTTACATCACACCTCCAAAAAATCTTTTATATTACACTTTTTAGTACCTTTTCAGAAATAGTCTATTTTCTGCTTTCCTTGACCGCAGCTTGTGCAGCAGCTAAGCGGGCAATCGGTACACGGTATGGACTGCAGGATACATAATCCAGACCAACACGATGGAAGAAATCAATAGAACTTGGTTCTCCGCCATGCTCACCGCAGACGCCGAGATGGATATCCGGGCGCTGCTTACGGCCTAAGGTTACCGCCATATCGATCAGTTTACCAACACCCTTCTGATCTACACGAGCGAATGGATCCTGTTCATAAATTTTCTTGTCATAGTAATGTGAGAGAAAACCACCAGCGTCATCACGAGAGAAGCCGAAGGTCATCTGCGTCAGATCATTGGTACCGAAGGAGAAGAACTCTGCTTCTTCAGCAATTTCATTTGCCAGCAGCGCAGCACGCGGAATTTCAATCATGGTGCCAACCATGTATTTCATATCTGATCCTGCTTTCGCGATGATTTCATCCGCAACGCGAACAACGATGTCTTTTACATATTTCAGTTCATTCTTTTCACCAACTAAAGGAATCATGATTTCCGGAACAATCTTCCATTCAGGATGTTTTTTATTAACTGCCAGAGCTGCCTGGATAACAGCGGTTGTCTGCATCTCTGCAATTTCCGGATAAGAAACGGCAAGTCGGCAGCCGCGATGACCCATCATCGGATTGAATTCATGGAGTGAACTGATAACTGCTTTCAGATCATCCAGGTTAATATTCATATCTTTTGCAAGATTGGCAATGTCATAAGATGAAGTCGGAAGGAACTCATGCAGCGGCGGATCCAGATAACGGATGGTCACCGGATGACCCTGCATTGCTTCATAGATACCTTCAAAGTCACCCTGCTGCATCGGCAAAATCTTGGACAGTGCTTTTTTACGCTGATCGCTGGTTTTTGAAACGATCATTTCACGCATTGCCTTGATTCGATCACCTTCAAAGAACATATGCTCAGTACGTACCAAACCGATACCTTCCGCACCGAACGACAGAGCCAGAGCCGCGTCTTTTGGCGTATCGGCATTGGTTCGGATACCCAAGCGGCGTTTTTCATCAGCCCATTTCATGAAGCGTTCAAAATCACCGGAAATGGATGCCGGAATGGTCTCGATCTTACAGCCGTAAATATTACCGGTAGAACCATCTAGTGAAAGGTAGTCATCAGCCGTATACTTCTTGCCTTTTACGGTAATCACCTGGGCAGCTTCATCAATTTGAATTTCACCGCAGCCGGATACACAGCAGGAACCCATGCCGCGGGCAACAACTGCGGCGTGAGATGTCATACCGCCTCGTACCGTAAGAATACCCTGTGATACATGCATACCCTCGATATCTTCCGGAGATGTTTCCAGACGAACCAAAATTACTTTATGACCAAGCTGTGCTTCTTCAATCGCCTGTTCTGCGGAGAACACGATCTTACCGCAGGCCGCTCCCGGAGAAGCAGGCAGACCCTTCGCAATCGGTTCAGCGGCTTTCAGCGCGTTTGGATCAAACTGCGGATGCAGTAAGGAATCCAGTTGTTTTGGATCAACCATCATCAATGCATCGTCTTTCGAGATCATGCCTTCATCAACCAGATCACAGGCAACCTTCAGCGCTGCCGTAGCGGTGCGTTTACCGTTACGCGTCTGCAGCATGAACAGCTTACCTTTTTCAATCGTAAATTCCATATCCTGCATATCTTTATAGTGTGCTTCCAGTTTTCCGCAAATATCCTGGAACTGTTTGAATGCTTCCGGCGCAATCTCATTCAGATGATCGATCGTCTGCGGTGTACGAATGCCGGCTACGACATCTTCTCCCTGCGCGTTCATCAAAAATTCGCCGTACAGCTTTCTTTCTCCGGTACTCGGATTGCGAGTAAAGGCAACCCCGGTACCACAGTCATTTCCCATATTGCCGAAGACCATCATCTGTACATTGACAGCTGTTCCCCAGCTGGATGGAATATCGTTCATCTTGCGGTAGTAATCTGCCCGCGGATTATTCCAAGAACGGAATACCGCTTCTACGGCACGGATCAGCTGTTCTTTTGGATCTGTCGGGAAATCTTCTTTCAGTGAGTCTTTATAAAATTTCTTAAAAGCAACTGTCATCTCACGCATATCCTGCTCATCGAGCTCGGTATCCATTTCAACGTGTTTCTTTTCCTTGAATTCGTCAATGATTTCTTCGAACTTACTCTTTGGCAGTCCCATTACGACATCGGCGAACATCTGTACAAAACGGCGGTAGGAGTCATAAGCGAAACGCGGATTATTGGTTAATGCCGCAACGCCTTCTACCACTTCATCATTCAGTCCTAAATTTAAAATGGTATCCATCATGCCCGGCATTGAGGCACGTGCACCGGAGCGCACTGATACCAGCAGCGGGTTTTTCGGATCCCCAAATTTTTTCTGTGAAAGCTCCTCAAGCTTATTCAGGTAGACAAAGATTTCTTCCACCATTTCATCGCTCAGTCGCTCTCCATCGTCATAATACTTGTTGCAGGCTTCCGTCGTAACCGTAAAGCCATATGGAACCGGCATTCCAAGATTCATCATCTCAGCCAAGTTCGCACCTTTTCCGCCCAGCAATTCACGCATCTTGCCATTGCCTTCTGAGAATAAATACAAATACTTCTTATCCATTGCAACTCCTCCATTTTCATGTAATCGCTTACACCTATTATACAAGAACATCCTTGATTTTCCAACCGCAAATACGGCTTTTTACCAAGGAACAAATGAATTGTGCAGAATATACAATGTTTCATGAACGGATTGTCTAATGGTAATTTTTTCGGCAGCGAGCGCGCAAAAACAGGAAGCTCACAAAAAGCAGGAAGGCTGCCAATAGGATTATCAAACTGTCTGATACTGAATAAGCACGGTCAAAAAAGGAAAAGCGCAGGCCAAACTGATTTTGAAAGCTGGTAATAGCTGCTTGGGGCGCTCCGCTGAAAACGCGTTTTATCGTATCATCCATCATGAACTGCCGCATGAGTGCCGCGCCATGGGTTGGCGGAAAGCATTTTATAATCGTCTGAAGCATTTGCGGAAGCGCCCCCACCGGGATATAAATGCCCATCAGAAAACCGGACAGTGTGCCGACAATTGTCGTCGCATTGGAAAAAGAAGATGCAGAACGGAAAAAGGACATGATAAATACCAAGCAGGCACCGCAGGTCAGCGTATCCAAAGCAAAAACACCAAGCACTCTTAACAGCGCTTTCACGGTAATCCATTCTCCGCCGTAATATACGATATAAAATTGCCCCAGCAACAGCGTAATCGCTCCGATGATCATCGTGATACAGAAAGCAGAAACCAAATAAGCAGCCTGAATCTGTAACGGCTTCAAGGCTGACACATAAAAATCACGTACGATAGATTTACTGCGATCCTCGATCATGAGACCAAGCGCACTCATCGTGGTCGTTAAAGCAACCGTGCCTAAGGTTCCGGCCATGATCCAATTATCCGATAATTCCCTTGCCCCCTTCCCCAGCGAATCCTCAAGCGGGGTAATCATCAAATCACCAAGAAAACAAATATATAAGCCGAGTACGACAAAGACCGCCATCAGCGAAAAGAAAACCGCAGATTTATCCTTAAAAAACAGCAGTAAATTACGTTTGATCAGTGTGAGAAACGGCATATTCTTCACCTCCTAACACATCTAGGTAAGCTTCCTCCAAAGTTCCTTCCCGAACTTCAAAATTGATCAAATAGGGTCTCACTGCCTGAATAATGGTTAGCGCCTGAAAGCTGTTTTGTAATGGGACGATGAGCTGCTCCTTGCCCATCGTATAGGAAATACGCTGAATATTCAGTTTTCGGCACAGAGAGGATGTATCATGCGGATACAGCAACAGTCGATTGCGTTTCGAAATTGCCTTAAGGTGCTCTGGTGTGGTATGCATGCGAATTTTTCCTTGACTGATGATTGCCAGATCATCTGCATGCTCTGCTTCCTCAATATAATGCGTTGTAAGCAGGATACTCAAATTCTGTTTATCCCGAAGCTCCTTGATCAGCTGCCATATCTGACGGCGAGCCTGCGGATCAAGCCCTGTCGTCGGTTCATCCAGTATCAGCAGCTGCGGTGATGCTAACAGCGCTCGGGCAATGTCGGCTTTGCGCCGTTCACCGCCAGACAATGTGCCAACCGGCTGATTCAACTGTTCCTGTAAACCGCAAAGCCTCACAAATTCTTGAATCTTGCTTTTTCGTTTTACCGATGTATACAGCGAAGAGCGAATCGATAAATTTTCTTTGATGCTGAGCCGTTCATCGAGCACGCTGTTTTGAAAAACAATACCTAAGCGAACACGGATTTCACCATCCTGAAAAGGGCGTTCAAATCCGCATACCTGAACCGTACCGGATGAAAAGCTGCTTAACGTGCTGATCACATCGATCGTTGTCGATTTCCCTGCTCCGTTGGGTCCTAACAATGCCAGCATCTTTCCTGCTTCCAACGTTACATCAATCCCTTTTAAAACCTCCTGATTCCCATAATTCTTATGTAGATTCAAAATATTGAGAACGGCAGTCACAGATATCACCTCATGCTTTCATAGTCCTGCTAACTAAGCATATGTTTCCCAACATAAAAAAAGACGATATACGTTGTATCAAAGCGTGGATGTAAAGCTATAAAATAAAGCTTGAAATTTATATGAAAAATGTGGCATTGAAACTACAAAAGAATATATAGTGCTTTCATTCCAAAAATCTCTTATTCGTGATTCCTTGTAATAAAAAAAGACCGCTTGACGAGTTTATGTTTGTCAAACGATCCAATATTAACGAATCGGATTCTTAATCCAGTTCAAATTGACCGGTATAGAGCTGATAGTAGCGTCCTTTTTGCTTCAGCAGTTCCTCATGATCGCCGCGTTCGATTATTTTGCCATGATCGAGCACCATGATTGCTTTGGCATTGCGTACCGTGGACAAGCGATGCGCGATAACAAATACCGTCCGATTCTCCATTAATGAATCCATACCCTTTTCAATTAATTTCTCGGTTCTGATATCCACCGATGAGGTTGCTTCATCCAGAATCAGAACCGGCGGTTTGGCAATGGCCGCTCTCGCGATAGCCAAAAGCTGCCGCTGTCCCTGAGAAAGATTAGCGCCATCTCCGCTCAGCATGGTATCATAGCCGTCCGGTAGTCTTTTGATAAAGGAATGGGCGTTCGCCAGCTTGGCTGCTTCCACCACATCTTCCATACTGGCATGCAGATTGCCATAGCGAATATTATCGGCAATCGTACCGGTAAACAGATGCGTATCCTGAAGCACTACGGATAACGATCGCCGCAGATCATCCTTTTTAATCAGCTTAACATCTATGCCGTCATAGGTAATGGTTCCGCTGCTTATATCATAGAAACGATTGATCAAATTGGTAATCGTTGTCTTCCCCGCACCGGTCGCCCCGACAAAGGCAATCTTTTGACCTGGTTTTGCATATAAATTGATATTCTTTAAAATGGGATGATTGCTTTCATAACCAAAATTGACATTTTCAAATCGCACATCCCCGCACAGCCGCACCAGTTCGATACTGCCATCGGGATGTGGGTGCTTCCACGCCCATTTGCCCGTATATTCCTCACATGCTTCCATTGTACCATCAGGATGTTCATGAACGCGGGTCAAAGTGACCAATCCATCATCCACTTCCGGTATTTCTTCCATCATTTCAAAGATACGCTCAGCCCCCGCCATCGCCGCCAAAACAAAATTAAGCTGCTGGGTAAAGGAGTTGATCGGCATTGCCGTCTGACGGACAAATACCAGATAGCTGGCTAAGCTTCCTAAGTCAATCAAACCGCCGATCGCAAAGAAGCCGCCGATACAAGCGACAAGCGCATAGTTAAAATATGAAATGCTGACTACTACGGGAATTGTTCGGCCGGAATAGGTAAGGGCCGAAGTAGCTGCCATGCGAAGCCGTTCATTGCGTACTTCAAACTCATCAAAATTTTGTAATTCATGATTGAATACTTTTACAACCTTGACACCCTCCACCATTTCTTCGATAAAACCATTCAGCTTGCCCATTGCCGCCTGCTGATGATTAAAATAATATTTAGACTTTTTTCCGCTGTATTGGATAAACAGGTACATCGCCAGAAATGCGATCATGACGATACAGGAAAGCTGCCAGTTAAAGGAGAAAATAATGATAATCGTACCGGTGATCATTATGGTACTTTGAATCAGCGGTGCAAAGCTGTTGTTTAAAGCGTCCTGAATCGTATCCAGGTCATTGGTAAAATGACTCATCACATCCCCGTGAGTGTGCGAATCAAAATATCGAATCGGCAGCGTCTGCATATGATCGAATAGATCTTTTCGTATCTCTTTGGTAATCGTCTGCGCTACGTGAACCATCAGTTGATTGTATAAAAGCGAACACAATACCCCGATACCATAAACCACCGCCATCCAGATAACCGCTTGGATCAAGCCGGTTACATCATGGGGAATGATATATTGATTTACAATCGGTTTCAGCATGTAAGTGCCCCACAGATTCGCTCCGGCACTGATTACTACCATAACCGCTACTAAGGATAATGCTATCTTATGCCGGCCCAGATAGGAGAAAAAAGCGGAAAGGGTTTTTTTCATATTCTTCGGTTTTTTACCGGTAATCTGCCGTGCCGCCATTACAAACCAGCTCCTTCCTGCTGCGAATAATAAATATCCTGATAGATCGGATCATCACGAAGCAGTGATTCATGAGTGCCTATGGCATGGATATTGCCATCGTCAAGAATTACAATTTGATCGGCATGCATCAAGGAAGTCACCCGCTGAGCGATAATGATTTTGGTGGTATCATTAAGACCTGCTAGTCCTTCACGAATCGACGCTTCCGTAGCGGTATCAACGGCACTCGTGGAATCATCAAAAATCAAAACCTTTGGACGCTTCAATAAGGCTCGCGCGATGCATAAGCGCTGTTTCTGTCCTCCCGACACATTGACGCCGCCCTGCCCAAGATCAGTATCATAGCCCTCAGGAAAGCTGCCTATAAATTCATCCACAGCAGCTATGTTACATGCCCATTTGATATCCTCATCGCTAGCATGCTCATCACCCCACAGCAAATTTTCTTTGATCGTGCCACTGAACAAGATGTTCTTTTGGAGCACCATGCCGATTGCATCACGCAGATGTTTGATCGGATACTGTTTGACATTATGACCGTCAATCAGCACTTCGCCGGCACTGACATCGTATAATCGGGGAATCAGCTGTACCAGGGTTGTTTTTGCGGCGCCGGTACCGCCCAGAATGCCCAGCGTCGAACCGCCCGGAATATGCAAATTGATATCAGTCAGTACCTCTTCCTCGGCATTCGCTTTATATTTAAAGAAAACATGTTTAAAATCGATCGTTCCTTGAGTCACTTCCAAAGCCTGCGATTTTGAATCATCGATGTCCGGCACCTCATCCAGCACCTCGATAATACGAGAGCAGCTGGCAAGTGAGCGGGTCAGCATTAAAAACACATTGGAAATCATCATCAAAGAATTCAGTATTTGCATGACATAGCTCAGAAAACCTGTCAGTTCACCGACCTTCATCGTGCCGACAAAAATCAGATTTCCCCCGAACCAAATGATACAGATGATCGTTGTATACATTACCAACTGAAACAGCGGCATATTGAGTGCCGAAGTACGAAAAGCCCGTTCAGAGGTCTGTTTCAGCTGATCATTCACACCTTCAAACTTTTCTTTTTCATATTCACCCCGCACATACGATTTTACGACACGGATCGCGTTCAGCGTTTCCTGGATGATCGAGTTGACATAATCAATCGCTTTCTGCATACTCCGGTAAAGCGGACCGACGCGGCGTACGATAATAAACAGAGCAGCCCCCAGCACCGGTATCGCAATCAAGAATACAACCGCCAGCTCTGCATTGATAGTAAAGGATAAAATCAAGGCGGTTACCAGCATAACCGGAGAGCGTACCAGCGGACGGATACCGTTGCTGATGGCCGTCTGCAGAATGGTGACATCGCTGGTTAAACGGGTAATCAAGGATGAAGTTGAAAAATGATCGGTATTTGCGAAAGAAAAATTCTGTACCTTACGAAATTCATCCTTACGCAGCTCTGCACCGAATCCCTGACCTGCCGTTGCCGCATAACGTGCATACATCATTCCCAATATCAGCGATAAAATTGCACACACAATCATTTGCAGCCCTTTGATCAAAATATAGTGCTGATCGCGGTTTGCAACCCCTACATCAATGATATCTGCCATGATCAACGGTATGATCAATTCAAAAATTGTTTCAGCTACGACACATATACAACTGAACAGTAAATATTTCTGATATTTTTTCATATACGGAAACATTCGTTTCAGCATATTAACCAGCCTCCTATTCTAAATGCCGACCGCTTAAATTAAAATACATGCGGTCCAGATACTTTTCAAATTCACACCGTTCTTCTTCACTAAAACCCTTCAAAGAAAGCTCGTCAACCTCCTGACAGTGAATATTCCACCATGCCAGAGCTTCTTTTCCTTTCTTTGTTATCGCCAGCCGCAGGGATCGCTTATCCTGAGTACCAACGGTTTTTGTCAGCATGCCGGTTTCCTCCAGATTGCCCAAAATCCGTGAAACCGTAGCCGGCTCAACATCGCAGTTTGCGGCGATATCCTTCAGCATACAATCTTCATGGGTATTCAAATACCGCAGAATCTTAGGCTGCCCCGGAGACAGTCCATGATCGGTCATATTCATACGTATGTGATTACGCTGGGCATGATACGTTTTAAACATCACAAAATTAAAAGGCGTTTTCATTCCTTCACCTCCGATATAGTTAGCTTGCTAATTATTAGCATGCTAACTATATTACGATTGCCGTCATTTGTCAATTCAGATTTTTTAAAACTGACAGTTTTTTACAGTTGTCTTTCGCTTCCGTCTAAACTGTAATTTTTTGATCAATTTGTGAAAGAATAGCTTTGAGGTATGGTATAATGTGAAGCGGTAAAGAAAGTAGGTGATGGCTATGTCCCCTGAGCCCGGGAAACCCTTATCAAAGCTAAATAAACAAGATATTCAGGAGACAACAGCCACGTTCTCCTGAGGAAAGGAGAAAGTATGCTTACTTTTTATAAAACGATTGACAACCGTACTGTGCAGATTGATGAAGCACAGAGCGGCTGCTGGATCAATGCGGTTCATCCGACCGAACAGGAAATCGCATATCTTACCGATACCATCGGTGTCCTTCCGGAATTTGTGAAGGCCTCCCTCGACGAAGAAGAAAGCTCACACATCGACAGCGATGAGGGACAGACCCTTGTCATCGTCGACTATCCAAGTGCCGAGGAAGATGATAATGCAAACGAAAACACGCTGCTTTACACAACCCTGCCGCTGGGTGTTATCATCATGAAGGGATATGTCATTACGATCAGTTTATATGAAAATCTCAATATTGAGGATATGGCCAATGGACGGGTACGCGGCATCCGCACCGACCAGAAAACACGGTTTTTATTATTATTACTGCTGCGCATTTCACAGCGTTTCCTTATCTACCTGCGGCAGATTGATCGCATCTCCTCCCGCACTGAGCGCACCCTGCACCAATCCATGAAGAATAAAGAGTTGATCCAGATGCTCGGCATTGAAAAATCACTTGTATATTTTTCAACCTCCCTGAAAACGGATGAAGTAACCTTAAACAAAATCATGCGGGGAAAATTCATCAAGCTATATGAAGAAGACCAGGAACTATTGGAAGATGTTTTGATTGAAATTCATCAGGCCATCGAAATGTGTAATATTTACTCTAATATTTTATCAGGGACAATGGATGCTTTCGCTTCAGTGATTTCTAACAATTTGAATATCGTTATGAAAATTTTGACGGTTATCACAATAGTAATGGCTATCCCCAATATCATTTTCAGTTTTTATGGTATGAATGTAAAGGGACTGCCGGTACCGGTATGGTGGTTTCCTACGCTGGTCGCGGTGATTGCCTGCGTGATCGCCACGATTATTTTTAAGCATAAGGATATGTTTCATTAACCACGCACAGATCCTGTCAACGACAGGATTTTTTTTCCGGTTGATCCTTTTAAAATCCTGTACAAATTCCAGAAATTGTCTGACTTTTCTCATTCTGCTTTACGTGTAATTTGTGATAATGCATCAAATTTGATATACTTTTATCAAAGGAAGATTTCGTTTTTATTACATTGACTCGCCTCGCGAGTGCAGAAAGGAACAAGAATATGAGCAAATTTATTTTAAGCTGCTGTTCAACTGCTGATTTGTCAAAGGCGCATTTTCAGCAAAGAGATATCCATTATATATGTTTTCATTTTTCCTTAAACGGTGTTGAATACGCCGATGATCTGGGAGAATCCATTCCCTTTGATGATTTCTATAAAAGGATGGCCGAGGGTGCAGATACACAGACTTCTCAAGTGAATATGGCGGAATTTATTGAATATTTTACCCCGTTTTTAGAAGCGGGCAATGATATTCTTCACGTATGTCTATCCAGTGGTCTGTCCGGGGTTATCAACTCAGCCATGCTTGCGAAAGCAGAACTGGAAGAAAAATATCCGAATCGTAAAATCTATATTGTTGACTCACTGGGGGCCTCCTCCGGCTATGGACTGTTGATGGATCAGCTTGCGGATCTGCGTGATCAGGGCATGGGATTGGATGATGTCTATCAATGGGCAGAAACAAACAAGCTGCGGCTTCATCACTGGTTTTTTTCAACCGATCTCACCTTTTATGTAAAAGGCGGAAGAATTTCAAAAACCTCTGGTGCCGTCGGCACAATGCTTGGAATCTGCCCTCTGCTGAATATGGATAAAGAAGGACATTTGGTGCCCCGCTATAAAATTCGCACTAAGAAAAAAGTTATTTCAGCGATTGTCGACCAGATGGAAGCACATGCTGACAAAGGACTGCAATATGACGGAAAATGCTTTATTTCACATTCCGGTTGTTATGAGGATGCCAAAAAAGTTGCGGATCTTATTGAATCTAAGTTCCCTTTCCTAAACGGCAGGGTTGTCATCAATTATGTCGGTACAACCATCGGAAGCCATACCGGCCCCGGTACTGTAGCCTTGTTCTTCTGGGGTGATCCTCGCATTGATTAAGACACAAAAGTTTTCCTGAATCTCCAATATCGCTTAAAAAAGCTGTTATCCATTTGCTTTGGACAACAGCTTTTCTTATTTGCGATACTCGTTCAATTTTGCTTCGACAACTAGATACTGCTTGCGATAGTTTTCCAATTTTTCACGTTCTGCGTTCACCTTTGCTTCCGGTGCTTTATGGATAAAATTCGGGTTGGCAAGCATTCCCTCACCGCGTTTTATTTCTCCTTTTAATTTATTTAATTCTTTGGTTAATTTCGTGATTTCTTCCTCAATGTTAATGACTGATGCCAACGGCACATGTAAAGAACCGCCGCGAATCGGACGAACCACCATTTCCTCATCGCTTGACTGCTCCATCCAGCTTGCATGACACATCTTCATCAAAATAGCTTTTAATTCATCAGTGCCCTTTATCAGCTGCATCGCATCATCATAAACCAGAATAAACACATCAGCACTTGGCTTCATGCCGTATTCAGCTTTGATCGCACGCACTGCTTCAATCATCGTAATCAGCTGACTAACGCTCTCCATCTCATCCTGATCCATTGTTTGATCAACAGCCTTCGGCCATGTTTCAAGATTGATGCTTTCCAAGTGATGCGGCAGCGACAGATAAATTTCTTCGGTCACAAACGGCATAAACGGATGCAGCATCTTGATAATGCCGGACAGTACAACAAGCAGCGTCGATTGAGCAGCTTTGCGGATCGTTTTATCGTCACTTTGTAAACCGGCCTTTGAAAGCTCGATATACCAGCTGCAGAAATCATCCCAGATAAAGCTATACAGTTCATTTCCAACGAGTGCATATTCATATTTCTCCATGTTGGATTCAACATTACTGAGCACTTCATGAAACCGATTTAAAATCCATTTGTCAATGATTGACGGACTCTCGATCTCCAACGATGTTTCATCATCAATCTGCATCTCCACAAAGCGGGAGGCATTCCAGATTTTATTAATAAAATTCCAGCTTGATTCTACTTTTTCTTCAATGTAACGAAGATCTTGACCCGGCGTTGAATTGGTCGTCAAGAAAAACCGCAATGCATCAACGCCATATTTCTCAATCACATCCATCGGATCAATACCATTTCCTAGTGACTTACTCATCTTGCGGCCCTGGGCATCACGAACCAAGCCGTGAATCAAGACATCCTTGAACGGACGATCATGCATGCAGTAACGGGTCTGAAAGGCCATCCGCGCAACCCAGAAAAATATGATATCATAACCGGTCACTAGTACATCATTGGGGAAATAGCGCTTCAAATCCTCGGTATCCTGTGGCCAGCCCAAGGTTGAAAATGGCCAAAGGGCGCTGGAGAACCAGGTATCCAGCACATCTTCATCCTGAATCCAATTTTCCGGATCTTTTGGATCATCCATTCCAACATAGATTTCATGCGTATCTTTATGATACCAGGCAGGGATACGGTGTCCCCACCACAACTGACGGGAAATGCACCAATCCTCGATATTTTCCAGCCACTGCTGGAAAGTCTTTTCGAAACGATTCGGGTAGAAGTGAATTTTCTGATCTTCGATGTTTTGATTTTTCAGCACCTCCGCCGCCAGCGGTTTCATTTTTACAAACCACTGCTTGGATAAGTACGGTTCAACAATTACATCCGTCCGTTCCGAATGACCAACCTGATGAATATGCTTTTCAATATTCACCAAATTCCCGTCACGCTCGATATCTTCAACCAACGCCTTGCGGCATGCAAAGCGATCCATCCCCTGATATTTACCGCATATCTCATTCATCGTACCGTCAGGGTTCATGCAGATGACCTTCGGCAGATCATGGCGTTCGCTGATCTGGAAATCATTCGGATCATGAGCCGGCGTACACTTCATCGCTCCCGTTCCAAAACCGATTTCAATATAATCATCGCCGATAATCGGCAGCTCATCGCCGTTTGCCGGATTGATCGCATGCTTGCCGATCAGATGATTCAAGCGCTCATCATCCGGATGCACAACAATACAAACATCGCCAAACATTGTTTCCGGGCGAGTGGTTGCTACTTCAAAATATTCGCCGGTTTCCACAACCTGATAGCGGAAAGTATACATGGCTCCTTCGATTTCTTTATGAATAACCTCAATATTGGACAGCGCGGTCTTCGCTTTCGGATCCCAGTTGATGATCCGTTCTCCCTGATAAATCAGTCCCTCCTCATACAAATCCACAAATACCTTGCGGACCGCCTTAGAAAGCCCTTCATCAAGGGTAAAGCGTTCCCGCGTATAATCTAATGATAATCCCAGCTTTGACCACTGCTTTCGGATCGTCTGTGCGTATTCCTCTTTCCACTCCCAAGCACGATCCAAAAATTTTTCACGTCCGATATCATAACGGGAAATTCCCTCTCCCTTCAAACGTTCATCTACTTTGGCCTGCGTGGCGATTCCCGCATGATCCATACCGGGAACCCACAGTGCATCAAAACCGCGCATCCGCTTGTAGCGGGTAACGATATCCTGAAGCGTCGTATCCCAAGCATGACCAAGATGCAGTTTCCCGGTGACATTCGGCGGCGGTATTACAATACAGAATGGATCCTTACTTTTATCTCCCGCAGTAAAATATCCCTGTTCAACCCATGTTTTATAATGTGATTTTTCAACCTGGTGATGGTCGTATTTGCCAGCCATTGTCTTTTTTTCCATATGCTTATCTCCTTCCATAAAAAAAGCGCCCTCCAAAGGACGCTTGCACGTGGTACCACCTTATTTTGCATATCCCAAATGTATATGCCTCAAGTACATAACGCCGTACTGTGCGGATGCCTCTACTGCAGCGTTCAAAGCATCTACTCCCAGACTACCTTCCATAGTTCCCGCTGCTTTCTTACACCATCCGAAAGCTCTCTGTAAGCAGTAAGTATGTACTCCTTCTGTTCATCGTATGTATGTCAAACATTATAATCAAAATTTTATGGGAATGCAATAGCTGCTCCTAAATTTCATCTTCATGAAGCACATTTCAAGAGTTTTTTAAAACTGGTTATCAATAATCCGGTTGTTAAACAAGCAATGATGGTACCCACACCAGCTACGCCCCCCATCATCATCCCGCCAACCACAAAAATCACATCGACCATGGTTCGTACAAACGGATACGTGAATCTGCTTTTTTCTACGATCCCATTCACGGCCGCATCAATCGCATGGATACCACTGTCTGCCTTAATCATAATCGCAAAACCAAAGGCAAAGAATAACTGCGCTATACCAATTGCCAGCAGTTTGATAAACAGACTTTGACTGCCTAAGGATAAGGAAGCTACTGGTGCTCCCGCAAGATCAATGAAAAAGCCGATCAATAACGCATAGAGTATCGTTTCTAATCCCACCGCTTTGCGATTGACTAACATGGCAATGATCAAAATTGTTATATTACAAATACGGCTGCCATTGCCTAAGGATGTATGCAATATTTGACGCACCCCATCCAACAATACGGTCAAGGTGTCAGAACCGATGTTACACTCGACAAAGATGCAGACACCAAAGCCTGCAAGCACCATGGATAAAAGCATTGCCGCAAGCCCTGGCAGTGAAATCATCTGCTTCGATTGTTTCATTTCTCGCTTATCGCCCATTCTCTTAGCTCCGTTTCCATCATCCGATCCCTGTCATTCTATCATGGGCAAACGCATAAGACAACCAGTCCTTACGCATCATATGAGCATGACCATGGAGTTCGCTCGCATATACACCACTATGTATCTATATTGCCTTCTTAGAATGGTGATCCTGCTTTGCCATCTGTTTAAAAGCAAGCATCCTCCCCTTTTTAAAACAAAATCTACAGCTGATGAAATTGATCAAAACAATTTATTTCTTTCTTTTGAAAAAAACCATTTCACCAAGGTTGTCATATATTGTCATCCACTTATATAGAGTACCTTCTCACATATCTATACATATTTGCATTGTTTCTCGCTTATACAGTCTTCTACTGCTTTAATTTTCTGTTCTAATATATATTTGCTTTTTTCCCATTAGAAAAGATCCCTCCTTTCGTATCCAACGTATTATTAATTTCCGTTGTCTGCTTAGAGGGATCATCACGAAAATTTACAGACTATAATTTCTTTTTATGTCGATTCATCATGATTAAATTCAAGGCAACAAAACTTGCTCCAAATAATAAGATGAGTCCATATCTATTGGTACTGTCCCCTGTATTCACATCAGGCTTATGTGTTATCGTCGTATTATCATCAATAGGTCTTTGAACCATAAAACGTGTTTCAACCTTTGTATTTCCATATACAAATTGCAATACATGCCATCCCTCATCAAGCCCATTTAAATAATTTTCTTTCAAAGTCAGGATTGTACTTCCCGATTCAAGAATATAATTTTTTTGATCAAGAGAATTTCCATCTATGTACACTCCTGTTAAATTGGGAAGCAAACCACTGCATACAAACACCATATTTTTTCCGCTATTTATAATATATATCGTATCTGTTTCTTCAATTTTAACTTGTGGCTGTATAATTTCAAAACGAACATTCATCTCTAATCCTTCATAATTTGCAGTTTCTTGAATATATGCTTTCATATACCAAATTCCGGCTCTATTAGGTTTTTGACTCGTATAAAGACCATCTTCTTTGTCACTGTACTGATAAATAACAGCATTTGTACCAAAAGCAGCCTTTGCCTGAGGGACAGCACCATTAACACCATAAGTCCAATTATCTAGACTTGGATTTTGAATCCAGTGATTTTTAGCTTGATGAATTTGAAACTTTGTTGGTTGACTTTCTAATCCTTTATACTCATCTGTATCATGTAAAATAGCTTTGACATACCATGAACCCGCTTCAGTAGGAATGTCCTCACTATATGTACCATCTAGTGTATTACTATAAACATAATGAACATCCTTGGTTCCTATTGCTGCTTCTATGGTTGGTGTCTTTGCCTTTTCACCATATGACCAATCGTCAATCTTCAAAGATGAAGTCCATGCATTAATCGTAAACATAACCGGGTCGCTTTCCAATCCCGCATATGTTGTAGCTCCAGTTACCGATGCCTTGACATACCATGTTCCAGCAGTATTGGGTATCTCATCATGATATTCACCATTGGCTGTTTGAGCATATTGATATTTTAATGTATTATCTCCAAACCATGCGCTGGCCTTAGGTTGCTGGGGTGTTTCCCCTACTCGCCAATTTTCTATTGATAATGGTGTCTTCCAGTCATTGATTCCTCTGAATATAATACCAACTCTCATTGTTTTATTAGCAAACCCACAATCAATATCATAGTAAAAATAATATCCCATTCCAATGCTAGTAATGACAGTTCCTTCTAATGTATGATAAGCAGCGGTTGTATCAGCTTGTGTAATATTATCACTATTAATATGTTCATCCAATGTATGTAAATCAAACACATTCCCATGATCCAAATAAATATCTCCTAATTGTTGAGTTCCAAGACTTAATGAAGTTAATTTTGTGCAGTTAGACATGTCCATATACCGTAATTGATTGCTACCACACCAAAATTGTTTCAATGAAATGCACGCACTTACATCTAATGTTTTAAGTTTATTCGTTTGACAAAATAAAGTATCTAATTTTGTAAGATTGCCAACCGTTAAGGTTTCTAATTCATTTGTATAACAATAAACCGTAGTCAAATTGGGATTATGACTGATGTCAAGTGATTTTATTTTATTATTTGCGCATTCAAAATCTTCTAACAATACATTTGTCTTTATATCCAAAGATTCAATTTTATTCACACTACAACGCAAGAGTTTCAATTTTATATTATTTTTAACATCAAGTGCTGTAAGTTGGTTATTCTCACAATACAAATCTGTCAAAAGTGGATTATTATCAACATTCAATTCAGTAAGATTGTTATAAGAACAATATAAATAATCCAAATTGATATTTTGTGATAAATCCAAACTTGTGAGTTGATTTTTAAAACACTCTAGCATTTCAAGTTTTGTGTTTTTTGACAAATCCAGTTTATTCAACTCTTGATATGAACAATACAAATGGGTTAACTCTGTAAAGTATTCAATACCATCTAAATTTTTAATTGTTCCATGCTGAGGAAGGCTTATCATGATTACATTTCTTCGTTCGGAAGGTGTTAATTTTCCATCACTGCCATAGCTTTGACTTTTTATCCAAGCTCGAAATTCCTCATCCGGAAAACTTGTTTCATCAATAATAAGATCCTCAGTATCTCCTATTTCCCTAGAACTATAAGTTTGTATCTGTGAAATAGATGTACTTTTATCAGATGATTTAATATCAGAAGTTTCTTCTTGAATTTCTGTAATTGTATCCTCAAATTCAACACTTTCTTCTTGTTTAGGATTCTCTGGATTTGCTTCATGATCATTTTGGACATAATACACAATAATTTTATATGTTCCATTTTCATGAATTGTCGTTTCTAATGATTGTCCAGCTACTCTTTGTTCACCATCTTTTTGAATAGCAACAATCGTATAACCGTCCTTTACAACACCTTTCCATGAAACATCAACAGATGTTCTATCTTCATTTACAGCATGATCAATAAGAAGATCTACTACAGAATTCCCATGAATAATGATTTCAAATCCTTTAACACCAGAAATTAATATAAATAATACTAATATCCCACTCACCAAATACTTTATAATTCTTTTTTTCATTTTCTCCTCTTATCCTCCCTTTTTATTTCTCAGCATAGATAATTCATATGCATTCTCCCTCTTGTTTATTAAGGTAAACTTTGATAGGTATCATGCAGGAGCGTCTTAAAGCAAAAAAAAAGACTATAATTGTATATCTATTATATGTAAAAAGGGAATTTAAGAAGAGTCTATAATTGTTTACCTTTATAGACAAATGCTGTGTTGTAATCCTTCTTGATAAGAATATAACAATTACCACCACTTGTCAAATTTTAACATGCCAATTTCCCAGTTGCGGAAAGTGAAAAGTTAAGATCCGGAATAAACATAAAGAAAATGAAATAAATCACTCATAAATTGAATATAAAATTTAGTCTTTTAACCGTGTGATATATTTAAAGACAGAATAAAAGTGTTCATTGATAAACATTATCATTATGATAAAACAGTAAAAAAGTGATAGTACCTTTATGCTTGATACTATCACGATCTATGCAATCATAGTATGAATTGAGTTTACTCAAAATTATTTACACGCGCAACCTCATAGACACTTTGATTCAATCTATTTCGTTACCGTTTCTTTTTCTTGACTTCCTTGTCCAAACGGCAAGACAACCAGCGTCTTAGGAAATATATCCTTATTGCGGTTTGTATTGCGAAGGACACTTTCATCAACTTCATAACGCTGCGCAATCGACGCATACGTATCATCCGGTTTCGCAACGATCATTCGATATGAAGTATATACGCTGTCCGTCCCTTCAAACAGATCCTCCAGCTCGCTGATATCAGTCGGCTCAGCTGATGCCGACTGCTCCTCATCCTGATCAATGGATTTCGTCAAAGGCGGCTCTTCAGCTATGGTCGGCGCCTCCGCAATCGGTTTTGATTGCGGCTGTGAAGCCGGAGCTTCACTGACCTCCACCGGCTCATTTACTTTACTGTCTTCTTTCAGCCCGTGGATACCCATTTGCACCAATAGATGAATCCCGTCTTCACTTGGAGTTCCTTCATATTTCATAACTTCCAGATCAAATGTTTCCTTCGGCATCAGTTTTTCATGTGGTGCCAATACATCCATATCCAAAACTTCTTGAAACGGTTTCTGTTCTCCTTCATGCAAATACTGTCCTTTGATGTAAAGCGGTCCTACCGCACGAATGCCGTCTTCTTCCTTATTGTATTTAAGAGCTTCACTGACGTGCAGATTCACCACCTCATCAACTGTATCATGAAGATGCAGATTTTTTTCTATACGCATTGTTTTCATAAGATTCCTCCTATGATTATCTATGCTTTTTCAGTTTCTTTTATGCCTGTATTCCCTTTTTATACTTATGATGCAGCTATGTGCGCTTGCCTTATCAGCATCTGCTGCTTCTATAAAACAGCATGAAGTCTGTTTGAATATCTAAATTATCAAAAGAAAAACACATAGCTTCATAAACTATGTGTTCTAATGGAGCATTTCCAGCAGCGCATCCCACACCTCATCAACGCCGAGCTTGGTTTCGGCTGAAAACGGAATTAATTTTTCCTCATCACGCAGACATAATGTTTCCTTGATCACTTTCAGATTGTGCTGACGCTGCGATGGTTTTACTTTATCATACTTTGTCGCTGCTACTACAACCGGAAGATCGTAATAACGGACAAAGTCGATCATCGTCAGATCATCTTCAGTCGGTTTATGCCGGGCATCCACAATCAACAGCAATCCCCGCTTCTGCATGCGTTCATTGAAATAGTCTTCCATCATTTCACCGAAGCGAATGAGCTGCTGCTTAGAAATATTGGCATACCCATAGCCGGGCACATCGACAAACATGTATTGATCATCCAAATTAAAGAAGTTCAATAATCTTGTTTTACCGGGTGTATTTCCGACATAAGCAAGCTTTTTACGTCCGGTCAGCGCATTGATCAGCGATGATTTCCCGACATTGCTTCGTCCGGCCAGCACAATTTCCGGAAGCTCGGTCTGTGGCCACTGCACCTTGGACGCAGCGGATATCACCAATTCCGCTTTTTGAAACTGCATGACTATTTACTCAGTGCGATATCCAGAACCTGAGACACGTTGTCTACCGGCACGAAGTTCACACTTTCCTTTACGATCGATGGAATCTCATCGATATCCTTAACATTGCCTTTAGGGATCACGACCGTTTTAATGCCACAGCGGTGAGCCGCCATCGACTTTTCTTTCAAGCCGCCGATTGGAAGAACATTGCCGCGCAGTGTGACTTCACCGGTCATTGCCAGATCCGCATGAACCGGGCGATTGCTGAGTGAGGATACCAGCGCCGTGGTAAGAGTAACTCCGGCACTCGGACCATCCTTTGGCACCGCTCCCTCCGGCACATGAATATGAATATCATTATTTTCGAAGATATCTGATTTAATCTTATATTTTTTAGCATTCGCACGAACATAATCGTATGCAATCGTCGCGCTTTCCTTCATGACATCGCCAAGCTGGCCGGTAATGACCAGTTTGCCCTTGCCGTCAAAGTGTGTAACCTCGATCTGCAGCACATCACCGCCGAAGCTGGTATAGGCAAGTCCGGTGACGGTTCCCACCTGATCCTTCTTCTCCCGCTTGCCATAGTCGAACATTTCGTTGCCCAACCATTCACGGCAAAGCTTTTTCGTGAGCTTTATAGATTTCTTTTTATCCTTTAATATCGCCAATACACTCTTGCGGCAGACTGTCGCAATCGTACGCTCCAGCTGACGCACTCCGCTTTCCCGCGTGTAATAGCGAATCAAATATAACAGCATGTCTTCATCGATCTTCAACTGAGAGGCCTTTAAGCCGTTTTCTTTTAACTGCTTCGGCACCAGATGACGTTCGGCAATCTTAACCTTTTCAACTTCCGTATAAGAGGAAAGATTGATGATTTCTAAACGATCACGCAATGCCGCGGGAATATCTTCCAGATAATTGGCAGTTGCGATAAACAGCACCTTAGAAAGATCATAGGTTTCTTCTAAATAATGATCAGAGAACAAAGAATTCTGCTCCGGATCCAATACCTCCAGCATCGCACTGGCCGGATCTCCCTTGTAATCTGATGCCATTTTATCAATTTCATCAATCAGAAATACCGGATTGATCGTACCGGCCTTTTTCATGCCCTGGATAAAACGTCCCGGCAGCGAACCCAAATAGGTTCTGCGATGACCGCGGATCTCGCTTTCATCCTTGACTCCGCCTAATGAAATTTTCACAAATTTACGGTTTAACGCACGGGCAACCGATTTTGAAAGTGAAGTCTTACCGACCCCCGGAGGACCGACTAAACAAAGAATCGGCGCCTTCAGTGAATTGGTCATCTGCTTCACTGCCAAATATTCCATGATGCGGGTTTTTACTTTTTCCAAGCCATAGTGATCCGCATCCAATACCTCAGCCGCATGGTTTAAGTCTTCCTCATCTTCGGTTTCCTGCCACCAAGGCAGCTTCAGCAGCCAATCCAGATATGTTTTAATAACCCCGGATTCCCCCGATGCGGCTGGCAGCATTTCATAACGCTGCAGCTCTTCGCGAGCCTTTTCCTTTACGTACTCCGGATAAGGATGATCCTCGATCTGCTTGCGCATTTCATCAATATCGCTGTCCTGATCCGGTACATCACCGAGTTCTTCTTTGATCGCGCGCAGCTTCTCACGCAGATAGTATTCCTTTTGACTTTCCTCGATGCGGGTTTTTACTTTTTCATTGATCCGATTCTCAATCTGAGAAAGCTCCTTTTCACTTTCAATTTCCTGCAATATCAGAAGCAGCCGGTCATTGACGCCCAGCGTTTCTAACAGTTCCTGACGCTTCTCCAGCGACAGCGGGAATAACTGTGATACCTGATCGGCCAGCTGTGGCGCGGATACGCCCTTAGCCAGCTCGTTGATCATCTCTTTCGGCAGATGCTGATTGATAATATCAATTTCTTCAAACTGATGAGCGATCCGGCGCACCAAAGCAATTTCCTCTTTCGGATTCTGCATGACATCTTCCATGAGTTCAATGTCAGCACTCATCATCGTATCATCGTTAATCAGAGTCTGGATCGATGCTCTTTTTACACCGCGGAATTTTACGCGCAGATAGCCCTCCATACGGCGCACATGCTTGATTACACAAAGCGTTCCGAAGCCGAAGATATCCTCAGCCTTAGGATCTTCCATCGCAACATCCTTCTGTGCTACTAAAACTACCGTATTATCAAAATGAAGCTGTGCTTCCTCAACCGCCTGCATGCTTTTGGTGCGTCCCACATCAATGGATATTTCCTGATTTGGGAACACGACTACACCCCGTGTGCAAACCACTGGATACTGCATTTCCAAATTTTTTTCTTCCATTCTTAAACACTCCTTTCAAAAGCCTAAAAAAGACGCAGGAAGCGTCTCTTTCATTCCTTACTAAGCTTTTACCAGATCCATCGCTTTACGGATTTCTAAATCGTAGGCGATTGCATTATGATCCAGCAGCTCTTTGATTTTCTCCACTTCCATGTGGTAATTCTCGGCAAGTTTTGTATATTCTGCTTCTACTTCTTCATCACTTACTTCAATACCTTCCTTGGCAGCGATTGCTTCCAGAACCAGTCGTACATTGACTTTCTGTTCCGCATCTTTTCCCAGCTCAGCACGAATTGCTTCCTGGCTCTGCCCGGTGATCTGCTTGAACTGATCCAGTGAGAAGCCCTGTGACTGCAAACGCTGAGCAAAATCATTTACCAGACGATCTGTTTCATCATCGATCATGATCTGCGGAATTTCAACCTTGCTGTTTTCACAGATTTTCGTCAGAATATCATTGGTATATTTTTCTTCTGCCTGATTCGTCTTAGCTTCTGTTAACTGCTTTTTAAGATATTCTTTATATGCTTCCAGAGTTTCAACATCCTTGATTTCAGCCTGTTTTACCAGTTCATCATCCAGTGCCGGAAGCTCTTTCTTTTTGATTTCGTGTACGGTTACTTTGAATACCACCGGCTGGCCAGCTAATTCTGCTGCCTGATATTCGGCCGGGAACGTCACATTGATATCCTTCGTTTCATTTGCTTTCATACCAACCAGCTGTTCTTCAAAGCCAGGGATGAAAGAACCAGAACCGATCACCAGCGGATAGCTTTCTCCTTTACCGCCTTCAAAAGGAACATCATCTTTAAATCCTTCAAAATCAATGACCGCAGTATCACCGTTTTCAACTGCTTCGCCTTCTTCTTTGACAACCAGCTCAGCAAATTTTTCCTGCAGCTTCGCTGCTTCTTCCTCAACTTCTTTCGCGGTAACTTTTACTTTATCTTTCTTCACATCCAGGTTTTTATACTCACCCAGCGTAACCTCTGGTTTTACCGTGATTGCGAAAGTCAGCACAACTTCATTTTCATCGATTTTCTCGACTCCCAGCTCCGGGCGTGCAATCATCTGCAGCTCGTGTTCTTTCACACCGTTCATCAGTGCTTCTCCGGCTACTTCATCGATCGCTTCCATCAGGATATTCTGTTTGCCGACGTGCTTCTTCACCATGTTCAAAGGTGCCTGTCCTTTACGAAAGCCTGGCAGATTTACTTTCTGCGCCAGTTTCTTAAATGCTTTATCCTGTGCTTTCGTCCAGGTTTCGCCGTTTACGGTTGCTTTTAATTCACCTTTTGATTTTTCGTTTAACTGCCATGTTGAACTCATTGTTCGTTCCTCCTAGTAACTGCTTTTATGCATGTATCTGTTTTCTTATTCCATGTCATGCTTATTTAATAATAATTCATAACCACTGCTTTGCGCAAGTGCTTTTTCCGCAAGAAATTTCTCAAATGCCGGCTGCTCGCCGTATGCATAAAAGACATACTTTACTGCCGCCAAAGCGATCAACTGACTTTCATCTTCATCAATGTTGAACGGAAGCTTCAGATAAGCCTCTTTTACCAAGGTTTCCACACACATCATCGCAAAGCTCGGATTGTCATTCTCAAACCATTCGCGAATCCATGCGACTGCCTGCAGGGCTCCGTCACTTTCCATCGGCATTTCCACAAAGCCAGGATCAAAGGTGATTTCCATCCCCTCATAATCCATTTTCAGCTCTCCGTGTACCTGCTGATCAATCAGTGCTTCTACCAGTAATGATCGTACCAGATAATGCGGATTCCCGCAAAAATAATGCTCAATGATCGGCAGATGACGACGGATATTGCTGGATTTCAGCACCTCCACTGCCGCAAACTGTTCATCGAGCGTACCGGATAAAAGATCTTCCAGATCTTCTTCCGTGTATGTTTTCTGCGGTTTCTGCATTTCGAGCTGCTGCCGGCATTCATTATACAGGGCGATGATCTTTTCTTCACTGTCCTTGGGAATATATGGCATCCGCAATTCTTCTTCCAATAAATCATACGCTTCCTGCACCTTGTTTTCTACGAGCAGTGCATCACATTTTGATAGTATTTCTTGATAGTAATCCATGCATGACTCCTTTTTCACAAAAGCCTTTTACTAATATAGCATAAACATAGTGATTATGCAAGAAAACAGGGGCTTTTTCCCCTGTTTCTCAATGTCTTATCATCTGTATTTTTTTACGATACCAAAATTAGATTATCAGTGTTTACGGCAGTGTTGATAGAAGATAAAACAGCGCGTTTTCCCTGAAGCTCGGTGACCTTATATGTGTTGTCATAGACAAAGGAAGCGAGCGCGGTACCATTGTAATCCAAAGCGCCCGGTTTGATCTTCACCGTTGAGCCAACACGGATCATCTGTGGCACCCCGGCTTGCGAACGCTTTAGATTGTTTGTTTTGAACGCAGTATTCAAGCCTGCCCCAAGCACTGCCCGTTCACCATTCAGCTGAATGATCGGATAAGATTTGTTGATAACGTCCGGCAGCAGGGGAACACCATCATAGGAAACCGGTCGAATCGGCGTTACCATTTCTCCGACATGAAAAGCTGTCGGGGAATCAGAAGCTACAATCACGCCATCATTAACCCAGCCCGATCCATTATTCAGCAGATAGGGATTACGATGTCCGCTCAAAATTTTCGTGATCGTTCCTCCGGTAATGCTGGGTTTTAATTTTTCTGTCGAATCGCTCGACGTATAGATGCCGTTGATCGTCACATAGTCATGCAGCTGATATTTTGTCGGCGGTTCGGGAAGCGGATCAGGTGTGCTGCCGCCGTTATTACCATAACCGTTCAATCCGGCCTGCTTTATAATTTCCGGATAATTTCGATATGAGATATCCATATCCACCCGTCCGCTGATCCCATTCACAAGACCGCTGCTGGTATACTGCCACAAGCCTCCAAATTCATTTCCATAGGTCGGTGTGGCCGCCCATTGCGCCAACCATTTATCATACTTCGCCAATTCACTGAGATTCAATAGATTCTGAAATGTGTAGAGGTTCGCATAAATACCGGTATAATAACCGGCTGCTTCCACGATCGAGCAAAAGGTCTCTACAATCTGTGTTCGCTGCTGGGTTGTAAGGGGCCGCTGAGAATCATCTTCAAAATCCATATAGACGGGATATGCAAATCGATAACCGCGGATCGTCGAAAGAAAATTTTCAGCCTCCTGCTTTGCCAGCTGAACCGTTGTCGCATAAGAATACCAGTATACACCAACCGCCATTCCCGCAGCCTCGGCATTTTTCATATTCTGATCAAATTTACGATCTTTTCTTCCTTGCGGAAAGGATCCGAATCCGGCCCGTATGATCGCGAACTGAATGCCGGCTGCCTTAACGCCGGACCAGTTGATATCTCCTTGAAACTCTGATACATCAATTCCTGAATATGCCATACATCATCCTTCCTTCCTGTACCTCGATACATTCCACCGTATGCCGAAGATTTACTGCCCGTACTGCATATTTGCCTGTCCTTTTAAATTGTTTGCTTTTTCTTTTATAATATTGTCATTTTTGGTATGATAATACTAGGTGATGTTTTATGAAATGTTTAGTTGTCAGCGACAGTCACGGACGCAGTGATCTTGTCAACAAATTAATCGATCAGTACCATAGTGAGGTCGATGTGATGATTCACTGCGGCGATATTGAAGATTATGCGGAAAATTTTCCGGAAATGATGGTTGTAGCCGGAAACAATGATATTTTTTATGATTTGCCGGATTCGCTGATCGTCCCCTTTGGAAAGCATCGGATCCTGGTTGCGCACGGCCATCAGTTTGCCTATATGCGGCGGGTTGAGAAGCTGGCCGAGGCAGCCCGTAAAAATAACTGTGATATTGTGTGCTTCGGACATACGCATGTTGCCGATATACAGACTATCCATGGTGTACTGGTAGTCAATCCCGGTTCACTTTGGCGAAGCCGCGATGGACGGGGACCAAGCTATGCCCTGATTGAAGACAACGGCAAAGCGTTAGAAGCAAAACATATTTTTCTATAATGCGTGCATGCACGCATTTTCTTAAATTTGATAACAATGAAGGAAGCGGAGGGATAGAAATGGAAATTAAACAAAAATCAGAATTGCTCTATGACGGTAAAATTATCAAGGTAACCAAAGATCATGTCATCATCGAGGACAATCAATCATCAGCGCTCAGAGAGGTGGTACGACATCCCGGCGGAGTCGGTATCCTGGTGATCGATCAGGGAGATATCCTGCTGATTCGTCAATTTCGTTATGTCATTGGGAAATCCCTTTATGAAATACCGGCAGGCAAGCTGGAAAAGGGAGAAGATCCCATGCGCGCTGCACATCGTGAGCTGGAAGAAGAAACCGGCTATCAATGCAAAAGACTGGTTAAAGTCTGTACCATGCTTCCCTCACCCGGATTTCTCGATGAACAGGTCACAATCTATGAAGCAGAAGAACTGTATCAGCCGGATAAACCACTGGAAATGGATGAAGATGAACGAATCACCCTGCATCGCTTTTCCTTTAACGATGCCTATCATATGATCCAAAACGGTGAAATTACCGATGCAAAAACAATCCTTGCGATTCAGCATGCGCTTTTAAAAGCTTCCTATGAAAGAAGGGATACTGTATCATGACGACAGAGCTGATTCAAAATATTGACCGGCTGCATACAACACCGCTCGGAATCATCCGGATTCAACAAAATCTTTCCATGAAAACAGATGATATGGCAGCTTGGTGCAAAGTACAAATCCAAAAGGAACAGGCATTGATTACCCGTAACGGAAAAAACTGGTATATTGAAATAGATGACAATATTTTTACCGTCAACGCGAGCAGCTACACCATCATAACCGCACATAAAAGAAAATAGTCCATAGTGATCGGATGATATGAGTACCGATCACTGCTGACTATTTTTTTATCTTTATGATGTTATTTGTCAAAGATGAGTGAATCTTTTTTTATAACGCAAGCTTAGTCGATGATTCCTGCCATTCGCATCAGCTGCCGGGCGTTGGTTGTTTGACATCGGCCTTTTCTGAGCAGATAATCAAAGCGGATTTCATTATCCTCATAATATTCACGAAAATGCATATTGCATGCCTGGATCATCGGATCATCCTCCAGCATACAGAGTTCAAAATCATGCGTTGAAACAAAGGTCATCACCCATGGCTGATGAAGTCGTTTCACAGCCTCCTGTGCGCCGATGATGCGATCGGCACTGTTGGTTCCCTTAAAGATTTCATCAATCAGAACCAGCATCGGCTCTTGCTTCTCCATTGCCTGCATCATCGTTTTGATACGTAGAATTTCCGCATAGAAAGTGGATATACCCTGATCGACATTATCTTCTACTCGCATTGAAGTATAGATATTCATCATCGGTGAGATCCATTCCTTCGCACATACGAATCCGCCGGCATTAAACAGCGTCATATTTAATCCGATCGTTCTTAAAAAGGTTGTTTTTCCAGACATATTGGATCCGGTTATCACACAGGTACCGCCGGATAATGTAAACGTATTGCCAACTGCTTTTCGCTCATCCAGCAGCGGATGTACGGCATTTGTAAATGATAGCTTTGGATTTTCACCCATAGTTGGTACACAGACATCATCCCGCACCAGGTTCAGCATGGACAACGACAGCAACGCTTCCATGTTTCCGGCAGCCCGCAGCCATGCTTCTAATTGTTTTCCGTAATGACGCTTCCATGCTTCATACATGGATACAAACTGGAAATCCATCAGAAAAAATCCCGATCCGATCAAATAGGTAATATCGTTGTTGCGGGCATTCGCAAAGCCGATCAGCGTTGAAAACTTTTTGACTGCCAAGGTCGCACCAAAGACTGCGTCATGCAGTTCTCTAAGATACTGGCTGGAAAAGGATTCCAGCTCAATACTGCGAAACATACGTTCGTAAGTATCCATCAGTGACTGTGTATGTGACAGCAGGGTCAAACGTTCATCACAGCTTTTCCTCAGCAGCATCGCCAAGGCAGCCTGTATGACAAACCAGGCGAATAACCACGGCCAGGCAAGTGTTCCAAGTATTGCAAAGACAAATAAGACCAGCATGATCGTCGGTCCCAAAAATCGAATCATACGGCAAGCAGCAGATTGGGGCTTCATGTTTTTTGACGCATCGACAATTTTATACATTGTCGTTTCTTGAATCTTGCTTCGATGGGCAAAAATTTTGCTGCAGGTCATAAATGCCCGGGAAAATTCCATATTTTGCGAAAGTTCGACAACTGCATCCTGCCGTTTTTTCCATTGGGTGATATTTGAAGCCGGCTGTTTCAGCCATTGCGCAAATTCCCTGCGGCCATAAGGTGTAGCAGCACAGCATAAATACTGATAAAGGGAAGCATGTCCAAAAATATCCAAGTCCTTTGCCGCAAGATCATCTGTTTCGACAAACGCACTACCGTCCTCTTTAAAATCTGTCCATTCATGATTTTTACGCTTTTTGATATCCTGCAAAACCTCAAGCTTGCATTCCCGGTAAAACAGCCCTTTTTTAATCGTATCATGATACACGATCAATCCAATAAAAACCAACAGCAACATTACTGCTGATGCATACCAGATCGTCTGCAGCTGATAACCACCGATAAAGCTCAATATCATTGAGATAAAAACAAGAAAACGCAGCAGTGCAACCACTGTGCGTTTTTTTCGATAATAAGCGCAGCTGCTCTTTAGCTGCTTCATTTCTGCCTCTAAAACTGAACCATCCATATCTTCACCATCATTTCGTATCTATTATAGCCAGATAGATGACCAGATACAAGTCATGATTCACTCAGATACCGCACCAGCTTCAACAGTAACACCGGGGCTTTCTCCATACTATATTCCAGATCGATACGTTCCGTATACTTGTGTGGATCCTTTCCCAGCGGCCCAAAATTCACAAAATCAATATTTAAGTCGCGTATTTTCTGAAGCGGCACTTCATAATGAATACCCCATAGCGGGAAATTCTTTGTCAATGAATCGATATCTACCGGTTCTCGAAGCGATAAATAAGACATATCTGTCAGACCGTTGAAACAGTCATTGATGTGATAGGTTTCCTGAATTGCTTCTCCATCACGGACGATTCGCTCACACGCTTTTCTAAGCACCGCATCTTCATGAAGAAATCCACTGTGCGGATAATACGGCGGTGTAAAAGACAGAATGATGATTGGGTTGCGGTCATCTAAAAAAGTATGTGCTTCCTGCACGACCGCCAAGCTCATTTTTCTTAAATCATCATTCTTTAATTGTTTTATAAATGTCTGCATGTGGGTGACGAATGTCTGACCGTGCAGCTGTTCACAGCGCTGATACAGCTGCTGATAAGTCATCACATTCACCGGATATTCATTGATAGGAATATGCTTTCCAACCTTCTTTAAGGCTGCATGATGATATTCGATACGCTTTTTTAACACCGCCGCAAACGCATCCTCGGCCAAATCGATCAGCTCTTTCATGATGACATCCGGGGTTTTGGATAAAGTCATTAAATTGAAATAACAATATGCATCATAAGGTGTCTGCACGGAATAATTGGTCTTGCAGTCGCTCTGCTTCAAACAGGTCGGCGCCGGCGTTTCATAGCCTTTGGCAGTATCAATGAAATTGGGATCCAGCTCCATTCGCTCCACGATTGCGGAACACAGTGTATTCGGATTCAATCCAAAATACGGATCGCCGACATGTGTTTCTTTTCCGACACAGTAGAATAACGGCATGATTTTCCCGGCAGCACCGATGAACATCCGTTTGCCGTTCATACATTTATCCGGTGAAATATCCGGTTCCGATACGATGCAGTGCTCGATCTTTACATTATGTTTCCGCTGATAAGCCAATAACTGCGGCACCGCTGCCAGCATGCCCATGGAATTTCGTTCCTCATCCGGCACGCTTACCAGTAATACATTTGCTTCTGCTTCATCAGGGTGTTCTGCGAAATGAAAGAGCACCTCCATATCCGCAGCTAACCCCCATTTCATATCACATACTCCCCGCCCAAACAGATAATGACTGCTTTCAAGATCTGCCTGACTCTCCTCATCCAGATGGACCTTTCCCTTTTTTAAAAAGTCTTCATATGCGATCGGATCAAAAGCATATGGTTTACCCGCTCCGTACTCATCAATCGCAACCACATCAAAATGAGACAGCAGAAGAATTGTTTTTTCGGTCTTCCGCTCACATTCGTAGCGCGCAAAAATATAGCTCTCTTTTTCCGCAGCTTGAGGAATGGTAAAGATATCAATGAAATCGGGATGTTTTTGAAAATATGCGTGTTCCATCAAGCACGCTCGAATCGTATCCGGCATTGCTCTCTCACCATCGCTGCCGGAAATGCTCGGTACTGCACAAAGCTTAAGCAAATGATCAAAAATTCTTTGTTTATTCATTTTCTGCTTCACTCCTGACAAATTCCATTATAATACAAACTGCCGCATATGGAATATCAATTTCTGATTTATGAGCTGACATCATCTCCCATGCCTTGACATCCTGTTATATCTTTTTCAAAAGCATATGAAAATAATAAATTGCTTTATGGGATTTGGCTTCTGATTTCCACATTTAAAGACAGTCCATTTTGACTGTCTTGTTTATCAGTTGATCATACTCCCAACGTTTTCTTTAAAATATTCTCATTCATGAGCTGCACACCTAAAAATTCTCCATGATAGAAAACCGCCCAATTGTTGAAAATACCGGGCTCTGATTTTGCTTTCTGAAGTGAATCTATACAATGAAGATGAAGCGGAATCTGGTTAGCCTCGCAGTAGTTAGTAATCTGCATGATGCAGTTTACATGATACGGACACTGTTTACCATAATAGATCGTAAGCTCCTGCTGATCAATTTTCATCCGTCGCGCTGTTTCTTGAAAAGCCGGTTTGGTGCCATCAAATGACAAGGCCATTAACTCATAATCATCTTGTATGACGTCAACCGTTTCAAATCCTACCTTACTCAAGAATTTTTTATCACTTAGATACGGCTTTTTCTTCCTGGAACTGATTATGCAGATACCGGACTTTCCCTGTGTATGAGCATCCTCTATACAATCATCCATCAGTGCCTTTCCGTAACCCTTGCCCTTAAAAGATCCGGCTACCCATAAACAGTAAATATACAAATAGTTATCTCCGATAACCGGCACCCAAGCTTTTTCCAACGGTGCATATTCAATGAATATCTTTCCTTTTTCATCAAGTCTACGAAACACATGACCCTCATTAAGACGCTCTTTCATCCATTGTTTTTTAACATCTACCCCTGCCGCATGCTTTTTGTCCCCTATCGCACAGCACAGATGCTCCTGTTCGATATTATCCAATGTAATATTTATAAATTTACCTTCCATGTTTGCTCCCTCTGGTATCTTTCTTTATCAAAAGTATACCATGAAGGATATGACATCCCCTGTCATATTGTTAATAAATATGCAAATTATTCTTTACACTACGGATAGTTAATAGCTGCAAATTATCCACATGCCACATCGAGGCTTGCCTTACTTTTTTATCCGCAATCTTAATAAACGACAAAAGAAAACCTGTACTTATTCGGTAAAGCACATAATAAAAAGAAGTCTTCTCAAAAGACCCCTTCTTCAATTCATATAAATGATTCGTTATACTTCCGGCATCACATGAACATCATCCAGATAACGTACTTCATTTTCAACGTGTTCATAAACAGTTTTCAGGATATTGGGATCAAAAGACGCTGACTGAGTTGATATACCAGCGGAAATTATAATCTTATCCAACGTAAACAAATACGTGTCTACCAAAAAACCAACTTCCTTCGGATAGCAGAACGGCGCGGCACAGCCAGCCTCATATCCTGCTAATTCCATCAGTTCTTCCGGCGCGGCAATAGAAACCTTTTCTCCCAGCAGCTGTTTCATATATTTACGATCCATCCGCTGATCGCTTGTTGTAATCAAAAGGTAATATTTCCCCGATTTTGTCTTCATCAAGAGGCTTTTGCTTTCCACACCTTCAATATGATATTTCTCATCTACCATTGCCGCTGTTTCATAATCCAATACCGGTTCATGTTCATAAGGCTGATATTTCAGATTAAGCCGATCCAATAATTCATACGTTTCCAAATGCATGTTATTTTTCCTCCTTAAATATTTGAGGCTTTTCCACACGGCTATACAGAATACTTCCGCAGCCGCGGCAAATCATATGAACAACCTTACATCCTGTTAAGCCCATTTTTGAAGCAGATAAACTGCCCTGTCCCAGCTGATATCCAATGCCAATACTGGTATTTCCACAATAAGGACATTTTTCAATTTTTATCGGTTCCATTATAATGCCTCCTCTTTTCAACTATTATAACCTTTTAAGATGACCGGTTCAATATTTCTAAGCATTTTCATGCATAAACAACAGCGTATCCAAATTTTGAAAATAAGCAGATTCACATGGCTCCTCTAAATCCACCAGGGAAGCAAAACGCGGCCAATCATGAAATAAAAGCATTGTATAGGGGTCTCCATCATGATCACATATCTGCTGCTTCAGATTTCCAAATCGGCGTTGTGCCAGGGCAAGCAGCTTTGAACAAGCGTCCGCATCACCAAAGCATTCGGTTACCAGGTTATCTGCCTGCAGTTCCAAGGCCGCATAGGCTTTCATCACATCACCCTCATAGTAACCGATCAGTTGCCCTCCCTGAGCCTGTAGCTCTTCATGCAGCTCGATAAAGGACTGCTTTGTGCGCACGATCGTTCCCTCAAAGGATGCCATGGCATGATCATATAATTTCAAACAAGCTAAAAAATCAGGATCCCCCAGCCCTCCGGTTATCCTTGTATGTACTGATGAAAACGGTATTGTTTTCGTATGGTAATAGACCTGAAATCCAAAGGGTGTATAAAGCTTAGGATGATATGCCTGTATCATCGTTACCGTTTCTTCTCTTTTCGCATCATCCAGCGCATATTCCATGAGCCTTCGCATCAGTCCTTGTCCCTGATATTCAGGAAGGGTTGCGACTCCCAAAATCATCGAAGTAGGAACGTTGTGCTGATGAAAGCGAATCTCATGTTTCTGCCGCTGCAGCACAGCTTTGATGAGTCCTTGCTCCTTGATAACATACGTGATAGCCCGATCATAGAGTGATTGAAAATAATAATCGGTATATCCGCCGTCATCGTCAGCAAATAACTTTTTCCATATTTGATAAATCGCTTCTTTATCCTGCTTTTCAGCTAACGTAATCATTGATTTCACCACATTCACAGAACTGATATTTCTCAACCATAAATACCGGATGATATGCTTCCTTCGCTTTGCGGATATTCTCTTTTCCCATATCATCTTCCCGATTGACATATTCGCAGTCCAAATATTCCCGACTCAAAAATTCTTTGACCATTGCCTGATAAATTCCCCGAATGCGATCATCCCCCTTTTCGACATTCATTTGACACATGCGTTTGGAAAGCCGCGAACCGATCGCAAAAGCGCGAATTTCACCATCGATTCGAAGGATTCCTCCGCGTGCCGGCAGCTTATCCCACAGCTTCAGTACTCTTACCGTTCCGGCTTTTTCCTGCTGAAGAAACACATCTTCATCATCATCCTTCCATGTATGCAGAAAATCAATACATGCCAAAGCATTATCCGCATTCATCACTTCATATGTAAAACGGCCATCATATTCCTTATAAAAAGCATTTAAATGATTTCGTTTCTTTTGAAGTTTTTTACCGGAGAAGGTACGCAGCTTTTCACATTCATACACATAATCAAAGCTGTTTCGTACCGCACATACGTGATATCCAGGGACATATTGTGCGGCCATATCAATCTGCGGACGCGTGAAGCAGCTTAACCGAAACGGGCATCCATACCGATCGAAAATCTGCTTTGCGCAAAGAATCGCCTCTTTAAAATAGTTCTCCTCACACAGCGGCATATATAAAAACAGCTTTCGGTTGTGGATACCTAAAAGCAGTAAATAATGATCATTTACATACTTCCACAACGGATATACATCCATCCATAAAATCATATTGACAATATTATGATTGCTTTCTTCATATTTACTTTTGGCCAGAAAATTCATGATCATGGGAATATCATCCAAACTCACTGTTTCAAAATCCTTATCCAGTGAAACCATTCTATAACCCTCTTTCATATATTAGCATTATTATACTTGATTGCCAGTTTCTTGAAAAGCAATATGCCAAAAGGCATACATGCTGATCCATGAAAAAAATCCATTATGAAAATGGATTCTTAACAATTTGATCAGGATCGACCTGATAATGCACCGCTTCACAGTTGTGAATGATCAAGGAGCGCAGTGCTTTGGTTTCGGGAATACCCTCCATATAACATCGCAACGGGATGGCAATACCGCCGTGCGCTACCAATAAAATTTTATGACTTGGATACAGCTTTTTCAAATCATCCAGAAATGCATAAATACGGTCAAATACCATACGGGTGGATTCACCGTTTTCCGGACACAAATCCTGTTTCAAGTCCCAGAAGTCCCCGACCGGCATTGCTTTGACCAGCGTTCCTTCATAGCTTCCGAAATTACGTTCTTTCAAACGTTCATCACCCTTGATCTCCACGGCTTTATCAAGGCAGATGATCTTTGCAGTTTCATATGCTCGTAACAGCGGAGAAGCCAGCACCAGGTCAAATGATTCCTGATCCAGCTGCTGCTTGACTTGATATGCCTGCTCGATTCCAGTCTGATTCAAAGGGATATCGGTACTGCCTTGAATTCTGCCTTCTACATTCCAGTCCGTCTGACCATGACGCACATACCATATTTCCATACTTACCTCGCTATTCTGTTTCTATTTTTGATATTCGTTTTACCAAACAGCTATTTTCTCGATCGATGGTTCCCTCGACCATCAAATAGGTGCCCTTTACTAGTATGGCGCCGTTTGCCGCATAAATATTCGGCATGATGACAAGATCGAATTTGCCGGTTTCATCATTCACGGTCGCAAACAGCATCAGATCACCGTTTTTCGTACGATGCTGCCGTGTCTTTTCCACATGACAGATAAATTTAACCCAGCCGCGTTTCTGATTCAGCATGATCAGACCCGGAAGATTGGGATCAATACGAGCGCGCAGCTGAGAAATCGGATGAGAGCTTAGATAAAAGCCCAGCACTTCCTTTTCCTTTTCCGCACAAAGAAAACTGTTTTCTTTTAACGAATGCGGGGCTGGCTTGGATACCAAGTCAAAATCAATCATAATTTGATTCTCATCTTCAATCTTAACCAGATCACCATAACGAAACGCATCGTCCAGCGAAGCAATCAAGCTCGTGCGGTTCATTTTAAAATCATCCAATGCACCTGCATAAATCAGTGTTTCGACCAGCTTGCGGCTGATCCGGCAGGTGGTGATACGGGCCACAAAATCAAACACATCATCGTATTGGCCCTTTTCCTTTCGCTCTTTCAGCAGCTGCATGCATACCGAGGAGCCTACACCCTTAATTGCGGTAAGCGGAAAGCGCAGGGCCCGTTGTTCAATTTGATAACGATTGGTACTGTAATTAACCGAAGGCGGCAAAATCTGAATACCTCGTCTTCGCGCCTCAAACAAATATTCACTGGTCTTGGTTTCTGATCCGATTACACTGTTTAATAATGAACTGAAAAAATACAGCGGTGCATTGGCTTTCAGGTATGCCAGCTGATATACAAGCAGTGCATAAGCGACACTATGCGAACGGTTAAAGCCATAATTGGCGAATTTCATGATCATTTCATATACGTGCTCTGCCAGATTTTTTGAATAACCGCGCTTAACCGCACCATCAATAAACTCTTGCTGAAGAATTTTTAATTCATCACCGTGTTTCTTCGATATCGCCTTACGCATATTATCTGCCTTGGCCAGACTGAAGCCTGCCATGACCTGAGCAATTTGCATGATCTGTTCCTGATAGATCATAACCCCATAAGTATTCTGCAAGATCGGTTTCAGACTTGGATGCATATAGTCCACTTTTTCCGGATGAGCCCGCGCTTCCAGATAACGGGGAATGTTTTCCATGGGACCCGGCCGAAACAGCGCCAGCAAAGCCACGATATCCTCAAAATCACGCGGTTTCATCTTGCGGATCAAGTTCTTCATACCTTCACTTTCAAGCTGAAAAATACCCACTGTATCCACGGCCTGGATCACCTGAAAGGTACGGGCATCATCCAATGGGATTTTCATAATTTCCAGTTTCTTGGTACGACTTGCATTGATATCTGATACAATCTCATCAATTATCGTCAGATTTCGAAGTCCCAGAAAATCCATCTTAATCAAACCGAGTTCTTCTAAATATTCCATCGTGAACTGCGTAGCGCAAATATTTTCATCCACGTGAATCAGCGGGCATACATTTGTGATATCCGCATCCGCAAATACAATACCTGCCGCATGCTGAGACGCATGACGCGGCAAACCTTCCAATCGTTTGGATATCGCATACAGTCTGCGGTACTTTTCACTTGTATTGATCATCTGCTTAAAACGGGGAACATTTTCGTATGTATAATCAAGCGTTACCTTCGGCAGATTCGGTACCATTCGACAGAGCGCATCCACTTCCCGCGGCGGCACCTGAAGCGCCTTTCCGACATCCCGCAGTACCTGTTTAGCTGCCAGGGTATTAAAGGTGATGATATGCGCAACGTGATCATATCCATAATGTTCACGGACATATTCGATCACTTCATCCCGACGGTTATCCGGAAAATCGGTATCGATATCCGGCATGGAAATACGCTCGGGATTTAAAAACCGCTCAAACAATAAACCGTACTGAATCGGATCAATATGCGTGATTCCTAAGCAATAGGAGACGAGTGATCCGGCAGCGCTGCCTCGCCCCGGTCCAACATAAATATCTTTTGAACGGGCAAAGCGGATAAAATCCCAAACAATCAAAAAGTAATCTGCATAATGCATGGAGATGATGACATGCAGCTCGTAATGTAAACGATCCTGATACACTTTGGGAATCGGTTTCCCCTGCATACGTTTCAAGAGTCCCTTCTGACAAAGCTGAGTCAGATACATTTCACTGCTCACATGAAATTTATTATGAAACTGCGGAAGCTTTGCTTTTTCGAATTTCATATCAACCTGGCATGCATCCGCGATCACATCCGTCATTTTCAGATCGTCATCATCATACAGCTCGGTCATTTCTTCCGGGGTTCGAAAATAGCGATTCGGACTGTAATTCAAGGTCTTATCCTGCACACTGACACCCTGTTTGATCGCGCAAAGAGTTTGATAACTCTCCTCATCATCCGGTTCACCGAAATAAATCCGCGATAAAGCACAGGTTGGTATATTCAATTCTTTACATACTGATTTCAAATATTGATTCTTGATCTGCCAAAGTCCTGAATCATTGCGAGCGATACTCACCACAAATGATCGCGTAAGCGCACGGCAGGCAACTAAAAATTCTTTTAAGGTTTCACCCTCCTGCTTAATGATAAGTGATTCCAAATTGGTATCTGCACCCGCGGTCAAAAGAAAAACATCAGAACAGTATGGTTTTAATTCGTCTAGTGTAATGGTATTCTGAACCGTATTCAAATATGTTGATAATTTTAATAAGGATAAATAACCCTGATCATTTTTTGCGAGCAGAATAAATCGATATGGCTGTTCTTCCCAGCTAGCCTCCACTTCCATCGCAAACAGCGGTTTGATATCGGCATTCTTACAAGCATGATAAAAAGCCATGGCGCCATGCATTACCTTTTCATCGCAAAGCGTCACCGCACGATATCCATATTGTTTCGCAAGTGCTACGATATGTTCTACGCTCAGCGTACTCGATAATAAGGTATAACAGCTTCTGACATGAAGATGAACGCTCATGATATCACTTCCTATCTCTATTTTACCATAAAACAAATCTAATCTTACGCCGGAAGCAAAAAGATTGAGAATTTCTCAATCTTTCAAAATACCCAGATAATACCGCATGGAGTTAACAGAAGCCTGGCTCAATAAAATCTGATTCCCGTAAACCATTTCAATCCGATACGGCTGATCTGTTATATCCTGAAGCAGATAAGTATCGTTATCACGATAAGTATACAGTTTCAGTGAATGCGATGAGGTGTACAGCAGTTGATGTTTGTTGATTTGCCGAAATTCATGGGTGAGTTCTTCTTTAAAATCGTCATTTTTGACTTCTTTTCGCTGACGCTGTTTCAAATTCCAGTAACAAACACCATCTTCGGATTGCATCAATACATCGTTGTCAAAAATGGCAAGGATCTGTCCGGTGAAGGGAATTTCATATTGCTGAAATTTTTGATGCTCATAAATACCCAATTCCATGGATTTTTTCTTTTGATCCAGATACGTCACTTTATTTCCATACACGCGAAGCTGCGGTGTCATTTCACTGATGTTTGATATTTCATTTAACCGAGTCATAAAAGCATTGCGAACCATTGTAAGAGGGCCTTTATCATGTATTTCGTACAATGTCGGCACCATGTGATCTCCGGTGGGATACTGCAGCAGATACAGCTTATTATGATCAGCACGCAGATAGAAGCCAAGATCATCATGATTATGATTCCAGTTTAAAACGGGAATGCCGTTTTCAGTTAATTGCAGCTGATTGTCCAGATCACTAGATTCCTGCATCGTTCCAATCACCGCATAGGACATGCCCTGAAACATTTGATAGTCATAATACACTTTTTCCCCATCCCCCTCAAGGATGGTTTTCAGCGTTTTCTGCTTACGATCATACGCATAAACCGCCTTTGTCACAAAGGAAGTCAATGGTCTATTACCACTCGCATAATAAACATCCTGTCCCGAATTCCCAAATGTCGTATAGGTTGTAAAATACATCATTTCATCATCCATTTGAGTTATCTGGGTGTGATTATCCATGGACTCAAGTCCCGGCAGTTCAATTATCTTCATCGAATATCGGGTATCGTTAATTTGTTTAATCGTACGATCGGATTCTTTTTGACGATTCCCGCAGCCGCATATACAAAATGATAATAGAAGCAAGAAAATCATAGAACGTTTTTTCATACGATCACCTTCTTTATCTTCATTATAGGCGGTTCCCAATAAAATTACAAATTCTAGAAAAAAGCTCTTTTCAAAAGAGCTTTTCAAGTTTAATACTGCAAATCCAGATTATCAAATTTTTCCGCTAAAACAGTTTTTTCCTTAGATTTTTCATACGTGATTTTTACTTTTTGTCCGGGCTTCGTTAAGGCCAGCTCATTGCTTAGTTTGATCGGCACCACATAGAGATGATCATCACCCTCTAACGTAATATAGTACGTAGAGTTACCGTCCTTGATCGCTGTGTTGATTGAGGCAATGACGGCTGTACTGTCCGTTGTCGCCTTTTCTTCTTCAGCAACCTCATTGCCGGCATCGCGCAGCCGCTGAACATAGCTGTCACGTGCTTTGCCGACAGTATCGCCGACACCTACGGTCGAATAGTTTTCAACCGATACAAACGCATACTTTTTCACTAGTCCTGCCTGATCCTTCAAGGAAATGAAATACGTCGGACGATCTGCGATATTCAGCATGATCGGGAAGGTCGCGTTGTAGCGAAGATTCTGCACTTCTCCCTCGGCGCTTGACATCGCGCTCGCTTCATCAGCACCGTTTACTTTAAAGAAGTTTGCTTCCTTGGTCTTTAAATTAATAAGTGCAAAACCAACGATCGATTTATCTCCTCCGACAGATGTTACACCGGTAAATAAGTTCGTCTGTCCGTCGATGGTAACATAGTTATGCCCATCGGTAACCTTCAGCATATCCTTTTGCCCAAACAGCGTATTGAAATAACCATTGACATACAATCCCCAGTTTTCCAGCTGATTCAAAGCAAATTCAGACGGCTGTACCCGATCTACCCATTTCGGAACATCTTTCAGATCATACTTCTTCATATCACCGCTTACCGGATCCAGTAAAATCACACCATTTGCGCTGTTTCCGCCATAAAAACCAACTTCCTGATGGAAGGTAGAAATCACCCAATACGGTTTTCCCTCGTCATTTAATTCAAAGGAATAATCGGTGATCTGTTCCATGGGATAGGAAAAACGCACATGACGTTCCATATTTTGATTGAAATAAGCACTTGGGGCATATTTCATCCCCTTCTTCAATTCTACCAGCTCAACGTCATCCGGATCTGTGACATTTACTTTAATATATCCGGGGATGCCTTTGTCGTTGTTCTGGAACCATTTAAAGAAATCACGATATTCCAGCGGTGAAACCCGATACAGTTCACCCTTAACCGAAATCAGAGTATATTGATCGGATACTTCATACTGCGAGCCAAGCGCTGTTACCTGCCCCATTTTCTTATCACCGAGCTGTTTGGCAACATCATAATCGATCAACGGCACCTTGCTCATTTCAATGGTTTTGAAGTCTTTATCAAATTTAGCGGTTTCATCCATTTTCAGCTGTTTATGATAGTCCCCGCTGCGAAAAAACGCCGCACTGGCAACCGTTAGAACGATCATCACCAACACGATGATTCCACTGAGTGCACCTGCCAGCTTTCCGATCTTCGGCATATAGCCATGCGTCATGAATTCCAATCCGGCAAAGATCAGAAGATGAAATACAATATAGATGACTGATCCGTGATCGTGCAGATTTAAAACCGGGTGCGATACATAATAGGTAATGGCAAAGACCAGCAAGGTAATCACTACGGACAAAATATGTCCTTTAACCGAACTCAGCTTCGGCTTTGCCATATTCTGATATGTCTTTGGATCGAAAAATTGATCAAAATGATATACTTTCATATTATCCTTTCTTAATCCGGCGAAGCAGCTGCTGAAGCAGTGCTTCAATCATTGCCGGACTGAGCCGTTTCACACCGCAGGCCAGCTTATGCCCGCCGCCGTTAAATGCGTTGGCAATATCATTGATCGCTGTTTGCTTTGAGCGCAGCGAGCCTTGATAAAGCGGTTCGTTTTTATCACTTTCAGCCTGTTCAATAAACAGAGCCCAAACCTCAAATTCATCTACATTGCCCAGCGCATATACTTTTTCCTTTGCCTCATTGCGGGTCAGCCCAAATTGCTCGTAATCCTGAGCATGCAGAATGATATAAGCCAGATGACCATCCAGCAATTTATAGTGAGAACGGATAAACGTCTCAAACTGAAATTCTTTTAAGGTCTTAGAAAAATTTTCACGGTTGATGCGAGGAATATCTGCATGGCACTGAGCCAAATAAGCAGCTGCCAGCAATGTATCAGAAGTTGTAGATGCTATCGAAAATTGTAAAGTATCAGCAATCAAACCGCCGTACAGATAGTTTGCAGCAGTTGATGATAAAGGCCGGCCATCCTTTTGAAATAAGGATGCGAGTATTTCACAGGTTGCACCAGCAGTTTCTTTAACAATTTCAAGATCACCGAAATGCTCCACTTCAAGATGATGGTCCACCTTGATTTTTTTAGCAGCCAGCTGCCACCGGGCATCATCAATACGGGCAGCGTTTGCCGTATCCAGGATAATCGCCAAAGAGTTTGCAATCACTTCATCCGATACATCATCGATCGGCGGAAACAACTTTCCCTGTGAGCCCAGATCCTCACCCAATGCGTAAACCTGTTTATTGGGATACTGATCTAAAATCCAAGTTTTTAATCCAAACTGTGATCCAAGTGCGTCACTGTCCGCTCCGACATGGCGGAAAATGGTAATGACCTCACTCGCTTCGATCCATTTGAAAAACAGCTCTGACATTTTTAGCAACCTGACAAACGGTAAGCGTCACGGGCGATCATCAATTCCTCATTGGTCGGAATCAGCCATACCTGAACTTTACTATCGGGTGCTGAAAGCAACAGCTCCTCACCACGGCTTACACTGTTCAGCTCTTTATTTAATTTTACCCCGAGCGCACCTTCCAGCTTCGTACAAATTTTTTCTCTCATAACTACATCATTTTCGCCGATACCCCCGGTAAATACAATCGCGTCTAAACCGCCAAGCTGCGCGTAATAGCCGCCAACGGTATTGATTACACGGTTCACATACAAATTCTGAGTCAGGATCGCTCTTTCGTTTCCCGCTTTACATCCGTTTTCAATATCACGCGCATCGCTGGAAATACCACTCACCCCAAGCATTCCCGATTTTTTATTCATCATCGTATCCATTTCATCCGGTGTCATTCCCGTTTTCCGCATTAAAAACGGTACGATTGCAGGATCGATGTCACCACAACGGGTACCCATCATAATACCGGCAAGCGGTGTAAAGCCCATTGAGGTATTTACGGATTTGCCGCCATCTACGGCAGTAATGCTGGCACCGTTTCCTAAATGGCATGTGATGATCTTGGTATCTTTTAAATGCTTGTTCATCAATTCTGCACAGCGCTGTGAAACGTACATGTGTGAAGTACCGTGGAAGCCATAACGGCGTACTTTATACTGATCATAATACTCCATCGGAAGCGGATAAATATAAGAATCCGGCTCCATGGTCTGATGAAATGCAGTATCAAACACAAATGTATGTTTAATATTCGGCAGATTCTTTTTAAAAGCACGGTAGCCAACCAAACCGGCGGGATTATGTAGCGGTGCTAATTCCGACAGGCTTTCAAATTCCGCAACGACTTCTTCATCCACCAATACTGATTCTTTAAAGGTTTCCCCACCGTGCACAGCACGATGACCAGCTGCCGTAATCTCATCGAGAGATGTGACAATTCCATGTTCAACAAGTGCTTCCAAAAGCATCGAAACCGCTTTTTCATGATCTAAGATCGGACAGGTCGTCGTTTTCTTTTCACCGTTTACTTTAATTGTGAAAACCGCGTCTTCAAAACCGATACGCTCTACCAAACCACTGGTTAAAACCGTTTCTTCCGGCATGTTAAACAGCTGAAACTTCAAGGATGAACTTCCTGCATTTACTGCGATAATCTTACTCATAATTTCCTCCTGTGTCATCTAATGACTCTAATTGATCAATCAAATTAATTGCGGAACCAGTTACCTGTTTACGCAGCTTTTGATATAACTGATTGCGTTTCTTAAATTTTTGTACCAGGCCCAGCTTTTTTTCATAATCATACAGCACATGTTCACTTCGTTTAATCGCATCATTGACTGCACTTCGGGAAATATCATTATTCTCGGCAATTTCACTGAGTGAGAAATCCTCTTGATAATACAGTTTCATGATATCCCGCTGCTTTTCCGTCAACAATCCTTCATAGGCATCCATCAATTCATTGATTTCCTGTGTCTTTTCAATCATGATCTTCCAGCATACCTTCACAAAGACTGTACAGATAGGACTGCAGATCAAACGGACGCAGATCATCCGGATGTTCGCCAAGACCGATGAACTTCACCGGCAAACCTAACTGATCACGAATGGCAAAGACAATACCGCCCTTGGCAGTCCCGTCCAGCTTGGTCAAAATGATTCCAGTGACAGCTGTTGTTTCTAAGAATACCTGTGCTTGTGATATTCCGTTTTGACCGGTTGTCGCATCAATGACCAGCCACACCTCATGCGGTGCACCATCAATTTCACGTCCAACTACCCGCTTCATCTTTTCCAGCTCTTTCATCAGATTTGCCTTGTTCTGAAGCCGTCCGGCAGTATCACCAATCAAATAATCTGCTTTTTCTTCCAGTGCATAGCGGCATGCATCAACCAGTACGGCGCTGGGATCACCGCCCTCGCGGCCTTTGATACATGGCACGTTAAGCCGATCCGCCCACATTGCAAGCTGATCGACTGCTCCGGCTCGAAATGTATCCGCAGCCGCCAGCACCACTTTCTTTCTCTGCTCCTGATACAGTTTGGTCAATTTTGCGGTCGTCGTCGTTTTGCCGCTGCCGTTGACCCCGACCATCAGCACAACAGTCGGGCCGTTCTCATTCACATGATCATCACACGTTCCTGCTTCTTCATACATTTCCGCCATGACTTCAATCAGACATTCACTGATTTCATCAAATTTCTTTAGTTTTTCATCCATGGCACGGGTTTCTACCCGTTCAATAATTTTTTCTGCGGTACGTATACCAATATCCGCTTCCAGCAGCACAATCATTAACTCTTCTAAGAATTCTTCATTAACTCCGGTAAAATTCAGTGCCAAATTACGAATCCGTTGGGAAAATGAGCGCCGTGATTTATCGAGACCGCTTAAATAGCGATCCTGATCATCCTTGCCTGCAAAGGCCTGTTTCAGTTTTGAAAAAATACCCATATTAAGCTGCCTCCTTCGGTCGATCAATCATTTCGATGGCATCCTGCAATTTTACTCGCAGCAGCTGTGACACACCGTTTTGCTGCATCGTAACACCATACAAAGAATCGCACTGCGCCATTGTTCCAGGGCGATGTGTTACTACGATAAACTGACTCTCCCCGCGAAACTGGGCAATGTATTTCGCAAAACGCTCAACATTCGCCTGATCCAGCGCCGCTTCTACCTCATCAAAGATACAGAGCGGAATCGTACGAGCCTTCAAAATGGAAAATAAGACACAAATTGCAATCAAGCTCTTTTCTCCACCGGAGAATAAGCGAATATTGCGAACGCTTTTACCCGGCGGCTGCACGTCAATATCAATGCCGGTATTCAGTACATCCTGCGGGTCAACCATAAACAACCGAGCTTTGCCGCCGCCAAACAATGCCCGAAAGACATCATTTAACTCTGCGTTGATTTTATCAAACATCTCTTTAAATTGAATGACCATCGATTGATCCATTTCATCAATGGCATCCAGAATCTTAGCCCGAGCTGCCTCCAAATCCGCTTTTTGAGACTGCAGAAATTCAAAGCGTTCAGATACTTCTGCATATTCCTGCGGAGCATCCAGATTCACGTTGCCAAGCGCCGCAATTTCACTGCGAAGTCGAGATACATCCGCCCTTGCCTGCTCCATATCCTCCATTTCCTGTTTCAGCGTCTGTGCGTATTCAAAGGTCATTTCATAATTACCGCTCAAACGTTCTAATGCATTATCCAGTTTAGCTTCCGCCTTCGCTTTATCAATATCCACTTCTCTTTCTTCATTTTGAAGAATGTTCAAATCACGGCGCAGCTCACGTATTTGCATTTCCTGCCGATCGACTTCCGCTCCGGCTTTTACTCGCCGATCCCGCTTCTCGTTAATCGCTTTTGTGATGTCATCGCGCCGCGAATACATATCCGATAATTTGATGACAATATCATCTTCCATACTGACCGCATCCAGCTCCATATCCTTCGGTGCAATCTGTTCATAATCAATTTTTAAGCGATCAAGCTTCGCTCGTTTCGCATCTACGATCGGCTGAAGCTGCGCCAATGCTATTTGCAGCTGTACCAGCTGATTTGCCTGCGATTCCCGTTTGGACTGCAGGGCTGTCTGCCGCGCATCCAACTCCTGTACCTTGAGCGTGTGCTGCTCCAGCGATTCCTTAACCGTTTCCAATTCTCTGCGGATTGTTAACGGTGAGGAATTATCTCTTATGTGCCCACCGGTCATGGATCCGCCGCGATGCACGATATCTCCTTCCACTGTGATGATTTTATATTGAAATTTTAACGTTTTGGCCAATTCATTCGCATTGATCAAATTATCACAGACGATCACATTACCCAGCAGTGAATCACGGACAGTATCAAAAATTGGATCATTGTCGACAAATTCATTAGCGGTTCCAAGAAAACCGGCAGAATGCTCCGCAAGCGTTCTTGAATCATGATTTAAAGAACGTGGCCGCAGCACAGATATCGGCAAAAAGGTCGCCCTGCCGCTATGATTCTTTTTCAAAAATGTAATCGCATGACGTGCCGCTGTTTCATCTTCTGTTACGATGTGATACATCGCTCCGCCCAAGGCATTGGTAATTGCCAGTTCATAAGACTCATGCGGAATGATGATTTGTGACATAACACCTAAAACCCCATGCAGGGAACGCTGCGCATCCATGATCGCTTTTACCCCCTGCTGATGATTAAACGGCTGACGCATTAGATTTTCCAAGACCTCTTTACGGTTATTCAATTTATTTAAGTAATTTCGTGCCTGTAATGCTTCCTGATTGCAAAAAGAAACCTGATTTTCCAGCTCACTAACCTGCTTCCTGGTTAATTCCAGATCACTCTGCATATCCATATAACGCTTCTGACGATCTTTATATTCATAATCTGCTTCTTCCAGCATCTTTTTTAATTCTTTGGCTTTATCGAGATTGCTCGCATATTCCATTGCGTATTTTCGCTTTTCATCCAGTTCCGCTTTTCTGGCTTCCAGCATATTCATCTCATTCATGACCTTCATCAGATCACCCTGCAGCCGGTTCACTTCCTGATCCAGCTGCGAGATTTCCTTTTTCAGTTCCATATTCTTTAAATCCTGAACCTGAATGGTCGTTTCATGCATGGCTTTCTGTGAATCTAAATCAAATGATTTCTTTTTCAATATCTCAATCTTATTCTGAAGATTTTCTATTTCATCACAGATAACACTGACTTCAATGGTTTCCAACTGTGCTTTTTTCTCTAAATACAGCTCAGCCTTTTTCGCCTGACGTTTCAGCGGATTCACCTGCCGCTCCAATTCGAGAATAATATCTTCTAGGCGCAAAAGATTTTCCTGAGTCCGATTCAGCTTATTGAGAGAATCATTTTTACGCTTCTTATATTTTGCCACGCCGGCTGCTTCTTCAAACAAAGCCCGCCGGTCTTCCGGCTTTGCTTCCGCAAAGCTGGAGATATTCCCCTGCGATATGATAGAAAGCGAATCCTTTCCCAAACCGGTATCCATTACCAAATTCAAAATATCCTTTAGGCGGCATGGTGTCTGATTGATAAAATACTCACCTTCACCACTGATTCGATGCAGTCGACGGGTTACCTCCACCTCTTCATAATCAATGTTTAAAAAATGCTTGCTGTTATCAAATACCAGCGTAACCTCTGCCATATTCACCGCTTTACGCTGTTGCGAACCGCTGAAAATCACATCGCTCATACTGCTTCCACGAAGCGATTTTACACTCTGTTCTCCAAGCACCCAACGTATCGCATCATTGATATTACTCTTGCCGCATCCATTCGGACCGACAATTCCAATCACATCGGAATCAAAGGTAATAACCGATTTATCGGCAAAGGATTTAAACCCCTGTAATTCTATTCTTTTTAAAAACATAAACCGCCATCCTTCCGCGTTTTTTATAAGATTGCGTCCTTTTTATTATAGCATAAACCGGTTGGTATTTAAAAGATATTGTGATAGAATAGGGACTATTAAAAGGAGGTACGTTCATGCGTGAAAATGCCTTAAAAAAAATATATGAAGTTACGATGAATGAGGAGGCGGCAAATGCCGGAACCCATATCGTGATGAGTCTGCTTTGTTTGATTGCATTACCGATCACGGCGGTATACTCCTATAATATCGGTGGTGTAGAACGCGCGATTGGTACATCTATCTTCATCATTTGCCTGTTTCTGATGTTTACCGGTTCTGCTTTCTATCACATTACTCCTTTTCATACTCAACAGAAATTTATCGGGAGAATCTTCGATCACATCTTTATTTATTTTGCGATAGCGGGTACATATACACCAATTGCACTTTGTTTGATCAAGGGATGGGAAGGACTATTGATTCTCATCATTCAATGGACAACTGTACTGATAGGCATCTTCTATAAAATATTTGCGAAGAAATCCATGCCGATTATATCCGTTGGTATTTATTTGATCATGGGCTGGTCTGCCGTATTCTTTCTTCCAACCCTGCTGAAAAATGCTTCACCGCTGTTTTTGGGATTAATTGTATTAGGCGGCGTGCTGTATTCAATCGGTGTATATTTCTATTCCAAGAAAGAGAAAAAATATTATCATGCGATCTGGCATATTTTTATCAATCTGGCCAGTATTTCTCACTTTATCGCTGTTGTATTCTATATGTAAAAAAGGCCATTTCTAATGATAGGAATGGTCTTAACAGTATATATAAATTTTATTATGCCTTTATTTTAAAGGTAAAACGATAATACATATTATTGATAAAGCAAAGAATACTTTCGCCATCCGTCTTAAAAAACGGAAAAGATTGATTACGGTTTGGGATATCAATTTTCATTTTCTTGTAATATCCATCTTCCAATTTAATAGCATACGTTTCTTCCGTTAAAGAATAGGGACTACTATAATTATATAATATGACATTATCTGGCAAAGATTGAAAATTATAATATTGCCCTTCCTCCCATTCCGAAAGCTGCATCATTTTTTTTGATTCTAAATTAAACAAAAACAAACCGCCTTTATTTCGTCCGTAAACATATTTATCTTGGTATCCCAAAATTTCCATATCACCCTTGCCAAGAATTGTTTTACGAAGCTTTTTTGTCTTTCGTGAATAATCATAAAAATTGTACTCAAATTGTTTTTTCTTTTTCGTTGCGGTAAAGAAACCAATAGAACCCTTTTGATTGTCAAAAATCAAATCATAGTCAGTAAATTCCCCCTCTCCATTATATCGAAATCCCTTGGTCAGCTTAGATGTAGTACTAAATATAGTTTTTATTTTACCATTTTTATATACTTGAAAACTTAACACATTTTGATTTTCTACATACGGAGATACATCAGCTTCTACCGTTTTCATATCATGTGATAAGAAGTATGCTTCATCTCCAAACATATAAAATAATGGTGCACGATAATAAATATCAATATTACTTTCGAATAGTTCCTCCTGTTTACCGTCTTTGGCTTTCCAAATGCTTGCTATAACTGGTGGAAAATCGTCTGCCTTGGCATGGGACATTGCAGAATATATGATAGCATCTTTATCTTGGAAAATGCTGAACAATCGAGCAACATGACTGTGATCTAGTTCTAATTGTTCAATCGTATTTGATCTAAGATCATACGTATACAAATTTTCAGTTGACCAAAGATTATTATCTGTCTTGATGAATGATTCCAAATAAAGTTTTCCCTTTACAAAACCGATATCATCCATCTTTGTCATATCCATATTATTTACCTTTTCGATTGGAGAAAAGCTATACTCAGCAAACGCAACTTCTTTTGCTTTCCATACATCCGGTTCTTTGTTATAATAGCAACCATCCATAATCAAGGAACATAAAATACTTAATACGACCATAGAATATTTTGATATTTTTATCATTTCAGTCTCCTCGATCAGTAAGAAAGAAGCATAGCTTCTCTCTTACCAAATGTAATATCCTGTATTATCATTAACTGCTTTGACCATATTGGTAACACTAATTTCATGCTTACCATATGCACTGCTAATATATTTATATGGATCTAAATAACTAACATAACTTTCACCTGTTGATCCAAACGTATTATATCGATATCCATATCCAACGACATAATGCGGTGTTTTCCCGGTAATTGGATAACCCGTTTTCAATAAGCCAGCATTAGGATTATAAATCAGAGGATAACCCGCATCTATATCAACTGTTGTGGCATTACCCAATGCATATCCACTCGTTAATTGTGCTTCATAAGACGCTCCTGTATGTGCGCGCAAAGTTTTTGCAACTCCGCCAACAGTGTACCCTGCTCCAATTTCATTAATAAGCGTACCTTGAGATATCTTTGTTCCAGTTAAATAGTAAATAACCATTTGGGCACTTGCGGCAGAACACCAATAATCTGTTTCTTGTGGGAAAAGCGTAACATTCAAATATTTAGAAGCACCAACTCGCATCAATGCTCTCGTCTTCATATATGAATCAGCAGCTGCGATTTTTCCCTCTCGTTGCTTCACTCTATCTTGATTGTAGTAATCAGGATCATTTAAATATTGTTCATAACTATCATATCCATCTGGATAATTTGTTGCATCATAATCATCGTTCGCAAAAACCGGAGATAAGGTTAATCCAAATACACAGAAGATACTCAAAAAGTAAGAAATAATTTTTTTCATCTGACATCGCTCCTTTCATTATTACTTACATTATCAAAAGAAAAGAAACCATGATCATCATAACCCTTTTTACATGTCTATCTTTGATTTCATTATAAAATTCATATATAGAAATGCAATAGAATGCGCATGAATGGTCTTTAGATTAAGCGAATGGTCAAATTATAAGAAAAATTTCTCTTATCTGGTAGTTAATCTATTTAATTCCTCCTCCAAATATTTTTTTCTGCGCCTGCTAATTTCAAAACGTTCTTTATTAGTCAGAATAACATATATATCTTCAATTTTATCCACATAAAGATCATTGATAATTACACTGCGGTTAATTTCAAACATATGAGGATAATTCATTCCCATTATTTCTGATATGCTTCCTACAAATTCATCACAATCTCCATTCATCTGTTTTACTCGAACTTTATGTAACTGCTTTTCAAAATAAAGGATATTTTTTATTTCAATACATTTCTCAATACCTCTTGTATGATAGTAAAATAGTCTTAATATAGATGTATGATTCTCTATTATATTTTTTAATATATTTTTATATTGAAGAACATTTCCCCATTGACAAAAATATATCGGATAATAAAACAAGAACATATTCACAATTTGAAAATCATTTGTGAACATTATAAATTTCATAGCATGATATTTCTTCCTCAATATTCTGATCAACATTAATAAGTTACTACTTTTATAAATATCTGCATCTATAACGAAACAAACACAGTCATCTAAATTCATAGTAGATAATTTAGAATCTATAACCGAAAAATGCAATATGTTTACTTTATAGCTATCAGATATCCATTCTAGTTTTCTATACTTTTCAGTACCTGAAAGGATAATCATAAATTCTTCCATTCCAGAATGCCCCCTATGTTAAGTATTCTATATGAACATCATAATTTATAATGATAATGAATAAAATATCTTATTTTTACTGTTCTTGGTATTATTATGTTGAATACGTTTCAAATAAAAAAGCATATCTGAATATTTTTATCAGACATGCTTTCAATTTCTTAAAAAATCCTAGTTAAATCATTCCAAGTGGCAAACACCATAATCGCAATGATCATAACAACCCCGACCATCATGATCGCAGATTCAAAGCGTTCACTCATCTTATGCCCGGAAACCTTTTCACAAAGGGTTAAGACAATGCGGCCGCCATCCAAGATTGGTAATGGCAATAGATTGAAAATACCGATATTGAGCGATAGGAGCGCCAATAAACTCAGCATCGATAATAAACCGTTTGCGGCTGTCTTTGCCGTTATCTCAAAAATACCTACCGGTCCCGATAGATTATTCAGTCCGATTCCCTGAATCAAATTACCTAGAGCGTCGAAGATACTGGTAGTCATATCCAATAAGTTTTGCGTTCCATATTTGAAAGACTCATACCATGCTATATTTTTTACTACCGGAGTATAGTTCGCACCGATATAATAACGATTTTCATCTTTTAGATATGTCGGCTTACAAGCAATCTCAAGTGTTTGACCATCTCGTTGTACTGTATAAACCGCTGTGGATTTTGGATAATTGTTCATTTCCATGATAATATCATCAAATGTATCCGGTTCGATCACTTTTTTGCCATTATGAAAGGATACTTTCAAAATTCGGTCATTGGCCTGAAACCCTGCTTTTTCCGCCGGGGAACCGCTCTGTACGCTGGATACAACAGGTTCCGGAGTTTGTACGACGACCCCCTGATACATGGAAATGCCGACCATAATGATCCATGCAAGCAGAATATTCATAACCGCACCGGCTGCCATAACAATGACCTGCTTCCACACTTTGATACCCTTAATAGTTCGTTCAAAAGGAATGCCTTCCGTATCAGTTCCTTCTTCTCCTGCCATCTGTACATAACCGCCAAGTGGTAGAGCTCGCAGCGCATAAGTAGTTTCACCAATGGTTTTTTTATAAAGCGCTGGTCCCATACCAATAGAAAATTCAGAACAGTACACACCAAAACGCTTAGCCCATATAAAATGTCCCAGCTCATGGATAAATACAATTACTCCCAGTAAAATCACAAAATATATGATCGTCATCAAATTCATGAAAGGACTCCTTTCCACTCACGATAAACATATTCACGAGCCTTTCTGTCGGTTTCTATTAAATCATCAAGCGAAGGGTCCGCTATATAAGGAATATGTTTATAAGCCGCAAAGATTGCTTCTTCGATTTCAAGAAATGAAATTTTATCATGAAGAAACAAATCGACCGCTGCTTCATCTGCCCCGTTTAAGATCGCTCCGCTGTTGCCGCCTCTGCGTCCGGCAGTAAATGCCAGCTTCAAAAGCGGATACCGCTCATCATCCACTGCTTTAAAATCCAGATGTCCTACTTTCACCAAATCAAAAGGTTCACTGTTATACAGCTTCAACCGTCTTGGCCAGCTTAACGCATATTGAATCGGCAGTTTCATATCTGCTGTACCCAGTTGTGCGATAACTGCCTGATCAGTATACTGCACCATGGAATGCACAATGCTTTGAGGATGTAAAAGCACCTTAATTCGATCGTATGAGATATCAAACAGATAGTGGGCTTCGATCACTTCAAATCCCTTATTCATCATGGTAGCACTGTCAATGGTAATTCTGCCTCCCATCGACCAATTAGGATGATGAAGAGCTTGCGCAACGGTAACCTTATTCAATTCCTCCCGAGTTTTATCGCGAAAACTACCGCCGCTGGCTGTGATCATCAAATGTTCTACCGTCTTGGCATCATTGCCTTGCAGACATTGAAAGATTGCACTATGCTCGGAATCAATCGGATACAGGTTTCCCTGATACTTTTTAAGCTCCGCCTTTACCAAATCACCGCCGGCAACCAACGATTCTTTATTTGCCAACGCAAGTACCCGGTGGTAGCGAATTGCTGTCAGACTGGGCAGCAAACCGCGAAATCCGACTACTGCATTGACCACCACATCACAAGCAACCCGCTCGATCAGTTCGCACATTCCCGGTTCACCATAGTAAAAATGAATATGCGGATACTCATGCTTCAGCGCTTCAGCATCATCCGCATCGGCAACACATACATCATATATGGAAAATGCCGTCAAAATATCACGCAGTTTTGTGATATTATGGCCAACGCTGATCCCACTTAATTCAAATTCTTCTGGATGATTTTTAATGACATCCAGAGTTTGAATGCCGATCGAGCCACTGGCTCCCAGCACAATTATTTTTTTCACTTACATCACCGCCATCAAAATCATAATAAAATGGAAACAAATCATTGTGAAAATGAGTGAGTCCAAACGATCCAGCACACCGCCATGTCCCGGCAGAAGATTAGAGAAATCTTTAATACCGTAACAGCGCTTAATCGCACTAAAGGCAAGATCACCGATCTGCCCGGCAATCGGAAGCAGGAGTGCTGACATCCAGATTGCCCACATCGGCAGAGTATCCACAAACAAATATGCAAAACCAAAACTAAACAGGAAGCCAAAAGCCCAGCCGCCAATTGCTCCTTCAACTGTTTTCTTTGGAGAAATACGAGTATTCAGCTTATGCTTTCCAATCAGCATACCGGTAAAATAAGCGCCGGTATCACAAGCATACGAAGCAAAGAATAAAATCCAGACATATAATTTATTCGCTTTGAAAATATCCAAAAAACCGCTTCCAATGAAATAGAAAAACGCAATATACGTTATACATAAAAAGGAATCCTTGATATGAAAACGATCCGTGAAGATCGGAATCGATAAATAAAAGAGCATGGACATAGAGAGAATCCCCATTGCCAAGGCTGAGCGCTGTGCGATGTGGGTATAGTTCTGCACATAAATCAGAATAAATACAAAAATCATTGCAATAACTCTTAATCCTCGCGGCCACATGGATTTCTGATCGGTAAGTGATAACAGCTCCAATCCGCCACAGATAATTATGAAGGCAATCAGTGCATGCAGTAGAAATCCGCCATACAATAGAGCTGGGACAATCCAAGCAAGAATCAGCAGGGTCGTCATAAGTCTAACTTTCATGATGACAAACCTCCGAAGCGGCGATTTCGCTTATTAAATTCCTCAATGCATTGCTGCAGCTGCCGCTCATCGAAATCCGGCCAGGCCACATCTGTGAAGATCAATTCCGCATAAGCAATCTGCCACAGCAGAAAGTTACTGATGCGCAGCTCACCGCTGGTACGAATCATCAAATCGACTTCAGGCAGATCAGCCGTCATCAGATACCGATTAAACATCGCTTCATCCAAAAGCGGCATATCAGAATTTTTCATTCGGTCCTCCGCGTAATACTGTGCCGCCAGTACGATTTCTCGCCGGGAACCATAATTTACTGCCAGACATAAATGCATTCCCGTGTTATGTGCCGTTTTTTCAACAGCTGAACGGATAACTTCCTGTGTCTCCGATGGAAACTTTTCTATTTCACCTAAGCTGACAACCTGAATATTATTTTTGATCAGTTCTGTCAGATAACGATTAAAAAAGAGCTTGGGAAGTTTGCATAAATAATCGATTTCCGTAGTTGGCCGCTTCCAGTTCTCGGTTGAAAACGCATAAACGGTTAAAGCCTTCACGCCCATATTACTGCAGGCAATCGCAATCTTTCGTATATTCTCTGCTCCTTGTTTGTGTCCGGCGGTACGCGGCAGTCCCCGCTTCTGCGCCCACCGACCATTGCCATCCATGATTATGGCAATATGCTCAGGTATATGCAAGGCATCCATTATTCCTACCTCCTAAAAGTAAAACCCACAGTCTGTGGGTTCTGCTTGATTCGTTACTGCTACTTGGGTTATACAGACATGATTTCTTTGGTTTTTTCCGCAATGACAGCGTCTACTTTCTTAACGTACACATCCGTCAGCTTCTGAATTTGATCTTCTGCATCATGTTTGCCGTCTTCCGTAAGATCAGCATTTTTCTTCACCATATCATTGCCGTCACGACGGGCATTACGTACGATGATTTTCGCATCTTCGCCCATTTTATGCGCATCCTTTGCCAATTCTTTGCGACGGTCTTCCGTAAGTGCAGGCACTAAAATACGGATAACCTGTCCGTCATTCTGCGGCGTCAATCCCAGATCAGCAGCATATACCGCATGCTCTACATCTTTCAAGATATTCTTATCAAACGGTTTGATCATCAGCTGACGACCTTCCACCACCTGAATGCTTGCCAACTGATTTAATGGAGTCGCAGAACCGTAATAATCAACATGTACGCGATCCAAAAGAGTTGGGTTCGCTCTGCCGGTACGAATTGTTTTTAAGTTGTTTTCTAATCCAGAAATAGCCTTTTCCATTTTTTCCGTTACACTGTTTAAAATTTCCTGCATATATTATTCCTTCCTTTCTCTAGTAATCACCGTTCCGGTAATATCCTCTTTTACTGCTTTCAAGATATTTCCAGGCTCATTCATATTAAATACGACAAGATCGATATCATTATCCATACACATAGAAGTTGCCGTGGTATCCATTACCTGAAGACCCTGCTGAATCAGATCCATATATGTCAGCGATTCATATTTTTTCGCTTCCGGGTTCAGCTTAGGATCCGCATCATAAACGCCGTCAACACCATTTTTTGCCATTAAAATTACATCGGCCTTTATTTCACTGGCGCGTAAAGCAGCGGTAGTATCAGTAGAAAAGTAAGGATTTCCAGTTCCTGCTCCAAATATGACAATCCGCCCTTTTTCCAGATGACGAAGCGCTTTACGGACAATAAACGGCTCTGCAACCTTCTGCATTTCGATTGCTGTCTGCACCCTTGTCGGTACGCCCTCCTGTTCAAGAGCACTTTGAACCGCCAACGCATTGATTACTGTAGCCAGCATTCCCATATAGTCTGCCTGCACCCGTTCAATACCAACCGATTCCGCCAGTTTACCGCGAATGAAGTTGCCGCCGCCGACTACGATGGCAAGGTCAACTCCCAGAGCCGCAACCTCTTTCAATTCCAAAGCGAGATTCTTTAAAATCTGCGGATCAAAAGCATTCCCGGGTGAAGACAGAGCCTCACCACTTAATTTCAATAGCACCCGATTATACATACATTATTCACCTGCTCCTTGTCGTTATACATATCCAGCCATAATACGTCTTTATTATAACGTAAATAGCCAAGAAAAAGAAGAAGCTTTACCAGTTTTATAAAAAATATAATGATAAATATTCTTCCTTAAAAAAAGGACACGCTGTGTCCTTTTCAATTAGTTTCCAAACGCCTGATTCATAACCTCATCGGCAAAGTTATCTTCACGCTTTTCAATGCCCTCACCTACAGCAAAACGTACGAAGGATACAATTTCAGCACCAGCCTCTTTCACATACTGACCAACCTTCTGATCAGGATTTTTAAAGAATGGCTGCTCTACCAGACACATATCCTGCAGATTTTTAGATACTCGTCCTTCAATAATACCAGCAAGAACCTTTTCCGGTTTGTTTGCCAGCTTTTCGTCTGCTTTTGTGATTTCCGTCTGAATTTCACGTTCGTGATCAACGATTTCTTTTGGCATGTCGTTACGCGTAACATATCCCGGGTTCATAGATGCAACCTGCATTGCGATATCCTTTGCAACCGCTTCGTCCTGTTTTCCCTTTAATAATGCCAAAGCAGAAATGCTTCCGCCCATATGCATATAGCTTCCGAACATTTCATCATCAGTCTTTGTCACAACCGCAACGCGACGCAGCGAAATCTTTTCACCGATCGTAGCAGTAGCTTCGGTAATCATTGTTTCAATGCTCTTACCATCTTTTTCAGCAGCCAAAGCAGCTTCCAAAGATTCTGGTTTAACCTGTAAAAATACTTCCTTCATAGTATCCAGCAGTCCTAAAAACTGTTCGTTTTTCGCAACAAAATCAGTTTCTGTATTAACTTCGAATACAACGGCAGTATTGCCCTCGACCGCTACGCGGGAAAGACCCTCGGCAGCGATACGATCAGCTTTTTTAGCAGCCTTAGCAATACCCTTTTCACGCAGCCAATCAATTGCTTTGGCCATATCACCATCGCACTCAGTCAGCGCTTTTTTACAGTCCATCATGCCTGCGCCAGTTTTTTCACGCAGTTCCTTTACATCCTTAGCAGTAACCATATTTCTGTGGCCTCCTATTATTTCGCAGCTTCAGCTTTTGCTTCAGCAGGAGCAGCTTTGGCTTCCTGATTTGCATTTGCTGCAGCTTCATTTTTATTTTCTTCCGTTTCTCTTCTCTGGAACGGAGGGCGATTGCCGTCACGTCTAGGACCGCGGTTCTTGTCATAAGGACGGCGGTTACGGCGCTCTTCATTACGCTGACGGCGGCGACGCTCATTTTCAGCAATCTGTTCTTCAACATTTACGATAACATCCTTCATCGTAACGTCGGCTTCATTTTCATCTACATTATGCGCTACGCTCAGCAAACCGCCCTTTGCTTCAACAATCGCATCAGCCATCAGGGTAACGATCAGTTTTACAGAACGTAAAGCATCATCATTGGATGCAATCGGGTAATCTACCGATTCCGGATCACAGTTGGTATCAACCATGGCAAATACCGGGATACCCAGTTTTTTTGCTTCCGCTACTGCATTGTGTTCTTCCTTAGGGTCAACCACAAAGACTGCATTCGGAAGTTTTTTCATTTCCTTGATACCACCGAGGAAGTTTTCCAAACGCGCTTTCTGTTTGCGGATCTGAGCAATTTCTTTCTTCGGATAAACATCGATAACACCGCTTGCTTCCATTTCTTCGATTTCAATCAGACGGCGAACACGCTTCTGAATTGTACGGAAGTTTGTCAGCAAACCACCTAACCATCTCTGGTTAACAAAGAATGAACCAGAACGCAGAGCTTCTTCCATAACAACGGCAGTTGCCTGTTTCTTTGTTCCTACGAACAGTACTTTTCCGCCTTTTTCAGCAATATCCTTCATTGCGGCATAAGCAGTTTCAACCTGTTCCATCGTCTTCTCCAGGTTAATGATGTAAACACCATTTCTGGATGCGTAGATGTTTGGTTTCATCTTCGGATTCCAGCGTCTTGTCTGATGACCGAAGTGAACACCAGCTTCTAATAACTTTCTCATTGATACAACTGGCATAAATAAATCCTCACTTTCCGTTAAGCCTCCATCATTTCTGACAGCAGCAACTCATTATCGAAATGCACCTTGCGTTTCTAGAGCACGGGCTGCTGAATCCATGATGTGTGTATTCGCGCAATTTTGCGCAATATATATTATAGCATAATCCATTTGAGTTACAACTGTTATTTTACAAAAACATGCAGTTATTAAGGCTGTTTTCATTTATCAGACACCGAGGATTCTCCTATTCGTTCGCCTTTTTTACGGATTGCATAAATTCCTGAATAGCATAAGGAAATGAGAACAGCAATTATCAATACGAACGGATCAAGAGGAGCCTTACCCTGCTGCAGATTGTTGATGATATCATAAATGATAAATATCGTCATTGCGACTGTGAAGGGATAAATACCGAGAAACCGTGAAAGCGGATGCCGGCTGCGCTTCAGAAAGGTTCGTTTTTTCATCATGTGCCTGATCGTTTCAATCATTACTACACTATACAGAAAATACAGCAAGGTCATGCCCAGCATCATCAAATCGGACAAATGAGTGACGGTGTATCCAGGGTTTTCATATATGGCAGGGTTCAGCAGCCGTTCAATACCCGGATACATAATAAATATAAATATGAATACGCCCCGATAAAATTTACGCAGCTCCTTGCGATAGACCTGATCATAGATCAATTGACTTTCAATTCTCTCATCACTTTGAAGCGGAACGATTGATTCACCCTCATGCATAAAAATATGAAAATACGATGTCGAGGCCACATAGTTCCATCCGCTTAAACGACAGGTTTCAAAATAGTCATAAGAATCATTTGATTTAAAATCAACACAATACTGTACCGTTTTGGGTTCGCTTTGCATGAACACGGCATTATTCACCTGTTTGAAGAACAGCTCTTCATAATCCTTTAACAACCATCCCTTTTTTGCCATATCTTCAAAATACAGCTCCATCTGTTTATATTCCATAGCCAGATAGCTCATGATCTTCTCTTTCTTTTTCATTTTGCCTCCTCCAATTCTTCCCCATCCAGAATCAACTGCTTTAATCGTCTGTACTCGTCTTTCAGCATCTGTTCTCCTTTTTCATCCAAGCGATAATAGCGTTTGCGATCTTCTTCTCTGGTACAGCAAATGATCTTCTCTTTTTCAAACCGCGCAAGCAAGGCGTACAGGGTGCCGGCACCGATCTCAACCCGGCCGCCAGTACGCTTTTTTACTTCTTCCATAATTCCATAGCCGAAGTTTTCATGACGCAGTGCGAGCATGATATAGTACATCTGTTCCGTCAGTGTCTTTAACTGTTCTCTTGCCATGTCACCACCACACTATCGATTATCGATACATCTTTCTATTTACATTATACAGTCGAATATCGATATAGTCAACCAAAAAGAAAACCGGATGAATTCTGTTCATCCAGTTTCTGCTTAATTATCCTGCTTCATTATAATATTTCCGCGCATGAGTGCCCCTCGCTCTATTTCAATATCGCCGCTGCTCACATCACCGAGCATGATTGCAGAGGAGGCAAGACAAACCGACTTCGAAGCAATTATCTGTCCGTTTATCTGTCCGTTTGTTTCCATGCTTTCTGTTGTTATGTTGCCGTTTATCGATGAATCTTTCTCAACCGTAACCTTTCCGCTACAGGATATATCTCCTTCGATACTGCCATTTTCAATTCGTGCTTCACCGCATTGGATATTTCCCTGCATAGTAGCCCTTTTCACGGATAAATTCCCATGACAGATTATATCACCGATAATTGTACCGGTAAATTCAAGATTCCCGTGCGTTTCAAGATTTCCTCGGATCTCATTGCCCTGAAAGACCATATCACCTGCGGTTGTAATATTCCCTTCAATCACGCATCCCTCTCCAATTATTGTCGGTTCAAAGGAGTGTTTTTCCCCTGCTGCCGCTTCCTCTTCCACAATCATCGCTTCTACTATTTCCGACAATTTATCATCCTTTTCCTTATTTGACGCTTCTTCGCTCAATTCCTTCACATCTGCATTGGGCCATTCATCTTTTTTTTCTTTCGTCGCGAATATCATTTTTTGCTTTTCATACCATTTCATATGCGTTCCTCCTGAAAGATAATATCAAATTGTGTACGAATGTGTACCTTTCAAAGAAAGAGGTTAAGGCACAGAAATTACTGTAATTATCTAAAAATATTACCAAATGCAGGTAAAAAATCAAAAAAAAAGAATGTCTATATTTGTACACTTTTATAGACATAATCTTTCTGATATCATACAACAGTTCGTATAAAAACACAAGAAAAGCAAATAAAATTCATACATTTTATGGGAATCAAGCTCTTGGATGCGCTTGATCATATACCTTTTTCAGCCGATCCTGCGTTACATGCACGTAAATCTGCGTCGTTGACAACGAAGAATGACCGAGCAGTTCCTGTACCACGCGAAGGTCAGCTCCATTATCAAGCAAATGGGTGGCAAAGGTATGTCGAAACATATGCGGATGCACATGGATATGCAGATTACAAAGCGTGGCCTGCTTTTCCATGAGGTATTGGACACCACGAGACGTCAGCTGACCGCCGCGCTGGTTGATAAAGACATACTCATGCGTTACCTGATGCATCCATTTACTCCGGACATGCTGGATATAATATAACAGCTTATCTTTCGCAAGATCATAAAAAGGGACGAGCCGCTGTTTGTCGCCTTTACCGAGCACATGCAGTATCTGATCCTGAAAATCAATATCCGAAAGCTTCAGCTGAACAACTTCACTGACACGCAAGCCACAGGCATACATGATTTCAAACATTGCGCGATTGCGGATCCCTGCCTCATCCTGCTCATCAATTGAAGCAAGAAAAGCATCCATCTCATCATAAAACAAAAATTCAGGTATTCGTTTAGCTCGTTTTGGACTTTTCACATAAAGGAATGGATTATGAATAACACCGACATAGGTATTCAAATAATGATAGAACGAACGCAGCGAGGACAGATGTCTGGCCACCGTGGTATTTTTCATGGCCCCCTGCCGCCCCCCGCGAAGTCTTAGTTCGGCAATATAATTCATAACGACAATCCGATCAACATCATCAAAGGTATCCACAGATTGGCTGGACAGATATGCGATAAAATCCGATATATCCAGTTCATAGGCATCCAAGGTATGCTTGGAACCGGTATTTCTTTGCTTGACAAAATTCAAAAACTGCTGAAGCTGCTGCTTCATTACGTCAATTTGGGCAGCCATGATTCCATCACTTCCAACGCCTGTTTTCCATAGGCTTCTTTACGATCTTTCTTTTTGACATTAACCAGCAGCTGCATGATGCCAAAATTCGCATTCATCGGCTGAAAATAATCAGGATGCGTATGCGTTATATAATGTGCCATAGAACCCATGACACAGGTTGGCGGCAATATGATCTGTGCTTCATTAAGCAGCTGCTTCGCCATATTGATCCCTGCCAATAATCCACTGGCGGCACTTTCCACATAACCCTCGACTCCGCACATCTGCCCGGCAAAATATAAATCGTCTCTTAATGTGCATTGATAGGTAGGTTTTAAAACTTTTGGAGAACAGATATAAGTATTGCGGTGCATTACCCCATAACGTACTATGCTGGCATTTTCAAGCCCCGGTACCAGTGCTAGAATGCGTTTTTGTTCTCCCCAGGTCAAATGTGTCTGAAACCCTACAATGTTATATAAACTGGCTGCCGCATTATCCTGACGAAGCTGTACGACTGCATACGGCCGCGTTCCATCAGGTCGCTGCAGACCGACCGGCTTCATTGGACCAAATAGCAGGGTTTTTTCTCCGCGTCGGGCCATTTCCTCAAACGGCATACATCCTTCAAAATATTTTTCATCTTCAAACTCATGCATATCAGCAGTTTTTGCGTGAATCAATTCCTCATAAAACCGATGAAATTCTTCTTCATTCATCGGGCAATTGATATAATCTGCATCACCCTTGTCATAACGGGATTTAAAATATGCCTTGGTAAAATCAATACTGTCGCGCTCCACGATTGGCGCCGCCGCATCATAAAAGTAAAAAGTATCCTCATGAAGCAGCGCTTTGACTGCTTTGCCTAAAGCATCACTAGTGAGCGGACCGGTAGCTAAAATTACCGGACCAGACGGTAGCTCGCATACTTCCCGATGTTCGATCGTGATATTTGGATGACTGCTGATTTTTTCAGTTACTGTTTTTGCGAACGCTTCACGGTCTACCGCTAATGCAGAGCCTGCGGGTACGCGATGGGCGTCAGCCGCCTCCATAATAACGGAATTCAGCATTCGCATTTCCTGTTTCAATACCCCTACGGCATTGGTGAGTGCATCGGAACGCAGGGAATTAGAACATACCAGTTCTGCAAAATCCGCAGTTTTATGTGCCGGCGTCATTTTTACCGGACGCATTTCGATCAGAGTTACAGAAATACCGCGATTGGCCAACTGCCAGGCTGCTTCACAGCCCGCAAGCCCGGCACCGACTACAGTTACCTGCTTCATGCCTCATCTCCCGCAACTTTTTTAACGGATTTCTTTACCGCCTTTTTTGTCGTTTTACGCACCGCTTTCTTTTCTGCAGATGCTTTCTTTGTTTCATCCTTAGGCTCTTTCTTTATATATCGGCATTTTGGATAATTGGAGCAGCCAATAAATGTTGTACCAAAACGAGATTTGCGCTGTACCAGGTCACTGCCGCAGTCCGGACATTTCTCACCGGTCAAAACCGGCGGTTCCTTTACCTTGTTATTCTTGATATATTTACATTCCGGATAGTTGGAACAAGCTAAGAAGGACCCATAACGGCCTTTTTTCATGACCATCTTACTGCCGCACTGCGGACAGGTTTCTTCACTTTCCTCATTTTCTTCCGGATTTTCATTTTTCGTATATCGGCAGGTTGGAAAATTGATGCAGGAAATAAACCGCCCATAGCGGCCGTTGCGGTATACCAGCTCACTGCCGCAGTCCGGACACATCTCTCCGGTACGCTCCAGTTCTTTCTTTTCCATTTTTTCATATGCGGTTTCTAACAACGGTTCAAACTCGTCATAGAACGTCCGCAGTTCGCGAATATGATCGCGTTCACCGCCGGCGATTTCATCGAGATGATGTTCCATGTTTGCCGTATACATGACATTGATGATACTCGAGAAAAACTCCTGCAGCTTTTCATCCGTGAGTTCTCCCTGATCGGTAGGAACAAACACTTTGGTTTTGCTTCCCTCACTTGGCTTCTCTAGCGATACATAGCCGCGAGCCTGCAGCGTATCAATAATAATCGCATAGGTAGAAGGACGTCCGATTCCCTTTTCTTCCATTTCCTTGATCAGACGGGCTTCTGAATAACGAAGCGGCGGCTCAGTAAAGTGCTGTTTCCCTTCCAGTTCCACATGCTCCAGAATTTCCTGTTCCTTTAAAAGCGGCAGCAGTTCATCCTTGGTCTGTTCATATTCATGATACAGTTTTAAATAACCATCGAATACAATGATTGAGCCGCTGGCCGTAAATTCACAGCCGTTATTCACAATTGTTGCATTCACGACATTGCTTTTTGCCGGTGCCATCAAAGATGACATAGCGCGGATATAGATCAGCTTATACAGCTTATACTGATCGTTGGTCAAATACTGCTTTACCTTATCCGGAGCGTTGTCAATGCTGGTCGGACGAATTGCCTCGTGAGCATCCTGTGCATTTTCGTTATTTTTCTGGCGAGCCTTGCCGACATATTCTTTACCGAATTCAGATTCGATGTATTGCATGGCATCCTTGATAAATAAATCAGACATACGCGTCGAATCGGTACGCATATAGGAAATCAAGCCTTCACTATGACCGCCTAAATCAATACCTTCATACAATTTCTGTGCGATCTGCATGGTCTTTTTCGCACCAAATCCAAGCTTGGTGCTCGCCTCCTGTTGGAGCGTTGATGTAATAAACGGCATTTTCGATTCTTTCTTGCGAACTTTTTTCTCAATCGAAGATACTGTAAAATCACCAACACAGCGATTGATGACTGCATCGGTTTCTTCCTGATTGTGCAGCTCAGCCTTTTTGCCGTCCACTCTTACCAGATTAGCACTGAATTTTGCTTCATCTTTTTCAATATTGGCCTGTAAAGTCCAGTACTCTTCACTCTTAAAAGCGCGAATTTCATTTTCCCGCTCAACGATCAACCGTAGTGCTACGGACTGCACGCGGCCGGCTGACTTAGACTTGATCTTGCTTTGCAATAGCTTAGATAGTTTAAACCCGATAATGCGGTCGAGCATACGACGAGTTTCCTGTGATTTCACTAGATCCTGGTCGATTGAACGAGGGTGATCAAATGCTTCCAATACCGCATTTTTCGTAATTTCATGAAAAATAATACGATTCTGTTCATTCATATCCAGTCCCAGCTCCTGAGCCAGGTGCCATGCAATTGCTTCCCCTTCACGATCGGGATCACTTGCCAGATAGACTTCATCGACCTTTTTCACATCATTCTTCAATTCCTTTACAATTTCACGCTTGTCCGGACTGATTTTATAGGTTGCTTTAAAATCATTATCAATATCAATACCGAGACCGCCTTTTCCCGATGTTGCTAAATCGCGGATATGCCCTTTGCTGGACACAACGGTATAATCTTTGCCTAAATATTTCTCAATCGTTTTTGATTTGCTTGGAGACTCAACGATAACTAATTTCTTCATATAACTCCTCCTGAGGAACTTCGTACTATATTATTGCCTATTTTTCAATTTTGTCAAATACAAGTTTAAATATTTGCGATATCATCTTCTTCACAGAGGATGAATGCTCCTTGTGATATCAAGAGATTACAGCCAAGGCCGCAGGGACTATCCATCGCATGAGGAACACAATATACCGGACGGCTGCATGCAAGTGCTTCATTCACCGTCAGCATGGTTCCGCTGTGCGGTGCCGCCGCTACCACAATCAGCGCTCTTCCCAAAGCCGCCAGAATACGGTTGCGCCAGGGAAAGTGAAAAGCCAGCGGCTTTACTCCATTGGGATATTCACTGAGCACCAGATGGTGCTCCTCCATCTGTTTTTGCAGCTGCCGGTTCACCTTCGGATAACCGATATCCAAGCCGCATCCTATCACACCGATCGTTCGATGAGACAACGCTTCCTGATGAGCAGCGCCATCAATTCCCTTTGCCAGCCCGCTGATAATTACTTCATGCGGTTTCAGCAAATTCACAATTCGCTGACACTGCCGCAATGCATACTCATCCGGATTACGACTGCCGACCACACTGATTGCCGATTGGTTTGTTAAGCTCAAATCTCCGCGGTAAAACAAAATCCACGGTGCAAACTGCAGATTTCGCAGTGCTTGCGGATATGCTTCCTCAAACACTGTCACATAATTTTCCGGATAACTGATCGCTGTCCAACGCTCCTGTTCAGCAATCGCTTTGGCAATTTTATTCCAATCTCCCTGATAGCGCAGTGCATAAGCCAGTATCTGTTTTCGCATATTCTGTTTCTCTGCAATATTCATTTTCCTATATCCGCCTTCCCATAGCTGTTTTCTCTTCATGAACAGATCTTCTGATCCCTGCCGGATATGCTTTATTCCATCAGACTATATCCACATTTATATATAAGGTATAAAAAAAGAAATTCCTAATCCTTTCAGGAATTTCTAAAGCTCTAACTGAAGCTGCCTCATTTGGGCGACCGGAGCGTAGCTCAGCCGATGAATCGGCAATACTCCATATTTTTTCAAGGCTGCAAGATGTTCTTTTGTGCCATATCCCTTATGGCGGGCAAATCCATACTGCGGATACAGATGATCATAGCCCATCATGATATGATCACGGGTCACCTTCGCCAAAATACTGGCAGCCGCAATACTGACGCTTTTCTGGTCGCCTTTGACCAAATCGATGGTTTCCACTGCACATCCGGGAAGCGGCATCGCATCGCTCAGCACCCCATCTGCATATTGAAACTGCTGCACCAAAGCTTCCATCGCATGCTGAGTTGCCCGATAAATATTCTGTTCATCAATAATTTTCGGTTCAATGATTGCAATATGATATTCCTCAGCCTGCTCAATGATTTCCCGAAACAATTGCTCGCGCTTCTTCTCTGACACCTTCTTAGAATCATAAATCGCTTCATGCTCATATCCGATTGGAAATGCTACCGCTGCTACAACCAGAGGCCCGGCCAATGGTCCCCGTCCGGCTTCATCCAATCCGATGATATGCTGACGGCCTTCTTTCCACCAAGCTTTTTCATAGACATTCTCACATTTCATCGGGAAGCTCCCAAGTGATCCGTCCCAGCTGATCATCTCGAATATCACGAATAAAGGTTTCAATCGTACGCTTTTCATCCCACACATCACCCTTTAATCGATAACCTCGGGCATCGGCTATCCGCTCCAGCATCACATACGGATCATCACTCAGCGTTACCTGATAGCGTTCCTCGATCACTTCCGGTTTATGCTGAATCAGAAATTTCATTGCGAAAACAGCTACCTCCTCCAGTGGCAGGATTTCATCGCGAATCGCACCGCTAACGGCCAGCCGAAGTCCGATTTGTTCATCGTCAAACTTCGGCCACAAAACACCCGGTGTATCAAGCAGCTCCAGCTCTTTGCTGACCTTGACCCACTGCAAAGCCTTTGTAACCCCGGGACGATCCGCTGCCTGAACTGCTTTTTTCTTAGCCATACGGTTGATTAAAGTAGATTTTCCAACATTGGGAACGCCGGCGACCATTGAGCGTATCGGACGGGGGCGAATCCCCCGTCGTATCTGCCGTTCAAGCTTTGCTTTCATTAATTCCCGAGCTGCTTCACTGACAATTTTTATGACATTGTCATGATTTAAATCCATTACTACGACCCGAACCCCTTCTTTACTCAGCTTTTCCACCCATTTCGCGCTGTATATCGGTTCTGCCTTATCCGCTTTGCTCATAATGATCAGCCGCGGCTTCTGCTTTGTCAAATCTGCCAGCAAAGGATTCGCGCTTGCGCTAGGAATACGTGCATCCCGCAATTCAATAACCATATCTACCAATTTTAATTTTTCTTCCATCTCCCGCTTTGCCTTGGTCATATGACCTGGAAACCAGTTGATATTCAATTTCCGTTCACTCATTATAAGCTCCTATTCCACCGCGCCGATTTTCTGGAACGGATAGATAATATATACTGATTTACTGACAATCTCATCCTCATGAAATGCTCCCCGCGATCTTGAATCATAAGAATTATTGCGATTATCGCCTACTAAGAAATATTCATCACTTTTCAGCGGTTCGATTTTACCGTCATTGTTGTAATCCACTTTCCCATCGGTATTAAAATCCTTTGTAAAGGCATCAGTACTGCCGCTGTCCTTAATCATATACGCTTTATTCAAAAACGGCTCTTTGATATAAGCTCCATCAATATATAACTTACCGGCTTCATACTTTACCGTTTCACCAGGCAATCCGATGACCCGCTTTACCCAAAGATCCCCGCTCACCGGTTCACGTACCACTACCACATCAAAGCGATGAATTGACCCGGTCAGTCTGCTGAATACATTGGAAAACCCAATTTCATTGTTTAAAAGCGTCGGCTGCATGGATTGTCCATCAACCTGCACCGGCCGAAAGAAAAAATGAACAAAGATCGAAACTCCAACCATGCATATCAGAATGGTCCGCACCCAATCAAGTACTTCTAACAGATAGTCATGCCGCTTTTTATACGGCGTTTGCTCTTTATTCATTTTCATCATTCCTTTACCTATTCAGTATACCATAAACAAGGATTGCTAAAAGTCATTTTTTACGACCTTCATTTTATCAAACGGATAGAGGATGGTGACACTGCGGCCGATGATCTGATCCTTTTTAAACGGCCCGTAATAGCGTGAATCAACAGAACGGGGACGATTATCACCCATTAAGAAAAATTCACCTTTTCCCAGTTTGACCGGCTGAAAATCCTCTGTAAACATTCCCAGATTATTCCGCATGCCCTTCACATATTTTTTATTCAAATAAGGCTCTTTAATTGGTTTTCCGTTCACCAGCACCTGATCATCCTTAGCCGCTACCGTATCTCCCGGCATGCCGATGATCCGTTTCACCCAATATTCATCACGGTCTGGAATATTCACGATCACCACATCAAAACGCTTCAGCTTCTGGAACTTCGCCGCAAAAACATTGGTAAGACCAAGCTCTTCATCCTGCAGCGTCGGATACATGCTTTCCCCTTCAATCCGGATCGGCTTTGCGATAAAATTTGTAATCAGATATACGCTGACTAAACAAATTACAAAGATCTTCACAAGTGACAGCAGCTCCTTTTTAATTCGGTTATCCATACTTTCGTTATCTTTCTTTACATGATTATGATCTTTCATAAGCTTTCCTTTCAAACAAACAAAAAGCCGACAACGCCGGCTTTTGTTCGATTAACGAATTTCTTTAATACGAGAAGCTTTACCAGAACGGCCGCGCAGGTAGTATAATTTGTTTCTTCTGACTTTACCGTGGCGAATCACTTCAATTTTGTCAATAATCGGTGAATGTACCGGGAAGGTTCTTTCCACACCAATCTGGTTGGAAATCTTACGAACGGTAAACACTTCATTGATTCCTCCGCCCTGCTTGTTGATTACCACACCTTCAAAGTTCTGGATACGAGATTTGTCACCCTCTTTGATCTTTACGTGAACGCGTACTGAGTCACCCGGACGAAAGGTCGGTACATCTTTCTTTAACTGTGATTTGGTTACTTCATTTACTAAATTCATGTTCATAATTACGGCACTCCTTTTCAAGTTGTTTTACGTCGAAGCTCATGAATCATGATGTTCAGCGGAACTCGCGTGCCAATAGGCCATATCATAATAGCATGTTCCTGGTCGCTTGTAAAGAATTTATTTCCCAAAAATCGGTTATTCTTCATCGGTTTCCTGAATCTGCTTCATGAGTTTTTGTTCTTCTTTGGTGAAGGTTCGGTTTTCCAATAAATCCGGACGTTTTTCCATAGTTCGGCGAAGCGATTGTTCCAGCCGCCATTTGCGGATATTCGCATGATGACCGCTCATCAGCACCTCCGGAACAGTTTTTCCTTCAAATTCAATCGGACGCGTATACTGCGGATACTCCAGCAGGCCGTTCTCAAAAGAATCATCCGCATGAGAATCCTCAAGAATGACGCCTGGCAGCAGACGCATAACCGCATCTGCGATTACCACCGCAGCAGCCTCTCCGCCGGTTAGTACAAAATCACCGAGTGACACTTCCATATCTACATATGAACGAATCCGTTCATCAAAGCCTTCATAATGACCGCATAAAATGATCAGATGTGAAATATCAGCAAATTCATGTGCAGTCTGCTGATTAAATGTACGGCCCTGCGGGGTCATCATCACCACAAGCGAACCCGGTGTACGAATTGCTTTCAGACAGTCAGCGATCGGCTGTACTGACAGCAGCATTCCCTGTCCGCCGCCGCATGGAGTATCATCTACCTTATTGTGTTTATCAAGAGTATAGTCGCGGAAATTCACCGTTTCAAAAGTAACAAGCTCCCGCTCCAACGCCCGCTTGATGATCGAGGTTGTACGGAAACTGTCAAAGTATTCCGGAAACAGCGTCAGCATGGTGATTCTCATACCATTCCCTCCAGCAATTCAACAACGATGCGCTTGGCCGCTATATCTGCTTCTTTCACAAACGCTTTTACATATGGAATCAGGATTTCTTTATCACCACTCACCCGCAGTACTACACTGCTGCCGGTTTCGATCAGATCGCTCACTTCCCCCAACAATCGGCCTTCCATATCAACCACCTGACAATGCATGAGTTCAAAATAATAAACCTCATCCTCATCCAATTCATGAAGCTGATCCTTCTGAATGTAAAGCAGTGAACCTTTCCATGCTTCTACCTGTTCAATGTGGTCATAGCCTGCCAATTGAAGCAGGATCCGATCGGTTTTCTGGCGCATCGAGACAATTTTCAATTCCTGCATGCCCGATGATGTTTCACGAAAGATGATACTGCCCTTGGCAAAGCGAATATCGTTGAATTGCGTGAAGGATTTCACACTGACTTCACCGCGCAGTCCATGTGTGCCCGCAATCGCTCCTATTTTGATATACTCCATACTTACCTCCAAAAAAAGGATGCGATCAGCATCCTAATATGATTCAAACTTAATGGTAACTCTTTTATCTTCTTTACGGGATGCCACAGACATCATCTGACGGATTGCACTCGCCATCGCACCCTTACGGCCGATCAAGCGTGCCACATCATCACTGTTGGCATAAATATAAAGCAGAATCTCACGATCGTCCAGACTCGGCATCACTTTTACGGACAGTGAATTTTTGTCATCAACGATAGGACGAACCAGATCCAATACCGTTTTCTCGTAATCAACCATATTATTTTGCGTTTTTCGCTTCGTGCAGCTGTTTCATAACACCTGCTTTGGACAGAATGTTACGTACAGTGTCAGAAGGCTGGGCACCTTTCTGTAACCAGTTTAATGCCAATTCTGTATCAACCTTTACTTCAGCCGGATTTTTTGTCGGATTATAAGAACCGATTGTTTCAATAATACGTCCATCTCTTGGAAAACGAGAATCAGCCGCGACAATACGGTAATAAGGTTTTCTCTTAGAACCCATTCTTTTTAATCTTAATTTAACCATGTTATATCCTCCTGTGGTTTTCTATTTTCTTTTTCAACGGTACAAGAATATCATGTATCTATAAAGGTGTCAAGGCTTTTTACTTTACACTTCATTTTTTATTTTTCTTCATCATCATATATCGAACCACAAACATCAGCAGCGCCAGCAAATAGAACAGCCAGCCGTTGGCCAAACCGTAATAGGCAGGCATACTAACCGCCGATTTCTGATTGGCTATTGAAAAATAACCTCCCATCGATTCAAACGCTCCCAATCCCAACAGCAGACAAGCCGCAAAGAACAGTACTTTATATCGCATAGACACCTCCCAGTTTCTAAAGCTAATTATACATGAAAATCATTTCATAATACATTATCTCTAAAAGAATAAAAAAAACAGAAATTCTTTTACCGAAATCAATTCTGCGTTATAATACTTGCAAATATAGGAGACGCATGGTGTACCATGCCTGTATCGCATATGCTGAAAAAAACTCGAATCATCAGCTGGAGCTGTTTTATCATCGGATTCATGCTGATCATGGCACAAGCTTTCTATTATCTGTTTCTGCAGGTCAAGGGTTATGAATATGTATGGGATGTTCTTCCCTATCTGATCAACACCATGATTATTTTATTGCTGGTTGGCGGTATCTATCTGCTGCGTAATACAAAGCGATATCACCTTTATACACTGGCAGCTGGCGGCATCATCCTTCTCTTAAATTTTGGATATATGCTTCAATACGGCGGTTTACGCTCCTGTGTGGTTTCTTTTGGGAGCTTTGATAAACCGATGGTTGTAAAGATCGATCAAGATACCAAGCAGGCTGCAGTCTATCAAAAAACGTGGTTTATATTCGCCGCAAGTCCTCAGCCGCTGAATACCCCTGTAACCAATTATACTATCCATTGGCTGACTGATGATATAGCCGCCTTTACCTATGAAAGCAATGGCAGTAAGCATGTCTATGTCATGGCTAACGGTGAGCGTGGACGCAATTCCTATTACCATCCGGCGGCTGAGCTTCAGGGAAGCTGGAAGTCGGGAAAACAGAAAATTGAAATTGAACCTTTACAGCTGACTGATCAAAAGGCCGTATATGATTTATCGAATGCAACAGAAGTGGGAACTACTGCGGTTGTACTTAACAACGCTCAAGGCGAACCGATGATGGTAATCGGTTACGGTAAAGATCTTACCTTCACCAAGCAGGGATCAATCAAAAAAGGCAGCTCCATCGTCATGCTGGACCTGACAACCTTGAAAAAGACGATCTATCAGAAAACCAGTACCGATTATTCAGAAAACTTCAAAACTCCCACTCCAGCGGAAAAAGGTAAATCGCTTGTTTCCGATATGAAAAGTATCATCCGAAACGATCCTGATTTATCCGCTTTTAAGGATGAATACAATATGTATAAGATTGATACAGCCAGTCATGATTTAGGTGATATCGCGCTGCTGGTATCCAAAGCAATGAATCATCAGGGTGGTGAAGGAACTTCCTGCAGCGTTGATGTCACACTGCATTCTGTCACAAAATCAGCCGGAGATGATACAGATTTCTTTATGGAAGTTGCCACTACCGAAACCGCATCCTGCGGGGTTGAAAGTGAAACTCTGGATATCACTTGGTATTATCGGGTCATGAAAACAAAGAATGGCTATTTGGCCGCAAAAACACTGCATTCTGACAAGGGCGATTACGGTCTCAAAGCCTTAAAGAATCCTCAGCCATTGATACTGAACGGTGATGCTTATCACTATTTCATTCAAAAATGATCTTAAACAAGTTTTGATTGAAACAAAAAAAGCATTCTGATATCTTGCCGGATACAGAATGCTTTTTTTACTTAAAATCTTCTGGTTCGAAATTTATTTTTCTTGGGCTTGCTTCCTGCCATGCCCTTCATATTCGGCATTTTACCGCCGTTGGCCATCGCTCCCATCTGCTTCATCGCTACCTTCGTTTTCTCATAACGATTGATCAGCTGATTGATGTCGCTCACTTTTGTGCCCGAACCGGCCGCAATGCGATTTTTACGCGAAGCTTTCAGGATATCCGGATTCTGGCGTTCCTCTTTGGTCATACTTAGAATAATCGCCTCAAACATTTTCATTTGCTTGTCGGTTTTCGCTTCATCGATCTTTCCCGCCATTTGGCTCATGCCCGGAATCAGCTTCATCATGCCGCCTAATGATCCCATTTTTTTGAGTTGACGGAACTGTTCCAGCATATCTTCTAATGTGAACTGTCCGCTCATCATTCGTTTAGCACTCTTCTGGGATACTTCCATATCCATTTTATCCTGTGCCTGCTCCACCAGCGTCATGATATCACCCATGCCCAGGATTCTGTCAGCCATACGTTCCGGATAGAAAATATCCAAATCATCGATCTTTTCACCAAGTCCGACAAATTTCACCGGAACCTGAGTAATTGCCCGTACTGAAAGCACACCGCCGCCGCGCGCATCGCCGTCCAGCTTGGTCAAAACCAAACCGGTAACGGCCAGCTGATCATGAAAGGACTGGGCAACATTTACGATATCCTGTCCGGTCATCGCATCCACGGTCAGCAATATATCATCAGGATGTACTGCAGCCTTGATATCCGCCAGCTCCTGCATCAACTCTTCATCAATATGCAAACGTCCGGCAGTATCGAAAATTACTGTATCATAACCCTGTTCCTGTGCATATTCCAGAGCTTTTTTCGCGGTTGTAAGAGCTGGTGTTTCAATTCCTAACGAGAATACCTCTACATCGATTGAAGCGCCTAGGGTTTTCAACTGTTCAACCGCTGCCGGACGGATCAGGTCACACGCAACAAGAAGCGGTTTGCGAGACTGCTTTTTACGGATAACATTTGCGATCTTCGCCGCTGCAGTTGTCTTACCAGTCCCCTGTAATCCGACCATCATCACCGTTGTAATACCTGCTGTTTTGTAATTCAGCCCCTGTTCCTGAGTGCCTAAAAGCTCAACGATTTCATCATGAACGATTTTTACGACCATCTGGCCTGGATTCAGCGAACTCATGACCTCAACGCCCATTGCCTTAATCTTAACGTGTTCGATAAAATCCTTTACTACCCGATAATTTACATCAGCTTCCAACAGCGACATGCGCACTTCACGCAGCATCTCGTTCATGTTGGCTTCGGTTAATTTCCCCTTACCGGTAATATTTTTCAGAGCTTTGGAAAGCCTGTTTGTCAAAGATTCAAATGCCATACTCTCTCCACTACCTTTCTCACGTATCCACTTGCATTCTATTATAGCAAGAAACTGCTTTTCTGCAAAATATTATTTTCGTTTGTATATATCAAAACAGAACTGTGTCGTTAACGGTAAATCATCCATGGCTTTCAGCTTGCCGGCCGACTGTTTCGGACTCTTCCAATAATAAGGTGTCATCTGAAACAATGACCGTATTTCCAAATTTGATGTCAACTCGATCTGCTGCGTCTTGACAATTCGTTTCGCATGCGCAAAACCATCATATTCTGCAACCGCATCATCATTTTCATAGACCTTATCATACAGCACCTGCTTCATTTCCAGAAGATGCTGACGACCGGGACCGACCTTGATCAAAAAACCATCCTGTTTCAGTACCCGATGAAAGCTTTGTGCATCCACCGGCGCAAATACATCGGTTATAACATCGACGCTTTCATCAGACAGCGGTAAATCTGACAGAGAAGCGATAACATAATGAATCCTGGAGTTTTGACGAGAAGCATGCTGAAGCGCACTTTTTGATACATCAAAGCCATAGACATCACACGCGTCCAGACAATTTTCCAATACATTGGTATAATAGCCTTCCCCACACCCTACATCTGCCAGTACCGAAGGTTTCAAATTTGTTGTCAAATCAATCAAGGTTTGCTGAAACAGTTGATAATGCCCCGTATTTAGAAATAATGTACGTGCTTTTACCATTTCTTTATCATCACCGCTGCCTTTATGATTTCCCGGCCAAAGATTGACATAGCCGCTTTTCGCAATATCAAAGCTGTGTTTATGAATACAAGTATAGCTGTTCAGTTCACGCATTAACACGTGATGACAGATTGGACAGATCATCATAGTATCACCTCTTTCGCTGTTAAACAGTATATCATAGGATCAGCCATGAAAAAAGCACCCAAACGGGTGCTCAATCTACCTACTGCTTATTGCAGTTCTGGTTTTGATTCTGGTTCTGGAACTGGTTTTGCTGATTTTGAAATTGGTTCTGCTGATTTTGGAACTGATTCTGCTGTTTCTGATACTCTTTTTCATGCATCTTTTTATCAGCTTCTACGTCAGCGCCCAGTTCGATGCCCATCTCGTACTGATACAGATCTTCCTGAACCTGCTGATTCTGGTTGTATTCCTTCTGCAGATTTGAGGAATTGTTCTGATTGTACTGATTCTGCTCGTTCTGATACTGTTTTCTGATATCCATTTTACTCACCTCGCTGTTAGTATGGCAAGGTAAGCAAGCTATATACTAAAATAAATCCGCATTTTCCTCAATGGAAAATTTTGTCCCTGGATACACATTGATCGTTTCGATTTGTTCAACGCAGGCTTCCACCAGCGGTTCAAAATCAAAAAAGGACTCCAGCTTTTCCGCCTTTTTCAAGGTTGGCTTGGTCACCGGATTTTTAGGGGTGAAAATCGTACAGCAGTCTTCAAACGGCTGAATGCTGATATCATACGTATCAATATGCTTTGCCAGATCGATGATTTCCAGCTTATCCATTGTTACAACAGGACGGATCACTGGAATTTGTACGACCTGATTGATCGTCTGCATGCTTTCCAGTGTCTGAGATGCTACCTGTCCAATGCTTTCTCCGTTCACGATCGCCAAACAGTTCTGTCTTTCACAAACCCGCTGGGCGATCCGATACATCATACGGCGCATAATTGTAATCGCATAGCTTTCATCACAATGCTTGTATATGGCCAGCTGCAATTCTGTGAAGGGTACGATATGAACCCGAATATGTCCTTGATAGCCTGCAACCTTCGCTGCCAGCTGCAGTACCTTTTCCTGAGCCCGCTTGGAAGTATATGGCGGAGAAGCATAGTGAATGCATTCAATCGCAACTCCGCGTTTCATAGTTAAATAGGATGCAACCGGTGAATCAATGCCGCCTGACAGCATCACCAGTGCTTTGCCGCCTACCCCAACTGGATAACCGCCGGCACCTGGTATGGTATTAATCATGATGTAAGTATCAAACTGATGCACTTCAATCTGAATCCGCAGCTGCGGATCATGCACATCAACCTTCAGTTCGGTCTGTCTTAGAATATCGGCAGCTACGGCACGGTTAATTTCATCGGAAATAAGTGGAAACTGTTTAAAGGAACGGCGGGATACGATCTTAAAGGTTAACGCATCGCTATTTTTCGCTACCTTCAGCGCCATACTGCGAATTTCTTCCATATCGGATGGTACTTTAATCGCAAAGGAAAATGAGCTGATACCAAATACCTTAGCCAGCAGATCACTCACTTTATGAGCATCTTCTCCATTCAGCATAATATACAGCCGGTCGTGAGTCTTTTCATAAGTGAGTGCCGGAAATTCACGCAGTGCATTTTTCACATTATGAAGCAGGCGGCTGATAAAATCTTTTTTATTTTTTCCTTTGGTAGATAGTTCCCCATATCGCACCAAAATATGATTATATACTACTTTATCTGATTTGATAGTCATGGATAATCTCCTTCAATGCTTCAATAAATGAAGTCAATTCTGATTGTTTGGTGAGATGAGAAAGCGATACTCGCACAGCATGGGTTGCCCTTACCTCACCAAGCCCCATCGCACTCAGCACATAAGAATGTGCTTTGGTGTGGGAAGCACAGGTACTTTGCGCAGAAACACAAAATCCCCGTTCATCCAACGCATTCAGCATGATCTCACTGCCGATCTTCAGACAAGAGAAATTTAAGATATACGGTGAGCCGGATGGATCGCTGTTGATGATAATATGATCCAGCTTTGCCAGTTCCTCACGCAGATAGTCATTTAGTCCCTTGACATAAGCGGTATGCTCGGCCTGCTTTTCTAAGGCGAGCCGCAAAGTTTTCGCAAATACGGTATTCACAGGTGAATTGCTGGTGCCGCCGCGCAGTCCCTGTTCCTGCTGGCCAGCCGAAATCAGCGGAAGCAGTTCAACATGCTGTTTTTTTATCAGCAGTCCACTTCCCTTCAGTCCATAGATTTTATGAGCTGAAAAGGTTGCCATATCCACTGCATCCAGCGGCAGCTCCACTTTACCAAGCCCCTGCACCCCATCCATATGAAAGGCCGCACGACTGAACGCATGTACATAGTCTGCTAAAACGCTTATATCATTGATCGCACCGGATTCATTATTGACAAGCATGCATGAAACCAAAATCGTATCCTTGCGCAGCGCCTGCTTCAAGCTTTCCAGTTCGACCTTGCCTTGTTCGTTGACCGGAAGATAACTAACCTCAAAACCAAACTGTTTTTCCAGCTGTTCCATCGTATGAAGAACACTAGAATGCTCAACCGCAGTGGTTATCAGATGCTTTCCCCGCTTTTGATAGTGAAAGGCATATCCTTTTAAAGCCAGATTGTTCGCCTCACTTGCGCAGGAAGTAAACAGCACTTCCTCTTTTCGAACAGAAAGCAGATCACTGATCTGCTCTCTGGCGGTTTCCATCAATTTCGCCGCTTCTCTGCCCAGCGCATGAAGCGAATCACTGTTGCCGTAATATTGTTTCAATAGTTTTGTATAAGCGTTCAACACCTCATCATTCAAAGGTGTGGTCGCCGCATAATCTAAATACACCATAGTAACCTTCCTTATACGGTTTCTGCCGTTAATTCCGGATCCTTTGTATCATGCTTCATCAGCTTTTCATAGGTTCCCGGATGCAGCTTTTCAATCGCCGCAATGGAAATTTTCAAAGCCTTTGTATATTGTCCGTTGCGAAAACACAATTCTGCTCTTGTCAGTTCAGAATCAATTTCCGGGTAGGAAGAACGGAATTTATTACCAAATACGATAGTATTCTCTACCATAATCGCCATGCCGACCAAATTGTTTACACTATTATATAAAGTGTAAATGTAATCGATTGCCTGGCGCAGTGTTTCATTTAAGTTTTTGACATCGAGCGGAGTGGAGCGAAGCAGCCCCTCTACTCTTTGAATCCATTCCTGTGCTCGTTTTAGATCCTCTTCATATTGATTGGAAATACTCGGCAGTCGATGCTTCGTTGTTTTAACGCGGATTTCGTTTACGATCAGCTGCAGCTTAACCAGTTGCTTCTTTGCACGTTCTTCATCACTGCATGCCTGCTGAAGCTTCTCTTTCATTTTTGAGATATCTTCCTGGAATGCTGAACAGCTCTGCTCCAAGCTGCGGTATGTAAGCAATACGGTAGTAAACGGAACGCTCTTTTCCAAGATAATTCGTTCCAGGCTGCGTTTCATTTCATTGAGATCAGTCAGCTTCTGATCGGTTTCTTTGAGCCGATCATTCCAATTTTCAAAGCCGAAGCGTTCATACACACGGCTATACAACTGTTCGATATCTTCAACATCCCGATTGATCGATTTTACATTTTCATAAAGGACATCCACACTGCCCATCACCTCATGATAAGCGCGTTCCTCTTTGGAAATTTGTTCTGCCAGCTGAGAAAGACGTTCCTGACTTTCCAGCAAGTTCTCCCGAACCCGGTCACAGTCACCGCTTCTCAGCTTATTCAAATCTTCCTTCAGCATATCACTGATAATTTCTAGATTTTTCTTAATATCCAAGTGATCAAGATACACGCCGATATTTTTTGCTTGGGCATAATGATATCCGACTTCATCAATCGCTCTTGGCAAAACGCCCTTTGCCAGTTCATAAAGCGGCGGCAGCGTTTCAATCAGGTGTTCCAGATTTTCGATATGCTCAGCTATTTCCTGCTGCTGATCAGCAGCTTTAGAGAACTCCGAAGCAAACATCCATTCCTCAAACAACGAAAACATTTTTTCAATCTGCGTAACTTCCTGATCCAAGTAATCCATGCTCTGATTATAGACCGCACGATTCTTTGATAAACGGCTTTTCACCTCACGGAAATTCTCTTTTAACGTATTGATCTGAACCCGCTGTTCATTTTCCTGTTCCAGCACGCTGTCCAGTGTTTCATTTACCCGTCCAACGCTCTCTTCACAAATCGTCAGCTGAATATCAATATCTTCCATCATTGCCCGACCCGCTTTTGACTTATGCATATACACAAGATCATCAGCCTCAGCCAGCATAACCGAGCATTCTTTCAGTTTCTCCTGCACTTCATCAAAATCGTTCTTGATCTGTTCCACGTGTTCAGCTACTGCATTATTTACACGGGAGAGTGCAACCGCTTTATTCACCTTGAATGCCAGCGGGATATTCTTCACTGAATTATAACGAAGCTCCAGCTCATCCAACAGCTTTCTCGCATCGCGGCGGCGGATGACCACCATGACGATCGTAATCACAATGATTGCCGCAAGACCAATGGCTATATAAAGAAACACATCTCCAGATATGACTTTTTTTACGTTAGCGATAAAATTTCCCATACGAACACCTCACTGTTCATATTGTAACATATATTCATGCTTTTTTTTAGTTCTTTTTCACGTATCAAAAAGAAAAAATTGACTTTTCCTTTTTGCTTTGTTATAGTATATTAGCGTCAAAATGATAGCAGCATGCAAAGTCTTGCAGAAGGCGTTCATAACGTACTATATAAATATACGGGATATCGTGTAACTTAGCTGCTTATAAGCGAGGATATCGTATGTATGAACACCCTGGAATGATGATTTGCGGCCTGTTATTGTTTTATGGCTCATAAAACAATAAGGAGGACATAATTATGTCAAGAATGACCGGACCGGTTTGGAAGGTTTCCCGCCGCTTAGGTTTCTCTATTTTGGAAACTGGTGAAGAACTTCAGAAACGTCAGTATGCACCAGGTCAGCACGGACCTACAAAACGTGTAAAATTAACCAACTACGGTTTACAGCTGCGTGAAAAGCAGAGAATCCGCAACATGTACGGAATCAATGAACGTCAGTTCTATAACACTTTCGTAAAAGCATCTAAAATGAAAGGTGTTAAGGGCGACAATTTCTTGTTCATGCTGGAATCTCGCTTAGACAACATCGTATACCGCATGGGTATTGCCCGCACTCGCCGCGCTGCTCGTCAGTTGGTTAACCACGGACACATCCTGGTAAACGGTAAGAAGGTTGATATTCCTTCTGCACAGGTAAAAGTTGGTTCCATAATTGAAATCAAAGAAAAATCAAAAAATATGAAAGCTATTACAGAATCTCTGGAAGCTACTCTGCACACACCTGCATTCGTTAACTTCGATAAAGATGCGAAGAAAGGTACTTACCTTCGTCTGCCGGAGCGCAGCGAATTGAATGCTGAGATCAACGAACTGTTGGTCGTAGAATTCTACAACCGGTAATAACTACAAAAAAGCCTTTAGAAAAAGGCTTTTTTTATGCTGTTGAAGCTAAAAAAGAGCATATCTCTCGCTACTTTTTTGAATCTTCATTTCCATATTACTGTCTAATACTCAATGACTTCCTCGCAAACAGTCATTTGTGTTTCAGCACTGCAAGATACAACCTTTTTCAACGCAATGTGACTAATTACAGCTCGGGAGGGTTCGGCCTGCCGTATAAAATAGGATCTGAATTGATTTCATCTACTTTCTAAGAATAAATGATTGATCTCTACCGCAAGATCCTAATCACAAACAACAGGAACTCTTTTGGCTTTACATAAAAGCTTCATAATTGTTTATCATTTGTGATTCATAATGCTTTGGTATCAGTAAAGCTATGCCGGTGTACATGCAGGCATTCACATACACACAAGTACTTTCATTCTGAAAACCGGTTTCACAAATCAAAAAATTCCGAGTCTATCTATTTCCATTTCATTTTTGAAAAGAAACGCAAAGGTATGTCATGCAGAATATTAGCTGCTAATTCTTCTCGATACTGCTCTTGCAGGGTTATTGGAGAATGTGCATCATAGCCATATATTACTTTACAGCCATAATTGGCAGCGATCTCCCAAAATTCACGAAACGGATATGGATATCGTTCTTCCTCATAGTTAGGACGATCAAAAAACGATACATCTTTTTACCATATTGAAATCCATTCAAATTGATTTCCAACGGCACATCATACTGAATGCTTGCCCTGGCAATGCGATGAGCAGCTTGCTGACATGCTTTTGAAAAATATCTCCTTCCTAGCATGTAATAGTCGGGATGCGCAACACACATGATTAAGTTTTGAGATAAAGCCTGTTCAATTTGTAAAGCATACATTACAGTATCTTTATCAGAACAATAACAGTCATATTCGTAATCCATTGTATTCAGATGCTGTCCTAAAATCATATAGTCACATTCTTTCCGCATCGCCTGTAAATACTCCTGCTGATCTTCAAAATACTCTATTTCATATCCAACCTTTATTTCGATGATCCCCTGAAATTGTTTTTTCAGATTACGGATGCTGGTCAAATATTCATCCTTTTGTTCATAATTCATGCGGCACTGCGGCTGTTGTATCTGTGGAAACGGAATATGATCGCTGAATCCGAGGAGTTTAAACCCTGCATCAATCGCACTGTTCACATATTGAATGTCCAAACCTTCCCCGTGACCGCACCGTGCGGTATGTGTGTGTAAATTAAAACTCTGTTTTCTCATGGTAAAGCTCCTTTCAAAATTTATTCACCTTCATTAAATACAGCTTTTTTTCAGCACCACTCCCTCCATAAAAAAAGCACATTCCAAACAGGAACGTGCTTTGACGCGGTGCCATCCTGATTCGCACTTAAAAAAACAGTGCGCATCTTTATTAGGAAATAACGCCTCCATGCGAAATCATCTACTTCATTTTCAATGACCCTACTCAACAAGTGTAATCCATGAGTTCCAATGTCCCCACCTCTCACCATTATGGGTTCGCTGACCATCTTTCATCACTTAATCTTGCATCAAAGTATTTACTTATAGTGTATGCTGATTATCCGATTCTGTCAATTTTCTGCTGGATAATCTAACCGATGACCTGATAACGCACTCTTACATAAGAATGTTCCAGCTTCACCAAATCAATCAATTTCAAAATTCCGAGTTTATGTAATTCATCAAGCTTCATCAATGAATCCCCATCAATTAAAGTAGAAGTTTGCTTACCGCCAATCAAGACCGGGGCAATCACAATATCGATGTAATCGAATACTTTTTCTCTTAAGAAAAGAGCATTCAGTGTGCCTCCGGATTGAATTGTCAATCGCTCACAGCCAAACTGATGATACAATGTTTCCAGCATTGATGCTGCACTGAATGAAGCCTGAAAGATAATGTCCAAATTATCAGCTGATACATGATAGGCAGGATGATTTTTATTAGATGTGACGATCACGACACGCTTCGCAAAATGGGTATAGTAAGCAATCCCATGTTCATTCAAATGATGGTTATCGACCAGCACAAAACTGACCGCGGATTGAGTTTCAGGAAATGCTTTTTCATTCACCCCGAGTTTTTGCTGAACCCTGCCTGAATTTAACGACCAAAGATCGGTGGTCTGTTCGATTTCATAATACTGATGAAGTCCCTCACATAATCCTGGAAGGGTTGGAAAATCCTGATCAACGTCAAATGCATCCGTAGCACCCGTGCTTATTTTCCCATCCAGTGACATCAGCATAAACAAGGTAGTAATCGGTCTCTTCATAGTAAGCTCCTTTCAATGAACTTGTCATCATTATACGTCAAAGAAGCTTAAATTCCTATCGTTACTTTTAGGGATAATAAAACTCCTGCTACATAACATATTGCAGGAGTTTTTTAAAACACTCATGATTTCTTTTTGCGAATGGTGAGATAAGCTGCATAACAGCCAAGACCAGCTGCCAATAGACCTAGTGCGACCGCAGTATAAGTCATCGCTGTTCTCCCAGCTTTTAAATCCTTTACCTGTTTGGTATATTCACTCTGCGTAACTGCCGCAGCACCGGAATAAAGCTGAATGGTATGCTGTGATTTTTCATATTGATAATAACGACATTTACCATCCAAATCCATTACATAAATCAGTTCATAATCTTTCATTGATTTTTCATCGAATGTCCAACCCATAACTGTGACATTTTCTATGGTCAGTTTCTGATAGTTCATGCCGGTTCGGCGCTGCTGCGCTTTTGGAATATCGATCAAAAACACTTCTCGGCCAAGCAATTTTGTATAGGTAAATGTACTGGTAACTTTTCCGTTTTCATACAAATAGAATTGTTTATTATTTTTGGTATCCATCAGATAGACAATGGTTTTCTTCATCGCCTCATTTTTCCAGGCAGGAATTTCTTTACCCTTTATTTTCAGCGTTGTCGCCGTAAAATTCGGAGGTATCGGAGCATTGCGGACATTCCTTACCACACCGAGCTTTACCCCGTTGTATTTCAAATACATTAATGGTTTTTCATCGACGATTACTTTTACTTTATATACTTTCACCGATTTATTTTCTGCCGTTACGGTAATATCAAAATCATTATCACCAGGCTCCAGAGCCTTTTCTCCGGTTCCTTCTACGGTTGCCTTGGTATCATTTGCTTCTGCTTTCAGCGTGATCTTTTTCGCAGTTGCCGGCAGATTAACATTATAGGAAGTTGTATCCTTTGAAAATTCAGGGGTCAATTTTCCTTCACTAACGCTCAAACTTTTTAAATCGTTATCCTTAGAATGTGTGTCATCCTCTGGATCTGGAGTCTGTGGCGTTGTCTGAGAACTGCTGGATGAACCGCCGCCGCTGGGAGTCCAGGAACCGCCGCCGCTATTCGTGGCTGCTGAAACATGCGCAGAGGTCGATATTGGAAAATCACTATTAGGGTTATCATAATCTGTTGCGGTACCAGAAATAGTAACCGTTGCACCTGCCGAAGAATTCAAGCGAGCGACAATATTCTTAGTTTCACCTTTATCAATACTGCCACTGATTCCACTGATAATTGTACATCCCGAACAGGTAACGCTTATTCCCTCAATAAATAAATTGGATGATCCAACTGTAACAGTAAAGTTACTTCCAACCCTGACAGATGTAGGAGAAGCATTCGCCCACATATTGCCGGCATAAATTTCGCTGTGTTGTCCAACCATAAACATCAGGCAAACAAGTAATACAATAAATCTGTTTCTAAATTTTTTCATGCTGTCTCCTTTATTGCGTAATTGTCGTTTTACCGTCTATATGATTTCTTATTCTCACATAGTCAATCCCACTAATCTTCCCATCGTTATTAATATCTGAAGCCAAACTTTCTATAGAATTAAATTGTGATTTCCCATCAATTTTATTCCTTACCTTCACATAATCAATGCCACTTATTTTACCGTCCCCGTTTACATCACCACGGATTACCACCGCCATCTTGTATACCTGATCAGCAGCACGGCTATTCATTTCAATCGTGATCGTTTGTCCTGTGGCAACTATCCCCGATGTGATCACATTACCGTTTATACCATACAAAGTAACCTTACCAAGACCGGCAAGCGATGACTGCAAAGCACTGATATCCGAATTCAGCTGAAATCCGGTAAGATAGCCGGCATTGAATTTAATATTCTTTTCTGCTAATTTCTCCGTAACCGCTTCTGGCACACTGGCTGACACACTCGCATTATACATGAAATCACTGAAACAGCTGATATCTACGCGTCCATTGATACCTTTTACTGAACCGCTGTTGGTATACTGCCAACCCTGAACACCATTGTAAAAGGTATTCGTATAACCAAGCGTCTGGGTATACGCAGCAATCCAGGAAACATATGATAATATTTTAGAACTGTTCAATGCATTTTGCAGATAGTTTCGATAACTGTATACATGAACTTTCCCAGCATAACCATGCGTATTCATATAATTGATAAAGGTCGCAATGATTGATTCATATTGTGATGGTGAAGTCGGATGATACCGAACGACACCTAAATGATAAAAGGGATCAAATCCTTCAATATCATAATAGATCGGATAAGATAAATTCACCTGGACCTTGGATAGCAGATTCACCACATCTGCCGCTTCATGATATGCGAAATTCGCATCATATGCATAGCTATACATATAAATTCCATAAGGTATCCCAAGCCGGTTACATTCCTGAACATTTCGCACAAACTGCTTATCATAGCCATTTTCATAACCATAGCTGATCCTCAGGATTGCGCCATCTATTCCGGCAGCTTTCACCTGATCCCAGTTAATAACGCCCTGGTGCTCAGATACATCGATGATCATTTTTGAACCAGCATGATACATCATATTTCCGTTCGCATCATAAAAGCGTTTTACACCACCGGTATTCGTCCAGTACGGCGCGGCCGCACTGCGCTGCATAGTGTGATCGAGCGCCGCAACAGTATCGCCCATTTCTGCGTTTTTCATTCCGCTGATGTCCTTGCGATCAATGGGTACCGCATTCTCATCTGTAACAATCTCCACATCATCAAAAAGACCAGTGGATTTACCGCTGTCTTCCGCATGAACACTGGACTGATTCATGATACATATTGCACCGACAAAAATAATACACAACAATTTTTTCATAGCTATTCCACATCCCATTAAAATTTGTATAATAAGTATACCATACCCACTAGAAATAAAAAGAAATAATTTATGTGAAAACGGAAACTTACGCTGGTAAAGATTATGAAATTTATTTGCTTTCGTTTTCACTATCTATTATCATTATTAGTAAGAAGTGAGGAATCTGAAATGAAATATGGATTGATAGGAGAAACACTGGGTCACAGCTATTCAAAAGAAATACATGAACAGCTGGCTGATTATACATATGATTTGATGCCGGTGGCAAGCGCAGATTTTCCAGCATTTATGAAACACCGTAAATTTCAGGCAATCAATGTAACAATTCCATATAAAGAGCAAGTCATTCCTTATCTTGCCGGCATGGATGAGCGGTCAAAGGCCATTCAAGCGGTAAATACTATTGTGAATCAAAACGGAAAGCTATATGGATTCAATACCGATTTTGATGGATTTTTATATACCCTGAAACGGCATCAGATAGATGTTGCGCGCAAAAAGGTAATCGTATTGGGCTATGGCGGTGCTTCCAAGGCTGTGCTGGCAGTATTGAAATATTTGAAAGCAGGAACGATCATCATCGTAAACCGCACTCCCTATGCCGCAACAATCTCCTATGAGGAATGTTATCGCACCTGTACGGATGCTGACATCATCATCAATACCACATCGGTAGGGATGTATCCTAAAATAGAATCTTCACCGCTTGATCTGCATAATTTTCAAAAGTGTGAAGCCGTAATCGATATCATTTATAATCCTTTAAAAACAAAGCTGCTGATAGAAGCTAAACAGCTTGGCATAAAAGCCGTAAACGGTTTAGAAATGCTGGTTGCACAGGCAAAATACGCGGTCGAGCATTTTCAAAATCAGAAAATTGATAATTCCCGAATTGATGATATTTACCAATCGCTCCATCAGCGTGTCCGCAATCTGGTTCTGATCGGTATGCCAAGTGTTGGTAAAACCACGATAGGCAGACAGTTGAGCAGGATCATGCAGCGTCCGTTCGTCGATCTCGATCAAAAGCTTGTGGAAACTGTGAACATGTCCATTCCGGACTATTTTCAAGCCCATGGGGAAACAGCTTTCCGTGATCGTGAAAGTGAAGTATGCAGGCAGTACGGCGTTCAAAACAATCTGATCATCGCAACCGGCGGCGGCGCGGTACTGCGTTATGAAAACATTCAGGCCTTGCAGTCAAACGGGCTGATAATCTGGCTGCGACGCCCTTTATCCGAATTGATCAGTGATGAAACCCGGCCGCTGTCAAGCAGTCCGCAGGCAATTAAAAAGCTGTATCAGGAAAGGCTGCCGTTATATGAAAAAGCTGCTGATCTTATCATCGACAACGATCAATCACTTGATCATACCATTCAGCAAATCTTACAAAGCCTAATAAACGGAAACCTGTAATTAGATTTCCGTTTTCTTTTGGTTATTGAGTTTGAAGCAGTTTGCGCAGTGAGGAAGCGGGAAGCTGACCCGGGGCACTGGCGGCAGAAGCTGTTGCAAAGCTGATACAGCTTCCTGTTTCCTTTAATTGAATGCGCGATTTAACCCCCAATTCACCCATGGAAATCGTTATTGCCATGGTTTCATGAGTTTGGGTAAAAAGACTGCTGACCTCCATCAGCCGTTTAACATCCATTTCTGTTTGCGGCATAACTGCCAGCTTTACAAGATCAGCTCCCAACGCCTCCTGTTCATTTAAGATAGCAAGCATCTGTTCATTGGAAGGGGTCGCTTGAAAATCATGATAAGAAAGAATGATCCATTTATTATGTCGGTGAAGATCATCTAACAGCATCCGCATCCGATCGGCTTTTTGCTTTACAAGCATTAATTGAAGATCATACATCATAAAGCACGGAAACTTCAATGACATTCTGATCATGTGCTCATATTCGCTTAAAGCTATGTCTTTTTCACCGCCTTCCGCCGCGGTTCGAATTGTAAATATCACTGGTTTATGAATGTTCTGAAGCTGATTTGATACGGCGGATAAGCCATCCTTCAGCTCCCCCTGCCAGTAATCAGCACGCCATTCGATCAAATCAATATCCGCCGACTGTCGATGAATCATTTCAAGCTGTTGCTTCAGCTCCTTTTCATCCGAGGGCGTCAGCGGAACACAGATTTTCGGTTGTTCTTTTGAAAGGATGCAGCCAGACCCGTTAAGCGGCTTCATTTTCATCACCGTCTATCCAGCCGAAATGGCGGCATGCATATGCAATTCCTCCGTCATCCACGCTTTTGGTCACAAACGTTGCCTTTGCTTTCAGTTCCGGAATTGCATTGCCCATGGCAATGCTTGTCCATTCCTCACGAAACATCTTCAAATCATTTTTACCGTCACCGAATACGACAACGTCTTCATAAGGAGCATGAAAATAATCCATGATCTTATAGATTCCCTTTGCCTTGTCATCGGGTTCAACAAATACATAATCCGGATGATAGCGAGCATATGGTAAATCCTTTAGTCCCTGTATAGCAGTTTCGCTCCCCTCATCACAGCAAACATATACTTTATAGATTTCAGACAGTTCATGAACATCCAAATCCGGATCAATTTTTGTTTCCATGTAAGAATCTCTGGTACGTTTTAAAAAAGCCGTGTTTTTACACCAGCGGCAGCGGGCATTTTCATAGCTGACACCCCATGGTATTCCCTTGGCTTCACATTCATCGATCAGGGTAACCGCCAATTTTTTATCAAGCGGTTCGATTCCCTGCAATTTCCGATTGATCGTCACGGCATTTCCGCCATCACTCACCATATTATCAAAATCGAATTCATCAAGATAAGCTTCTGCCATCGCATAAGCGCGTCCGGTCGCAATCGCCAGAAAATGTCCCTTTCTGCGAAGTTCGCGTATTGCGGCCTTTGTCGAAGCAGGAATATTTCCTCCCTGCGGATTATTCGTCAGCGTTCCGTCGATATCAAAGAAAAAATATTTTCTGCGCATTGCTAATCCTCCCATCGAGCATGATACAAAGCTGTATCGTAATCATCAAAAATAGACGCAATTCGTACCAGCGTAAAACCATTGCGTTCATAAAAGCTGCGAAGCTTATCCTTATAAGCTCTGACATCCAGACGTACCTCGTCCAATCCCCGCCTTCTGCCTTCCTGTTTAAAAAATTCTAAGAAAGCCACGCCGACTCCGTTTTTTCGCCAATCCTCATGCACCGCAAGCTTATGGATATACAGACTCTCATGACGGGGAGTCTTCGGCCAGTAGATCGGATCATAATCTGCAATGATGCATGCTCCGATGATTTCACCCTGCATTCGGGCAATATAGAAATGCTCAAGCGAATAGATTTCGGTCAACGCATCCCACGTGACATCAGACTGTTTCCATTGCGATTGCCCCATTTGGTCTTGAAACTGCACGATCTGCTGATACAATTCTACAATATCCGCAATATCCTCATATGAAGCTGATACAATTTCCATATTTTCACTCCTATGAAAAAAAGAACCGGAAATATCCGGCTGTCTTTTTTTATTCCTCGTTTACATTGGACACATTGTGATAAACATTCTGTACATCATCAACATCATCCAGCATGGTCAGCAGACGTTTGAACAGCATCAAGTCTTCGCCTTCCAGTTCAACGTATTCATGCGGCAGCATCATCAGCTCCATTACATCGAATTTCACTTCCGGGATCAGTGCTTCTACTGCTTCTTTCGCTTTATTCAGATCCTGCGGCTCAACCGTTACACTCATATGTCCTTCATCAACTTCAATATCTTTCAGCTCAACATCGGCCATGATCAAAGCATCCATCATCGCTTCTTCATCAGCATAGTCAAACACCAGCATTCCGACATGATCGTAATTGAATGCTACTGAACCGGATACACCGATCTTCGCATGTGATTTATTAAAAGCTCCGCGAAGCTCCGCAATCGTACGATTCGCGTTATCCGTAAGGCATTCTACCATGACTGTTGCCAGACCACCGGAACCAAAGCCTTCATACATCGAGCTTGTATAATTTTCCGTTGATCCGCCTTTGGCTTTTTCAATCGCCCGTTTGATGACATCAGCAGGAACCTGATTTGCTTTTGCCCGTTCAATTGTCTTTTTTAATACTGCATTCATATCCGGATCAGGGACACCGCTTTTCGCCGCCATGTAAATTTCTTTACCAAAGCGGGAATATACTTTTGCTTTTGCATTTGCGGTTTTCGCCATAGCGGCGGCACGCACCTCGAAATGTCTACCCATGATTTATCACTCTCCAAATTTTCCTTGTCTATTATAGCAGATATTCATATAGCTGACAAATATTACTTACTTTTCGCCAATTACGGATGAATACCTGTGATTTATACCGTACGCTGATATTCAAGGAGTCCCCGCATGCCCAGCTCATATACTGAAAAACCAAAGCCGCTGATATAGCCAGCACATGCCTTCGCAATCACACTATGCGATCGAAATTCTTCACGATCATGCATATTGGTAATGTGAACTTCCACGACCGGAACGCGATCATGTATGCTTTTGATCGCATCATACAGCGCATAACTATAACAGGCATAGGCTCCGGCATTGAGCACAACTCCGGCATACGCCTCAAAATAGGCCCGCTGCAGTGCATCAATCAAGTCTCCCTCGCCGTTGTATTGAAAAATATCCGCCTGCACCTGAAGCTGTTTCGCCGCTTGCTCGATCGTCCTGCACAGTGCGTTATAGTCTGCATCACCGTATACTTCTTTTTCGCGGATCCCCATCATATTCAGATTGCAGCCGTTCAGAATCATCAGTTTCATAACATCACATCCTTTTCTTCATTATAATACGGATTAAAAAAAACGGAAGACGACTTCCGTTTAATTTGCGACAATATTTACGACCCTGCCCTTTACTACAATGATCTTACGAACGGTTTTATCGGCCAGCTGAGTCTGCACGGCGGATATATGCAATGCCTGTTCTTTGAGCGCTTCTTCATCCGTACCAACCGCAGCGCTGAATTTGCCGCGCAGCTTTCCGTTGACCTGAACAATGACTTCAACCACATCTTCAACCAGCATGGATTCATCATGAATTGGCCATGGTTCATAGGCGATCGTTCCCTCATGATGAAAGACTTCAGACCAGATTTCTTCACCGATATGCGGAGCGAAGCAGGCAAACATTTTAACAAATCCTTCCGCATACTTTCGGCAGATCGTTTCACATTTGTAACAATCATTGACAAATACCATCATTGCTGAAATGGCAGTATTCAGATTCAGTGTTTCCACATCACCGGTGACCTTCTTCACCATCGCATGGTAGCTGCGATCCAGCTTGCCGTCATTTTCTTTGACGATTTGAATCTGCTGCGTAAACAAACGATAGACACGATCGATCCAGCGGCGTGCGCCGTCCAAGCCGGTTGTGCTCCATGGCAGCGCTGCCTCCAGCGGTCCCATGAACATTTCATAAACCCGCAGCGCATCGGCGCCATGAGACAAAATGATATCATCCGGATTCACAACATTGCCGCGAGATTTTGACATTTTTTCATTATTTTCACCGAGGATCATCCCTTGATGAAACAGCTTCTGGAATGGTTCCTTCGTAGGAACCACACCGCAGTCATACAGCACTTTATGCCAGAAACGGGAATACAGCAGATGCAGGACCGCGTGCTCTGCCCCGCCGACATATAGATCGACCGGCAGCCAATGCTTCAGCAATTCCGGATCAGCCAGCGCTTCATGATTATGCGGATCAATATAGCGCAGATAATACCAGCAGCTGCCAGCCCATTGCGGCATGGTATTTGTTTCTCGGATACCCTTGACGCCATCAATCTCCACATGTAGGAAATCCTCACAATGAGCTAGCGGTGATTCACCGGTTCCGGAAGGCTTGAAGTTATCCGTTTCAGGCAGCTCCAGCGGCAATTCATCGACGTCCACCGCACGCATCGTTCCATCCTCCATATGGATGATCGGAATCGGTTCGCCCCAATATCGCTGCCGGGAGAACAGCCAGTCGCGCAGCTTATACGTAACCTTGGCCTCACCGCATTGATGTTCTTTCAGCCATTCGATCATCGTATCGATCGCGGTCTGCTTGTCCATACCGTTTAGAAATTCTGAATTGATATGTAACCCATCTTCGGTAAATGCTTCCTTTGCGACATCGCCGCCCGCCAGCACCGGTTTGATTTCCAATCCGAATTTTTTGGCGAAGGCATAATCCCGGTCATCATGAGCAGGTACCGCCATGATAGCACCGGTACCATAGCTTGCCAATACATAATCGGAAATCCAGATCGGCACTTCCTTACCGTTGACCGGATTGATCGCATATGCACCGGTAAAGACACCGGTCTTATCTTTATTCAATTCGGTGCGCTCCATATCGGATTTCATCGCGCACACCTGCTTGTAAGCAGCTACTTCAGCTTTTTGCGCTTCACTGGTTATCTCATCCACGAACGGATGTTCCGGCGCCATGACGCAATAGGTTGCACCAAACAGCGTATCACACCGGGTCGTAAAGACGGTAAATTCTTTATCAGTATCTTTAATTTTAAAGATAACGTTTGCCCCTTGCGATTTACCGATCCAGTTGATCTGCATTTCTTTGGTGGAAGCCGGCCAGTCGCAAAGCTCCAGGTCTTCTAACAATCGCTCTGCATAAGCAGTAATTTTCAATACCCACTGACGCATCGGCTTACGAATGACCGGAAAGCCGCCCCGCTCACTTTTGCCGTCGATTACCTCTTCATTGGCCAACACAGTACCAAGCTCTGGACACCAGTTCACCGGGATCTCCGCCACATAAGCAAGACCCTTTTCATATAACTTCAGGAAAATCCACTGTGTCCATTTATAATAGTCGGAATCAGTGGTCGAAATTTCCCGATCCCAGTCATAAGAGAATCCTAGCGCCTGAATCTGTTCCCGAAAATGATCAATATTCTTTTTCGTAAATTCCGCCGGATGATGTCCGGTATTGATGGCAAATTGTTCTGCCGGAAGTCCGAACGCGTCCCAGCCCATCGGATGCAGCACATTATAGCCCTGCATACGCTTCATGCGGGCAATGATATCAGTTGCCGTATACCCTTCCGGATGCCCGACATGCAGACCGTTTCCGCTCGGATACGGAAACATATCCAGCACATAGTATTTCGGTTTTGAAAAATCATGCGTATCACACGCGAATGTTTTGTTGGTAAGCCAATAATTCTGCCATTTTTTCTCAATGGTCTTGTGATCAAATGTAGCCATTTTTATCCACCTCTCTGAACATAAAAAAACGTCCTTCTAAGGACGTTTTATACGCGGTACCACCTTAGTTCATATCCTTCTGGATATGCCCTTCAACCCTTAACGCGGGAAAATACGGATTTCCATCAGCTCCACAGCGAGTTCACGTCGTTTACTGTTCTGATTTCCACCAGCCATCAGATCTCTATCACAGGCAACTTGACGCTACTGCTCTGTTTCATAGCTTTTACTCGTTTAGTATACAAAAGAAAGCCGATTCCGTCAACTGCCGTTTTCAAAACCGATAATCATTTCCTCTATCTGCTGGGCGGTTCTTAAATGTTCCGTTTTAAGCGGAAATCGTTCCTCGATCATCGCAAAGTATTCCTGTTTTGACAAATGATCACCACTCATCCAATAAAGCAGCTTTACAAGGGATTTCAAGGACTCCCGCTTGCTTTTCTCCAATCCGAGCTTTCGTCTGAAAAAACGTTTCATGACGTGCCAACGACAGCTTGCAAGAGATATATCCAATAGGATGATATGATCCGCCTGCTGAAGCGACTCTTGAATCCAGCTAGTATAAATACCTTCGATGATCCACGCATCCTGAAGCAAAATCGAATGAAAGATGCGGCTTCGTTTCGCCAGTGGCATGGTTACTCCATAAGTCTTTTGCGTATTGTCCCAGAATATATCATCCAGATCATAATGCGGTATCTGAAGCAGCTTTGACAAATTACCGGCCAGGGTTGATTTTCCGCTGCCGCTGGCTCCGATGATATGGATTTTCATAAACTGTACCTCCCGTAATGTAAAAACACAGACCGTCGTCTGTGCTTTACAGTGTCTTAAACATGTAATTGAAAGGAAATATGAATAAGAAACATTTGCATTTGTGCGATTACATAAAAGGAAGGAATGTAAAGAATACACAAATAGCTTCTCTCAAAACATTGCCTAAGTGTTTTGAAAGAGGGTGTTAGAATGAAAAAAATGATGGTTTAGAAGAAGGTCTTCCCTTTCTTCTATTCGTATTTTACCACATCCTGTAATAAAATGTAACCCCTTTCAGATATTTTTTTATTTCTTCATCAAATATGCGTCAATGGCATGTGCAGCTTTTTTACCGGCACCCATTGCCAGAATTACCGTCGCCGCACCGGTTACCGCATCACCGCCGGCATACACTCCCGGCAGTGACGTAAGTCCGTTCTCATCCGCCACGATACAGCCGTGCTGATTAGCTTCTAATCCCTGGGTCGTTGAGCGGATCAGAGGATTTGGAGAAGTGCCGATTGCCATGATCATACAGTCAATATCCATAATGAAGTTACTTCCTTCAACTGCAATCGGACGGCGGCGTCCGCTGGCATCCGGTTCACCCAGCTCCATCCGTACGCATTCCATGCCTTTCACCCAGCCCTGTTCATCACCGAGCACCTGGATCGGATTGGTCAACAGCTCAAACTTGATGCCCTCTTCCATGGCATGCTCCACCTCTTCCTTACGCGCCGGAAGCTCTTCTAAAGAACGGCGATATACGATACTGACTTCTTCAACTCCCAGTCGTTTGGCACAGCGCGCCGCATCCATCGCTACATTGCCGCCGCCGACAATAACGGCTTTCTTAGCATGCTGGATCGGTGTATCCACTCCTTCTTCATAGGCCTTCATTAAATTAATACGGGTCAAAAATTCATTGGCGCTGTATACTCCTTTCAAATTTTCTCCCGGCATCTTCATAAAATTGGGCAGGCCGGCACCGGTGCCGATAAAGACTGCCTCAAAGCCCATTTCAAACAATTCCTCAATCGTTAAAACCCGGCCGATAACCATATTGGTTTCAATATCAACGCCCAGCTTTTTTAAATTGTCAATTTCCTGATGTACGATTTCTTTGGGCAGACGGAATTGCGGAATACCATAGACCAAGACACCGCCTGCTTCGTGCAGGGCCTCATAAATGGTAACCTCATAGCCGGCATTCGCCAGATCACCGGCGCAGGTAAGCCCCGCCGGGCCGGCGCCGATCACCGCAACCTTATGGCCGTTTTTCACCGGCTGCTTGATTGCTTCAACCGCCTTTGCCATATGTGTATCTGCCGCAAATCGCTCCAGCCGGCCAATCGCCACGGCTTCCCCCTTGATACCGCGTACACATTTTTGTTCACACTGCGATTCCTGCGGGCATACGCGGCCGCATACCGCAGGCAGTGAGCTGGACAGCTTCAGCGTGTGATAGGCACCCTCCATATCGCCTTCCTTGATTTGTTCAATAAAGGTTGGAATATCAATACCTACCGGACAGCCGGCAACACATGGTTTATTGATGCAGTGCAGACAGCGTTCAGCTTCTTCCTTCGCCATGGCTTCATTATAGCCAAGGGTTACCTCCTCAAAGTTCTGACTGCGAACCATGCCGTCCTGCACTGGCATCGCCACTTTTTCTAAACTCATATTCGGCATGTTAAGCACCCTCCTTCAGTAAATGACACTCGCGTTCCCGCTCCTGCGCTTCAAAATCCGCATATGTGCGAGATCGTGATATCGCTTCATCAAAATCAACCAGATGACCGTCAAAATCCGGTCCGTCAACACAGGCAAACTTTGTCTCATCGCCCACTTTCAGGCGGCATCCGCCGCACATGCCGGTACCGTCAATCATAATCGGATTCATGGATACCATGGTCTTAATATTGTATTCTTTTGTAAGCATACAGACAAATTTCATCATGATCAACGGTCCGATCGCAATGACCTCATCAAATTTCTCACCTGCTTCAATCAATTCTTTCAACACATCGGTAACCAGCCCTTTGCGTCCGGTCGAACCATCGTCACTGATCAAATGAAAATCACTGACCTGCTGAAATTCCTTTTCTAATATCACAAGGTCCTGAGAACGGAAACCGGCAATCGCTGTAACCTTTGCCCCCTGTTCATGAAGTCCCTTGGCAACCGGATAAGCGATCGCACAGCCGACACCCCCGCCGACAACACAGACATGCTTCTTATTTTTGATATCAGTCGGTTTTCCCAGCGGTCCGACAAAATCCAAGATACTGTCACCCTCATTCAACATATTCAAGAGCTTGGTGGTACGTCCTACGATCTGAAAAATGATCGTAATCGTTCCTTCCTCACGGTCATAATCCGCAATGGTCAGCGGAATTCGTTCCCCCTGTTCCTGTACCCGTAAAATGATAAACTGTCCGGGCTGTGCCTTTTTGGCAATAAACGGTGCCTGCACAACCATTTTGGTAACGGTTGGATTCAGCACTTCTTTCTTGGTTATAAGATACATCATATTCTCCTTTCCATTTTGTACTATCATATGTTTATTTTACGCTCTTTCATGACTTGACGCAATGTGAGCCAAGTAAATAAAGCAAGAAAAAAAAGCAGACGTATCTGCCTTTTAAACTTTTACTTATGAATGTACTGGATAGCTATACAATCAGGTCCGCCCTGGGTGATAAAAGCAGGAGACAGCTCCAGCATTTCATATACAGCATCAGGGAATATTGCCTGCAGGGCATCCATAATCTTCAAGGCTGCTTTCTCAGCCCGGCTATGGGCAACGTAAATATGATAATCCCCATTTACTCCCTGCTTCTGAAAAAAATCAAGCACTGCTGCGACTGCCTGCGTAAGTGTCCGGCTGATCGTAAACTTATCCAGCCGTGTGCCGTTGTCCACCGCCATCATCACCGGTTTTAATTTCAGCAATCCGCCCAGCGTAGCGGCAGCGGGCTTCAGCCGTCCTCCCCGCTTCAAGAAACCAAAATCCTGCGGAATCAAAAAGGAATTTGTTTTGGAAATGCTTTCTTGCAGTGAAGCAACGATTTCCTTCATCACTTTGCCCTCCAGCATCAGCCGATGAGCCTTTTCCACCAAATAACGATGAGGACCGCACAGCGTTTGTGAATTCAGCACAGTTACGCGTTCCTTGTCGGATATGCTCTCTCTTGCGGTTAAAGCGCTCTGATAGGTACCGGAAAGACCGTCAGCCATACAAATATGTAAAATTTCTTCATTTGGATAGCGTTCATAGATTTCAATAACTTCTCCGATCGGCGGCTGAGAAGAAGTCGGAATGTAGCCGGCTTTGATTTCTTCATAAAAAACAGCACTATCAAAACACAAGTCTCGATAATGCTGGTCATGAATGCTCACACAGAGCGGTATTACTGTGAACCCCCTTGCTTCCCCCTGCTGAATCGTGTATAAAGCCGAAGTATCAGTAATCAGTTTCATGGCAGTCTCCTTCTTATGATCAGGCAGCGAGTTCAATACGCTGCTTATAATCCTTCATATGCGATTCGATAATTGCGTAAAAGGCTTTGGAATGGTTTGGCTGGATGAAGTGCACAAATTCATGCATCACTACATATTCAATGAATTCTATCGGATAATGAATCAGTCTGCGGCTTAGTGTAATCTGCTGTTTCGCAGGTATACAGCTTCCCCAGCGGCGGCTCATGCGCCGCACTTTGATATCTGCGTTGGGAAGATCATACTCCTTCAAAATCCGCCGCGTAATGTGTGCAATGTCCTCAAACACATCATGACACTGCTGATCGATAAAAGCATCAAGCACCTTTTGGTAATTCTGACCCTTTTTCGTCTGTACATATAGGTTATTATCATCATACCACACCCGATTCATACTGCCGCATAAATGTTTGATTTTCAACTCACGGCCGAACAGCATAAACAAAGAAGCATCCTCTTGGCATACTGCATTGCGGTGCTGCACTTTATCACGGTGTTCCTGAATCCAAAGATATTTACTCGCAACAAAATCATCAATACGCTTTTTAGATACGATCGGATTAGCAGAAACCACGACATCCCCGTGATCATTTATCCGCATATTGATGTTTTTAACCTGTTTATAAACCAGGACATACTGCACCGGGCAGGTAGCACATTGAATTTTTTCTCTTTCCTTGATCATTTCGATACTCACCCCTGCACATTCCAATAATTACCAATTATAAATTGATGAAAATTTATTACATCACGATTATGATTAGATGTATTGCGTATTACATATTATATCCCAAAGGGTGCTGTTTGAAAAGATAAATTATAAGAACTTCCATGATTTTCATATGTCCTTATGATACAATAACGAGCAGGAGGAACAACATGATAAATCCATTTCCTTTTTCATCCGATAATAAGCGCTATTATACCTGGAATTATTACCTGCGAACCCAGTTTCACGAGAAATTGATTAAAATTGCACTGGACGGCGGTTTCAGCTGTCCCAATCGGGATGGTACCTGCGGTGTCGGCGGCTGTATTTTCTGCAGTGAACAAGGAAGCGGAGAATTCACCCAGTCACGTACACTTGATCTAATTGCGCAGTATGAGGCCGGAAAACAGCAGTATCAGGCAAAATGGCCGAAATGCCGAGGCATCGCTTACTTTCAAAATTTCACCAACACCCATGGCAGCATCGCCAAACTGAAAGAATGCTTTGAGCCGTTTTTGAAGCTGGACGACTGTGCCGGCATATCAATCGGCACAAGAGCAGACGCACTCGACGATGCGAAAATTACATATCTGCAGTCCCTTTGTGAACATAAGCCGGTTTGGATTGAACTCGGTTTGCAAAGCACCTATGATGAAACAGCAAATTTGATGAACCGCGGGCATTCCTATCAAACCTTTTTGAATATTATCAATAAGCTGAAGGATACCGATTTAAAAGTGGTTGTTCATCTCATTAACGGACTTCCCGGTGAAACCTATGAGCAAATGCTGAATAATGCAGTACGGGTGGGAAAACTTCCGATCCATGGCTTAAAGCTTCACATGCTTCATATCCTGAAAAACACACGGCTCGCAGAGCTTTATGAACAAACTCCTTTTCCGATCATGTCTCGAAATGCCTATATCTCTCTAGTTGTCGATCAGCTGGAACGCATACCTTCATCAATCGTTATCCAGCGGTTAACCGGTGACGGACGTGCATGTGATCTCATCGCTCCGGTATGGACAACTGATAAAAAGAAAGTGCTGAACGGCATTGATCAAGAGCTTGCACGGCGGAATAGCTGGCAGGGTAAATATTTACAAAAATAAAAAAAGTACATCTCAACTCAAAATTGAAGGATGTACTTTTCATTTGAGATTATGCATAAAAATCTATTATCGTATAACTTCCGCATAATGATCGCTATTCTCTATCATTCAGTAAATAATATCATTTCAGTAATTTTGCATAAATAACGGAATCAATGATTTGCCCGTATTTAATAACACTGTTATGAAAATGACCTTCTTTTACAAAGCCGTTTTTTTCCAAAACCCGCTGAGATGCCTTGTTGGGTTCAAATACCTCTGCATGAATACGGTTGATGTCCAGCTTGGCAAAAGCTTCCTTCACCATAAGCGAAACAGCCTTGGTAGCGATCCCTTGCCCCCAATAGGATCGACAAAGCCAGTAGCCAAGCTCACCGTTCAAGCGATATACATCACACGCTTTTTCAACGCCGATTGTGCCGGCAAATTTTCCATTGACAAGAATTGCATACTGCAGTGTCTGCGAAGGATCGGCATTCTCACAAAATTCCAAATAGCTGCGGCCGGCTTCCTCAGTATACGGATACGGGAAGCGATCTCGCAAAAAAGCAGATACGCCCTGATCATTTGCGGCTTTCACCATATCCGGCAAATCGCTCATAACCAGCGGCCGAATCGTTACATTCATGATGCGGCACTCTGATTTTGTTCATCGCAAAGAGCCTTCAAGGCGTTGACCAGCGCTTCGCTGTACTCCCCGCCGCCCTGCGCCATGGATGGATTTCCGCCGCCGCGCAGTCCGTATTCAGCCGATAATTTTTTAAACAGTTCTCCGCACGGATAGGCAAAAGATTTACTGTGAGATATCATCACATGACAGCGATCCTCGACCTTGCATAGAAAGAAGATACCATGCTCATAATTCCGCACAAAATAAGAACAGAAGCCCTGAAAGGTTTTAATATCCATATCGTCGAATTCATGAAACAGACACGGTGCTTCTGCTTCTTCATGCATGATTTTTGCTTTCAGCTCGATTACCTGCTGCTTCCAGCTATTCGCTTCATTTTTCGATGCTTTCAATTCACTTTGAAGCTTGTCTATACCCGCTTTCAGATTCAACTGCGGCACGCCTAAGCTCTTAGCGCTGTCCGCGAGCACCTTGATCTGTTTGCCATAGGTTTGTAACAGCTGCTCTCCGCAGACGAAGTTGATTTTGTAACCGCGAGTCGTTTTTTCATAGTTTAAAAATTTAAACGATTGCAGGTAGCGAAGGCTCGGCACATGAATGCAGCCGCACATATTATAGTCAATATCTCCGATGATCACTGCACGCAGATCTTCATGATTTAATTTTTCGTCGAGCACATGCTGCTGTGCTTCCTCTGGTGTCGGATAAATAATCTCAATTGGCAGATCCTGTAAAATGTAATCATTGCATAGCCGTTCCAGCTCCTTCATGATTTCATCATTAAACGTTTCAAAACCCATTTCAGCTCCGCTGTCATGTTCATTCATATAAAAACTGATCGTATCCGCATGATAAACCTTGTTCATAATTCCGCACATCAAATGTGATGCACTGTGTACCTGACATTTCATCACCCGTTGATCCTTATCCACACGCATATGGACACGACCCTGTATTTTCTCATCCAGCAGATGCCATACCTTGTCATCTTCCGTCTTTAAATCCAGCACTTCATGTTCATTGATCGTACCCGTATCCCGATCCATGCCGCCACCTTCCGGATAAAAGACGGTTTCCTCAAAAGCATGCCAGTATTTCCCCGCTGCTTCCCTAACCTCCAGCACCGCTGTGTCTAGCTCTAATTTCATCCAGTCATCATAATATGGATTAAACATCATCACCACTCCCTTGCTTTTATCTATAATTTACATTATAGCATAAAGCAAAGCGAAGCACAGATAAAAAAAGACATCCCTTAAGACGTCTTTTTTTCGTTGATTGCGTGGAAGTATATCATAATTTTTGGGGGAGATACTAATCTATCCATATGGGTGGGGGAAGAAAAGATAGACTAGCGAAATACTTCCACGAGGTATCTCTACCTGCAATAATCATACTGGTTTTTCAAAACCTTGTCAATAAAATACTACGATTAATTATACCTTCTCGGGTATAAAACGAACATTTTAAAACATCTCTTTTCATTGTGTAAATTTTACGCTATGATACAGGAGAAGTTTCCTTGATTTAACATAGTATATTGGGAAAGGTTGGATGTTTATGTTAAAGATAGCAGTAGCTGCCCGCTGTGAGATTCTGGATGGCATGGAGAAGTATTTCTGTAATGCTTTTTACACGGATGCCTTCCAGCAGGCAGGTGCAAGCCTCATCATGGCGATGAGCTATGATCAGAGTGATTGGTTTGCCAAGCAGTGCGATGCTTTATTAGTACCAGGCGGCAATGATATGGACAGCGCTTATTTTCAAGAGCCGTTACATCCGCTTGCACATATCTATGAGCGGCCGATTGATGCGCTGGATTATGCGCTGATCTCAGCCTTTTTGAAAGCCGGCAATCCGATTTTGGGTATATGCCGCGGTCTTCAGGTATTGAACGTCTATTTCGGCGGTACGCTGCAGCAGCATTTTAATAAAGAAGAACACGCGCAAAGTGATGGAACTCAGCCGATGCATGCTTTAAAACTTCACGATCATACCTTTATGAGCAATCTGTATGAAGAACCGATCTTCATTAACAGCTATCACCATCAACGCATTGCCAAGCTCGCCGATCATCTGCAAATTGCCGCAACGCATCCCGATGGTACGATTGAAGCGTTCCAGCACGATTCTTTACCAGTCTGGGCAGTGCAGTGGCATCCCGAACGAATGGGTAAATCCGATCGGATAATTCCCGCTTTTATCAAAAGCTGTTCAGCTCGCTGAGCGGCTTTTTACTTTATCAAACAGCCATCGAAGCAATAAAATGGCCATGATGCCAAATGAAAAAATTGTTCCATAACGATCTACATTCATGACCGTACCAAGCTCTTTTAATACGCCTGTTACCAGCAGGGATCGCATAAGCCTTGCGATCGCATCGGTACAGGTGAATTTTAAGAAGGACATATGAGTAAAGCCGGCTAAATACGCAAGCAGAAAATCCGGAATCGGCGTAACGCCGCCGATGAATACCGCCAGCATGCCATAGCGCTCCATCAATCGCTCTCCGCTTACGATATCCTTCTCACTTGCCATATGGCTTAGTGCGGAACGTCCCATGCAGTACGCGATAAAATATCCGATTGCCCCACCGATAAATGTCCCGGCTGCTCCCTCCAGTGAATAGATGATCCAACGTTCAGGACTCGTAATACACAGCGGCACCAGGATAACCTCCAGTGAAGGCAGCGGCAGAAATGCTTTCAAAACCGCATACAAAAACAGTCCGAGATCCCGCCATACGATAAAAAAAGTAGATACATCCATAAACATCACTCCTACTTCAGTTTATCGTATCTGCTTTTTCATTATACCAGTAATTCCATTAATTCATATAAATCAGACACCTGCATATATGGCTTACTATGACATTTTTTCACGTCTTCAAAAGTGTGTACGCCACTGCTTACAAAGACAGTATTCATTTCGTTATTCATGCCAAATGCAATATCGGTCTCAAGATTATCACCCAAAACGATACATTCACTTTTTGCTTTGCCCAGATACAGCATGACCTCTTCCATCATGGAAGCATTGGGTTTGCCGATCATAATCGGCAGCTGTTCGCTGGCATAGCTCAGCATTTCCACAACCGCCCCATTACCGATCAGATAATCATCACCATCAGGCAGCCGCCGATCAGCATTGGTTCCAACCAGCTTTGCCCCGCCCAAAAGAATATTCAGAGCACGGCTGTAATCCATAAAATCAGCCTGCTTCTGCAGTCCGACAAATAAAAAATCGGCGTGCTCCTCACAAATTTGAAAATGATTTGCAAGCAGCGCTTCTTCCATCCCCGCTTCGCCCAGATATGCGGCTCTGCGCTGATCAAAATGACGGGCAATATAGCTGGCCGATGCCATCGCACTGGTAAAAAAATCACGTTCAAAAAGGTTGGTGAAACCAAGCTTTTGCATATGCTCTGCGTTTTGAAGGCACGTTCTGGTCGCATTATTGGTAACAAACAGGTACTCTGCCTTTTGCTTTTGTAAGAAAGCGATAAATTCTCTGGCTCCTTCAATATTTTGATTTCCCTTATACATGGTACCATCCAAATCAATGAGCCAGGTGCGTTCTGAAGCTTTCATTCATTTCCACCCCTTCTCAGCGTTCCTATTATATCATCTTCCTTATGAAATCACATCGATTATTTCGACTGCTGATAATCACTTTTATCCATGTGCTTGTACCAAAGAATCAACAGAAACGGTACGATGCCAAAAATCGCAACCGTATACAGCGTCCAGTCATAACCAATATGATCACAAAGAAAGCTCGTTATGAGCGGCGTGATCAATCCGCTGACCCCGATAAAGATCGCCATCGCGAACATCTGAGCACTGGACTGCAGCTTTTTAGGTGTGATCTCATTTACCAGCACCTTACTGGTAAGCATGATGATCGGCAGTGTAACCAGCTGCAAGGTAGTCGTCGCAATGATCATCCAAGGATGAAACGAAAAGCCATAGCAGACAAATTTCAAAGAATACATCACCGTACCAAAGATCAAAAGCGTATAGTTTTTAAACTTTTTCAAGATCCAAGCGGCACCTAAAAACAATGGTACTTCCATAAATGACTGCAATGCCCATTTAAAGCCCACCTGCGCGTTGTTTGCCCCGATTGCCAGCATCTTATCGATTACGACATACTGATCCGCTGTACCGATCATATAGACCAGCAGAAAGATCGTAACCAATAATAGATATGCTTTATTTTTTAAAAGCAGACCCAAGCTCTTAAAATTCACCCGTTCATCCCCCTCACGCTTGGCATCCGGAGATTTCTTTAAACAGACAAACAGCAGGATTGATATACCGATGATGCTGTATACCAATGACATATAAGAAAACTGTCGTATCAAATAGCCGGCGATCGGAGATCCAATCGTAAGTCCCATGGCTCCGGCCGCCCTCAGCTTGCCGTAGTTTTGTTGATCAAGCTCCAGCATCCATGTTTCATCCAGACCCATGATGACCTTTACCATACCGCCCATTAACGCTACCGTAAACAGATGATAAAAGAAAAGCTCTTGCTGCACGACAAACATCGCGATACTGCTGAACAGCAGTAAAACATAGGCAATGCCGAAGAAACGGCGAATCTTGCGGCAGCGATCACACAAATAACCAAACAGCAGCTGTCCGCCGATCGCGACAATGGAATTAGCAGCCAAAATATACCCACGCTCCATGACCCCATATCCCACCTTAGACAAATACGGTATCATTTGGGTATTCACCATAGATATCGCAAAAAAAGCCAAAAAATTCATTAGATAAACCGCCGGACCGATTTTTTTCATACCTTCACATCCTCATTTTTTAGTATGGAAAAAGTTGATAGGTTTCATACTGTCAACAAAACAGTAAGATTATCAGTGAGGTATCAGCATCAAATTCAGCAACTTCATATTTTTTAAATAATCACCGTAAGCCTCACAAATCTTGCCTTAAAATTAACACAGGCTGTGTTAAGATGTGGTACATGATGAAAGAAATGAGGTATATTATGTATATTGTTAAAAATGCTTTTCGCAATATTTTTCAAAATGCCGGCAGAAATATTATGATTGCAGTTATATTTCTGCTCGTAATAACGATGAGCTGTGTCGCCATCGTCATTCGTGACAATACGGATGAGATCGCTAAAGAATATAAGGATCAGCTCAGTACTCAGGTTTATATAGAACCGGATTATAAAAAAATCGCAAATCAATTTAACGAAAATGAAGATTTTACCACTCCTCCGATTACTAATGAGATCGTCAAAAAAATGGCAGCTTCTCCCTACCTAAAAAAGGTTGAATACGCGGCCAGCATGGAAGCAATCGCTGATGAGATCACCTTCAAAGAACCAATCGAAAAACGTTATACTGAAATGCAGCGAGTCGGTGAACTGTTAGAAAGAGCTCGAGTGCCTTATATGCAGATCAGCGGATTTGACAATGTATCCAACGCGCTGGCTTTCCAAAGCCGTGAAGCACAGCTGCGTGAGGGAAGATTTCCAAAAGCAGCAGACGAAGCCGTGATATCCGATGAGCTGGCAAAATTGAATCATTTTAAAATCGGTGATACCTTTCAGGCAAAGGATATCCATGACCAAAATCTGGAAGGTACGGTTTTAAAACCGATGACATTCCGCATCAGCGGTATCTACCATCGCGAAAATGATGAAACATACAGTGAGATCTTTACTAAGACAGATCGCCTTATCAATTCAGAATATGCTTATAACCCGATTTTGCAAGGAACTTTCTTTTTATCAAATCCAAAAGATTTGGATGCCTTTAAAAAAGCAGCTTATAAAGCTGGATTATCAAACTATTATTCTGTAAAAACCGATGATATTGCTTATAATGCATTTATCAAGCCGATTGAGCAAATGTCCACAGTCGCCGCTGTGTTCCTCGGTGTGGTACTTGTGTTGGGAGCCACTATTCTGCTGCTACTATCTATGCTGGCAGTACGCGAAAGAAAATACGAGATTGGTGTCCTTCGCGCAATGGGTATGAAAAAGCGAAATATTGTTCTTCAAATGCTGCTAGAATCTGCTATGATCATGGTAGTCTGTCTTGCCATTGGCCTTATTATCGGCAGTCTGCTGGCACAGCCTATTACAGACATGATGCTGGCTGATAAATTAGCTTCTCAGGGAATGGGCGGCAGCTTATCCCAAAACATTGGCAGCTCGTTCTCCGGTGGTTTGGCTACTGATCATACCGCAATCACACATATTGATGCAGTACTGCAAATATCTTCCATATTGCAGCTAGGCGGCATTGCACTCTTCCTAGTCCTATTGGCAAGTATCATGAGCTCCTATTATGCTATGAAATTCGAACCGATGCGAATTCTTCGGGAACGAAATTAAGAAAGGATAAACACATATGTCTCTATTATCAGTTAAAAATGTAAGCTATCGGTATGAAAATACCAAACGCCGTGCGCTGAAAAATATTAATATTGATTTTGAAGCCGGTAAGGTCTATTGTATTATCGGAAAGTCCGGATCCGGAAAAACAACTTTGCTCTCCCTGTTGTCCGGATTGGATGTCAGCAGCGAAGGCTCCATCCTTTATGAAAATAACGATCTTGGTAAAGCTGACCGTGATGATTACCGTGCTCATAAAATTGGTGTCATCTTTCAAGGCTACAATTTGTTATTAAATAAATCAGCCTACGAGAATATTGAATTGTCCATGGCAATCAGCAAGTCGAAGCATACCCACGATCGGCAATATATTCTGCAGCTCCTTCAAAGTGTCGGAATTGATGAAAAAACCGCCTTTCGGAAAGTGTTAAAATTATCGGGAGGAGAACAGCAGCGGATCGGAATTGCCCGTGCCTTGTCTCATGATCCCAATATTCTGCTGGCTGATGAACCAAGCGGAAATCTCGATCAGGAAACTGAAGCAGAAATCATTAAAATACTCGTTGATCTTGCACACAATCAGAACAAGTGTGTAATCATCGTTACACATTCAAAAAAAGTCACCAAATATGCTGATGAAATTTGGGGCATGAGCAGCGGAAATCTAGTATACGCTGGTTAGCTTCATAAGCAACGGTACAGAGCTTGAAACGTAAGCTTTGTACCTTTGATAGTTTATAAACGAAAAGAAAGGATGGTGATTTGATGCGGCTGTTGATCGTTGAGGATCATGAAGAGCTGCTTGCGCTGATGATCGAGCGTCTTTGTGAATATGGCTACGCCTGTGATTACGCATCATGTGGTGAAGCTGCTGATATAAAAATACATGATAATACATATGATGCGGTTTTGTTGGATTTAAATCTGCCTGATCAGGATGGATTTGATTTGCTGGCAGCGTGGCGTATGAAAGGAGTAGCATGTCCGGTATTGGTGGTAAGTGCCCGAAATGATATTGAAGACCGTGTCAAAGGACTTCAGCTTGGCAGCGATGATTATATTTCAAAGCCCTTTGATTTCAAAGAGCTTCATGCCCGCATCCAGGCGGTGATTCGCCGCTTTCACGGTCGGCCGATATCCAAAATTGAAGTCGCCGGATTATCCATCGACGTTGATACCAGAACCGTTCTGCTGGATCAAACAAAAATTGCTTTATCACCTAAGGAATATGATATTCTTGAATATATCGCGAGTCAGCATCCCCGTATCATCTCAAATAGTGAAATTGCCGAGCATGTATATAATGAAGAATTTGATCCGTTCTCCGGAGTGATCCGGGTCCATATGGCAAATATACGAAAAAAACTAATCATTGACGGAAAATCGGTATTATGCAATGAAAAGGGCAAAGGTTACTTTCTATGCCATCCATAAGTAAAAAGAAATGGCTTTTGATCAGCATTGGCACCTTTCTGCTCATTTTGATGATCTGTTTATCTTTTTATTTCTTTATCAGTAAATCCGATGCCGATATGCAGAATATTCCGCAAATTTACTATTATGACAATCTCCGCACTCAAGTAATCACTCGTTCAACAATCACCGCCAAGCAGCTGCATGATTATTTCCGACAAGCTTTTTATCAATATCTGCCGCTATTGATTGCCATGATCTGTTTCTGTATTTTATTATTTTCATTTATCATTTTATATGGCGTCCGCATATTGGATAAAAAACACAGTAAAGAAATAGCCGATGATCTGATGCAGGTATCATATGATCGTATTGATTTGGTGAAAGCAAACGATTTAAAAGCAGAATACCAGATCCTGCATCAAAAAATGACCGCTTTTGAAGAAGATCAAAAACGGCTGCATGCCTATATTTCACATGAACAGAAAAATCTGATCATGCTGCTGAAAGCACGGATTCAATCAAATGATCCGCAGATTACAAGAGATATTGATAAGCTGTCACAATCCATTGATGACATACTGGCATTGTCCGCTCATCAGGATATGCAGAAAACGATCTGTGACCTAGCCATGATTGCGGCAGAACAGTGTGACCGATATCGAAGCATTTATCCATCCTTGTCTTTTCAATTTGATGAAGAAGCTGATTACAGTATCCTGGGAAAGGAGCAGTGGCTTCGCCGAGCATTGGACAACCTGCTTGAAAATGCCGTAAAATACGGCGATCAAAAACCGATTGAAGTATCGCTTCGTCAAGCCTATAACAGTGTTCTTTTATATGTGCAAGATCGCGGAAAAGGAATGAGCGAAGTCCAGCAGGAGCGTATTTTTGATTATGGATACCGCATCCATACCTTGAAAAAAGACGGCTATGGAATCGGTCTCAGCCTAGTGTGTCATGTTTGTGAACTCTGCGATGGATTTATTCATGTCAAAAGTTATCCTGATCAAGGAAGTACCTTTATCCTCGCTTTTCCACTAGCTGATCACAGACAAAACATAACGTAAAAAAGCAGAAATCCGTAAAATCTTACGCCAATTTCTGCTTTTTCTATATTTATTTAGCATGCATAGAATGATTTTTTTGATTGTTTAAATCATTAGGATTATTCGATTAGCCGACTGAGCCCTCCATATCAAGCTTCAGCAGTTGATTGAGCTCCACTGCATATTCCATTGGCAGTTCTCGAGTAAACGGCTCTAAAAAGCCCATTACGATCATTTCCGTTGCCTGCTCCTGCTTCAGTCCCCGCGACATCAGATAAAACAACTGTTCTTCACTGATTTTGGAAACTGTTGCTTCATGTTCAATCTGCGATTCCCGATTGCGGCTGATATTCAGCGGAATCGTATCGCTGCGGCTTTCCTTATCGAGAATCAAAGTATCGCATTCCACCTTGCTTTTGGCATGATGAGCGCCCGGTGCGTGATGGATCGTACCGCGGTAGTTGACCTCGCCGCCATTACGGGATACTGATTTGGAAACGATGTTGCTGTAGGTATTAGGCGCCAGATGAATCATTTTCGCTCCGGCATCCTGAATCTGATTTTTACCGGCAACGGCAATAGAAATCGTCATTCCCCGTGCACCCTCTTCAGCCAGAATGCAGCACGGATATTTCATCGTAATCCCAGAACCGATATTACCGTCAATCCATTCCATCGAGCCGTTCTCCATTACCTTACAACGCTTAGTCACCAAATTCAGAATATTGCCTGACCAGTTTTGAACGGTAGAATAGCGGCAGCGGGCATTCTTGTGAACGAAGATTTCCACGACAGCGGCATGCAGCGAGTCTTTGGAATACGTAGGCGCTGTACAGCCCTCAACATAATGCACATCTGCACCTTCATCCACGATGATCAAAGTACGCTCAAACTGCCCCATCTGTTCACTGTTGATACGGAAATAGGATTGCAGCGGTTTTTCCAGCTTCACCCCCGGCGGCACATAAATAAAGCTTCCGCCTGACCATACCGCTGAATTCAAGGCTGCGAATTTATTGTCGCTGTAAGGAACGATCGAAGCAAAGTATTTCTTGAACAGTTCCGGATATTTACGCAGTGCGCTGTCAGTATCCAAGAAGATTACCCCCTTGGATTCAACTTCCTCCAACATGTTATGATACACTACTTCACTCTCATATTGTGTAGATACACCGGCTAAAAACTTTTGTTCTGCCTCCGGTATTCCTAGTCGGTCAAAGGTATTTTTAATCGTATCCGGTACTTCTTCCCAATCCTTTCCCTGCTTTTCGCTCGGTTTGATGTAATATGTATAGTCATCAAAAGCCAGGGCATCCAGATTAGGGCCCCAGTCCTGAAGCGGCATTGATTCAAATTGACGATACGCCTTCAAACGAAAATCCAGCATCCATTCCGGTTCCTGTTTGATGCTTGATATTTCACGGATTGTTTCTTCGCGCAATCCTTTTTTGGTTTTATAAACACTGACATCTTCATCATGGAAGCCATACTGATATTCTTCCTGTTTCAACACATCACGGTTACTCATGCTTAGACTCACTTTCCTCGATCAGCTGCTCGATGGCTTTCCAGCCGATTGTCGCACATTTGATGCGGTTTGCCTGAGAACCTACCGTATGGAACGCAACCGCTTCTTCCAGCAGCTCTTTATCATACGGCTGCTGATCAATCATGCGGTAATAATTCGCGATAATTTCCTTTGCCACGTCCAGCGTTTTCCCTTTTAAAAGATCGCTCATAATGGAAGTGGATGCCGTGGAGATGGTGCAGGCAACACCATCAAAACGGATATCATCGATTACCCCGTCACTGATTTTCGCCTGCACCCGTATATCATCAATACAGGAATCGCTGGCCATATGCTTTTCCCGATATTTTTCATTGTCCGTCAATTCATGATTGCGGGGATATTCATAGTGATCCATAATAATCTGGCGAAGCACCATCGGATCATTCAACATTGAAGCCATACTACCCTTCCTTTCAAAAGAAAACATCCAGACAGCTCTCAGGATTTGCCTTTGCTGCCAGTTCTACAAAACGATCTACCTCTTCCTTAGTATTGTAGAAATACAAGGATGCCCGGATGGTAGCACCGGTCTGCAGCTTATCAATTAATAATTTTGCACAGTGCTGACCGCTTCGTACCGCAATGCCGTGGGCATTAAAATACGTAGCGGCGTCCTGGGCAAAGACATCTGCCACATTGAAGGTGACGATTGCCGCATCGGCATGCTCGTTGTATAAAATAATATTATCCAGCTTGGAAAGCCGGTCAATCATATAGCGATGAAGCTCTTGTTCATAGGCATGCACATTGTCCATACCGATTTTCATCAAATACTCACAGGCTGCTCCAAATCCCATTGATGCCTCAATAGCAGGAGTGCCTGCCTCAAATTTATACGGCGGATTCTTCAGCAGTATATTCCCGCACATATCAAAGCGGGCATTGCTTCCGCCCCCCAGCAAAAACGTATCCATAGCATCCAACAGCTCATAGCGGCCATACAGTGCGCCAACCCCGCTTGGGCCCAGCATCTTATGCGCACTGAATGCCAGAAAATCACAGCCCAGCGCTTTCACATCGACACTGAAATGCGGCACCGACTGAGCACCGTCGATCACCACGATCGCTCCCATCTGGTGAGCAATTTCACAGATTTCCTTTACCGGTGCCTGATATCCCAGCACATTGGTTACCTGTGCTATCGCGACGATCTTGACCCGTTCATTCATTACTTCCGTAAAACTATCCAGAGTGAGCCGTCCTTCCTCATCCAGCGGAATATAATCCAGCTCAGCCCCGGTTTCCTCACATGTTTTCATCCAGGGAAGAATACAGGAAGCGTGTTCTGCTTCGGTTGAAAGCACAATATCACCCTCCTGTAAGAATTTGCGGCCGAAGCCATATGCCACTAGATTTAAAGCACCGCTGGCGCCTGAGGTATAGACGATCTCAGATGGATCGGCATGAATCAGCTTTGCAATGCTGGCACGGGCATTTTCAAATGCCGTATCTACCTGATAGCTCAAGTCGTAATCACCGCGATGAGCATTGGATGTCACCTCGGTGTAATAACGCATCACTTCATCAATTACCGGCTGCGGCTTAAAAGTTGTCGCACCGTTATCAAAATAAATCAGTTCCTGCCCCTGCATCTGATGATGCTGAAGCATGGGAAAATCCTTGCGGTAAAAATTTGGATCAAGCATATAGTCCCACCTTCTTTTCTATGAGTTCCTGCAGCTGCTTTTGCAGATCATCGTCAGATATGATATGACATAACGGCATGATATACCCCAGCATCAGCAGCCCCAGCGCTTGTTTATGACTAAGTCCGCGGCTTTGCAGATAATACAGTTGCTCGCGATCCGGCTGACCAAGACTCATCGCATGAGAAGCCTCTACATCATTTTCATCAATTAAAAGTAAAGGAATAACCTCGCTGCGATGATGCTCACTCATCGTCAGCACATGCGTATGCTGATGCGATGCACTGCCATAAGCCCCCTTAACAATCTTACCGCAGGCTTCCATCCGATAATTTCCGTCTTCCGATACGACGGCATAATTCTCCATCAGCCCTTCAGTATGCGGCTTTAAATGATTGCAGGTAATATGAAAATGCTTGTGTTCATTTGCTAAGCAGGTATGAAGCAGTCTTGCATTTGCCCCCGTCTCCACCAAATCACAAACAATGTCCGCATCTATGGAACCCTCCTGCAATTCTCCGTATCCGATTTGCAAGCCGGCATCCCGCATTACCCGAAAATGATGATGAAGGGAACCCGCAGACCGGGCATGTGCCAAAAACAGCCCCTTTACCTGCGCCTCGGGTTTCACAATAAGCTCCAGCCTTTGATCTGTCTGCTCTTTATCATATGTGAAATATATCTGAACGTTTATGCGTTCATCCACAGTGATCGTACAATCACCGTCTAAAACAAGATGATAGCAGCCGTCCTCATGGAATTCATAATGTGTTGCCTTTTCCAGCTGCTTCATACTATGCCTCTTTCTTTACCGCGCAGCTGCCAAGACTCATCCGCGGCTGTGGCTTTTCCTCTTGTTCATCAAGCGTAATTCCCAATTCCTCAATGATCCAGTCATACCCCTGCTCATCAATACGGGAAACCAGCTCATGATCACCCTCCATAACAATTTTTCCATCGATCAGCACATGGGCATGGGTTGGATTCAAAAGCTGATAAAATCGTTCATAATGGGATACGATGATCAATCCGAGCTCTTCCTTTTGATACATATCCACTATGGCATCCGCCACAACCTTCAACGCATCGACATCCAGTCCGGAATCAATTTCATCCAGCATCGCGATCGAAGGATGAAGCATTTTCATCTGCACGATTTCATTGCGTTTTTTCTCACCGCCGGAAAAGCCTTCATTTAAAAACCGATGTGCCAAGTCCGGTTTCATCTGAAGATCACCGATCGTTTTTTCCATCTCCTTGATGAATTTATACAAGGAAACCGGCCGTTCTTCACGGGCGTTCATCGCTGCCCGCAAAAAATCCGAATTGGTAACGCCCGGCACTTCTGCCGGATACTGCATTCCTAAAAACAGCCCTGCACGGCTGCGCTCATCCACATCCATATCCAATACATTATTGCCGTCAAGCAGGATTTCCCCTTCACTCACATGGTAGCGCGGGTGTCCCATCACAGCAGCTAACAGGGTGGATTTGCCATTCCCGTTCGGTCCCATCAAGGCATGAATTTCTCCACTTTTCACGTGCAGATTCAGTCCTTTTAATATTTCTTTCCCATCTACATCAACATGCAGATTGTGGATTAACAGTTCACTCATAAACACACATCCTTTCGCTCGTACTATCATAGCAGATTTTCCCTATCGAAACAATTGAAACGATTATCTCGAACACGTGTTCCTAGTATGCTCAAAGATTTGTGGGAAATTGCGTGAAAAGCCTATATAAATTGCATTTCCATAGGAAATACACTATAATAATACAGGCTTGGACATTTTTTATGTCCATTATGTACAAGGAAGCTGCTGTACATGCACACAACGTTTTTTAAGGAGGATTTTCATGATTGAAATACTAAAAAAACAATGGTTTGTAATTCTGATCGCGCTTATCTTTGTCAGCTTTGCGATTTTCTACGCATATGACACCAATAAAGACAAGCTGCCCGGCAAGAGCGTCGACGGCCAGGATCTGGTTGCATCCGTTTCCGGCAAAAACATCTCTGCTGAAGATGTATACAAGGATTTGAAAAACAGCATGGGCGGTTCGGTCATGTATTTGTATTTTGAACGCGCCGTTGTCGATCAGTCGGTGGATACGACTTCCAAGCTGAAAGAGGAAGCACAGACAAAAGCAAAAGCATACCGTCAGCAGGTAGAAGCTCAGTATGGTACAGATACTGATGAATTCCTGCGCAAGGGGTTAAACAGCATTGGCTATGGTGCTGATGAACTGGAGGACTACTTCCTGCATTATCTGAAAGTTGATAAACTGACAAACAGTTATATTGAAAAGCATTTGAAAAAACTGTTTGAGCCGATTTATAAGGAAAAAAATCCTCGGGTCGTCTCTCATATCTTAATCAAGATGGAGGATCCTAAAAACCCAACTGAAAAAGAACTTAAAAAAGTGAAAAAGGTTGAAGACGCACTGGCAAAAGGAGAAGACTTTGCCAAGGTAGCGAAAAAATACTCAGATGATGCCGGATCAAAAGCAGCTGGCGGAAACCTCGGTTATGCGGATACCGATACAAGCTTCGTACAAGCTTTCAAAGACAAAGCCTTTGCGATGAAGGAAGGCGAAGTGAGCGATTGGGTACAAGTAAGCTCAACTGACTACAACGGCTGGCATAAAATCAAAATTGACGAAACTGACATGAATACAATCATGAAGGACAAAAATGCCAAGGAAGGTTTATATAAAGCCATCCAGACTGCCAATCCGGAAATGCGAAGCACAATCATTTGGGAGCAGGCGAAAAAATTAAAAATTGATTTTAAAGATAAAGAATTGAAAAAAGCCCTGATGGATTACATGGGCATCAAGGAATAGGAGGCTGAAGCGATATGAAAAAAACCGTATGGATCACGTGTGCCGCGGCTGCTGTATTGGCGCTGAGCGGATGCAGTGATGCGAAAGCCGATATTTCAAATGGTGATAAGGTAGTGGCCAAGGTCGGTAATCAGGAAATCACAAAAGAAGATTTATATACAACAATGAAAATGAGTAACGCTTATAACACCGTTATTGAACAGGTGACGAAGCAGATCGTCGATAAAGAAGTACCGGTAACCAAGGAAATGGAAACCAACGCAAAAGCTGCGTTTGAAGACTATAAGAAATCAGCTGGTACTAGCTTCGCAGATTACTTAAAGAACAGCGGCTATAAGACCGAAGAAGAATACTATAAGAACATTTTCTTAGTCGATCAGCAGAAACAGGCTTTAAATAAAAAATATGTCAGTGACAATTATAAGACACTGATGAATGAATATCATCCTATGAAAGCACAGATTTTAGTATTTGATGACAAGGAGTCTGCAAAAAAAGTATTTGATGAGATCAAGGGCGGAAAAGACTTCTCAGATTATGCAAAGACCGGTAACACAACAAATTTCAATGGTGCTTTAAAGGTTGTCAATTCAAAAACTACCGGTATGTCATCCGTTGCCTTCACCAAAATGAAGAGCGTGAAAAAAGCGAATACATTAATTGATGAAGTGATCAGTGATGCATCGACCGGAAAATTTTATGTCGTAAAAGTTGTAGATAGTGATCCTAACAATTTCAAGGATGAGGCAATTGCTTCCGTAACAGAATTGGATGATGCCTCCGACAAAGCTTTCACATATTATTTAAAAAAGTATAACTTTACCATATACGATATTGATATTTACAATTCCATCAAGGAGAGTAAACCGACGTACATCGTACAGAAATAGCATGCAGAGACACTGGTTTCAGTGTCTCTTTTCATCGCTTATGCATGCAGAATTGTGATACAATATAGAAAAAATAAAGGAGGTAATACGATGTGTATTTTCTGTCAGATCATTCAGAAAGAAATACCTGGACAGGTTATTTATGAGGATGAACAAGTATTGGCCATCTTAGATATATCGCAGGTTACCAAAGGCCATACATTGGTGATGCCAAAAAAACATACGGCCGATTTAGTAGACTGTGATGAAGAAATCTATCAGCACGTTATGAAGGTCGTGAAAAAATTAAGCGCTCATATTTTGGAAAAAACCGGTGCGGCCGGTCTCAATGTGTTAAGTAATATCCATGAGGCTGCCGGGCAAACGGTTGAACATTTTCACGTACATCTCATACCCCGTTATGATGAAAATGACGCCGTGGAATTCACCTTTCATGAAAGTTCAAAACAAAATCTGCAGGAGGTTGCTGACAACATCCGGATGAATACCCTATAAACATAAAAAAGAGCTTCAAAGAGCTCTTTTTTTAGTTTGGGAAGCAATAAATTCACCTTTCAGGATACGCATCATGATAAAATCGTGATATTGATAATGGTAGTAATACCCCTCTTCCTGAATTCCCTCTTGTTTGAAGCCGATGCTTTTATAAAATGTCAGTGCCGCATGATTGAAGCCGACTACTCCGATCGCAAGCCGATGCATGTGGAGATCGCCAAATGCATAATTCATCAATGCAAGAAGCGCTTGTCTGCCATAGCCTTGATGTTGATAGCTTGGATCATAGATCATAATGGAAACATCGGTACAGCCCCAGTCGGGAAACATCCGCAGCAGTCCGGTTTCACCAATCACCTGCCGATCTGACTTTCGCACGATCGCAAACCATATCGAATCGGAAGATGATTTATGAAGCGCTTGGTATTGGGCATCTGGGGTGATAGGTCTAGTCAGACCTGTTTTCCCGCGGTTTTCCGGTTCATTGCACCAGCGGGCAAAATATGCTTCGTCCGCTTCCTGAAAGGGACGAAGATAAAGATCCTGGGTTTCCAGGAATAGATATTCATAAGAATTTGATTTCACTGTATATTTCCTCCATTGTTTCAATCAAAGCTTGTGAAAAAATATCAGTGTGTAGTGCTCCTCATATAGATACCTCCTCTTTGCAGTGAAATCATCTGTTAACAGTATAGCATAACCCCTGCTGTTGGATAATATTTTTAATGAGATAAGCAAAAAGAATCCGCAAAATGCAGATCCTCTTTTTATTCTTCACAATCAGCAATGGCAGCCTGCGCGCCAAAATGCTGGATGGCGCACGCTGCTATATGATTGGCATAAATAAGCGCTTCCATAAAGGTTCGTCCATTCACTATTGCGCTGGCAAAGGCCCCATTAAAGGCATCCCCTGCTCCGGTCGTATCCACAACCTCTACCTTTTCCGCCGGAATATGCAGCAGCTTTTTTCCATCGTACGCATAGACACCATTGCCGCCGGCAGTCATGATCAGCTTTTGCGGATTTGCCGCCAGTATTTGTTCTCGCTCTTCCCGATAAAGAAAATCAAATTCTTTTTCGTTCGGCGTAAGATATGTAATCTTTTCCAGATCAGATGCAGATAAAGTATGCACCGGAGCTGGGTTGATCAGCAGGGACTTTTGATTTCGATAACAGAAATCAATCAGATAAGAGACGGTATCCATCGGTATTTCAAATTGTGCGATGATCATATCACTTTTCAAAAGCACATCTGCCTGTTCATCAATCATCGCTATGCGAACCTGATCATTTGCCCCTTTAACGACCATTATGGAATTATCCTCGGGAGAGGTTGCCACAAATGCACAGCCGGTCAAAGCATTCGTCTGATATACGCCGCTTGTATCCACATGATGTTCATGAAGCTTTGAAAGCAGAAATTGTCCCTGATCATCCTTGCCCACACAGCCGATCATATGTACATGGTTGCCCAAATCAGCACAGCAGACTGCTTGATTCATTCCCTTTCCTCCGGGCATTTTTTGAAACGTTTCGGCAAATAGTGTTTCTCCCGGCATCGGCAACCGGGCGGTTTGAATCATATAATCGACATTCAAGCTGCCAACCACACTAATCGTTTTCATTTGCTCACCTCTATTTCATAAACCGTCGAATCCATTTTTCTTTTTTCTTTGTATATGGATGATATCGTAAAGGAATATCGATCCATACCGCTTTATCAACGATGCTTTTCGCATGTGAGAAAGCTTCAAAGCTGTAATATCCGTGATAATGTCCCATTCCGCTTGCACCGACGCCACCAAACGGCAGCTTTGAGGATGCCAGATGGATAATCGTATCATTGATGCAGCCGCCGCCAAAGCTGCATTCCTTCAGCACTCGATCAACCGTATTCGCATCATCGCTGAACAGATATAATGCCAAAGGCTTATCATGTTCGCGAATATACCCGATGGCTTCATCAAGCTTTTCATATGCGATCACCGGCAGAATCGGCCCGAATATCTCTTCCTGCATCAAGGCGGAATCAAACGTGCAGACATCCGCAATGGTCGGTTCAATCTGCAATGTTTCCAGATTTCGTTTTCCGCCGATCACATGCGGTTCTGCATCCAGGAGATGACATAGTCTATGAAAATGCCGTTCATTTATGATTTTGGGAAGCTCCTTGCTTAACAGAGGATCGCTGCCAAAGAAATTACCTATTTCCTTTTTCAAACATCTACAGAGCGGTTCATAGAGACTGTGCTGCACCAATACATAGTCGGGGGCAACGCAGGTTTGACCGCTGTTAAGAAATTTACCGAATGCAATCCGCTTTGCCGCAAGCTCAAGATGATCGCTATGATCAACAATACACGGGCTCTTACCGCCCAGCTCTAATACAACCGGTGTTGCATAACGACTCGCTTTCTCCATTACCAGTTTTCCTACGTTCACACTGCCGGTAAAAAAAATTAAATCAAACCGCTGATCCAACAGCGCTGTATTCTCTGTGCGACCGCCCTCCACAACTGCGACATATGCTTCATCGAAGCAAGCAGTCATCATTTCCGCAATCACATGCGAGACGGCAGGAGCGTAAGCGGAAGGCTTGACAATCGCACAATTTCCGGCCGCAATCGCACCGATCAGCGGATCGATGCTTAATAAAAACGGATAATTCCAAGGTGACATAATCAATACATTACCATAAGGTTCCTGCAGAATATAGCTGCGGGCTTTAAACTGCGCCAGCGGCGTTGTCACATATTTCTTTTTCATCCATTTTTTCAAGTGCTTCTGAGCCTCTCTCAGCTCACTTTTCACCATACCGATCTCACTGAAATAGCTCTCCATTTCCGCTTTCTTCAGATCCGCTTTCAGCGCTGCGGATATAGCATCTTCATGATGCGTGATCCATTCTTCCAGACGTTTTAAAGCGGCCATGCGAAATGCATAGCCTTTGGTTTGATGTGTTTTAAAATAGGCTCGCTGCGTTTCCACAAGCATTTTTATATCCATATTATCATTCCTTTTATAAAATATGCATGGCCTCCAGCAGCCGGACATTGACTTCAACACTGGTTAACAGCGCCGCTTCATCAAAATCAAACTGACAGTCATGAATATTCTTATTGTATCGCTCATCCTGAATTCCAGTAAAATAGAACAACCCCGGAACTTCCCGCTGATAATCACTGAAATCCTCACTGATCATCCGTGGTTCAATTTCCAGATAATCATCCCCGCATACCTGTTTCAATAATTCATTTAAGGTTTCATCATTATCTACTACATGATAACAGTCCTCGATATACAATTCCGCCTTACATTGAAAGCTCTCCGCAATTCCATCGCAGATCTGTTGCATTCTGATTTTCATTTTCTCATACATCGCATCCGTAAAGGAACGCATTGTCCCCCGCATGATCGCGTGATCGGCAATAACATTGCTTACCTGTCCGCAATGAATTTCACCAAAGGTGATGACGGTATTATGAAGCGGATCCATATTACGCGATACGATCGTTTGAAGCTGAAGCAGCAGACTGCTCATCGCAATGCTCATATCATTACCGGTATGCGGCTGAGCACCGTGAGCGCTTTGTCCATACAGTTTGATCGTAATTTCTCCGTTTCGTGCCATGAACGGACCAGCTTTACATCCAATCTTGCCTTTGGGAAGATCGCCGACCAAATGAGTTCCGAAAACCTGTTGGATCGGATAATCCCGAAACAGTCCCTGATCGATCATACGGCGTGCTCCCCCATCCCCTTCCTCACCGGGCTGGAAGATAAACAAAACACTTTGCTTGAGCTGTTTCTTGTGCTTGCATATATAATGGCACAAAGCCAGCATATTTGCCATATGACCGTCATGACCACAGGCGTGCATATTTCCTTCATGATGACTTTTGAAAGCGACTGTAGTTTCTTCCTGAATCGGCAGGGCATCCATGTCACTGCGAAAACCTACCGCGTCTCTGCTTTGTCCCTGCACCCATACGGCAAATCCATTTTCTGCATAACCGGTCTTTATTTCATCAACACCATAACCGCTCAGCTGTTCAATCAAATACTCCTTTGTCTTTATCGTAGCCAAACCGATCTCTGGTATCTGATGCAGCTCTCGGCGGTTATGCTTCACTTCCGGAAGCAATTCCATGATTTCTTTTCTTATTTTCATCATTTTCACCTCAACTTACTATATGTTTGAAATATCCTGCTTATTTATTGTTTTATGAACAAATTCTGTGCAATTTCTTCATACTACAATTTTCACAGAAATCTGATAAAAGCTTTCTTGCCATTGATCATACTTGCGGGTGCTGCGAATTTCCATATGTCGATACGTTAAACCTCTATTCCTATTATAAAGGAAATCTGTTTATTTTACATGTTAATTTCAAGTTTCTGATCGGGAATTAAAACCTTATGATAATTTTATACCGTTTGTCTCTTAATCAGCAAGTTGATCAATTTCTACCCAGCACTTATCCTCATATCAAAATTTGCAGCTGTTACAAGCAGGATATCAGTACAGAGGTCTAACGATACAAGTTTTATCCCCAAGCATCCTATATAAAAATACCCTCTTTATCGGGTTAATCGGTAAAGAGGGTATATTTTGGAATCATATATTTTATAATGTTCCCATAAAGGATTGAACGATCAAAGCCACAACAGCCACAGCAAACCAGCAGCATAGTCCTAAACCGATCGGCTTCATACCGTTGGTAATCAGCTTTTTCAAATCGGTATTCAAGCCGATTGCGGCCATTGCCATAACGATCATAAACTTACCGATCATCACTAGATTAGGGCTCAAGCCCTTTGGCATCGGTACAAAGGTATTTATGATCGCCGCGAGGATAAAACCGATGACAAACCAAGGAAATATTTTCATAATATTAAAATTACTTCCTGGTTCGGCAGCCTTTTTTGCTTTACTTGAAGTATATACAGCAAGCACAAAGGTAATCGGAACGATCATTAGGGTGCGGGTCAGCTTAACGATCGTTGCCAGCGATAACGCAAGGTTGTTGCCTGCCGCTGCGCTCCAAGAAGCGCCGGCCGCTACCACACTGGATGTATCGTTGATCGCAGTACCGGCCCACATACCAAATCCCGTATCACTCAGTCCCAACAGGTGTCCAAGGGCCGGAAAAAGAAATACCGCCGCAATATTAAACAAAAAAATCGTTGAAATAGCCTGTGCCACTTCATCGTCCTCCGCCTGAATGACCGGTGCTGTCGCAGCGATCGCCGAGCCGCCGCAAATACAGGTACCAACGCCGATCAGCGTAGTTGTCTTACTTTCAAGCTTCATCAGCTTACCGACAAAATAAGCAGTTAAAAATGCCGATGTCAGCGTGAACAGCATGACTACCAGAGATTGCTGACCAACCTCAATAACATTGTAAAGATTCATTTCAAAGCCTAATAATATGATTGAAATTTGAAGCAGAGCTTTGCTTGTGTACTTTACTCCTATTTCAATCTCAGCGCTGGGACGCTTGATCAGCGCAATCACCATGCCAAACAAAATCGCGAATACCGGACCACCGATCAGCGGCAGCTTCCGTCCAAGAAACCAAGCCGGAACCGCGATCACCAAACATACTATAATACCGGGTATTCGTTGTTTCCATTTTTCCATACTTCCATATCCTTCCTTACAAAACCATTCCATTGTATAAAAAATGGTAATAAATTGCAAACATTATTTATGTTTGCTGTCTTTACCTGAATAGAATTCATCGATCAGATATCTTATCCAAAGTATCCAAAAGCAATAAAAAACACGATTACTCGTGTTTTTGGTCAGAATGAAATTTTTCTTTTAGTTTCTTGGCTGTGAGCGGGGTTACAAATTCTTCTAAATGATCGGTATACATGGCAATTTCTTTTACCGCACTGGAAGACAGAAAAGCAAATTCCGACCGGCTCAGCAAAAACATCGTCTCAATTTCCGGTGCCAGCCACATATTAGCCGTCGCTGTCTTTAGCTCATATTCATAATCCAGTACCTCGCGGATACCTCTTATCATGATCTGAGCGCCATGCTCCTTAGCATAATGCACGCTCAGCCCCGTACCGACATCAGTTTTCACATTGGGTATTTCTCTGCATGCGTCCTGGATCATCAGCAGCCGCTCAGTTTCCGTAAACAGACACTGCTTGGCCGCATTATCCATAATCACGACAATCACTTCATCAAAAATCGCGGCGCTGCGCTGAATAACATCGATGTGACCCTTGGTTATCGGATCAAAGGTTCCCGGATATATCGCTGTTTTATGCATCTTCTTTCACCTCGTTTTGATAGTATGTAATTTTAGTAATTCCATATTCGGCACATTTTACCTGCTTGATATGATGTATCTCATTCGGCAGAATTTCCGTTTTCGCCGTTTCAAAAATCAAATTGCCGTCCTGCTTCAGCAGTCCAAGGCTGCTGATTTGATTTAAAATGTCCGCTTTATTCTCTAAAGCATAGGGAGGATCCAAAAAAATCAAATCAAAACATAAATGTTCCTCATAACAGCGCCGCAATGCCTGTCGATAATCCAATTTCCATACTGCGCTCTCACCGTCAGCCCGCAGCGCATGTATATTCTCCTTGATTACGCGAATTGAATGATGATTGTGATCGCAGAAAACCACATGATCCATTCCCCGTGACAGTGATTCCAATCCCATATTACCGCTGCCTGAAAATAAATCCAACATCCTTCCCCCTTCGAAATAAGGTCCGATTCTTGAGAAAATTGCTCCCTTGATCTTATCCGCAGTGGGACGGGTATGCTCACCTGGTACACTTTTGATTGGACGTGACCGATACTTTCCTGCAACAATTCGCATTTTTTTCAACTCCTTATGTATAAAGCGGTTTTAACGGGGTACATTAAGAATGCATCTGGTAAAGATGCTAACCCCCCAATCTTTGTTTCTCCTCTTCCCTTTCTAAAAGAACTCCGTGTCCGGAGTTCTTTTACTTTATCCGTTCTCCTGACGGCGAATGCGAGATATGACCGCCTGGGAAATGCCAATGGCCGCCATGATCGATATGAGTGAAGATCCACCGCTTGAAATAAACAGCAGCGGAACACCAGTCAGCGGAATCATCCCGCTGATCCCGCCGACATTGAGAGCGAAATGAACAAAGATATACATTGCAGTACCAATTAAAATGATCTTATAACCCTCACTCTTCGTGAGAAATGCATAATGAAACAATCGCTGTAATATGATCACATAGCCGATTACTACGATCAGCAATCCAAAAATGCCGAGTTCTTCAATCGTAATCGCCATGATATAGTCCGAATTGGCCTGCGTTAAGAAGCCCCACTTCTGCGAAGACTGGGCAAACCCTACTCCGAGAATGCCGCCGTGCACAATCGCATATAATCCATTGATCAGCTGGTAACCATCACCGAACGGCGATACAAACGGATCTAAGCTCATTTCAAAACGCTTTACCTGATAACCGACAAACGGCAGCTTTTCCAGCAGTCCCGAACCGGCATTCGACATCAAAAAGATCAGTGCCGCAAAGCCCAGCACAATTAAAAATTTTTCATATTTCTGCCATTTCCGCAAGTTCACATGACTGGGAATCAAAAAACAAACCCCGCATATAATGACAATGATCGCGAGCGTACCGAAATCCGGCTGCTGCAAAATCACTGCCGCATAGGCCAGAAAAAACAACACCGGTACCTTCACAATGGTCCAGATACTAAAATTGCGCCGTCCGGTTACCTCAATCGATACAGCCATCATAACAATCAAAAATACTTTGACAAATTCAGACGGCTGGATGGTAAAGGATACAAACGGAAGCGGTACGATGATCCATGCGTGAGAGCCGGTCCCGTTATCGGTGAAAAACAATGTGGAGAGCAGAACCAAAAATAGGATGATCCCAATCGGCCGACCGTATTTGCGGGCTTTTACCATCGTGAAATGGTTGGCCAGAAACAACATAACAAAATAGCTGAGCAGCACGAAAGCAAACTGCTTAATGGCGGTCGTATAAACCACTAAGGAATTTTTACCGGATTCCCCCAGCGAAGCCGACATGATCATCAGCGATCCAAATGCGATCAGCACCAGCATGGAGAGGTGCAGCCAGAAATCATATTTTGCCGGCATTCGCAGGGCAAGCTTTACTTTTTTGTCCTTCATCCACATCGCTCCTAATCTTTTTCTATTTTACACAATTTCATAGTTTTTTTAAATAAGAAGATGAAAATACTTTCTTTATTTAAAAAAATTGTTTAGAATAAAGAATAGAGTTTACAGAGGAAGGAGGTTATCTATGAAAATAAATATGGATGTTGTGGTTAAAGATAATGACCCGGTTATGAGAAAAACTTCTCAGAAAGTGGAGCTTCCGCTTTCCGATCAAGATAGAGAGCTGATCATGGACATGCTGACCTATGTAAAAAATTCCCATGATCCAGAGCTGTGCGAGCAGGATAACCTGCGGCCGGCAGTCGGTATTGCGGCCGTACAGGTCGGTGTGCTGAAACAAATGGTGGCGATCGCCATTGATTTGGATGACGATACAAAGATCGAGCATGCCCTGATCAATCCGCGTATTGTATCCCATTCCGTACAGAATTCCTACTTAGAAAACGGTGAAGGCTGTTTATCGGTAGAGGATGAACATGTTGGACATGTGTTCCGACACGCCCGCATTACCGTAAAGGCATATGATGCACTGCGTGATGAATTCGTTACGATTCGTGCCAAAGGATATGAAGCCATCGTTTTACAGCATGAAATCGATCATTTAAGTGGTGTCTTGTTTTATGACCATATCGATCAATTTGATCCGTGGAAGGAAGACGAAAATGCTGTCGTAATATAACGGACAGCGTTTTTATGTTTAAACAATTTGGCTTATGCTATAATAGAAATAGTTAGATAAGGTGCTGATTATTACAGAAAGGAGTTTATAATGACAGTTACAAACAAAAAAAGCGCACCGCGAAGTAAACATCAAGGAATTAATAAGGAAATAAATGATAATCATAAAATACTTCATAAACGTACAGATACGATGATCTATGCCTTAGGAGGGTTAGGTGAAATCGGTAAAAACATGTACTGTTTTGAACACGAAAATGAAATTCTTATCATTGATGCCGGAGTTCATTTCCCTGAAGAGAATTTGCTCGGTGTTGATTATGTGATCCCAGATTTCGGATATCTGGTAAAAAATAATCATAAAAGAAAAGTATTGGTGATCACGCATGGTCATGAAGATCATATCGGCGGGATACCTTTTCTCTTGAAAAGTGTCGATATCGAAGCAATCTATGCTCCGAAATTTGCAGTGGCACTGATCAATAAGAAATTAGAGGAGCGCAGAATGCTGCGCAGTGTGAAAATTCGGGAGATCAATTCTTCCAGCTCGATCAATATGAAGCATTTCACGGTGGGGTTTTTCAATACCGTGCATTCCATCCCTGATTCACTAGGAGTATTGATCAATACCCCCAATGGCAGGGTGGTAGAAACCGGAGATTTTAAGTTTGATCTTACTCCGGTAGGAACCAATGCGGATTATCAAATCATGGCGTATATGGGACAGATCGGCATTACTCTTTTGATGAGTGATTCTACCAATTCGGGAGTTGAGGATTTCTCAATTTCCGAAAAAAAGGTAGCACAGATGATCCTGGAAATCACCAGAAAAACCAATGGACGCTTGATCGTAGCAACCTTTGCCAGCAATGTGCATCGCGTTCAGCAAATTTTAGAAGCTGCGGTAGCCTGCGGACGTAAGGTTATAGTGTTCGGACGCAGTATGGAAAATGTTGTGCAAATCGGCCGTAAGCTCGGTAATATCAAGGTCGGTGAAGAACACTTCCTGAAGCCGGAGCAGTTGGCGCATACCCCAGCGGATAAGGTTTGTATCATCTGCACCGGATCCCAAGGAGAGCCATTAGCCGCGCTGTCACGGATCGCCAGCGGTACGCATCGTTTTATCAAGCTGATTCCGGGTGATACCGTAGTCTTCTCCTCATCCCCGATCCCGGGCAACGGCGCAAGCGTTAATCAGGTTGTCAATAAATTGTTTAAGGCCGGTGCCAATGTTTTGACAAAATCTGTTTTAAACAATCTGCATACGACCGGGCATGCATCCCAGGAAGAACAAAAGCTGATGCTGCAGTTGATCAAACCGAAATACTTTATGCCTGTACATGGTGAATACAAGATGCTGATCCAGCATCGGGAAACCGCAATTGAAACCGGTGTGAAACCGGAGAATATCTTTACTTGTGCCAACGGCGATGTACTGCTGATGCGCGACGGCAAGGTCTTCCAAAGCAGTATCCGTATTCCGGCTGATGATATTTATGTTGATGGAAATGATATCAGCGGGGTTTCCACCGCCGTCTTAAAGGATCGTAAAGTATTAGCTGACAACGGATTGGTATCAGTTGTCATAGCAATTGATTCCCGCGAGAATAAGCTACTGTGCAAACCGGTGATCGTAAGCCGCGGCTTTGTTTTTATCAAGGATTCTCAAGGTCTGCTGAAAGAAGCTGAAATGGTAGTTTACAATGCATTAAAAGAGAAGATGACCCAGCGTATAACCTTCTCTGATATCAAGAATACCATCCGCTCTTCACTGGAGCCGTTCCTCTACAATAAGACCCACCGAAATCCGATCGTGATACCGGTAATCTTAAATTCCAAAGAGGCCATGGCACAGATGCAGCAGCAGCGGGCACAGCGCATGAAACAAAATAGTGAACATAAGGAAAAGCCGCTGAGCAAACCTCGGCGCGCTGATGCAAAACAAGCAAAACCGGCCCAATAGCCGGTTTTTTATTACCGCAGCGATTCATTGATAGCAGGATCTGTTCGAATCTCACAGCGCGCTTTTACCACGCGGGCCGGTATCCCCTGCACAACCATACCTTCTGGTACATCCCTGGTTACGACGCTGCCCGCACCGACCACTGCCTGATTACCGATTTGTATACCTTCCAATACAACAGCATTGGCTCCGATCAATACATCATCACCGATCTTCACCGCATCCTTGCATATCGGCTCTAACATACCGGCAATAACTGCTCCGGCACCGATGTGGGTACGTCTGCCGATCTTTGCTCCTGAACCGATCACCGCATTCATATCAATCATTGTTTCTTCTCCGATGACCGCACCGATATTGACGACCGCTCCCATCAGCACGATACATCCCTTTTTTAACACAGCACCCTCGCGGATGATACTTCCTGGCTCCAGACGGGCCGGTTCTTCACTGTTTAAAAGCAGCGGTACCTTGGAGCTTTGTGCATAGCGATATTGAAACAGTGCTTCCTGCATGCACTCTGTTTCAATCATTTCCAAAACATCTCCTGAACCGATTAATAATGTGAAGTCCTCACCATGCAGACAAGTGCATCGAGCATCTTCTATATGACCTTTCATCAGCGCCATCGATAATGATATAGCACTGGCTTCCTGAATCTGTTTCCTGATCGTATCTGACACGAATATCAATTCCTTTCTTTATAAGACTATGATAAAATAAGAAAGAATATGAGGTGTAATCATGCTGAAACGTCTGCTTAAATTTCTGCTGTTCCTATTAACAATCGCTATGATCATTGCCGGTTTTCTCGCATACGGCATGTTTGTATCCGTTGAACGGGTCAATTTAAATTATCAAAGCGCTGCCAGCTCAAAAATTCCCAAGTCCTTGAATAATGTGCAGATTGCCTTTATCAGTGATATTGACTATAACGCCTATATGGATAAGACTCGTCTTTCCAAAATGATGAAACGGCTGAATGACGCACATCCCGATGTGATCATTTTTGGCGGTGATCTCTTTTACGCTCCGGAAAAACAGATGCCGGATGAAACCAAGCAGCAGGAAGTGACAGAAATTCTAAAAAAATTAGATGCTCCGCTCGGTAAATTCGCAGTGCTCGGTGAACAGGATCTGATGAATGCAGATATCAAAAATATGGTTTCCAGCATCTTATACAATAGTGATTTTGAAATGATCACCAATCAGTTGGTGCGGATTCGAAAGGGTGCGAATGCCAGCATTTCCCTGATTGGTTTGGATTCCATGATCGGCGGGCAGCCGGATATTTCCAAAGCATTTCAAAATGTCAACGCCAATGAGTTCAATATGGTATTTACCCATTGTCCTGATCTGATCGCTCAGCTTCCGACCAATAACATCAATGTCATGGTAGCCGGGCATTCTCATGGCGGACAGATTGCGCTTCCGCTGTTAGGACCGCTTCATAAAATGAGCGGTGCCGAAGCTTACAATAAGGGTACCTATAAAGTCCAGCAGACAACTTTAAGCGTATCCAACGGTTTGGGTACACGTGATACGGATGTACGTCTGTTTGCACCTCCGGAGATTATTATCTACCGTTTGGCTGCTGCCAAATAAAACGCTATATGGAAATGCACCTCATTCATTGCTGATTAAATGAATGAGGTGCATTTTATTCGGTTTTATATTGTCTGAGAATCCGTATTGCCTGCATGCGATCCTGACTGATCAGCTTCTGCATACTGCTGTCATAAATCGTGTGATAGCTCTCCAAGGCCTGAATCATCCCATCGATTAGATGCGGTTTGACTTTTGCAATCAATGGCAATACCTTGATACACGCACGTGATGTAATCGGTTTTTCATCTTCAATGTGGCTGAGCAGCTGACTGATAACCGGCTCTATTTTACGATTCACATCCCATTTTGCGTTTGCCGCCAGCAGGCGGATGCCCCTTGTTCGTTCATAAGAATTATCGGCATCCATCAATTTTATGTAAATATCCATAAATGCATAGGCTTCATTACTGTCTTCACTTCGTTTTTCCAGCTCCAGCAGCGCTTGATAAGCCTGCTTTGCATCTTTATTGCTGAGCATCTGAACTGTTTTTTCTAGTTCCATATCATGTCCCGCCTTTTTCTTATTATACTATAAATAAGGGAGCTCACATAAAAAAAGCGAATGTTTTTCACACCCGCTTAAAAATCTTATCGAAGCTCTGCCTGCAATTCCTGTTTCAGTGCATTCAGCAGCTTCTCATAGACTTCATTGATTTCCTTATCGGTCAGCGTTTTATCATCAGACTGGAATGTAACACGCAGCGCGATGGACTTACTTCCCTGGGCTACGTGTTCACCGGTATAAACATCAAATACTTCTACATCCGTTACCATACGCTTGCCGCTCTTACGAATTGTGTCAATGATATCCGCCGATGCAGTTTCCGTCTTAACCACCAAAGCCAGATCACGAGTGACTGACGGATATTTGGAAATCGGAGCAAACTTCACTTTGGACGCACGGTTCTTCAACAGTACTTCCATGTTCAACTCAGCCATAACCGCAGAAGATACATTATAACGCTTTGCCATCATCGGATGAATATCACCGAAGATGCCCAGCAAATCCTTACCGATATAAATGCAAGCGCTCTTGTTTGGATGAAAATGCTCAACATCTACAGTATTCGGTTTTACAATAACCCGAGTACCTTCAAAACCAAACTGTGCCAGCATTGTTTTTATGATGCCTTTCAGTGTATAGAAATCAGCAGGAATGACAATATTCTGCCACTGACTCTTCTGTAGGGTATCACACAATACGATTGCCAGATGTTCTTCCTCAATTCCTTTCGCGTAAACACTGCTCATTTCGAAGCAGGCCAGCTCCTTAACCGAACGATTTTGATTATAAGCCACACTGTCAAGCAGACTTGGCAGAATGCTGCCGCGGACATATTTGCGGTCCTCACTCATCGGTGAAGCCAATTCAACCACCGGTGTCAGCCCCATGATCGCATCATCCACCTGCTTTTGTGAAGCAAGCGTATAAGTTATCATATCATACAGACCAAATCCGGTAAACAGACTGCGGATCCGGCGCCGCATCTGCTGCCGTTCGTTGAGTGCTCCTACCGTTGCCGGCATCAGCGGCATTGTACTTGGTAATCGATCATATCCAATAATCCGAATGATCTCCTCCGCGATATCCGCTTCAATCAGCAAATCCTGACGAACACTTGGAATCACAACGTGAATATCTTCTCCCTGCATCGATGGCTGAAGCTGCAGACGACGGCATACCTCCACCATTTCCGAAACCGCAATATCGGTTCCCAGCAGTCGGTTGATACGGCTTGGAGAAACGGTGATCTCCACCGGTGTATACGCGTCATCACCGTACTGAACGGTTGCTTCCAAGCCATCTGCATTGGCGTATTCTTTCAATAGCGCAACCGCACGATCCATGGCCTTATAAGCAGCTAACGGTTCAATTCCCTTTTGATAGCGAATGCTCGCATCAGTTGAAAGATTGAGCCGGCGGCTGGTATTGCGGATATTCACATGATGAAAGCTTGCTGCCTCAATGATAATACCGGCTGTATCGGCTTCGATTTTAGAATCATCACCACCCATAATACCGGCTATGCCGATCGGCTTGCCTTCTGAGGTGATGATCAAATCATCTTTTTCAATGGTATATTCAATGCCATCTAATGCCGTATACGTACATTCCAGCTGATCCTTGACCGTTATCTCCTGAGCTGGAATCGCTTTTACATCATAGAAATGAAGCGGCTGACCGGTTTCCAGCATTACAATATTAGAAATATCGACAACATTATTAATTGATTTGATACCACTTGCGGCTAATAATTCCTTCATCCATTTCGGTGATTCCTTGATTGTCACATGATTGATGACCTTGCCTAAGAACAATGGACATTTTTTCGTTGTCGAAGAAACCTTTAAACGTGTAGCACTTCCCTCGTTTGCTGCTCCTTCACAGTTTGGCAGCTTGACACTGCGATTCAGCACTGCTCCGGTTTCCACTGCCATTGCCCAGCCTGCCATGCAGTCATTGCGGTTTGGTGTCAATGATACATCCAGCACAACATCATCCAATCCCAAATAAGCCAAGGGATCACGATCTCCAATCGGTGCATCTGCCGGAAGAATTTCAATGCCGTTTTTCTGATCATCACGAAGCTGCTTGGGATCAACTCCCAGCTCTGCCAAGGAACAGATCATGCCATTAGATTCCAGCCCGCGGATGTTTCCTGCCTGTATCTCACCACCCGGCAGTTTTGCCCCCGGAAGTGCAGCGATCACCTTGATGCCTGCCCTCACATTGGGTGCACCGCAGATGATCTGCTCTGTTTTATCACCAAAATTTACCTGGCAGATATGTAAGTGATCACTGTCGGGATGATCAACACATGTTTCCACTTCACCGATCATTAGATTAGTGCCCGAAGACATAGCCTCCAATCCCTCAACCTCTAATCCTGCATCGGTAATGCAATCCGCAATTTCCTGAGCGCTTAAATCTGATACATCCAGATATTGCTGGAGCCATTTTTTACTGATTCTCATATTATTATCCTCCTGCCTACTCGAACCGTGTGAACGTTTTTAAGAAACGCTGATCATTGGTATAGAAATGACGGATATCATCAATGCCGTATTTCAGCATGGCGATCCGTTCAATGCCTGCCCCAAATGCAAAACCGCTGCATTTGGATGAATCATAACCGGCCATCTTTAAAACGTTTGGATGAACCATACCGGCTCCCAAAATTTCAATCCATCCGGTTCCCTTGCAGACACCGCAGCCCTTGCCGCCGCAGATATGACAGGAAACATCAACCTCAACACTCGGTTCGGTAAACTGGAAATAGCTCGGACGGAAACGAATTACGCGTTTTTCACCGAACATTTTTCTAGCCATAAATTCCAAGGTTCCTTTTAGGTCGCTCATCGTAATATTTTCACCGACAACCAAGCCTTCTACCTGCGTAAACTGATGGGAATGCGTTGCATCATCATCATCGCGGCGATAAACCTTACCCGGACAAATAACCTTAATTGGCAGCTGTGGTGAAAATTTCTCAAGCTGGCGCATCTGAATCGCTGTTGAATGGGTTCTCAGCAGCTCCTCGGCATTGATATAAAAGGTATCCTGCATATCCCGAGCAGGGTGATCCTTGGGAATATTGGCACGTTCAAAGTTATAGAAATCCAGTTCCACCTCCGGGCCTTCCGCAACCGTATAGCCAAGCCCGATGAACAAATCTTCAATTTCCTGCTGAACCAGATTCAGCGGATGCATCGTTGCAACCTTAGGCTGATAACCATCTAACGTGATATCAATTTTTTCCTGTTCCAGCTTTTCATTCATCTCTTTTGCTTCCAGCAAAGCACGGCGATCATCAATCGCTTTAGACAGCAGCGATTTCATTTCATTTACCTGCTGACCGAAAGCTGGACGCTCTTCCTTAGACAGATCCTTCATCATTCCCATGACTTCCTGAATCGGTCCTTTTTTACCCAGATACAGCACCCGCAGCTGCTGTAATGACGCCAGATCGGCACATGCTTCAATTTTAGCCAATCCTTCTTCACGTAACATCGTCAATTTTTCCATATTCATTTCCTTTCCGCTTCATAAAAAAAGCCGCATGACCTGCAGGAACGCCATACAGCGCGGTACCATCCTGCTTCGTCTTGCGACACACTTCATTATCAGATTCCTTTGATAACCGTTAGGCAACGGGAGGGAATTAGCCTCACTCCAAGGTGAATTCATAAAGGCTGATGATAAGCGACTTTCAATCGGTGATCGCTTTTCCCTGTTCATCAGGTTACTTTACTACTTGTCCTTTTCAACGTATTAACAGCTATTATTATAAAGCATCCATTTCTTTATTTCAAGCTCAATCTTTACCAAAGCTCTGTTCAGCCTTATGATATGTCTCTTTGATTATACAGCATGGCTGATTCACCCATGAATGCGGCGATCTGCAAATAGGCCTCCCTGCCTAACCGTTTATCATTCAATATTTCATGATTTCCTCCTTCTATCATACAGCATTGTTTATTTTGATGGGGTATTTTGCGCATGGCATAGCGACTCGCATAAGGCGGAACAATATCATCCTTGGATGCCTGGATCAGCAGTACCGGCTTATCAATCTCTTTTACGGCTTGGCGAAGCACTCCTGTCAGCTTTATAAATTCAAAAACGTATTGGGCACTCAACCAGCGAGCTTGAATAAAAGCATTCATTTCACGCGCATCCTTCGCTCCCATTCGGCCAAGTTTTTTCAGATAACGGCAGCTACTGTCAATGCCCAGATAGAAATAGGCAGGAGCAACCAAAACCACTCGCTGAACCGGCAAGCGGGACGCCAGATAACCGGCGATGACGCCGCCCATGGAAAATCCCAACAGTGTAACCTCATAGCCCTGTTCACATACTGACTGTACCTCACGATACGCACGCTTTACCCACAGCCGCCAGTCAGGACATTCTGTTTGATCATACATATTGAAATCAAAATACGGAAGTCCATCCTCACGGCACTGATCCCGCAGATAATCAAAGTCCTTAATACGAAGTCCGCCGAATCCATGAATACAAACAAGTGCTTTCATGCGTCAGTCCTTTCGAAAGTGATACATGCAAATACCGGCCGCAACCGCAACATTCAAGGATTCAAAAGCGGTCATTTCAATTATGATATTTTGATCACTCTTCGCTAATAATTCCGGTGATACGCCGCTTCCTTCATTACCGAAAATCAATGCACAGGAAGAAACCCGCTTCATGTCACTGAGTGTAACCGCTTTATGTAAGCTGGTTGCATATACGGGAATTTGATGATTATGACAGATTTCCAACGCCTCAAGCAACGATTGGCGCCACACCGGAATATGAAACAGCGCCCCTTGGGTCGAACGTATCAGCTTCTCATTATAAAGATCTACTGCCTGATCGGATAGAATTACCCCATCAAAGCCAAAGGAACAGGCGGTACGGATGATCGTACCGACATTTCCCGGATCCTGCACCTGATCCAGCAAAACCAGTCGGTTTCCCCACTTCATCGGTGCTTTTAAATAGGAAACACAAGCCATGATATCGGCTTTTGACACACTCATACTCAATTTATCCATCACATCATCGCTGCACACATAACAAGGATATGACGAAAAAGCATGTTTTACTCCTTTTCTCACCATAATGCACTCAATAGCAGCATGCTTGATTGCTTCTTCAATCAGATGTTCTCCCTCAATGAGAAACTTTTGATCCTCATCTCGGTACTTTTTCTGGTGATATCGTACCCATTGTTTTACTTTTTGATTTGTTTTTGATGTAATTTCCATGCGATCAGCTCCTATTGTTATTATAGCATAAGCATAGCCCCGCCAGTTGAATTGTTTATGTATAACACTTATGATAAAATATCAAATGTGAGAAAGGATGAAATAAATGAGCAGAAAGGAAGCCGCTATCTTTACAAATTTATGTATGATTACCAACCAAAAAGGAGAAATACTGGTACAAAACCGCACTTCAAAATATTGGCCAGGCATCGCTTTCCCCGGCGGTCATGTCGAATCGGGAGAATCCTTTACCCGCTCGGTCATCCACGAAGTCTTGGAAGAGACCAATTTGACCATTGAGCATCCTTCGCTCTGCGGTATCAAACAATATCAGACGGATGATCATGCCCGCTATGTAGTGCTTTTATATACGTGTGATCAATTTACGGGTGAATTAAAAAGCTCCTCAGAGGGTGAGGTTTTCTGGATTACCAAGGAAGCACTGAAGAATTATAAGCTCGCAGATGACTTTCTGGAGATGCTGCCGATCTTTGAAAAGGATACTCTAAACGAATTTTATTATTATCAGGATGATGAACAGGAATGGAAGTATGAGATCATTTAAAAAAACAATCTAATTGCTTACCTTATTGGGGAAAGCCTGAGATTGTTTTCTTTTGCTTATTCCTTTATTTTTACGATAATTAATGATGGTTGCGCATACTGTGATGAGGAGTTGAACGAAAATCACCTGCATTGATGATCATGACCGGCACAAGCCTGCGTTTTGCTTCCAGTCTTCCCTGCCGATCAAGTTCATGAAGTGCACTCAGCCGTTTTTTGCCATCGATACAGACATAGGAATGATTACGTATTTCCACATGCAGGGGAAAGGAACAGCCGATACGTAAGATGCTTTCCTCAAGAGAGTGATCATACGAACATGGCTGATATTGTATTTCCCCATAATCCAGCTGATGAATCCGCATCAGAAGTACCGTACCTGCATCGTATCTAAACACAGGCAGGCTAAACGCGTATGTTCATTCGCAGCTGCACATCCGCAGTCGATTCCGATCAGATCACTGTTCATCAAATTTTCATCACCGCTCCAAATCGCATAAGGATGGTTTTGCTGATAATACTCTGTCATCGTATGTCCGAAGATCACGCAGCGATCCTTGAAGAAGGATTGATAAGATAGGATGCGGTCCCACACAAATCGATCGGGTTTCACTTCACTGCCGCTGAGTTGATCCAGCGTCACAATTCCTTTCGTATACGTCAGTACAGGATGTGCGTGAACCAGATAATAACAGCGATCCTGTACTCGTAAATCGCAAATTGCCAACGGACAGCTTTCCAAATACTGCTCAAGCTCTTTTTGTAATGCCTTCGATAAAGATTCAAAAGCCTCCAGCGTTGGCCGGCAGCCATTGCGGAACCAGCGCTCAATCGCAATCACCGCATCATACATATCAACACGATCCGCAAGCTGCTTTGACCGCTTCAATACCTCCAGCATCATATATTCATGATTTCCCATCAGCAGGGTAATCTTATTATTACGCATGCACTCTATTAGGATTTCTATCCCATCTGGTCCTCGGTCAATAACATCTCCAATGATATATAAATGATCTGAATCATGCAAGGCAAGCGATTCCAGCACAGCATCAAAACGAGCTTTCAATCCATGAACATCACTCATAACATATACGGACACAAGCATCACCTTCTTTAAGTTTCCTCATTATATCATAAAATACAATGCATTTTTAAAGGTTTCTGATTTGATGTTTCAAATTCATACAAACTGTCTCTGTATCGTTTCAGGCGTAAAATCATGCATTGTATACATAAAATAAATTTGCTATACTTATCATAATAATTACCAATCGGTAAAAAACACGACATATCCTTCGTAAGAGGTGCAGGCATGGCAAAAAAATCATGGATTATACAAGGGATTATCATTCCGGGCATGTTAATTATTGCGCTGCTGGTTTCAGCGTTTTTTTCATTATCATTTATCGATAATTTACAGGGCAATGCCCGCGTCATTAACTATACCGGAATCGTTCGCGGGGCAACCCAGCGGCTGATCAAGCAGGAGCTGAACCATATTCCAAACGATAAGCTGATTACGAAAATTGATGGTATCTTATCCGAACTGCAAAGCGGTAAAGGTAATAATCATCTGATTCGTTTGCCTGACAAGCAATTTCAAGAGCAGCTTAAAGATATGCAGAAGACTTGGAAAAACATCCAAAAAGAAATTCAAAACGTTCGAGCGGGACAGGATGCAGAAGCATTGTTCAACCTTAGTGAGACCTATTTTGAAATGGCTGATGATGCGGTTCGCTATGCTGAGAATTATTCCGAGGACCGCGTTGATGGTGCTCATGATGCGCTTTATTCAGTAGCGATCATCTTTATTTTACTGACCGTGCTCGGCAGCTTGTACGCATTGCTTCAGCAGCACCGCCGCAATCAATTGATGATCGCGGAAAATGAAAATCGAGAAAAAAGTGAATATCTTTCCCAGATGTATCAAGCATTCCGTGCCCCCTTGGAAGAAATTTCCGAGGTTGCTTATATTGCAGATACAAAAAATCATGATTTGCTTTATTTAAATGAAGCCGGACGCAAATCCTTTGGTATCAAGGATATCCAGGGTCAAAAGTGTTACAAAGCACTCCAAGGGCTTGATGCTCCATGTCCATTTTGTACCACCTCCAAGCTGACGGTAGACAATAATTATACCTGGGAATTCACCAACTCCATCACCCACCGTCATTATTTGTTAAAAGACCGTCTGATTGAATGGGAAGGCAGACCAGCCCGCATGGAAATCGCTTTTGATACAACAGAATCAGAAAATGAAAAATTGGAGTTAAAAACTTCATTGGACTCGCAAAAAGTGCTGATGGACTGTGTTCGAGTACTTTATGAAGAACAGGATTTAGATACAGCTATTCATTATGTTCTGGAACAGGTAGGTATATACCTGCAGGCAGATCGATCCTATATGTTTGAAATACGGGATGCCGTCGGATACAATACTCATGAGTGGTGCAAAGCGGATATACCGAAGCAGATCGACTCTCTCCAGGGAATACCCATGCAGCTATTTAAACGCTGGATGACAATTTTTGAGGAACGTAACTGTGTTATCCTGGAAGACCTTGAGTCTATTCACGAGTCAAATCCTGAGGAATACGAAATCCTGTCCCAGCAGGGCATCCGCATTTTAGTAGCTGCCCCGTTGGAGCAAAACGGCAAGATCACCGGATTTATAGGAATTGATAATCCACCGGCAGCGAAAATAAAAAACATCGTATCCTTCTTACACACACTGCGATTCTTTATCATGCTGGCAGTTCGCCGAAGCATCAGTGAACATAAGTTATCAGAATTATCTTACCATGATACTCTGACCTCATTCTTCAATCGCAACCGGTATATACAGGACATCGCCGACCTAAAAGATTACCATGACTCACTCGGCGTTGTTTTCCTTGATTTGAATGGTTTAAAAGATACCAATGACCGCTTTGGACATGAACGAGGAGATGAAATGCTCGTTCGCTGTTCCAGTATGATACAAGGCGTGTTTAAGGATGCCTCTTTATACCGTATCGGAGGAGATGAATTTGTAATCCTATGCAAAGGATTCAGCGAACAGTTATTTTATACCAAGGTTCGGGAATTGAAAGTTTGTTTTAAAAAGGATACGCTCTGCCATGCGGCGATCGGATCAAAATGGGTCAAGCAAATTAAGAATATCCAATATACGATTTCTGATGCGGATGCTGATATGTATCTGGATAAAATGCTTTACTATCGCGATCATCCAAAAACAAGCCGGTATCGCAGCCACAACGATGAAATTTTACCGCTCGGTGATCCTAAAATATTAAAAGATAAAATTGATCAGCGGCAATTTGTCGTTTATTTTCAGCCAAAGGTTTCCTCGGATAATCGTTCGGCTATCGGAGCCGAGGCGCTGATTCGCTATCAGCCTAAGAAAGATTCCCTGATTCTCCCCGGCAACTTCCTGCCGCTCTTAGAAGAAGTACAGGAAATCAGCCAAATTGATTTCTTCGTTTTCGATTATGTCTGTTCAAAAATCAAGGAATGGTCAGATCAAGGTAAGAAACTCATGCCTATTTCTGTGAATTTTTCCCGCTGTTCCCTGCAGGAGCCGGCATTTATCGATCAATTGATAGCAATTTGCAATAAACATCAGGTTCCTAGAAAATATCTGGAAATTGAAATCACCGAAGATATCCGCGGAACCGTCGGTCTGGATATAAAAGAGCTGGTAGCGCGTATCCGCAATGCCGGGTTTATTGTTTCAATTGATGACTTTGGTACTGAATATGCGAATATATCATTATTGACCTCGATTGAATTTGATGTATTAAAATTGGATAAGAGTTTGATCGATGATATTGTAACCAATGATAAATCTAAGGCAATCATCAAGGCAATTTCAGATTATTGTAAACAAATGAAGATCACATTAATTGCTGAAGGGATCGAGAGCGAAGAGCAGTTGGACGTGCTGAAGCAATGCGGTGTGCAATTTGCTCAAGGCTACTTATTCAGCAAGCCGGTTCCAATCGAACAATATGAGCAGCAATATCTGAACAGCATCCAGGATGAAGGAGCAAGTACAGCATGATATGACTGTACTTTTTTCTTGTACAATTTTTCATTGACATTACCCAAAAAGCCATGTATTATTTAGTTAGCCAAGGTTAACAAGCATATGGAATACTAACCCATATCTATTCGATAGTTGTATCAGAAACTCCTTTTGACAAAAGACATCCACAGTTATCAATTGAACTTTCATGCTTCTGCTTCTTTCATACATTCTTACCCTTATTGTAAAAGAATGAGCTTGGCAAGGAAATCACGTTTTTCACTTACATCATAATGATAATTGAAAACTTGAAAATCGCATTTTGAGAAGAAAGCAGAATGATAGCTTGAAAGTAATTAAAAGAATTTACAGGATTGATTATCGGGCAATGATCAATCCTAAAATTCTTTTTCATGTCATGCTTTATGATCCATTCCTCAAGTCTATATAATAACAAACAGGAATCACAAATTTGTGGTTCCTGTTTGTTTATTATCCATATCTTCATACTTTTTACAACTTTCAAAAGCTGTGTCAATCAAGAAAAAGAGAGCATCTGCTTCAGCAGTTCTCTCTTTTTTCTAAAATATGTGATTGTTATTTTAAAACTTTCGCGCAGCGATCGCACAGTCCATCTTCACGGGTTGATTCCGTAATATTCCAACAGCGAGGACATACAACCCCATTGCATACTTCCACCTTAATCTGAGCGACTTCATAAGGCTTCAATTCCACATTGGTCAGGGTCGCTTCCGAAACGATCAGCCACTGAGCCAAACGTTCACCCAGCATTTCATCAATCAGTCGGTTATCATCATCACTCACATGAAGGAATACATGTGCTTCCAGAGATTTACCGATTATTTTTTCGGCACGGGCTTCTTCCAGCGCCTTCAGCACATCATTGCGGATAACCAGAAGCCGTTCCACTTTTTCTCGGATCGCATCAGCATTTTCAACTGCAAATAACGGTGCAAATTCACCTAGGTGAATACTTTCCGCTTCGGTATGGAAGAAATCATTGACTTCTTCACACGTATGAGTAAGAATCGGTGCCCACGCACGAAGCAGCACATCGCAGGCATGATACAGCACGGTCTGCATCATCCGACGCTTTGGATCATCCTGTTTTTCAATATACAGTACATCCTTAGCATAATCCAGATAATAAGCGGACAATTCATTTGTCATCAGATTTGACAGCATCGAAGTGATATCCGAAAAGCGATATTCCTCATATGCTTTCTTGGTTTTTTCATTGACATCATTTAAACGAATCAGCATGTATTTATCCAAATCGTCTAATTTTTCAACCGGCACCAGATCCGCTTTGGTGAAATCCTCAGGGGCGATATTACCTAACAGAAAACGGAATGTATTCCGCACCTTACGATACATTTCTGAGCACTGCTTCAGTATTTCATCTGACATACTGCAATCAGCCTGATAGTCAACGCTGGTTGCCCATAAACGCAAAATATCGGCGCCGTATTTCTTCGTTACTTCAGCCGGTGATACGGCATTGAACTGACTCTTTGACATTTTCATGCCCTTGCCGTCCATGATGAAGCCATGACTCAATACCTGCTTGTACGGAGCACTGCCATAGTAGGCCGTTCCGATGATCAGAGAGGAGTTGAACCAGCCGCGGTACTGATCACTTCCTTCGAAGTACAGGTCAGCCGGGTATGCCTCTCCGCTTGCTACCATGCTTCCGGTATGAGAAGATCCGGAATCAAACCATACATCCATGATATCGGTTTCCTTACGGAATTTCCCGTTCGGTGAACCCGGATGTGTATAGCCATTCGGAACCAGCTCGCCGGCTTCCCTTTCAAACCATACGTTGGTACCGTGTTCGCGCACCAGCTCAGCGATATGTTCGAATACCGCTTCTTCCATGATCGGGGTTCCGTCTTCTGCATATAGAATTGGGATCGGTACACCCCATGCACGCTGACGGGAAATACACCAGTCACCGCGGTCAGCAATCATATTATGCATGCGGGTCTGTCCCCATGACGGTACCCAGCTGATATTATCTATTTCATTGAGAACCTTCTCACGAATTTTATCGATGGATGCGAACCACTGCGTCGTAGCACGGAAGATGATCGGCTTCTTCGTCCGCCAATCATGCGGATAGGAGTGCGTGATCCATTCCATTTTCAAAAGCACACCCAGCTCATCCAGTTTTTTCACTACGGTCTTGTTGGCATCATCGACATACTGACCTTCTAAGAATGCTCCTGCCTCTTTCATCATACAGCCCTTTTCATCAACCGGACAGAATGCTTCCAAGCCATATTTCATACCGACGTTAAAGTCATCGACACCATGACCCGGTGCGGTATGTACACAGCCGGTACCGGCATCCGCGGTAACATGATCACCGAGAATGACTAAGGAAGTACGATTCATAAACGGATGCTGAGCGGTAATGCCCTCCAGCTCTTTGCCCTTATATGTTTTGACAATGTTCTTTTCGGATAATCCAAATTTTTCCCAAAGGGAGTCCACAAGTTCTTCCAATACGATAAACTTCCCTTTTTCACTCTGTACAACGGCATACGTAAAATCGGCATTCAGACAGATCGCCAGATTTGCCGGAATCGTCCAAGGCGTCGTTGTCCAGATAATGAAGCTTTCATCACCTTCCAGCACGCCCTTTGTATCGACGACCGGAAACGATACGAAGATCGTCGGACTCTTGATATCGTGATATTCGATTTCGGCTTCCGCCAGCGCCGACTCACTGGATGGACTCCAGTATACCGGTTTGCGGCCTTTGTAAATCAGACCCTCCATCGCCATTTTCGCAAAAATTTTGATCTGATCTGCTTCGTATTCCTTGGTTAAAGTAATATAAGGATGATCGTAATCACCCACTACTCCTAATTTCAAGAAGCCTTGTTTCTGCTTCTCCACCTGTTCCAGCGCATAATTGTAACAGAGCTTGCGAAACTCGGCAACACTCATCTGCTTGCGGTCATGCCCCAACTTGGTGATCGCATGCTCGATCGGAAGACCATGCGTATCCCAGCCCGGAATATATGGTGTACGGTAGCCCATCATATAATGAGAGCGTACAATGACATCCTTCAATATCTTGTTTAAAGCGTGTCCGATATGGATGTCCCCATTGGCGTACGGCGGGCCATCATGCAAATTGAAGGTCGGTGCACCATCACGCTTTTCCAGCATTTTATGATACATATCCGCCTCTTTCCAGCGTTTTTGAAACAACGGTTCTTTCGTCGGGAGCTTACCTCTCATTTCAAATGCGGTCTTCGGCATCCTCAGTGTGTCTTTATATTCCATACTATTTCCTCCTTTAAATAAAAAAACGCCCTTATCGCTAAGGACGTAAAATTACGCGGTACCACCTTAGTTCATATGAATTTCATATGCCCTCTGCTTCCTAACGCGGAAGGTGACGGATTTCCTTACGATACTTAGGGAAATCAGCTCCCAGGTGATATTTTCATCATTCCTCTGCCGCTTTCCACCAGCCAGCGGCTCTCTATAAGATTTCTGATCAAAACGAGTCCTGTTCATCGCTTTTCTTCTGTACTATTCAATAACTCCATATCCGGGATCGGGGGAACCTCAAAGGCATTCAAGGCCTTCTCCAAAACATCCAGCTGTTCCTTCATCGAGCCCTTCAGCTGCGCTGCTTCTTTGCCTAAACCGGCAATATCAAGCAGAATGCTGCGGGCTGTCATCAGCGCTTCCTTTACGATCACATCCGCATTCTGTTGGGCGGTATTCACGATCGTATTGGCTTCCCGCATGGCCAGCCGTGACATATCCTCTGCGGCTTTTTCCTTTGCGGCCAATCCGGTTACGACAAACTCATACTTTTGCTTGATGTCCTTCAGCTGTTCCTCAACATCCTCACTGCGCATGCGGTATAGTTCAACCTTATGGGTAAGCATTGCTATTTCATCATGCAGCTTCATCAGACAGTCATCTACCTGAAAACGATTATAACCGTTTTTCATTGTATCAAAACGCTTCTCGTCCACCAGCCTCACCTTCCCTTAACAATACCTGCCAATTTCCACTACCGCATTGCTTTTCTGTGTTCGGCGCATCGTATCATGTACGATAAATCGACCATAGCCGCGCACTGAAACAGTACAATCATTATTACATAAACTTGCTGTTTCTTCAAGCGTTACATGATTAAGTTTCACCAGTCCTTTGCTGATCAACTCCTGAGCCTTGCGCCGCGACAAATGTGTGATCGCGGCCACAATCGTATCAAAGCGCATTGATGAGATCACTTCGGTTCGCCACTCGATTTTCACATCCCGTTCAATGTTATCTTCACAGCGAGTAAAGGTAATTTTAGCCCGGCCGATCTGTGTCAAATTCTGTATCAGATAGCACGCTATCGCCGCCGTACAAAACAGATAGATCACGCCGTCCTCAACCAGTATATCGCCAAACACATTTCGCTCAATTCCCAGCTTCATCAACGCTCCCAACACATCACGATGCGACAGCTGATGATATTTATCCGCATACTGTCCTTTCAGCAGTGTGATTTCAAAATCCCTTTCATGCTCCCACCAAAGCGGTGCCAGCAGTATCCGGCAATTCTCCGCAGCCGCATAACCGCCCCAACGATCAAGCAAGCACCGCCCACTTATGACCTGCTGCACAATTTCCTGTTGATCGACAGTCAAAAAAGGAGTAACAAACGGTATTTGCTGACGATCTACCTGATCTTCCAGATCAAGCAGCCGTTTTACAAATTCCTCGTTACCCCGATAAAAATCAACTGTACGCTGATGATTAATCCTCTTCACTGGCATCTAAGTTGATTTCACCGTTGACATTGATCGTCTTAGGCGTACACAGAATGACATTGTGTCCGATCTTCTGGATCGTACCGTCTAATGCAAATACCACCCCGGTTAAAAAATCAATTGTCCGCTGGGCATATTCTCGCTGCAGCTTATGTAAATTGACAACTGCCGCACGATTTTCCTTTAAACGGCGAGCCACTTCTTCCGCTTCATCGAATGAACGCGGTTCAAACAATACCATTTTGGTATCGGCTGACATTTTATTTACCACTTTTGATTTCGGTGCTTCGTATTCGGAAATGCTTACTGCTTCCTCTTCCTCTAGCTCCAAAACTTCATCATCATCAATCGGTGCGATAAATTCCTTTATCTTCTGGCTGAAACCCATAGAGAACCCTCCTACTATACAAATCTTCTTATCTAAGGCCTATTATAACATAAATAGATTAAGGGGTTAAACCTTATCTGCTAATTTTTATAAAAGATCACCAACAAAAAATAAGAAATTCCGACAAAATTTCTTATTTCACGTTTTTATTTGAGTTTCACCAGAATCACATCAGTTCCGATATTGATGATATCACATACACTGAAGGACAGTTCTTCACAGGGAAAGAACCAAGGAAGCATCTTATTTACGATCCGCGGCGGTTTCGCGACCGTGAACAGCTGAATCTGGAAATTACCGTCCAGCTCGCTGTCTACGATATGGCCAAGGATTGCTCCATCCTGCATATTCACTACCTGCTTACAGGAAAGTTCACTCATTTTCATTCTATCACCTGTTTCAGTATATGCGCCCAGGTGAACATTTCGACCATTAATTAAAGTTTTTCTTTAAAACGGCGATCGCGCTTTTCTCCAGCCGGCTCACCTGCGCCTGCGAAATTCCCAGTTCACTGGCAATCTCGGTCTGGGTCATATCATCATAGTAGCGCTTTTTGATGATATCCATTTCTTTGGGATTCAGTGCCTTCATACTGTTTTTTAAAGCCAGTACATTTTCCAGCAGTGCAATTTCATCCTTGTCATCACGAATCTGATCCATGAGATACAATTCATCGCCATCACTGTTATAGACCGGTTCAAAGATTGAGATTACACTCTGTACGGAATCCAAAGCATCTACAATATCCTTTTCCTTTACCTCCAGCTGGGCAGCTAAATAAGCCGTAGAAGGCTCATGCTGATGCTCATGGATATACTCCTCTTTCAGCTTAAATGCCTTATATGCCAGATCTTTTAAATGCCGGCTTACGCGAATCACCTGATTGTCTCTTAAATATCGCTTGATCTCCCCCATGATCATCGGAACGGCATAGGTGGAAAACCGCACTTCATGTTTCAAATCAAAATTGTCAATGGACTTTACCAGTCCGATGCAGCCGACTTGAAACAGATCATCCATATTTTCACAGCGGGATGAAAAACGCTGTACGATTGATAATACCAGTTTCAAATTACCCTCAATCAGAATATCTTTCGCCTCTTTTTCCCCGTTTTGAAGTCTCACAAACAGCTCTTTCATCTCCTTATTCGTAAGTACCTTCAAAGCAGCGGTATTGACCCCGCTGATTTCCACTTTGTAACGACTCATGATATTCCTCCTAGCGATACTAGCAGTCTTCCCGTGAGCCGTTTGTTTATAAAAAAAACAACTGGTAATTCCTGTCAGGCTACCCGTTGTTTTGTTTCATCTGGTTTTTTAATTTATGGATAATACGCTTTTCCAGTCGGGAGATATATGACTGGGAGATGCCTAAGCGCGATGCAATATCTTTCTGGGTCAATTCCTCATGCTCGATGCCATAGCGCATCTGCAGGATCTGACGTTCTCGTTCCTTGAGACACTTCATGGCATCTAACAGCTCTCGCTTGTTCTCATTACGTTCAAATTCCTTTGTGACTACGTCATCATCGGTTCCCAAAATATCGCTCAGCAGTAGTTCATTGCCGTCATAATCAACATTCAGCGGTTCGTCAAAGGATACTTCTACCTTGCGACGGCTCTTTTTTCTTAGATACATGAGAATCTCATTTTCGATACAGCGGGAAGCATAGGTCACCAGCTTGATATTCTTATCCCGTTTAAACGTATTTACCGCCTTGATCAAACCGATACTGCCGATACTGATCAAATCCTCCATAAAGATCGGATTGGTTTCATAACGCTTGGCAATATATACAACTAACCGCAGATTATGTTCAATCAAGGTGTTGCGTGCTTCCTCATCTCCATCCTCCAGTGCAATCAGCGCTGCCAGCTCCTCATCCTTCGACAGCGGCTGAGGCAGCACATCATTTCCCTGAATATAAAGTACTTCCTGATGATCACGATACCGAAATAAAAATGCCCAAAGTCTTTTCCATATGTTCATCTTCTTCACCTCGTCAATACATGGAGATTCAACAGACATTCGCAGTGCATCGGAATGATGCCCTGACGATCAAAGCAAATATATGCAGGCTGTTTCTCACAGCCTCTTACCTGCAGCTCACACGGATAGACCCGTATCGAGCTGGTTTGATTCATAGTATTCATTACTACTAATTCTATGTTCTCATTTTTGAAATATTCATAAAATCTGGAAACCGCGAATATAATAGGAATTTCATGATATGTGAGCACATTTCCACTGTCCAGGTAGCCATAAATATGAAATTTTTTCTGCTTTGTATAAAGCTCAGTTTCGTAGATATACTGGGCCTGGGTAATATAATATTTCCATTTTCGCAAGCATGCGATCAGGGCAATGCCGGCAATCACCCAAAAGTACAAGATTGCGTAGGTACCGATTGGAACAAAATAGATCAGCAGATGAAAGCTTCCGCCATACAGAACATAGCAGGTCAAGGAAAAAAGCAGCCGCAGACTATAAGCTAAGGCAAACACTTTTATATGCAGCTTGAACCAGAAAATACAGGACAGGATTTCCGCTCCCAGCATCAGCAAGGGGGAAAAGGAGCTCCAGCACAGCACTGCCAACAAGGAAATAGCGAATGTATAGTGTAACATCGTTCTGCGGCTCATGCGGTCAAGCAGCAGGTAATGTGCCAGAACCAGTGAAAGCATCATAATGAAAACATTATTGATGAACGTAACCTCGATATAACTGCTCATGCCCCGCCTCCTGTGAGGACAAGTATAGGCGAATAAGCTGCTCATAATTTGTCAGTTTGGCTCAATAAAAAATTAATTTTATCCTTGCTATTTCGTATCTTTCATGATTAAAGAACAAGTGCGAATTGAATATATCAAGTTGATTAACAAACAAAAAATGTCCAGCTTTGGACATTTTTCAAAAAACTGCTGAATTAGGAATGGTTATGGCGAACCAGATAATAGATCAAGCCAATGACAACACACAGCAAAATGATTGCAAGCATACCTGCGATCCAACCAAATTCACTATCCCATGCGATACCGATACCCATCCTCACATCCCTTTCCTTTCTTTTCTTATTATAAGCGACCTTATACTTCCCTTTGTGGACTCAAAAAGCATTTTGGTTCGTGATCGTTTACGACTCCAACCGCCTGCAGGTAGGAATAAACAATAACCGTTCCGAAGAATTTCATACCCCGCGCTTTCAAATCTGCCGCAATTTGATCGCTTAGCGCGGTATGAATCGGCATGTCCTCACCCTGTCGGATGATGATCTGATGATTTGTATACTGCCACAAATATTCATGAAAGGAGCCGTATTCTTCCTGAAGGGAACGAAAAATCTTCGCGTTTGAAATCGCTGCCCGGATTTTAAGTTGATTGCGGATGATACCTTTATCCTGCATTAGAGAAGCGACCTTTGCTTCATCATAGTGCATGATCATATCCACATCAAAATTATCAAAGGCACGGCGGAAATTTTCCCGTTTTTTTAAAATCGTAATCCAGGACAGTCCCGCCTGAAATGATTCAAGAACCAGCATTTCAAATAATTTATGGTCATCATAGACCGGTCTACCCCATTCTTCATCATGATAACGGACATAAATATCATCCACATTCTCAGCCCAGCAGCAGCGTTTCTTTTCACTCATCCGGTATCCCTCCTGTATAATGACATTGTACTCTGATTGTACGTGATCCGCAAATATCCTCTAAAAATACATACCTTTTCTTTCATCAAAATGCTTCAAGAATCCTGCAAAATCATGCTAGGATACATCAAGCGTAAAAAAACGGTTCCATCCTTTAGGAACCGTTTACTTCTTTATTCTGTTTCGATCAAACCATAACCGCCGTCATTACGCTTATAGACAACTGCGATTTCCTCATCCTCTTCATCACGATAAATAAAGAATGAGTGGTTCAGCATCTCCATACGCATGATAGCTTCATCCAAATCCATTGTTTCAGGCACGATGCTCTTCGTTCTGACAACTTCATCCTTGTCTTCCTCATAGGCATCATCCAGCTCTTCATATTCCGCAAATGCCATCGCGAGCTTTTCTTTATTCTTGCGGGACAGACGCGTCTTCTGACGACGAATCTGGTCTTCCAGCTTATCTACAACCAAGTCAATTGCCGCATACAGATCATCATGCACCACCTCTGCACGAAGCACCGCAAACTTAGTTGGAATCGTAACCTCTATTTTCTGCTTTGTCGGATAAACACGTACGACTACATTGGCAATCACAGACTCATCAATAATAAAATACTTTTCCAGAGAGGACAGCTTGCGCTCAATCTTCTCGGCAATCGCCGGCGTAACCGAAATGTTTTTTCCGTAAATTTGGACTTTCATAATGAATTCCTCCTTCTATTTACTTTTATTATATGCGAAAATTAAGCGATTAACAGGCTTACATTTTGATTCCCTTTCTGCTATACTGTAGGTGTACGGAATGAAAGAAAAAAATAGTTATTGATTACATTTATTTGAAAGCTTATGGAAGCACGAAAGTAAATGTTTTTTTATTTCATAAAATGAATGATATGCGTCAATTTTACTGCGCACGGAAAGAATTGCTTTCGATTGAACAGAAAGCTTTTTATCGGTAAATTCTAAATCTATACATCAAATGAATTCATATTTTTCTTACTTTCTGGTTGACTCTCCTCTTACAGGAGGCTTTAAGCTGATCTCAATAGGAGGAATTATGATGGAAAATTGTACCGAAGTAATCCAACATCTCCTTGTGAATGAAAGGATCACTTGTCATGTATCACGATCAGCTGCTATTTTCTAATATTTTCTTGGCAGTAAAAGCCGTTATCAGCTGTATAAATTCAATAAGACCTTTCAATAGAAATAGGAGGATATGATATGAATAACCAAAAGCTGCCAAAATGCTCGAAAGTACCTGAAGCACTCTACCGCATCGGCGTCTTTTCCCAAATGAACAAGGTAACGATCAAGTCGCTGCGCCATTATGACGATATAGGTCTGTTAAAACCTCATGTCATCGATGAAAGCAACGGTTATCGTTACTACACTTCTCAACAGCTGCCCAAGCTTCATCAGATTCTAGCACTAAAAGAGATTGGATTTTCCCTGGATGAAATTCAATCGGTTATTGACGGTGCTTCAGAAGAAAAGCTTCTGTTGAAGAAAAAGAGTGAACTATTATCATCAATGGCCGAATTGGGTAAGAAGATAGCAGGCATTGAAAGCTACTTGATCCGTGATACTAGAAACAGCGGATATCATGTAATTACCAAATCACTGCCGGAAGTAATCATTGCTTCCATGCGGATTCAGATGTCCGGTTACCAGGAACTGTTCGATCGAATGCCGCAAATGGGGCTGGAAATGGAAAAAGCAGGTTGTGAATGCGCTGAGCCGGATTATTGTTTCACGATCTATCATGATGAGGCGTATCGAGAATCCGATATCGATGCACAAATTTGTCAGGCAGTTACAGAATTGAAAGAAGATACAGACAGCATTCAGTTTACCAGACTTCCAAAAATCGAGCTTGCCGCCTGCACACTGCACAAGGGTCCTTATTATCGGCTGCCCGAAGCGTACAGTGCGATCATACAATTTATTGAAGAAAGCGGCTATGAAATTATCGGACATCAGCGGGAATCCTACATCGATGGGGTTTGGAATAAAGATTCACCAGAGGAATGGCTTACCGAGATTCAATTCCCGATCCGAAAAAAACAGTCCGATTAAAAAGTCTTACCATTCTGAATTGACCATATAGCATTCATTCATAATAAAAAATGCAGACTGAGCGGTCTGCATTTTCAATACATACTTATGATGTTTTATTATGGCAAGGTTGTTAAAAACAGATTGCGGGCGTTGTCAAAGCACACCATCCGGATTTCTTCCTCAGTAAAACCGCGTTTTGCCAGTGCGTTAGGAAAAGCCTGGGCATAACGGGCATCCGGCATACCATCTACCATTTCATCTTCAACGGAATCCTCATAGAAATCCATGAAGTCAAAACCACAGGCAAGATAAGATGTTCCAAATCTTTCTTTGATATAGGCAGCGTGATCAGCCAACGCATTTACATCACAGCGCTGATGATCCTTCGATACAAACATATAAACTGCATTCATACCGATCAGCCCTCCGCGTTCACAGATTGCCTTTATCTGATCATCATTTAGATTGCGGGCATGATCGCTCAAGCTGCGGACATCTGAATGGGTAGCAATTACCTTTCCTTTGGTATGCTTCATGATATCCCAAAAGGTTTTCTCATTCGCATGGGAAACATCGATCACCATATTCAGCCGATCCATCGCTTTTACGACACGGACTCCTAATTCACTCAAGCCGCAGGCCGGATCCTGCGGTGCTCCAGCCGCTAGAGCATTCTCCTCATTCCATACAAGTGAAGCAAGCCGCACTCCCTGCTCATACATCCACTGCACTTTTGCTTCCGGTTCCTCTTTGATACCGCACATTCCTTCAACACTCATGATTGCATGTAATGATAAATCATCCGCATCCGGCATATCTGCTTTCCTTAAAATATGCTTAAAATATTTTGAGTGATCCAATTCAACCCGGGTTTCATGAATCATCGTCTGCATTGTTTCCCAATCCTGAGTACCGTCAAAAAAGGATGCCATACAAACGACGGATATACCGCCTGCCTTCATCTTTGAAGCATGACGAGAATCGATCACGTCTTTTTCTCCCTTTTGATGCTGAACATAAACATCGTAGCCAATATCGGCATGTAAATCAAATAGCTGCATACTTAATCCTCCTCATATATCGGCTTGAAATGAAGCATTTCATAGCCGCTGGCCATACCAGTATCATATGCCTGATCCTGCAAATCTTTTCCGATCAGCGATGCTTCCTGATTTTGAATTATCAATTCCAGCGCATGATCCATTACCTCTACTGCAATATCGATCGCTTTTTCAAACAGATCGATAAACGATTCATTGGAACAGATCCTCAAATCACACGGATGATACCAAACTGCATGTTTCAAATTCAGTTCATCATACGTATCATCTTCCTGTTCCCGCACAATGTTGCCGCTGATCAGCCATGGCCGTACCACCTTTTCCACTTTTTGAATGATATGAAATTTAGTATCGGTAGGATCAAACAGCAGCTTCTGCACATCCATCCAGTCATCCAGCGCCTTGTGAATATCATAAACGCTAATCTTTTGATCTAATATGCGATTAACAACCGGTACATAAATACGGGCGATCGCCTGTAACATATCCCGGTCATATGCACAGATATTATAGAAAGGATAACCGGAAATACGCGTATGATGATAGCGTTTCAGCATCTTGGTATCCATCATGGATTCAAAACGGTGATGCCAGGAATTGGACTGTCCCTTGCAGTTACCGGTCATGTAGAAAATGTAGGGATGCGTGACTTTATCCAATGCCCAATGACATAAATGACCAAGCAAATAAGCTGTCATCCGTTCCTTGATTGCCAGATCATGCTGCTTTTGAATTTCTTTGATCGCTTCTGTATAAAAACTATTCACATTTCCGCGATGCAGTTGATTTCCAATTCCGCTGACAGAATGAGAGCCAAGTCCCTGCCACGGCTTCGCATTATAGAAAAACAGGAAATCCGGACCGTTGGTACCGATATAAAAAAGCTGGGGATTACGGGCAATGATTTTTTTCAGTTCATCCTTATGCTCCTCCTGAAGCTTTTTCACAACCTCTTCTCCGAAAATCTTATGCGTAATAATATTTGGCATATCCATACCTCCATTAATATGCCCTTATTATAGCATCAAATATTCCTTTTTACCCATTAAGACACCAACTTATAAAAACAGATCCGCTGATTACGGATCTGTTTCTGCTAGGTTGTCAATTCCTCGAATACCTTATTTATCTGATACCAAGTCTGCTGCCCGATAACTCCGTCTGCTTCCAGTCCCATCAGCCGCTGAAACGCAATGACCGCATTGCGAGTTGAGCTGCCAAAAATTCCATCAGCGGTAATATCCGGTATGGTTTTATAATAAATCGCTATCGTTTTTAGCCTTGTCTGCATCAGCTGGACATCGTTGCCGGTAGAACCAACGCGTAAAACGGTTCCCGGAAACGGCGGCAGTCCCTGCGAAGGAAGATCCCCCTGATCCACTTCCAGAGCTGTCTTGAATATCTTATTCCATGTCTCCTGTCCGACAATGCCATCCACAGTCAGTCCAAAAGTACGCTGGAAATCCTTTACAGAATTGGTAGTAGACGGACCGAAATAGCCGTCTGCGACAATGACCGGCAGATTTGTGTACTGCTGAGATACCAGATTCAGTGCTCCCTGCAAGGCCTCTACATTACTTCCGGACGCACCTTCAGAAATTGTAAAACCAGGATACGGAGGCGGTGTCCAAGGCGGTGTCACTGTTGATTCTAAAGTTGAGAATACCTCAAAAATACGGTTCCATGTACCCTGCCCTACGATACCATCCTGAATCAGATTGAAGGCCTTCTGGAAAGCCAGAACTGAACGTTCCAGCTGTGTACCGAAACGGCTGTCAATCGTTACATCGGGAATCTGCGGATAGAACTGTGCGATCGAAGACAGATAGAACTGCACTTGCTGTACATTCACACCCTTATCACCGATACGTAGCACAACTCCTGGCCATTCACCGCTGAATGCATCTTCCTCACGGCCAAGACTCGTTAATTCAGCAAGCTTGCGCACTGCCACATAGATAAAGGATATCTTATACCATGTATTTTTGCCGACAATGCCATCCGGAGTAAGATTAAACTGCCGCTGGAATACTTTCACCGCATCTTCTGTAGACTGTCCAAAATTACCGTCTACCGGATAAATCGGTTTGATATTCGGATAATTAACTGCAATCGCATTCAAAAATTCCTGAATCATAAAGACTTCCTGTCCACTGCTGCCTAAACGCAGCGGTGTGCCCGGATATGATCCGGAAACATCCTGAATATTGTTAGACTCCACGATCTTAATATTATCCCCATAATAGTATTTTAAAATTTGCAGTGAATCATAACCGCGGTTGGCCAGATCCAGCGTACCCCATTGCTTCATGCCAGGACATGTCGCAATCTTGCCGTCACAATATTCTGCATAAAATGGTTCATGGAAATTTGATTTCTGAATATATTGGTTGAATACGTCATCAACAATAACGGACACTGTATCATAAATATTACGGTTCTTCACAAATGCCTGATCATATGCTGTACTATTGGTTATATCAAAGTTATATCCTTTGCTTCGATACCACTCCGTATAAATCCGGTTCAATGCAAGTGAAATCTGTGCCCAGATATTCGCCCGAAGCGCCTCATACGGCCACGTCGGATAAATTTCAGAGCTGCAAACATTCTTAATATAATAAATAAAGTCCACTGTAACATTTTCAGCGCTGGCAGTCGGTCTCCCCAAATGAACGGTAATCTTTCTGGGAATGATTACCTGATCTAATACAAACGGCTGCACATCACCTTCATTGAAATTATCACGGATCGATTGTCCGGTATTATTTCCCCCATAGTTCGTCAGCAGATGGTGGTCTTCTATGGTATTGACATTACGTTCGGTAGAGGTTCTGATGCGAGTGGGAACAAGCGAAAAAAACAATTCAGAGCGCTCCCCCGCAAAAATTTGTACACCGATGCGCTCTTCTGATTCAAATCCAATGATTCGAGCTTCTACATTATATTGTTCATATGGCCGATAATCATTGCTTTCCTCTAAAGAAAGATCGCGATCCGGTGCATATAGCGCAATAATTTCGGTACTTCCCTCCTGATCAGTCATGAAATAATCTTCAAACACAACCTCGTTATTATTAACTTTATATACACGAATGGTTACATTGGCAATTGGCATAGCCTGATCGGCGATGAAGGTTTGTACCTGTAAATATCCTGTAGCGATACTATCACCCCCTGACATAACCTATGTTACCTACCCAGATTCGTCAGGTATAAACGCCCAGTTTCAAATAGAAAAAGAAGGCATATCACCCTCTTTTCTTCACCTGAGGCGAATGTATTTAGAAAATTACAGAAATCGAACGATCCACCATAACCTTCTGTTCCTGCTTTGGCTGTAAAGCTTCCCCACTCAACAGACCACCGGCAAGCAGTACCGCAAAGACACTTATCAACAACTTTTTCATAATATGTCTCCTCCTTTCCATCTCTATCATAAAGAAAGGAAAAGACGGTCTCCAGACGGTAAAATACCTAAAATACAGAACCGGTAAAAAATCCTAACATTCTCATAAATTAGGGAATTTTCATTGCGTCATGCCTAGTTTTTCAAAGAAATGATGAAATAATACATAGCCGCGGTTATTCTTCGCATTTAAACTTAACTCATACGTGAGAACCCGGATCAGTACATCATCTTCCGGCATTACCAGCGGTAAGACCTCATATTCCAAGTAGTTGTTTAGCGTAATCAATTGTTCATCATGAAGATACTTCATTTGAAAATACGTGTGCATATTCAAAAATTTCTGATCATCTGTATGGTGATGCAATTCCAGATAAGCGGAAGGAATTTTTTGATGAAGATGATGATAACAGCTTATTAGCATCACCTTGCTGTGAACCTCCATCATTTGATTATTCAACAGATATTCACTCAGGATATGGATAGCCTGCTCATAATTTTTCAGTAAAAATAAAATGCATCCCTTATGATATGTATATTGTGATATTTTACGCTTTAATGGCCATTCAATCTTTTTGATTGGCATATCTGCTTTGTATTTATATTTTTCAAATAAGGAAGTCACATTATTATCCGCTTTTGTTATGACATCCTCAACATGAATACGGTCGGTATAATACATTGCCGTAATCTGTAAGTCATAAACATCAATCAGACGAAAATAATTACGGGTACTTTCCAGTATAGGTATCAATTCATTCGACAGCGCGGTAAATTGATCAAAGTCATCTCGGTCATGAATAGACTGTATATAATTTATTCGATTTGGAAGAAAGGTGCTGGATTCATACGGAAATTTTTTAATATATGAAAAATAATCCTGATTGGATGTGGTATGAAGCCGATAGTATTTAAAAATCAAATCCATCATCATATCGCGTACATCCCTAGGAAATCCCATACATATTTGTAAGAGCACCTGCATTTCCTCCAGACTTGGAAACTGATTATGTAAATAATAATTGGTAAGCAGGGTTGTGATCCAGCGGATATATTGAAAGTAAATATCCGGGTGACAGTCCCCGATAAGATTTTCTATTTTCCCGTAGATTTCCTCGATGTCATGTAAATTATATTTGGTTATGGCATCGTTTAAATTGGCCAAACGTACATGCAGCTTTTTATAAAGTTCATCGTCGTAGGCCATTTGAAGTCCCAACCGCTGTAGCAACTGACCATAGAAGCGATGATTGATTTCCCTTTTCTCAACACTCATGCGCCGATATGTTTTGGTATCACAAATATGCTCGCAGAAAGATTCTTGATTGAAGGGCTTGTGATCCGATGCCAGTTTCTTCTGACGAATACGTTCACACTCAATTAAAGCACCTACTGCGAGGAAATAATCCGTATTCTCTATCATTCAAACTCCCTCTTTCCCATTTTGTTTATTTTAACATAATCACTTTGTCTGCGTATAGCAGTCGGACATGCAGTCTTTCATGATTTTGTCCCTTGTCTGCAAAAATCGGCGAAAAAGTCCAAATATAAAAAAAGAGGACTCTCCCTAAGTCCTGCTTTTCACCATGTTCGATTGTAAGTTTAGCTCCCCAGCTATATGTAGATGTGAACATGGGTTCCACCCGCGTATGTGAGATTTGAGATACCTTCTACGCAATCAACGATAATTAAGCAATTAATCCACCACTTCTATCAGCAATTAATCCACCACTTCTATCACTTGTTTTAGTAGATATTTCATTATTTTCTGAATTATTCACTATAAAACATCCTGCCAAAACAGCCACAACTGAAAATCCAACAATTAATTTTTTCATGGTCTAATGACCCTCCTTTTCTCTTTACAGAAACATCATAAAGGCCATGAAATATTTTATCTATGCACCGAAATACCCATAATCCTGCTTTTAGCAGAATTTAAACAAAAATAAAAAAATGGGTAATTTATTAGTTAATTAAACCCATTTTTTCAATAAATTCTTGGAGAACTTGATAATTAGAAGTTGCCTTCGCCAAATTATTAATTTCGAAAAATAAAATTCTTATGAGCAATGTATCTTCTGGAAGAATATAATTCAACACATATTTTTTAATGTACTTTAACCTTTCCCTCAAATTATTATTCTCAAGTTTGAAAACATAATATAAGAATAAAACATAATGTTTATTACTTGTATCATAAGTTCTGCTCAGATTAATATAATTCCTATACTCAACACAATCAAATCCTAATCTATCATAGCAATTAAATAAAAACACTTTACATGCTAATTCAAAGATATCATCATAATTCAAAGATTTTTCAAATGCATCTTTTGCTTCATTATACTGCCTTGCAATCATCAATGAATAACCAATATTATAATAATGCTGCGATAGCTTTGTTTTTATGGTTTTAGAAGTGACTTCTTCATCCTCATGAAAACTTAATTTATTCATAACACGATCTACATTTATATTACATTCATCTATGTCTTTTACTATTCTTGTTGGATCAGTATTAAGATCAGCTATGATTTTTAAATCATAAATATCAAGCATTCTTAAAAACAATCGCTTCTTTTTTAAGTCTTTCAATACTTCTTCAAAAATAAGATAGAATTTATCAAAATCTTGAATATTACATAAAAATTGTAAATAATTTATTTGATTAGGCACATATTTACTTGTTTTTAAATTGATTTCTTTTACATATTTAACATATTCATTATCATCAATAATATTCAATACGGCATATTTATATAATATATCAATCATGACGCTTTTTATATATGAAGGAAAGCCTGCATATACAGATTTCATCATTTCAACATTTATTAAATCCGGGAACTCATTGATTTTATAATATTGATATATGACATCAATTACTTGAATTAAATATTTCTGATAAATATCTTTTTCCGAATTTTTCAATAAATTATTCAATTTATCAACAATAATAAATACTGATTCCAAATCATATTTCTCTATTGCATCATTCAAATTCTGCAATCTATAATTTATCTCCTTATAAAGATCATCATCATAAATCATTTCATAGCCAAGCTTATGAAGTAATTTCTCATAGATTGGAGTTTTCACTTCAAGAGTAGCTTTTTCAATATTACGATATGTCTGCACGCAACAAATCCCTTCACAAAAAGGTATTTGTTTATATGCTTCCTTTTCCTTGGTACCAGCCAATTCCTTGCATTTCATCTTTCTTTCATAACCGATCAGCGTTCCGATTGTTATTAAATAAGATGAGTTTATAATCGTCTCCATCCGTCAAACCCCTTTACAGGTCTATTGTAACAAATAAGAAATTTTCTGTAAAATAGTTTATTACTTTGTGCTTGTTAGCAATGTTAATGACTTTCTTAATTTTGCCCTGCTGCGCTCATTCATTGTACGATACTGCAATAGCAAATCACGTTCCTGAGGCGTCAGTCTAATATCTGACGTGTAAATTTGTAATATCTGTAAATATACGTCCACAATATTATTATCTTCCAGCCATCGATCTAAAAGCTCTAAATCATCTTTGTGATGATACCCGGTAATATTGATAATTTCCTGATAAATATCGGCATACATTTTACGCAATCTTTCATCATTCTCAATACGCATAATTTCACCCGCTGATAAAAAAAGCACCATGGTGGACATGGCGTTTGAAACAGAAAAATCACAGTTCTTTCGCTTCTTTAAATCTCCCTCAGAAGTATACCGTATCAACTGTTTCGGCCCCCACCATTTTGTTTTATCAGTTTCTTCCTTTCCCTGCCATCATTATAAACAACCCATGAGGCAGGTGCAATCATCTTTCATAACGGGATTTTTCTATTTTTTATATATAGGAAAAATTTTCAAATATTCCTTTTTATGTGTATTTTCACCATACGATTTTACAGTAAAAAATTGCAAAATATAACTAAGATGATGAATATAAATTCTTACTTTTTTCATTTAATAGATCTAAGATACCGTGATAGACAAGCACCATTGCATATGTATCCATCGCACAATATTCAAACAGATGCTGCTCTATTTCCTTACTTTGCTCATCATCGCTATGTGCCAGCATACGCCAGTTTTTTACGGCATCCATACCATATGAAATATCCAGATCGCTATAACGATAATCACTGAAAATCGTAACCAATTTTTTCAGTGAGTACATCCCCGCCATCTCTTTTAGATAGACATTGCCGGTACTGAATGGCAAAGATAGATCGATCATGCGATCGCATACCGCTACTAACTGTTCACGATACTGTGGGAACTGCTCGCTAAGCTGCATGAGGCGCAGCTTCTCTGCACCTTCCATATTGAATACCATAATTGTGCCGGTTTCCGGAATGTTTGCAAGCAAATGCTGTATGAATGCTTCACGGCAGTCCTGCTTACCTAAAAACTGTTTATGCTCCAGCTCAGCACCATGTTCCTTTTCTATGTGCAATGAATATTGAAAGGTCAGCACATCATAAGGCTTCATGCCGTCGTAAGGCGGATAAACATATGTTTCCCATTCAAAATCCAAATAGGAAATTGGATATTGAATATTGTCATGCACCCACGAATACATAGCAAAGGTATCAAAGTAAATACCGTCGAAACATTTCGCGGCCATGATCTGCGCATACTGATGACGTGTACCTTCTAACTTGGCTAGATCGACATCACGCATATCCTGAATACCTGCTTCCTGCATTTCCAGCTTTCCAGCGGACTGTACCAGATTCAATACAGAGGTGGGACTTGGAGTTTCAAAGCACTTTTCAAAATAAGGACATTTTAATCCTCTTGTGCACATTGTTGTCCGCTTGCTTTCAACATGTTCAACCTGTTGAACTTCACGCATTCTCACAAGCACCTCATCCAGATTTCGTGAACAAGTATCAACTAATTCTTCAATTTTCTGATGCGCTTTATTTTTATGATTGAATAAATAGGTATCGATTATCAGCAGTTCATGAACGTCCAAGTCCCCCTGACGAACATATTGCGCATTCAAATGAATCGCATAAATATGATGAACCGGTATTTGCAGCTGTTTTAACACATACATATGGTCGGCGATTGACTGCGCTTCCCCTTCTTTTGGATAACAACTGGTATAAGTAAAATAAACGTCGAAGCTGTGGTCATCCTGTTTTATCAAAAACGGTATCTTAATACGCAAATCCTGATATACAAAACGGGCATTTACAAGGCAGGAATACTCTGAAATTGCTTGTAATGCTTTTTCTCCTTCATCATTGGCTTGTCCTTCAAAATACGGTTCATTAATCGAAAGCAGCTTTTTACAAAGCTCTGTCATATTCTCATTATGATACACGAAAGGTGAATACTTTACTGGCTGGTGAGTATAAAGCCAAAAATATTTTTCACACCGTTCGAATTTTTTAATATCAGAAATATGATACATAAAATCACCTCAATGGTAAAATTATATCATAATCTATAAGAATAAAAACATAATCTAAATCGTTTCTAAGTATGGAAGGAAATAATAGACCATTCAAATGATTCTATAATTAATTATTTCCATAAACTTCAGATAGGTTTTGATAAATTATTTTACATTTCGTTTATCCGTTTTTCATTCCCTGTATTTTCATCCGTTCCCTCAATTTATAATAATTAATTTTGTCTGATTCTATTTCCGTACGTGGACGCAGGTAATCTTTTTCGTGTATAATGGAATCACAGAGAGGTAAGCTTATGGAAAATAACAAAGAACGTTTTATTGCCTTATTTCAGGAACACATCAAGCGAGAGGGCGCAGACAGGCTGCTTGCATATATGTGCAGTGATCAATGTGATTTCTTTACCGCTCCGGCAAGCACTCGCTTTCATGGCTCCTATTCTGGAGGACTGCTTGAACACAGCTTGAATGTGTATGACTGCCTGGTTGATTATCTGTCCAGAGAACGCACGAAATCAACTTACAACATGAATTATAACGATGAAACAGTAGCTATAGTAGCTCTGCTCCATGATATTTGTAAAACCAATGTGTATAAAGAAAGCACTCGTAATCAGAAGATAAACGGAGAATGGAAGCAGGTTCCGTATTATGAGTTTGACGATCAGCTTCCCTATGGTCATGGCGAAAAATCAGTCTATATCATAACCGGATTTATGAAGCTTACTAGGGAGGAAGCATTCGCAATTCGTTATCACATGGGTTTTTCTGGGCCGGAAGATCAACGCAGCATCGGCTACACATTTGAGAATTATCCCATTGCCTTTGCATTGAGTACAGCCGATATGGAAGCTACTTATTTTCTTGAAGGTAAATAACTAAAACAGATTATGATAAAACGCATCTCATTGCAAGGACTGTCACTTTCATGAGGCAGTCCTTTTACTTATCAAGTATCACAATATTCTTCCATTATCATTCACAAATTATGAAAATCTACATATATAAAAAAAGCTGATCACTCAGCATTTTTTATTCGCTTCTCAGTGCTTCCACAGCATCCTTTTTCGATGCCATACGGGCTGGTATATGACCGCCAAGCATAGTTAATACTGTACTGATAACTATTAGCAAAACGGCATGTATCGGCTGCAGCTGGGCGACATTTTTAAGTTCCGTAGCCGCATAGATAATCGAATTGATCGGGAATGTCAAGAAATAGGCAATGGCAATCCCCAAGCATCCGGAAAAAATACCTAATAGACAGGTTTCCGCATCAAACACACGTGTAATATCCTTTTTACGAGCGCCGAGGGCACGCAGCACACCAATTTCCTTGGTTCGCTCCAATACTGACGTGTACGTAATAATTGCAATCATAATCAGAGATACAATCAGTGAGGTCGCCGCAAAAGCAACCAATACCATCGTTATACCATCGATAATTCCACCGCTTAAAGAAGTAATCGTATCTGCCATGTCAGTATAGATAACCTGATCTTCCTTTGACTTGCCTTTATTGAAAGCATCCAGATATTTCAATACATCATCCTTTGCATTAAAGCTGCGCGGATAAATGGTAATCACATATGGAGTTTCATCTCCGCCCAGGTAAGAAATCATCTGAGTTTTGGTATCCGCATCCAGCGGTTCCATGGTTAATACATTGCGATCAGATGTTTGCTGCGCCTTTAAAATGGCAGAATCTTTATCTGCATCAATGACATATTGGACGAGATCATCACGATAAGCGATACCGGCATTTAGCTCCGACATGACAACATCTTTTTTCTGACGAAATACCCCGACGATCCGTACACTTAATGATTTCTCATTATCATACATCTGCTGATAGTTCTGATTAAACGTAAAAGTACCCATTGGTGTGGATTGATAAAATAAATCATTAGGTACAACTTTCAGTTCCTTGCCAACCAATTCATGAAAATCAATTGATTTGGCATCTTTATCAAGCCCCAGCGCTTCCAGCAGTTGCGTACTGATACGATTCTTTTTATCCACGACTAGAATTAAATCCTGTTTGTCCTTCGGATAACTTCCCTGAAGCAAATCAAAATTTTGTTTAAGATAACTTTTGTTCGTTTGTCCTTTAGCTTTTAATGAAGTCGGATACGAGCTGAAATTCAGTGCTTTGCTGTCTACTCGAGTAATCCCTTTATCCTGTTTAGACAGAAGGTTCATTCCGACCACCCTAGTATACCCAATACTGCCGACAGTCTGCGGATCGACTTTTTTGATATACTCCATATAGTCTTCCGTGAAAATATTTGTATGCATCATCGAATCATTTTGCGGATCATAAGGAATAGCCGTTTTGGCTTTAGGATAATCCTTATATTTTTTACTTTGAGCAACCATCTGTTCAGGATTTACCGACGCGCTCTGCTTAGATATGATAATCGGGAAATTGGTGAGGCTCTCACGCTGAAATTTATCAATCTGTATCTGAAAGCCATTGGATAAAGATAAAATCAAAGCAATTCCGATAATACCGATACTGGAAGCAAAGGCAGTCAGCGCCGTTCTTCCTTTTTTCGTACGGATGTTATTGAAAGAAAGACGCAGTGCTGTGAAGAAATTCATACTGGTCTTTTTCAATTTAAAATGATCGTCCTGCTTTTCTTCCTCATAGGGATTGGTATCCGATACAACCCTGCCATCCGCAAAGCGAACGATACGGTCTGCATAATTTTCGGCCAATTCAGGATTATGAGTGACCATGATCACCAATTTATCCTTGGCAACCTCCTTGATCAGATCCATGATCTGAACACTGGTGGTCGTATCCAGAGCACCGGTCGGTTCATCGGCTAAAATAATATCCGGATCATTTGCCAGAGCCCGAGCAATCGCAACCCGCTGCATCTGACCGCCTGATAACTGATTCGGTTTTTTATGAATATGATCTTCCAGTCCTACTTTTGTCAGCGCTTCTACCGCACGGCGATGCTTTTCATCCCGTGATACACCGCTTAGCGTCATGCCCAGCTCAACATTTTCAACAATACCAAGATGGGTAATCAGATTATAGCTTTGAAAAATAAAGCCGATGCTGTTATTTCGATATGCATCCCAATCCCGATCTTTAAAATCAACCGTATGTTTTCCGTTGATAACAAGATCACCGCTGTCATAACGATCCAATCCACCGATAACATTCAGGCAGGTGGTCTTACCCGACCCGCTGACTCCTAATATCGCTACGAATTCTTTCTGGCGAAAAGACAGCGAAATATCGTCCAGCGCTTTGGTTTCGGTATCTCCGACATGATAAGTCTTTTTTATATGTTTTAGTTCCAGCATAATATTTGAAAGTTCCTTCCTTCTTAATTATTGCCTATGTTACTCTTTTTATAATTGAAATGCAATGAATTTATTCACTTCTTTTTAAAGTGTGTTAGTATGTAAAAAAGATACTGTCAGACAGTATCTTTTAGAAGAGTGCTACCAGCAGATGACATGCAGATGATACGATGATACATAAGACGATTCCCATTACCGTCGGAAGCAGAAAGGAAAGCGCTGTCCATTTCCAGGACTTGGTTTCTTTACGAATGGTCAGCAGTGTTGTCGCACATGGAAAATGGACAAGTGAAAACAGCATCGTACATACGGCGGTTATCCAAGTCCAGCCGTTGTTCAGCAGCAGTTCTTTCAGTGCTGAAAGATTCTGCATATCCATCATATAGCCGCTTGCCATATAGGACATGATAATGATCGGAACAACGATTTCATTGGCTGGGAAGCCTAATATAAAGGCTAACAGAATCACTCCGTCGAGACCCATCAAATGACCCAGCGGATCAAGAAAGGCAGAAATATGTGCCAATAAAGTTATGCCGTCAACCTGAATATTTGCCAGCAGCCAGATAATCGCGCCGGCCGGAATCGCAACGCTGACTGCGCGGCCTAATACAAAGAGCGTACGATCAAAAATAGAACGAACAATTACTTTGCCGAATTGCGGTTTGCGATAAGGCGGCAATTCCAGGGTAAAAGAGGACGGCACGCCTTTCAGAATCGTTTTTGACAAAAAGGATGATGTCCAAAAGGTTAGCAAAATGCCGAATAAGATTACTCCGGTCAATAAAAGTGTAGACATAAGCCCATTCCACGGTGCAGCCAGCATCCCGGAAAAAAACATCGTTATGATTGCGATCAAAGTAGGAAAGCGGCCGTTGCATGGTACAAAGTTATTCGTTAATAAAGCAATCAGCCGTTCACGGGGACTATCAATGATCCTACACCCGCTGACCCCAACCGCATTACATCCAAACCCCATACACATCGTAAGCGCTTGTTTCCCGCAGGCACATGCTTTTTGGAAATAACCATCCAGATTAAAAGCGATTCGCGGCAGATAGCCTAGGTCTTCCAGGATCGTAAACATCGGGAAGAAGATGGCCATCGGCGGAAGCATGACCGAGACGACCCAAGCTAGGGTTTTATACACACCGTCAATCAGCAGTCCCTGCCAAAATACCGGCATGGAGATCGACGAAGCCAGCTGATTCAGCCAAGCTTCAAGATTTCCGAACATATCACTCAGCATCTGTGACGGTACATTGGCTCCTTCGATCGTGATCCAGAATATTACAGCCAATAATGCCAGCATAATCAGCACCCCGCTGCGGCGGCTGGTTACGATCCGATCTATTTTCATATTTCTTTGATAGTAGTCGGCATTGTTGAATATAATACAATCTTCACTGATCCTTTTAGCTTTTGAATTGATCGCATGAACGATCATTTCCTCATAACGCTGATCAATTCCCATATGTGCCAATTTCTCATGACATTGCGTAACGACTGCTCTTACATTCTCCGCCTTTTTTCCCATTTGCTGATAGAACGCTTCAGCATCCACCTGATGATCCAGGAGCTTCAATGCATAAAATCTGCGATTGAACGGCATATCTCCCATTGCGTCAATAATTTCCTGCGCCATGTACTCAATGCGCATATCATAGCGTACCGGTACAAGCTCCTCCTGAAATTTCTTTTTTGCAGTCCGCTGAATTGCCGCTTTCAGATCATCGAATCCAACATTGTTGCGGGCACTCATTGTCACTACATCACAGCCTAACTGCTTCTGTAACTGCTCCTGATCAATCTGGATGCCCTTTTTCTGCGCTTCATCGTGCAGATTCAAAACCACAACGACCTTATTGGTAATCTCCAGTGTCTGTAAGACCAAATTGAGATTTCGTTCTAAACAAGTACTGTCACAGATAACCGTGCACACATCGCATTCCTCAAAGCAGATAAAATTCCTTGTTACTTCTTCTTCACTGGAATGTGCCAGCAGCGAATAGGTGCCAGGCAAATCTACCATTTCATGCCGCAAATGGTTGTACTCATACGTACCCGTTGCCAGCTCGACCGTTTTACCCGGCCAGTTACCGGTATGCTGCTTCATACCGGTAAGCGCGTTGAACACCGTACTCTTACCCACATTTGGATTTCCGACCAATGCTATGACCGGTCCCTTTCGGGGCAGCGTCATTTCTGCATTTATCTCATCATTCACTTCTATCATTTTCGAAAAAAGCATAATCATCCCCCTATAATCTGGGATTTTGGTCTGTCCATCATCCCTACTATTATCATACACATCCCCTAATGCTTTGTGATAATAACCCTGTATGCAGTTGCCTATACAAAAAAACAACAACTGAAAAAACGATATGCGAGAAGCGGCTTAATATCATAGACAGAATCAATCAGGCTTGCTGAAAGCATCTATTTCTCTATGATCATACGGTATACACTATACACACTTATCAATAACTGTCTGTGATCTTGGTTTATGCATGCGATGTTATTTTACAGAAATTACCTGTATAGAAAAGCTTTTATAAACAAAGGCATAAAAAAAGCAGACTGGATATCAGTCCGCTTATCGCTTTACATCCTCATCCTCAAGCCATGCCTGACCTTCTCGTAATGCAACCGTGAAGATTCTGCTTTCATCCTCTTTGTATTTTGCCTGATTGTATTTCATCAGCATATTGCCGTCAGGAAGCTTGCCGAGAATTTCAATCTTGCCGGTTTCGTGAGACATGCAGTATTTGAAGCATTTGCCCTGTCCATTTTGCAGATTCTTAGCACCTTCGATAATCTCATAAGCCTCGGCAATCGGAACCTGGAACTGTACCTTAACCCCGGTTACCGGACGGCACTGGAAGATGTAATAAGGAATGATACCGACTTTGGTAAGTCCCTTTAACAGAGCGGCCAATACGTTTTGATCATCATTGATGCCCTTTAACAAAACCGTCTGATTTTTGACCGGAATACCGATATGTATCAGCATCTGTACGGCCTTAATTGCTTCCGGTGTCAATTCACGCACATGGTTGAAATGCGTTACTACGTAAATTTGTTTGATTTTATTATATTTTTCCAGCAAGCTCAGCAGCTCTGGATCTTCGCTAATACGCTGCGGCAGAAATACCGGAGTACGCGTACCGAAACGAATTAAATCGAGATGATCGATTGCGGAAAAAGCTTTCAGATAGCGTTCAATCGTCTCATTGCTGTTCATAAAAGAATCACCGCCGGAAATCAAAACATTGGTAATTTCTTCATGATCTCTTACATAATCCGCCATAACATCAAATGTTTTCATAATTTCCTGATCGCTCAAGCCTACTAAGCGCTTACGGAAACAATGGCGGCAGTAACTTGCACACTGATTGGTTGATAAAATCAGCGCCGTCTGCTGATATTTGTGCTGAAGTCCCGGCATTTTGGTATTGCTGGCTTCACCGCTGGTGTCAAACACACCGCTCAGGTCGGTTTCCGATAACGAAGGAATACATAATTTACGGATTGGATCATCCGGATCACTTGGATCAATTAAGGATAAATAATACTGAGAGACTGACATTGGAAAATGTTCCAGTATCCTGTCTAATTTTTCTACCTCTTCATCACTCAGATGAAGAAGCTCTTTTACATCTTCTGCTTTCGTAGCATTGTGAGTAAGCATCTCCTGCCATGTCATAAGAACTCCTCCTTTTATTCAACAATGTTATTATAACACTTTCATGACTGAAACGATACGACATCACCTTATGAAAAATCAGTTAATTTATCCTTTTTCAAGGACCGTGAATCGTATATAATAAATACATGAGGGGTGAATGAGACAATGACCGTTTTTCTGCGCAAAACATTTCAAAAGATCGAACAAAATGTAATCATTCGGGCAATCCAAAACGGTGTTGCCTTGGCCATTCCGGCTATCTTATGCGGATCGACGGCACTGCTGCTTTTAAGTCTGCCGATTCCCGGATACCAGACTCTGTTACATTCTGCCGGCTGGAAGCCTTATCTCGAGCTGTTGACGATCATACATGGCTGTACCTTAGATGTTATCACGCTGATTCTGCTCATTACCATCAGTATCAGTTTTGAGAAATATTTAAAACTCAATACAGGCGGCATGCTTGTGTTTGTCAATCTAAGTGCCTACCTGATTTTTTGTTGGAACGCTGCCAAAAGCTTTGACTTTACATTGTTCCAAAGTACGATGTTGTTTAACGCATTATTGGTTGTATGTGTATCATCCATGCTGTATCATACTTTAAATTTGTGGATGCAAAAAGTTTTCAAGCATCAATCAGCGAATGAAAGTACCTTCTTCCATGCCATGTATGCCATTATCCCCATAGCGGTCATACTCTTATTGTTCAGTTTTCTGCATCTGCTGATGAGCGCGTTTGGCATCAATGATTTGCAGTCACTGATCAGTGATGCTATGCTTACTATCTTCACTGCCTTGGGAACTACGTTGTTCAGCGGTGTGATCTTTATCTTTCTGCTTCATCTCATGTGGTTCTTCGGTATTCATGGGGGGAATGTTCTTGATAATGTGGCAAGAAATTATTTTGCCCTGCAATCAGGACAGATCATGTCCAAGACCTTTCTCGATACCTTTGTATTATTCGGCGGATGCGGTGCCTTACTGTGTTTGATTGCCGCGATCATGATTGCGGATAAACGCAAGGTATTCAAACGGTTTGTCGGTTTTTCAACCTTGCCGGCTGTCTTTAATATGAATGAATTGCTGATTTTCGGTATTCCAATCGTCTTAAATCCTGTTTATTTGGTTCCGTTTATTCTGACCCCTATCGTTTTAACCGTCATTAGCTATGGAGCAATGTTTTTCCATATTGTCCCCATTCCGATTCATGGAGTGGAATGGACTTCACCGATTTTTATCAGCGGATATGCGGCGACCGGCTCAATTTCCGGAAGCATTTTACAGCTTGTCAATCTAATCGTCGGTATGCTCATTTATCTGCCGTTTGTACGCTTCAATATGCGAAGGATCAATCAAACTAAGAAAATGCAGGTTAAAAAATTAGAAGAATTGGTAATTCTGCATGAAGAAGACGGCACTTCACCGAAGCTTATGCAGCTGGAAGGAGAAGCCGGTGAAATGGCGCGTTTTCTGTTAGGTGAAATCGTACATCAACTGCATAAAGGAGAAATCAACATTCATTATCAGCCTCAGGTTAACCAGAAGGGAAAAGCATTAGGTGCAGAAGCATTGCTTCGATGCTTTGTGGAATCCATCGGTTATTTGTATCCGCCGCTGGTCATCGCCCTGCTAAAAGAAAACGGGTATCTGGAGCTGCTGCGGGATCTATTGATCCATCAGGTATTTTGCGATTTAAAAATTCTCCAGGATCAGGGTTATCAGCATTTCATACTTTCTTTGAATTTAACGGCAGAACAATTGGTTAACCCTAAGCTGATATCAAAAATACAGCAAGAAATCGACCAGACCGGAATCAACAGCTCGATGATCGGCTTGGAATTGACCGAACAAGCAGCTATGGAAATCACGCAGAAAAATATCGCGCAGATCATGAGACTTCGCAAACTCGGCGTACGGATTATTATGGATGATTTCGGCATGGGACATAGTTCCATGATGTACTTACTGAATAATCAGTTTGACTGTGTCAAGCTGGATGGCTCCTTGATTAAACAGCTTCGTGACAGCAAGCGCTCTGCTAAGATCATTGAATCGATCATGCAGCTTTCACAATCATTGCACTTCGATGTAGTCGCAGAATATGTAGAGGATCAAAGTCAACAGCAGCAGCTAGCAGATATGGGATGCCATATCTATCAGGGCTGGCTTTACAGCAAGGCTCTTTCCTTCACCGATCTGCAAGCTTACCTGCACGAACATAATGCAGAACCATAAAACATAAAATAAATGCTAAATGAATCATCAAGCAGAAACTTTTAAAGATACAATTCAATCCAAAAAAATCAGACCTAAGTCTGATTTTTTTCTATTCGCTGCAATTGTTCGAGAATATCTGACATGGCTGTTTCAAAATCATCCTGATCCGTATTTACTCTGCAGTCATACTGTTCTCTTTCAAACATGCCGTATTTGCGTTCCAGCATCTGCTCCACCGGTTTAGGAAGGTTTCCTCCCATTCGCTTCGCAAATCGGTCTTTTATCGTTTCCAAACTCGCCGTTACCAAAATTCGCAGCGCTTGATCAGGTACAAGCGATAGCTGCGTTTTCTCCGTAATCACATAAAAAAGATGCTGATTACTCTGAGATGCCGATTCCGCTTTCTTTTTAAAAACTGCTTCAGCACTTCGCTCATCCTTCGCAAGCCGCAAATAATCTTTACCGGTCATTACCTCGGCATCGATCCGTTTTGCGAGCGTCTTTGCCAGCGTGGACTTCCCGGTACAGCTGTCTCCCATAATACATACAAACATCATCAGTTCTCCTTTTCATATTTACACGGTCTTTGATACCCTTCCTGATCACGCTTCAACAGCCCTGCTTCAACCATATCGCGGCGCAGTGTACAAAAATCATCATGGTAATCCGCAAGCATGATATTGACTTCACGTTCTGTATAAATTTGATTTACTTTAAAGCTTTTTACGATTTCCTCCAAAACGATCCGTTTTTTCTTTCGCTGGGTCGGAAGACTTTTCAGCTTGCCATATTCAAAAAAGGAAGCAATGATTTTTTCCCGATAATCATGATCTCGCTGTGCCTGCAAATCTGCTTCATCCGATTGTATCTGAATAAAATCTAAAATATTTTTCATAAAGATTTCCCGATGAAGAGAATAAAAAGTATAGTACTGTTCTTTATAAGAGGACACCGCTCCCGCATCCGCAAGCTTTTTCAAATGAAATGAAATCGTCGGCGGAGTTACATTTAACCGCTGTGCCAAACGCTCCACATCCATGTCTTCATTCGCAAGTGATCGTAAAATCTGCAGTCTTGTCTTATCCGCAAGACATTTAAACAGCTGTACGGTTTCTCGTTCATTCATCATGTTCACCCCAATACCGTATAAATGTTTCCCGTATCTGTTTCGCGGTTTCGATTTTTATGGATTCGTATAACATCTTTACCGCATCATCGTGCTGCTTTGCGATCTGGTATGATTGGCGCCAATGATTGGGTATTTGCTGAAGCTGATCTAACATAAATGTCTGCTGGGACATGCGGTCATCCTGCTTCAACGAAGCTTCATAAACAGTTTGAAATAAGGTCAAGACACTGCCTGCGATTTTTTCAAGGTTGGCTTCATCTGCTCTGCCATCCTCATAACATAATGTACTCTGTTTTTTCTTCTCCTCTATCTGTTTGATAAAATAGTTTATGATCGATGCTTCTGCTTTTACCATATGCAATCACCATTTTCATTTATTAAGCTGCCGCGGCCCACCAGATCAATGTGCACAGAGGCATGATTTTGACCGCCAAACATGTCATTCATACCGATCGCAATATGGAAGGTATCCGCCATCTTCTCATCAAGTACGGTATATCCGCACAATGATGTGATATTAGGATTCATTCCCAAGCCCAGTTCACAGACAACTCGGTCAGCCGGATCCAAACGATTTATAAACTGATTTACCTCTGTCTGATCAGCACCCATAAAACATCCCTTTTCTACTTCTATGGTAACCTGTGTAAAATGACCGAGATCTTCTATAAACAAGTCGTCATAATAGACCGTTCCGTATGTTTGATCCTCAAGCGGCGCAATAAAGACCTCACCGCAGGGCATATCACCATCGCCGGCATCCGTTATCCATTGGCGTCCGGTCAACGTAAAATGCAGTTTAGCGTGGTCACCGGTGCATAAGGTCAGATGTGACTGCTTTGCTAACTGATCGATCTGATTTTGACATGCAATTTTTAAATCATCGTAAGAAATTGCATACGCCAGTTCCATTCGCTGCATAAAATCGTTCGGCTCCAGGCCGGATTCCTGGGCATTTTCAAGAGTAGGTATCCGAATCTGTGTCACTCGCTTGCTTTTCATGAAAGCCGGAAAAAGCTGAGACATGTAGCGGCGATAAAGCTTCATTTGTGAGTCACCGATATCCGCATTCAGTACCACCGGACGATAGGTAAAAATATCGATAACGGCATCAAAATGTGAAAGCATGTCAAAATAACGATCGTCAAAACAATGCTCATCAACATTTAAAAACAGTTCTCGATTTAATTTCCGTGACTGCTGTAACAAAACCGGGGTCGCATGCAGGGCAGTAACTGCACACATAAACTGATCTGCAAGCTCCTTGTTTTCATTTTCTCCCCAATAATGAATGAATACCATTTCGCCTTCCTTAACACCGCTTGCCTTTACGATGTCCACAATCGTTTGCTTATCCATATATAATCCTCCTGTACATAAGTACGTTAAAATAATTATATATTTATAAATACAGATGTCAATATTTAATTAGATATTTATTTAATTAAATATCAAAAAAAAGCAGATCATACAATCTGCCTTTTTCTGTAGATTCACATCAGGGAATCATTTTTACTTCACATTCCAAATGGTAGCCAGTCTGTTGATACACTTCTTCCTGAACATAATGAATCAGCTGCTTAAAGTCATGACTGGTTGCCTGATTCATATTGATCAAAAACCCGGCATGCTTATCTGAAACCATCGCATCTCCAATACGGTATCCTTTTAAACCGCACTGTTCTATTAATGCTGAAGCATAATTCCCCTGCGGCCGCTTAAAGGTACTTCCGGCACTGGCATATTCTAACGGCTGCTTCTGCCGCCGTTTTTCCATCAGTTCCTCCATTTTCGCAGCAATTTTCTTTTTGTCATCCGGATACAGCTGAAATAATGCATCCGCCACACAAACCTCGCGGTCGGTAAACAGACTTTGACGATAGCTGAACTGCAGATCAGATACATGTTTTACATGCCATTCTCCATGCTCATCCAGAAAGCGGCAGGATAACAGAATGTCCTTTATTTCACCACCGTAAGCTCCCGCATTCATATAGACGGCTCCGCCAACCGTTGCCGGAATTCCATATGCAAATTCCATGCCGCCTAAGGATTCATCCCGCGCAAATAAACAAACATCCCTCAGACTGGCTCCCGCCTGGGCATAAATAACGTTGCCTTCCCTGCGTTCAATGCTATGAAAAAAAGGCGGCGTTACGATCAGCACCCCATCATAGCCGCAATCATCCGCCAGTATATTAGACCCGTTTCCGATCATGCATACCGGCAGCTGAAGGCGCTTTGCCTCCTGAAATGCCAAATGCAGCTGTTCATCATTGCTTGGTTTCACGACCAGGGCTGCCGGTCCGCCGATCTTTAAGCTGGTATATGCCGCAATTCGCTCATTTTGCTTCCATGCTATTTGAAGATGTGACAGCACATCGATGTATTTCTGTATGTTCATAAGATCCCTCGCATTTTCATACTCTATTATATTCATTTTTGCCCAATTGGAAACCGGTATGCCTGAAGGATAAAAAAAGCACGGTTTTCCCGTGCAATACTTTTTTTGACAATGATCAGCAAGATTTAAGCAGGCTGAGTTTCACGCTGACCCTCTTCCTTGTCGTCATTCTCTTTGATCCAGCGATTCAACCGTTTCATTTCATGAATGATAAACGCCAATACAATCAACCCGGAACTGATATCCGCAATCGGACCGGCATATAAAACACCATCCAATCCAAATTTCGTCGGCAGGATCAGAATCAGCGGAATTAACAGGATCAGCTGCCGCATCATGGATAAGATCGAAGCCTTTGCCGGCTGACCGGTTGCCTGAAAATAATTGGTCGAAACAATTTGGAATCCCGCAAAGAATACTCCCAGCATAAACAGCCGCATACATTTCTGCGCAAACGCAAAGAAATTAGCATCATTAGAACCGAAGATCGATAATAATACATCCGGAATCAGCATACACAGCAGCCAGCCGATCGTCGCAACAATGGTAGCCATTGTCACTGCCTTGATATATGTTTCCTTGATGCGATGCGGATTATTGGCACCTCGATTGAAGCCCAGGATCGGCTGGGATCCGATTCCGATACCAATACAGATCGAGGTAAGAATCATACTGACTTTCATAACGATGCCCATCGCGCTCAGCGCTACATCACCGCCAACCGTTGTCTGATCACCATAGTAAACCAGAGAATTGTTCATGACGATCTGCAGTATTGTTGCGGCCAGCTGCGTAATACAGCTGGATACTCCAAGAATAACTGCCTTGCGGGCGATATTGAAATGAATATGTAATGCATTGATACGAATCCGCATATTTGATTTACGGAAAAAATAATGCGTCAAGATCACTGCGGAAATAATCTGTGAGGTAATCGTCGCAACGGCTGCCCCAAACACGCCCCAGTGGAAGACAAAGATATAAACCGGATCCAGGATCGTATTCAGAATGCATCCGGCCAGCACACTGTACATCGCAAGCTTAGGACTGCCGTCGGTCCTGGCCATATTGGACATACCGATACCAATCAAATTAAACGGCACACCGATCAGGATCACGGAGGTATAGTCTCGCGCGTATCCCATCACGTTTGAAGTAGCACCGAACAGCTTCAGGATCGGATCTAAAAAAAGTAATCCGCCGATGGCCATGATAATGCCCACTCCAACCAGCAGGATAAAAACTGTTGTCACCGTATGCTCTGCTTCCTTCACATGTTTTTCACCAAGCTTGATAGCCGCATAAGCACTGCCTCCGGCCCCAAGCAATGTACCCACTGATAAAACAATGGTTACAATCGGATACGCTACCGTCGTAGCGGCATTTCCCAAATATCCGACACCCCAGCCGATAAAGATTTGATCCACGATGTTGTAGATGGAATTTACCAGCATCGAGATCACCGCCGGCAGGGCAAACATCCGCATCAGTTTGCCTACCGGATAATAGCCCAGTATATTTTTGGTGCTTGCTTCGCTCATTCTTTATCCCTCTTTCTATCTTTCATAACCGCCTTGGAAGCATTGATTGCCAGCTGATCAGTCAGCTGAATCAGTGATTCCTGCTGCTTCTCATCCAAACCATCGGTAATGATAGCATTCCAGTCCTCCAGCGATTGTTCAATAACTGGAATCAAACGTTCTGCCTTTTCTGTTATGTAAAGCTGATGATAGCGTTTATCCCGCGTATCGATCACGCGCTGAATAAAGCCTTCCTCTTCCAGCTTGCGCACCGCTCGGGTCGTCGTTCCCTTATCATAGCAGCCGTGCTGCGCCAACTCATAGAGACTGATCCCCGGATTCTTGCCGATCGTAAGCAAAAAAAATTGCTGACCGCTGCCGATCTGATAAGGCTCCAGATCCCGATCAAAATACATATGTCCCAGCCGATACAGGATGGATATTGTTCGGTTTACCCGCATTTTTTCTTCCATATTTGTACTCCTATTCAATAGTTGCATAGGCAACCTTTATTAGGATACCACCAACTAGTTGCATAGGCAAGCAATTTGTAAAAAATCATGAAAAAACCCGCTTTTTTCAGCGGGTCAAACACTTACAAATCATCCACCAATGCGGTTGATTTGGCATATGCGCTGGAACGTGCTTCAAAGAAATCAGTTTTGATCAAATTGGCATTGCTGTAAACCGATACCCATTCCATCGTCGAAGGTTCTTTTTCGTATCCTTCATACAAAACACCCAGTCCGATCGAGGTACTGCGCAGATTGCCCAAATACTTGATATAGTCTGATACCATCTGCATCGTCAGCCCTTCAATATCATTGCCGATGATGTATTCTCCCCAAGCGATTTCCTGACGCACTCCCTCTTTCAGCATCTCACGATAAATATCCATTTTTTCTAAAGTGAATAAATCCGGTTCTTCCTTTTGAAGCTCCAGGATGATCGAACGGAAAAGCCACAAATGCGTATTCTCATCACGGTTGATATAGCGGATTTCCTGCACCGATCCCGGCATTTTTCCCATACGGCCCAGATTGTAGAAAAACATAAATCCGGAATAGAAATAGATGCCCTCTAAAATAAAATTGGCAATGGCCGTCTTTACCAGCTGGAAACCATCCTGGTGAAGCTGAAATTCATTATACAGATTGCCGATGAATTCATTACGCTCCAACAAATGCTTGTCATCCTTCCATTGATACAGGATTTTTGTGCGTTCATCCGGTGAACAGATGCTGTCCAGCATATAAGAATAGCTCTGAGAATGAACCGCTTCCTGAAAGGTTTGAATATTTAAGCACAGATTTACCTCATTAGCAGTGATATATTCTCCAATGCTAGGCAAATTCGCCGTCTGAATGCTGTCCAGAAAAATCAGAAAGGATAACGTTTTGTCATATGCTGTTCGTTCGGCCAAGGACAGCTGACGATAATCTTTGATGTCCTGACCCAAATTGATCTCTTCCGGAATCCAGAAATTGTTCATGGCCTGCCGGTACCAATCGGATGCCCACGCATATTTCATATTATTGAAATCATTTAGATTGGTCGTATTGCCATTGATCATTCTGCGTTTGGTTACTTCTATATCACCGGCCGCATTAAACAGGGCCTTTCGTTTTAATTCGCTCATATTTCCTCCTTAGGATGCGCAGGATTCGCATTCTTCTACTTCAAGTGATTTACTGCGGACATAATAAATTGTTTTTACGCCCTGCTTCCACGCTTCCAGATACAAATTGAATACCTGCCGCATGGTAAATTCATTTGTGATATACAGGTTTACTGACTGTGCTTGATCGATATGGCGCTGGCGGACACCGGCAGCTTTTACCACCCACTGCTGATCGATCAGGTGGGCATTCTTATACAACCAAAATGTCTTCGGACTCAAATCCGGCGCCACTCTAGCGATCATACTTCCCTTTTTCTCCTCCATGAAGAATTTATTCATGATCGGATCAACCGCTGCACTGGTTCCGGCAATGATCGATGTTGATGAAGTCGGTGCAATCGCCAGCAAATAAGCATTTCGCATACCCTGCTCTTGAACCTGTTCTCGAAGCAGCTTCCAGCGCTTCTCCCGGTAGCCGCGTTCTTCAAAATATTCACCGGTTTGCCACTTAGAACCTTCGAAATAATCATAACGGCCTTTTTCTTTGGCCAAATCGCTGCTCGCCTCGATCGTGTAATAGTTGATATCCTCATACAGCTTATCGACAAAGGTGAGATGCTCCTCTGATTCAAATGCGATCCCCTGCTTTACGAGCATATGATGATAGCCGCTGGTTCCAAGTCCGATCGATCGGTAATGCTGATTGGTTATTTTCGCATAGGGCAGCGGATAGTAATTCAGATCGATCACATTGTCTAACGCCCTCACCGTTACCCGAATCGTATTTTTCAATTCATCGGGATCATTCACATTCATATTCCCCAGAATCAGCGATGCGAGATTACATACGACAAAATCGCCGGCTTTGTTTCGCTCCACCACAATTGTTGCTCCGTCAACTTCTACGATCTGCTTGTCAATTTCCTGAATGGAAGACATATTCTGAGCAATTTCCGTACAGAGATTGGAACAGTAGATCATGCCTTTATGAGCATTGGGATTCAAACGATTGACAGTATCCCGCATAAAGGCAAACGGCGTACCGGTTTCTACCGCAGATTTGATAATTAATCGAATCAGTTCTTTTAATGAAATTGCCCGCTTGGAAATGCGGGAGTCCTGCACGCATTCCAGATAACGCTTTTCCCACAGCTCGCCAAAGCTGTCTTCCAAGCAGTAGCCCTTAACTGTTTCAATTTCATGAGGACACATGAGATACCACATCTGATCCATGTCCTCCTCAGCCATTTTCCAAAACAAGTCCGGATAGCAGACGGCCGGAAATACATCATGTGCTTTCTGACGGTCATCTCCATTATTAGTGCGCAGCTGCAGAAATTCCGGCAGATCCTTATGCCATGCATCCAGATAAACCGCTACTGCACCCTGCCGCACTCCCAGCTGATCCACCGCAGTCGCGGTATTGTTGACAAGCTTGATCCAGCGAATGACCCCGCCGGCCGCTCCTTCAAAGCCGCGGATATCTGATCCGACCGCTCTTACCTTACCAAAATACAATCCCATGCCGCCGCCGTATTTGGAAACCTGGGCAAAATTATCCAGCGACTGATAGATACCGGTCAAAGAATCCGGGACGGTATCGATAAAGCAGGAGGAGAGCTGGTGATACGGTTTACGGGCATTGGACATGGTCGGGGTTGCCATCGTAACCTTCAAGGTACTCAGAATATCATAAATCTGTTTGGCCCAATAGACCCGCTGCTTTTCCGGAATTGCCAAGTGCATCGCAATGCCCATAAACATCTCCTGCGGAGTTTCCAGCAGTTCATGCGCATTAGAAGTAATCAGATAACGCTTCATGACCAGCTCCAGGCCACTGTATGTAAACAAATGATCACGTTCCGGTTTCAGATATGCTTCCAGCTCCGCAATATCTTCATCCCGATAGCTTTGCCGAATATACTTTCCCAAATATCCTGATTCATCGAGATACAGCATCTTTTTAGCCATCGTGTCAATCCCGCGGGGAAGCATATACGCATCAATACGACGATGAATATCCAGTGATAAAAACCGGGCGGCGATATATTCCCACTTAGGAGCTTCCTGACTGATCAACTCAACGCTGGCCTTCATCAGCATGCTGAGCTTCTCATCATCCTGCATGCCCTCTTTCAAAAATGCCTGAAGCTTCAGATAAAGAAAGCGAAATGAATACTCCTCCTGCGGATATGCCCGCTGTGTTTCCATCAAAGTCTGGTGGATTTGCTTAGAGGCAAACAACCCCTGCAGGGAAAGCAGCCAGGTTCGATCCTGCGTACGTTTTTCACGATACAGGATATAACGCTTCGCCTCTTTGAAAAAGCCGCGTTCCATGAGCTGTTCTTCTACCAAATCCTGAATCTTTTCAACAGTAGGCACTGCTTTACGGTTATCGAAATATGACCGGATGGCATTACAGATTTCCTGCAGCTCGGTTTCCTTAAGTAATTCATCCTGGGGCAAAAACGCTTTTCGGATGGCATTTTTTATTTTCTCATCCTGATAGCTTTCACTTTTCCCATCTCGTTTTATGATCTTCATAGTCTTCTCCTTTGCGTACTGATCTTAGTATACAAAAGGGAGCATAATTCATCCACTGTCATGCCCATAAAAAAAGAATGTGTCTACGCACATTCCCCTTTCCACACCGCATACTGATTGCGGCCGTTTGCCTTCGCCCGATACAGTGCTTCATCAGCTCGGGCGAACAGCTGCTGATATGAAGCCGCATGATCACAGATACAAACGCCAATGCTTACAGTCACTGCATCGTTTCGCGCCTTGATATACACATTACTGATCTGCTTCAAGATCAATGCCGCCTTCTCATAAACAAGTTCTTCTGAATACACAGTATTAAAAAATACGACAAACTCATCGCCGCCGACCCTGCCGACAATATCATCAGCGCGTAAAGCATTACGCAGCACCCGAACACTTTCCTTGATAACATAATCTCCAATCGTATGCCCATAAGTATCATTGATGCATTTAAACATATCGATATCAATCAACAGCATGGCAGTGCGCGTATGCTGAGCTTGCCGCAAGTGTTGTTCGATCAGCTGTTCCACGTACACCTTGTTATAAATTTCCGTGAATGGATCAAGGTTTACACTGCGCTGCAGTTCTTCATTCTGTTTCATGATCTGCCGCTGTTCAAAGGTCAGCCGCTCCAGATTGATTTTCAGCCGCATGCATTTATGATAAACCAGCTTTGCACTTTGATCGATTTCCTCCAGGAGCCGATACAGCTCCACCAGTGATTGCTGATATTGTTCCGTTTTATCAAATTCTTCATAAAAACGAATCAACATCCGCTTTAACAGTAATTCCTGTAACTTTACCCTTGTAAATTTTTGGATTTTATTCAGGCGGTCGACCGTCTGTACCGCCAATGCTTCCTGGTGCATGTCAATAAGCAGATTCGCAGCTCTCACATAGCCCTTGAACAAATAGTCATAATCATCACTGTCTTCACTGAGCTTCAAAAATATTTCCATCCGCTGTAAGGCAAGCTCATCCGCCTTCTGTGAATGGAACTTGAGCGCTTGTGTTAGTAAAATCATGCATTTCGTCAAGCTTAGGTCGTACTCCAGCAGCATTGCTTCATCCTCCTGATAGCGACGCATAACCTCATCATATTTTTCCATACAAGTCAGCGTTTCAATGATATTTAAGAGAATGATCGGTTTACTGTTTTCAGCTTGATTAGGATCGTTCATACAGACGGTGTATGCCTGTTCATAATAGTCGAGCGCGAATTCATAGTCCTGCAGTTCATAAAACAGACTGCCTAAATTATTGAAAATAGATGCCTTGTATTTTGATTTCGGATGATCCTTGCAAATATAGAACACCCTAAGATAATGCTCAAGACTGCTATAATAATCGGACTGCTTTGCATATAGCGCTCCCATCATATTGTGGCTGCGGATGATATAGTCCTCCAGCTGATGCGTTTCTGATACCTCGATCGCAATCTGCAAGGCGTGAATACTCGACTCATAATGATTTAATTCATATTCCTGATAGCCTAAATAAAAATGAGCCGCGGTCAGGGCCTCAGGATCATGGCTTTGTTTGGCATATAAAAATAGCTGACAGATATCAGAAGTCATTTCCTGATAAGCTTTCTGATCGATCAGTACATTGATATGGTTGATAACAGATTGAATATTTTTGATTGCTGATTTGACGACCATGCTTCCACCTTCATTTTTACCGAATCTATTATAAGACAGTTTCCCATGATTTTCCATATGCAATATTTATATCATGCTATAAAAAGAAATCAGATAAGCTTTACACAAGAAAGCCGAAGGGTTCAAACAACGATAAGAAAGCTGCTCCTTGACCACAAAAAATGCAGACTTGTTTGTCTGCATCATACTTTACACACTCTCTACATCGATTAAATCGGTTTCACTTTTTCTTAGTGCAATCAGTGTTCCTTTGATCAAATAGGCTCTCATACCCTCATGCGTTCCGCTCAGGATTGGTTTGATTCTTGCCCCCTCCATGATGCCTAAATCCAATAATCTGCGCTTCATCGAGCCCTGATGATGCAGTGTGCGAATTTCACATTCCTTCAGTAAGGCCATTTCACTGAGATTCATATGCCACCCCCCATTTACAGAATATGTAGGCAGCTGATGTTTTGACCCGACTTTACAAAGGAATGGTTATTTGTCCCTTGTCGATTACACATGCGTGCATACCATACTATGAAAGGAGAGGAATGATGGCTAAGGTAATTGTTTATAATGTAAATACGACTGCACTGGAAGTCTATTATCTTGCAGAAAATGATACAATGCCGTATGTCTACGGTAATACCATGAAGGTATCGGAATTCCGCGGCTCCTCAAAATCCACTGTGCTGTGGACGACGAACGCAGCAATGGAAGCATGGAATGCAACCCGGCGCAATTATGGGAGACCCATTCCATTTCGCTATGCATTCAAGCGTATATGGGAAGGCGGACATGGACGTCAATCTCAGCATTATGCCGGTGTTGCATTTGATGTCGGTCAGGCACTAACTTCAGCTCAACGCAATCGAATTTGGCAAATTGCGAAAGATCTTGGTGTTTGGGTGTATGTCGAACCACAGAACTTGACACCGACTTGGGTGCACTTTGACAAACGCATTGGCCCTCCGGCCTGCAGTGCCGGTTATCCGGTTGTTCGAAGCGGCAGCCGCGGCGTTTATGTACTCATCCTTCAGGATGCATTAAATGCGCTCGGTTATTCTACCGGTACTCTGGATGGGGCTTTTGGTATAAATACCCGAAATGCGCTGATGGCATATCAGCGACAAAACGGGCTGGTATCCGATGGTGTATGCGGCTGCGGAACCTGGACCCGGCTTGTAAATCAAGTCGTAGGTATCGGCAGGACAAACACGGTGATCGATCCATAGTTTCGATTGCTTCAGCAGCACCAATATATAAAAAATGATCCTTAATGGGATCATTTTTTCGCATGTGTAACTGTCAGATAATGCCAGGAATCACGGCACATATCCTCCAGATTTTTTTCCGCCTGCCAGCCCAACAGCTGTTTTGCCTTTTGAGGATCGGCATAGCAAACAGCAATATCTCCGGGACGGCGCGGATCGATTTGATACGGCACTTCCACTTGATTTGCGGAAGCAAACGCATGAACCACATCGAGAACGCTATACCCTTTCCCGGTTCCCAAATTCACCGCGTCAACACCAATATGCTCACGCAGCAATTTATCAATTGCGCAGACATGACCTTTTGCCAGATCTACGACATGGATGTAATCACGTACGCCGGTTCCATCCGGTGTTTCATAATCATTGCCAAACACGTGAAGATACGGCAGTTCTTTCGCAGCTACCTTCACAATATACGGCATCAGATTATTCGGAATATCATTGGGACTTTCTCCGATCAAGCCGCTTTCGTGAGCTCCGATCGGATTAAAGTAACGAAGCAGCAGAATATTCCAGTCATGATCAGACATATACAAATCTTTCAACACCTGTTCAATATATAATTTTGTTGTACCGTATGGATTGGTCGTCGGACCTAATCGACATTCCTCATCAATCGGAATACGCTGCGGATCACCATAGACGGTCGCACTGGAACTAAATACCAGATTTTTACAGTTATGAGAGCGCATCACATCACATAAGACAAAGGTGCTCTGCATATTATTACGATAGTATTCTAAGGGCTTTTTCACCGATTCACCAACTGCTTTATAACCGGCAAAATGAATGACCGCATCAATCTTATGCTTCTGAAAAATCGAATCCATAAAGTCTGCGTCGCAGCAATCCCCTTCATAAAAAGAAACCTGTTTTTTTGTGATCGCGTTGATTTTATCCACCACATCGAGTTGTGAATTATATAAATTATCAATAATTACGATCTCATATCCTTCCTTCAGCAGCTCCACACAGGTGTGACTGCCGATGAATCCAATACCTCCGGTTACTAATATTTTCATCGGTTACCTCCTTCAATAACTGTATGTATTATAACACACAAGGTTTTATATTCACCATTGTTATCCGCATGAATATTCACAGAACCATATTGATTGGATTTCCCCGTTCATACTGATGAATATTATCGAGCAGCTTATCGATCAGACGCTGCCTTGTTTCCAGCCCCCGCCAGCCCATATGCGGAGTCAAAATTACCTCATCCATTTTATAAAACGGATGATCCTCGCGCGGCGGTTCTATTTCCTGCACATCCAATCCCGCTCCGGCAATCTGATGATTGAGCAGTGCCTCCAACAGCGCTTCCTCATCAATTAAAGCACCGCGTGATGTATTGATCAGAAAAGCTGTCGGTTTCATCAGTGCTAAGGTTTTCTGATTGATCATATGGTAGGTAGTCTCGTTCAGCGGACAGTGAAGCGATACATAATCACTCAGTTTTAAAAGTGAATTTAGATCCACATAGCGGATGTGTTCACTGTCTTTTTGCGGTGTACGCGTGTATACAAGAATGTTCATGCCCATTGCCAAGGCGGTTTTCATCACCTCTTTGCCAATGTTGCCAGCTCCGATAATACCTAATGTTTTTCCATTAATTTCAACATGGTCGACCATTAAATGATCGGTGAAATTACGATGATCTCCTTCCAAAAGCATTCGCATCTGTTTTTTCATCGACGAGCTTGCATTGCAAATCATCATAATTACCGTATGAGCAACCCGTTCACTGGAATACGCCGGTACGTTGCAGACATGAATCTGTTTCTTTTCGACTGCTTCTAAATCAATATTGTTATAACCGGTTCCCGCTTCACAAATCAATTCTATCGAATCGGGAAATTGCTCAATCAACGTTCTTGACAACGGCAGCTCCTTGGTTACCAGGATCGATGCTCCCTGAATCCGCTCGATTATCAACTCCTCAGGCGTATCCCCATAGATAACCGTATTCTCACCAAACCCTGACAGATCCAGCTTATGATCATAATTTATTTTATCTGCATTCAAAACTACAATTTTCTTCATTACATGTCCTCTTTTCCTTCTTTCTTATCATACTTGAAATTAATAAATTTTCAAGCATGCTGGAAACATCTGCGGGCAGTCCTCTGATTTACGGCACTGTAAGCTTTACCATATTGAGCAATCCGGTCATGATCGCGCATATAGAATATAAAAAACCTCCTGCTATTTTGCTAGGAGGAGATTTATGATGTACTCGTACTTTTCGGGCGTATCAGAAGTCCAGCCGCAATACCTATTAAACAGATGATCAAATAGACATTAAATTTTGGCTGGATGATACCGCCATACACATTACCAACAACGCCCCTGCCAATGCCAAGGTTGGGTACAGATAGCGCTGCCGCCAGTTCAGCCGGCGTCCGTCAATGCCCTTTATAATAACGGCCAGATACAGCAACCCATTGAACACATAAGTTAAAACAATCGGCAGGTTATCCACCTCAAGTCCGCGAAACAGGGTGAGGTGAAACAATGCTGTTCCATCTACTGACAGCCAATGCAGCAGCATCCACAGCAATGTCAGCAGGAAAGCGGCAGCGGCCGCATAAAGCGGTGTATCAAATTTATGATGTACCTTTACAAGAGTAGGATAAAAGACGATCTCTTTTCTTAATGCCAGCGCATATGGCAGACGGATATAACCGAGCACTAAACCATTCAGCGTTCCCAACACGGATATGATGACAAAAAACATAACAGCCTTCATGCCCATCACCCCAAACAATGTAGTAGCAGCTAATTGCAGCGGATCATGGCCGGCCAGGATAAAGTCAGCTCCGGCCATTGAGCTGATCCCGATGAAATATGCCAGATAGAAGCCGGTTATGATGAGTGGCGCTGCCATCAAGGCAAGCGGCAGATTTCGTTTGGGATTCTTGATTTCATGCGCAATACTTGGAGCGACCATCCATCCGTCAAATGCAAAAATTACGACAACCAAGGCTGATAGAAATCCCGATCCGCTGGTGACATAGATGCCGGAATGAGTTATAGCTTCGGCTGGATCACCGAATATGATACCGCCGCCGGCCAGCACGATCAGTGCCCCCAGCTTCATAAACATGGCGATATTCTGAAATCTTCCTGCATTTATCGTAGACAAGCAATTCAGCAAATAGCTGCCGATCAGATACAGCACTGCAAGACCCCAGACATGCCAGCTATGCTGACCGTTTATCAACAGATTCGGCCAGCCAAACAAAGCACAGGTATAATTCGCCGCAACCCAAGCAATGACAGAGCAGATCGCCGGGTAATAAAAAACACACTGAAACCATCCGGTGATATAGCCAATCGTTTTCCCCCATGCCATTTCACAATAGGTAATGACCCCACCGACATGATCCTCCTTCTGTGCATATTGCGAAATGGTCAGTCCGCCAAAAATAATGCCGATTGCCGCAACGCCGAATACGGCAATGCCGACCGGGATGTTCCCGTTCACCTGCTTTAAAATCTGCGGTGATTTAAAAAATATTCCGGAACCGACAACGATGCCTACGATCATGGCCACTGTGGTCAATAATCCAAATTTCCTTTTTTGTGTTGTCTGTTCCATATTCATTTCCTTTCTATATAATTTTTGTTGTCCATGCTTCCAGATTCCAAACCTCATCTATAAAGTCCATATAGAAAGATGGATCATGGGATACCAGCAATACTGTTCCCTTGTATTCCTTCAAAGCGGTTTTCAGCGCTTCCTTGGCATCCACATCCAAATGATTGGTCGGCTCATCAAGCACCAGCACATTGCAGGGACGATTCATAATTTTACACAGTCTAACCTTTGCCTGCTCACCGCCTGACAATACACAGACGGCCGATTCGATATGATCGGTGGTAAGACCGCACTTCGCCAGCGCCGCCCTCACTTCACCATTGGTATAGGCAGGATACTCATCCCAAAAGTCATCCAAAGCGCTCTTTGAAGAGGTTGCATCTTCCTGTTCAAAAAAGCCGATCGATACATAAGGATCAACCTCAACCTTACCTTGTAACGGTTCGATCATATTCAATAAGGTTTTTAATAAAGTAGTTTTTCCCAGACCGTTTACTCCTTTTACAGCAACCTTCTGATTACGGTTTAATGTGAGATTAAGCGGTGCGGTCAATGGCTCCTGATAACCGATTATCAAATCTTTGGTTTCAAAAATCAATCGTCCCGGGGTGCGGTCGCCAGTAAATTCAAATATCGGCTTGATCTTTTCTTTCGGCTTGCTGATCCGCTCCATCTTATCCAGCTTTTTCTGCCGGGAATGCGCCATATTACGTGTCGCAACCCGTGCTTTGTTGCGAGCGATGAAATCCTCCAGATCGTCAATTTCCTTCTGCTGGCGATGATAAGCCGCTTCCTGCTGACGCTTTTTCAGCGCTGACTGTTCCAAGAAATGCTGATAATCCCCCACATAACGGGACAGCTGACAGTTCTCAACATGATAGATGATATTGACTACGCTGTTTAAGAATTCAATATCATGGCTGACCAAAATAAACGCATTATCGTAATTAGATAAATAGCCCTGAAGCCATTTGATATGTTCCTCATCCAGATAGTTTGTCGGCTCATCGAGTATTAAAATCATCGGATTTTCCAGCAGCAGCTTAGTGAGCAGAACTTTGGTGCGCTGTCCCCCTGACAGTTGAGAAACATCCTTATCCAAACCGATCTCTGTGAGCCCAAGACCACCGGCTACTTCAGAAATCTTGGCATCAATCATATAGAATCCGCTGTGTTCCAGAATATCCTGAATCACCCCTACTTCTTCCAAATACTGTTCCATTTCCGATTCCGTGCAGTTACACATTTTTTGATAGTAATCCAGCATTTCCTTTTCCAAGGCAAACAAATGTGAAAAAGCACCCTCCAGAACCTGCTTGATACTAAATCCCGGCTGTAAAACCGTGTGCTGATCCAGATAACCTGTGGTGATGCGGCTGCACCATTCAACTTTACCTGCCTCCGGTTCCAGCTTGCCGGTTATGATATTCAAAAAAGTTGATTTTCCTTCTCCGTTCGCTCCTACAAGTCCTACATGCTCCCCCGCCAACAGCCGAAATGATACATTCTCCAGAATATCACGGCCTCCAAAACTATGCGATACATTTGATACCGTTAAAATACTCATACTTCCTCCTAAAGCTGAAAAAGCCCTAATATCGCCCATGTTACCATATTCAAAGCACCCTTGTAAAGCAGCAAAAAAACAGCCGCGGCTATTTCATTTGCCGACAGCTGTAAATTATTCATCATCCGCAGCTTTCATATCAAACAAAAGCAGATGGGCAATCGGTTTGGATAAAATCTGGAGCGGTTCATCAACCGCCTTGCAGGCATCGTGCGTTTTCAAAATTCTGCCGTTTACCATCGCTTCTCCCTCCATGCAGACGAGGTAGAGCTGACGGTGTTGCTTAGGCTGATAAGATAAGGAATGCTCACTTAGCATCGTTACCAGCACCCGGATATCCTGATGAAGCAGAATCGGTCCATCCCCACTTTTATCACTGGCAATCTGCATCCATTGATTGACCCGGCCGCACCACGAAAAATGATAATCTTGATAGACCGGTTTCAATTCCAACTGATCGGGAGCAATCCAAATTTGAATCAGCCGCAGCATCGCGTTACTGCAGTTTTCCTCGCTATGAAGGATACCGCTGCCAGAGCGCAGAAGCTGAACTTCGCCACGCTTCAGCACCGTCCTGTTTCCTAAATGATCTCGATGGGTTAGCTCGCCATCCACAACATACGTTATGATTTCCATATTTTGATGCGGATGCATCGGAAAACCGGTTCCTGGTAACACCGTATCATCGTTCACAACTCGCAAATCTCCGTACTGCATGCGTTTGGGATCATAATAATCCGCAAAAGAAAAGTGAAACCAGCTGCTCAGCCAATCCGTTTCACTTCGCCCCATTGTTTTATGATCGATCATTGTAAGCATATCGTCACTCCTTTCCCTTAGTATGGAAAAGGAAAGGATGCTTATACAATTTTATGCGGTACGTTAATCTCATACACCTTTGCACATGCCTCCAATTCATGATACACATCGCTCAGAAGCTTTTGAAAGGCATTGCTCACAAGTGCAGGATTTTTATGAATGGCATCAACAACGCTTTCTGCGCTCTGCTTCAGCACAGATTTCCTTGACCGCTGAACCATGTCAAGCAAAGAACCCCAAGACAGCAGCACTTTCAATTCCTGATAAATATTTTGAAAGGCTGGAGATGGAATTAATCCATAAATAAAATCAAACACATCAGCAATGAGATATGGCACATAGGGATGCTGAGGATGAATGACAAAGACAGCATTTCTGTTTTCCAATTCTTTCATAGCGGCAGCGGCCGGAGGCTCTGAAGTGATATACAGCAAGTGCAGCGCATCGAAAAAATTGATAATTTTATTGCGGAGTGTGTCATCGTATGTAAGCATCGACTCCACTTTTTCAAAATGATCCGCTAAAACCGCTTTGCGGCCATTGGCAGTATGAACAATGCCCATCTGTGACAGAACTGCGATTGCTTTACGCGATGTTTTCAAAGAAACCGAATATATATCCGCCAGTTCTTGATAGGATGGAAGCTCCTGTCCAAATTCATAAAAGGTTCCTACCCTTCGTAAAATCGCTGCAATCAGCAGTTCATAACTATATTCCCGCTGTTGCATCGGATGCCACACAAAAGCATATTGCTGATCGGGAGGAATATTCATTTCAAATTCATCAATATGGCGGGATACCGTCTTATTTAACAGATTGCAGAAATGAATAATCTGATCACTGAGAAACAAATAATCGTCCTGAAGCAGCGCCTGTTTAAATCGGCGCAGATACATATGGATGATCGGCGCCACCATTTTCATCACATAGCTGCCTTTTCTGCCTTTTTCATAGGGAATTCGGATAAAGTAAAACAGTGCTTCAAACAAACTGAGCACCAGGGGATTCTTCGCCTTTCCCAATGCATTCTGATATATGCGGTTCAATACCGCAAAACATTCCAATCCATTGGTAAAATCAACAGTATTTACCCGATCCAAGGAGTCAATGATCTCCCGCTTTCCCTCTGCTCCGCCGTTTCGTATACTGAATTCAGCAAGCTTTGGCATTAGCAGAATCAGATTATAGAAAACATCCTGCATCGCATCACGGCGCTGAGCCATTTCATAGTAATAGCGTTCCAGATACTGAGGGTTATTCATATCAAAAATAACCTGATAGCGCTTCTCTTTCGTCATTTGGATAAAACCGTTTTCAATCAGCAGCTGCAGTGAACGGCGCATGGTATTGCGTCCGACCTGATATTGCTCCTCAAGCCGCTTCAGGTTAGGCAGATAATCACCAAAAGTCAAGCCGCCGACATAGATTTCAGTTACAATCTCATGATAGACAATCTCATACAGCGGCATAATAGTACTCATGGCGATCCCTCCTTTTTTTGTATTATAGCATACATAGAATCCCTGTTTATGGTCTTTTTAAGCTTTTTCTTCAGGATGATTCAGAAAACAAATCGTTATTAAAAAGCTTATAATCTATATTTATCATTTCGCTTATAAGACTAAGAAAAAGCAGGATTTTTTCCTGCTTCCGTTATCCTTTCTTCCATTCATCCAGAAAGGCTTTTTTAATTGTGGCAGCACTTGCGGCAGCATCAGTATTGGTAACTACATTATTAAACAGCGGCTGCAGCTCCATTTCCATCTTTGCTTTATTCAGGCGCTGCTGAATCGTCGTCTCATCATCCTTGTAACGCAGACGGATCTGTTTTTCCAATTCATCCATGTTTTCCGGGATAACAAACACACATAAAGCATCCGGGTGCTTCAGCTTGATCTGTCCCACTCCTTGAGCCTCAACTTCAATCAGGACATTTTTTCCCTGATTGATCAAAAAATCAACCTGCTGGCACGGGGTTCCGTAATAATACCCGCCAAACTCCGTATACTCCAACAGTTCACGATTGCGGACGGCACTGGCGAAGGTTTCATAACTGACAAAGTAATAATCCTTGCCATCAATTTCATCTTCTTTTTTAGGACGTGTTGTAACCGAAATCGAGTAAAACAAATTCATTTCCTCATCCTTCATGAGCTCGTCACGAATCAGATTTTTGCCTACTGAGCTCGCTCCGGTCAGTACCAAAATCATTCCTTTTTTCATATACCTCACCTCCCTCTTATTTTATCAGATAAATCTGATCTCGGCCATTGTTCAGAAACGAAACGGTTCCATCACGATACAATACCGTTTCCTCTAAGAAAATAGAAACATCCTGGTGATCCCAGCAGGCCAATTCTTTTTTGATATTTAATTCCAAAGCATAGGCCGTGCGATCATGAAGCTTCAGATCACCTTGTACGGGAATCGCACGCTGTTCGTTATACAGACCGATGGTAGGACCGGCCGCATGACCGTGAAAACCGCATGGATGCGTATATAGCATTGGGCGAATGCCCTGTTCTTTGGCTTCCAGGATTGAGCGGGTGAATACTTCGTTGCCAGTTCTGCCAATTTGGTAATTAGAACGAACGATGTCCTGAAATTTATTACCTTCCTTGAAGGCATCCTTTAAATCCTGCGGCAGCTCAGTTTCTCCAGGTTTCAGCACATAGGCCAAACGCTGGGTATCCGTGCATAGATTATAGTACGTGATACCAAAATCACAGTGCAGAAGATCTCCGGGCTGAATAACCGTATCAAACATCATACCGACGCCCTTACGCTGCAGATCGATTGTCGGCGGAAACCAAAACGGCAGGCCCAGTCGATTGACCCGCTGCATCATCCACCATTCTACATCACTGGTCGTGGTAACTCCCGGAGTAATGACTTGACGGCTGAAGGCTTCACTGATGATATCGATCGCCAGCTGCATTACCTCCGGATAGAGATCACATTCTTCCTCACTTCTGGTTTCCAAAAAGCGAATCCCCATCATTTCCGCAGAGGTGAAACGATCGACAATATCCTGACTTAGATGCTCCACCATCTCATCGTAAATACCTTTGGTTAAACCATCGCAATACGCGAAATGCTCCGAGAAATTTAAACCGATGGTTTCTGGGTCGTATTCCTCAATCAGTTCACTCAGCGCTTCCCACTGCGTTTTTGATTCATCGTTCCAACGATTTTCATAATATTTATCCAGCTCCGGATAATGGCGGTTTACACAATAGCGCTTAACTCCGTCAGGACCTTTCGCAAAAACCAGAATCGTCAGTCTTCTCGCCGTAGGAAAGCCGGAAGGCGTCAGAAATTTCAAAAGCGGATCTTCATTATATTCCTTTGCCGGAATGATCCACATATCCAGTCCGCATTCTTCCATCATCGGCTCGATCAATGTATCCAGCCGCTTTTCAAACAAGCTGTCAATCACCTGCATCTGTTCTTTCAATGTCTTTACTTCTACCATATAGCACCTCATTTCTCTGTCTTAAAGTGGCGACAGTACCACACCATCAGAAATGCCGAAATTGCAAAAAAGATTCCTGCATACAGAAAGGACAGCTTTGCCCCGTATACATAAATAAATCCTGCAAATAATGATCCGAAGATCATCCCCAGCGATTTGATCGCATTATAGAAGCCCATCAACACACCGCTGTTTTCATGAGTTGCGCTTTTTGCGACAACATCCTGTAACAGCGGTATGTAAATTGCATTGATCGCGAAGAAAATCAAATTGATTATGATAAACAGAATCACATCCTCCACCAAAATCATCGCCCCCAGTGTTACTGCGCCGGCCGCAAAAATCCAGATCAGCGAATGCTTGACATCGCGGTTACGAATGATCCACATACAGATTGTCGCATTGGCTGCTAAAGAGATGAATCCAACGATTGCCCGCAGCAGACCATTGTAGGCGCTGGAGAAATGGAACTGATCCTTGATGAAATAATTAAAGCATTGGTCATATGCGGTGGATGCAATACTGGAGAGAAGCACTACGACAAAAAGAATCACAAAGATCTTGCATAAAAGATCGCGGACCTCCAAAAAGGAAATAAATGGATTGGCTTCTTTCAGCAGTTCCCGCTTAGTCGGCCGTCTCTCATCGAGCTGATCATTTTTCATCCAGATGTAAAAGCAGCCGCCTGACACACACAGCAGTACAACCTGTAAGGCAAAAGTGAAAGGAATCGAATACGCTCCTAGCACCCCTCCAACCATATAGCCGAATGCCGCAAACACCGTTGTCAGCGTAGCCACGATCGTCAGATCCTTCGCGCGTGTTCCCACCGGCGAGCAGTTGATAACATACGTCAGTACGCAGACGCTCACCCCGCCGACAAAGAAACCGGCAATCAGGCGAGCCGCTAAAATAGTTTCTACAGTCGTGGAAACCGCAAACAGCCATTGCCCTGCCGCATACCCCAAATTACTGATCAGCAGTACGGCGCGGCTGGATAAAAAGGTGCTGATCTTTCCCCAAAAAGGTGAAAATAGAAAACACGTAAAAGACATCCCCGCAAATGCCAGCCCGAACATATAATCAGGCAGCCCTAGATCCTGAATGATGGTCGGCGTAATCGGATGAGCGAAATTTGCCGCAAGGCTTTGCAGCGCTACGGCCGCAAAGAATAATGCCATCTGTTTACGCGTAACCGTCTGCAGCATGATTACAAAGCCTCAAGAAAGGCAGTCAAAAGGTCGTACGTACGATCAAAGCTGGCCAGATCCATCGCTTCCTGCGGGGTATGAATATCCTTGGTAATCGGACCGATCGTGACAATATCCATATCATCATACATTGCCCGAAAGATTCCACATTCACAACCGCCGTGAACGGCTTCCAGTTTTAGCTCTTTTCCGTACATATTTTTAAAGACCGTCTTTAATTGATCGCGCAGTACTGATGTTTTCTCAAACGCCCAGCCGGGATAGCGGGCGCTGAAGGCTGCCGTAAATCCGAAGATTTCAGCGGTTTCACGAACCTGATCGCCAAGCATATCCAGCATGGAATCGGTAGCCGAACGCAAGGAAATCTCCAGATTGCATTGGTGTTCATCTATGCGTACGACCCCCATATTTAAGGATGCATCAACTAGCTGATCCAAATCCAAATTGCGATGAACCATACCGTTGGGCATCAAAAACATCATTTGTATAATATTCTTAGTCTGAGCCTTGGTATAGCTTTGGAGCGGAGCTTGAATTGCTTGTGCCGCAATCGTCAGATCAGCATCCGCCGCCTCATTTTCCTGTTTCAAAGCTTGAATTAACGGTTTCAGTTTTTCCTCAACAGCAGACAATGATGCATTTAAAAATACTACGCTTTGCGCTTCTCTTGGAATTGCATTCTCTTTTAGTCCACCGCTGAAAGAAGCCAGCTGAACATCAAAGCTTTTCATCAATTCATGAAGTATCCGTGCCAGCAGTTTATTGGCATTGACCCGTTCTTTATCAATTTCACCACCGGAATGACCGCCCTTACAGCCGCTCACTGATATCTGATAAGCGTTTCCCTCAGACTTTTCAAGTTTTGGCGCGGCTTGCAGGCAGCAGCTGAGACCACCGGCTGCAGATATCAGCGTCTGAATCTCTCCGCCGCCATCTAAATTGATTAAGCGATGAGCGCTTAATTTAGATTTATCCAGTCCTGAAGCCCCGTACAGACCGATTTCTTCCTGGGTGGTAAACACGCATTCCAAAGCAGGATGCTTCGCTGCCGCATCATCTAAAATAGCCATCATATAGGCAACCCCTGCCCCATCATCTGCTCCTAAGGTTGTTCCTTCAGCTTTCAGAAAGCCGTCTTCAATTTTTAATTTCAGGGCATCCTTTTCAAAATTGAACGCAACATCCTGATTTTTTTCACATACCATATCGATATGTGCCTGCAGCATCAGCGGTGCATGATCTTCATATCCTGCTGCTGCCGGCTTATATACAATTACATTATGCCAGTCGTCCTGATACCAGGACAAGCCCCGCGCGCGCGCAAACGCAACAATCCAGTCACTTAATGCTTTTTCATCTTTAGAACCATGCGGGATCCTACTGATATCCTCTAAATAACGGCAGTATGCCTTGCTTTCATCCAATACCCTCATCGTTACACCCTCACCAAAATTAATTCGTCCTGCGGAGCTACCAGCCATTCACAGCCGGTTTCCGTAATAACGACCATTTCTTCCATACAAACACGTCCCTGCGGTATTTCTATTACCGGCTCCAGTGTAAATACATTGCCAGCACAAAGCGGGGTATCGATCAGCTCCGGACGGTTATAACGGGCTCTGCGGTTAGCTAGAATCGGTCCTCCATCGTGACATACATGACCAACCTGGTGACCCAATGCGGAATTCCAGGATTCATAGCCTTCACTCATGATATATTCACGTGCAACCTGATCCACTTCAAAGCCGGTCACTCCCGGCTTCATGAAATCCTTTGCCATGCGGATCGCCTTTTTAATTGTTTCAAAAGCCTTCTTGACCTCATCCGGCGCTTCGTTCTCATCATCCTTCAGCACATAGAACTCACGCTGAACATCACTGACATAACCATCCTTGGATACTCCATAATCTATATTGATCATACATCCCTTAACGATCGGGGTATCGACAATTCCCATATGGCCGGCCGGAACCGCCGGATCAACACTGACCCCCGGGCACTGCGACGGCGTCCAGGACATGCCATATCCTGCATCATAAGCAAGCTTATGCAGATAATCAAAGATATCCTTGGAAGTAGAATCAGCCTTCAGTATCGACGGAACGCTCAGCAGCTGACCCACCGCTACTTCAGCACAGTGGCGAATCTTTTCCAGCTGCGCTTCGGTCTTACGTCCTCTTACATTGGCAATGATGTCATAGGCACTGACAATTTCCCCATGAAAATGAATTTCTTCAAAAATACGGTCAAGCATCATTTTCATACCGGTCCGTAAACCATCGCTGGCAGAATCATTTTTGGCAAAATTCAAAGCCAGCCGCTTCGGTGCCAAGTCCTTTAACACAGCGGCAATTTCATCGTCAAAGCTTCCCTGATAACAGCGTACTTCATCAATACCATCAATCAGCTTGTAGCCCTCCACATCGAGCGGCGATACAATCGCAATACATTTGGTCTTGGTAAAGATCAGACAGGTGGCAATGATGAAGTCCAGATCTCCCAGCACCGGCAGCACCGGCTCACTGTTCATGGCCGTTTCTCTTCCGCAGATCAGCCACGCATCAATATTCTGTTTTGCCAGTGTGTCATAAATAATCGGAAGTTTTTCTCTGTTTAGTTCCATAATCATCTTTCCTTTCAAAACAGAAGGTGTCTGGAAGTCAAGTCCCGGACACCTTTCTGGTTTTTACGCGGTCTGTATAGCCGGTTTTATTTCACTTTAACAAATGCCAATACATAGTGACCAGCTGGATTGCTTTCGATACCGGAGATACCTTCCTGCAGCAGCATTGGATCACTGTATCCGAACAATGGAATGACATAAGCCTGATCAGCTACTAACAGCTTTTCAGCAGCATGCAGGATTTCCATACGTTTTGCCGGATCGGCTTCTTCGTTGGCCTGTGCCAACAATGCATCATAATCAGCATCATTTACGACTGCCGTTTTCTGAGCGATGGATTTATACATATCGAGATATGCAGTAGGATCCATGTAGTCAGCACTCATCGCATGACGAGCAAGCTCGAAGTCGCCGTTGTCACGTGCATCAAAGAAAGCCTGAGTCTCATTCGTCTGAAGTTCTACTTCGACACCGATCTTTTTCCAGTTTTCTTTCAATACCTGAGCAACGTCTGTATGCATCTGGTTTGCGTTATACTTGTAAGTCAGTTTCAGCGGGTTCTTTGTATCGTAGCCTGCTTCTTTCAACAGCTTCTTAGCTTCTTCTAAATCCTCTGCCGCATATTTATCTTCTTTATCGGCATTGGTACGGAAGTCGCCTTTTGTATCAGGAATACCCTTTGGAATAAAGCCGAACAGTTCATACTGCAGCTTGCCGCCGTTTAAGACTTTCAGAATGGACTTACGGTCAACACTCTTCATCAGTGCTTTACGTACACGAACATCATGCAGAGCTTCATTAGAGCCAGTAGCATTTACCGTAACAAAATAGTTAATTACAAATGGATCGATAGTAAACAGGGTGTTTTTGTAAGCATCATCGGTTGCTACATCACTTGGAACAGAAGTAGCCAGATCAACTTCACCCGTCTTGAACGCGGACAGCTGAGCCTGCTGATCAGACATAACCTTGAAGGTCAGCTCTTTCAGGTTGACTTTCTTTGCCTGACGGTAGTTTTTGTTTTTCTTCAGGACAACCTTATCCTTGGCACTGTAGTAATCCAGTACGAAAGGACCATTTGTCGGGTAACCTTTTTTGTTAGCCCAAGTGGATTCTTTTTCTTTTGCGTAATCTTCACGAGCTGGATAGAATACACCGCTTGTAAGTACGTTCAAGAAATAAGGAGTACGAGCAGTTAAACGAATTTCCAAGGTTTTATCGTCCAGTGCCTTAACCCCCATGTTGGATGCATCAGCTACACTTGCATTCGCCTTGAATAAGTCATAAGCACCTACAACACTATCGTAGATAAAGTGTCCATAATAAGCATCAGCGCCGTAGGTTGCACTACGCTTGATACCATATTCAAAGTCGCCGGCGGTAATGGCCTTGCCATCACTCCATTTTGCGTCTTTCAGTTTAAACGTGTATACCAATCCATCATCAGATACTGTGTAGGAATCACACAGCTGATTCTTCAGATTACCGTTCTTATCATATTCGAATAATCCTTCATACATTTCTACGAGGACGTTATTAGAAATAGAGTCACTTGCTTTTGCCGGATCCAGATCTTTAACGTCACCACCGATTGCAACTGTCATAGCGGTTTTCGGTTTGCTGGAATCTTTTGAATCACTGCCGCAGCCGGTCAAAGCTGTTGCCATCATCAATGCGGATACAGCAAACAGACATAATTTTTTCATTGCTTTCATCCTTTCCTTTTTTTACTTTTCATAGAGGAAGCAGGCTACCTGCCGCTGTCCTACCTGAACCATTCCTGGGCGCTCCTTAGCGCATCTTTCCGTGGCATTCGGGCAGCGGGTTCTGAAACGGCAACCGCTTGGAGGGTTAATCGGGCTAGGAAGCTCACCTTCCAGCACGATGCGTTTCTTGCTCTTCGCAAGTTTAGGATCCGGCACCGGCACTGCTGAAAGCAAAGCCTTGGTATAAGGATGCAGCGGGTTATGATAGACATCATCACTCGGACCAACCTCGACCAGATTTCCTAAATACATGACACCGATCCGATCTGATATATGCTTGACCATACTCAGATCATGGGCGATAAACAGATAGGAAATTCCCATCTCCTTCTGAATCTTTTCCAACAGGTTGATAACCTGTGCCTGAATGGACACGTCCAGGGCGGAAATCGGCTCATCGCAGACGATGAAATCCGGATTCAGTGCTAGGGTACGGGCAATTCCGATACGCTGACGCTGGCCGCCTGAGAATTCATGCGGATAGCGGCGAATATGATCTGCCTTCAAGCCCACTATGTTGAGCAGCTCTCGAACACGATTATCGCGTTCTTCACTGGTGTCATAAATATGATGGATCTCCATCGGTTCACGGATAATTTCACCTACCGTCATACGAGAATTTAAGGACGCATACGGATCCTGGAAAATCATCTGTACCGACTTGCGGAACTGCTTTAATTCCGCTCCTTTGATCTTAGTAATATCTTTCTGCTTGTACTCAATCTTACCGCCGGTCGGATCGTAAATTTTTACGATTGTCCGACCCAGGGTTGACTTTCCGCATCCCGATTCACCAACCAGTCCAAAGGTTTCATTTTTATAAATCGTGAAGCTTACTCCGTCAACTGCTTTTACGATCTGTTTTTTAGATAACAGCCCCTTGGTAACATCGAAATAAGTTTTCAGATCTTCAACCTTCAAGATTTCTTCGCTCATTTGACGTCACCTCCCTTCAAGGCCATTTCGTGATGCAGCCAGCAGGAGCATTCATGCGTATTTGAGAATACACTTACCGAAGGCATCTGTTCCTTACAAATCTTCATGGCTTTCTCACAGCGATCCACAAACGGACAGCCTTTTGGCGGATCCAGCAGATCCGGCGGTGAGCCAGGGATCGGCTTTAATTCCTTACTCTCCTCCTCCGGGTTGTGTACACAGCTCAGCAGACCGATCGTATATGGATGCTTGGGATCATAGAAGATATCCTCATCGGTTCCCACCTCAACGATCTTACCGCCGTACATGATCGCAATGCGATCACATATACTGGCTACCACTCCCAGATCATGAGTAATCATGATGATGGAAGAATTGATTTCATGCTTCAGATTACTGATGAGATCCAGCACCTGCGCCTGAATGGTAACATCCAGCGCTGTGGTTGGTTCATCGGCAATGATCACCTGCGGATTGCAGGCAAGTGCCATCGCGATGATGATACGCTGCCGCATACCGCCGGAAAATTGATGCGGGTACTGCTTCATCCGGCTTTCCGGAGAAGGAATACCGACCTTGCGCATGAGCTCGATTGCCTGCTTACGCGCCTCCTCTTTACTGAGATTGGTATGATTTAAGATCGGTTCCATCAGCTGTGTATCAATTCTGAGAACCGGATTCAAAAAGGTCATCGGATCCTGGAAAATCATCGCCATATCATTGCCGCGAAGCTTTTCCATGCGTTTTTCATATTCTTTTTCACTCGTGAACGCCAACGGAGAAATATCCTCACCATTCAAGAGAATCTCACCGGAAGTGATTTTGCCGTTAGCGGACAGCAGTCCCATAACGGAGAACATCGTCTGACTTTTGCCGGAGCCGGATTCACCGACAATACCCAGCACTTCTTTTTCACCAAGGGTAATCGATACACCGCGTACCGCCTGCACCGCGCCCTGCTCGGTTGAGAATTCCGTCTGCAGATTCCTGATTTCTAAAATATTCTTCATCTTTCTTACGCCCTCCCTATTTCTTCTTCGGGTCGAGCGCGTCGCCCAGACCATCACCGATAAAGTTCAGTGATAACATCGTGAGACAGATAGCGGCTAACGGCCAGATCGTTTCAATCGGGTAGCGTTCCAGCAGCTGTCTTGCTTCATTCGCCAAAGTACCCCAGGAAGCCTGCGGTGCATTGATACCAATGCCTACAAAGCTCAGGAATGCTTCGGTGAAGATTGCGGACGGCACCATCAGCGTAACCGATACGATGATTGGTCCCATACAGTTGATAATCAAATGCTTAAATAAGATACGTTTACGACTGGCTCCAAGGACAAAGGCAGCCAATGAGAATTCCTGCTGCTTCAGCGTCATAACCTGCGTTCGCACCTGTCTGGCCATATTTACCCATGCGGTAATGGAAATACCGATAATGATCGCTAAGAACGGATTATCACCCAGAATCAGCATGATCAGGATGACATACAGCATATCCGGCATGGAATAGATAATATCGACAAAGCGCATCATCAGCATATCCACCTTACCGCCGAAGTAGCCGGCAATCCCACCATAAGTGATACCGATCAGCAGGTTGATCGCGGCTGCGGAGAAACCGATAGCTAATGAGATACGAGCACCATAGGCAACTCTAACGAAGATATCACGGCCGAATTTATCAGTACCAAACCAATGCGCGGCACTCGGCAGCTGATGCTGCAGATTCAAATTCTGCTGATCATAGGAATACTGTGACAGAATCGGCCCTAAAATAGCATACAGAATCATTATGGTCAAAAAGACCAGTCCGATCAAAGCAAGTTTATTCTTTTTAAATCGGTTCCAGGCATCCTGGAGATATGTTTTTGCTTCAACAGCGATCTGTTCATTATTTTTTTCTGAATCAGGAAGCTTTTCAAACATATCGGGTGTCAGTTTTACATTTTCATCCATCATGTTATCGACCTCCTAATCGCCCAACTTGATACGCGGATCAATGAACGCGTTCACAATATCAGAAAGAATATTCAAAACAATCATCAGCGCCCCTAAGAAAATAGTAACCGCCATAATCATTGAATAATCACGGGTTGAAATACTGGATACAAACTCACGTCCAATTCCCGGAATCGAGAATAAGGATTCTACGATGAAGCTGCCTGTCATCATGAAGGCAATCATCGGACCGGCATACGTGATAACCGGAAGCATTGCATTTTTCAGCGCATGCTTGAAGATAATTGTTTTCGAAGAGCTTCCCTTTGATTTCGCCAGTACCATATAATCCTGCTTCATAACCTCAATCAGCGAAGAACGCGTCAATCGTGAGATCATCGAGATCGGATACAGGGCCAAGGAGAAAGCCGGCATAATATAATGCAATGGGGTATCCAAGCCGACCGTCGGCAACAGCCGCAGATACACACCGACAAACAATAATAACAGCAGCGCAAACAAGAAGCTCGGCAGACTGACACCGATTGTCGATATAAACATGACGACATTGTTTACCCATTTATGTTTAGACAACGCGGCAGCGGTACCAAGACCGATACCGACGACCAAAGCGATAACAACAGCGGTTAATCCCAGTTTAACAGTAACCGGCATGCTGGTTGCGATAATTTCATTCACCGGTGTACCCCGGCGAGTAAGTGATTCTCCAAAATCACCGTGAATCGCATTGGACATATAGGTGACATATTGTTCACCGATCGGTCTGTCCAAACCGTACTTTTCATTCAGGGCATCCAACTGATCCTGACTCATTCTCTGTGTATCGCCGGCAAACGGAGAACCCGGCATTGCCTTTGACATAAAGAAGGTAATCGTTGCCAGGATAAACAGGGTGAAGATACCTAACAGCAACCTCTTTCCAATATATTTGACCATCGTTCCTCTTCCTCTCTTATTTTGACCTGATTAAGATCAGTTCCTGCTGCGGCGGTGTTAAGAATTCCGCTCCCTGTTCACGCACCACAACATCCTCTTCCATTCCCAAATGACCACCGCTGCACTCAATGCCCGGCTCGATCGTGAACACATTGCCAGCTTCGATTGGCACTCGAATCAGATCGTCACGATTATAACGGGGTTTTTGAGGGCCGAGAATTGAACCGCCGTCGTGGGCTTCCATGCCCATCTGATGACCGGTCGCACATCCCCATTCTGCGAATCCCTTTGAGGTTATCGTTTCTCGGCAGAAGGTGTCTACTTCTAATCCGGTCTTCCCCGGCGTCATATACTTCGCTGTAGCGGCAATGCCGTCACGCTCTGTATAAAACGCGAATTTAATATCCTCTGGTGCATCGGTTTCATCATCCCTTAATACATAATACATACGCTGCAGATCACAGCTGTATCCATCTACCTTGACTCCAAAGTCAATGTTGACAACATGTCCCTTGCGAATTACAACATCCGGTGCTCCCATATGCCCGGCCGGGCAGCCAGGACCACTGAATACTCCGGGATTACAGCTTTTGGACCAGGCATATCCATAGCCATGATCATCCGTTTCCTTTTGGAAGAATGCATATACATCCTGACAATTTACACCATCACGGATAACATCCGCTGCTTTACGGAAAATTTCTTCCGCTGCAGCACAAGCCTTTCTGATCTTATCAAGCTCTCGCGAAGACTTGATACCCCTTACCCGATTCACGATCGGTTTCGCACTGACAACCTTCCCCTGAAAGTCTGCCAGCTTGAAGGATTCCATCAAATGCAGATAAGTTCCAGCCGTCAGTCCATCGCTGCTCGGATCATTTTCGCTGAAATCCAATGCGATTACCTGCGGCTTCACATCCTTGATGACATCCGCTACGCTCTGATCGAAGGATACCGGGAAATCAATAACTTCCTCAAACACACCAGCATTAACATACCCATTCTTATCAATTGGGGTACAAACGGTTTTCGCTTTTCCGTTCTTCATGAAGATCAAGGCCGTTTCTCCAATAAATTCATGATCACTGATGATCGGCAGAATCGGTTCACTGTTGGTAGCCGATTCCTGTCCGGCGACGATCCACATATCGATATTTTCTTTTTTCATCGTATCATATGCTGTTTGCAGCTTATCTTTATAAAATGCCATATCCTTCGTCCCTTTCCTTCCTTACAAATTTGTATTTAGAATACAACAATTTTCACACACTTTCAAGACTTAATGTAAATTATTTTCGGTTTTTCTGTAAGAAGTGTAACATTGTTCATTTAGTTGTAAATATCTTTCATACAATTTTATGAAATTGTTTTCCTCTCATGACCATTGCATAAAAAAAGATGGAAATCCAATCTTTTCCATCTTACTGAATCCAGTCAATTCCCTGCCGATGCAGTGCCTGAATAAAGGTTTCACGCCCCTCCAGCATTTCATCCGCCACATAATGCAGACCAAAGCGATACTGGGCATAGTTCACATAGCCATTGTCTTCCATTTCTTTCAGACATTCTTCAGCATACGCATCCCCATTTACCTTTTTGGCGGTTTGATAGACCTTATTTTTTGTTCGGTCATTCAGGGGCATCTGAATCTCTCCGTATTTCTTTTGATACATCGTTTTGATTTCCTCATCGCTGTATGTATGATAATGACTGGAGTGCAGAACATCTTCCACCTGAAGCTTATCATTTATCGTGCGTTCCTGAAGCGGATAGCCCATGGTGAGCAAAACGACTGGGAATACACCTTCCGGCAGCTGACAGTAATCAATGATCTCATCATTGCTTTCCATGGTCGTGCCGATATAGCATGAACCGATCCCATAGGCATTGGCTGCAGTTTCAATCGTCTGCGCGCAAATAACGACATCCTGAAAGATCACCCAAAAATGATTGTAGCTGTGATTAGCCGCAAACGGCGCCTTATTTACCATCGCCCATTGTTTCAGACGGTGAAAGTCGATGCAGAACAACAAATTCTCCGCTGCCTTTTTAACAAACCCCTGCATGTGACAGGTTTCGGTTAGAAATTTCTTATCCGCGGGTGTTGACAAGCGAATGATTGAAAACGGCTGCAGATTACCGGCACTCGCAGCATGTACTCCGCAGTCCAAAATATCATGAAAAACAGCTTCTGGGATCGGTTCGTCAGTAAAGCTGCGAACACTGCTGCGATGCTTTAAAACCTCTAATACTTTTGCTTCCATACGATCCTTCCTTTCATTTTTTCTCATTATAGCGATGATTCTTAAAAAAAAGCAAGGAGAATTGTCAATTAGCTGCTTAGAAAAGCTTTCACTGCGGCAGATTTATGGTATACTTTTTTCATGAAATATATATTTATCATAAATCCTACCGCTGGCAAAGTGGATCGCTCCCATCAGCTCAGCGAAGAAATCACGGCAGTCTTTCAGAAGCATGGACTGCTTCGTGATCTGATAATCCACATCACCGAGGGAATCGGTGAAGCAACAACCTTTACAAGAAAAATGGCACAGGCTCATACAGAACGCCTGCGTTTTTATGCATGCGGCGGTGACGGTACCCTCGGTGAAGTAGTAAATGGAGCTTACGGTCATCCTCACTGTGCAGTTGGTATTATGCCGATTGGCACCGGCAATGATTTTATCAAAAGCTTTGATCAATATCAAACCAGTGATTTCCTGGATATCGAAAAACAACTGTTTGCCCATGAAGAAGTTATAGATTTGATGCGCATGGGTGATACGATCAGCATCAATCTGATTTCTACCGGCTTGGACAGCGCGATTGCGAAAAATGTGATGAAGTTTAAAAACCTGCCCCTGGTAAACGGACCGGCTGCGTATAATCTTTCCCTTGGTTACTGTTTTTTTACATCCTTGGACAATTATTTCTCTTACAAAGTGGATGGTGAGCTTTTCCCAAAAGATAATTACATCTTCGCCGTGATCGCCAATGCCCAGTACTATGGCGGCGGTTATCGAGCCGCTCCCAAAGCCGATGTGCAGGACGGTATGCTGGACTTCATCTGCGTAAAGCGCGTATCCCGCATGAAAGTCCTTCAGCTGGTAAATATCTACAAGCGCGGTCAGCATCTGGACTACCCCGATATTGTGACATTCCGCCGCTGCAAGGAAGTGGAGCTGCTTGCGGATGACAAGCTGATCATGAATATCGACGGTGAAATTGAAAACCTGCAGAATCCAAAAATCACAATTGATCAAAAAGCTTTACTATTTCTGTTTCCGCAGCTGTAAAAAAGCAAAGACATTCCGTTTACAAAAAAATGACTCATAAACGCACAGGAAACGACGTTTAAAAGCTTTAAAGCATTCAGCGTTTGGCTATACCTAATCAATTAAAAAAAGCTGAGAATACCACTCAGCTTTTTTACGCTTTGATTTTATTTCGCTCATTGACTATGGCATCCCAAGTCGCCTTGCCGATGCGTCCGTCAATAGTTAATCCATACAGGTACTGAAACTGAGAAACCGTCGCAATCGTACGGTTGCCAAAGTTACCATCTACAGGTACCGGACGCAGACATGGATTGACTGCGGATAATTCATTCAGGTATTCCTGCATTTTGAATACATCCAGACCGCTGTTTCCAGCGCCTAAGAAAAACGTAGGACTGACAACCGGAATATTCGTTACCACGCCCATATCGCGCAGTTTATCTACTAAAGAATCCCATGTCTGTGATCCGATCACGCCATCGACAGCCAATCCAGCATAACGCTGAAATTCTTTTACCGCCTCCGATGTTTTCGAGCCATACTGTCCATCAAGCAGCAGCTTGGTATTGATAAAACCATTTTCCTGCATGATATTTAAATATCCCTGCATTTTATTTACACCGATTCCGCTGTCACCAGGACGGATAACGTAACGTGTATACATATAGGTAAGCCCCCTTTCCTTACAGTATATGGGAAGGGGCCTGATGTTTTTGTGTTTCTGCCTATAAGTGATGTACTTATAACATGGTTTTTAAAATTTGTACAACCCCGGCTTCTTCATTGCTGGGGGCAATAAAATTCGCCGCTTGTTTAACATCCGGATGAGCATTTTCCATGGCATAGCTGTATTTACAGCTTTGAAGCAATTCAATATCGTTGAGATAATCACCGAACGCCATACATTGATCACTAGTATAACCTAAACGTTTCATCAGGCGGGTATACGCTTCACCTTTATTGACACCGACATTCATGACATCTACCCATTCATAGCCGGATAGTAAAATCTGAAAAATATCGGCATATTTCTTCATATAAGGATATACATGATGCTCTGCGTCGTGCAGATCAAGAATCGACATCTTACAGATCGGCTGATTTTCAATGATATCCAGCAGATCATTGACAATTTGATAGCTTTTATAATATTGCTCCACATGTTCGATCACATCCCTGGAGCCCTTTTCAATATACGCGCCGTGAGCACCGCATATGACTGGATTCACTTTTCCAAATTTTCGCAGATCCTTTACGATATTCTTCATGACCGACGGATCAGCCTGATCGAGAAATAACGGTTTCCCCTCTTGAAAGACGGCAGCGCCATTTTCACAAATATAGATAAAATGCTCATCGTGACCTTTAAACAAGCTTGCCAGTGTTGCATATTGACGGCCGCTTGCGATGACAAACTGCACGCCCTGCTTCTGCAGCTCCTGCATAACCGGAAAAAAGGATTCCGGTATCTCCTTGCGGTCATTCAGCAGGGTGCCGTCCATATCGATGGCAATCAGCTTCATCGTACTCATGAGTATAAAATCGGACGATCCATTTCTTTTAGTTCCTCGTCCACATAATCCGCCAACGCCAGTGTCTGCTTACGGTCAAACTTACGCTTCAGCTTGCCATACATCACCAAATAATTAAAAACAGCGAACATGAAACAAACCAGAATCATCACCGGCATCGAAATGCGCAGTAAGGTAAGTCCAAAGCCTAAGATCATACTGAATACAATAATTAGCATCAGCAGCTTCTTTTGAATATACGCATAGGTATCTTCCAGAAAAGCGGTGCGTTCCTTCATAAAGTCCAACATTGCATCATCTGCCTCCATTATTTTAAAATCCAGAAACCGCGGCCGCGGCATCCGTTTCTTTTCCTGAAGCTGAAGCACGCTTCGTATCCGCATCGCGCAATAGCGGGCGGCAGCTTTTTTATCCGTCTGCATGTACCGTATGCCGTACAAATACATAATCTTCATAAAACTCGCGCTGTCCATCGGTTCCTTGGGATGTTCTACAAGCGCTTTTAACTGCTCCTGCTCCGCTTCATTCAAAGGCTCTTGACGAAGCTGTTTTTGATAAAGCAGTTCTAGTTGTTCTTCATAGCGCACAGCTGTCTCTGACATTAAAATCACCTCAATGAGCATATTATACTACAAAAATTTATAGAAATTAGTGAAACCTTTTCATAATTTCAATAATCTTCCTTTGCGTATCTCATCAAAAAGCCTTTTCCATAATATTTCACATCATCAGGCGATACTGTTACAAACGATGTTTAAACGGCTCAAGGTATACATTATTCACTTTTTAAAATTACATCAATCATCAAACGGATCGCATTATCTTATAAAGCTGAAATTATCTTATTCATAAACGCATGAATTTCGGAGCATAGTAGTACCGAAATATATACTTTCAAACAACCGGATATGATATACTATGGTATCTTAAGGAGTGTGATGTCATGATCTATTTGATTTTGTTAAGTGTATTGGCTGTCGGCTTTTTTCTTTATATGACCATATGGGAACCGCGCCGTATGATAATTCGAAACATCAATGTTGAAGGTGAACTAAAACAGCCCTTAAAGATCGCATTCTTCAGTGATATTCACTTTACCGCCTTCAATTTCGGCTATCGCAGCCGCAACATTCTAAATACTTTACAGATCATCCAACCGGATCTCATAATCTTCGGCGGTGATCTGATCGATATTCAGTGGGAAGATACTGCATTCTTAATCAAGCTGCAGACCTTTTTAAAGGAACTGAAGGCACCGCATGGAACCTATGCAGTATGCGGCAATCACGATGCCAGCTATATTTCTCATAAAACATATGCTTCCTTCATGCGCAGCTGCGGCATTCAGGTCTTAAACAATGAAACGATATCTCTTCCTGATTTAGAAATAGCCATCGGCGGGCTGGAGGATGCCTTATTCGGTACGCAGGATAAAGAACTGTATCATGCCCGTACCATGCCGTTTCAAATCCTAATTTCACATGAGCCTGATGTCATGGACAATGTGAATCTGAATCATGTTGATTTAGCCTTATCCGGTCATACCCATGGCGGACAAATTCGAGTACCGATTCTTACTAAGCTGGTACTGCCAAAACTCGGCCGGCGGTATGTAAAAGGACTGTATACGATTCATTCAGCCAAACTGATTGTTTCCTCTGGGATCGGCGGAGCACTGTTCTCGGCGCGCTTTCGCAATACCCCGGAAATCTTAGAAATTCACTGTATTCCTCGATCATATTCCGATTAAAAAAGACTTCCGAGATACTGTCGGAAGTCTTTTTTTAGTGGCCTTGATAAACAATTTCGCCATTGATCAACGTATATGCAACCGTTGCGTTGATCTCCATGATATTGCCTTTGGTAATTACCAAATCGGCATCCTTACCGATCTCAATGGAACCGATGCGATCATCCACTTTCAATATTTCAGCCGCATTGATCGTAATTGCTTTAAGCGCCGCTTCTTCTCCCAGTCCGGCTTTTGCGGCAAGACCTGCACAAATGGGAAGGTATTCTTCCGGAATTACCGGTGAATCCGTATTGATGGCGATGCGTATTCCATCTTTCTGCAGAATGCCGGCGGTATCAAAAGTTAAATTCTTTAATTCAAATTTATCTATTCAATCCTCTATAAACCCTGTATTTTCAAGGCATATCGCCTATTAAATGTTCAAACCTTATGTATTTTCCCTTGTTTTTGCCCTTATGAGCCGAAACAAGGGAAATTTTTATTCTCCGCCGATTACCTTATCCAGCAGTCTTGCGGAAGTACGCTTCGCTTCCCTTGTAGCGTGAGCGTAAATGTTCATTGTGGTACTGACATCAGCGTGTCCGAGAAGTTCCTGCACATCTTTAGGTGCTGCACCGTTTGAAAGCAGATTGCTTGTATAGGTGTGTCTGAGCATATGAAAGTGGAAATCCTCCAATCCCTCCACCTTTTTTCTCGCTGTCCTGCACATAATCCCCACCGTACTCGGTGCTTCAAATGCCCCATCAGGTCTAAGGCAGACAAAGGATAATTCCTTGTACCCCTCTGGGACTTCCTCCGACCTCGGCAGACTGTAAACCTCATAATAGGTGCGGTCTTTTTCTTTGACCTCCAAATAGTAATTAAGGCTGTACAGTTCCCCGTATCGAAAACGGTTTTTGTGCTGTTCTGTTTTCGCAGTTTTCAGGATTGCGGCAAGCGTATCGCAAAAGTCCACGGTGCGGATTTTTTTACGCTTTGTTGCCCCTATTTCTGTTTTGTGCCTTGCCCCGTTGTAACGCATACTGCGGCGTACTGTCAGATATTGTTCTTCAAGGTTAATGTCCTGCCAAGTCAGACCACAGACCTCTCCAATACGCAAACCTGTATAATAGGCTATCTGTATAGGAAGAAGTGCAGGATTGTTTTTCTTTTTCAGGAAGTCCTCTAATCTCTGATACTGTTCGTAGCTGAGCGTTGGTGTGGAGGCAGTTTCTCCGTCCTCGTCCGAGAACAGTTCGCATTCTTCTTTCTTTCCTCGCCATACCACATACTGCATCGGGTTAAAGGTTATCAGTCTTTTCGGGAATACCGCAAAACGGAACGCCCCTTGTAAAACAGCCGAAAACAATCGGAGATACCCTTTGCTGAGTGCCTTTGCGGTTGTACCGTCAGGATTTGTACCGCCAAAGCTGAGAAAGTCTATATACGCCTGTAAATGGTCGGCGGTTACGGTTTTCAGCTTTCGGTTTCCTATCGGGTGCTGTTTGATACGGTTGACCGTTCCCTGATAGGACATTACCGTACCATTGCTGAGATTGCCGGGTTTCAGTTCTTCCTCCACCCACAGATCGAGCAGCATACCAACTGTGATGTTTTCAGACTTCGCAACGAATTTCTTTTCCTCATAGTCAGCGATTGCTTTTCTGAGCAGGGCTTCTGTTTCAGACTTGCTTTCTGTTCCCACAAACTCTTTCTGTACTTTTCTGCCGCTTTCATCTTCGATATAGAAGCGTGCGTACCACTTTTTACCTTTTTTTCTTACAGAACCTTTTGCCATAGATAAATTTCTCCTTTCTATCCGTGGCAATCGGGACTGTGACATATGGTGTGCGTAAAGTAATAGTGTCACTTATGCCGATGAATGTCAATCGGCATTTTCACTTGTCAAAGTGCCACGGAATTTTTCTTTTTCAGCAACCCTTTCTTCGGCTGCTGTCACTATCCCGAACAGGTCGCCCATCTTTACAGCGGTGCGTCCCTCATCGTAGATATGTAAAATCCCATCTAAAAACTGCTTCATATTCTCGATAGGAAGTTCCATTTCTTTACGGTAAACCCTTTCCATAATCGCCCCTGACTCAATCGCATAGCGGCGTAAGGACTGCTTTAAGCCCTCGTCCTCCGCTACACGGTCAACCTCAGCCATTGCGTCTGCAAAGTGATAAGTCATAACCGTATAGAGGTCAATCATCTTTCCGAGGAATGTGGTAAGCAGTTGTTGGTGCGGTTCTCCCTTTACCACAGAAGAAACCGTATCAAGATATTTTTTGATATGTTCCTCCATATCCCTTGCACATAAAGTGCGGCTGTCATATTCCTTATCTTCGGAAAGTCCTGTCAGCCATTCGGGAGTGGTCAGGAGTGCTTCTGCCAGCCCGTTGATAATCATTGTACGCTTCGGGTCTACTCCGTCCGCTTCATATCTTTGAATGGTAGATTTGTTTACCCCGACACGCTTACCAAGTTCGGGCATTGTTAAGTTTAATTCTGTTCGGCGTTCTTTCACTCGTTCACCGACCTGTTTTGCGGTGAATGTAATTTCTTTTTTCAAGGCTTTCACCTCCTATTGCTGATAGTATAGCACGGAAAAACCTATTTTGCAACCATAAATTTAATAATAGACAAAAATATTTCTTAATAAGTTGCAAAACGAGTTGACAAGAGGTATCAAAATAAGTATAATTACAGATACATAGTTGCAAAATGCGTGTTTTGAAAGGAGGTTGATAAAATGGGCAACATCAAAATGGGTTTAACCATAGAAGAAGCAGCAGAATGTACGGGTATCGGAAGAAATACAATGCGTAAGTTGGTAGACTGGGGCAAACTTCCCGTCCTCAAGGTCGGAAGAAAAGCGATTATCCGCAGGGATACTTTAGAGCGATTTATGAGCGTCAATCAGGGAAGAAACCTGCTGAATGAAAACGATGTCCGCAAAGTAGAATAACCATTCTCCAAGCCCTCGGCGTTTGAGAGCGAAATACACCCCTCGCACAAATCTTCGATTTGTACTCTGGGTATTTCGCCCTTGCAGGGGGCACTGTACCATCGCTTCGGGCAATGCACCGCCGCTATGATACAGAAGAAAACAGCCCGCTGTTTTCTTCGCTGTCCGTCTGCTTACGCCGCCGAAACAGCGGCAACCGATTTCTCGGTTGCAAAAAGAGTATGCCCGTCACGGGAGGAAGGAGTATATGGCAAGACATTCATTTATACAGATGTCGAAGCTATCCAATGTCAAGGGAAGAATATCCTATATCACAAGCCACGCAAAGCAGGAAAACCTTTATGCCACCTACCGCACCGCCGACAATGAATTTTGGAGTAACCTTGCAAGGGAAAGCCAGCAGGAGTTTAAGCGGAGCGGCACAGAGGGCAAATGTATCGAAGCAAGGGAATTGATTATCGCCCTGCCCGAAGTTTATACAAGATACGAGCCGCAGGAAGTCCTTGAAGATTTTACGGAGGAGTTCCGCAAGAGATATGGTGTGGAGTGCGTGTCAGCCCTCCACCACAACAAACGCAAAACCAATTATCATATCCATCTTATCTTCAGCGAAAGAAAACTGCTTCCTGAGTCTGACATCAAGAGAGCCACACGCAGCGTGTTCTATGATGAAACGGGCAAAAGGGTACGCACCAAGAAAGAAATCACAGGGGAGGACGGGCAGATACGCAAAGGCTGTACCGTCATTAAAAAGGGCGAGGTTTACGAAAGCCACCTCTTTACCGTGAAAGATGATAAATTCAAAAGCGAGCCTTTTCTTCGGGAGATAAAAGAGATTTACACCGACCTTATCAATCGGCATATCTCCGATCCCGAACAGCAGTTAAAGGTATTTGATAAGAACAGCGTTTATCTTCCCACCAAGAAAATCGGCAAGAACAATCCCAAAGCCGCCGAGATTGAAGCGGACAATACCGCAAGGCAGGAATGGAACAGGACAGCGGATATGGCGTTGTTATCGGGTATTTCCGAAGCAAAGATTTTAGAAGTCAAGCAGACCGAGATACACGAAAAAGCAAGCCAGTCAATTAAAAGCAAAGGCTGGCTTCCTAATCTGTTCCGTGGGATTGTGGCAAAGGCAAAAGATTTTCTGCAAAACCTTATTCGGGAAAAGGATATGCCACCCAAGCCTACACTTGATATTGATATGGCAGAGTTCCGTCATATGCGAAATCTGATGATAAAAGTACAGGATAAGGCAAAGGAAATTAAAAACTTGCAGGACAAAGTTCTGCCGCACTTGAAACAGCAGCTTGCTGATACAAAGGGGCTTTTCAAAGGTAAAGAACGAAAAGCGTTGGAGGTAAAAATCAAAGAAACCGAAGTGGAAATTGCCGACAGGCTGGATAAAATCCCCGATACACTCAAAGCGGACGGTTATCCTGATGTGCAGGTATTTATGCGTACTTTCCGAGAAATGGAAAGCGTTGTAGAGCAGTACAACCGTGACCTTGCCGAGTGGGAATACCAAGTCAGCAGGAAGCCGACAGCTGCCACTAAAGAACAGCACAGACCGCCCGAAAGGCAGAGCGTGTTAAAACATCTGCGTGAGATACAGGAACGCAACAAGCAGCAACCACCGCAAAGACAGTATAAAAAATCCATTGACAGAGATAGCAGGTAGCATTGAAAAACCGCCGTTACGGTTTTACCCATAGCGGCGGCGTACATAACATTATCGTAGAAAAAGAAGGGATTAGTTTAATCTATCCAAATCTTCAAGATAAATAGACACTTCTCCACATTCAGGGCAAATGGCTACTTTAGGCTTTCCTATTCGACCACCAAATAACTTGTTTTCATCAGATGATAAAACAATTCCATATCCCGCCCCTTCAATTTTTACAGCACAATTTTCTTTCATTTCACATCCACATCTGATACACTTTCTCATTTCTTACTCCTAACTATATATATTTTTTTCTGAAAAACAAGTTTGACAGTACAAAAGACAACCCGCATATTGCAACAACAGAAACTCCTGCAATAGCAATGCTTACTTCAAAATTCTCTACAACAAACCACATAATTGAATTATTTGTTGCCTTAGTCCATAAGCCCAAAACAACAAGCAGTATAATTAAGATAAACATTGTCGCAAATCCAGCATTAACACCTAACGAGTAATTTGATGGCAAAACAAATGCCAAAAACAATAATGTCAGTGCAAATGAAGCACAGGACATAAAGAGATAAAAACCATATGCATATTGTGGAAACAGAATATATGAGGCAGAATTTACAATGAGTGCAACCACAAAGCCAATTAAGGACAAAATACCCGCACAAGCATATCTGCTGCATACAATCTGTTTTTTAGATACAGGAAGTGATACAGCATATTTCCCCCATTTCCATTGCTCGTCACAAGTTGTTAGGGAGATAATCATTGACATTATTTCAATAGGAATGAGTAAAAAACTGATATATATTGTTCCGCTTTTTTCCAATATGAACATTAACGCAATAATAATGGCTATATCCATAATCACACGAGGTAAGCCATATTTCTTTTTAATTGTAAGAAAATCCTTTGTTAATAGCCCTTTCATTTCATTTCCCCCTTTACATAGAAAAGCATAATTTCTTCGATTGCGGCTGGAACAACAATCGCTTTTGGATATTTTTTCTCGGCAATGTGACGGTCTTTTACAAGCACTTTGTATTGATAATCCTCTTTCCTATAAGCGATTATCTCTGATTTATCTAAGTTGTCAAAAACCATAGCACCACAACTCATTACACCGTAATTATCAACTAATTCGTCTTTTGAGTGGGTGAAAACCAATTTCCCCTTATGAATAAAAGTAATATAATCTGCCACTTTTTCTAAATCGCTTATGATATGAGAAGATACCAATACCGAATGATTTTCGTCTTGAACAAAGTCAATCAAAATATCTAAAATGTCATCTCTGATAATAGGGTCAAGACCACTTGTTGCTTCGTCCAAAATTAAAAGTTCTGCTTTGTGCGAAAGTGCCACAGCAAAAGCCAACTTAACTTTCATACCTTTAGAAAAATCCTTTACCCTTTTATCAGCAGGAAGTTCAAACTTCGAGAGATAATTGACATAAGTATTTCGTTCCCATTTTGAATATATTCCCGACATATATGTTCCAATTTCATTTGGTGTAAATATATCTGGGAAATGGTTTTCATCAAATACAACGCCTATTTTGTCTTTGATTTCAATTTCTTCAGAGAGATAATCCTTTCCGAAAATTTCAATATTTCCATCTGTCTTTGATATTTCATTAAGAATACAGTTAATAGTTGTTGATTTTCCTGCACCATTTTCTCCAATCAGTCCCATAATTACGCCTTTAGGTACAGTGAAGGTCAATTTATCAAGAACGAAATCACCGTAATCTTTTGTCAAACCTTTAACTTCTAAAATATTTTCGCTCATTTATTCGTCCTCCTGATATAAAAGTGTCAGTAAATTGATTAGTTTATCAAGTGATATTCCACTTGCCCTTGCCACTTCGATTGCGTCTGTAAAGTGTTCCTCTATCTTCTTTTGTTGTTCCTCAAGATAAAAGTCCTGATTTTGTGCCGATACATAGCACCCTTTACCAGCTGTTGACTCTATAAATCCATCTTCTTGTAATGTGGCATAAGCTTTTTGTACCGTTAAAATACTAATGTGCAAGGACTTTGCCAATGACCTTACAGACGGAATGGCTTCACCTGTTTTCAATTCACCACTCATAATTGCCGCCTTGATTTGTGTAGAAATTTGTTCGTACAAAGGTCGGCTTGCCTTATTGCTTACAACAATATCCAAAATTCCACCGCCATTCTGTTACTTGCTATTATATAGTGTATTACATCTACAAGTACAGTATATAATAGTTGTGCCTTATTGTCAAGGGCAAGAATAAAGCGACAGAGATTTCTCCCTGCCGCTCTAATCTTTTATGTGTATATAATTTCTCTATTGATTATTTCTCTTGCCCTTGCCTGTATCTCGTTCATTCTTACAACCCACAACATCGGGTTTTCCGCTTTGAGTTGCTCAGTCACACCTTCCTTGTCAGCCATTTGCTCAACCAATCGGAACATCATATCCATTGCCTGTTCGTCAATATCAGCAAGATAACCGTTCAATTTTCCGCTTGTGAGCAGCGTGGTGTAAACTGCTCGTTTATGTTCCTGTAAATAGCGTTTGTACCGCTGTCCCCATAAGCCGATAAACTTGTGTTCTTTTTCGGTTGGTAAAGTAATGCAAGGAATATAATAATCTCCCTGCAACTCATACCATAAACCGTTGCTTTCATCATAAATATACTTGTCCATTAAAAAATCCTCCGTTATAATATATTCGCACATATGTCACAGTTCTCCGATTGCCACACTCTGTTATATCTTGTTATGAGATTTTCTTGCCCTTGATTTTGCCCTTATAAGTAGGCAGGGAAAGAGTAAACTTGTGTGAAATCATATAAAAGGATAAGGTGAACACATTGCGATAAATCCTTTATTTTCAAGGCTTTTGGAGGATTTTATTGATAACCTATGGAGAGCAATAATCACTCATAATTTTATGGTTTTCAAATTCTAATTTTGATTTATGGGTCAGACTCGGCCCCACAATCGCATCGAATCCGCTCGCTTTCACTTGATCAAGTATCAGGTGACCTTCAGTACAATGATCCAGTGTCATATCTAAATCAAACTCTTTCGCGATGCGGATCGCGGTCAGAATATCATCCGCGCGGTGCGCATGAGCCTTGAGGGGAATTTTTTTCTCAATTACCGGAATCATTGCTTCCAGCTTCATGTCATATGGCGGAAGCTTTTGTGTGGTATCAGTGCTTGCCAGCTCTTTATTATGCATATACTCTTTGGTCTTAAACAATGTTTCACGAAGTAAAGCCGCAACATTCATGCGAGTTTTGATTTTACTGTCCATGTACCCCATTTTCGGATTTTCACCGAAGGCACATTTCATCGCGGCCGGATTTTTGACGATCATTTCATCTATGCAGTTTCCATAGGTTTTATAAATCAAAAACGTACCACCCAGCACATTCGCACTGCCCGGTCCGGAACATACCGTTGTAACGCCTCCCTCACGGGCATGCTTAATCGTTTCATCCATCGGATTGATTGCATCAATAGCACGCATATGCGGGGTAATCGGGTCACTGTATTCATTCACATCATCGCCCTCGGTGCGAATACCGGCTTCCTCCATGCCCAGATGACAGTGCGCATCGATCAGCCCCGGATACACATTGTATCCAGTCGCATCGATCACTTTCGCATCAGATGAGGAAAGATTTGTGCCCACCGCCTGTATTTTTCCGTTGGCTACTAGAATATCCCCCTGAAATACGCCTTCTTTTCCCATTGTATAAATGGTTCCATTTTTAATGATATACATAATATACCTCCTTTTTCTTATTATCATACAGGATATTCATCGTGAAAAAAAGTATGGAAGTTAAGATAATTCCATACTGTTCTATATTATAAACAAAAAAGATCTCTCCATTTCAGTAAACTGCATGGTTCTGGGGGACATGACACGGAAGAGATCTTTTCTTTATCTGAAAACAAATTCTCAAAATTATTTATGCCAGTTCGGCCCAATCCTGACCACCTAGCAGCGTTTTTGAAAATTCAACGCCATCACTGCCCGGTTCATAATCGTAAATTGGCAGCTTAGCCTTCTGATAAGCTTCCTTCATGCGATTGATATACTGCCAGCTGGTTTCAATTTGATCCCATTTGGAAAACCAAGAGACCTCATTATTGACCGCAGCCAACAACAGCCGCTCATATGCTTCCGGCGTGTTGATACGGTTGCTTTCCAAACAGCTCTGACAAAAATCCATGCGGGTAGCGATAATTTCATCGCTGTCACCAGGCTTCTTGATATTAAATTGCAGATAGATGCCTTCCTTGGGCTGAATTTTGATAATCAGCACATTTGCCTGCGCTTCCGGGTTCACATTTTTAAAAGTGATGATTACCTCCATTTCCCTCCGATTTAATTTTTTACCAGTACGGATATAAAAGGGTACATCCTGCCAGCGAGGATTATCGATTAACAAACGCAGGGCCGCATAGGTTTCCGTGGTCGAATCTGCTTGAACCTTTTCTTCCTTCCGATATCCTCGATACTGTCCTAAAACCATCGTTTTTTTCATATCCAGCTTATCTACCGGTCTTAGATCGTGCAGGACATCCAGTTGCTTTTGATGCATATCATCACCGAAGAAGCGTTCCGGCTGTTCCATAGCGATAATCGTAAGTATTTGAAAGAGATGATTTTGTACCATATCTTTTAATGCTCCGCTTTGATCGTAATAACCGCCGCGGCTTTCCACCCCGACCTCCTCCATTGCGCTGATTTGTACATGTTCGATAAATTCTCGATTCCAGACATTCTTAAAGATAGGGTTCATAAAGCGAACCGCCTGAATGTTGCGAACCATTTCTTTGCCCAGATAATGGTCGATATGAAAAATATGAGAATCCGGAAAAAAACGTTCCAGATCATGATTCAGCAAGCGAGCCGCAGAAAGATTTTCACCGAATGGCTTTTCCACGATTACCTTTCCTTCACATGCATGTTCCACATTTTCCAGACCCTGTGCGATGATTGGGAAAAATCGAGGTGCTACAGCAAAATAGAAAATGTGATTTTCATAACCGCCCTGCTGATACCAGATATTTAAGGAATTGTATTCCTGCAAAGCGGTAAAATCCATCTGCACATACTGAATCCGCTGGACAAGCTCATCAAAGGCACTTTCCTGAAAAGCGAGCCGGGCATATTTCATCACCCATTCCTTGGCTTTTTCACCATAGCTTTCCCGGGTGTATTTCCGGCGTCCGATGATGACGATGCGAAAGGTTCGATCAAGCTTGTTAGATACCTGCAGATTATATAGAGCCGGAAGCAGCTTGCGAAAAGTGAGATCACCGGTTCCGCCAAAGATCGTGAACGTCAATCCATTCATGATGATCGCCTCCATTCATGATGAAAACTGCCGGCACGATCTACCCGTTCAAAGGTGTGAGCGCCGAAATAATCGCGCTGTGCCTGGATCAAATTGGCTCCTGCATGGCGTGCTGCATACATATCCAAATAGGATACGGCATTGCTTAAAGACGGCACCGGAATCCCGGCATGTATTGCTTGAATAACAATTTTCCGCAATGCCGGAAGCGATTCCTTTACCTGCTTCGCAAAGAATGGGTCTTGTAAAAGATGATGCAACTGCTGATTACGTTCATAGGCATCTGTTATCTGATTCAAAAAACGTGCTTGGATAATACAGCCGGCTCGAAAAATTGAAGCAATGCCACCAAGCTTGAGATCCCAGTGATAAGCATTGCTCGCCTGTTTCAGTAAATCAAACCCCTGTGCATAGGCTATCATTTTGGCGGCATACAAACCGGAACGGATATCCTCGATCGATATACTGCTTCCTAAATTATCAGCTTTTGCATCATGGAAATATTGTGCCGCGGATGGGCGGCTTTCGTTATTAGACATTACACGGGCATTACCGGAAGCTGTAATCATAGAAACATCAACACCCTGCTTCAGTGCTTCGATGCTCGTCCAGCGGCCGGTTCCCTTTTGCTGAGAAGCATCCTTGATTTGATCGATCAAATCATTATCGCTTTGATCATCGTGCTCCCTTAGGATATCGGCGGTAATTTTGATCAAAAAGCTATTCAAGGTTCCCTGATTCCAGTCGTCAAACACATCTGCCATTTCCTGATTATTCATATGTCTCACATATTTTAACAGCAAATAGGCTTCAGCAATCATCTGCATATCTGCATATTCAATACCGTTATGCACCATTTTCACGTAATGACCTGCGCCGTTTGGGCCGATATACATACAGCAGGGCTTGCCGTCATCCGCCTTAGCGGATATCGTTTCCAAAATCGGACCGATATTGAAATAAGCAGCAGGATCACCGCCCGGCATCATACTCGGTCCAAAACGGGCTCCGTCCTCACCGCCGGATACTCCAACTCCGAAATAATGAATGCCCTGTGAGCGCAAATAAGATTCACGGCGGATCGTATCTTCAAAAAACGAATTTCCTCCGTCCATGATGATATCCCCTTTATCCAAAAGCAAAAGCAACTGTTCAATGAGACTGTCCACCGGTTTGCCGGCCTTGATCATCATCATAATCCGCCGCGGCTTTTCTAAGGAAGAAACCATTTCCTGTAAGGTGCGATAACCATGAAAATTCTTATGCGGTGAAGCTTCGATCATCTGCTTTGTGACTTCATAGCTGCGATTAAAGCCTGCTACCTGATATCCGTGATCGGCCATATTGAGCGCCAGGCTGCGCCCCATAACCGCTAATCCGATGATTCCAATTTGATTCATTTGAATGCCTCCTTTTCTGCAAATACGATACTGACACCTTGTTCGATCGTAATTTCACGATTCAAGTCCTGCAATCGTCCATTTTCAGCATTTCTGGAGAATACCGCCATTGTGCCGCAGGTACGATTGATAACAAATACATACTGCTCATCCGGGCTCAGTGCTGCATCACGGGGATGATCACCATGACTGTCCATTCGCTGAATGACTTGCCACTTTGAAGTATCGACGACTGCTACCTGGTTGCTTCCGCGTAACGAAAGATACAGGAATCGTTCATCTCTTGATAAACGGATTGCCGCTCCACCCCATTGTCTTCCCTTCACTGACAGCGTGAGTTGTTTGACAATTTTCATCGTTGGTTCATTATGAATAAGGAAAAGCTCACTGGTATTTTCACTAATGACATAAATTGTATTTTCATCCGCAGTCACCGCACCGTGGCGGGGCCCGCTTCCAACCGGAAAATTCAGTATCTGTACGAGAGTTAAATCCCTGCGGTCATAAATATAGAGCGCATCCAACAGCCGGCATGGTACGATTATTCGATCCTTTGTCAACAATACCTGATGACAGCCGGCTTCTTCCTGAATAAACACCTTCTTATCAATCTTCAAATCTGCTTTCTCATACCGTATCAGCACTCCGTCATGATAATTGACCGTATAAATATATTGCTGATCCTGCACCACATATACCGCAACATCCTGTTCGAAGCTTTCCTTGGCATGTACCATCTGATCCTGAATACAGATCAGCTGCGCTTGATCGCGGCGGCAGGGAAATGCCAGCATACCATCCATGTAGGATACATATTTCACATCCTCCGCTTCAAAAAACAGCTGCTTTTCAAGAAAGTGAAGGTTTTGTTCATCAAATTGAAAGCGATAAAGACCTTTGCTTCGCGGAGATAAATATGTCCCCACAAATCCTGTGATCATATGAGCACCTCTTTTCGTTTTTACTCCATAACCTTACAACGAACGTTCCATTCTACCTACTAATATGCTCCGGCGGCAGTGATTTTCATTCAACAAATTCACTCTGTCAGTCAATGAATTTAAGAAAATAAGTGAAGAAACATACAGTAAAGCATATGAAGATACCAGACTTTCTCATTCACGTTCTGCCCTTTCTTTCTTATCCTTTGTCGTGTGCTGTGCTTGAACAGTATTATCAACAGCGAATGATCGTTTAGCAGCGATGCGATATAAGGAGAAGAAAGGATCAAAAGGAATGAAATTATTGAATTTATAAGAACATTCTCATGCTTTATTAACTTTCGCATAATTTTAATTACAAAAGCGTTCATTCTGTAAATATTGATAAGCCAGGATCCAATAAAAAAGCCGCCAATCAGGCAGCCATTATTTATTAGCCCCAAAACGAAGCCGATAGGAACAGCGCTGGCAAAGCGGCATAACTGCCTTTCCCTGCTTCCAGCCTTCCAGAATTTTCTTCCCCATTTCTCCTTCAATAATTTCAGAGAAGGGCTGATCTTTTAAATTTCCCAATACACAGGCTCCATTCCCATCTAAGCAGCATGGTACGACATCACCGTTCACTAAGATCGCACACATGCTTTTCCATCCAAGACAGCGTGCCGGATCAGCTTGAATCGGATTGTCCAGACTCGGCCATATAAACATTTCTTCAAAATTGAGAAACATATTCTGCTTCAGAGTATATTTATCGCTTCCTCGTATCCCCTGCGGCGCAATCTCAGCATGATAACGGTCATTGATACTTGACACGAGCGCCATTGTAGCTTCATCCAAGCTGCCGCCTTGCTTATTCCATAGTCGATAGGACATATAGACGTGATCCAAGAGCTGTTCACCAGCTTCCAGACAATCCTTCAGATAGGTGTTGTTGTCAATTCCGTCCTGCTGTGAAAAGCTGTGCAGAGAAACATTGATCTGACGCAGTGCGGCGGCCTTTTTTAAAATGGGCAGCCGCTCTTTTAAAAGCGTTCCGTTGGTTGTGAGATTGACCTGAAAACGCAATTCTGCACAGATATTCAAAATTTTTTCTAATTCCGGATGCATGAGCGGTTCCCCAAGTACATGCAGATACAGATAGTCACTGTAAGGACGAAGCTGTATTGCCGTGGTTTTAAACTGCTCTGCTGACATGCACTGCGGCGGCCGTTTGTTTTTGATGCAGAACGAACAATGCAGATTGCAGCTATTCATAATTTCTACATAAATCCGTTTAAATCGCATTTCATCACCAAACCAAGTATATCATAAAAAAACACCGGACACACCGGTGTTTCATATTATATTTCCGGAGCTTCCGGTCCTTCTTCGTGTTTTGGCAGAATCAGATTCAAAATAACTCCCACCAATGCAGACAGTGCTGTTCCCGATAAGGTAACAACCTTGCCAAACGGAAGGATTGCCCCGCCCAAACCGATGACCAGCATCGCTGAAGCGATGATCAAATTGCGCTGATGTGCAAAATTGATATGATTATCAACCAGTACCCGCAAGCCGTTGCTGGCGATTACGCCATAGAGCAATATACTCATTCCTCCGAGTACCGGATCCGGAATGGTTGAAATAAACGCGGATATCTTGCCGACACAGGACAGCAGGATTGCGATGCAGGCAGCCCCTGCGGTCACGTAAACACTTGATACTCTGGTCATACCGATAACTCCGGTATTCTCTCCGTATGTCGTATTGGCCGGGCCGCCTAAAAAGGCAGAAACAGCAGTTGCGATACCATCACCCATCAGGGTGCGTTCCAAACCAGGATCTTTTAAGAAGTTGCGTCCGCAAATTTTACCAAGGACGGTATGATCACCGATATGCTCAGCAATCGTAACAAAGGCAACCGGCAGGATTGCCCAAGTTTCCGGGCCGAAGTAGAAATGCCAGCTTTTGAAGCCCGCAAGCTTAAACGGCAGAATAAATTCCGGCAGAGAAAACCATTCGGCATCGGCAATCTTCGAAAAGTCCACGAGTCCGAATGCAACGGCGCTTATATAGCCTACTGCGATAGCAATTAAAAAGGGAATGATTTTAAAGAAGCCTTTTGCTTTGGTGCTGATGAACGCAGCTGTTAAAAATGTGATGATTGCCACAGCCATATTGCGAAGATCACCACCCTGTACCAGATCGGCGTTTTTAACCGCATTGGCTGCCAGACCCAGACCAATCACGGCAATCATCGGACCGATAACAATTGGCGGAAGCAGCTTGTCGATCCAATTCTTACCGACAAATTTGATAACGGTTGCGACAATTACATAGGTAACACCTATCAGCATCAAACCGGTCTGTGCCGCCGACACATCCCCGCTGAGTGCCGCTACAGCAATCTGAACAGCTCCGATATAAGCAAAGGAGCTGCCTAGGTAAACCGGTACCTTTCCTTTGGTACATACGGTATAAATAAGGGTTCCGATACCAGAAGCAAACAGTGCCACCGATACAGGAAATCCAGTAATAATCGGTACCAGCACCGTAGCACCAAACATTGCGAACACATGCTGAAATGACAGCAGGGCCCATTGTGCAGGTTTTGGTTTATCCCGAACATCCAGTAACATTTTTGAATCACTCATATGTATATCCTCCTTTATCACACAGGCAGATAAAAACGAACTGCACCCGCAGTCCGTATATGGCAATATGATGATGAGATAGTTGCCTTGCGACCTCTCTGGATCCGCTTAAAGACCTATGTGCTGTTCTTATTTTAGCATAGGATATAAATCCTGTGAAGCATAAACAAATGATTTCCAATTCTTTCTGATGATAATATCACCTTTTAAGCACTTATCAAGTACATTTTATAAATGCATGCGATCTGTAATATGGATTTATCTGTTTTAAATTCTTCCATCAGCACCTCATTTTTATAAAGAAAATAAAGAAGGAAGTCTTATTTTCAAGACTTCCCGGTACGTATGATTATTAGCTCAGCGTTCATGAGCTATCCACTTACTAGCTTCATTTAACAAAATAGGTGAAAAGGCAAGAGAGAATACAATGCCCCAACTGAACACATCGAGCGACACTGTTTTCAAAAGCATCTGGAAAAACGGCAAACTCGCTACCATTACCTGCAGAGCAATTCCAAAGAATACGGTTAATATCAACCATTTATTTTTAAAGATGCCGACCTGAAACAGTGAATGGGTACGGCTGGTAAGATTCATTGCGTGAAACAGCTGTGAAATGGATAAAACCATAAAGGCCATGGTTCTTGCTTTTTCCGGACTGCTGTTGAGTCCATACCGGAAGGCGACCATCGTTATTGTACCGATCAGCATACCGTTAAGAATCGTAAACACCCAACCTCCATGTGCGAATAAGCTCTCTTTCGCATTGCGCGGTTTTTCTTCCATAATATAACGATCCTTTGGATCAACCCCAAGGGCCAGGGCCGGAAAAGCGTCGGTTACCATATTCACCCAAAGAATCTGCACTGCGCTAAGGGTGGAAACTACATGAGGCATCAGCACCATGGTCAAAAACAATGACATGATCTCGCCCAGATTGCAGCTTAATAAATAGAGTACAGCTTTTTGTATGTTCAGATAGATATTTCTTCCTTCTTCTACCGCCTTGACGATCGTCGCAAAATTATCATCCGCGAGAATCATATCGCTCGCCTGCTTACATACATCAGTTCCGCTTTTTCCCATCGCAATGCCGATATCAGCATTTTTTAAAGACGGCGCGTCATTAACGCCATCACCGGACATTGCGACAACCTGTTCATTCGCTTTCAGCGCACGGACGATGCGCACTTTATGCTGGGGTGTGACCCGCGCAAACACATGGTAGCGGGAAATGACATCGCCGAGCTCTTGATCATTCATCGCATCCAGATCGGCACCGGTGCATACTTCCTGCTGATATTTCGCAATATCTAGCTGCCGGGCAATCGCAAGCGCTGTCAATGGATGATCGCCTGTGATCATAACAACTTCAATGCCGGCTTTATGAGCGATGGCAATACTCTCTTTTACTTCTTCACGCGGCGGATCGATCAAACCTACCAAGCCCAGCAAGATCAATCCGCTTTCCAAATTGTCAGACATCGGATTGCGTACCGGCTTTTTGGCAATCGCAAGCACCCGCAGCGCCTGTTCACTCATTTGTCGGCTGGCTTCCATGATCCGACTTTTTTCATAAGCAGAGAATGCAAGCTTTTCTCCGTGCAGCTGAATGTGTGTGCAGCGATCCAAGATACGCTCTAATGCTCCTTTGGTAAATGATACATACCCATTTCGATATTTATGCACCGTAGTCATTAGTTTGCGCTGTGAATCAAAAGGAATTTCATTCACTCGCACATAATCCAATTCCAAAGTATGCTTATGAATGCCCTGCTGCTCCACAAAAGCAACCAGTGCCTTTTCCGTTGGTTCTCCGATGATTTCCTGTTCCTGTACCTTGGCATCGTTACAAAGACTCATACCAAACAGCATATCCTCGTCAAAGCTTCCATTCATTTCACCATTGGCATAGGTACTGACCACATGCATTTTATTCTGCGTAAGGGTACCAGTTTTATCGGAGCAGATCACACTGACAGAGCCGAGCGTTTCCACCGCATGCAGCTTACGGACGATCGCATGATTCTTTGACATAACTTGTACTCCAAGCGCCAGCACGATCGTAACCACAGCCGGTAAACCTTCCGGAATTGCCGCCACGGCAAGTGAAATAGACAGCAGCAGCATATCGAAGATATCTCTTCCCTGCAAAAGTGATACCACAAACATGATCATACAGATTGCAACTGATCCGATACCCAAAATTTTTGATAATTGCGCCAGTCGCTGCTGAAGCGGAGTTTTATCCTCCTTGGTATCGTCCAACAGCTTGGCAATTTTACCAACTTCACTTTTCATTCCGGTCGCAACAACTACTCCACGGCCTTTTCCATATGTAACAAAGGTAGACATAAAAGCCATATTACGCTGATCAGCAATACCTGTATCCGTATCCAGCAGCAGTGTTGCATCCTTATCAACCGGCTCACTTTCCCCTGTCAGCGTGGATTCCTCAATCTTCAATGAATGAGAACTGATCAGACGTAAATCAGCAGGTATATAACATCCTACCTCCAAATCTACAATATCACCGATCACCAGCTGTGATGAATCTATTTCACGGATAAATCCTTCACGAATGACATGTGCTTTCGGTGTGGATAATTTCTCTAAGGCTTCAATCGCTTTTTCCGCTTTGAATTCCTGTGCTACGCCAATCATCGCATTCATGATGATAACCACGAGAATAATGGAAGCATCAATCACCTCTTTTAAGAAAAAAGAAACAACCGCGCCAATAATTAAAATGATAACCATTGGATCTTGAAACTGTTCCAACAGCATCTGCGGCAGCGTTATCTTCTTTTCTTTGCGTAATTCATTGCGTCCATACTGCTTAAGCCGTTCCTCGGCCTCATGGGTACTGAGTCCGCGATCGCCGTCGACCTTGTATTCCTCCAGAACCGCCTTTATATTTTTTTGATAAACCATACATATCCCTCCTGCTTATTCAAATGTATGTGGCAGGAGATTGGTTATGATCGTTTCGACAAAAACATATAAAAAAACCGGTTTACCCGGTTTAATTCATTTTCTGTTTGATACAGCCTGCTTTGCTTTCTTTCCCCATACCCTGTATCCGTTTCTCCAGCTCGGCCAGAAAATCCGGATCATCTGTAATGCTATGGCGAACAAACAGCTGCATATAAATTCTTGTCAGCTCTGAATCATTTTTATGTATTTTATACAAGGTATCTGCGGCAGGCTTTCGCAGTTCAGCCCGAGCTTCTGCCGAAAGACCGCAAAGCGTTTGATATGAATCCGTTGCTTCAAATGATTCCTGCGTTGTTATACACGCAATACGCAAAGCTTGCAGAGTACGTGTAAACCGCTGAAATCCTTCCGGATAAAGTATCTCGCCATGAATCAGAACTGCCGATGGGGATTCTTTTTCACAAAGCTTTAAGACTCTTGAACAAAGAGTTTCACTTTTTCTCCCCGGCTTGAAAAAACCACTGTCAAGATAATAGAGAAACATAAGAATCAACGTGTTCTAAAGAAAGTAGGAATACCGCCCTCATCTTCATCCTCATCCACTTTTGATTCTTCAAAATGAGAAATTGGTTCTTCCTCAATCGGCTGCGGTTTCACAAATGTGCTGCTGCGCGCTCCCGGAGCCTTAGGTACAGCTTTCACAACACTTTCCTTCGGCTGATCGAATCCCGTTGCGATAACTGTAACAATAATAGAGTCGCCTAGCTTTTCATTGATGGCAACACCGAAGATCGCATCAATATCATTGCCGGCTGCTTCACGTACCAATGCCATAGCATCCTCCGCATCGAACAGCGTAATACTTTCACCGCCGGTAATATTGACAATGGCATTCTTTGCCCCGGAAATCTGTGCTTCCAAAAGCGGTGACTGAATTGCTTTTTCAGCTGCGGCACGAGCTTTATCTTCACCCTCAGCCATACCGATTCCGATCAATGCACTGCCTTGACCCTCCATAATTGCCTTAACATCAGCGAAATCAAGGTTGATCAACGCTGGTACGGCGATCAAATCCGTGATCGTCTGAACTCCCTGACGAAGGATGTTATCAGCTGCCTGGAACGCTTCTACAAGCGGCTTGCGGCCAATTACTTCTATCAGGTTATTGTTGGATACAATGATCAAGGAATCCACATATTCACGCAGTTCTGCCAACCCGGCTTCAGCTGCCAGCAATCTTTTCTTTCCTTCAAAAGTGAACGGCTTTGTGACAATACCTACCGTCAGTGCACCCTCTTCCTTAGCTATTTTCGCAAACAATGGCGCTGCACCAGTTCCGGTTCCTCCGCCTAATCCAGCAGTGATAAAGACCATATCACTGCCCTTGATCGCATCACGAATCTCAGTTTCATTTTCCTGAGCTGCCCGGCGTCCGATTTCTGGATTTGCCCCTGCGCCCAAACCTCGGGTTACCTCACGTCCCAGAACCAGTTTATTCGTACAAGCCGAAATATTCAAGGCCTGTAAATCAGTATTGCATACATAAAATTCAACTCCGTGAACCCCTTCGGAAATCATACGGTTCACTGCATTACAGCCACCGCCGCCGACACCAAATACCTTGATATTGGCTACCTGTTCAAATTGTAAGTCGCTCATCGTTCTTCCTCGCTCTCTATTTCTCTTTTTCACTTAATAGAATATTCTTTAACTTTTTCGTAAAGCTGCTTTCATCATGTGTGCTCTTATGAGCAGCCGAAACCATGACCGTTTCCATTTCTCGTAAATCACAGCTAACCCGCTCATCCTTGCGAATTGTGTTGATTTCACGCCAGCTGTAAAACAATCCCAGACATGTAACCAAAGCACAATCTCGAGCCCCGATCGTTTGCGGAACATAAATCTGAGCCGGCGCGTTCAGCTTTGTCTTTAATACTTCCAAAGGCTGAATTTCTGCACCCTCTCCGGTAATCATATAATGTACATTTCCGCTTTCCACAATCGGCTGGCAGGAAATATTCAATGTTTCGATCCACTTTTCCATGCTTTCATGAACCGCTTCATAAAGCTGACGCTCCGTCAGCTGCTTCTGCTCTCCATGCTCATTCCAGATATAGACCAACCGATCGCTGATCGCGTCGCTGTTCATCGCAAAACCATTTTGAAGCAGCCGATAGCCGATATCAACCGGCAAACCATATGTATCCTTCAGCCGTGAGCACCATTCCCCGTATCCGGTTTCAAGAAGCTCACAACTCACTAGTTTACCATGCGTAAATAAAGAAAGTGTCGTATTTTGTCTTCCTAAATCTACTAATACTACATATTTATCAACTGTTTGTTCAAACACAGCGGCTTCCTGTGCCTGTGCGTAAGCATCCAGACAAATATCGAGAATTTCAAGACCAGCTTTTTCAATACAGCTGGCATAACTGTAAACTATTTCTTTATCCGCATATAACAGATCGACGTTCAGAGTTAACACATCACAGATTTCCTGAAGCGGCATCTTACGTGAGGTAATTCCATTCGTAATGTACTTAATACATCCTACATTTACCAATTCTTTATCCGTTTCCGGTCGATACACGATCGCATCGTTGATTCCCTTTTGAATATGCTGCAAACGAACCCGATGAGAGCCGTCCTCAACGAACACATTGATTCGTTTATTATGACGAGCCACATTCACTGATGGTATCGCCAATAACACCCGATTGATCCGATAACCGAGAGTTTTGGACGCATTGGTTGTCGCCTTGATAATAGCGGCAATCACGTTTTGTTCATTAACGATAACTCGATTGCTTACTCCGGTTGTTTTAACTCGTTCTACACAGAGCACGTTGAATCGAGTTTCAAAGAACTCGCCGACAATCAAACGGACTTCATGATCAGCAATTTCAAGTGCAGCATAAATCTGCTTTATTTGCATAAGGATGAACCCCCTTACATGAATCATTCATTCTATAATATCATATCATAATTTGCCCTTATTAAAAATACTAAAATCTTATTTTACACCAAAAATAAATATGGCATTACATTTCCAAAAATAGGATGCTTACATCAAAAAAAACGAGAATCCCAACTTTGGTTTTCCCGTTTCTTTCTTTTCCGTTTACATTATAAGGATTCCTTATCTTCATTTCGATAATTCAAACGCCGCTGGGTCATCAGATATGCCACGTTTTTCTTATTGCGCAGATAGGTGTAAATGAGCGCAGCAAGCAACACTGCACTGCTGCCCAGCCCTGTATAGATCAGCCAGCTATTACCGCTGTTCGCTCTTTCTTTTTCATAGTCATGTGCGGTAATCGGCGCTGCACCACTGTATAACTGAAGAGTTTCCTCCGTTTTTTCATACTGATAATACTTTACATTGCCTTTGGTATCCATTACATAAATCAAATAATAATTTTGAAAATTCTTATCTTTGAATGTCCATCCCTTTAACTTTTGATTATCAATTGTAATCGTTGTAAATTTCATGCCGTTCTTTTTCTGTAAAACATCCGGCACATCAATCATAACCAAAGATTTACCCAGCAGTTGAATCGGTTTATAAATGGATGTGACCTGTTGGTTTTCAACCATATAGAAATTTTTAACCATATCCTTATCAGCCAGATAGATCAGATAAATTTTTGAAGCGGCATTGTACCATCCATCACGCTCTTTGCCCGAAACCTTTACTTTGGTCTTTTCAAACCCTGAGGGTGGGGTTACCTCATCAAGATTGGTTAGTATTCCAAGTTTTTGCCCGTTGTATTTGATAAATTCTTTTGGTTTTTCCTCGACCGTGACATGAATTGTATAGGTGCGAGTACTGCCATTCTCAGCGGTCACGGTTATATTGATATCCGTTTTGCCGGCCTTCAGATCATGCTTGCCGATACCTGAAACCGCTGCCTTGGCATCCTTTGCTTTTGCATTTACGTCGATTGACGCTATGTCATTTGTCAGATTAAGGTTATAGGAAGTGATATTCTCATCAAATTCTGGTGAAAGCTTTCCTTTGCTTACCGTCAAGGATGAAAGCATAGATTCGCTGCTTTTATCATCCTGATCGTCTTTAACAGGAGGGGTCGCAGGATTGTTATTTCCGCTTCCGCTGTTATTATTGTTACTGCTGTTATTGTTTCCGTTGCCGCCGCTATTACCGCCACTATTAGAAACAATTGAAATGGTAGTGCCTCCGATGTACACTGTTCCGGCCTCGGTGGGGGGATTCGTACCGGTATTCACTGCATCTACTATAGACATGCTGATAGACGCGCTTCCTGAAGCACCAGCTTTTGCGGTAGCCTGCACCGTCTTCCCGCGATCACACCAGTCATTTGCACTGACCAGTGTCGCATTTGATACGTTGACAATTACTTTTCCTTCATAAGATCCACACGATGCAGTAGCCGAGAAAGTACCATAAGGAGCAACATTTGCCGAACGAATGGAAGTAGTACTGACTAGCAAAAACGATAAAATCATGAAAATGAAAAGTTTTCTTTTATATGTTATTTTCAATGTTATTCTCCTTATTCTGTAATATGCGAAATCCCCAAAATATGATTTTTGATCAATACATAATCCATAGTCGAAATTTTGCCGTCTTTATTTACATCCGCAGCAATTGCTGCTTTTCCAGTTAAGTTACCGAGTTGCAAGATATGATTTTTTACTAAAACATAATCCATAGTCGAAATTTTTCCATCATTATTTACATCTCCCAACTTATAATTCGGATCAGGAGTGGGCTCGGGATCGGTATTCGGGATATTTCCGTTGTTATATATCACATCTACATATTCAGCGGATACATAGCCATAATCACGATCAAAATCATAATTGCCTATTCCCTGCACCGCACTGCGATCGCTTGTCAGTACCGCATCACTTTGAATTTTATACCATGTTGTGTTGCCATTGACTGCCTGTCCGGACACTTTTCCTAAAATAACCACCGGCTGTCCGCCCCATGGGGAAGTCTGATACAGCGCCTTGGAAGAAGTTGTCGCTTCTTTTCTGACATTCAAGCTCCAACCGTTAACGATACCAATCGTATATTTCCCATAGTCAATATTTTTCTCACCGTTGTCAAATTCAATATCATACATAATTGAAGCATATTTTTCACCGAGATTCGGATCGGATGCATATTTAAAGTTGATCCCGCCGTTTTTATTACCGAACTGAGGCCCAAAATAGCGAGAGTCCTTGGGATTCAGATACCCATCGGAAAGATAAGTTTTCGCATGGGCGGCAATCCCATCTTCGATCGTTGCATAATTAGCGGCATTATCCGGATCGCTGTCGTAGGCCATATGCCCAAAGAGATTATTGCGGTTAACCGCATAGCTGCTGGTTCCCCATGCGCTTTCGATCGCTCCTCCGCTCAGCATCATAGCCGCATTTACCCCGTATTTGTTCTGCTGGTTTATAAACAGACTGCCGGTATTCATCAGTTTCGATGCCGCATTATTATGAGTTTCGGTTATGACCAGCTGATTGAGCTGCCCTGCCGTAAAGTTTGTTTTGGTGCGAAACGGCAGATACTGGAAGTAATTATAATACGGACTATCAGCATTGACCGCATGGGTACTGACCCCATTTTTATAATCATTGATCATCAGACTGTAATCGGTATAAAAATAAATACCGTCATAACTGTAATAATACGTACCTCGTTTTAAATAAGAAGGAGCCTTTCCGACAACGATACCGCCGCTGTAACTTTGTCCCTTCGTACTATCTGCTTGAAAAGAAACATAATGACACAAATATCCTGTCGCGTCATAAATCTTATAATAACTGTTATACGAATTATTAAAATCACGGATGACCACATCGTTAATACTGACCCATGCAGTAACTCCGGACATTTTGAATTTCACCATACTGCCGTCAGCATTGGTACCGAGATATGCACCGTCAGATGCTGAATTGCCGTTCAAATAACCCTGTACTCCGCTCTTATCCGCATTTTGATAATACGTTGTAGTCGAGGTATTGGCTTTTGTCTTAAAATCCACAGTGCCATACTGCACATCACGCAGCAAACCATTCCCTTCAATCGTAACATCACCTGTAGAACGCATACGGCTACGAAGATTCTTCATCTGCTTTGCTTCTTCAAAACTGTCATAGGTTCCAATGACCTGTTTATAGTTGCCAATCGTACTGACAACTTCATATGTATCGGTATTTTCATACTGCTTTTTCAGCTCTTCGCTTATATCATTTTCTTTCGGTTCAATGAAAGACACATTACCGTGCTCATCCACATCAATGATCGTTCCCTCACCTGTTACTGAATCTTCGGCATGCAGGGGATACGCAAAACTGCTCAGTAAGGCTGCACCAAGAAAAAGAACTGTACCCATTTTCCAAATCTTTGTCATTTTGTACCCTCCTTTGCTTTATGCCCCACTTTCTCAACATAATTATATTATAAAATATTACAATCCGCAATGTGTTCCTTTTTAAGTATCTTTTTGTAAGAAACTTCTTGCTTTTTAAGAGGAGAAATGATATGCTTAGTAAGCAATTATGGAAAGCACCTACGGAAGGAGGGCTCGGTATGTCAAAAGTTTGTGCAATTACAGGTAAAGGACCGTTGTCCGGAAATAAGCGTTCTCACTCCATGCGCGCTTCTCGTCGTAAATGGAATGTTAACTTACAGAAAGTAAAAGTTGTTGTTGATGGTAAACCTCAGACACTTCGCATTTCTGCTCGTGCTTTAAAAACATTAAAAGCAAAAAACGCTATCTAAAGCAGATCGAAGGGTCTGTTTTTTTCATATTAGCAGTTTTCATTATGTATATGAGATAAATGTATGAATGGATGAAAGAGTTATCATGAGAAAAAGCCATGATGTTTAAATCAAACATCAGCGTAAAAAGAGAAACTATTAAAAATATTGCAAGAAGTGCAGTTCTCACCTTCTAGCAGGAATGCACATCCTCGAGAATTTCATGTCATTGAAAATAAAGAAACCTTACAAAACTCGGGAATTGCAACATATCAAATCATCCTACCTGCGCATATGGTGGTTTTAAATATCCTCGCGGGGATTATCCGAATAAGTTATTACATGTTTGAAGAATAGAAAACAGAAAAAGGACATAAAGAAATTCAGTAGTATACGATTCATAAAAGCCCCAATCAACAACATGTTGAATTGGAGCTTTTTTCAAATGATTAATAAGAAAAACTGATAATCATCTCTTTAAGATATTGATCAGCCATATTTTTAATTTTCATTTTGTTCGATTTTATCAAGAAGTGTTTTCACAATCGCTACGGGAAAATCAGACTCCGGATCATCCAACAAAGATCGCAGAAAGGCATGAGCATTTTTACTCTGCGGAAGCATGTAGCCGGCTTCCCGAAACAAATCCTCACTCATTAAACGATTTGAAGTTTTCAGTGCTGTCGCAAACTGAGATAAGATCGGATCCTTAGAAGTATGGGCAATATATCCTGCGACTGCTTCCTGTTTTACCGTACTTTCAATCAAAGCATTGAGTGTATTTTCAACTGCTTCTGATTTTTTTTGCTGAGCAGGATATTTTTCCGGTACCATGGAAATTGCATGAGAGGGGCATGCCTTTGCACACAAACCACAGCCGATGCATTTACTCCAATCAATCTGACCGTTCTCTGTATCACTGGCACCCGTAGGACACACATAAAGACATAAGCAATCCTTCGTACATAATCGTATCGTTCTTACCGCAAACATGGCTTTCAACCCCTTTCCACTTCTACCAGCTTAAAGCTGGGAACTTTACAGACAGGACATACCTCAGGCGGTGTATCTCCAACATAAATAAAACCGCAGATTTCACAAACATACACTTTGGTATCCTTAATCAGATTTTGCTGTTCTGTTTCATATCGTTTCAATAATGATTCTTGGATCCGTTTTACTTTTTCACTCCATACCAGAATACGCTTTGCCCCTCGATCATAGGCGTCATCCGCAGCTTGTTTAGCAGCCGGATAAAGTTCCTTTAAATCCTGTTCGACCTGATTTAAAAGATCCTGTACATTGCCTTCCTTTGGCACTGCTTTCGTCTCAAAATAAGCAGCCAGCTGGTTGTATAAAGCTGCTTCTTCAGCAAGATACTGTTTTTCACAGCCTTTTGCCAGATTGGAACACAAAGCACTCAATGCCAACTGATTCCACGATGCATCAAAAGATGTCAAAGGTTCATCCTTAACTGCCGCAGGTGCTTCCTCTTCCGCTTTTTCAAATACATCTTTCGGTGCGCCGCAAATCGGACAGACCCAATCGGAAGGCAGAGCATCCCAAGGGGTATTAGGCGGTATTCTGCTTTCTAAGGCGCCTGCGGCTTCATCGTATATGTAACCGCATATTGTACAAACATATTTCATAGCAAAGCCTCCTCCATATATGTAATCGTTTACATATGTTATTTTAACTATATCACTTGTAGGGATACTTGTCCTATGTTATGCAATCAAGTTTTTGGGGAAGGTCAAAATACAAAGCATAAAAAAAGGCTGATTTCAATACAGCCTTTAAAAGTAATGTAATACTTACAGTCAATGCCCTCTTCAAGCTATGCTTTTTGATAAACACAGTTTCCCTGTACGTAGGTCGCCAGCAATTCATCCTTCTGATTCAGAATGATAAAATCCGCATCCTTATTTTCCAGAATACTGCCTTTATGATCCGCTATTCCCAATAAAGAAGCAGGATTTAGTGACGTCATCATCAGAATATCTTCAATCGGCAGTTTCATCTTATTTTTCAGGTTCTGGAAACCGTACAGTACATCATGAGCACTGCCCATGATCGTCCCCTCCTCATCCAGGATCAACCCATTATCCTGAATGGTTACCTGCATGCCATCAGAAGTATAGGTTCCTTTTGGCAGACCGGATACTTCTGTGGAATCGGAAATCATGATAAATTTGCGGCATCCATCCTTTTTTACCCGAAACATAATATCCAGCATCCTTGGGTCAACATGGTGAAAATCACAGATCGCCTCACAATAAAGATCATCATTTAACAGTGCAGCGCCAAGTGCTCCGACATTTCTGCGGTCAATCTGACACATGCCGTTTCCTGTATGAGTCGATGCTGACAAACCCTGCTGAATCCCACGCTCATATTCTTCATACGATGCAGTCGTATGAGCACCGGCCGTCTTTACACCCTGTTCCTTCAGGTATTGAATCAGTTTACCGTCAGGATCCAGTTCCGGTGCCAATGCCATATAAACGATATGATGGCGGCTTGCTTCCAAATATGCAGATGCCTTTTGAATATCTGCCGGCAGCAGCTGATACGGTTGAAATGCACCTCTGCGTTCAGGATTCAAAAAAGGGCCTTCCATGTGTATCCCCAACATTTGAGCACCGATTGGATGATCAAAATCCTGTTCTTCAATACAATCTGCCAGCTGTTTCAGATTATCATACTCCTGTTCAAAATGAGCCCCGGCAGTTGGCAAGAAGCCAGTAACACCCGCCTTCGTCATAGATTTTTTTAAAGCGATCAGCTCCTGCTTATCCACCGCCTGCGCATGATGACCGTCATAGCCATGTGTATGAATATCGATAAAGCCGGGCAGGATCAAGCAACCACGATAGTCGAGTACTGCTTCCTGCTTGGGTAGTTTATCGAAAAAGCGGATAAAATGTCCGTTTTCAATTTCCATATAACCGCTGTATTTTCCTTTTTCTGTGTAAATTGCATCACTCTGAATAATCATATAGCACCCTCCTTTTCAAAAATTATCGGCACTTCTTCACAAAAACGCGGATTCGATGGCAATTCATCATTCGCTTGATAAACAGATTGTCCTTCTACATAGGTTTCAAGGACGTCATACGCTTCATCAACGATTACCAAATCAGCATCCTTTCCCTCCAAAATTGAACCCTTATGATCATCGATTTTAAGCAGCCGTGCCGCGTTCAGCGAACTCATTTTCAAAATATCCGTCAATGGGATATGGAATTCTTCAGCCAGATTTCTGATCCCGTATAAAATATTACGGCAGCTTCCGGCAATCGTCCCGTCATCCAGCAGCATGCGGCCGTCCTTTGTAACCCTGGTTCGCTGATTGCCGACCAGATAATAGCCGGGCTCGATCCCGCTGACCGTATCCGAATCGGAAATCATAATAAATCGTTCATAATTCTGTTTAATCCGGAACATGATTTCCAGCATTTCTTTGGAAAGATGAACCAGATCACAGTTGATCTCACAATACATGTCCGGATCAGCCAACGCACCGCCCAAAAGTCCAATCTCACGGCGATCCATCTGATTCATCGCATTACCGGTATGGATGCTTACCCTCATACCATTTGCTTTTGCATCTGAAAACTGTTCATAATCCGCTGTCGTATGACCGCCTCCGGCTATGATATGGTGTTCATCCAACCATTTTATAACTTTCTGTGCGTGCGGCAGTTCCGGAGCCAAGGTTACATAGCGCAGATATCCCTTAGAAGCGTTCAGACAATCCTCAAATTCTTTGATACTTGGTTCTTTCAGCTCAGTTAGAGGTGTCGCGTTATGTCGGCTGGGATGAAAATACGGGCCTTCCATATGAATACCCAGCATGCGCGCTCCCTGCTTTTGTACTGCGATCGCATTGGATACTGCTTCGATCATTTCTATCTGATGTTCCTTCCACCCGCATACTGTCGGCAGAAAACTCGTTACCCCGATCGAGGGCATTACCCGGGCAAATCCTAAGCATTCCTCAAAGTGCAGGGTTCGCGCCGCAAAGGATCGGTACCCATGCGTGTGCAAATCAATGATGCCCGGCAAAATACGGTGATAGCCATAATCAATGATCGAACCTTCAGGAAGCTCACCGCGTTTGTCTAAGATTCGATCAATTTGCTTATCCTTTAAAACAAGATAACCGTCTACAATGCCGGATTCCGTATAAATTGCATGACTCTTTATGATTTGCATAAAATTCCTCCTTCCTATCATAATACATCCTCTCCTTGCGGAGAGGAAGCATTTATAAAATACCGACTAAGGTTCCAAGCAGTCCAAAAGCAAATACACCGATGATGATATAATTTACTTTAACCCCTTTACGGATCAGCCAGAATACGAAGAAGGTCAAAGACAATGGCAGAATATTCGGTACGATTTGATCAAAAATATCCTGTAATACAAATTTCATACTGCCGATTTTCGTCGTAAAACCGACCTGGAAAACAACCATCGTAGAAATCATAGCACCGACCGTAGTAAGACCGATCACCGTTGCCAGCTTTGTCATATGAGATATCAATCCGTTCTCATAGGAGCTCTGGATAAATTTAGAACCCAGTGAATAACCAAGCACTGAACAATAATAACGAATCAATAAATGCGGAACATTAAAGATCAATAGAAATAAGATCGGTCCCAAAATATTTCCCTGCTGGGATAATGAAATACCGACACCGGCGGCGATTACGCGGAAGGTACCCCAGAAGAAGGAATCACCAATTCCGGACAACGGCCCCATCAGCGATACCTTGACGGCATTGATCATGGATGGATCAATGCTTTTATTTTCCGCATATTCTTTTTCCATCGATGCGGATAATCCTAGTAAGAATGTCACGATATAAGGCGTAATATTGAAGAAAGCCGTATGACGTTTTAGCGCTTCTACCTGCTCCTCCTTGGTTGGATAGAATTTTTTAATGACCGGGAACATCGCCCAGGCAAATCCCAACGCCTGCATTTTTTCAAAGTTGAAGGAAGCCTCCAGCATGAAAGAACGCAAGAAGAGGGTACGGGTCAGCTTTTTTTCATCTGTACTCAAACTCATTTTATTCATTGAAGAAGTCCTCCTCAGCACTTACCGGTGCTTGATTAACAGCTTTTGTACTCTTCATATTCATATCAGTCAAAATCATAACGATGCCGATCGTAAGTGCGATCCCGGCAATGGCGATAATCGGCAGTTCCAAATAGGTAGCCAGGATGAACCCAAAGAATACAAAGATGCAGAGCTGTTTATTCCAAAGCATATTCATAAGCAATGCAAATCCGACTGCCGGCAGCATTTGTGATGCGACATCCAATCCGGTCATAACGATCTCCGGGATGGAATCAACCAAATTTTTCATTGCCCCAGCCCCAAACTGCAGGGAACAAAATGCCAAAATTCCATAGATAGCTACTTCTAATAACTGATGTCCGAAATGAAGCATTGTGATTTTATTAAATTCGCCGCGCTCTGCATACACTTCAACGCGGTCCATCGTTGTGGAACGGAAGAAATAAATTAAATAGGTGATCATCTGCATCAGAATACCGATCGGAACGGATAATGCCAAGGCGACTTGAACCCCTTTGCTCATGCTGATGGCAAAGGCCGTCCCCAATACCGAACCCATGTTGGCATCGGACGGAGTTGATCCGCCAATCGAAACAACGCCCAGAAAAATCAATTCCAAGGCAGCACCCATGATAATACCCTGATGCAGATCGCCTAGGATAAGTCCTACAATAGGAGCCAAAACCAATGGACGATTCAGCATCAATCCCATCGTGTTGAATGTAAATTGTGCGATTGCGGCCGTTAGCGCAATCAGTAAAGCCTGATATAATTCCATAACGTAACCTCCTCTTTCTTTTCCCTAATTTTCATACATGCTCTGCTGTTTCTTATGAAAGATCATGTACTTTTAAGAAATCCATCTTGCCTGATGCTTTCCTCCTCTTTATGAGGATTTTTCTGTATCTGCTTCATGATAATGGCTTAACGCATCCTTTACATCCGTTTTTCCATTGGTCGGAATCATCTGGATCTCAAAAGGAATTTGATATTGAAGCAGTTCTTTCAATGCCGCTATATCCGTTTGATCGACATATACTTCGGGCGTCAGCTTTTGGCGGTCCCCTTTATCGACCCGACCGCTGTTGCCGATATTCAGCTTTTGAACAACATTTGGATTGTGCAAGCCTTTCATGACCCTTGCGGCATCTTCAGGATCTTTTACGACCACCATAACGCCCATCCCCTCAATCCGGGGATCATTCAGGAAATGCACCGCATCATCAACCTTCTTGATCAGCAGCTTGATGTGCTCCGGTACGACCATTTTCATTGCCATAGATTGGATCGGATCATCGGGTAAAGCATCGTTGGCGACGACAATTCCCTTGATATCCAACTGTTTTGACCAGATAAAGACAACCTGACCATGCAGCAGACGATCATCAATTCTCAACATTTTGATCATAATATCCCTCCTTTCTTTTACATGAGATCATTGGTATAAAGCATATACTTTTTTGCTTCGCTCAAAGAATTGCGAATCAGCTGGGCAAGCGGTTCTTCATCTTTTGCGGTACAAATCGTAATGGCCATTCCTAAATTTGCCCCGGTGACCACATGGATTTTTTCACAGGTACACAGATGCATGAGCGCATTTGCGACACTGCCGCCAAACAGATCACACAGAATGATAAATTCATCCTCGGGATTCTCAGCTGCCCACCTTTCTACCTGCTGTTTCAGTTCGTCCGGATGATGCCCCGGCATTAACATCAGCAGCTGTATCCGCTCATCCTTGCCAACTATCATCTCCAATGTGTTTTTCATCCCCTTGGCCATTTCACCATGTGATGCCAGAATAATTCTTCGCATTATTTCTCCTCCCATTCTTCGTTCTGGATGTAGTCGTATAAATAAGATATCTCACTGATCGGTATCTCGACACTGTAATTTTTCAGCATTTTCTCAAAACTGATATGGACATTGCGGATAAAATCCGGATGTGCTTTTTCAAAAGCATCCATATCATCTGAAAGAATTGCGGTTTTGGTAACCAGCCGCTCAATTAGAAAACAGGTATGCATGTAGATGCCGATAATGGTTTTGCTTTGAAACTTGCGATCCATCAACAGCTGAAGCTGAGTGATCGCTTCTGATACCTGATCAAGCAGTTTGCCGGGATTGAGAATCGTTAGATTCTCCATGATGCTCTGCAATGAAAAATTCTTCAGCAGCTGTTTATTAAAGCTTTCAATCTCAGCGTCATTCAAGTACTGCGAGAGTATTTGATTCACCTGCGCAATGGATTTAAAGCTGATCAGTTCTTCCAAAGACAAGCTCTGAATGCCGTCCAGCTTCAGCATGTGGGGCTTGATCAACAAAATGACTTCATATTTATCAAACAGCACATCCTGGATTCCCATCTTCTGAAGGCGGTCATAATCGTATTCGATAAACTTCAGATTAATGATTTTCGGAAGACTGCTCTTGAACAGCTCCACCAGCTTTGAAGAAACCTTCATTCCTACATCATTGGTAAAGACGATTGCTTTTTCTTTACCGCTCTTGGATAAAATTTGATAATGACATTCAAACCCGCGGCATGCATTCTGGAGAATATCCTCCAATTCCTGATGGCGCTGAATCCGATTTCCGATATCCAGGGCCAGGCCGGTTGATATGTTGTTGATGACACCGATATTCATATCGGCTTGCAGACCGGAGGCAATTTCCTCCAATGATCCCATATCAACCATGATGATCAAATTTCGATAATTCGGATGCAGTTCCACAAAGCGGACCAGCTTTTTCTGGATTTGCTTCACATCGGTATCCAAGGGCATGTCAATCGCTTTGAAAACCTGCATTTCCAGCATTTGATTGACTGCATCGGCAATACTTGTGGCCGTGGAATAACCATGTGAGATAATCACCCCGCAGGTATCACGGTTAATGACATCCCGGTTATAGAAATGAATATTGAAGATCAAAAAGATCGTGTTCATCGTCCCCAGCTTCACATCCATGGCGCCGTTAATTTTGCGAATGATCGAAGCAGCCATCGCACTGACATCCGGCAGTTGTTTATCCAGCGTTTCCTGACAGCTGTGAATTGCATCCTTGTGCTGATGTTCCCAAAGCTGCACTTCCGACTGCATCCGATAGATCGCATACACCATCCTTGCTAAAATAAAGCTGCAATTCAAGGGCAGGGTAATTTGAAATTGTTTCTCAACCTCTGATATTAGCTCTTCCAGCTTTGCGGCGATCGTCTTTCTTCCCAAGTCATCATCACGCTGTTCAAAAACGATAAAATCATAATAACAGCGCATCGCATTTAATCCTGAATTCACCCATTCCGGTTCATCAAAGGTGCGCTCCAGGTACATCTGATGAGCTTCCAGAATCTGTTCATACAACTGAAGAATCTGACGCTTTCCATCCTGCATCTTCAACTCATCCACGCCCAGCAGTTCTTCGCTGTCACGACCGCGAAGCGATAATTCCAGGTCACCGAACACCTCCATCGGCAAATGCCGAAGATACATATGAATTTCTTCTTCATTTCCGCTCTGTGCATAGGCATTGGCACACGCAAGCCGCAGATTGGTGTTCATATCATCGATACTGTCATGGAAATGATATCCCATGAATACTTGATACAGCGATTTTGACAGCAGAATTTCCTTTTTCAAGGACTGCGCTTCTTTGATCAGAAATGAGACGATCATATCATTTCGCTCACCCTGAGGGCGCATCGACAACGCAGGTATCTCACAGACGACGGGTATGTTCAGCAGCAGTTCATCATACAGCTGTTCATGCAGATCATGCTCTACCCCTAACACGATTCGCGTCTTTACATTCAATATCGTTTTATCATCATAGATCCTGGTAAAGGTACCCTTGGTAATATAAGCGGTAAGCCGCCGCTGACATTCCATATTCATATTTCCCGCGTCCCCAAGATAAAGCAGTCCTCCGGCAGCTTTTTCAAGTAAGCCGGGAACGATTCGATCCGCATGGCTCGTTCCAAACAGTACTTCTTCATACGGTTCATGAATTGAAGCAATATGATCTTTTACAAAATGAGCATGTGATGACAATATTCTTTGGTTGACACCATATTCATACATGACTTCCGCCAGATAAGCCTTGCCGCTTCCCTTCCTGCCATGAAAAATAATCGGCAGTCCATCGGGCGGATATAGCATTGCAGACTTCATCTGCATCGTACAATAGCTGAGGGTTCCTTCATTTCCGATGACTTTTTGAAAATCTTGAACGCTGTTTTTCCCTTTTTGTAAATAACCATGCAATTCTTCCATATCATAAAATTCAAATTCACCAACGGTTGCGGAATATAATTCCTCTAACCGTTTGGTACTGAAATAATATACGGGACGGGAAGTTACTTTCACTAGCTTTCCTTCCTTGTTCAGTTCATTCAGATACTGACTCGTTAAAGAACGGCTGATGTGCATGGTCTCACTGATATCACTTGTCGTACAGCGATACGGACTCTCGATACTGAATTCCACATCTCGCTCCAGAAACTGAAGCAGCAGTTTTTTTGTGCTGATGACATTCATAAACATTTCCTCCTGATCCGAGGCAGTATTTTGGATGACTACATTATAGAAAAGCGTATGCAAAAAACGGACACTTTTGAAATGTTTCAACACTCACTGCCTCTTATCATAAATTTCAGACACTGCATATAATCTTTTTTTTAATTTTCGACAGTGTCGAAATCTCTGTTGAAGGTATCTTACCATGAATTTTAAAAACATAATTTTACAGTTCCTTCCATTATCGAAAGCATCCAATTCATGAACCGATTTTATTCAATTTACATCAACTATTTTACATAGCAGGCAGCTTTTCATTTACGGTTTCCATTCCCTGAACATTTCACTCGTAACTATGTAAGTCCGGGTATATAATACAAGTAAAGGAGGTGCTCATACATGAACACAAAACAATTTGAACGCATGCGCAAGGATCCCGGTTTCATCGCAGCGCTAGATCAAAGCGGCGGCAGTACCCCAAAAGCTTTGAAAGCTTATGGTATCGAGGAAACAGCCTTTCATAATGATGAAGAGATGTTTGATCTCATTCATCAGATGCGCAGCCGTATCATCACCAGCTGTGCTTTCACCGCACAGCATATACTGGGGGCAATTCTCTTTGAGCGAACCATGAATTCGAAGGTGGAAGGTATGGACACGGCAGACTATCTGTGGGAGAAGAAAGGAATCGTACCTTTCCTGAAGGTGGATAAAGGCTTGGCTGACGAAGCCGATGATGTTCAGCTCATGAAGCCGATGCCGGACTTAGAAGCACTGTTGAAAACCGCAAATGAAAAGCACATCTTCGGTACAAAAATGCGTAGTGTCATCAAGGAAGCAAACCCGATAGGTATTAAAAAGATTGTCGATCAGCAATTTGAAATAGGCTTACAGATTGTAAAAGCCGGTTTGGTTCCGATTCTGGAGCCGGAGGTATCCATCAATAGCAGCACCAAAAAAGCAGCAGAAGCATTGTTGCTGAAGGAAATTCAGGAGCATCTTGTGAAATTGGATGACGATGTGTTGCTCATGTTTAAGTTGACGATTCCAACCGAAACAAACTTATACGCACCAATCATTGATGATCCCCATGTCGTACGGGTTGTCGCATTATCCGGCGGATATACCCGCAAAGAGGCCGATGATCTTCTGATGAAGAATCAGGGTTTGATTGCAAGCTTCTCCCGAGCACTCTTATCAGATTTGTCTGCTCAGCAAACCCAGGAAGAATTTGATAACGCACTGAAACAGGCTATCCTTGAAATTTACAAAGCATCTGTTCATTAAACAAAAAAAGCCAGGCAAGCCCATCTTGTCTGGTTTTTTTCTTGAGCGAACTGCCGCGAATGCCGTTTAGATGATTGAGATAGCTGAAAACAATAAAAAGACGCAAAGAATGCGTCTTAATCATCGCTTTGCATCATCATAACTCGTCCTTCGTGAATTGTTACGATCGCCTGATCCTCAATTTCATTGGATATGGTGTATATATCCTGCATGTCAATCCTTTGATGATCAAGCGGATATGCAACATGCGCTTCACTGATACACGACGGTTCCAAAGCCAAGAAGGAAAGATATTTTCTAGTTTTGAAAATCGTATAGGTTCCGGGATTCAATACCTCCAACTGGTTTTTCTCATTCATCAGCGTAAGCGGATAACGACGCTGCGTCATAAGCCGAAGATTAGCCAGCTCATGGTCTATACGTCCGCCCAGGCATCCATATAACAAAATAGAATCATAGCCAAGTGAAAGCACATGCTTTACTGCGGCTTCACTGTCAGTTTCATTCTTGTGGGTAGGCAATACGACCATCGGGCAGCTTTTTTCAAGCTCTTCCCGCTCTTTTTTTGTAATAGAATCAAAATCACCGATCGCTGCTTGCAGCGAAAATCCCTGATGAAGGGCGATGAAGGCACCCCTGTCGATCCCAAAATAATCACCTTCCAGATCGGGAATCTGCTTGGCCATACCGGCAATTAAGATTGCGCGGCGCATAATAGGGATTGAACTCCAGTCCGGATATCCTGTTTAAAAACATAGCTTCCAGCAACCAATACATCGCAGCCGGCTAAAATCGCCTGCTTGGCAGTATTACGGTTGATACCGCCGTCAATTTCAAGATGAACCGGTAGGTTACGCTGACTGATTTCCTGACGCAGAATTATCACTTTCTCAAGAGTGTGCGCCATAAATGACTGGCCGCCGAAACCGGGTTCCACCGACATGATCAGCACCAGATCCAGCTCTTCAAGAACGGGAAGCAGCGCATCCACCGGGGTATTCGGTTTCAGTGAAACTCCGGCTTTGCCGCCCATTGATCGAATCTTACGGCACAGCTTCACACAGGCATCGATGTTTTCAACCGCTTCCAGATGAAAGGTCACAATATCAGCTCCTGCTTTCATAAAGACTTCCGCAAACATCTGAGGGTCATCTACCATGATATGCACATCCATTACCAGGGGGCTCGCTTTCTTGAAACCCTTCAAAATATCAGGACCAAATGTTAAATTCGGTACAAAATGACCGTCCATGACATCAAAATGCATCCATTTGGCTCCGCTGTGATTCAGCGCATCCAACTGTTCACTCACTTTTGAATAGTCCAAGGACAGGATGGACGGTGAAATAATCAGTTCCTGCATCGTTCTACCTCCTAACGATATTTCGTTTTTGTCTGTTCAATCATATCCAAGATATCTAAATAATGCATATACCGGCTCTTAACAATCCTTTTCTCATCAACAGCCTGCGATACAGCACAGTCCGGTTCATTGCGGTGAATGCAGTCTCGAAATTTGCACTGTCCCTGATAGGGTTTAAAATCCGGGATGCATTCCGCCAGCTTTTGCATATCCATGGTCGAAAAATCTAAGGATGAAAACCCCGGGGTATCCGCTACCCATCCCTCTTTCACCTTCCACAGCTCACAGTGCCGGGTAGTATGCTTACCTCGTCCAAGTGCCTTTGAGATTTCCTGTGTCTGTAAGTGAAAGGAAGGCTCGATGCGGTTCAGCAAGCTGCTTTTCCCGGCGCCGCTTTGACCGGTCAGAACACTGATTTTATCCTTTAAAGCCAAAATCAAATCATGATTATCATAGCCGATACCGCTGACATATACCTCATACCCGCTGCTTCGATAATCTTCGATCTGTTTCCATACTACATGATCGCTCCCGATCAAATCACATTTTGTAACGCACAAAAGCGGCCGTATTCCCGCATAGCAGATTTGAAAGATCAAACGGTCAATCAGCGTAGAAGAAAAATCGGGATCAACTGATGACATCACGATGATTGCCTGATCCACATTGGCAATCAAAGGACGTTTCAGTTCATTTCTTCGCGGCATGATCTTCTGGATACCGTTCTTGTCTCCAATCGTTTCCCACCAAACATGATCGCCGACGACCGGTGAACGAGATTTGCGCAGCTTTCCCATCGCTACACAAGAAATGCGATCGCCCGCTTCACTCAGCACATCATACTGATTGGATATAATTTTTATAATGGTTCCTTTTTTCATATTAATAGTAGTATAGCGTAATCACGCTGTTCCCATCTTGCGTATACAAGGTTCCTTCTTTTGGATCAGAATCCACCACGACACCTTTTTGAAGGCTTGCCAGCTCTTCCTCGGTAAAATCAACTGTGGATTTCTGGGATGTGATCACTTTCAGTCCCATCGCTTTCAGCTTTGCGATCGCATCATCGATCTTCATACCTTTGATACCGGAAATCGTGACTTGCGGATACATCGATATTTCCAAAGTGATTGTATACGGCTTGGACGGATCGATCTTTTTTCCGCGCTTCAAGCCCGACTGAGAAAGGATCGTTCCCGGCTCATAGCTGCTGGTAGCCGTTTCCTTTTTCTCAATTTTTATCTTCAAGTGGGAATCCTGGAATAAGTCTTCAATCTCTGATATATTTTTGCCGACATAATCTTCTATGACGAAGTATTCTCCGGCAGATACGGTAATCGTAATCTTACTGCCTGCTTTTACTTCAGTGCCTGGTTTCAAACTGAGTGAAAGAACGGTATTCTTGTCTTTATCATCTGTCAGTTCCTGTTTAACCTTATCGATTTCCAGACCTTTTTTCTCCAGCAGCTCTATGGCTTCATCCTGATCAAGTCCCAGCACATCCGGAACCGTTACTTTTTTCGCAAAATCAAAAACTCCGGTAAAGAAGAGAACCGCGACGGTCGCGACAGCCACAATTGCCAACAGCAGACAGCCGATGATCAGCTTACTGCGCCGGTCAAAACGCGCTTCCTTTGTTTCTTCCGGCTGTACCTGTTTCGGCTTTTCCCGGCTTACAATTCGCGTGGAGCCCTGTTGATCATTTTCTTCTTCAAACACCAGCGGCGCTACGTCTACATACTCCGGCAGCAGACAGCGGTTTAGATCATCCAGCATATTCTGAGCTGTGCGGTATCGCTGAGAACGATTCTTTACCGTCGCTTTGGTAATGATGTTTTCAATTGACTGCGGCAGCGTAGGATTGAAATCACGAATACTCGGAATTTCCTCACGCAGATGCTTCATCGCGATCTGCACCGGGTTATCACCGTGATATGGCACATCACCGCATAATAATTCATAAAAAACAATACCGAGTGCATAAATATCAATCTGTACCGTTGCCGGTTCTCCTCGGGTTGTTTCAGGCGCCAGATAATGAGCACTGCCCAGCACGGCATCACTTTGCGTCAGCTGTACGGCATCATGGGCTAAAGCAATTCCAAAATCGGTAATTTTCACGGTGCCGTCATCTTTTACCAAAACATTCTGCGGTTTAATATCACGATGGATGATATTATTCTCATGCGCGTGCTGTACCGCTGAAACCAACTGCTTCATAATCTGCACAGCTTCTACCTTGTCCAAAGCACCGCGCTGTGAAATCAACTGTTTTAAAGTGCGGCCCCGCACATACTCCATGACGATATAATGCCGCCCTTCACTCTCCCCGACATCGTAGACACCTACCACATTGGGATGATTCAGCTTGCTTGCGGCATTGGCCTCACGCTGAAAACGAAGCAGGGTTATCGGATCATTGGATAACTCCCCGCGCAGAATTTTGATCGCCACTTCACGATTGAGAATCGTATCAATGCCCAGATAAACATCAGCCATTCCGCCTTCACCGATGGAAGATACGATCATATAGCGATCCGCAATCATCTTATTTTTCATGCGCATCACCATTCTCGATCAAAATCACACTGACATTATCATATCCGCCGGCTGCTTTTGATAACTCCACCAGCTTCTGAGCTTTTTCTTTGATATCAATAGATTCCATAAGCACCCGATAAATTTTCTCATTGGACACATATCCGTGCAAGCCATCACTGCAGATCAGCAAGCAGTCAAAATCCCGCTTAATTTTATTGATATCGATTTTTACATGATCCCAAATACCCAATGCATTCGTCAAAAGATTGCGCTGCGGATGATGCATTGCCTCTTCTTCACTGATTTCGCCGGATTTCACCAAATCACCGACTAAATTATGATCCTCTGTCAGCAGCACAAATTCCTTACCGTATAACCCATAGGTACGAGAATCGCCGATATTAAAATTATAGGCATCCTGATCCGTTATCAATACCCCGACCAGCGTTGTTCCCATTCCTTTTTGATGAATGGTTTGCGATGCCTGGACAAAGATTGCTTCATTTGCTTTACTGATTTCTTTATGTAACCACTGCTTCGCACCTTGATCATTTTCAAAACGCGGGGCATTTTGAAAGGCTTCCTTTAAGGCCGCGACAGCCAGCCCGCTCGCTACATCGCCAGCAACTCCGCCGCCGATACCGTCACAGACCGCACCCAGCAGATCCCCGTTTTGATTATGGGTCAATAAAATACTGTCCTGATTGGTTTTGCGAACCAGCCCCTGATCCGTTAAACAATAACTGCGCATCCTCATTCTCCTTTCCTTTTTAAATGTTTTACCCGAAGCTGTCCGCACGCTGCATCAATATCACCGCCATGCTCTTTACGAATGGTACAGCGCACCCCTTCCTTCATCAAAGCATCATAAAACTTCATAGCCTCATTACGTGATAATCCCTGATAGCCGTGTTCATCCACCGCATTATAAGGAATCAAATTGACATAGGCATTTATCCCTTTTACAAGCTTAGCCAGCTGTTTGACATGTTCTATCTGATCATTCACATCTTTTAACAGAATATACTCGAAGGTGAGCCGGCGGTTGCTTTCCGTTGTGTAATATTGAATCGCAGTCATTAAGTCTTTTAATGGGTATGCGTTATTCACCGGCATCAATTTTGAGCGCAGCTCATCGTTTGGAGCGTGCAGCGAGATTGCCAGATTATACTGTGTATGCGCTCGTGCAAATTCATAAATCTTAGGCACGATGCCACAGGTAGATATCGTGATATGACGGGCCCCGATACCGAGTCCCTGATCATCATTGACCGTGCTCAAGAAATTCATAACATTGTCATAATTGTCAAAGGGCTCACCGGTTCCCATCACGACGATATGGGAAACACGTTCTTCATTTTCATCGAGATCACGCTGCACATACATGATCTGCGCAACCATTTCTCCGGATGTCAAATTACGGTTCTTCTTTGTTAAACCGCTGGCACAGAAGGCGCAGCTCATATTACATCCGACCTGAGATGTCACACATACACTCTTGCCGAAATCATAACTCATGAGCACACTTTCAATTAATGAACCGTCCGCTAAGGCGAACAAGTATTTTCTGGTACCATCCTTGGATATCTGACGCTCCTTTAATGTAAGCGGAGATATGATAAAATCCTGTTCCAGCACTTCCCTTGTTTCCTTTTTCAGATCGCTCATCGCATCAATTCGGTCAACGCGCTTGCGATACAGCCATTGAAAAATTTGATGGCCCCGATATTTTTTCCATCCCTGTTTGATGGCATATTCCTGCATTTGCTGATAGCTTAAATCGTAAAGACTTTTCATTTCATCACCTTGTTTTATTTTACCATAAAACTGCCTTTGATACTAATAAGGTTACCGCGAAACACAAAAACTTATCGAGTAAGAAAAATATCGACGCGAAGGGAAAATAAAAAAAGCTGCCTGAACCCAGGCAGTAATCATATTTAATGCTTTGTGAGCTTAGCCATGAAAAATCCATCACTGTCATATTCATCGGGAAAGATCGTGCGCATTTCGATCAATTCATAATGCTCATGCCGTTTCAGAAAGCTTTCTATCTGTTTCTCATTCTCTTTTTTATTTAAGGTACAGGTAGAATAGACAAGCGTACCACGCTCCTTTAGAAGCTTACTGCAGGCATCCAAGATGTTTTTTTGGATCGTGATAATTTCATCCATATCCTCACTTTTCATCCGCAGGCGGATATCACTTTTCCCTTGCAGGGTACCATACCCGGTACATGGTGCATCGACCAGAATACGGTCAAATTCTGCTTTCTCAAACAGTGTATCGGCATGTGTGCTATCACAGCACTTTGTCTTTACACAAGTGATGCCCAAACGTTGGATTCCCTCCTCAATCAGCTTAACTCGATGCTCATGAAGATCACAGGCTGTAATGGAACCCTGATCCCGCATCCATTCCGCAATTTGGCAGGTCTTGGTTCCCGGAGCGGCGCAGATATCCAAAATATGATCCCGCGGCTGAGGATCCAGCAACGGAACGATCAGCTGAGAAGAAGCGTTTTGTATAGAATACAAACCAGCTTCAAAGGCTTCCCGATCCAGCATGGCACCTTTTTTGGCAAGCAGCACCTGCGTCAGCTTTGGATGCTTTTCAAAATTTGGAAATTGTTTTAAAAAAGCATCCTCAGTTATTTTTAAACGATTGACTCGGACGGCCTGCGGTGAAGTCTTCTGATCATGTTCACAAATCGCCCTGCATGCCGCTTCCCCATATTGCGCTTTCCACATGGAGATCAGCCAATCCGGATGCGAAGTAACGATACCAAGCCGTTTCCATGCATCCTCAGGAAGCGGACGCTCCCTTCGTTTTTGTACCTTGCGAAGCACCGCATTGACCAAAGGACTGAATTTCGCGCCCTTGATCTGCTTGGATAGCTGCACGGCTTCATCAAGAACCGCATAATCCGCTTGCTTCATATACAGCAGCTGATAGACGCTCATATCCAATAGGATCGCAATTTCCTCGATCGGCAAATGCTTTACATCCGCTTCCCACTGATAACGCACCAGCCGGTAATTCTGCAGAGTTCCATACACGATCTGGGTAATCAGTGCTTTATTGCCCATATTCATGTTATCTAACTCATGCCGCAGCACCAAATTGCTGTACCTTCCATCCTTTATGATCTGAATCAGGCACTCCCATGCTTTTTTACGCTCACTCATTCAAACGCCTCCGTATTCTCACTATGACGATTATACATGATTCTCAAAGAAGGTCAAATATGCGTCCTTCAGCTTACCGTATATCAGTAAATAATTTCGTTGTTTCACCAAAATATTTACCTCAACTTGATCACCGTATTCACCCGGAACATGGTAGACGCGTACACTTCCACGTTGTTCATACGCTGCTAAGGACAGCTGATAATCACTTAAAATCCGTTTTTCGATCAACCCGCTCAAGGGTGTATCAGCAACCTTCAAGTAGCGATAGGACATCTTTTCATCCGTATAGTACTGCACCTTTAAAAGGATGGATTGCTGACTCTCAAAATCGGCGGTTTTTACCGGCTGCTTAAAATCAGCTGCGGTCATGAACGGTTTATCATCCTTGATCCTGAGCGGGGTTGGATCAGAATCATGACCGATATTCAAAATCACCAGATAGGCGACTGCATATCCGGCTATGACAAGCGCCTGCCATAGTTTTTTATGCACCGTATGATTGGTTACAAAACGCAGACCCAAACGCATTGTCATTAACAATGCAATTACCAAAATCGCCGGCACAAAGAGGGATGTCGGCAAAAAGAAAAATAATAATACCGTCAAAAACACACAGGGAAATATGATATGGTAAGCACGAAAACGCGCAGTGATCGCACGGTTTGTACATTCCTTATGATTTTGTAAATAGCGCAGATAGGGAATCATTTGACCAAAAAAATAAACCATTAACAGGAATTCCATGCCGTTTAAAAGCAATGTCGCATTGGAAGCTAAAGAATCTAAATAAAACGGAAACTCCGTCATGATAAAGAGCAGCAACATCAAAATAAACGGCAGAATACTTTTAGAAAATTCATCCTTAAAGACCGCTTTACGAAACGCCGCTTCATCAATTTCCGGTTCACTGAAAAACGGTTGATCTTCACTGCTGACAAATAACTGAGCTACGCCGATACTACTGACATACGTATATCCAAAAGATTCCATAAAGCCGGTATAATCACTGTTTTCCCCTTCTGCATAAGGAAGGGATAAATATCCGATCTTATCATGAAATCCGATATGATAATAGCGCTGCTGCGGTTTTTCTTTGTGAAACCGTACGTATCCATAACGCAGGCGATCGACCTGCCATCCGTTTGCCGCCATGTGCGAAAAATAATCTTCCAAGGCTTTCCGTTCAAATAGGTGGATATTCATAAAACGATATTTATAATTCATAGCAGCACACTTTCTCCGTCCTCTACACATTTACGCAGACGGTCTAATTCTTCTTGAAAAACAACACGGCCCTTTTCCGTAATCTGATAGGTGCGTTTGCGTCCGTCAACAGAAATTTCCAAGATCAAGGCTTCTTCCACAAATTTAGAAAGAATCGTATACAGCGTACCCGGACCGATCTTCACCCGACCATGTGTTTTTCTTTCCGCAAATTCTGCTATATCAGTCCCGCAGCAAGCTCCGGTATGAAAAGCCATCAGCACATATAACATCGATTCTGTCAATGTTTCCATCGTACGTTTAGCCATTCTTTCACCTCCAATATCGTAACATGATATCGTATATCGATATTATAAGCTGTATTACCTTCTCCGTCAATCGTAAATCACTTATTCAACTGAGAAATAATAAATGCACGAATTTATGGAAATAAAATAAAAAACCGAATCGCTATCCGGTTTCTTTTGATTTTTTCATATAGAGAATCGCTCCCTCAAGCATTGTATAAACGATAAGAATAGCGAAAACGGTATCGCTTAGGTAATGAGCTCCCATGATCATTCGGGATAATGCCATCATGATCGGCGATAACACGGCAAGCATGGTCTGCCATGATGATAAGCGCTTCTTTGTAAACAAGGGAAGTGCGAACAGACACAGGGTTATACTGGCCGCTGTCGTATGACCGCTGGGAAATGATTTATTACCATTGACGCCCTGCGGCAGATACCATGGAGTGAAACGCTGCGGACCGTGGAAACTGCGAAACCGCACTCTTCCCCACAAGTTTTTTAATAGCTCAACAAGCAGGGAAGCACTGATCAGCACCAGACATACGAATAAAAGAAACGGCAGCATTGCTTTGCGTGTTGCTTTGGGGATCAACTGCATAAGCAGAGTTAATCCCACAAATAAAATGACGGACAGTCCCAGCAGCTGATAGCTATGATGGCTCGCTAATAAATAGGATGTAATTTCATGAGCCATATACAGACAGGATACAAACCCCAGTACTACCGTACCGATATGTGTTCTTACACTCATCAGCATGATAAAGGTAACGGGCAGAATTCCAATCATAAATAAGATATAAATATGCTCCATAAACCAGCCAAAGCTTGATTGAGGATGATAGAAGTATTGATTCAGTGAGAGATCATAGCGGGCTCCAATCCCTAGTAGTACAATCAATATGGCATAGACGATCAGACAACGGCGCATCAATCCAGCACCAACGGATCAATATCTAATTCCAGCCGGCTGTGCAGTTTTTGAGAGCGATGATATTGATAAGTTTCCATTAACAGCTCCACCAAAGCCTCACGATCCTTTCCTTTCAAAATGATACGGTAGCGATATTCATCCTTTACCTTGGTTAATTCACTGGGGCCTAATATTCGATCCGCTTTCCCGTACAATCGCTTGGCGGCATTATGCGCATCCTTTCCCGCAATCTTCTGATCGCGGTGGATAAACACCAAACTTCCTAAATAAGCATACGGCGGATATTTGGCAATATGCCGGTATTTCATTTCTTCTTTAAAGAAGCGGCGGTATTGATGAGCTGCAGCAAGCTGTATTGCATAATGTGCGGGATCATACGCTTGAATGATCACCTCTCCCTTTTTATCACCGCGGCCGCTGCGGCCACAGGCTTGTTCCAAAAGATCAAAGGTCATTTCCACACAGCGATAATCGGTACGATTCAGCAAGGCATCACCGTTTAAAATACCGACGAGCGTCACATTCGCAAAATCCAGTCCCTTGGCAATCATTTGGGTACCCAGCAAAATATCCGCTTCGTGCTGTTCAAAACGCTGAAGCAGCTGTTGGTGTGCATATTTACGGGACGTGGTATCCGCATCCATTCGAATCAGTTTTGCTTCAGGCAGCTGTTGATGAAGAAGTTCTTCCAGCTTCTGCGTCCCGGCGCCCAAATAGCGCCAGGTGTGTGCGCCACATGCAGGACATGCATACGGCATCGGCTCCTGATGACCGCATGTATGACATTTCAGAAGCTGTTCTTCCTTATGATAAGACATGGCAATATCACAGTGCGGACACATCTGCACATGGCCGCAGGATACACAGCGCAGGATCGGTGTGTAGCCTCTTCGATTCAAGAGCAGAATAATCTGTTCCTGCCGTTTGATTCGCGCTTTTATCGCATTCAGCAGTTCCTGAGAAAGCAAATAGTCATCGCCGCGGCGCACCGCATTGCGCATTGCCACCAGCTGAACCTGGGGAAACTGCTGATTGATGCGGCCCGGCATCTCTACCAGCTGATACTTTCCTTTATAAGCACGAGCATAGGATTCTAATGAAGGTGTCGCGCTGGCCAAAACAACCGGACAGCGGTGATACTGACCGCGCCAGATTGCGACATCCCGGCAGTGATAACGCGGAGCGTTTTCCTGTTTATAGCTTGCATCATGTTCTTCATCCATCACAATCAGACCAAGATCATGAAACGGCATAAATACCGCGCTGCGTGTTCCGACAACAATTTTTACCTGTTTTTTATATACCAGCTGAAATTGTTCATATTTTTCCTGATTATTCAGCGCGCTGTGATAAATCGCAACCTGTGATCCAAATCGGTCTTCCACCCGTTTCACCATTTGCGGCGTCAATGATATTTCCGGCACCAGTATCAGCACCTGCTTCCCCTGTTCGATCACATCCTGTGCGAGCCGCAGAAAAACCTCTGTCTTTCCACTGCCGGTAGCGCCGTGCAGCAGATGAACATGATGTTTCTTCCAGCCTTGAATGCAAGCTATTGCATTTTGCTGTTCCTCACTCAGCGTGAATGGAGAAGCAGTACCCGGACGTATCTGTCTATGGGCTGAGGCTTCCTTAAAGAAGGCTTCTGCACACCCCTTCTCCAACAGCTTTTTTCCTACACTTTTATACTTTGCATAGAAATCACTGCGCAGCATTTCCTGGGATTCCCGCAGTTTCTGTAAGGCCGCTTTTTGCTTCACCGTTAAGCATTCCGCCGATTTAACATAACGTACCCATACCTCGGTTTTTATTGTATGACGAGTTGTGCGGGGCTTCAGCTTGGCTGGCAGCATTACCTGAAAACAGCTGATCATCGGTGCAATATAATAATGACTCATCCAGGAGGCAAGCTCAAAAAGCTCATCACAAATCAGCGGGCGATCATCAATGACATCAACGATCTTTTTTAATTCATAAGGAAAACCGGCCGCATCTCGATCATCAATTTCTTCCACCTTATCAATAAAACCGATCAGCTCACGATGATGAAAAGGTACTACGGCACGCATTCCGCGCTGCACATTAAAATTACCGCCGTCGTATGCAAAGGTGCGGTTCAGCTGCATTGCAGCGTGTTCGATATAAACATGTACCAGCTTCATGTCCATCCTCCGTTTCTAAATCTTATTATAACTGAGCAAAGCCTAGAAGGAAATAAAAAAACCGTCAGGGACGGCTTAAGCATGCATATGTTTCTTTATAATCAGCTTGATCATATCCGCAGCCAGCTGCGGATCATCATTACAAATAACGTATTTATAATCTTTTGCCATTTTCATTTCACCAGCTGCTTTCGCTAAACGCTGCTGAACAATTTCCTCCGGTTCACTGCGGCGGCCGCGAATCCGTTTTTCCAACTCTTCCATATTCGGCGGAACGATAAAGATCGATAAAGCATCCGGACATTTCTCCCTTACCTGGGTTGCCCCTTGCACTTCTATTTCCAGCAGAACATTTTTCCCCTCATTACGCAAACGCTCTACTTCCCTTAACGGTGTACCATAATAGTTGCCCACAAATTCGGCCCACTCCAGAAGCTCACCAGCTTCCATCGCTTTCTCAAACTGATCTCGGGTCGTAAAAAAGTAATCCTTCCCATCTACTTCACCAACCCGAGGCTTCCTGGTCGTCATTGATGTGGAATACGCCAGGCAAAGTGACTCATCCTGCATGAAATACGAGCGTATCGTTCCCTTTCCGACACCGCTTGGTCCGCTGATGATGATCAACAATCCTCTCTTCATATCATATCCTCGCTTATCCTTGTGTAACCATTTTACTCGTGCCCCGATAGGATGTCAAACAACATTTGTCGAATCTGCCGGAATTTCTGAGAAGTATGTTATAATGGTACAGCAAATGAGAGGATGATGGCTTCATGGCACTGGATGGACTGCTGCTTCGGCAGCTGCAAAAATCAATCAAAACGCTGCTGCCCGCAAAAATTACGAAAATACAGCAGATATCTGATACGGAAATTCTTTTGACCCTGCGCTCCCAAAATCATAACCACCGATTATTGATTTCGGCTCACAGCGTCTATAACCGCATTAACCTGACAACCAAAAGCTATGTGACCTTAGAGGTGCCGGGCAACTTCAATATGGTACTGCGTAAGCATCTCGACGGCGGCATCATACTATCCATGGAACAGATTGGATTAGACCGTATCCTCGATACCATCATTGAAGTACGCAATGAATTGGGCGATATTCATAAACTGCATATGTATATCGAATTAATGGGCAAATATGCCAATGTTATTTTGGTCGATGAAGAAAATAAGATCATTGATGCGTTAAAGCGCATCCCTCCATATGAGAATAGTAAACGGCTGATTCTGCCGCAGGCACAGTTCGTTATGCCGCAGGCACATACAGGAAAACAAGATCCCTATCATCATGAGCAAATCGACTATGAAATGCCGTTCACCAAACAATTTCACGGCTTCTCGCCGCTCTTTGCCGATGAGATGCAATACCGCATCGCCCATGGAGAAGCTTTTGATGACGTCATGGATGAATTGAAGCAGTCAAGTCAAATTTATATCAGTGAAAAGGATCATCAGACTTATTATCACGGTATTCCGCTAAAACATTTGGAAGTGCCGGCCGCTGTCTATGAGCTGATGCACGGCATCGATATCGTTTATTATGAAAAAGAAGAGAGGGTTCGGATCAAGCAGCAGACCGGTGATCTGATCCGTACTGTACGGCGTGAACTGCATAAGAATCAAAGCAAGCTGCCAAAGCTGCAGGCCACTCTCGATGAAGCGATGAACTGTGATCGTTATCGAGAATACGGAGATTTATTATTTGCCTATCAGTATCAGTTTCCCCAAAAATGCGATCATGCGGTGCTGCCGTCCTTTGAAACCGGTGAAGATATCTCCATCCCGCTGGATCCTAAGCTGGATGTAAAAGGGAATGCCAATAAATATTACAATAAATATCATAAGGGAAAACGCGCTCAGAAAATTGTCAGTGAACAGATAGCCCAAGCACAAAGTGAAGCACGCTATTTTGAAATGATCGAAATGCAGCTGGAACAGGCAACGATGCAGGATGCCGCAGAAATTCGTACTGAGCTGGTTAAGCTGGGCTATATGCGAAACGTACAGAGTCGGATTCGCAGAAAGAAGAAACAGGAACTCCCCCATTTTGAAACCTTTGCATTTCCTGACGGCATGGTCTATGTCGGAAAAAACAATATTCAAAATGATTATTTGACTTGGCATTTCGCTCGAAAAAATGATTTATGGATGCATACAAAAGATTTCCACGGCGCCCATGTCATCATCCGCAGCGACAACATCAGCGAACAGCTGCTGAGAGGCGGTGCCATGCTCGCAGCCTGGTATTCCAAGGGGCGTGAATCATCCAGTGTCCCGGTAAATTACTGTAACATCCGGCAACTAAAAAAAATCCCCGGCTCTAAGCTGGGATTGGTTACGATGCAAAGCTATAAAACGATCTATATCGATCCCTCAAAAGCAGATGTGCAGGAGCTGTACGATCGGTATCAGCAGTGATCGACATAGACGTGTACCATGAAGCCTTCCAATCATCGATATGGAAGGCTTTTTATTGTGAAAGCATCTTGCTGAATCCTTTTTAAATAGAAAAAAACAGATGATTTCTCCGTAGGCAATCATCTGTCTATTTTATACTTATAGTATACTGCTTATTTTACCGGAGGTGTACCTTCCGCATTTCCTACGATTGCTTCGATTTCAACCAATGCATCATGCGCTAGGTTGGAAACACCAACGATTCTTCTTGCCGGTACTCCATCTGGAAAGAAAGTCGAATAAGCCTCATTCATAGCATCCATATCGGAAAGGTTTTTAAGATAGATATTCACCTTTACGACATCTTCGATTACGTGATCAACACTTTCAATAATCGTTTTGATGTTGTTTAGGCACTGAACCGTTTGTTCTTTCACTCCGCCCGCAACAATTTTACCAGTTTCCGCATCGATCGGAAACTGTCCTGAAATGTTGTTGTAGTGTGAGAAAGCCACTGTCTGAGAAGCATATTTGCATACCGGTGCATGTTCCGTATTGTTTGCTTCGATAATCAGACCATGTCTGTCTTCCACCAGCTGTGGAGGAGTGCCATCGCCATGAGATACAACTACTTCAATCTGAATCAAAGCGCCCATCGGCAGATCAGCAGCTTCAACGACAGTACGAGCAGGCATATAGCCGACCGCTCTTGCGATTGCTGAATCCGGGTGGAACGTTGTATAAACTTCGTTTACCTTATCCATATCCGCAAGGTCTTTTACGTAAATTGTTGTTTTCACAATATCATCAAAAGGTACATCGATGCTTTCCAGGATTGCTTTAATGTTGCTTAAGCACTGGATCGTCTGTTCCTTGATGCCACCCGCTACCACTCTGCCGGTTTTTGGTGAAATAGGCAGCTGTGCCGTCAGGTTGTTATAGTGTGAGAACGCTACCGTCTGAGTAGATAAAGCGCTCAGCGGTGCATTTGCGGTATTGTTTGTCAGTTTGATCAGATCGCCGGACTGAGGCGCATTCGGAATTGTTCCCTCGCCGCAGGAGATCAATGCTTCTACCTGAACCATGGCACCCATTGGCAGATCCGCTACCGCTACGGTTGTACGCGCCGGCAGGTATGTCGTAAAGAATGTTTTGTATACTTCATCAACGGCGTCAACATGTTTGATGTTTTTTACAAATACGGTGATCCGGATAACATCGCTCATGACGTGGTCAATGCTTTCCACGATAGCTTTGATATTATGTAAACACTGCTCTGCCTGTTCTTTAATTCCGCCAGCTACCAGATTGCCGGTCTTCGGATCAATCGGTAATTGTGCAGAAAGGTTGTTGTAGTGTGAAAATGCTACTGTCTGTGAACTATATGGACACTTTGGAGCGTTTTCGGTATTTCTTCCTAATACTACGTTGTCGTTACTCATATATTGTTATTCTCCTTTTCATATATGCTCGTTAATAGAATTAACAGGCGGATTATAAGCTATTCAAAATTTCATGTCAACAAATTTCAGAGAATTTTCTGAATACGCTTTCATTATACAATTTTGCAACCGTGTTTATGGGTGTTTTTATAGTAGGTTGGGTACCTTTTTATAGATGATATAATGATAAATAAGGGTTTTGTGTTATTAGAATTTTCTTTCAAATCGGGAAACTATCATAAAAAATCAAAAGAACCTCCTCATAATGTGCAAAAAGGCATCCTTTTTCCAAGAAAGGACTTTCGCTTCCGCATGAAAGGATTATAATGTAAGTAGACATGAAAATAGGAGGATGATTATGAAACAATTACATGAAAAGGTAGCTATTGTTACAGGAGCGGGTCAGGGCATCGGTAAAGGAATTGCTCTGTGTTTGGCAGAACGCGGAGTTAAAGTAGTCTGTGTTGGAAGACGAATTGATCCCATTACTGCCACTGCTGAGGAAATTAAAGCAAATGGTAATGAGGCATTTGCCATCTCCTGTGATGTGGCAGATCGTGCCCGGGTTAAGGAAGTTGTTCAAGAAACCGTTAAGCGTTTTGGCTCAATTGATGTGATGGTTAATAACGCACAAACCTTACCAGGTAAAGCCACGGTAGAAGATACTACCTATGAAAACATGCTTCTGGCATGGCAGGGCGGAACGATCGGTTCATTAAACTTTATGCAGGAATGCTTTCCGTACATGAAGGAACAGGGAGAAGGACGTATCATTAATTTCGCTTCCGCTACCGGTATGTTCGGCTACGCAGGACAGCTGGCTTACGGCTGTAATAAAGAATCCGTACGTGGTCTAACCAAAATTGCCGCCAAGGAATGGGGTCAGTATAATATTACCGTCAATGTTGTACTGCCTGGTGCTGAAAGTCCGGCCGCAAAAGAATGGGCGAAAAAGAATCCAGAAAAATACGCAGAGATTATGCAGTCTCAGCCAATGAAACGCTTGGGTGATCCATTGACCGATATCGCTCCGGTTATCGCATTCCTAGCTGGTCCTGACAGCAAGTATTTCAGCGGACAGAGCTTAGTGATCGATGGTGCTACATCCATCATGCCTTAAGGTTCTACAAAACTTGATGAACTGTTGACGATCTGTCAGCAGTTTTTCTTTGAAAAATTTATCTCAATTCTAAAAACGGAACAGCAATGATTCCGAGTTTAGTTTTATGATCGGTCATTTGTTACATGGTATCGTTTGATAATTTGAAGAATTTCTATTTTTTTCTGATTTAACTTCACTTTGATAAAAAAATCTATCCTCTTTTCAATAAAGGATAGATAAAATGATTATGATTTCTATTTTTTTCTTGCCTGTTTGACAAAATACAGATCGCTGTTTCCCTCACCCACTTTCTGAAAGCAGCTACGCGCCTGTTCATTTTGACTCATACCCTCATATGCCACCCCCTGATCAAAGGTAATGGCCAGCTTTTCTACGTTGGTATCGCAGCTTTCTAAAGCTTGTGAAAGTATTGTAAGTGCGGTTGGATAATCATGATTCAACAGCGCTGCTTTAGCCTCCAGCTGATACTTGAAATTGTTTTTGCGGCGATTACGCGCTTTATCCGCAAGCTCTTGCTTTTCTTTGTTATCAGCCAAAGCTTGAGTATCCTTTTGAAACCACTGCACACTCGCAATAAGAGTTTGCTTATCTTGTTCATAATAGGCCAACAGTCCTTCAAAATAATGCGCATACAACATTTGATTTTTTGATGGCTTCCATTCCTGCAGCAGCTCTTGGGCTTTTGAAAAGGAGCCAAGATAGATCAGGCAATGCAAATACACGGAATAATATCCACGGCTTACATGAAGAATATATTCATAAGCAGTCCGTGCTGTCAGCGGCTGCATTTCCCGATAAAATATATACTGCAAGGATGCGAAATTAAAGAAGAGCGCCAGCAGAAACACAATCAAAGCCGCTCCATAATAGACCAGAAAACTCATATGGTTCCATGACTCAGCCTGCATCGCATCATGGATGAGTCCCAATCCGGTAAATACTATTGCTATTACCAAAATAACATTGGTAAATTGATAAATAAACGCCTTTTGTTTTCCTTTTTTCATAAGCTAATCCCCCTTGCCTGCGGTTTATATATTTTTTACAGCAGATGGATATGGTGTTTTTCACATGCTACGATCATATCAGTTGGCCAGTGTGCGACCTGTACTTCCCCGATATGCGCCTTATTCAGCATGATCATACAAATTCTTGACTGACCGATGCCCCCGCCCATCGTAAGCGGCAGTTCATGATTTAACAGCTGTCTGTGAAACGGCATTGCCAATCGTTCTTCACATCCGGATTTTTTGATCTGATCCTGTAAGGTCTTTTCATCAACACGGATGCCCATGGAACTGATCTCTACGGCACAGTCCAAAACCGGATAATAAAGTAAGATGTCCCCATTCAGCTTCCAGTCATCATAATCAGGCGCACGGCCGTCATGTTTTTGTCCGCTGGTTAGCACATCACCGATCTGCATGATGAAAACCGATTTGTATTCCTTTGTGATTTCATACTCCCGCTGTTTCGGAGTGAGGGTTGGATAGCGGTCCTCCAGCTCCTGAGCGGTAATAAATTTGATATCCTCTCGAATGAAGGGTTCTAAATTTTCAAATACGATTGTTAATTCTTTTTCGGTTTCCTTGAGAGCTCGCATAATTTTACGTACCGTTTCTTTCAGCATTTCCTCATTACGAGATGATTCATCAATGATTTTTTCCCAGTCCCATTGATCAACATAAACAGAATGAAGATTATCCAGTGCTTCATCTCTGCGAATTGCATTCATATCGGTATAAATGCCCTTATTCACAGAAAAACCATAACGTTTCAATGCCATTCGCTTCCATTTGGCGAGCGAATGAACAATCTGCATATCATCCTTTGTTTCCAGAATATCGAAGCTGACCGGACGCTCCGTACCATTTAGATTATCATTAAGTCCGCTTGCTTCCCCCACAAACAGCGGAGCTGATATACGCATCAGATTCAAGTGATGAGCCAGTCTTTTTTCAAACAGATCTTTCACATACTTAATTGCAATTTCCGTCGATACAATGTCGAGCTTATTCTCATAATGCTGCGGCAGTATCAGTTCCTGCATACTCATGTCCCATCCTCCTTCAACGGTTGTAATTATACAGGATTCACCAAAAAAAAGAAAGGACGTATCCTCTCTTTACATGCCGCTTGGGTGTTTCTCAATGATTCTGGCGGGTATTCCGACAGCCGTACAATCAGCCGGTACGTTTTTCATGACAACGGCGTTCGCACCAACCTGTACTCGATCACCAAGGGTGATATTACCGAGAATTTTCGCGCCCGATCCGACCATGACTTTATTTCCCAGGGTCGGATGACGTTTACAGTGTTCCTTGCCGGTACCTCCCAGGGTCACTCCATGATAGATGAGACAGTCATCACCGACAACTGCTGTTTCCCCGATCACGACCCCCATGCCATGATCGATGATAAGTCCCCTGCCGATCGTTGCGCCGGGATGGATTTCGATGCCAGTCCAAAAACGTCCGATATTGGAATTCAGCCGTGCCAGAAAAAACAGATGGTGCCGATAATAGAAATGAGACAGACGATGCAGAAGCAAAGCTTTGATGTGCGGGTAAAGTAGCAGCACTTCCAGCCGAGAATGCGCAGCCGGATCATACTCCATCGTACGGGTGATATTGTAAGAAATATCACGTATCAGACTCATTCGCTATTCTCCGAAATCCAGTATCGACAAGTATTTCTCGCCGCCATCCGGGGCAACTGTGACAATCTTTTTATCCGGATTACGATCCGCAAGCCGTTTTGCCAAAGCAATATTCGCTCCGCTGCTGATTCCGATCAATATTCCCGTTTCCCGTACAAACTGTTTTGTTTCCTCCAACGCTTCTTCATTGGTAACCATCATGATATCATCAATCAAATCCTGATCCAGAATAGATGGGATAAAACCAGCCCCAATTCCCTGAATTTTATGCGGCCCCGGCTTCAAACCGCTGAGCACTGCGCTGTCCTTTGGTTCACCCGCAATCGTCCGGATCGCAGGATTCACTTCTTTTAATCGTTTGGCTACGCCGGTGAAGGTGCCTCCGGTTCCGATGCCTGCCACAAAGATATCGACATCCGGTACCTGACGCAGAATTTCCTCGGCTGTAGTTTCATAATGCGCCTGGACATTTGCCGCATTATCAAACTGACTCAGCGACCGATAATTCGAATGTGCCTGCTTTTCTTTTTCCATATAAGCTATCGCACCGTTCATGCCCAGCTTGCCTTCGCTCAGCACCAGCTTCGCCCCATAGGCCTTAACCAGCTGGCGGCGTTCCACGCTCATTGTTTCCGGCATGACAATAATAACCGGTATCTGAAACATTGCTCCGATCATCGCCAGGGCAATACCGGTATTACCGCTGGTTGCTTCGATGAGGACTGTATCTTTCGTAATTTTGTTTTCAGCCATCGCAGTCTGAATCATCTTCAAAACAGCCCGGTCTTTGATACTTCCGCCCAGATTAAACTTCTCCAGCTTGATATAAATGTTTGTATTCTCCAATTGATACATCGGGGTATTCCCGATCAATTCATATGCTTTCATTGCTTATTCCTCCTCATACCGCAGAATTAAACTGCGCGCTTTTTTTTCATGATAATCACGAACATAGGATGCATTTTCATCCAGTTCATCCAGCTCTGCAAGTGTCTCAAGATGCAGCAGTATCTCATCGTAACATCGAAAATGATCCCGAATCAGATTGATTTCCTCACGATAATGATGCGTCCAGCTCAACTCCCGGTCATAAGTAGCCAAATGGGATTTCATACTTTGAATTTCCCGCTCCAGTTTCATAACATCATATGCATCATGCGCCAGAAAGTTATCGAGTTCCTTATGAATTTCTAAATTCGTTACAATTACTTTTTTTTCATAATTCTGCGGTTTGATACTGATATTGACTAGCAGCGCAACGCTGATGCCGATGAAGGTATCACCCAGACGAGATAATGCATATAGAAACGGATCGCGATTGTTCAGATTAAACATAATGATCGCAATCACGGTACCGGAAATCACAATACTGCCGTTCCAGTGAAACAAGTTGCATACAGTGATGACTATCATAACGGCAATGCCGGTCAAAACAGCACTCTCCGGCTTAATCATAACCATGACAGTGCCAAGAACCGCTCCCAGCGTGGTTCCCAGCATGCGGTTCTTCCCTTTGGTAAAAGAACTGGATATCGAGTTATCCATCGAAATGATCGTTGCAATCACGGCATAAAAAGGATACTGAAGCTCCAGCAATTTGGATACCAGTACCGTACAAGTTACCGCAATTCCGGTTTTGATCGTTCGTAAGCCGATTAAATGATCCATCTCATCACCTTTTTAAGATTATGCCACAAATTAAAAAAAAACGCTACTCATATGCTGGCTGAGATATTGTGAAAATATGCAAAAAGCCGATCAAATGATCGGCTTCACTTACATCTAAAATTCTAAAAATTCGCTTATTTACGGACAATTAACAAATAGCGATGAATCGATCCGATGATTTCTCCATCCTTTTCCAGTATACGCTGTGCTTCAAGCAATCTGTCCATACAGCGCTCGACCGTAAATCCCGGAAATTCCCACTCCAAAATGCAGGCAAACCACACCAAAGCACCAACATCAAAAAAGCGAATCGGACGATATGCTTCTTCAGCTTGCAAAATCGTGAAACCAGCCTGCTCAAACACCTGCGACTGATCGTGTAAATTCAGTCCGTGAAATGGCTTCAAGGTACCCGGTAATAACAGCTCTACCAGTTCCCGATCATTATTCTCTCCGACCTGTTCACTGATGAACAGTCCTCCCGGCTTCAAGACGCGATACAGCTCCGACGCACATAAATCGCCATGTCGGTTGATCACCATATCGAAAGCAGCATCGGAAAATGGCAGCTGCTTAGCCGTTCCGCGACGAAAATCAATGCCTAACGGCAATAATGTCTCCTGACACAGTCGTACATTGGGATCATATTCCTCAGTGCAGCTGGTATTTGCATAAGGATGCTTTAAAGCAAGCAGAAATTCCCCGCCGCCGGTATCAATATCCAAAAGCTTATCGGTATCTTTACGGTAATGCTGTATCAGCTGTTCATAATCCCATGGTAAATCTGTTTCCTCTGTATAACGATGATGAATATGGGAAAAATCCCAGCCGTGAATATGGGCTTCTGCCGCTTCGGCAAGCCATGCTTCTTTTAATACTTTTACATTCATGATAACTACTCCTCCTCATTTTTAAATATTCTGATTCGGTGCAGTTAACTGGACAGCAGAATTCTCATTTACGCTCGGTACAATCTGCTTCCAGATTTTAAAACTGCACCGAGCAGTTATCTCGAATAAGATACCTCATCTGTTTCTCCCTTCTTTCTTATTAACACTTAAGATGGATTTAATAACCCAATGATTCCTTGACAAAAATGATTTTGATTCGGCCTGGAAACCGCTGCCAAGAAGTAATCAGTTCCTGTGCACAAATGCGATCAGCACTGCGGCAGTCCATACACATACCGGTTTTGACACATGGTGTCTGACAGTTCAGCCGATGAGCGTTTGCCGGAGCACTGAGATTGCGCATGCGTGCTCGTGCTGCCTCCAGATCCGCTACCAATTTATTGATCCCGACAATTACCAAAACCTGCTTCGGCCCAAATAATAAGGACGCCAGGCGATTGCCGTTACCGTCAATATTGTATAGCTGACCATCGCGAGTTACGGCAGATGAGCTCATCAGATAGGTATCACAGTGCAGCGCTTCGCGGATACAATTCATATATCCCGCTTCATCCAAATTCGGTGCCATGCGATCTAAAAAGGTAACATCGCGCTGCTTCAGATAATCCAATACACCGATTTCCTGAAGCGTAACACTTCCGCCGTTAGCGACCACCGTATGATCCTTGATCAGTTCATCCAATAACGGCAATACTTCCTTGCGGTTTTCACAAATATATGTTTCAAAGCGCCGTCCGTTTAAATTATGAATCGTTTCCTCAAGCTGTTCTTCCAGAATAGCTGCTACATGTTCTTCCATTGCTTTTCCTCCTGCTGATAACGCTGTGAAAGGGTTTGATAATGTTCAGCGTTCTGCTGTATAAATAAGCGCTGTTCTTCCGAAATCGGTTTGATCACTTTGGCCGGCGAACCAACCGCAACACTATAATCGGGGATTTCCATATGCTCTATGACAATCGCTCCGGCCCCAATAATACAATGATTTCCTACCCTTGCGCCATTCATAATAATAGATCCCATACCGATAAGCGTATCATTGCCGATCGTACAGCCATGAACGATGCACTGATGACCGATCGTAACCCGATCCCCAATCGTTAAATCATAATCCAAATCGGTATGCAGTACGCAATTATCCTGAATATTGGTCTGTTCTCCAATGAGAATTTGTGCTTTTTCCGATCGGATGACACTATGAAACCACACGCTGCTGTTTCGCTTGATGGCTATTGCACCAATGACCAGAGCTGTTTTTGCGATCCAAACATTTTCATCAATATTCGGCATTCTTCCCTGAAAGGATCGTATCATAACTGCACCTGCTTTCTTTCTTTATTATAACACAAAAGAAAAGGTACGGAATATCCGTACCTTAACCGTTCTTCACGATTTTTGCTTCATAGACACCATTGTTCACATGGAGTTGGATGCAATCATCCTTTTCCGCACTGCCCTCGATCATTCTGCGGGCAATTAGGGTTTCGATATGACGCTGAATATAACGTTTCATCGGACGTGCGCCATAAACCGGATCAACCCCCTGCAAAGCTATCTGCTGATAAACAGACTCATCAACCTCCAGCTTGATATCCTTCATAGCCAGACGCTGGATCAGCTCCTGCATAAATTTATGGGCGATCTTTCGCATCATACCGTCATCTAATGCATTGAATACGATAATTTCATCGATACGATTGATAAATTCCGGTTTAAAGTAACGTTTTACTTCATCCATATATTTATTGTCACGGTCTTCCTCATATGCATACTGAGAACCTAAATTACTGGTCATAATCAGCAGCGTATTTTTAAAATCAACCGTCACTCCTTTAGAATCCGTAATTCTTCCGTCATCCAGAATCTGAAGCAATACATTGAATACATCAGGATGCGCTTTTTCTACCTCATCAAATAAAATGATGGAATACGGATTACGCCGTACCGCTTCAGACAGCTGACCGCCTTCTTCATAACCGACGTATCCCGGAGGTGCGCCGATCAGACGGGAAACGCTGTGTTTCTCCATATATTCACTCATATCAATGCGAATGATGTGAGTTTCACTGTCAAACAGCTGTTCAGCAAGAGCCTTCGCAACTTCGGTCTTACCAACCCCGGTTGGGCCTAAGAACAGGAAGCTGCCGATCGGGCGATGCTCATCCTGAATCTGTGCTTTACTGCGAAGAATTGCATCGCTGACCAGTTCCAACGCCTGATCCTGACCAATGACCCGTTTTTGTAGGGCATCTTTTAAATGCAGCAGCTTCTGGCGTTCACTTTCAACCAGACGGGACACTTCCACACCGCTCCATTTTGAAACAATTTTCGCAATCAGCTCCTCGTTGACCGTTTCCTGAATCAACGCATCACTGCGCTCTGCCTCCTCATGCTGAGCGATCTTTTTCTCCAGCTGCGGAATCGTCGCATACTGTAATTTTGCCGCATCCTCATACCGTGCTTCATTCTGTGCCTGCTCCAGATCGAGCCGGGCTTTTTCCAGCTTTACTTTATCTTCTTTACTGGAAGCCAGCACTGCCTTCTCATCTTCCCATTTTGTATACAGCTCATCCTTTTGATGCTTGAGTTCTTTCAGCTCACTTTGTATCTCAACCAGCCGTTCTTTAGATTTTTTATCCGTTTCCTGTTTCAAAGCAGTTTCTTCAATTTCCAACTGCATGATCTTTCGCATCAGCTCATCGAGCTCCTGCGGCATCGACTCCATTTCTACTCGCAGCGTTGCACATGCTTCATCAATCAGATCAATTGCTTTATCCGGAAGGAAGCGATCCGTGATATAACGGTTAGAAAGCACCGCGCTGGATATAATTGCTTCATCCAGAATTTTCACCCCGTGATAGGATTCAAAACGATCCTTTAAACCACGCAGGATGGAAATCGTATCCTCCACTGTCGGTTCTGCAACCTGAACTCGCTGGAAACGCCGTTCCAATGCCGCATCCTTTTCAATATACTGCCGATATTCATTAAATGTCGTAGCTCCGATACAGCGCAATTCACCGCGCGCCAGCATCGGCTTCAATAAATTGGCCGCATCCATCGATCCTTCTGTTTTACCGGCTCCGACCAAGTTGTGAATTTCATCAATAAATAGAATGATATTGCCTTCCGCCTGCTTGACTTCCTCAAGAATGGCTTTCAATCGTTCCTCAAATTCACCGCGGTATTTTGCCCCGGCGATCAAGGAACCCATATCCAATTCAATGAGTCGCTTCTCTTTCAGCGATGCCGGTACATCACCCTTCATAATGCGCCATGCGATACCTTCAACGATCGCAGTCTTACCTACTCCCGGCTCACCGATCAGCACCGGATTATTTTTCGTTTTCCGTGATAAAATCTGAATCACTCTGCGGATTTCATCATCTCGACCGATGACCGGATCAATTTTGCCGTTTTTGACATCTTCAACCAGATCCCTGCCATATTTGGAAAGCGCCTCAATATTGTTTTCTGCATTTGGTGTATCCATTTTTTTACCCCCTCTCCGTTTTAATTCTTCTTCCTTGCACTGTTTTTCCCGCAAGTGAAATTCTTTTACCAATTCCTTGGAAATATACGCATTGCTGAATAATAAGGCGATAAATACCGACGCGACACTGACGTAGGACTCCTCAATGGAATCACTCCATTGCTGAGCCTTTTCCAGACTGCGGGCCGCCTCATTAGAAAAATTCGGATTTGCCTGATCACTTGTAGCGATGCGCCCCATCTCACGGTCAATCATGGACAGAGCCTTCTGCTTATCTATATTTAAACGCGTAAATAAACCGTCTAAAACATCATGTTCAAAGATAGCCTTCAAAAGATGAATGGTATCTATCTGTGGATGATGATAGCTTTTTACGATCTCAATCGCTTTCATAATCACTGCCTGTAAAGCTTCTGACATTTTTTCAAAATTCATGGTTATCACTCCTTTTAGCACTCTTATCATACGATTGCTAATACTATTATAGCACGATATTTAGCACTGTCAAGCTTAGAGTGCTAAATATTGAAATTCTTTCTTTTTCACGAATGAATCGGTATAATATACATATATAGGTGATGAATATGTATATAGTCCTGCCCCAAGCGGTTCATTTAATTTTAGATACTTTGCATCGAAATCATCACAGCGCATACATCATAGGCGGCTGTGTGCGCGATGCTGTTTTGGGCTTGCCGATTCATGATTATGATATCACAACCTCAGCACGGCCTGAACTCGTACAGGAATTGTTTCAAAATAAAGGAATCACCGTGATCCCAACTGGTTTAAAGCATGGAACGCTCACCCTGCGCATCGATCATGAAAACTATGAAGTAACAACCTTCCGTACCGATAAGAATTATCAGAATCACCGTACTCCTCAGGAAGTGACCTTCGCTGATACACTACTGGAGGATGTGAATCGCCGTGATTTCACGATCAATACGCTTGCGTACAATGAAGAAACAGGACTGCTTGATCTGGTAGGAGGACTTGAGGATTTAAACAAGCGGATCATCCGCTGTGTTGGGGATGCAGAAAAGCGCTTTGAAGAGGATGCGCTGCGGATGCTTAGAGCCCTGCGCTTCTCCATGACCTTGCACTTTTCCATCGAGCAGAATACCTGGTCTGCTCTAAAAAAGCACGCACACCTGCTGACCTATATATCAGCAGAGCGGATCCGTGACGAATGGAACCGCATGCTGATGAGTGAATATGATCATATACTTGATCTATTGTATGACAGTGGAGTACTAACGATCCTATTTCCGGAGCTTTCCAAGCTGTATCATCATAACCAGCATAGTCTTTGGCACCCATATGATATGTTTCAGCATACTCAGATTGCGCTTCAGCATACGATCAGCTATACCTTGATAGAAAAATTGGCTGTCGTATTTCATGACATCGGAAAACCGGATACCATGTATTTGGATGAAAATCATCACGGACACTTTCCTCACCACGCAAAGGTGAGTAAAGAGCTGGCAGCGCAGGTTATGAAGCGTTTGAAATACGATCATACCACCATGGATACGGTATGTACTCTGATCGCCTGCCATGATTATTATTTGCAGCCCAATGAGCGTTTTATGCGCCGTTTCTTAGGAAAACTGGGAGGTGATTACGCACTTTGCCGATCAATCATCAAGGTACAGCTCGCAGATGATCAAGCAAAGGAGCAAATCCGGGCCAAGGAAAAGATTGAGATTTTATTGCAATGTCAGAAAATTTTGAATGAATTGGAACAGCAATGCCCGGCATTGACGCTGGCCAGCTTGGCGGTAGACGGAAACGATCTGAAAGCCTTGGGATTAGCAGGCGTCCAGATTGGGAAGGGTTTAAACATAATTTTACAGGCAGTAATTGAAGGAAGTATCACGAATACCAAAGCGGATTGCCTATCCTATATCAAAAAACACGTTTCTTAGCTGAAACGCGTTTTTCTTTATTCTTCGATGCCGAGTTCTCTTTCAAGGTACTCATCATAGCTCATTCTGCGATCAATGATGCCGTTATCAGTAATTTCAATAATACGGTTCGCAATGGTCTGGATAAACTGATGATCATGTGAAGTGAAAATCAGTTCATGCTTGAAATTGATCAGTCCATTATTCAGCGCTTGAATCGCTTCCAAATCCAAATGATTGGTCGGATCATCCAGCAATAAAAGGTTGGGAGCTTCCAGCATACTTTTTGACAGCATACAACGAGCCCGCTCTCCGCCGGATAAAACATTAACTGCTTTCAAGGCTTCTTCACCGCTGAACAGCATGCGCCCTAAGAAGCCGCGGATGTATCCCATATCATCAATACTTGTATACTTGCTTAACCAGTCACATATGCTCTCATCGCCTTCAAAATACGAAGAATTGTCATCCGGAATATACGAAGGGGTGATCGTCTGACCGATCTCGATACTACCCTGATCCGGTTCAATCTCTTTTGCCAGAACCTTTAACAGCAAAGAAGTCTGGTTAGGATTTCCGATCAAGGCAATCTTATCCCCGTTCATCAGAGAAAAAGAAACATTCCTGATCATTTCCTTACCTTCCAGCGATACGGTTAAATTTTCTGCATACAAAATCGATTTACCGGATTCCCGCTCAGCTTTAAAATCGATAAACAGATATTTGCGGGTTGACGGTTTGATATCATCAAGAGTTATCTTATCCAAGATTTTTTTTCGTGAGGTCGCCTGCTTGGACTTGGCGGCATTCGCAGAAAACCGCGCCACAAAGGATTCCAATTCTTTTATCTTATCTTCTTTTTTCTTGTTGGCATCTTTCAGCTGTTTCGCCAAAAGCTGACTGGATTCATACCAAAAATCATAGTTACCAGGAAAAATCTTAATCGCCCCGTAATCGACATCGGCAATATGCGTACATACCTTGTTCAGAAAATGACGGTCATGTGATACGACGATAATAGTACTTTCATAGTTCACCAAAAAGTGCTCCAGCCAGGCAACTGCTTTCAGATCGAGTCCATTGGTCGGCTCATCCAGCAGCAGCGTATCCGGTTTTCCAAACAGCGCCTGCGCCAATAAAATTTTCACTTTCTGCGCCGGCGTCATCGCCCCCGTCAATTCCTGATGAAGCTCTACCGGAATATCCAGAGATTCCAGCAGCGATGCGGCTTCACTCTCGGCATTCCATCCATCCAAATTCGCAAATGCCTCTTCAAGTTCTCCGGCCTTGATGCCGTCGGCCTCGGTAAATTCACCCTCCTTGGTATATAAATGTTCTTTTTCCTTCATAATCCGGTACAGCCGTTCATTTCCCATCATTACCGTTTCCAGCACCGGTACATCATCAAATTTATAATGATCCTGCTGAAGCGTAAATACTGTTTCATGCGGTCCGGTGAACACATCCCCGGTATCCGGCTTCAATTCTTTGCTTAACACTTTCAAAAAGGTACTTTTACCGGCTCCGTTCGCGCCGATCAAGCCATAGCAGTTGCCATCGGTAAATTTCAAATTCACATCTTTATAAAGCGTACGCCCGCCAAAGCGAACACTGACATTATTTGTTCCAATCATAAATATTTCCTCCAAATGCTCATGTTTAGGCATTATAACACGGTATTTAGGGAAAGACAAACTTCCCTCCATAGGAAAAGGCATCCGCTGGGATGCCTTATTAACTTCAGCAAGCTTTACTTGAATGCCCGTTTAAATTTTTCAAATGGAGATTCAGAACTCTTACTTTTTTTAATCTTCTCATAATACTCTTTTTCTTCTTTATTCAGCTTAGTCGGAATTTCGACCTGTACTTCTACGTACTGATCGCCCTGACCGCCGCGAGGATTTTTCACACCCTTGCCGCGCAGTCGAAACTGCTGGCCGTATTGCGTGCCGGCTGGAATCGTCAGCTCGACATCACCGTATACGGTCGGTACGTCCACCTTGGTTCCCAATGTCGCATCAACTGATGAAATCGGAACCGTAATACGAATATCATTACCGTCACGAACAAATGTCTTATGACGGGCAACCAGAATTTCAATGTATAAATCACCGTTACTGCCGCCATTGGCACCGCGCTCTCCTTTACCAGGGACGCGCACCTGCTGACCGGACTGAATGCCTGCCGGAATCTTAATATCCAATTTTACTCGTTTATGCTCATAGCCCTTGCCATGACACTTGGAGCATTTATGAAGAATGGTTTTCCCGGTTCCGCCACAGTCCGGACATACCGACTGTGACTGAAACACACCAAACGGGGTACGCTGCTGGGTAGTAACCGTTCCAGAACCGCCGCAGCGTGAACATACTTTTACATCGTCCTTTGACTGGGCACCGCTGCCTAAGCATTGGCTGCACTGTTCATCCAATTCAATTGTGATTTCTTCACTCTTACCGAAGATGGCATCCATGAAATCAATGCGCATCTGCATAAAGCGATCATTTCCTTTACGCGGTCCGTTTGTATTCTGCCGACGGCTGTTTCCGCCAAATCCGCCGCCAAAGAACGACCCGAAAATATCACCGAAATCTTCAAATCCGCCAAATCCCGATGCCCCGGCACCACCGAAGTTTGCGCCCTCCATACCGGCATGACCAAACTGATCATAAGTCGCTTTTTTCTGCGGATCGCCCAGAACCTCATAGGCTTCATTAATTTCTTTAAACTTCGCTTCCGCGTCCGCATCCTTATTCACATCGGGGTGATATTTCTTAGCCATTTTACGATAGGCTTTTTTGATTTCATCGTCACTGGCACCCTTTTCGATACCCAGGACTTCATAATAATCTCTCTTACTCATTGCCTCATCACCCTCCTACATCTTTCTGGCAGCAAATTTATATATGTCCGATGCCGCCGCTGATTCGTATTGTGGGCAGCTCTCATATTTCATACCGGGTGCTATTTTATCATATCTGACAAGAAAAGCAAGATATCTCCGGTTTCTTCATTCATCTCATAATGAAGGGATGAAATACACAAATCCTAGCGCTGACACTAGGAAATGTGTATTTGTTTATTTCTTTTCTTCAAATTCAGCGTCAACTACATTGTCGTCTTTGGCACCGCTGTCGGCTTGAGCAGCCTGCTGATCCTGCTGCTGATACATCGCAGCGCTTGCGGCCTGAGCAGCCTGTTCCAATGCTTCCAGCTTTGTCTTAACTGCTTCCATGTCGTTTTCATCCAAAGATTTCTGCAGTTCATCACGCAGCTTCATGGTTTCTTCTTTTTGTTTCGCATCGATCTTATCGCCTGCTTCCGCGATAGAAGTATCAATCTGATTAATGAACTGCTCTGCTTTATTGCGCAGTTCTACTTCTTCTTTGCGCTTCTCATCTTCAGCCTTATGTTCTTCAGCCTCTTTTACCATCTTTTCAATTTCATCATCGCTTAATCCGGATGAATTCTGAATTGTGATGGACTGTGATTTGCCGGTTCCTTTATCTTTCGCAGATACGTGGACGATACCATTGACGTCGATATCAAAGGTAACTTCAATCTGCGGTACGCCACGGCGCGCCGGAGCGATTCCATCCAGCTTAAACATACCGAGCGTCTTATTGTCATTTGCCATCGGGCGCTCACCCTGCAGTACATGAATATCAACAGCCGGCTGATTATCAGCAGCGGTTGAGAACACCTGACTCTTGCTTGTAGGGATGGTCGTGTTGCGAGGAATCAATACGGTCATAACACTGCCCATGGTTTCAATACCTAAGGATAACGGCGTAACGTCCAGCAGCAATACATCTTTTACATCACCGGCGATAACGCCGCCCTGGATGGAAGCACCCATCGCAACTACTTCATCAGGGTTTACCGAACGGTTTGGTTCTTTACCCAGCTCATTTTTCACCGCTTCCTGAACAGCTGGAATACGGGTAGAACCGCCTACCAGCAATACCTGATGAATATCCAGCTTAGTCAAGCCTGCATCTTTCAATGCCTGACGTACCGGTTCAATCGTACGATCAACCAGTTTCTTTGTCATTTCATCGAATTTTGCCCGTGTCAGACTCGCCTCAAAATGCAGCGGACCGTCTGCGCCGGCAGAGATAAACGGCAGTGAAATCTGTGTCTGAGCCATTCCGCTCAAATCTTTTTTCGCTTTTTCAGCAGATTCCTTCAAACGCTGCATAGCCATTGCATCTTTGCTTAAATCTACTCCGTTTTCTTTACGGAAGGTTTCAATCATCCAATCAACGATCGCGTTATCGAAGTCATCTCCGCCCAGTTGAGTGTCACCGCCGGTTGATAATACTTCAAAAGTACCGTCGGCCAGTTCCAGGATAGATACATCAAATGTACCGCCGCCTAAGTCATAAACCAAAACCTTTTGTTCTTTTTCAGTTTTATCAATACCATATGCCAGTGCCGCAGCTGTCGGTTCATTGATAATACGTTCTACTTCCAGACCGGCGATCTTTCCGGCATCCTTGGTCGCCTGACGCTGTGCATCGTTGAAGTAAGCAGGTACGGTAATAACCGCTTTTTCAACCTTTTCTCCTAAGTAATCCTCTGCATATCCTTTTAAATACTGCAGAATCATAGCAGAAATTTCCTGCGGTGTGTATTCCTTTCCTTCCAGCGAAACTTTTTCATTCGTACCCATTTTACGTTTAATGGAACTTACCGTATTTTTATTTGTGACAACCTGGCGTTTCGCCGCATCACCGACAATTCTTTCACCGTTTTTGAAAGCGACAACCGATGGTGTCGTACGATTTCCTTCCGGATTCGTAATAACCTTGCATTCGCCGCCTTCCATAACACTGACGCATGAATTTGTTGTACCTAAGTCAATTCCGATAATTTTGCTCATAAATATTTCCTCCTTATTTACATGTTTTTGATTTATTCACTGACTTTTACCAAAGCCGCACGCAATACGCGATCCTTCAGCATATAGCCTTTTTGTAAAACTTCAATTACGATACCGCTTTCCACACCTTCTTTTGCTTCCTGCATCAAAGCGTTATGATAATTGGCATCAAATGGTTTGTTTAAGGCATCGATTTCCTCGACTCCTTCATTCTTGAGAATATGAATCAGCTGACTGTGAATCATTTCAAATCCTTTCGCATAATTTTTGATATTCTCATCGTCAACCTTCACATCAAGCGCGCGCTCTAAGTTATCCAAGACCGGAAGCACTTCACTGGCAAAGCTTTGAATTCGATATTTGCGAGTACTCTCAGCTTCGCTCTGAAGCCGTTTTTTCAAATTTTCCGTATCCGCATATGCCTTGAAATAAGCATTCTTGCTTACTGCCAGCTCCTCTTTAAGTTTCGCATTTTCTTCCTTCAGCGCTTCCAGCTCCTTCTTATGCTTATGTCCGCGCTCTTTTTTATCTTCTTTCTTTTCTTCATCCGCATGCTTTTCAGTCGTACATTTTGCATCCTCACAGGATTCTTTTTCGACTTCGTTTGCTTCTACATGCTCTTTCTTCTGTTCTTCCATGGATAACCTCCTAACTTTCTTCACGATACATTTCTTCAATGACCCTGCTCATATATTCCATCAGGGCTACGACCTGATTGTAATGCATACGAGTAGGTCCGACAATCATCAGCTGTCCTTCCTCACCGTCATGAATATGGAATTTGCTGGCTACGACTGATACATTGTTCGACTGCAGAACTTCATTGTCCTCGCCGATGCGAATCGCGAGATCGCCCTCATGGTCAGCCAGCTGCCGCCACAGGGAACTGTCCTCCAGCATCTTCATGAGCCCTTTCAGCTTTTCAATATCCGCAAACTCAGGCTGATACAGCATATTGCTTTGACCGCTGCAGTACACATTATCCGAGGCGAACCGAACGAATGCATTGACAAAGGCTTCAAACAAAACCTCATGCCGTTTCACGCACGCCGCCATCAGCGGCTTTATTTCATCCATCTTTTCCAAGACATGATTGATCGGTGTCCCGGACAGTTTATCATTCAGCAGATTACAGCAGGTTTGAATATCATTCAGCGATACCGACTCATCAAACTGGAATGTTTTATTTTCCGTATGCCCGTGATCAGTAATGAATACCGCTACGGCTGTTCGATCCGAAATAGGAAAGAGCTGAATGTGCTGCAAGGTCTGTGAGCGAGAATCCGGTCCCAGCACCAGTGAAGTAAGGCTGGTCATCTGTGATAGAATATCACAGCTTTTTTTTACCACTTCATCAAGCGTGTAATGCTTTTCTTTGAAAACCGTCTGCAATGAATTCTTAACTGATTCATCCAGTTGTTTTTCCATAAGATTTTCGACATAATAGCGATATCCCTTACTGGAAGGAACACGTCCGCTCGAGGTATGTGTCTTTTCCAAAAGACCCATGTCTTCCAGCGCCGCCATTTCATTTCGTATGGTTGCAGAAGAGCAGGTAAAATCCAACATGTTCATCAGTGTTTTACTGCCTACCGGCTCAGCTGTCCGAATAAATTCTTCAACGATCGTTTTGAAGATGGCTGTCTGACGTTCATTCAACATTTCACCACTCCTCTCTAGCACTCTTATCTCATGTCTGCTAACAGTATATGCCATTTCGTTAGCACTGTCAACTATTTAGTGCTAATTTTTTTCAGAATACTCTGAAGTACAAAGAGAGGATGTTGATGACGATTCCAAATAGGATATACAAAGAAAAACAGACATGTTCCTGATCAAGTACCGTGTATTTCTTTATACTTCCCGCTTTTCTATATTTATATAAGGAATTGCTGTATGCTTTTTACTCTCTTTTGGCAAAAATCATCTGAATTGTAATTTTCAGCATATTTGATATACTTTCTTAAAGATCGAGACAAACATCGTCATGTATCTCATGATGCTGCATAGGATAATAGTATCGTTTTCAAACATCACTAAGAAAGAAGGTATTGATATGAATGTTATCACATGGAAAAAGCCGTCAAGACTGATGGCGGGAACAACGCTTCGTGACATAAATCTGCCGGAAAACGGCAACCTCGCCCTGCATACCGGAGGTAATCTGGAACAGGTCTTAAACAACCGCCGCGCGTTTTCTGATTATTTAGGAATTTCCCTGCAAGATTGGGTATGTGCTAAGCAGACGCACAGTGACCATATCAAAGCGGTTACCGCAGCTGAACGGGGACGCGGTGCCGTTTCCTATGAGGATGGCATTGAGGATTGTGATGCCCTTTATACAAGAGAAAAAGGCTTGCTTTTGACCGTTATGACAGCTGATTGTGTTCCGATTCTTTTATATGAACCAATCCAGGAAATCATTTGCGCAATCCATGCCGGCTGGCAGGGAACCGTGAAAGAAATCACCGCCAAGGCACTGCAACACTTAATTGAAGTGGAACATTGTGATCCACGGCGCATTCATGCCTATATCGGCCCAGCGATTGCGGCCAGCAGCTTTGAAGTAGGCATAGAGGTTGTGCAACAAGTAAAAGCGATGTCTTTTCCAACCGATGCCTTCATCAAATATGCAGCTAATGAAAAAGCCTTTATTGACAACAAAGGATTGAATAAGCAGATGCTGCTGAATGCCGGACTGAAGGAGCATCATATCAGTGTTGATAAGAACGATACATTCGCACCCAATGAACGTTTCTTCTCTTATCGCCGCGATCACAGCTGTGGCCGGCATATGTCTTATATTATGATGAAATAAAACAGATGAAAAAGATATATCTTTCCATGGGATGATATATCTTTTTTTAATATCCATGATCTTGCATGTATTATGATGTATCTTGGCTCTTTACTCATCCTAAATAGAACGACGGAAAACTTTTTCACATCTAAAAATATAGTATTTTGCTTGATCCAAGCATTACCATAAGCATGATCGTTACAATTATCTTGATAAATTAATAAGCAACCCAATTGATTTTTAATTTATCTAGGACGGCTGTTTTCCCATATAAACAGAATGATCGGCAATTTTATCAAATGATCCTGCAAAATCTTTCGCGACAAAATTTATGTGATCTTCACGATCGACATAAATGAAAAATTCTTGATTCAGGTCATCGAAATAAATTTGATGGATTCCTTTTTTCAAGCTTGTAACCTGTCCGTCATGCTGAAACTCTCCCTGCTGATACCAAATGCATTTCAGGCCGTCCTTGTGCTTTTCAAAAACCAGATATTGCGTATATTCGGAAACCCCGTCATTTGATTCATAAGTACCGATGATCGATGCGGTATTTTCATATGCCGTTACATCCTTCTTTAAAAGAACAACAAATACAAGCAAAATACAAACTACTCCCGTCAATATGCCAGAAACGATATAACATTGGGTTTTCGATATGAATTGGCTGTCTTTCATAGAAATCTCCTTTCCATGCATTCGCACCTTAACCATACTACATATCTTTCTATAACTTATCATAGCATACTTCTCATTATATTTATGAATTTCATCTTACCTTTCATACAGAAAGCTTACTTTTTTATAATTTAATTTTTTCATTCGCTGATACAAAACAATGAGGTGAAATCATATAAAAAGGGAGATTTGCGGCAACATCTCCTTTTTGGTATTCAATAAATCTGCTATAAAAAATCCTAATTCAGCTTTGTATAGGTTCGATCAAATGTAATCACCGTGCGGTACTGCTGATTGATTTTATGAAGCTTTTCATCAATTTGCTGATGAAGCTGAATATCGGTAAGCGGGAAGCGCTGCGGTACCACCACATCAAAAATCAGATTGGTATGCGTCTCTCCCACTACCATACGAAAATCGTGCATGGTCAGTACTTCATCGATATTTTGGATAATAGTACGTACCTGATCACGCATGGCATTCACTTCTTCATCATCCAATACGATCGGATCAAGATGAATAACTACATTCATATGATGATTTTCAGCAAAATCACGTTCGATATTATCAATCATATCATGACTGATCAGCACATCCTCCTTGCTGTTAACTTCCACATGAACTGTCGCAAAGCAGCGGTTTGGTCCATAGCTGTGAATGACCAGATCGTGATAACCCAGCACCCCGTCATATTTTTTCAAGGTATTGCTGATCATCTTTACCTGATCCTCAGAAGGAGCCTGCCCCAGTAATTGATCGATCGTAGAACGTACTATTCCATAACCGGTATATAAAATAAATAAGGCTACGATAACCCCCATATAGCCATCCAACTGAACATGCACCAGCGGTGAAAGGATAGTGGCAGCGAGTACCGCCCCGGTTGCCATAACATCAGAAATGGAATCGGCAGCAGTTGCCTGCATCATTGATGAATCAATGCGTCTGGCAATTTTACGGTTATAGGAATACATCCACAGCTTCACCAGTATAGATACGATCAAAACTGTAACACTCAGCATGGAAAACACAATCGGATCAGGATGCATAATTTTATCTACTGAGGTGCGCGCCAGCTCCAAGCCGACCAGCAGAACCAAAAAGGCCACAGCCAACGATGCGATATATTCAAAACGTTCATGACCGAACGGATGTTCTTCATCTGCCGGACGGGAAGATAATTTAAAGCTCACCAGGGATACCACTGAACTGCCGGCATCCGATAAGTTATTCACCGCATCGGCAACGATTGCGACACTGTGAAACAGCGTACCGGCAGTAAACTTTGCTGTAAACAAAAATATATTACAGGCGATGCCGGTTATCGAGGTTACCCTTCCGTATTGCTCCCGAACTTTGCTGTCATGAATATTCTCATAATCCTTCACGAATCGATGAATCAGCCAGTCGATCATAATCCTCTCCCTCTCTTTACTGTTTGTTCAGTATATACCCTTTAAACAGTCTCGTCAAATGTCTGAAAGTGTTCTTCCTTTCATATAGTAATACAGGTGATAATATGAAAAAAACAATCGGATTCTCATTGTTTGTTATTTTGCTGATCTATTTGATCAAGGGCGGTATTACTTATACATATGCATTATCCGCGCTTACGATCTGGTTTGAAAAACTCGTACCTTCCATGTTTGTTTCCATGGTACTGGTGCGCGTGCTTTACCAAATGGAAATACTGCCGCTGTTAGCGAAGCCTTTCAAATGGCTGATCACCCCACTATTTCATTTGGATTCCCATGCCTTTGCGCTTGTCATCGCATCGCTGTTTTTAGGATTTCCCACTTCAGCTATTCTGATTGACGAAGAAGTCCAAAAAGGATATTTAAAAAGCGAGGATGCGCGTAAGCTGATTAACTGCTGCTGCTTTGCGACTCCCGGCTTTATCATTTTATCCTGCGGCACTGTGCTTTATCACTCCGCAAAGATCGGTTTCCAATTATTTTTAGTTTCTTTTATCAGTGGTCTGCTGCTGCTCTTACTGACCCGCAGACAAGCTGTTGAGATGCCGGCGGTTACGAAACGACAGTGTGTTCCCTTTTTCCATATTCTGTCTTCATCCATGATGGAAAGCGGAAAAGCCCTATTCATGATCGGCGGCTATCTTATGATCGTCATGAGTGTAACCGCAGCAATCATTCCTCTTCTTCCCGCAATCACGCAATTCTTTACTAAGGTGATCACCGAATTTTCCAGCGGTACAATTATGATTGCGGAAAGTACAATGACCTCATCCATAAAACTGGCCGCTACTGCCGCACTGCTGTCCTTCGGCGGATTGTGCGTGCATCTGCAGATTCATGCGATGGCAGTACACAGCTCATTGCACTATCCTCAATATTTGTTCTATCGATGTCTGCAAAGTCTTCTTTCATTTGTCATGGCAATGCTCATTTTTGGATAAGGTTTAAAACAAATTCTTTTTCTTGAAATAATAAAAACAGAAACCAACCACTACCACACTTAGTATAATCACCGCCAGATAGCCGTACTTCCAAGTCAGCTCCGGCATATTGGTAAAATTCATACCATACCAGCCAACGATTAATGTAAGCGGCAAAAAGATAGTCGTTATCACCGTGAATAATTTCATAATCTGATTTAAGTGATTGTCTGTCTGCGCCTGATACGCTTCCCTCACCTGTGTCATGTATTCACGAAGCATTCGGGTCTGATTGAACAGTCTTGATACACGATCGGTCATCATATGGAAATAACGAAGATTCTCTTCGGTGAATACTTCATTCTCATTCTCCTGAAGATCACTGCCCATTTCAATCAGATGGCTGTAATGATTTTCAAACAGAAGCAGGGTTTTGCGAAGCGGCGCAATTTCCTGATGAAAGGATACATTGCGATCATTCATGATATCTTCTTCAATTCTCTCAATCTGTTCATTAATTTCCTGAAGAAGAGAAAAATCCTTACTGATGAGTTTTTCAAACAATGCATAGATTAATTTTTCCAGAGTCAAAGATTTCAAAGGTATCCGGCCCGTCACTTCCCGTATCGCAACCAGTACCCGTCCGATATCCTCACTGCTGATAATAAGCTGATTGCGGCGTATATAAAATGCTGCCTGAAAATCTTTTACTTCTCCGTTGCCGCGTGTATTATGGAAACAGATCGTTCCAAAATCATAGTTTTCATACAGATCAATATGATTATTGCGGGGATGCATCGCTTCCTCGATAGTCTGCTGATGAAAATGAAAATGTTCGTTTTGCTGCTTCAACTCCGCAGGTGTCAAAATACCTACGGTGAGGCGACTCGGCTCACAAGCTGCCGCATCAATTGGATGAAGCGCATCCTCAATCTGATAAAACATACGATCAACTCCTTTGTCTCAGTATAATACAAATTTATAAAAAAGGATAGAATGGTTCCTTTCTATTTGCATTTTTCAGTAATTAGTTTATACAAAATAACAAGCCCGACACAATCATTTTACAATCCCTTAATCGCAGTGCTATAATTTTTTTAATTAAGGAGGATTGTATCTATGACCAATCAAAATCCATTAAAACAAATCGTCGTAAAACAGAAGCAGGGCAAAGCAGTAGGCATCTATTCCTGCTGCAGCGCCAATGAATATGTTATCGAAGCTGCCATCGAATGTGCCAAGCGTGATCATTCCTGCGTTCTGATTGAAGCAACTGCCAATCAGGTTGATCAGTTCGGCGGCTATACCGGTATGAAGCCAATCGATTTCCGCAACTTCGTATATGCGATAGCAAAACGCGTTGGCTTTGAAACCAACCGGGTTTTCTTAGGCGGTGATCATTTGGGTCCGTTAACCTTCGCAGCTGCCCCGGAAGCTGAAGCAATGGCAAAATCAGAAGAATTGGTACGCTGCTATGTGGCTGCCGGATTCACGAAAATTCATATCGATACAAGCATGAAAGTGGCTGACGATGATCCAAACACTCGGCTTAGTGATGAAATTATTTCAAAGCGCGGAGCACGGCTGGCGCGAGTTTGCGAAGACACGTATCAAAAGCTGCTGAAAACAGATCCAAATGCAGTGCGCCCGGTATATATCGTCGGCAGTGAAGTACCGATTCCCGGCGGTGCTCAGGAAGCAAGTGCTGGTGTGCAGGTTACCAAAGTAGCGGATTTTAAAGCGACCGTTTCCGCTTTTGAAAAAGCATTCGAAAACGAAGGACTTCAGGAAACCTGGAACGATGTTATTGGTGTGGTCGTTCAGCCGGGAGTGGAAGAAGCAGATACCGGTCCGAAAGAATACGACCGAGAAGAAGCAAAAGAGCTGATGGCTTCGATCAAAGATTATCCAAACTTAGTATTTGAAGGACATTCAACCGATTATCAGACCAAATACGCATTAAAGGAATTGGTAGAGGACGGTGTAGGCATCTTAAAAGTCGGTCCGGGTCTTACCTTTGCCATGCGGGAAGCACTGTTTGCCTTAGCACACATCGAAGAAGAAGTATTCCATGGCACAGATGTAAAAACCAGCAATTTTATCGAGGTTCTCGATCAGGCAATGCTCGCCAATCCAAAAAACTGGCAGAAGCATTATCACGGAGATGATAATAAACTATATATCGCCCGCAAGTATTCTTTCTCAGATCGCTGCCGTTACTACATGCCGGAAGCAAGCGTTCAGACCGCAATTCACACTTTAATCAGTAATCTTTCGTCAATTGATATTCCGCTGTCGCTGATTTCTCAGTATATGCCGATCCAATATACAAAAATTCGTGAACATCGACTGGAAAAGAAGCCAGAAGTAATGCTGAAAGATCGGATTGTGAACTGCATTGATGAATATCTGTTCGCAAGTCATCAGGACGAGTTATTCAATGATTAAAAAAAGCGTTAAAAAAACGCTTTTTATTTTGTCTGAAATTGATATTTTAAAGCAAAGATCGTCAAAGCCGCGATATACTCCTTTTTAAAGAATACGGAGAGATAGGACAGATCGTCGCGATCCTGCTGCTTTGCCTGTTTTAAACGATGATACAGATAATAAATGATATCTTCCTGGCGATAGTTTTTTACTTCCAGGGCAATCTCTTTAATGGTTTTTTTTGAGATCAGAACCTTATCAATGGTATGCACCATCGTATCAAAACGACGAAGCAGCTCAATTACAAAATCATCAAAGGTATACACGAGTTCATCATCCATATCAAACATTCTCGCGCAGTCTTCCAGAATGCGCAGATACTGAAACATATACGATTCATATTCAGCAAGTGCTTTATTTATCGATCGATCAACCAGCTGCTGAAACAACCGGTTTACAATCGGCTGGGAAGCATCACTGCGGTAATTGTTCAAAAAGCGCTCATAAGCATCCTCATAGGCTTGAATCTGCGGCAGATCCATTGCGGCAAAGGTATAGGTATAGCCATAATACACATTAAATTTTTTTAATGTGTCCAAATACCCAAGCCGCATATTGCGATGAAGGGTTTCCGGTTTGAAATCAAGGAAGGATCCAAGCGGCATATTCGGTTCAATATACAAAACATCATCATCACTGTTCACTTTTTCTTCTTTATATTTCAAATCAACTGCTACGATTTGATCAGCCCCCAGCGAACGAGCCAGTTCTATCGGAACATTATCGTGATAGCCGCCGTCAATATAACGCTTCCCTTCCATGAATTTCATGGGGAAGGCAGGAAAGCAGGAAGCGCTTGCCAGCAGAAAATCGTGTGCATTGTTCTTCGTAAACTGACTTTTGACAAAGGGTGACGGCGAATACGGATCAAGACATACAGTCATGCATCCAAAGTCGATATCGGAAGCGAAAAATTTATCCGCATCAAACATATTCTCAATCATCTTTATCAGCGGTGCGATATCGGCGCCGCGGTGATCAATATACGATGCCAGCATCTGCTTTATCTGACTGCGCTGGCTCATCAGCAAATCCAAATCAAAATCCAATGATATGCCATTCTGAATGACCTGGGATGCATCCATATGATCCCAAAGATCATACGCTTTCGCAAAATCATCCTGTACCACCATCGCCCCAATCAAAGCGCCGATGGAAGTCCCGGTCACGATATCAAAGTGGATATCCAGTTCACGCAATGCTTTCCAGACGCCGATTTCATACGCGCCCTTGGAACCGCCCCCACCGAGCACAAGCGCACTTTTCATGATTGATCCCCCATTTCATAATCCAAGCAAAGCTTTAAATTCGATGATGTGATATGACACATTCCCTGCTGAAAGCATTTGTCGATATCTTCCTTGGTCTGAATCAAACCACCGCCGATCAGCGGAATCTCACTGCTTTTGCGAATCAGAGAAACGGCGTTCCATGTCGTAGCCGGCAAGATTTCCAAAAAATCCGGCTGAAGCGAAGATGCTAACTCAATTCCCTTTTGCAGCGAGCGCGAATCAATCAGGAAAATACGAAGCACCGACAGCTTATGGAGCTTACGGGCCGTCTGCACCGCTTTGGGCTTTGTGGAAATCAAGCCGTCACAGTGAATGCTCTGACATAAAAATTGTGCGCCATATTCGTCATTAGATAACCCATGGATCAAATCAAGATGCACGATTCCATATTTTCCTGCATGATGAAGCTGATGAATTAAATCATCTAAGAAATTCAGATGAAATTCCATCAGAATACAAACAGATAAATCTGATGCTAGAAATTTTGAAAATTGTTTATGATCCTGGATGACCGGGATCACCCGCTGACTGTTTATTTCCATGTATATTCTCCATTGTACGCGATGCAAGCAGATCCACGCCGCAGTTGGCAATATTATGAGCCACAACACTTCCGGACTTTATGGGAGCTTCAGCCTGCACCCGATTAACTGCTTCCATTATAACAAATAATTTCTGTTTTGGCACGGGTGCAGATGTAATCACCGGCAGTAATGGATGAATCGCATTTGCTATGCGTACAGTAGATGTCAAAGTACGCATTGGACATATCGCTTCCTGCTTTGCATAATTCGCACCGCGGGGACAAGCATTTCCCTGTACGACACAATCTCCATCTATATTATCAACCTGAAGATGACACCCCATCGGACAGATGATACAGATCATTTCTTTTTTCATGATTCACACACCTCCACCTTAAGCTCTTGTCGAACATCCTGTAAATCTTCCGGCTTCAATATGATACGAACCATTTCCGCCGGCAGCAGATAGCGCTTTGGCAGCTCTTTGAAAACCTGACCGTCTTTTAGAATACGCAGTTTCACCTGTTTATAGGGCTTCGTAACCCGCAGTGAAAAAGTAAGCGGCTCCTGTATTCGATCGGGATGAATGCACTGGGGCAACATATACCCGATACCTTGTCCAGCCGTACACTTAATAAACGCGGCAGATTCTTTCATACCATGAATATATGCGGCCGCATTTCTGCCGGCTAAATTCCCCTCACTGCTGACAAAATCAACTAAATCATGCACATGCAGGCCATTGCCGCAAGCGAAGATTCCAGGTATATCACTTTCCAGCTTTTCATTCACGATGATCCCTTTACTTTTGGTATCCACGGCAAGTCCCAGCTGCTTGGCCAGACTATTCTCCGGCAGTAATCCCACCGACAGAAGCAGAGTATCCGCTTCAAACACTTTTTCGGTACCATCAATTGGCTGACGGAACGCATCAACTTCAGCGATAATTACCCGCTCCAAATTTGGAAAGCCCTCCACTCTTACCACAGTATGTGAAAGATAGAGGGGAATATCGAAATCTTCAAGACATTGTACAATATTTCGCATAAGCCCATTGGAATACGGCATGAGTTCTGCCACTCCAACAACCTCAGCCCCTTCCAACGTCATTCTTCTTGCCATTATCAATCCGATATCACCGCTGCCGAGGATAAAAACTTTTCGTCCGACCATTACATTATCAATATTTAAGTAACGCTGAGCCGTACCTGCGGTATAGATTCCTTTGGGTCTTGTTCCGGGAAGCTGTATCCCCCCGGCACTTCGCTCATAGCAGCCCCCAGCTAAAATAATCGCTTTTGCCTGTATTTCCTGATAACCGTTTTTTGGACTGACATACGTAATCTTCTTATCCGGCGTTATTTGAATCACCGTTGCCTGTGTTTCAAAGGGAATTTCCTTCGTTCGAATCTGATCGATATATCGCTGGGCATAAGCAGGTCCGCTGAGTTCTTCATGAAAGGTCTGTAATCCAAAGCCATTGTGGACGCACTGCTGAAGGATTCCTCCCAATTCATCATCCTTTTCCAGGATAATCAGATCCTTGATCCCTTGTTCAAAGGCCGAAAGTGCAGCCGCCATGCCGGCACTGCCGCCTCCAACGATCACCAGCTCTAGCTGTTTCATAACTGCTCCTCCTTGGTATGACCGACAAACATCTTTGTTTCCGGCTGGTCGTAACAGATATCACACATATCTACATTCATTGTTTTTGAAAGGATATCCGTCACCAGCGGTTCACAGAAGCCTCCCTGGCATCTTCCCATGCCGGGGCGAATACGCTTTTTGATCGCCTTAATCGTCTTGGCCGGGATCGGCCGCTGTATCGCAGCGATGATTTCACCTTCCGATATTTTTTCACAGCGGCAAACAATATGTCCATAGCGCGGATCCTGCTTGATCATGGACTGCTTATCTGTCATAGATAAATCAGCCATGCGCACCAAAGGCTTACATTTTTTATAGTGTGTCTTTCTCTTTAGCGGATGCTTTTTTTCAATGAGCTGCCGTACATATTCCCCGATTGCCGGAGCACTGGCTATCCCCGGTGAATCAATGCATCCAACATTGATAAAGCCGGCGGATTCGACCTCTTCCCGAATATAGAAATCTCCGTGATTGCCGGCTGGACGAAGACCGCTGAAGGTTCGGATTGTTTCCTGCATTGGTACATTTTTCATCGTATGCGTGATCTGAGAACGAACCATCGCTAATCCCTCTGCGTCGGTGGCATGATCCTCCCGATCCGTATCATTGCGATTTGGCCCGATCAGGATATTGCCATGTACTGTTGGAACCGCCAATACCCCCTTGCCCTTTGGTCCGGGAACCGGATATATCACACGAGATATAAAATTCCTTGCATCCTTTGCGAGCACGAAATATTCACCCTTGCGGGCCTGAATCGTAAAATGCTTGATTCCGGTTGCCATTTGATCGATCTGATCACTGTATAAGCCCGCTGCATTGATTACATAGCGAGCCTCAATTCGCTGCTTCCCCGCCTGCACCGCATAACCTTTTGAAAGCTTTTGAATCGCTGTTACCGGACTGTTAAGGTATACCTGACACCCATTCACAACTGCAGTTTCCAAAGCTGATAAAGCAAAATTCCAAGGTGTGATTACCGCTGTATCCGGTACATTCATCACCATTGTAACCTGATCGCTGAGATTTGGTTCCAGTTTTATCGCAGCTTCTTTATCAAGCAGCTGTACCTTTACATTCCGCCGAAGCGCACGTTCATACAAACGATGGAGCAGCAATTCTTCTCCTTCACCGCATGCGGCGACAAACGCACCGCATGTCTGATATTCTTCCTCCAGTTCCGCACACCACTGTTTCATTAATTGCGCACCCCGTACATTCAGTTTTGCTTTCAATGTACCGTCCTCCGGATCATAACCAGCATGAACGATTGCACTATTGGCCATACTGACTTCATCTGCAATATCACTGTTCTTTTCCACCAAAACTACAGAGCCCTCATAATGTGACAATTCATATGCAATGCTGCATCCGATAATTCCTCCGCCGATGATTACAACATCTTTCATTTTCTTACCTCCCATTAAATATAAAAAAACGAGCCAAAAAAGATAATTTCTTTTTCTGGTCTCGTTTTCTCTTACCAATATTAACTTGTATAACCAGTATAGCACATTTTCCCTCAGCTGTTAAGACGGATATCCATCCAAAAATTCTTTTAATTCAGTTTCACTGATAGAACCTACGGATGTATTCACAACCACACCGTTTTCAATACGAAACATCGTCGGCGTATATTCAAGCTGACCGATGATTGCTTCCAGCTTTTCAAATTCCGGAAGTACGGTCTTACCATTTTCATCCTTAACAGCTGTTTCCTTATCCGTCATCAGTTCCGTAAAAGTATATGCTTCTGTTTCCAGAAAAGAATGAATTGTTTTCTGGAAATGAATACAGGCACTGCAGGTCGTCCTGCCCACAATCAAAATCATTGACTCTTTCTTTTGAATCGCCTGCATGACCTCAGTACTGTTTTTATATGTGATCCTGCCCGTTAAAGGTTTGGTATTCTTAGCTTCATCAAATGTTTTTAACAGCTCTTTGAGTTCCTGTTTATTCCAGCCTCCGGATTCCATGGCTTTTACTTCTCCATTTACGATCATCACAATTGTCGGGGTAACTGTAATCTTACCGATTCTCGCCTGCAGATCCAGGTAATCCTGTCGGACCTCCTGACCCTCTGTATTTTTTATGATCGGCTCATCATCCGTCTTTAAAGAAGCAAAGGTAATTTTATGATCCTTTATGTATTCTTTCAGCACATCGTCAAATTCTATACACGAACCACAAGTAGAGGTGCCGATCACCAGCAGCATTGATTGCTTTTGATCAAGCTGCTTCAGCACTTCTGCCGCATGCACTTCCTTAATCTTGCCCTTTGCTGGTTTCACGGGATCTTTCGCAGTACAGCCGCTGATAACTAACAGCGCCGCCAATATCCATCCGATTCTTTTCAAGCCGATTGCTCCTTCCGTTTCATATGCATGTAATCCTAATCACACGCGCATATAGTATAACAGAAAGTATCGTTTTTTAAAACAAGTACATGATTTGGCAGTATTTGTGATTTCCCATAACTAAAAAAACTGCCAAAACGGCAGTCTTAATACTGTTCCTTGAAGAATGACAGGACATTGCTTAAGGATTTGACCAATGCCTCATCCTCGCCGATATCCAGTTCATCGAGTACCTTATCGATCATACGGGAATGGAACTGATCATGAACATCCAGTACATGCTGTGCCTTGTCCGTCAAGGCCAGACGGACAATACGCCGATCTTCTTCATCACGTTCACGAATCACATATCCCTTATTCACAAGCTTTGAAGTAGAAACTGTAAGTGTTCCCTGAGTCACCATCAGCCGTTTGGCGATCGCAGACATCATTTTAGATTCACTTTTTTGAATTGCTTCCAGAATATGCACCTCCGTCATGGAGAGCGCAACCTTGCTTTCCTGCAGATTGCGTTCTTCAATTAGAAGAATGTAATTGAAAAGATCGACCAGTAACTCATTTAATGTCTGACGAGTCTCATCCATGATGATCTTCCGATTATTTCTCTAACGCTTTTTTTGCTTTATCGCAGATACCGGTAAATCCCTTCGGATCACTGATTGCAATTTCAGAAAGCATTTTACGGTTAACCGTAATGCCAGCCAGCTTCAAACCGTGCATTAAACGGGAATAAGAAATATCATTCATTCTAGCAGCGGCATTGATGCGGGCAATCCACAGTTTGCGCATTTCATTTTTCAGATCGCGGCGATCATTATATGCATAGCGCAGGGAATGCATAACCTGCTCATTCGCAGTGCGATACAGAATATGTTTAGAACCGAAATAGCCCTTTGCTAATTTTAAAACTTTTTTTCTTCTCTGACGGGTTACATAACCACCTTTAACTCTTGCCATGTTTTATTCCTCCTCTTCCTATTTATGCAGCATCAGTTTGATCCGCTTGTAATCGCTCTTGCTGACCAGTGATGCCTTTCTTAAATGACGTTTCTGCTTCTGGGTTTTACCGTGGAAACGGTGAGAAGTATAAGCACGGCCTCTTTTCAGCTGACCTGAACCTGTTCTTTTGACACGTTTTGCTAATCCTCTGTGACTCTTCATCTTTGGCATAAGTACATCCTCCTATTTTGTTTTCTTCGCCGTCAATACGCAGGACATGGTATTGCCCTCCAACAGCGGCTTTTTCTCAACAGTAGCAATATCTGATATTTCTTCAATAAAGCTGTTCATTATTTTCTTACCGACTTCCAGTCTTGTAATCAAACGGCCACGGAAACGCATATCAACTTTTACTTTCATGCCGTCCTCTATCCATTTGCGGGCATGGCGCATTTTCGTATCAAAATCATGTTTATCAATGACCGGGGATAGACGCAGCGGTTTGATTTCTGTAACATGCTGTTTTTTCTTGGCTTCCTTTGTTTTCTTCTGCTGTTCAAAGTGATACCGTCCATAATTCAGCACTTTACATACCGGCGGTACTCCGTTTGGCGCGACGCATAACAGATCAAGATTCTGATCGTATGCAATTTCTAAAGCTTCACGGCGGAGCTTGACACCCAACTGTTCACCGTTGGCATCAATTACCAGAACTTCCTTGAACCGGATTTTTTCATTGACCAGATCGTCGTTAACGTTGTTTGGAATAACTTTTTTGTTGTAAATAACAGACACCTCCATTTTAAAGCAAAAAGCGGGCACATGATAGGGCACCCGCTTTGTTTATGTACTTTCGTCTTTTTGACTATCGTAGCATATACCTATGACTTCGGCCATCAGGTGAGAAGGGGTGCTTCTACTTTCCACTGTCTTTATGCCCAGTAACAATATCATGGATCAATCCAATTGTCAAATGATTTTTAATGTTTTAGGTACATGCATTCTAAACCGATCCGACACTGCTCATATATGTATTACCCAGCAAGAAAGATAAAGCAGAGAAGGAAAGATATAGCAAAAGCAAAGACTGTATAGATTAAATAAAAAAATTTGGGTTAGGTCAACATCTGTTTTTACCGTATAGTGAAGCAGGAGGTGAAGCAATGAAAGCTGTCATACTCGCTGCCATGTTTCTTTTCTTCACCTTCGTATCCCTCCTCTGTGGGAGCTGGTGGGTACGCTACGACCATATCCAGAATACCCTTGAGACAAATACGAAGCGGGCAATCGCCTATGCGATGGTAATGAGCAGAAAAGAAAATCGCAGCCATCCGGATGAGCTGATGGAATATTTCAATGACTACTTTCGAATGAACGCCGTTGATGGATTTCAATATGTTATGACTCTGAACGGTTATATAGATGAACCGCTGTTTATGAAGGTGCGGGTAACTGCTCAGGAAACAGGAAAAATTCAGAATATGAAAATTAAAGTAGAAGAAGCCATGATTGAGGAGGTAAAGGATGAATCCTAAAAAATCAAAGTTGATGATATTAACAGCCTTACTGGTTTTGATTAATATAGTAGCCTTTCGTGTAGCCGTTGATCATTCCGTTGATTTGGTGGAAGTTCCTTATGCGAAGGTGAAAATTCGGCCAAGACAAGAAATCAAAGCATCGATGATCGGCATCAAAAAAGTACCAAAGGCCTATGCTGACAGCAGCTGTTATACAAACAAAACACAGGTGCTTCATAAATATACAGAAATCACTGGAACAATTCCCAAGGGCTCGCTCTTTTATAAAACAATGCTTCATGACCTGAAGGACCTGCCGGATTATCCTTCTATGCAGCTGAAAAAGGGGCAAACAGCATTTTCACTGCCAAGCGATCTAGTTAAGCTGTCCGGAAATACAATTGTGGAAGGACAAAAAGTCGATGTTTATGTGACCGTACAAAAGCCAAGGGAACAGCCGGTGGTAGATCGTTTGGTAAAAAATGTACGAGTGCTTTCTGTGAAAGACCGCAAAGGCCTGAATATGGATGATCCGAATACGACCGGAATTCCCTATGTGGTCATTCTGGGAATACGTGATGAAATTATTCCATATCTGAAGATTGCTAATAAAATCGGTGTGATCGATCTATATGCACAGACTGCAAATTCCAAGGAGAAAGAAGAGTCCATTTTTATAAGTGAATCTAAGGTGCTCTCCTATCTGAAAAATGAATGAGTTTTCGTTTGGCCCGCTGGAGCCGTTTATTCAGGATGAAAATATCACTGACATTAATTTCAATGGGTATACGCTATGGATCGACCATTTGAAAAAGGGGCGATATTCCATTGAAGATTTTGAAGAAACGGCGTTTATGAAGCAATTCTGTTACAAACTTGCCAATTATGTCAATCAGCCCTTTAATGTAACCTCACCGCTTCTGGAAGCAGAGACTGATGAACTGAGAATCAGTATTATTCATGAATCCATAGCCCACGGCGGCAATAGTATTTCTATTCGTAAAACTCCTGCACTCATGCGAATTAGTGATACAGCGGCAGTGAAATCTCAATATGTTCCGGCATCCCTCCTGCATTTTCTGCAAGATGCAGTCGCTCATCATTTTAATATTTTAGTATGCGGTTTGCCGGGAGTAGGAAAAACAGAGCTTATCAAGTTATTGAGTGCTTCCATACCGGAACATGAGCGTGTCATTACGATTGAGGATACCCTAGAGCTTCGATATCATGATCTGCATCCACAGCGGGACTGTGTAGCTTTGAAGGTCAATGAACATTTTACATATGCAGATGCTATCAAAGCGGGCCTGCGGCAGCGTCCCAATTGGATTCTGGTATCAGAAGTCCGTTCCCGTGAGGTTGTTTATCTGTTGGAAAGCATGTCCACCGGAACCCATATTTTATCTACTCTGCACTGCCGCTCCGCATCCCGCATCCCCTATCGAATTCAGCAGATGTATCCTGGTCAGGAAATTGATAATCTCCAGCTGGAGCAGGTCATTTACGATGCCGTCGATTTAGGAATTTGCGTCCGATCAAACATCGGTACTGACGGTGTACAAAGATACATCCATTCTGTGACTGCTTACTTTGTCGATCATGGCAATCCCGTCCAAGTTTTGCTTTATGAACAAGGAAAAGAACTGGATTTCATAAAGCTGCTGCCCGATGAGATGAAAGAGCGCCTGATGAATCCACAGAAAAAAAAGAGGAAGAAATCATGACTGTCATTTTGTTTATAATCCTTATTATGTTGTATCTGGGCAACCGCAGACAAGGCGGTGCCATTCTCCGTTACTGCATCCTGCAGCGCGGCGGCTTCCGTAATCTGCAGCAGTCTGTCATCGCCTATGGCTATCAGTATCAAATGCGTCAGCACGTTCTGATTTGCACCCTGAGCGCAATTTTGGTGACCGCAGCGGGTTTTCTCTTTCAACTGCAGTTAGCTAGTATCATGGTGATGGCCTTCACTGCTGTTTTACTGATGCCGCTGTTAGTTTTATGGTCAGCTTCACATACCTTTGAGGAACGTAAATTCAATGATCTGACTAATTTCCTTCAACATTTTATCGCCCTTTTCAAGCTCAATCCCAAGCTCTATCAAACCCTTACGGATTGTGAGGCCCTCACACAGGGAGATTTAAAAATCACGGTGCAAGCCATTATGACTAATATTGAGAACGGCGAAGATTTGGAAACGGCATTTGAGCCGCTGCGATCATACTGTCCGCATTTTATTATTCATAATCTTCTCACCATCACCTGCGCTGTGGAAGAGCATGGATCACTTTATTATCAGGAAGGTCTGGATTTTATTCAGGATGATATCGATGATTGGATCGAAGATGTTTATCTGTTCAAAAAACAGCAGCTTCAGGCCAAAAACCGCATGCTGGTTCTCTGCGCTTTTGCAGGTCTCATCGCTTTTGTATCCAAACAGATGCTGGCCCAGATTGACTTTCAAGTAACAGGCGGTGTCTATCAGATATCAATGTCCCTGTTCTTTATTTGTATCGGTGTTACCATCATCATGGCTCACCGTATTCTGCAGGACAGCTGGATAGATGCGGAGGAATATGTATGCTGGGAATCCTAATACTCTATCTGTTTTTGGCCGTAATTACGATCTTTCATACAACGATTGAGAACTACCTGCTGCCGCTGCTGAAGGAAGCCGACGCAGAATCCATATTTCATTACGCGGCAGATAGTTTTTATCAAAAACGCATTCGCAGATCGCTTTATGTTTTCATAACGCTTGTGATATGGCCCTTTATGAAGTATGATTGGCGATTTTTAATACTGGTTTTCAGTTTATCTTTTTATCTTTATAAACATCCTTATTGGAATCAGAAGCATCAAAAAAAGCAGCAGGTGCGGCAGCTTCAATTTCAATTTCCAATCTGGCTTCGACAGCTGCAAATTCTGATTCAGACTAACACTGTTCATCAGGCATTGATCGCTTCTACCCAAACGGCTCCCTCTTTAATTCGTGATGATCTGAGTCACCTGATTGAAGCGACAAGCAATGACGCCATCAGCATACAGCCTTATTTATCTTTTTTAAATCAATATCATCTCGCAGAGGTGGAACGGGCAATGAAGCTGCTCTATCGCTATCAAAGCGTTGGCAAGGCGGATGCCTATCAACAGCTTCAGCGGATGATTGAAACAACCGCAAAATGGATTCGGGCTGAGCGCAAGGAACGCTTTGATACCAAACTGCTGTTCTATCAGTGGTGGGGAATGCTGCCGCTGTTGGGAGTAACCGTTATGTTCATGGCAGTCATGTTTCAGATCATTCTAGATCTCTTTGGAAAGGGGGTGATGGGTTGAAGGCTTTTTTTGAGGAATATGGATTGGTTCTTGTCGTTACAATCATTGCCACCGGCATGATTGCCTTCAGCGACGGATTCAAGTCGATCATGCAGGATACCCTTGAAAATCAGTGGAACAGCATGACCGCAAATTCGGAGAAATAAATTATGAAAGGTGCTTTTGAACTATCACTTATTTTGATTTTTACATTCCCAGCCATTATTTTAGGTATTAACTTTGTCGAAATACTCATGTCTTATAACCAAGCAAGATATTTGCAGGATTATGCAATATCAACGATTGAACATCAAAATCGACTTGACCAGCACGTACAGGAACTAATTGATGATCAGACTGAAAAATACCCGTCTTTAAAGCTTTCAATTCACAATGAGGAGGAACGCTATTTGGTAAAAGTTACATTTCCAATCAAAATTGCACTGGTCGGCTATGAAGAAACAGGCAGTATCCAAACCTTGACGCAGATTATCCGATAGCATTCTATAAAACAATAGGATCGAGTCAGCAATCCGCTCGATCCTATTGTTACGTTTCTTTATAAAAAAAGCCATATACAAATGGCTAATACTTCATCTTTTTAATGCGACCGAAGCCTATGGTTCCCGGTCCCACATGACACATAATAATCGGTTTGAAAACCCTCTGCATCACCTGTTGACCAGTCGCTGATTCAAGGCTTTTTTTCAGCTGATCACTGGCTTCACGATTATCCGCATCAATGATCATCCAATAATACTCTTGCGGATCGATATTTTCGGTAACGACGCGTATGCCTTCTTTATGAGCCTTAGGCAGCGTACGAACCTTGTCCTGAACATCTATGGCTCCATGTTCCACTTTCAGCAACGGATGAATTTTCAGCAAACCGCCCAAGGCCGCCGTTGCAGGAGATATTCTACCGCCGTTTTTCAAATACTTTAAGTCCTCGGGTATCAGGATGGCAAACATGTCGCTCTCTGTTTCAAGTTTCTTTTTCACTTCATCAGCAGTATAGCCAAGCTCAAACATTTTACGAGCTTCCTGAAGCTGCACAACTACTGGAGAACACACATATTCTGAATCAACGACCGTGACCCGCCCCTCATATTTTTCTGCCAATTGAATCGCGTTACGGCATGTCCCGCTTAATGCCTTGGAAAGCGGTATATAAAATACTTCATCATATTCTTTTAAAAGCTCTTCCCACATCAAAATGAAATCACCAAGGCTCGGCTGAGTGGTGGTAATCCTTTTGTCACTGCGCATTGCTTCGATAAATTCCCGATCACTGATTTCCAGTTCTTCTTTATAGTCTTTTCCATCAATTACGATCGGCATGCGTACAACATGAATATCGAGCGCAGCTGCTTCTTCCTTCGTTATATCTGCGGAAGAATCACACATCAATGCGATCCTGTTCATGAAATCACTCCTTAGCCTGCATTATAACAACAAACTTTCAAAAATACAATAAAATCTCTTTACAAATACAAGACCTTCATATATAATAACACTTGCCTTAAATAATACCTGGCGGTCGTGGTGAAGTGGTTAACACAACTGGTTGTGGTCCAGTCATTCCGAGGGTTCGATTCCCTTCGACCGCCCCATTGAGAAATAAAATAAGACGATTCTGTATCAATCAGCATCGTCTTTTTTTCATCATCCAAGCAGAAATATAGTATAAAATTCATTTTTTGCTTCAAAAAAATATAATACTCTTCAAAAAATAGACTCAATTATTCCTTACCTCGAAATCATAACGGTGAGAATCCCCTGCTACATATTCGTTGCTGATCTCGATCAGACGATCATATTGATCATAAACAACACTCTTCACAATTAGAACTGCGGCATTTTTTTTGACTCCCAGATAACCGGCCATTTCAGCGTCCGCTTTCATGGCTCCGATCGATCGCTTTGCCAAGGATGGCTTTGTATCATAATCGGTCTGAAGCACATCATACAGTGACTGCACAGTAAAATCGTAGGTATCGAGATTATAAAACCGATCTATGCGCACATAATTTTCAATATATGTATAAGGATTTCCATCCGCATACCGCACCCGTTTCAAAAGAAAACAATGATCGCTCTTTGTTAAACCCAATTCATCAAAAATAGGTGCCTCATAGGAAATACACTCTGCCTTGATTACTTCTACATGTGAATTACGATTCAGAATCGACATTTCCTCACGAAACGATAAAATGTGATGCATAAATAATCCGCTGTCATCCATTTTCTTCACAAACGAACCACGGCCGCGGCCGCGGTCAATCAAACCGTCTTTTAAAAGATCGTTGTAGGACTGTCTTACAACAATACGAGATATATCAAACGCTTTGCATAGCTCATCCTCAGTAGGCAGCTTATCATCTGCCTTCAGCGTACCGTTATGAATTGCTTTCACAATACTTTCTCTGAGCTGTTCATGAAGCGGCACCTTACTATATTTACTGATATTGATAAATGATAAATCCATTTTACGTCTCTCCCCTTGGAATAAAGATCACTGCCCTGTTCCATTTTCTATATTTTTATTATAACGTAAGTAAATTCCGGTTTCAATCACTATTCCGCAAATCTATATAATGTTATAACATTATAATAATTTGTTGACATTCCACAAATCCTTCCTTACAATGTACGTAAAGAAAGCATATAGCCTAATGGCGGAGGAAAGGATACATTATGAAAATCACAAATGCTAAAGTATTTCTCGACGGTAAATTTCAAAATTTGGAAGTCCAATATCAAGACGGAATCATCACTAAGGTCGATACCAAGATACAGGATGATCATTTCATTGACGCTAACGGTATGTACTTATATGCTGGGATGATCGATACCCATATCCACGGCGGCTATACGTATTCCTTTTATGAAAGTGAAAATGTAGATTTCAGTAACGGTGAAGAACAAGTGCGCGAAATCTGCCGCAGACTTCCTTATAGCGGCGTTACTTCCTGTCTTCCTACGTTTGACGGCAGTACACCTTTGGAATCCTTAATAAAATCTACCCGGCTGATTCGTAAAGTCAGAAAAGATATCGTGGGGGCTGATCCTTTTCAGATTCATTATGAAGGACCTTATATGAATCCAAAGCAGACAGCCTCTAATATGCCAAAGTATCAAGTGAATCCTAGCAAGGAACATACGATGGCAATGACCGACGGTGACCTAAGTGACGTCATGCTGATCTGTATCGCTCCGGAACTTCCCGGTGCTATCGAATGGATCGATTGGGTTACGAAGCAAGGCGTCAAAGCGGAAATTTGCTACACTCAGGCTACCAGTGATCAAGTGCGTGACGCAGCGGATCATGGATTGACGCAAGCCTCCCATTTGTATAACGGCTACCAGCCAATGCACCATCGAATCAATGGCCCAGGAATCGGAACGCTCTTGGATGATCGCATCAACGCTCAGCTTACCTGCGACGGCATGCATGTCGGCGCCGATTGGATTCGGCTGGCGATACGGGTAAAAGGATTGGATCATATCTATGGAATTACGGATATGACCAGCTTTTCTGGACTTCCGGAAGGAAAGCACAAGAACCCTTTCTTTGGTGAAATCAATGTAAAAGGCAATACTGTTACCGATAACAACGGCATGCTGCTAGGCGGCAATATGGTATGGAACGAAATCATGCGCGCCGCCAAAGAAAAAATCGGATTAAGCATGGAAGAAATTGGATCCATATACAGTGAAAATCCTGCAAAGTGTCTTGGCATCACAGACCGCGGAAAGATTGAGGTTGGCCGTCGTGCTGATTTCACAATCATGGATCAAGACTATCATGTATTACAGACGATCATCAAGGGAAATACCTATTACAAAGCATAAATCTACTGATCAACTGACGTTTTGAAAACATGGTATGCAGCGAAATATCCATTACTTCTGTAAGAGTATCAAAAAAGCATCTTCACTGAGGAAGATGCTTTTATAAAAGGGGCAATTAGAAGCCGCAGTGCGTATTTCTCATGCAGCGAATAAATTCACGTGCACAGCGATCTTCTCTGCAGCGGCGCATTTCAGCCCGACGCATTAAGCGTTCTGCTTCATACCATGCAGAATCACCGCAGCTGTTGTTACAGCCGTATTCATAACCATATCGGTTTGTACCGCAGCCGCAGCCTCCCCACATACGATTACTGCCACATCCACAATTGCATCTGTTACACATATCGAATCCTCCCTTTCCTGAGATATCTCTTGTGTATCTCAATATAAAGTATGTAAAAAAAGCAAGCCCATTTAGGCCGAAGTCTGGAAATTGTATAAGATTACCTGGGGCTTTGCTGAGTTTATACAAAAAATTAGAATTTACAGAATTTATCGCGGTGTCCATTTCGCTCAAAGCTTCACAGATGTGATATAATAAAGCAGCGAAAGAGGGAGAAAAACAATGGAATTTTTACTCATACTTTGTATTGTGATAAGTGCTGCTTCGCTGATCATGACTTTCCTGCTTCTGACTCGAAAACCGAATACATCAGAAACACAGAAGCTTGAAACGAAGATCAGTCTTTTGGAGCAGCAGCTAAAAGATCAGCAGAATGAAAACGGTAAACAGCTGGATCGTTTAAAACGCGATATTGTAGATGGTCAAAAAGACCTTCGCTATGAAACCTCCAGCCTGCTGAAAGAAATGAATATGAATGTGCAGAAATTAACCACAAACAATTTGGAACAGCAAAATAAGATGATGCAGACAGTCTCTACGACCTTACACCGGCTGCAGGACAGCAACGAGAAAAAGCTGGATCAAATGCGCGAAACAGTTGATGAAAAACTGACATCAACGCTGACAACCCGTCTGGACAGCTCCTTTAAAACGGTGTCCACTCAGCTTGAGAATGTCTATAAGTCGCTCGGTGAAATGAAGGAGCTGTCAGCCGGAGTTACCGATAACGTTACCTCCTTGAATCGAGTGCTTACGAATGTAAAGGCACGCGGCACCTGGGCTGAGGTTCAGCTGGAAGCTTTACTTGATCAGACCATTCCCAATATGTATGAAAAGAATGTAGCGACCAAAAAGAATTCGCAGGAACGGGTTGAATTCGCAATTAAAATTCCAACTGGAGACAAGGAAACGCCCTATTCCTGGCTGCCGGTCGACTCAAAATTCCCGATGGAAGATTACGTTCGGCTTTGTGATGCGGCCGATCATGGTGATTCCACGGCACTGGAGGCGGCCCGCAAAGCGTTGGAAAACCGGGTAAAGGATGAAGCTAAGGCAGTCTCTGGGTATATTCATGTACCTAATACTACCCCGTTTGCCATTATGTATTTGGCAACGGAAGGACTTTATGCGGAAATCATCTCATCTCGCAGCGGTTTGCCGGAAAAAATCCAACGGGACTATCATGTCATGATCGCCGGACCCTCAACGATCAATGCCCTCTTGAACTCCTTGTCAATGGGATACAAAACGATGGCAATTAACCAGAAAGCCAATGAGGTTTGGAAAATTCTTGGCGCTGCTAAGTCACAATACAACCAGTTTGGTACTTTATTGGAAAAAGCCCACAAGAAAATAGAAGAAGCCGGAAAGACCCTGGAAACAGCTCAGCATCGAAATCGCATGATTCAGAAGAAACTTAAAAAGGTAGAAGAGCTCGAACTGGAGGAAAGTTCAAATTTACTTGCTTTAGATGAAGATATGGAAAGTGAAGAAGCACAAAACGAAATAGCATAAATGAAGTCTCATTTTTGATGAGACTTTCTTTCATCGGAGGAAACTGTATGATAGATGCACATATACATTATGAATCACAGCCTTATACAAAAGCAGGATTGATGAAGTTTGTAGATACTGCCCAGAAACAAGGATTAGACTCCATTATGATCTTAGAACACACGCATCGCTTTTTGGAATGGGCACCGTTATATGAGCAAATTTTGGGTATTGATACCGCGCAGGATAATTGGTACCGCAAAGAAAAGAAAATATCGATACGCGATTATCAAAAATTCATTACCAAAATGAGACAAGAGATCTTCCCCATTACTATCCGATTTGGATTGGAAGTTTGTTATTTTCATGAAAAAGAGAGATTTATTGAAACCATGCTGCATGAGTTTCCCTATGATTTTGCAGTCGGCAGCATTCATTTTGTAAATCACATCGCCTATGATAACGCCGGCTTTTCAAAACGTTTGCTTTGGGATCAGAGATCAGCCGATCAAATTTATCAGGAGTACTATCACCAAATGGAACAATTAATCAAAAGCGATCTCTTTCAAGGATTGGCCCATCCTGATACCATCAAAATGTTTCATATTCTTCCTGATTATGATTTGAATCCTACTTACCATAGAATTGCAAAGCTGCTCAGCGAACATAATATGTATACTGAAAATAACGTGGGATGCTATTATCGCTATCATCATGAAGATTTAGGATTATCTGATGAATTCCTTACCATCCTGCTCGCTTATCATGTTCGGCTGCTTACGGCCAGCGATGCGCATTTCCCAAAGTATGTTGGATTTTATATAAATGATGCGGTGAAGCGTATACAAAAAAATGCGGTGATTTAAATCCCGCATTTTTTATTGCATAATACTGCCCAGCACTTCCCCGATCGGTTCATGAATAACAAGATCAGCCTGATCGTCATAATCGGTCACCGCCTTATTGATCAGTACTAAATTCTTACCGCGAAAATATCGTATCAGACCAGCTGCCGGATAAACTACCAGCGAGGTACCGCCGATTATTAAGGTATTTGCCGATATAATTGCCTGTACTGCCGCTTCCATGACAGATTGATCCAAAGCCTCTCCATATAATACAACATCCGGTTTGATCAAACCGCCGCACAGCGGACAAACCGGCTGATTCGGCTGCTGTTTCAGTACATCCGATAATGTGAATTGATGATGACATTGGGTACAGGTATTTTGATGGATAGAGCCGTGCAGCTCCAGTACCCGTCTGCTTCCAGCCAGCTGATGAAGACCGTCAATATTTTGTGTAATCACCGCTTTGCATAAATCGAGCTGCTCCATTTTCGCCAAAGCTCGGTGCGCCGCATTCGGTTTTGCTTCCGGATAAACCATTTTGTCAAAATAGAACCGATAAAATAATCCTGGATTTTTCCAAAAGGTATCGGAAGAAACAAGCTCTTCTGCAGACATGCCGTACTGACGCTGCTGATAGATCCCATCACCACCGCGAAAATCAGGGATACCGCTTTCTGTGCTGACTCCCGCTCCTCCGAAGAAAACAACATTTCCAGCTTCGACTATTTTTTTCAACATTGCATATGGTTCCATGAAAAATCTCCTATCAATTATTTATTGATTCTCATCAGTGTTAGAATTTTCATCACTTGGAGTTTCACTTGGCTGCGGATTTGCTGATCCATTTGGTTCTCCACTATTTTTCTTAACCGTGAAATCAATGGTAAAATCATAACTCTCATCTACATTTTTAAAGAAATATCGAATGTTGAGAGAATAATCACCATCGGCCAATTTGCTGGTATCTAAGAAATATTCTGTTTTTGCCTGCGTAAAAATCGAATCTAAAGTATTCGTTGTCGTTGTACGGTATACGACCTTAGCGGCCGCTGCATTTCCCTTTGATCCATACGTATAGGATATAGAGGGAATACCCACCGGATTCGCAGTGCCAAACTTATAGGAAAAATTTAATAAAAAGCCGTCCCCTGATGGTGTGAGTGTATTGGAAGGACTCAACACATAATCCACCGCTACATCTGCTTCTTTTGTAATAACCTTACCGTCGCTGAGATATGCCTTCAAGACAAATTTATTTGTACCGGTTGTTAACTGATACGTACTGAGCGGCAGCTCATAACTCAAAAGACTGCTGACATCAGCCAGAATATTCTTATTGTAGTACAGCTCCAAACGCTGCACTTTTGCTTTCTGTTCATCAACAGACCAAATCAAGTTAATACTGTCTTCTCCATTAAAATGTCCGCTGAATGAGGAGATATTGGTTTCTTTCTTTACCGGAGTCTTATCGGACGCAGTTGGATCCTTCGCCGGCTTCGTCGTTCCCTGATTTTGGGTAATATAAAAAATCCCGATACCTAAAATAATGACCAGGAATACCGATAAAATACTCACAAACACGATATTTTTACGAACATAAGCTTTGAACTTGTTCATGATTTCACTCCTTAGGTTAGTAATATTATACTGGTTTATGGAAAATAAAACCACTAAAACACCAAAAATACAAAAAAAGAAGCATAATCTTTCACAATTATGCTTCCTTTTGATATTTATTTTGCAGGTACTACAGCACCCTTAAATTCCTTTTCTATATATGCCTTTGTCTTATCGCTTTTCAATATTTTCACAAGTGCTTTTACTGCTTTATTGTTTTTGTCCTCTTTACGAACTGCAATAATATTTGCATACGTTTTCGCTGCCGTATCATTTTTATCTTCCGATGTGATTACTTTGTCAGCAATGTTGTTTTCCAGTGCATAGTTACCATTTACAATACCATATGCCACATCAGGAAGCGCACTCGGTACTTTTGCGGCATCCAATTCCACAATCTCAATTTTTTTATTGTACGTCTTGATATCCAATTTCGTTGCATTCACCCCTACACCCTTTTTAAGCTCGATAATGCCGCATTTTTCAAGCAGCAGCAGGGCACGTGCTTCGTTGGTCGCATCGTTTGGTACTGCAATTTTATCACCGTCTTTTACATCGTCTACGGTAAGGCTTGTCTTGCCAGCCGGATCATTCGCGTAAATTCCTAACGGCTCGAAATGAATAGCACCAACCGATATCAAATCGTTTCCGCTGTCTTTGTTATAACCGTCCAAATAAGGCTTGTGCTGGAAGAAATTTGCATCCAGATCGCCATCGTTCAACGCATCATTGATTTTTGTATAATCAGAGAATTCTTTTACTTTTAGTGTGTATCCCGCCTCTTTTAAATCTGCTTTTACATGTTTCAAAATAACAGCGTGCGGCGCGGTTGTTGCACCTACCGTAATTGTGTTGTTGTCTTTTTTATCATTGGAGCCGCATCCGGCGAGTCCTGCGCATAATGCCAAAGCTGTAATCGTTGTTAATAATTTTTTCATAACTTTCTCCTCTTTCCTATTTAATGGGTTGTTTTCTTGATAATGTAATCTCCGATACCCTGGATAATACTGATAATGATCAGAATCAGGAATACCGTTACATATGTGACGTCAATCTGATGACGGTTATATCCGTAGCGGATAGCCATATCACCAAGACCGCCTGCACCGATCGCACCGGCGATGGCAGTCAATCCGATAAGCGAGATAATCGTAATCGTCGTAGCTCGTGTGATCCCGGGAATGCTCTCGTGAAGATAAACGCGAAAGATGATTTCCCTCGGGCTTGCTCCCATTGACTGACTTGCTTCGATTAAGCCGAAATTTACCTCAGCTAATACACTTTCGATCTGTCGGGCAAAGAATGGTACAGTTCCAATGATCAAAGCGATGTAAGCTCCATCTACACCAATGGTAGTTCCCATGACGGCTCTTGATACCGGATCAAGCAATGACATCAAAATTACAAAGGGAACTGCGCGCAGCAGATTGATCACCTTGTCCAGAATGGAAAATACCAATTTATTCTGCAGGATGCCGCCCTTGCGGGTGACGATGAGGATCACCCCGAAAAAGATTCCGAAGACAAAGGAAATCACACCGGGAATGAAGATCATCTGCAGGGTTTGAAGAATGCTTTCCGGAAGCTCCGGTAGAATAATGTAAATATGCGGTAAATTCTGTTCGATCCACGTCATCATTGCTTAAGCACCTCCACACTTACATGATTTGTTTTCAGACATTCAACTGCCTGATCAATCCCCTCTTTGCTTCCGCTGAAGATTACGATCAGATCCCCGATCGGCGTATGTCGAATGACTTCAATATTGCCGAAGATAATATTGGTATCGACCTGATAGTCACGGGAGATCTTCGATATTAACGCCTCAGACGCATTGTTCGCATCGTATTTCAACTGCACCAGCACTTCCCCTGCTTTCAATCGGCAGATCGGTGAATCCTGTGCCATCAGCTCATGAATGCGGCTGACACTGGATGTTGTCTCGATGAAATTCTTCGTAACCTGATGCTTGGTATGAGTGAAAACCTCCACAATTTCTCCGGTTTCCACAACACAACCGTTTTCCATGACCGCAACCTTATGACAGACATCCTTGATAACTGCCATTTCATGTGTGATCAAAACAATCGTGATCCCCATGCGCTCATTTACTTCCTTCAAAAGCTTCAGGATCGATTGGGTCGTTTGCGGATCAAGCGCACTTGTCGCTTCATCACAGAGCAGAACTTTAGGATCATTTGCCATCGCCCTGGCGATTGCTACCCGCTGTTTTTGACCGCCGCTTAGCTGTGAGGGATACGCGTTTGCCTTATCCTTCAAATCAACCAGCTCTAGCAGTGAATCGATCTTTTGAGCAATCTCCGCTTTGGAAAGACCGCTTCCCTTTAACGGAAATGCAATATTCTGCGCAACTGTACGCGACTGCATCAGATTGAAATGCTGAAAGATCATACCGATCTTTTTACGGACCGCGCGTAGCTCCTTTTCATTCAGCTCCAGCAAGTCCTGACCGTCTACGATCACACGGCCGGATGTCGGCCGCTCCAACAAGTTGATACAGCGAACCAGCGTTGATTTACCGGCACCGCTGAATCCGATAATACCGAATATTTCACCCGGTTCAATATGCAGCGATACATCCTTGACGGCATGGACATTTCCGGAGGCAGTATCAAAGGTCTTACTGACATGTTCCAAATTAATCATATATATCCTCCCATCCATGACACATTCGTGTTGTCGTCCATTCTACCAGACTTTTCACTGTCATCAACTCCCTTTCTCATAAAAAAAGCTTTCATCCATAAGGACGAAAGCTTTGCTTCGTGTTACCACCTTAGTTTATCTGCCGATCACTCGTGCAGAACTCTTCAAGTACGCCTGTTTCCAAGTTATACTCTATCGCTGTAACGGGCGCTCCCGATATGACCTACTGCATTTTCAGCCATACGACTCCAAGACCATTTTCAACAGTAATTCTCTTTATCCTTCTTTCACCGATGAAGAACTCTCTGTAAAAGTTTTCCTGCCTACTCTTCTTTTCTTTGTCTTTGTACGTGATTAATCATATCGTAACAAACTCATGAAGTCAAGACTTTTCATAAAGTTTTCATGAAAACAATGTTTCTTTACGCTTCTTCTTTCACATGGATACGCAGAAACTGGATCATGAAATAACCGGACATAAACAAGGTTACAAGCTCGGAAAGCGGAATTGCTGACCAGATACCGTCAATGCCGATAAACCTCGGCAAAATAGCTAAGGCGGCCAGCACAAACAAAATGGTACGGGAAATGGATATCAAGGCCGCTACCTTACCATGAGAAATTGCCGTATACAGATTGGAAACAAATAAATTCACGCCGATAAACAGAAAACAGAAAGCAAAAATTTTCAAGCCGTGATCTGCCAGCGCAATCACGTGAGGACTGTTTCCGACATACCAGCTGATGATGCCATGGCCGAAAACCTGAGCGCACAGAAATACCAGAATACTGCTAACACCAATGGATATAATACTGTATCGCATGATTTCCTTCATCTTGGTAATGTTTTTCGCACCATAGTTATAAGAGATAACCGGTTGTGACCCGGAAGTTATGCCCATATAGATACTGATAAAGAAATAATAAATATTCATGATGACGCCCATCGCCGCTACCCCGTCTTCTGCGGCGTATCTCATAATTGAGTAGTTAAAGAGAATCGTCACGATACCACTGGACATCTCCGTCAGCATTTCACTGCTGCCGTTAACGATTGAATGCCAAATAAATACAAAATCTTTCTTAAACTTCATGAATTTTAAATGGGAAGAACCCTTCGTGAAATAATAGATACCGATCAGCATTGAAACAAAAATAGAGGTTGCCGTTGCGATACTGGCTCCCATGACCCCCCATCCCAATGATTCTACCATGATATAATCCAGCGCTACATTCAGCGCCAGTCCCAGAAAGGACATAACCAGCGCAACCTTCGGCTTGCCGTCCAAACGGACATAATATTCAAAGAATAATTTAAACATCAGAATCGGTGATGTGATAATCAATACAAAGATATACAGCCTCGCATCATCAAACAAAAGCTCACTGGCACCCAGCAGCCGTACGATGTCATCCATAAAAATTAAACAAATCACCGCCAGGATCACGCTCACACAAAGCATGAAGAAGGCCATAAAGCTGAACAGCCGATTTGCTTCCTCAGTTTTCTTCTCGCCCAAGCGAATGCCGACGATAGCGCTTGATCCCGCTGCCAGCATGACCGCTAATCCCCATACCAGATTGGTATACGGCAATACGATATTAACCGAAGCCATCGCATTCGTTGAAACAAATTTGGCAACGAAAAAGCTATCAACTACCGAATAAAAGGAGATACAGATCATGGTTAAAATAGATGGAAATACGAATTTGAAAAACTTGCCGTAAGTCCATTTCACAGCATAGTCCATATTCATTTTATCCCTTCCTTTCTTGCTATTACATCTATCCTGTCCTATAATAAAGGATATAGTAACTATAATGTCAAGCAAAAAAATTAGAGGTGACTTATGAAAACCGTATTTTCAATCGGCGATACTGCCAAAATTCATCACATATCAAAGCAGACCCTGATCTATTATGATACAATTGGTCTATTAAAACCGTACAAAGTAGACCCAAGCAACAATTACCGCTATTATTCCATGGATGAATTTGCAATTCTTGATGTAATTCTTTTACTGAAGGATTTGGGCGTACCGCTCAAGCAGATTCAGGATTATCTAAAAAAACGAACGGTTTCTTCCAGCATTGAGCTATTTGAACAGCAGCAAAAACGTATCGATGAGAAAATCCGTTCCCTCAAACGCACCAAAGATAAAATTACCAACAAGCTGGCGGTATTTCGAGATTACGCACAGGAGGAATTTGTGTTCGACGTTCCGTTCATTCATCACTTTCCGCTCCGTCATGTGATTGAAATACCGATGGAGCAGCCGGGTGATTTACTGCAGTTCAACATTTCAATCAAAAAGCTGATGATGTATCTGCGCAAGCAAAATATTGATTTTAACTATCAGTTGGGCAGCACTACCACGCTGCAAAATATTAAAAACGGACTTCCGGATATAAACGCCTCAATCTTTACGCTTATTGATAAGCCTATGAAAGATCCCTTTTATCGAACCATTCCTGCCGGTGATTACGTATGTATTTATTTTAAAGGCAATTATGAGGATTTTTCCAAGCCTTATCAGCTTTTGCTTCAATATATTGAGGATCATGGATATACCGTAAAAGGGCCCGCCTATGAATTTTCCATTTCTGATATGTATACTGTCAGTAACAGTGCTGAATATGTAACCGAAATTACCTTAGAACTAAATAAAGGAGAAAGTATATGAAAAAATTTCTTGAAGAATTTAAAGCGTTTATATTACGAGGCAATGTCCTTGACTTGGCAGTTGCGGTCATCATCGGCGGCGCCTTCCAGAAAATTATCGCCTCACTGGTGGATGATGTGATTATGCCGATTATTTCTTTGATTACCGGAGGCATTGATTTCAACAACTGGTTTTTGGCTTTTGACGGCAAACATTATGAAACCCTGAATGCGGCGAAAGCTGCCGGCGTTGCCACCCTGAATTATGGAACCTTTTTAACCGCCGTCATCAACTTTCTGATTATGGCTTTTGTGATCTTTTTGCTGGTGAAAACAATGAATACTCTGATTAATCACACCCGTATCAAAAAAGCCGCAGAAGCTGCAATCCCGCAAAGTAAAATCTGTCCCTTCTGTAAAAGTGAAATCGCGATCGACGCTACTCGCTGCCCGCACTGTACGTCTCTTCTGGAAGAAAATGAAAAAAGCTGACAGAACTTGTCAGCTCATAAAAGGTATCAGGCATACCTTTTTTTATTCTTTTAAACGGTATTTCAGGCGATAGGTCTTACCTTGCGTATCATCTTCGAAATACTCGGTGTAGCGAATGCTGATCTTCGAAGCACCTCTGGCAATGATATAGACTAATTTTCCGCTAATTTTTTCGTTTGGCTTTAACGCATATTCATTGGGCAGCTGATGATCAACTCCGAAATAATCTTCTGCTTCAAACGGCGCCTCTTTGTCAAAGGCAATGAGAAAATCACCTTTAAACATGCTTAAGATTTCATTGGTATTATTTCGAATGGCTATATCCGCAACCAAATACTGCGCTTCAGGACTGATTTCATAGCCGCAAAGTTCTTTCTCGACCAGCTCCAGACGATTTACACGAAACGTAAAAAAAGCAGTTTGGAATTCATTGATCATCGCCGGATTAGGACAATGATCGGGGATGAGTACGATACTGCTTTTTTTATTGGTATCTTTTTTTACGATTTCCATATTCTCACTCCTCACATATAGATAATCATAACAATTACCACATGCAAGAAAAGTCGAGCTTTGTCATTGATGAAGTCTTCCTTCCCAGATACAGTTGCCTTCGCGGTAAACTCGCGCTATCAAGGAGGGAGCCAACGCTGAGAAAGCAGTTTCCAGATCAGGACATTGAAGCATTACAAAATCTGCCTGCAAGTCCGGCTTTAGGGTACCCCGCTCATTTTCGATTCGCAGCGCTGCTGCCGGGTATGCAGTGATTGCTTTTACTATTTCATAAGGATTTTGCCGAGTTCGATGATAATACAGCTTGGCAGCCAGAAACAGATCATTTATGATACCATGGGTTCCAGCACTGATACAAAATGGCTGGTTTTTAGGACTTAATCCATGAGAATTATGACAAAGCAAGGTATCCATTTGCGCAGGAGCATCCATCAGTGTAACCTCATGCAGTTTTCGCAGCGACTCATATACTCTGCTCATCCGTTTCTGCAGTTCCTTATCTTCATAGGGCAGCAGACCGATCGTCGTCGTACCGCCGGCGGTCATGGCAGCGAGGATCCTGCGTGCCTGCATCAGTAGTTCATGATCCGTATCATGTGCTGCGGCTTTTAATGAGAGAAAATGAAAACCGGCATCGATGAATCCAGGAACTACACAAGCATCGTAAGCATCAATGATCTTTGTATCCTTATCACAGTATACAAGACCATCGCCTGAACCCATCGCCATGATAAAATCATGGTGCACCGCCAAAAAAGCATCCCGAAAAAGAATGGGTTTTCCATTCTTTTCTTCCATTGTATATAAACAATGAATATGGCGGATCAGCAGGGTTGCTTTTGATGAATAATAAGCGTGTTCATAGCGATGTTTTTCCATACCTTCATTATACGGTATGAACGATAAAACTTCTAATCATTTTTTCCTTTGTGCACAGTTGGCATGGTATAATGAAAAAAGAGGTGATGCGAGTGTTAGAAATATTCAAAAAATGGCTGAATCCGCAGAAGCATGAAGAGGCTCCGGTCATTATTACCGTACATGGTTATGGCCGACGCAGAATGCATGAATTAGACAATCTAGCGCTGTGGGGCAAGGAGGATGGACTGGATATCATCCAGTTCGATCTATTTGATATATTTGATGAAAAAGACTGTGATTGGATGAAATGGGTAAATCGGGCAAAGGCCAAGGTTGACTATTATATCATGCAGAATCGCAGAATTTATATGGTAGGATTTTCAATGGGCGGAGTCATCGCATCATATTTGGCCTCGGTATGTCCGGTAGAACGGCTGGTGCTGATCGCTCCTGCCTTTAACTATCTGCACGTTGAAAATATCACATCCATGATTACAAAGGGCGCTTCGGCCCTGCTGCTCAATGATAAAAAAGAAAAGAATGATATTGAGCTGCCGAAATCATTTTATGCGGCATTTTCTAATACGGTCAAGGAATTAAAGCACTGTATCAGTGAAGTGCATTGCCCGGTACTGATACTGCATGGTGATGAGGATGAGGTAATTCCGCTGCGCAGTTCGACCCAGGCATACGACAAGATCCCCCATGATCAAAAGCGTCTGATCATCCTTCATGAAGGACATCATCGTTTATTGATGGATGAAAAAGTGAGCTGGGAGGTGTATCAGCTGATTCGTTTATTCTTTAATGGGATACTGCTTCCAAAAGAACCTAAGCTTCATTCTCCGGATTATCTCGATGAATTAAAAAAGCAACTATATCCTGATGATGAAGAACCTGATGATGCGGTCAGCGAAGCCAAAGCCGGTGATTAATAAACCGGCTTTTTTATAAGGCTTAACAATTTCGGCAAGCCGATAAAACATTCAAAAAACACCGAGCATACTTCCATTTTGGGCACATATACTGAACTGTATCATAAAAAAGATAAAAAGAGATTGAAATTTTCAAATAAACTGCTAAAATTAGTAGTGGTCATCGGGATGTAGCACAGCTTGGTAGTGCACTTGCTTCGGGAGTAAGGGGTCGCAGGTTCAAATCCTGTCATCCCGACCATTGATAAAATTGCCGGTCATCAGGACCGGCTTTTTATATGATATAATATAATTATTCAGTGAGGTACAGTTATGATTTTATCTGATAAGACGATTCATTGTATGATGCAAAACCAAAGGCTTGTGATTACACCGATCGATGAAGAACAAATTCAGCCTGCTAGCGTCGATATACGCCTGGGAAATACCTTTAGTATTGTTGAGGATTCTACTGATGGGGTGATTGATCTGGAACAAGAAATTACCTATAAAAGAATGAAGTCTGATACATATATCCTGCTGCCCGGTCAATTTGTATTGGCTACGACCCGAGAATACATAAAGCTTCCGGATAATCTGACTGCTTTTGTGGAAGGCCGCAGCTCTTTGGGACGCATGGGGCTGTTCATTCAAAATGCCGGTTGGGTCGATCCTGGATTTGAAGGCGAGATTACATTGGAGCTGTTCAATGCCAACCGCTGTGCCATCAAGCTTCATGCCGGACGCAGAGTCGGGCAGCTGGTGTTTGCGCAAATGGATGAAGCGGCTTTGCATCCCTATCGGGGAAAGTATCAGGGGCAAAAGGGCGCTACCGGTTCCCGTGTCTATCTGGACCAAGAAATCACAAAAAAAAATTCTGTCGGTTAACGACAGGATTTTTTTAACATTTTGATAAATCCGCTGCGATTGCGGAAGCTAATCGGGCATTGTTATATACCAGCTGGATATTCGCTTCCAGCGAAGTTCCGCCGGTAATCTTCTGAATCTTATCCAGCAAGAACGGCGTTGTTTCTTTTCCTTTGATACCAAGACGATTCGCTTCTTCTACTGCTTCTTCAATCGATTTGCTAATGTAATCATGATCCATTGCATATTCTTCTGGAATCGGATTGGTTACCAGCATACCGCCGCGCATCCCTAACTGTTCCTTGACGTGGAATACTCGAGCCAGTTCTTCCGGGGTATCCATACGATAATCAACTTTAAAGCCGCTCTTACGCGTATAGAAAGCAGGCAGCTCATCAGTTTGATATCCGAATACGGCAACACCCTTTGTTTCCAGGTATTCCATCGTTAAACCTAAGTCCAGAATCGATTTGGCGCCGGCACATACTACCATGACCGGAGTTTCTGATAACTCCTCCAAATCAGCGGAGATATCCATTGTTGTTTCAGCCCCGCGGTGAACCCCGCCAACACCACCGGTTGCAAAGACAGAAATGCCGGCCATGTGGGCAAGAATCATTGTAGCCGCTACTGTAGTCGCTCCGTCTTCCTTACGAGCACACAGCACCGGCAAATCACGGCGGCTGGCCTTGATCACCTGCAAACCCTTTTTACCGATGTAATCAATTTCATCCTTTGAAATGCCGACTTTCAGTTTACCCTGGATGATCGCAATCGTCGCCGGCACCGCACCGTTTTCACGTACGACTTTTTCCACATTCAATGCGGTTTCGACATTTTGAGGATAAGGCATGCCGTGTGAAATAATTGTGGATTCCAGCGCTACGACTGGTTTCCCTTCAGCCAATGCCTGTTTTACTTCTGCCGATACTTCTAAATACTGTTCTAAATTCTTCATGTTATTCGCTCCTTTATTTATGAACCTTCATGGTTTCTAAGATTGATTCCTGATTTAATTTTGATGAGATCGTCGCTTCATCCTGAATGCAGATTGATGCAGCGCTCATACCGGCACGTGCTTGATCCAACAGCGAGTAGCCCTGTTTCCATCCCCATGCCAAGGCTGCCATGAAGCTGTCGCCGGCGCCGGTCGTATTCACAATTTCCTGTTTCGGCGCTTTCAAATGGATATGCTCCTTACGATCAGCACAGTAGACACCATCTGCACCCAATGAGATGAATACTTGCTGAATTCCCTCCTCCAAAAGCTTATCTGCTGCTTTTTTCAGATCCGCCTCACATTTAATGGGAATGCCGCTGAGTAGCTCGGCTTCGATCCGATTTGGTTTCAGGGTATGAATATGAGAAAGCATCCCCTCCAGTTTTCTCGCCTTTGTCGTTGATACCGGATCAATAAACAGCGGGCACGGACAGTTTTCCGCCAAATAATGTAATGATTCACGAGAAATATTCGTATCGGCTATCAAAACGCTGGCTCCGTCAATCAACCGCTGTTTTCCAGCGATTAATTCCGGTGTAATGTGCTGATAAATATCCATATCGGATACCGCAAGCACCATATCCCCTTGCTCATCAGCGATAAAGAGATACGTTGAGGTTTTTGCCTGAGGAATCGTTACCGCATAGGAGATATCAATTCCCGCATTGCGGCAGCCCTCAGAAATCATAGAAGCGTAATCGTCTTCACCAAATGCTGTCAGCAGTTTGACATCCTCACCGAGCAGCGCCAGGTTATGAGCGATATTGCGTCCAACTCCACCGTGCGATAAATGGGTACAGCCAGGATTGGAATCCTGATAAATCAATTTCTTATACGGCCGACCTGAGATATCCATGTTTGCCCCGCCAACAACGACCATATACGGATCTTTTTGAATAATATAACCTTTGCCCTGTATCAATCCCTGCTTCATAAGCCGTGAAATATGCACAGCGACCGACGACCTTGTGATACCGGCCAGGGAAGCGAGTTCCTGCTGAGAAATCATTGGATTCTCTTCGATCCAGGCAAGTATCTGCCGTTCTCTGTCTGTCATAACGAACTCCTCTCAATAATCATATGTTTATACTAATAATCTTATGCTTATAATATAGACAATCATTTAATGAAAGTCAATACTAAAAACAGATAATTTTATAATCTCCTGTAGTTCATCGTTTTTTGATATAAAAATCCTATATTAATGAGTGATAAATAAATGAATAAAGCGGGAGTAGGACATGATCAAACGTACATTCAATTCTTGGAAAAAAACAATGCATGAACATGATCGAAACGATTCTTATACCCTTAATAAAAAAGTATCGCTAGTGTGCGATACTTATACCTCTGTTGCATCAAAAAATTTACCGATTACCCAATCCAAAATAATCAAGATAAAGATAATCCATCCAGTCCAAGCAAAAATGCCTACCATATCCAAATCAGTGCGGCAATACTGAAGCTCCCGACCAATTCCATAAGAAACCTGACCGAGAATTTCTGCCATCACCCCTACCTTAAAGGCTAGTCCAATCCCGCTCAACAGCGATCCCCGAATAAAAGGACGAAGCATCGGCAGTCTTACCATTCGTATTTCTCGTAACGTTTTTTCTTTATAAAGACGCATAACCCGTTTCAGCTTATCATCCATGGACAGCAGTCCTTCTAAAAAGGCAGAATAAAAAGCGGGAAAGAGAATCAAAAAGGTTATGATAATCGCGCTGATCTCCCGACCAAACCAAATCAATACTAGGATGATATATGAAATATTCGGAATGCTCTTGGTCACCAATATAATCGGTGAAAGCATTTCCCGTGCGAGCGGATGATAGCTGGAAAGCAATGCTAACAGCATCGCCAGCACAAAGGCGACAGCAAGTCCAACTAGCGAACGAATCAGCGTAATCGATACCGCATTGAAAAACTCCGGTGATGTCAACTGCTGCATCATCCGCATCCCCACATCAGCGGGATTCGGTAAACGAAATTCATTATTCAGCTGAATCGCAATTACATACCATACGATCAGCAAAAGGATTATTGAACCGTAACGGCTGCTTCGCTTCATGACACCATCTCCTGTGCTTTATTATAACATTCTTCTGTTTCAATAGAAATTAAGATACAAATAAAGCTGTCCGAAGACAGCTTATTTACTTAACATCTCATCTGAGAATTTAATATTAAACAGTTTCAGGAATGCTTTTACATCATTTTTTGCATCCTTCGCCTTGACAACATGTATATTCAGCTTACTCCAAGTGTTCTGTGCCATTTTTTCATTAGGAACACCCAGCTTTTTCGCTCCGACTTTTTTCACCTGCTTCGCAATTTCATCAGGATTTTTCTTTACGGTTTTTGATGTGAACTTTTCTACTTTTTTAATCACATATTCGGCACTCTTAACCCGGCCTTTTTTCACAAAGATCGCTGCCTGCGGATAACCGTTGTGCTCGGTTTTATTCTTGGCTGCATATTCTTTCTGTAAATCAGCCAGCACTTTAAAATCCTTGCCGGATTCTTTGCCCTTGGCAATCGTTGCGGTAGCGGCAGGCTCAGCCAACAGTGCGACATTCGCTTTACCGCTCAGCATTTCTGCCTGAGCATCGCCAACCGCATTGAAATACGTGATTTTCGGTGTAATGGAATTTACATCCAAAGCATTTTCAAAAACCTTCTGAGGAACGGCATTTTCACCGAATGCGGCCATTTCTCCATCCTGAGAAAGTGCGCCGTCACTGCCTACTACATATAGATTACCCCATGTAAGGACAGAGTGAAGCATATAGGCATCATTGCCTTTTTCAATCATTTTCGCTCCCAGATTAATCGGCGCGATGATAATATCAAATTTCGAATCCTCTTTTGCCATTTCTGACGTCAGAATATCCGTACCTTCTACAATATTTACTTTTACATGTTTATCTTGATACACATTCAGTAAGGATAATGCCGTTGCCCCCTTTGGCACCAACACATCAACTTTATCGCTTGGCGTATCTGAATTTCCCGTTGTCGCACATCCTGTCAGCAGCAACGCCGCAGCAGCAATGGCAGCAAAAGCTTTACTTTTTTTCATCGTTTCTCCTCAACTTCCTTTTGCAACACTGCTATTATATCACAAATATTTAATGTTTCTGAATCATTACTTCCCAATCTTCTCAAAGTAGCTGTATTTTCATCCTTTTCTCCATCGCCGACAACCAACTGAACCGGAATTTTATGAAGCTGTGCTTCCCGGATTCGATAACCCAATTTTTCATTGCGGGCATCCACTTTGCTTCGAAACCCTGCCGCTGTCAGCTGTTCCTGAACCTTTTGAGCATAGTCTGCGTGCCGTTCATGATGCACAGGAACAACGACAATCTGCTGAGGTGCCAGCCATAATGGGAATTTTCCGGCAAAGTGCTCAATCAAAATACCGATGAAACGTTCAACAGATCCAAATACAACTCGATGCAGCATGATCGGACGTACTTTGCTTCCATCCTGTTCCACATACGTCAGATCAAAGCGTTCCGGCAAATTCATATCCAACTGAATCGTACCGCACTGCCACTCTCTTCCCAGTGAATCACGAATATGGAAATCCAGCTTAGGACCATAGAAGGCTCCGTCTCCCGGATTTACTTTATAGGTTTTACCGGCATGCTCACATGCTTGCGCCAAAGCCGCTTCACTCTTGTTCCAAGTTTCAATATCACCGATATACTTCTCTTCAGGACGCGTACTCAGCTCAATACGGTATGTTAAACCGAAAATGGAATAGAAATGATCAATCATGTCGATGACATTTTTCACTTCACTTTCGATCTGATCCGGACGCATATAGATATGAGCATCATCCTGAGTAAAGGTACGGACTCGGAATAATCCATTCAGCGCTCCGCTGGCTTCATGGCGGTGTACTTGGCCTAATTCACCGATACGAAGCGGCATATCCTTGTAGGAATGCAGTCCGTTCTTATAAGCAAGCATAGAGCCCGGACAATTCATCGGCTTGATTGCGAATTGACGGTCATCCACCTCAGATACATACATATTTTCCTTATAGTTATCCCAATGACCGCTGTATTCCCACAATTCACGGCTCATCATGATCGGTGATTTAATAAACTGATAGCCAGCTTTTGTATGTTCTTCGTACCACATCTGTTCCAGCAAATTGCGAATGATCATGCCGTTGGGAAGCATAAACGGCATACCGGGCGCGTATTCGCTCATCATAAAAATACCCAGTTCACGTCCCAGTTTCTTATGATCGCGCTTCTTCGCCTCTTCCAACATCTGCAAATGTGCTTCCAGATCTTCTTTTGTCGCAAAACAGATTCCATAAATACGCTGCAGCATTTTATTGTTGGCATCGCCCTTCCAGTATGCGCCGGAATGCTTCAGCAGCTTGAAGTTCTTCAGCTCCTTTACACTTTCCACATGCGGTCCGCGACACAAATCAGCGAATTCTCCCTGACGGTAAATCGTGATGCTTCCATCCTCCAGATCATTGATCAATTCAATCTTATATTTGTCATCCTTAAACATCTCCATAGCATCCGCCTTGGAAATTTCTTCACGGATGATCCGTTTGCCGTCCTTGGCAATTTTCTTCATTTCCTTTTCGATCTTTGCCAGATCCTCATCACGGATTACTTCATCCCCAAGATCAATATCGTAATAAAATCCATCGGAAATGACCGGTCCTACCCAAAATTGAGCCTGTGGATACAGGCGTTTGACGGCCTGTGCCATCATATGTGCACAGGAGTGATTCAGTTTGCTTAAATACTCATCTTGCTTAATGTCAATCATACTCATTATCCTTTCTTTTGCATATAAAAAAGACCGAATCCCAAAGGACGTCGGTCTTACGCGGTACCACCTTTGTTCATATGAAATCTCATATGCCCTCTGCATCGTTAACGCCGATTTACGGTACACCCTTTCGGGGACAACTCCAAGGTAGTGACAGCCAAGCTTTTCAAAAGCCTTTCACCAGCCGACTTTCTCTCTGCATCAAGGATTTGACTGCCGTATCCTTTTCGATGTTTTACTACGCTATTTATACACCAAAGCTCACGCTTTGTCAACTGCTTTGAATGCTCTCATCTTCCATAAATTCCCAAGCAAAAAGATTACAGATATAAGCGATTGTTTAGTATAATTTTCTTATATGTTATTTTGGTAAAAGAGGTGTGTTATGAGGAAAACATATGGGTATGTCCGTGTTTCCACCAAAGATCAAAATGAAGCACGGCAGATTTTAGAGATGCAGGAGTTCGGAATCGAAAAAAAATTCATCTACATGGACAAGCTGAGCGGAAAGGACTTTAACCGTCCTGCCTATCAGCGATTGGTAAGAAAGAAACTCAGGGAGGGGGATCTGCTGGTAATTAAGAGTATTGATCGACTGGGACGTAACTATAATGAAATTCTTCAGGAATGGAAAACTATCACCAAAGAGAAAAAGGTCGATATCAAAATACTGGATATGCCGCTTTTAGATACCGATCAAAAAAAAGATCTGATTGGCACCTTAATCGGAGATATTGTGTTACAGCTATTGTCCTTTGTTGCTGAGAATGAGCGTACCAATATCCGTCAGCGGCAGATGGAAGGAATTCGAGCCGCAAAGCTGCGAGGGGTTCAGTTTGGACGACCGCAGATCGCACTGCCGGATGATTTTCCATTGATCGTAGAAGCATGGCGGAAAGGTGAGCTCTGCAGTAAAGATGCTATTACCTTATCCGGTTTGAAGTATTCGACCTTTTATAAAAAAGTAAAAGAACATCAAATCAAAAGGAGCTGATTATAGCTCCTTCTTTATATTATTAAAACTGCTTTTATAACGGATATCGCTTATATCAAAAGACCTTCTTAAAAAACAAAGTTTCCGCTGTGGAAGATAGGTATTTCTTTGCCGTTCTGATCAATTCCCGTAATCTTCATATCCGCTGTTCCAAACATGAAATCAACATGGGTATCAGATAAATTCACGCCGTGCGCTGCCAGTTCTTCATCACTCATTTCCGTGCCGCCGACAATATTCATCGGATATGCTTTACCCAACGCCAAATGACAGGAAGCATTTTCATCAAACAGTGTATTCAAAAATAAGATATTACTTAATGAGATTGGTGATTCATATGGTACTAACGCGACTTCACCAAGGTAACAGCTGCCTTCATCAAACTCAACCAGAGATTTCAATGCTTCCGGTTCCTGCTTTGCCCCGTAGTCAACCACTTTGCCGTCTTTAAATGTAAACCAGAAATCGTCGATCAGCTTGCCGTTATAGTCCAGTGGCTTACTGGCGTACACAGTTCCGTTAACCCCGTACTTATAAGGCATCGTAAAAATTTCTTCAGTTGGCATATTGGGATTGAATACGATACCGGAAGTCGTTTTTTCATTACCCCCCGCCCAGATGCCGTCATCCGGAATCTCGATCGTTAAATCAGTACCCCTGCCATTGGTAAAGTGCAGTTTTTTCAGCTTCATATCATTCAGCTTCTGCTCCCGCTCAGCCAAGGTACGGTTATGCTCATCCCATGCGGCAATCGGATCATTCTCCTCATCTATACGCATTGCATGTAAAATGGCATCCCATAATTTTGAAACCGCAGTTTCTTCATCGTCCTTTGGAAATACTTGCTTTGCCCACTCCGCATTGGGTGCGGCTACGATCGACCATTGAATTTTATTTGCCATTGTATAAGCATTCAGCTCCTTCATCGCTGCTGCTCTCGCCTGCATTGCCTTTCCCAGCTTTTCTCCATCCACATCTTTTAAAATACCGGGAACATCACTGCAGATGCGCAGCATACAAGCAGTGCCGTCCTTCATATAATCGAGTTTACTGTCAATCAGCCATTGCGGTACTGTTTTTAAAGTTTCCAGATCCTGATAGGTATAGTGATATTGGCTGACAATATCATCCCCGTAATTCACCTGAACCTGCTTTGCCCCTGCTTCATAAGCGGCCTTTACCACCGCTCTGGTCAAGGGTACCGCATCGATCGATGTGTTTAGAATCAAGGTCTGACCCTTCTGTACGTTAACGCCCATTGTTACCGCTACCTTGGCGTATTTTTCTAAAATTTTCTCATTGATTTCCATCTCATTTCCTCACTTTCTATTCATTTGATGGTTCGATTAATGACATCGGAAGCATTGCTGCTCCGATGATGCCAGGTTCTTCCAGCTGTGCTTCTTCAAAACGGATCGGCTGCATACCGTCATGGATCATCGTTCGAAAATAAGCTTCCATTGGCTGTAAGAACAGGTCCTTTCCCTGCATGACGCCGCCGCCTAATACAAATACATCGGGATCACAGATATGTGCGATCAAGGAAAACATATAAGCCAGATCATATGCCATTTCATCCACCAGCCGGAGCGCTGCGGAATTATGCTTACGAGCCAGGTCAAAGACGTGTCCCGCATGCTCAATATCAGCTCCGAACAGTTCTTTGCCCTTACGGGTCAACGCCATTCCACTGGCTTCACATTCAACCGCATTCGCATTCAAGTGATTGATTTTTTCACGGCCCCGATCGATCATCAGGTTACCGATCTCTCCGGCATAACCGTGTTTCCCGGCATGTACCCGCTGATTGATGACCAACGCACCGCCAATTCCGGTAGAAAGGGTTACATAATAAACTGTATCACAACCCCGTCCCGCACCCAATATGGCTTCCCCAAGACCTGCTACGTTTCCGTCATTGTTGAGGAATGTCGGCAAACCGGTTGCTGCTTCAATCTGCTCAGCAATCGGCTGATGAGCAAATCCCGGCAAATTGCTGGACATTGTCATGACCTGTGCGACCGTATCAACCGGACCGGGCACCCCCATGCCAATTCCCAAACATTCTTTTTTTTCGTCGACTTGATTGATCATAGCAAGAATATTTCCCATCACGAAATCATAGCCGTTAATAATTTCCGTCGGTGATTTGACCATCGCTTCGATATGTCCGCTTTCATCCACACGTGCCACCCTTACATTTGTACCGCCCAAATCGATTCCGATATATTTCTTCATTAAGGTTTCCCCCTTGTCCTTGTTTTATTCTATCACAGAATGTCTTTCTAAACATAAAAAAGGATGATTTTCATCATCCCCATGCTCGTTATTTTACTTCGATTATTTTCATCGCGTTGGTAGCACCGCAGCCAACCGGATATCCAGCGGTTACGATGATCATATCTCCTACCTGATAGCCGCATTCTTTCGCAATCTTACGAGCCAGCTCTACTTCATTGCTCGGATTGTTGGCTACTTCGCTGATGACTGTGTGGACACCCCAGTTAGCTGCCAATGAACGCTGTACCGTTTCATCAAAAGTAACTGCGATTACTTCTGCTTTCGGACGGAATTTTGAAATACGACGCGCAGTTGTACCACTCTGAGTAAACGCAATGATCGCTTTTACATCCAAGGTCAGTACAGAATCTGCCACCGCAATACCAATCGCATCATTCTTGGTATGCTGGCTGGTTTTGATCGCATTCTTCAAGCGTTCACGATAAGGAATGGTTTCCTCGACTGCCTTTGCGATCTTATCCATCGTGCGTACCGCTTCGATTGGATAAGCGCCGACTGCCGATTCACCACTCAGCATGATGCCGTCCGTTCCATCCAAGACCGCATTCGCTACGTCACTTGCTTCAGCACGAGTAGGACGCGGATTGCCCATCATGCTTTCCAGCATATGTGTTGCGGTAATGACCGGCTTGCCCATTGCATTGGCTACCCGGATAATACTCTTTTGATACAAAGGAACCAGTTCCAAAGATACATCGACTCCCAAATCTCCGCGGGCAACCATGACCCCGTCCGCAGCTTCGATGATTTCTTCCAAATTATCAAAGCCTTCCTGGTTTTCGATCTTCGGAATAATCTGAATATCTTCTCGGCCTTCCTCTTTTAAAATCTTACGAATGGCCAATACATCTTCTTTTCTGCGAGTAAAAGATGCCGCGATGTAATCTACGCCCATTTTCGCACCAAAACGAATGTCGGCTTCATCCTTCTCAGAGATAAACGGCATACTCAGTTTTACGCCCGGAAGGTTACAGCCTTTTCGGCTTTTCAAAACACCAGGATTTTCAATCCGGCATACCAACTCACCCGGCTTCTTTTCCAAAATTGTCAGCCGTACCTTACCGTCATCAATTAAAATAGTTCCATCAACATCAACATCTTCAAAGATTTCCGGACACTGTACATGAAAACGTTCATGAGTTCCTTCTATCTTTTCTTTTACCAGCGTTACGATATCGCCGGTTTTATATTCTTCAGCACCGTTCTTGAAATCACCCAAACGTACCTCCGGTCCTTTGGTATCCAATAAAATTGCAATACTCTGACCGGTTTTCTTGGCGATTTGACGAATGGTTTCAATTCGTTTTCCATGCTCTTCATAATCTCCGTGAGAGAAATTCAGACGGGTGATATTCATTCCGGCCGATACCAGTTTCTCCAACATTTCCGGGCTTTCAGAAGCCGGTCCGATCGTACATATGATTTTCGTTCTTCTTTCCATATTTTTCATTCATTTCCTTTCCAACAATCCTAAACCAGACGGTCAAACAGATTTTGAAGCTGTCTTCTTGAAGCACGCGGAATATTCAGCGCTTCTTCAATCGGAACTCCAACAATCGCATTATCACGTATACTGACACACTGACCGCCGATTCCCTGCATCAGTAAATCGACCGCTTTTTCTCCCATGCGGGAAGCCATGACACGATCAGTCGGCGTAGGCGAGCCGCCTCTTTGTACATGACCCAATACTGTCGCACGTCCGGAAAAGCCGGTTGTCTGTGAAATCTTTTTGGCAAACATATGAACATCAGTAATCTTTTCCGAGATGATCACGATCGCATGACGTTTCTTGCGAACCAGATCAAAATCCCGCAGCCGCTCCAGCACTTCCGTTTCTTCAAAACCGGTCTGTGCAGTAACGACTATTTCCGCACCGCAGGCAAGTCCTGCCCAAAGCGCGAGATCGCCGCAGCGGTTTCCCATCACTTCCACCACTGAGCAGCGATGATGTGAACTGGATGTATCGCGCAGCTTATCGACCGCATCAACTACCGTATGAAGCGCTGTATCAAAACCGATCGTAAAATCTGTACTGGAAATATCGTTGTCAATCGTACCGGGCAGACCGATACAATTGATTCCCATTTCCGTCAGTGCGAGCGCCCCGCGATAAGAACCATCGCCACCGATTACAACGACGGCTTCGATTCCTCGCTTATGCAGCTGCTCGATCGCTTTTTCACGAACGGTACTATCTTTGAATTCAGGCAGTCTGGCCGATCCAAGCAGGGTACCACCACGGTCGATGATATCACCGACACTCTGCCTGGTTAAAGGTTCGATCCTACCTTCTACCATGCCACGATATCCGTCATAAATACCAAAAACTTCGATACCGCTGTTGATAGCTACACGAGTAACAGCGCGAATTGCAGCATTCATACCCGGGGCGTCACCACCGGAGGTTAATACACCTATGCGTTTTATCATATGGAATACCTCCATTCACGACTAACATAATAACATTTTCTGACAAGATTTACTAGCTTTTTATACCCTTCTGCTCGTACCTTTAATAAATTTTTCACAAGAAAGCGCTTTAATTCTTTCCATGATCCGATCTGCACTTACCGGTTCCTTAAAGCCCTGTGCACTGATTGCAAAATGCTCCTGCAGTTCACTTTGAGAATAGTTGCTGGTAAACAATGTATATCGGCGCTGCTCCATACGTTCATTCAGTAACGAAAGGAGTATTTCATCACGGCTCCAAGCACTGACGGTTTCCCCGCCAATGTCATCAAACACTGCCACATCGACATTTTTAATCAGATTCAGCTTATGATCCAAGGCGCTTTTATCCTGGAACAAAAGCTTCAGATCACCGATCAGCGTCGGTATGTGAATAAATGCACAAGTTTTTCCCTGCTTGGCAAAGTAATTGGTAATGCCTGCGGCAAGAAATGATTTCCCCACTCCGGGACGACCATAAAAATAAATGCCTTTATTCAGCTTTTCCTTCCGAATTTCCATTATAATTTCCATGAGCATGCTCTTATATTCATTGCTTTCCTTTGAAACATCCAGCTTGCTAAGATCCACCCGCAGCATCGCATCGGAACAGTCACATATGCGATACTGTTTTTTGTGAGCAAAGTCATTCACCTGCGCCAGCTGATAAGCACAGGGCTCCAATCGCTCCATGAGGATATCATCCATATATAGACTTAAGCAATATCCGGGTTGCGGCTGAACACAGAATTTCAAGCCCTTGCATTGATTACAAAATTCTTTACGACGCATAAAATCCATAAATTTTCCAGTGTGTTCATAAATGAAACGCTCCGGCTGCTGATACTGTTTCAGCCATTTCTGAATTTGCGGATCTTTCACAAGATGCTGAAAATGATATTCCTTCAGTTTTTGCTGTTCTTCACTCAAGGTAAAGGTAAATTGCATTTTCTCCATCTTATTCCCCTCCTAAACTGCGCATCAGTTCCTGCAGTTCTGCTTCATCGACTACGGAAGTATCATCTTCGTTATTGCTTTGCTCATACCAATCCGGCAGCTGCTTTTCTTTTTTCCCATATTGACGCTTGGTCTTTTGCGGTTCCTGTTCCAGAGCAATCTGTTCCTTGGCTTTTTCCCAGGTATCGATACGAAGCCGGATCCAAGTGCCGGCAACTCGTTCCACATAAGCTTTTGACAGCTTCTGACCAGTCTTTTCCAAAACATATTCAATCAAGACATTCACAACCTCCGGCTGCATGCGGTATTCCCGGATCAGATTTTCGATCAAAAAGCGGTCGCTGGAGGTAACCTCAATCCCCCCCTGCTTTAACTGCAGAAAACGTACCGGAGCCATCAGATAAGGATTTTCACTCGGTGCGTCCGGATTGTCGACATGCGCATGACGCACCAGCTTTTTCAATTTGTCCACATTCAGCTGCTTAGTTTTCAGATTGATGCTTTTTCCCACGAACATCCGCATTGTTTGTTCATCAATTCCATGAATGGTTGCCAGTTCACCGATCAAACGAAGATTTTCAGCACTGCGCTGTGCTTCCGGAAACAACACTTGCGAGCAGCTGGACAAAAAAGCTTCATAATTGAAGTGAACTGGAATAGTATTGGAATCTAACGGGCTGTGATCCGGCTTCAGCGCTAAGAAGCTTGCTTCCTCTTTTTCTTCCCAGCCCTTCTGGATGATATTCTCAAACGGCAGACTGATATCCTGATACTCATCTTTATTTTCATGAGGCAGGGCAAAGGAGCGTTTCGCAAACTCATAAACCTGCTTCCCCATCTGCTTCATATAGACACGGCCGAAAACCTCGTGACGCAAAAACTGATCCCCGTTCAGCGGCGCGAAAAGCTCATAGATATAGCGGTTTTTTGCCCCGCTGTAATATGTTTTCAACAAGAGATATTGTTCAAGAATATGACGGCATTTCTCCATACGTTCCATACTGAGCCCCGTCAGATTCTTCAGTAATAAATGATTGTTGATTTTCGTCGGCACCGTGCTTAGCGCATATAGCGTCTGATACAGGATATATGCATCACCCTGCATCAACGGCTGATAGAGCATATTCAAAGCAGCGAGCTGCCGCCCGTTTAGTGTAATGATACCCTCGATCGTCAGTTTATCTTCAACCTTCAACATACGCTATCCCTTTCCCTGTATCAAAGTTTTCATTTGTTTTTGAAGCTCTTCTCGTGTACCGCTGTTATCAATTACCACATCAGCTCGCCGGCATTTTTCTGCCTGTGAAAGCTGATGTTTCCATCTTCTTCTAGTTTCCTCAGCATCGATTTTACGCAGCTTTTCCAACCGCTGAAGCAGTACTTCCTCATCACCGCTGACGACCCATACCTCATCGAAATGGTGCTCCCAATGAATTTCAAACAGCAGCGGCACTTCTACAACGACCATCGTTTCCTGCTTATGATTTTTCAATTCGTCTTCCATCCGCTGCTGAATCAGCGGATGCATGATAGATTCCAGCTGCTGCCGTTTCTGATCATCATGAAAGACCTGATCAGAAAGCAGACGGCGATCGATCGCCCCCTGTTCATTCAAGATTGATGGGCCAAACGCTTCCATCAAGCAAGCATATCCAGGCTCTCCTTTTTCCATCAAAGCATGATTGATTGTATCACAGTCAAGAACAGTAATTCCCATATCCTTTAAACAGGCAATGACCGTCGATTTCCCCGCTCCCATGATTCCTGTTAATCCAATTCTTTTCATTATCGCTTCCTCTGACAGGCAGGGCAATAATAAGTACCGCGAGTCGCCAGAGTAATCTTTTTAACCATTCCCTGACAGATCGGACACGGTTCCCCCTCCCGTGCATGTACATTCAATTCCAGCTGAAACCGTCCATCCACCCCCAAAGAAGATGTATATGACCGAATCGTCGTACCGCCGGCTCTGGCTGCACCGCTTAATATTCTTCGCGTTTCCGTAAGCATCGTTTCGTAATCTTTTTTACGCAGATGCCATATTTTGGTGGCTGGATGCATGCGTAGGGCAAAACAGATTTCATCCGCATAGATATTGCCAACTCCCGCCATGATCTGCTGATCGAGAAGCGCCTGTTTTAAAGTGATCCGCCGCTTATGCATCTGCTGATACAGATAGGTCGGGGTCAGCCGTTCATCAAACGCATCCAATCCAACATGCTTCAGGGCTGGATATGCATAGGGATCTTCCCGTTTATCATATAACGCAAAACGGCCGAATTTTCGAGTATCGTGATAGCGCAGTTCAAACCCGTCACGCATTCTGATGAGTAAATGAACATGCTTATGATCATACGGCTCTTCAGCCTTCTGTACGTAAAATTTACCTTCCATGCGCATATGCGCAATCAACATCTGATCACCCAGATCAAACATCAAATATTTCCCGATACGGCCATAGCTTTGGATCGTCTGCCCCTTTAAACGATCACAAAAGGTTTTGATATCCGGTGTATCGATAATCTTAGGCCAGCGTACTTCAACTGATTCAATCGTACAATGTCCAAGCTTTTTTTCCAAAGTTCTGACAACTGTTTCCACTTCCGGTAGTTCCGGCATACTTCCTCACCTACTTTGCTTCAAACCACGACGATCCGATTTTGGCTTCAGCGATCAACGGTACTGAAAGCTCCATCGCATGCTGCATGCAGTCCTCAACCAGCTGGATCATCTTTTCCTGCTCCTCCAGTTTCACATCAAAAATCAATTCATCGTGAATCTGCAGGATCATTTTTGATTCCATTTTTTCTTCCTGCATTCTCGTATATACATCAATCATCGCTTTTTTAATCAAATCCGCAGCACTTCCCTGAATCGGGGCATTCATCGCAGCCCGTTTACCGAATTCCCGCATCATATAATTTTTATCACTGATTTCCTTAATATAACGGCGGCGGTTAAATAAGGTTGTCACATAGCCGTTCGCCTCACAGAACGCAATCGTTTCATCCATAAACGTCTTGATCCGCGGATAGGACTCAAAATATTTATCAATAAACAGCTTTGCTTCCCTGCGGCTGATCCCAAGCTGTTCACTTAATCCAAAATCAGACTGTCCATACACGATTCCGAAATTAACGGTCTTTGCACTTCTTCGCATATTGGACGTTACTTCCTCCTGCGTTACCCCAAAGATCTGCATTGCGGTCTTTGTATGAATATCAATATTGTTTTGGAACGCTTGGATCATTTCTTCTTCCTTTGCCATGTGAGCCAGCATACGCAGTTCGATCTGGGAATAGTCAGCAGATAACAGCACACAGCCCTCACTGGCTACAAAGGCCTTACGGATTTCCTTTGCTTCCTCATCACGAACACTGATATTCTGTAAATTCGGCTCACTCGATGACAACCGTCCGGTTTGCGTCTGACATTGATTAAAAATGGTATGAATCTTTCCGTCCTTCAGGACATGTCTTCCCAGTCCAGTCGCATAGGTAGAATAGATTTTTTGATACTTACGCTGTTCGATCAACAATGGTATGATCGGATGTACATGAATCAATTTTTCCAGCACATCAATGGCCGTGCTGCGCTTTTTTCCGCCGCCCTTCAAACCCATCTCATCAAACAGAACTACCGCCAGCTGCTTTGGTGAATTCACGTTAAATTCATGACCGGCGATCACATAGATCTGATCCAACAGCTCATTGATTCTAGCTTCAGTCGTTTTCGCAATCTCTTCCAACATCGTCAGGCTGGTATGAACCCCATTTTTTTCCATTTCGTAGAGGATATACGTCAACGGCATTTCAATTTCCTGAAACAGTGACGTCATTTCTTTTGCTTCCAATTCGTCCTGCAATGGTTTCACCAAGGCATAAAAATCAGACAGCTGCGCCTGCACATAAGCAATACGCTGCGTTTCATCAGCCAATTTCGGCTTTCCTTTTTTTCCGTAGATTTCATCATTGTTTATGTAAGAAAATCCGTATTTTTGTGCCAGCTTACTGAAGTCGCTTAACGTTCCATCGCACAAAAAAGCCGCAATCATCAAGTCAAATGAAAATTTCGTAAAAGGTATATCCAGTCGGCTCAAGGCATGATATATATTTTTTACATCATACCCGATCTTACGGTAATTGCCTTTCAGCAGTCCCAAAAAATTAGTATCGTCACGAGCATCCGCTAAGGATAGGTACTGCATGTGAATCCCATCATACAGCCCAAATCCATACACCGAAGCTTCATAGTAGCTTTCATTGTCCATATCGGCCCAGATCATGACATCATCCTTTAGAAAAGCCGTATCCAGATGCTCGACTATTTGCATTTCCACAGTTGTTTTTTTTGCTTGAGGACGATCCAGCTGTTTCAGAAAACTGCTCATTTCATATTTTCTGAAAAAGGACTGAAGCTTTTCATCATCGACTTCATAGGTCAAATCATCAGTTGTGAACGGTATTTCCACATCGGTGATGATCGTTGCCAAATGCTTTGATAAAAAGGCGGCTTCCCTTCCGGTCTCCAGCTTCTCTTTCAGCTTGCCCTTGATATCATCCAAGTGTTCATACACACCCTCGACACTATGATACTGATCTAAAAGCTTTAATGCTGTTTTCTCGCCGATGCCCTTTACCCCGGGAATATTATCCGCGCTATCACCCATTAATCCTTTTAGATCAATGATCTGCAAAGGCTCAATATTCATTGTTTCTTTCAGCTTAGCTTCATCCATCACTTCAATTTCGGTAATTCCCTTTTTCATCAGATATACATCGGTGGTAGGATCGATCAGCTGCAGCAAATCACGATCGCTGGAAAGAATATGAATCTGATAATCAGGATAACTTCTGGCCATTGTACCGATGATATCATCCGCTTCGACCCCATCCTGTTCATAGCGATGCAGATTGGCCGCATCCAAATATTCTCTCGCAATCGGAAACTGAACGATCAGCTCCTGATCCAGCTCCTTACGGGTACCTTTGTATGCTTGGTACTCGATATGGCGGAAGGTGGGCTTCCCACTATCCCATGCTACTAACACCACATCCGGTTCAACCAGTGTTAAGGCTTTTTGAATCATATGGACAAAGCCGAATACGGCATTGGTCGGCACCCCGTTTGAGGTGCTCATACGGCTTCCGTACAATGTTGCGTAATAAGCCCGAAACAGCATGGAATTACCATCTATCAATAACATTTTTTTCATATGTTAATTACCTCCGATCATGATCCTGATAACAGTATTTATATTTTACCACATTCCAGAAAAGTTACCTAGAAAAGTCCTCTGCAAAAAAGAAAAGCGCTGATCACTGCGCTTTTTTATTCCAGAGCTTCCAATACTTTCAAATTTTCATACATGATACTGAGATAGTTTTTATTTGCTTTTTTATCTTCCGCTGACAGTGATGAAATATTTGATAAATCAATGGTAATAAGTCCCAATTCATTTTTTAAAGTATTATACAGCTTCTTCATATCATTGGTCATATTGTCTTCATAAACAATGTAGCGAACTCCGTCATCAATGATCCGCTGCTTAATAATCGCCAGCTGCGCATTAGAAGGCAGCGCGCCGTACCGTGATAAAATGACCGGATACACATTAATGCCATAGGATTTTTGCCAGTAACCGAAGCTTGGGGTCATCGTTACGATCTTGATATCACTATGCACTGCTTTTAAGTCCTGATATTCACTGTCCAGCCGGGCCAGCGATATCTGCAGGGATTCAAAATTTTCATTGAATACTTTTTTATATTCAGGATATTCTTTTACCAAATAGTCACGAATCGAAGAGCCCATCGAAGTCATCGCAATCGGATCCATCCAGATCATCGGATCATTCGCATATTGATCGATTGATTTAAAGATATCGCCATCATAGTAAGAGCCTTCTACAACCGCTGTCTGATCAGACGCATAGGTCGTAAAGTAACGCTGGAATTTATAGATAGCCGAACGAGCGGATAAATCAATCAAATCGGTATTGGAGGAACTGATATCTTCTTGATAAATATCCATATACGGTTCCAACCCACCGATATAAAACAGCGCATCAGCATCCTTCAAAAGTTTACTGAAATTTGTTTTGATAGAAGCTCGCTGTATCACCTTATTTTCTGTAATATTACAGCTTTCCACATATTCACCGCCGATGCTCTTAATTAAATACTGCACCGGATAGACAGTTGCACATAATTTAGGTTTGCCGGGACTGCAGGCTGTGAGCGTGCTGAAACAAAGTAAAGCAGCCAATAATAGTTTCTTCTTCATATACGCCCTCCTGCTTAGCATTATATCACAACCAACCCGTATATTCTAGAATACAAAAAACACTCCTCAGATCATAAATGAAGAGTGTTCCGCATCCATATCTTTAGGTTGGGTAAGATGACGCTTCAGCCAATCACGTTCACTTATCCAACCCTTTCCCATGCGCAGAAGATTTTCTCGCTGCCGATACAGATCGTTATGCTCATGTGCTTTCAAATGCCCATTGAAAGGATGCTGATATCGGTACATATAAAACTGAAACTGATCGATCGCAAGCTGCCGCCAAGCGATGAGTATTTGCAGAAACAAAAAAATCACGACGAGGATGGAAGAAGCATTGAGCACCAAATGACCGGTACAGATCAGCAGCAGATTAAAAAGCGAGCAGCCAAAGGTCAGCAGCTGAGCAACATCGTATGGCAGACACAAGTGAAAGATGCTCTGTAGTATACGGCCGCCATCTAAGGGCCATACCAGCAGAGTGTTAAACAAAAGAATTGATGAATTGATCTGGATCAGATAACTGTGATATGACTGCGAAATGAGCCCTGAGAGCTCCAACCACTCAAACACGAAAGGAAAGAACAGATGGGTTGCCGGCCCGGCCGCAATGATCAGCAGCTCTTTCCATACATTTCCATGCCCGATATGATAAATGCGGGCACCTAATCCAAACGGATAGATGATAACCGGGCCAATTTCATAGTGAAAAATGCGGGCTGTCAGCAGATGTGCACATTCATGAACAGCAAGTATAGCAAAAATACACAGCATTACTTTCTGCATATGATAAAACAAATATAATGCGCTAAAGGGTATCCAAAGCCAGGAAAAGTGTATTTTCATGAAGCCTTTAAAGCCGTGCTCAGATCAATTTTCTTTTCATCCTTCATAAAGACAATAGACAGGGAATTCTGATAGGAACCGATCACCGCGTCTTTCAGCACGCGTTCATCCTGTTTCAGATCGCTGCTGTCAAGATTGCTGTAGGTAGCGATGACTCCATTATCATGGCGGATGGTAACACTGTATTTATCCGTCGTCGTATGCTGTACATGCATGACAACCCCATTCAAGATCGAGGTCGCCTGATTGCTTCCATTCGCATACAGATCATCCTTTAGCAAATGATAAGCCGGTGCTGCAGCTACTGTCTTATCATCCTTCAGCTTAAACCAGTCTTCAAACGGCAGCCACTCACTGATCATCCCAAGATGAATGCTGGAAAGCTGTTTTGGAAGCTCCACAAGCCCTAGTTTATTATTGATCAAAAGGCCAAGACCAAGTACTGTGACACACATCACCACAATGACCGTCCGATAAATAACGGTAAACAGCCGATTATGTTCTTTAGGGTATAAATGATCATACTGCCGGCTGCGGATACGTCTGCGTACACTTCTGATATTTCTCATATGTATCCCTCCTACCAAACTATATGCGTTTGAAAAAGGGATTAGACATAAAAAAAGCATCGATCATACAGAGTCGATACTTTCTTTTGACAAAGTTTCCTTACTGCCTTTTTTCTCCATGTAAATCAGATACCAGGTACGAATCGCGATAGCCAGCGGTACGGAAATCATAATTCCGATTGCCCCGGCAACAACCCCTCCCGCAAAAATTGCAAACAGTGTTACCAGCGGTCCCAGTGCACTGCGTTTTTTATGAACCATTGGAGAAATGACATAAGCATCCACATTGGACAACACAACGATTCCAATCAGCAGGCAAGCAATGCGAAACGGGCTTAGAGAAAGTGCCGTTAAAATACCGATTGCATTAGCGATCGTACCGCCTAAGTAGGGGATGAATACACCTATAGAGGTAAGCGCAGCAATGATCATCCAGTCCTGATGTCCGACCAGATAATAAAATAAACCATACTCCGCAAACTTGATCAGCATGATGACGAGCAGTGATCGAATATATACCGATACTTCGCCGTTCACCGCGGTTAAATACACCGACGACTCCGGACTGAAATGATCAAACAGTTTTTTGATTCTCGTCTTGATCTTAGTAAAATCAAACAGCATATAAATTGAAATAATAATCGAAAATAAAGTCGTTGTTAAAATATTCAAAAACGTATTCATAAATCCTGGAATTGTCGATACCACATTAGGCAGCCATGTATCATAGGACTGCAGCGACTTCACCAAGGTATCAATAACATTTTCTAATAAGGCAATTTCCTGTCCATTGGTGAGTTCACTTACCTTTAAATTGATCCAGTACACACCCTTAACCAAAGAATTGATGAAGTCCACGATCTTTTCATAAAGGATTGGCATCAGTACGATAAACAGCGCTACGATGGCAACAATCAACACAATCCAAAAGACCAGAATCGCAATATTTTTTGGAATTCCTTTCCGCTGCAGAAAATCCACCAGCGGTGAAATGATATAAGCTAATATAAATCCGATTAAAAATGGCTGAAAGATCGATATCAGTGTCTGAAGCCAGCTCGACCAGACCGTATTGGTCATTTTCAGCAGCCAAAGAATCAGCAGCACACAAATCACTTTCAGCAAAAGCGGCAATGATAATTTTTCATTTAATTTATGTAGACTTCGTTTCAACATTATCCTGCCTCCCTGGTAACCATTTTATCATCAATCCAAGAAAAATACCACCGAAAGAAAACTGCCGCTCACCCGAACAGTTTCTGCAGCAGTTTCTTTTCTTTATATTTGGGCAGTGCACACGGCTGACCGGTTAAACGCAGCGCTAATGCTTTAAAGCATTCATATACCTGGGAATGGCGATCCAAGGTCAAGGGAATGCCTCGGTTATTAGCCCGAATGACATTCTCATCATCGAATACATATCCCAGCAGATCAACCGATAACCAGTTCAAGGCATCCTCAAGGGGTATCGTGATGCCTTTTTCTATGTATTTTGGATTCATGCGGTTTACAATGAGTTGAATATCCGTGATATCGTCCTTCATCAAAATTCCGATCACCCGATCCGCATCCTGAACCGAGGTAATATCCAAATTGGTTACCAGCAGCACCTTGCTTACGCAGGCGATAGAATGCACAAAGCCGGATTCAATACCCGCCGGAGTATCCAGTAGTACATAATCAAAGGTTTTTTCTAATTCCTGTACGACCAGCTTTAAATCACTTCCCTGGAAATATTGCAAATTGACTGACTTACAAGCAGGGAGCAGAAATAGATTCGGTTGACGTTTATCACGAAGGATTGCCTTATTTAATGGACATCTTCCTTCCATGGCATCCCGCAGATCATACAGCACCCGATTTTCCAGTCCCAGCATAACATCTAAATTTTTCAGCCCCAGATCAACATCGATCAAGCATACTTTTTTCCCCATCTCAGCAAGCACCATTCCCAGATTGACACAGACGCTGCTTTTACCGACTCCCCCTTTTCCCGATGTTACAGCAATTGATTGTCCCATACGATCTCCTCCTTCAGTTCTCTGCATATCAGTGTCTGTTCATTATAGTAAACTTGAGAGGGTGCATAATTTGTCACATTTTGGAAACTGGTATCGCAAATTCGGATAAAACAGCGGGAGAATATTGAGGCGCCTACCAATGCACTACGATCATACAAATCGATATTACCGGAAGCCTCCCCCAATACGAAGAGTGAATCGTAGCAGCTGACATATGTATCGCGGGGAATATTTCCGATTACAAGTGTCGGTGCATCAAAAAAGTATTTCTGTCCGCTGTGCAGCTTTTGTCTGCAAATTTGTAAACCAGCAGCTTTCTTTACGGTTGTAAATCCCAAAATCGTTGTTTGAGATTCCCTGCAGATTTGAAAGATTGTATACAGCTCATGATCATCCAGCTTGCGGCTGACATCAAAAAAAGCATCAAAATGGCCCTGCTTCAGCGCAGCGCAAGATTGAAGCTTTTGTTTTAATAGCATTTGAAATTGTGAAAAATCCTGAATGTGGCATTTTACTACATACTGCTGATTCATCGCTTTGATGATAACTTCGTCCATTGGATATGCTCCTCCCTGCGTATCCTGCGGTCTCTGATTTCCAGATAGTCGTCTTTGATGCGAAGAAGGAAGACAACGATAAGGGCAAGACCGACATTGAATATCAGGGTAAGAAATTCCCGATTGATAAACCATGTCGTCAAGGACATGTCCGTAACTGACTGCAGGCTCATCACAATATATACCATAAGCTCCTTGACAAAAATTGTCGAAATACATAAAACCAGAAGTTCGACGATCGTCTCCGTCATATGGCGTGACCAAGTATGGACAATCAAGGCAATAATCGTAAAAATAACAGCATTTACAGCAAATGTCTGCGCATAGAAGAAATCATAGAAAATTCCAAAGCAGCAGGCAAACAGACAGGCATTTACCAAATCCATTTCTCGGATGGTGAGCACCATGGCAGAAAACCCAAGACAAGGTATGAACATCATTTGATCGAGCAGATACGAATTCGGAAAAAGCACAGCTAGAATACCATCAATTAAGAAGCATAGAAAAACATAGAATACATGCGCCTTCATGATGCATCCTCACTGTAATCGATAACACTGACATATTCAAAGTTTTTAAAATCAGCACCCGGCTTCACATACAGCTTTTTGCCAATCTTATTGTCCATTTCCTCGACCTTGGTCACTTTGCCGATATACAATCCGCCCGGATATTTACCGCCAAGACCGGATGTGATCACATTCATATTCTTTTTGATTTCCTTACTGTTGCTTAATACGGTTACAATGAAACGTTCACTTTCTGCATCGTAATATTCCAAAATTCCCTCGACACTGGTTTTATCATCAACCGATACTTTTACGCTCATATTCTCTCCGGGTGATTCTGTCGTCAGCAGCTTTACTGTACTGGTATGCTTGAATACATCCTTGACTGTACCAATCACTCCCTTGGAAGAAACAACCGCCATATTCTGCTTCACTCCGTCTTTAGAACCAGCATTGATCGTTAACAGATTATTCCACATATCCGCATCACGTCGTACAACACTTGCCCCGATTTTTCCATAATCGGTAATTGAATGATTCATCTTCAGCAGCTTTTTCAATTCTGCATTCTGACGCTTCTGTTCCTGAAGCTCAACATTATACAGCTTCTGCTTAGACATTTCATGCTTCAGCTCATCATTTTCCAGCTTTGCTTCCCAGAGGTCGGAGAAATCACTGCCCCAGTTTTTAACGGTCTCCACGGGATTTTCAATCAGGCTGTATCGCAGCATCGTAAAGGCATCATATCCAAATTTAGATATCATGTTTCCGTTCTGCATACTTCTGGTAATGAAGCCGAACACCATAAACACCGCTATCACTGCGATGATAATTTTTTGTATACGTGTAAATCTTGGCATATCTTCACCTAATTTCTATTCTTCCTTATTATAAGGGTTAACGGCTTACGTTTCAACGAATAATTACAATCAATCCGGCAAATATAAAAGACAGCTTATAGCAGCTGTCTTTCGCGTAGGCTTAGATAATGATTTCGCCCGACAATGATATGGTCCAGCAGTGGAATGCCGATAATTTCTCCGGTTTCCTTAATACAGCGAGTCACTGCAATATCCTGATCGCTGGGCTGTGTATCCCCCGTAGGGTGATTATGAGCGCAGATTATCTTAGCACAGCCGCTTTGAATCGCTTCCTTAAAGATTTCGCGAGGATGGACAATACTGGCATTTAATGAACCGATAAAAAGCGTCCGATAAGAAAGAATTTCATTTTTCGTGTTCAGAAAGATCACCAGGAAATGTTCCTGACTGCAAAAACCAATCTGCATATTCAACCAGCTCGCCAGCGTCTGCGGTTCCTCAATTCGCACTTTTTGCTTTTGTGTCTGATCCAGAGCAATGCGCCGTGACAGTTCAAAACTCGCCAGCAGCTGTAATGCTTTCGCTTTCTTTATGCCCTTCTGCTTCAGCAGATCATTCAGACCCAGATCTAAAAGATCACTGATCGTGCGACAATTCTTCAGCAATTCATCAGATAGCTGTAAAACTGACATTCCCTTGGTGCCGCAACGAAGCAGAATAGCAATTAAATCACGATTTGACAGACTTTCAATTCCATTTTGATAAGCCTTTTCCCTTGGCCGCTCCGGTTCACACAATTCTTTTACTTTGATTCCTTCATCATCTCCAATGCGCCGGCATAATCTTTATCATGAATTTTTTGAATAACGGACGCATCCTTGGTTTTCACACTTTTCAAAAGAAATGTTACGTTGTTCTTAGTAAGTGATTCCTGTGCCTTCACAGTTTCTTTCTTTGATGTGCTAACGCCGCAGACGACCGCGGTCACATCACCCATATCGCGCTGATAACCAACCAGTCCATAGGTTTCCAGCTGAGCCTTCATCTTATCGATACTGTCCTGCTGCTTATACAAGCCAACCTGGTTCATATATAAGGTAACTTCGCTGGCGGTGGACTTGGATTCATCCTGACCCAGATTTACAAAGACCGCATAATAGATGCCCGCAAATAAAATTGACAGTCCACATGCGAACGCGTAGATCAGTTTCTTATTATTCATATGTATACACCTCAATAAAGACTATGCCGAAACAAAAATGTTATGCCTAAAAATCACCCCCAGCGAAGTGACAGGCCTCCGAAATTAAAGCGGCCGCGGCCACTGGTGAGAATTTTAAAGACTGCCGCTGCCCCTGCAGCTGCCGCAAGCCATGCAAACCATGACATTTTGGCTCCCCCTTTCACTCCCATATACGTGTATTTTTTATTTACACCTTAATCATCAGTAAAAAAATGTAATGTATAGTAAGAGAAGCATATTCTTATCACTAATAAATCCGCAATCGCAAAAATTCATTCTTTATTTTAGATCATTCATGTAAAACTATTAAAAACTGGTTTTCATTTTGATAATAGGATCTATTACTCATACATTGCAGAATAGTTTCAAAGCATTGGGATATCCTGTGTAAAATTCCAGTGAAAGAATATACCACCTATCAGGATCAATGCTACCCAGACAATTAGATTATCATAAAAAAGCACTTTTTCATATTTATTATACTTTGACGACACTTAATATCAAAAATGGCATTTTGACGACATTTTGACGACACTTATTTTAGTATATTTTGGTATATTTTCGGACATTTAAAAAAACAATAAAAAAGCGTTTCAACCATTATTAATGGGCTAAAACGCTTATTTATCAATGGTGGTTCCTCGCAGAATTGAACTGCGGACACAAGGATTTTCAGTCCTTTGCTCTACCAACTGAGCTAAGGAACCATTTGGTTGCGGGGGAAGGATTTGAACCAACGGCCTCCGGGTTATGAGCCCGACGAGCTACCAGACTGCTCTACCCCGCGATGTATATGACACATATTCAATTTTCAAAGCTTTCAAAATGGCGGAGGAACTGGGATTCGAACCCAGGCGCCGATTTCTCGACCTACCGGTTTTCAAGACCGGACCCTTCAACCACTTGGGTATTCCTCCAGATGGGTTGTCTAAGGCGCTGATACGCTTTATAAATGGTGGACCCTGTAGGACTCGAACCTACGACCCACCGGTTATGAGCCGGATGCTCTAACCAACTGAGCTAAGGGTCCAGCTACTATTTTAAATGGTGGCGGGGGTGGGAGTCGAACCCACGACCTTCCGGGTATGAACCGAATGCTCTAGCCAGCTAAGCTACCCAGCCAATTAAAATAATGGTCGGGATGGCAGGATTTGAACCTGTGACCCCTTGATCCCAAATCAAGTGCACTACCAAGCTGTGCTACATCCCGTGAGCTATAACTGATAAGTAATGGCGCGCCCAGTAGGAATCGAACCCGCAACCTTTTGATCCGTAGTCAAACGCTCTATCCAGTTGAGCTATGGGCGCATGTTTACTTTATCAGTGCCTACTTATAATACCAAACTCTCCCCATTAATGCAACACTTTTTTTGTATTTTTTTTGCTTTCTTTGATTCTCCGTAATATATAAAAAATATCCTTTTAAAATTCATTTCTATTCATCATTTTTAAAAAGAAAAAGCTGAAACAATCGTTTCAGCTTCACCTTTATGATTCTCCAATTGCAGCGGCTTTTTCCTTATTTGCCTTGATTACTTTCTGGCGGGAAAATTCTTCACGCTCTTTTTCTTCCAATGCCTCAGAAATGAATTTGATCGTATCCTGAAAATCCGGAAGCACAATGTTCTTTAACGCATTCGCACGTTTCTGCGCTTTTCGGATCGCATTGGCAAGACGATATACACTGTTATCGATCTCCGCCAAAATTACGGTCAATTCCTTTACCTTATAGAAACAGACATAAGCATAATCAAGCTTAGAATTAGCCCGTTCCAGTCCATAGGTAAGCTGCATCGGACGCTTTTCGTAATGAACTTTAGGTATGTCGACTCCCATAACACTTCGGTATGTGACGGTAATGCCAGTGTCGACCGGTACAGCGTCCACCAAATCGATAATAACACCCAAAGACATATTCGCTTCCTGAAGGGCCTTATAGGCGGTATCGTACGTGGTAGTTATTTCATCACGCAGCAATTTTACATCGTCCAGCAGCATCATCATTTCCCGAATCAGGATATTCCGCTTGCGATCCATCAAATCATAGCCCATTTCCGCCAGATCTTTGGATTTTTTTGTCGCAATCAGATTACCCTTGGTCGGAAAAACCTGTGTACTCATAACTATTTACCCTTGGAAGCAAGTTCTGGAATAATGGTCGCTTCCTTTAGCTCGAAACGTTCCACTGCACGGTCATGGTCATAGAATTTATCAAGAACCTCATCATCCACACGATCCAATTCCTTGCGCGGCATTACGGACAGCAGATCCCAACCCAGATCCAGGGTCTCCTCGATCGTTCGGTTGGTATTGAATCCCTGTGACAAGAAGTGCTCTTCAAACAATTTACCGAATTCCATATATTCTTTATCTACGTCGCTCAGTTCATCTTCACCGATGACACTTGCTAAGGAACGTGCATCCTGCACCTTAGCATAGCAGGCAAACAGCTGATTGCTGACATCGGAATGATCCTTGCGGGTATAACCTTCACCAATACCGTCCTTCATCAAACGTGACAGCGACGGCAGTACCCCGACCGGCGGATACACGCCCATTTGATTCAGATTGCGATCCAATACGATCTGACCCTCAGTGATATATCCGGTAAGGTCAGGAATCGGATGTGTAATATCATCATTTGGCATCGTCAGAATTGGAATCTGGGTAACGCTTCCCTTTGCGCCATGAATGATGCCGGCTCTCTCGTACAGCGAAGCTAAATCAGAATACAGATACCCCGGATATCCTTTACGTCCCGGAATTTCACCCTTACTGCTGGAGAACTCACGCAGAGCCTCACAATAAGAGGTAATATCCGTCAAAATAACCAAAATATGCATGTCGTGCTCATAAGCCAAATACTCCGCCGCGGTTAACGCACAGCGAGGTGTCAGCGTACGTTCAATGATTGGGTCATTGGAAAGGTTTAAAAACATTACAACGCGTTCCATAACGCCTGCTTCCTCAAAAGAACGACGGAAATAATCCGCAATATCATTTTTTACACCCATGGCCGCAAACACAATACCGAATTTAGAATCTTCAGCACCGGATAAACGAGCCTGTTTTACGATTTGTACCGCTAATTCATTATGCGGCATACCAGAACCTGAGAAAATTGGCAGCTTCTGACCGCGAATCAGCGTCATTAAAGCATCAATCGAGGAAATACCAGTATTGATATAGTTACGGGGATACACACGGGATACCGGATTTAACGGCTGCCCGTTGATATCGGAACGCTTATCCGTATAAATATCACCCAAACCGTCAATCGGCTTCCCGGCTCCGTTGAATACTCTACCCAAAATTTCCTTTGACAGCGGCATCTCCATCGGTTTACCCGTCAATTTTGTACGGGTGTTCTTCAAAGATATGCCGTTGGTACCTTCAAATACCTGAATAACAGCTTTTTTACCCTCAATCTGAACCACCCGGCCCAGACGTGTAGTACCGTCATCCACACGAATCTCTACGGTTTCTTCAAAACCGACATTGTCAACATCGTCCAAGAAAATCAGCGATCCGTTGATTTCATGTAAACCTACATACTGTACACTCATAAACAGATGCCTCCTCTCTTACTGTACCTGATCGATGGCTTCATCGATCATGGAAAAATATGAATCCAGAATTTCCAAATGATCATTCGGAACATCATATTTCATCTTTGTGACTTTTTCAAATAACCCTAATTCCAAAACCGAAGACAACGCCTTGCCGGAAACAACGACTTCCTTAGCCCGTTTATACAGGTGTAGGATTACATCCATCATCTTCAGCTGCTTGATCAGCGGCACATACGTATCATCCTTATGAAATGCATTCTGCTGCAAATAACCCACACGGATCACTTTAGAAATTTCAATTACCAGCTTCTGATCATCCGGCAGAACGTCAGACCCGATCAGTTTCACAATTTCCATCAGCTTTGTTTCTTCCGCAAGCAAAGCGGTTAACTGCTGACGATCGCGCAAAAATCGTACGTCAATGTTTTTGTTGTACCATTTTTCCAAATCGGTTACATATTCACTATAGCTTTGATTCCAGTTAATAGCAAAATAGTGGCGTGCATAAGCCAATGCCTTATCCAGCGCCCAGAAGCAGCGGACAAAACGTTTTGTATTCTGCGTAACCGGCTCTGAAAAATCACCGCCCTGCGGCGATACCGCACCGATAATCGTGACCGAACCAATCCCGTCACTCAGTGTTTCCATATAGCCTGCACGCTCATAGAATTGCGATATACGGGAAGGTAAATAAGCCGGAAAACCTTCTTCGGCAGGCATTTCTTCCAGACGACCACTGATTTCGCGCAGCGCTTCTGCCCAACGAGAAGTAGAATCAGCCATAATTGCAACATGGTAGCCCATATCGCGATAATACTCTGCCAGGGTTATGCCGGTATAAATACTCGCTTCACGTGCCGCTACCGGCATGTTGGAAGTATTGGCAATCAGAACCGTACGTTCCGTCAGCGGTTTGTTGCTCTTTGGATCGATCAGCTCTGAGAATTCTTCCAGTACCTGGGTCATTTCATTGCCGCGCTCACCGCAGCCGACATATACGATGATATCAGCATCACACCATTTTGCCAGCTGATGCTGGGTCATGGTCTTGCCGGTTCCAAATCCTCCCGGAACTGCAGCTGTGCCGCCCTTTGCGATTGGGAACAATGTATCGATAACCCGTTGACCGGTAATTAGCGGAACACTGATCGGCAGCCGTTCCTTGACCGGACGAGCCTGCTTGATCGGCCATTTCTGACACAACGTCAGTTCATGAACCTCACCCTTGGCATCCTGCAGCTTTACTATGCAGTCATGCAGCTTATATTCACCATCCGGCTCTACCGCAACAACCGTACCGCTCAGCTTTGGTGGTACCATCAGCCGGTGTTCAATCAAATCTGTTTCAGGCACGCGGGCATAAATCTGTCCGCCTTTCAGCTCATCGCCGACCTTCACACAAACCGAAGTTTTCCATAACACATCCTCATCCAGAGGAGGCACATCACTACCGGTTACAATGAAAGCGCCTGATTCTTTGGCTATCTCTTTCAACGGCCGTTCAATTCCATCAAAAATATTCCTCAAAATACCCGGACCAAGGGTTACACTGATCGGAGATCCGGTCGGATATACCGGTTCTCCCGGCTTTAATCCGGTTGTCGATTCATATACCTGAATCGTTGTGGCACTCTTTTTGATGGAGATGACTTCACCCATCAGACGTTTATTGCCGACATAGACCATTTCCAGCATGGAAAAGTCTACCGCATCTTTTACCGTAACGACAGGTCCGTTGATGGAGTAGATTACATTTTCACTCACCATTATCACCTCTTCATCTGCTTCTTGTTTCAAGAAGCCCTTTTAAGAAATAATCATACCAGAATGATCGAAGAACCATTCACGCTGATCATTCAGAGCACTGTCGAATGTCTCATCAACCTCAATGCCCTTGGCAGTCTGGGCAAACCGAAAACCTCCGATTTCAATATCATCGGATGCTTTCACAGCACACTTCAGACCATATCCCTTTTTCAGTGCATCACCTAACTTCAAATCTACTTCACGCACATAGAAAATACCGTCTTCTGTACGCATTTTCGAAGCCAGCTGAGCTGCTTTTTTCTGTAAATAATCCGCATATTCATTTCCTTCGGTAAAGGCAATCAATTTGGCCTTCACCGCTTTGAATACCGCTTGCGCATACGCTTCCCGCTTAGCGATCAAGCGGCGGGTCGTATCAACACTGACCCGGCTTTTTTCAATTGCCATATCACTCGCGATTTCACTTTTCTCCTGATCGAGAACCAACTGCGCATTACGCTGAGCTTCCTTCTCAATTTCTTCCAGAGCTTTTGCACGGATTTCCTTTACTTCTTCCAGAATTGCTTCTTCCTCCGCTTTTGCACAGCGGTTGATTTCATCCTTGAAGTACTGCTCAAGCTCAAGCTTGTTTTCGTATTCCATCGGTCTCACCTCATAACTTCACACCGATCGCTTCACTCACATAGCCATCAATGGTTTCACCAATTTTGGCAGAACCGTGACGGTCTGGAATTTCTACGATCAGCGGCTGTTTACGTTTTAATTTTATCTCAGAAACAACATCGGGACACAGCTGAACCAATTTTGTCGTCATCAAAATGATGCCGATTTCCGGATCATGCATGCGTTTCTCAAGCTGTTCCAACACTTCCTGACGCTCGTGAATAACCATTCCTTCAATCCCGACTAAGCGCATGCCCATCAGGGTATCAATGTTATCACTAAGCAAGAAAAACTTCATAGTAATCGACCTTTCTGTTGGTATCCTATAATTTATTCATGATCAGAATGGAAATCAGCAGACCATAAATGGCAACACCTTCACCCAACGCTACGAAGATCAGTGATTTACCGAAGTTCTTAGAGTTTTCGGAGAATGCGCCGATTGCGGCAGGAGCAGCAGCAGCTACGGCAATACCGGCGCCTAGTGCAGACATACCAGTTACAAGTGCAGCGGCCAGGAAGCCTAAACCCTGAGCGATCGAGCCTGTCATCTGATTGACAGAATCAACCGTAGATGCGGCAAATACATGCATGCCGTTTGCTTCAAATAAAATACATCCCGCAACTAACGCAAAGAATAAACTAACGTGGGTTGCCAGGCGAAGCTTGGCACTGTGTTTGCTTGACTTACCCCTGAATACTGAAATCAAAGGCAGTGAAATTAATAAAACGATCATTAATGGTAAAAGAAATTCAATCATTGTTAACATATTTTATACCCTCCATGGATTAATCCGAGTTTTTTAATGATTGGAAAGCGTATCCGTTTCCTTCAAAATAACGTGAGAACATTTCGTAGAATTCAAGACGCAGTACCTGAATACCGACGATCATACCTTCCATCGCCATGACAAAGATATTACCGAAGATCATAACCGCTAAGGAACCGCCGCCGACCATATGGGACAGCGTTGACACAACCAGCATCATGCCGGCATGAGACAGTACAAATCCGCCGATACGAAGGAAAGACATCGTATTCGCTACGAAACTCAAACATACTTCAAATAATTCAAAGAAGCTTTCCGTGAAGAAACCGCCGAAGCCGTCCGGAAACATATCCTGCTTATCCAACTTCCGAATCAGCGGCTCTTTCATGAATATCAGAAACAACGGCAGGATGATTAACAGCAGCACATAAGGCAAACTGAAGACAGCTATCCCAAAGCCCATCTGCAGCGCTGCTCCAACCAATACCGCGGTATAAAATACCAAGCCGGAAATACCATTCTGTGAGAATAGCATTTCACCATAATCACGGCGCTTGGCATTCAAAAATATATTCATACAGATACAGGTTACGATCAACACAGCACCGATCACAACCGTACAAATCAATAACGGCATTGTAAAATTACCGTCCAGCACTTCGATCGGCTTCCCTGCCAGACCGAAGACTTTTGTATAAAGCGGGGTCAGGATCTCTTCATTTCCAAACACTGATCCATAAACCAGCCCGAAGAATGCCGAGGACAAGCCGATGCGCACACCGACTTCACCAAGCTGCATATGCTTCCATTTATAAGCAATATAACCGACTAGGGACAATACCAGCCCCTGCCCAACATCACCGAACATGATGCCAAACAGCAGCGTATAGGTAAAAGCCACAAACGGTGTCGGGTCAAAATCGCGATAGCCAGGCGTACCGTACATTTCTACAAACATTACGAATGGCCTGGCAAACCACCCATTTCGTAGTTTCGTAGGCGGCGTCAGTCGCATATCACTGCTGGCTGGGCGGTCCTCGATTTCAACTCCTTCCAAATCTTCAAATGTCTTCACGACATCTGCGACGTCTCGTTTAGCAACAAAGCCGGTAATACTGAAGCGTTCACCGAGGCACAATACAAACTGTCTTGCCTCATACGTACGATTCAGGAATTCCAATTCACCCTTAATCTGAGCGAAACGATCCTTGCAGGATTCTTTCAGTTTCAGCATCTCTTCATCAAGATGGGAAAGCTGCTTATAATCCGTATCGATCTCCTCCTGTATCATCTCTTTAGCTGAATCAGGAGTTCCATGTACGAAATCCGGGATACGAATACGTTCAAAGTACAGCGAGGAGAAGATATTATCCACTTCCCCCTCATATTTGTTGGTAGTGATATACACACACCAGCTGTAAGCTTTGTCCTGAGAGAATGACTTGAAGATAAATGGACGGTTGTTATAATACTTCAACTTATCAACGCTGTCTAACGGCAGTCGTCCGAAACGAATCTTAATAAACTTACAGGAAAACAAGTCATCGAAACTAACATCCAAGGTCTCGATGTTATTCAATTGAAACAAGGCATCCTTGTTTTCCTGGATGACCTTTATCAGGTCCTCTTTTACTGTTGCGATCTTTTTATACTGATCATAAACGCGACCGATATATTCTCGGGTCTCCATCAGATTGTAATCCTGCTCACGCATTCTCACTTCTGGAAGCTCCAGTTCCATATCATGACTTATTTCCTGAAACTGAGTGAGCAGCTCCGTGTATGGATTTTCTTCATTTAAAGTTGTCAGTCCACCGACTTTATCGGCAATGCGCGATGCGGGTACCGGGTGAAAGTTATCCAATTCGATAAACCGCAGCAAGACATCACTCAAGTGAACTTGATCAGACAGGATATTCACCAGTCTCATCTTTTCGATTGCCATACCGATAGCCTCCTTTCTAATAAATCAGCATTTTTTCAATATTTTCAGGTGGCACTCCATAACGGATACCTTCAATAATATTGATTAGGTTTTCTACTTCAAATTGAAGCAGAGCGATAAATGTGTAATACACAAGCGGCGCTTCATTGGAAAAACGCATATATCGGCGGCACGCATTGTAACGAATCGTATCTGCATAATACTCAATAAATGCGAAATCGCTGTCGTCCATATATAAATGGAACGGTCCATCCGCCAGCAGACGCTTGAACGCATCCATCGTCGGTGCTGCCATCAGCTGTTCCAGGAACTGTTCGGACATGCGGGAACACTTCATCAATGAACCGCGGATCACATCCAGATCCTCCTGAAAAAACTTCCGGTAACGGTAAATCTTCGTGATATTCATCAATTCGATCTGCGTATCGACAATCGTAAGCAGCTGTTTACGAGTTTTGCTCTTAAACGACTGATTGATTACCTCCCGCAGATGATCAAAGTAATACGACTGCAGCACATGCTCGCATGATGTGTAGTCAATCGCCTCACCCTTCTGCGGCTGAAACGGTGCCAGCAGATTGTAGTAAGGAGTCTTTCTCAACAGCTGCAGCAGCTCCCCAAAGGTATGAACCTTTTCCAGATCCGCAAGCTCAAACGATGTATATTGATTCAAATACATCGGAACATCGGACAGAAATCCTTCATACAGCTCTGAATTCAGCATTCGCACCCGTTCCAAAATGAAATCGATTTCTTTTGTGATTACATCACAGCGGTAGAAATTACGATTTTCATTTCCGGCAAAATGCACAAGACGCATTCCCTTGTCAAACACATGGCGGTGCAGCAGGTTCTCCAGCTGTCCGCGATGAATAGTCGCTTCATGAACATCACTGAGCACTTCGCTGTAAGCTGTCTGATGCTTCAGATAAAACGTGATATCGGCAACGCTCTTGCGCCGCAGCAATTCATCGTAATCTTCTTTCGAAAGACGGCCTCCGTACATGCTCTTGGCCTTTGAAACAACGGCATTGGTAGCAAATGACATAGGATCACCTCTTTCTTAAACATCCAGACAACGCGCAACCAGCTCGTCTACCCATTGATCTTTTTTACGGTCATAGAGGTCGCTCAGCTGCGTCAATGCCTTTTGATAGGCTTGCTCCTGTTCCTGCTTCTCCAGAACGATCTGATGTTCCAGTTCCTTGCGGTACTGCTCCACCTCATCCTTGGAAGCATCCATATACCGCTTCGTAACTGAATCACGTTCTTCATTGATCGATTTCTGAATGTTGAACTTATCATGATTGGCCTTGTCGATGCGTTCACGAGCCTGCCGATCTGATTCAATTACATCACGGATGATTGTATCCAAAGCAATCCCTCCTTTCTGTAATATTTTCCTTTCTATATATCTATATATATGACCTTAGGTCAGGAAAACCACCTCTTAGTATAAACCTTTATTCCTTGATGTCAACAAATTTATTCTATGGTAAAATACGGCATTTTGTGACACTTTACCAGACGATTTATAACGTCTATTTTTTCACCCTTTGATAAAAATAAGAAGATATCGGATTCGCTTTTAAACAAACGGTTTTTTCACCTAATCCTGTAAGCTGTTTCAGCGATTCATCGGGATGGAAGGTAAGTGAATAAGCACACAGCGCCTGATATTTCCAGGCAGTCGGTTTCGCGCCGTATTTCACATCACCCATCAGCGGATGGTTCAAGGCGGAAAAACAGGCTCGAATCTGATGACTTTTTCCGGTATGAAGCTGTACCTCTACCAAGCTGTATGCATCTGCTGTATCCAGTATTCGATAGTCCATCCGGACCTCTTTATATCCGTCCTTGGGCGTCATCGATATTTCCGCATGGTTATCGTCCTGCTTCTGATGATACATGCATAATGCGTCCTGCTCCTTAGAAAGCACCCCTTCAACAATACACAAATAGCGTTTGTCAATGTTGCGATCCTTCATCAGCTGATTCAGTTCCCGCAAGGAAGCCGCATCCTTCGCCGCCAGCACCAGACCGCTGGTATTACGGTCGATACGATTTACAAGTGCCGGGGCAAAGCTATGCTCCTGCGCCGGCTGATAGATCTGCTGATCATACAGATAGGCTTGAATCCGATCGATCAGGGTATCGTGGTCATCAGGCTGATCACTGTGTACAAGCAATCCGGCCGGTTTATCAACAATCAATACATGCTCATCCTCATAAACAACTTTCAAATCCCGCGATGCTTTTAAAAACCGATAATCGATCGGCTGATCAAAAAATTCTTCTGGGATGTAACATTGCAGCACATCTCCCGCTTTTAATTTTTGATCTATCGTGCAGCGCTTTCGATTCACCTTGATCTTTTTACTTCGAATATATTTATACATGAGATTTTGCGGCAGCTGCTTCAGGGTCTTTTTTATAAATTTATCAACCCGCTGACCGGCATCATTCTCGTTTACTGTTAGTTCCCGCATACTTCATCCACCTTTTTCATCAGTATAGCACCATTTACAGCATATACCAAAACAAAGCACCTCAGAAGCTCTAAAAAATAGACAGATAGGAAATATTGTATAAACCTTATAAAAAGCATGATAAAATAAGAGCAGAAGCATTCTTTTTGCATCGCATGAAAGGAGCCCGCTATGTTTACTTTGCGGATGTCTGTACGCAGCCTGGTTGAATTTGTTTATCAGTCCGGTGATATTGATCATCGGTTTTTAAGCGTTGAACGAGCGCAGGAAGGCTCTCGCATCCATCGCCTTTTGCAGCGCACATCGCCGGATCCGTATGAAGCCGAGGTATACTTTAAACATCAGCAGATTTATCATGATATCTGTTTTGAGATTGAAGGAAGGGCAGACGGCATTATCAAAAAGAACGGCCGTATCATCATTGATGAAATCAAAACCGTTCATGTGCCGTTATCAGAAATTGAAATTGATTATCGAGATGTTCATTGGGCTCAAGCAATGTGCTATGCCTATTTTTATCTATTGGAACAGAATGAGCTTAACAGCATCCTTGTTCAGCTGACGTATTTTCAGGTTGACGAAGAAACCATCAAGCAGTTTCAAAAGGAATTGACCCGAGCGGATTTGACTGCTTTCTATGAAAAATTACTGCACGATTACAGTAAATGGGGCGAGCTTCAAAAAGAACATGAAGAACGCAGAAATGAATCTATCCAGAAATTAGTTTTTCCGTTTCCATCTTATCGAGATGGACAGCGCAGACTAGCGGTAGCCGTTTATAAGACGATTTTGGATAAGGATGTTTTATTTGTACAGGCACCGACAGGCATCGGCAAGACGATGTCCACCCTTTTTCCTTCGATCAAGGCAATCGGTGAAGCCAAGGTAGAACGGGTTTTCTATCTGACAGCGAAGTCGATCACCCGCAGCGTTGCTTGGCAGGCGCTTGCATTGATGAAACAAAAACAGGTATATCTGCACAGTATAACCTTAACCGCAAAAGACAAAATGTGTTTTTTAAAAGAACGCAATTGTGATCCCGAAATCTGTCCTTACGCAAAAGGATATTATGATCGCGTAAAGGAAGTCATGTATCAAGTGCTGATTCAGCATGATATGATCGGTGAGGATATTTTAAAAGAGTATGGAAGAAGCTATCAGGTCTGTCCCTTCGAATTATCACTCGACCTTTCCTTATATTGTGATGTCATTGTTTGTGACTACAATTATGTTTTTGATCCGCAGGTTTTTTTAAAGCGTTATTTCATGGAACCGGGCGGTAAACACATGTTTTTGATCGATGAAGCTCATAATCTGGTTGATCGGGCTCGTTCTATGTTTAGTGCTTCCCTTTCAAAATCGAGTTTTAAAAAAGTCCGGAAACAGCTTCCAACCAGTCAAAAGAAGCTGCGGCAGGCTTTGCAGAAGGTGATGAAGGGCATGGATACGCTCATTGAAGCAGATGAAGCACGAAGCTTTCTAATTGTAAAGGAGCCGTTTCTTGGACTAAACAAATTGCTTCAGCAATTTCAGAAAATATGTGAGCCGGTTCTCGCGGAAAATGCCAAAAGTGCTTATGAAGAAGATCTTCGTCAGCTGTATTTTGACAGTAATGCTTATCTTCGTATCAGCGAGCTGTACGATGAACATTATGTAATGACGATCAATCGAACATCTTCTGATATCACGGTAACGCAGTTCTGTATTGATCCGAGCTTGTTGGTGAAGGGTACACTGAAAAAAGGAACGGCTGCTTGTCTATTTTCAGCAACGATGACGCCGCTGCCCTATTTTCTGTCCTTGCTTGGAGGAGATGAGGATACCAAACGGCTGATGCTGTATAGTCCCTTTCCAAAAGAAAACCTAAGCGTGTTTATTCACGACGGTATCTCAACCCGTTACCGGCAGCGAGCAAGCAGCATTCAGCCGATTGTAAAGCTGATTCATACTGCCACAGCTCTGCGCTGCGGAAATTATATTGTTTATGCTCCAAGCTATCAATACTTGCATCAGATTGCACAAGCGTTTCAAAATGCGTATCCTGAGGTTACTGTCCGTGTCCAGCACAGTGATATGTCAGATGAAGAACGGGTTTCCTTTCTTCAGGCATTTGATGAAGAAGCCGATCAGACAATGATTGGATTTTGTGTCCTTGGAGGAATGTACGGAGAAGGCATTGATCTTCGCGGAGATGCTCTGATTGGAACTATCATCATCGGCGTAGGGCTGCCGCAGATCAATGAGGAACAGAATATATTTCGTGATTATTTCGAGGAACAGAATCAAATGGGCTATGAATATGCCTATGTATTCCCCGGCATGAATAAAGTTCTGCAGGCGGCGGGACGAGTAATTCGTACCGAAACAGACCGCGGCTTCATTTTATTGATTGATGATCGCTATACCACTGCTCAATACCGCCAGCTTCTGCCCCCGCATTGGGATCATTATACGATCATTCATCAGGAGCAGGATTTAAAAGCAGCGCTGGATTCCTTTTGGAATAAATAACCGCTGAGTACATAGAGTACAGAGAAAGGACTTCCTATGGGAAAACATATGACCCCTATGCAAAATGTAATCTGTATCATCAGCATCATACTCGGTGCTGCTCTGATCCTATATTATTTACTGCTTAAAATATTTTATCAGTATGTCGCTTTTTCTATGTATTTAGGCGCAGCAGGAATTTTGCTGCTGTTGTTTGGCTTTCTGCAAAAGCATTATCAAATATTTATCTACGCACAGCTTCACCGTTTCTGGCAAATTGTAATTTCTGTGATCCTAATCGTATGCCTGCTTATATTTGCCGTTACGGAAGGTTTGATTCTCTATTATGGACATACACGTTCTCATGAAAAAACTGATGTGATTCTAGTTTTAGGAGCCGGCTTAAATGGCAGAGAAATATCCAGCACCCTAAAATATCGTCTTGATGCTGCACTGAAAGCCCATCATGAGCAGCCCGGTATTCCGATCATCGTCAGCGGCGGTCAAGGGTCAAGAGAAGCTATCACCGAAGCAAAAGCAATGGCAGATTATCTGCTCCGGCACGGAGTGCCAGCAAGCTTAATTATAAAAGAAGACAACTCCTCTAACACCTTTGAAAACTTTCAATTCAGTAAAAAACTGTTTTCTGAGAACGCAAAAGTATTAGTTATTACAAATAACTTCCATATGATGCGAGCGATGTATATCGCAAAAAAAGCAGGTCTTGATGCTTATCGCTATCCAAGTCCCGCCCATTATCCTACTTCATTCAATTTTCATATCCGGGAATTCTTTGGCCTTGCCAAAGATATCCTGTTTCATTAATTTCAACCCAAATTCTTCTTTCCATAACTGGCTGATAGAGTCCTTGACGATACAGCCGGTTTTTTCCAGCTTTTCTCTGCTTTGATGACCGCGGCTGATCAATATACATTCGCAGCCGCACGCCTTGGCAACCTCACTGTCATGAACGCTGTCTCCAATGAACAGTACTTCATCTGTATGAATATGCTGATTCTGGATCCAGTTAACAGCCACATCCACTTTGCTGTATGCACAGATATTATCCAAGCCCAGAATATCTTCAAAATAAGGAAGAATATCATATTGGGCTAACTGACTTTGCAAATGATCCATACGGGAAGCAGAGATGATATACTGCTTCAGACCAAACTGCTTAAAATGAGCCAGCGTTTCCTGAACATCCTGAAAAAGTGAACAATTCATTGATAGCGGTATATAACGCTTCATATATTGATTTGCCAAGATATCAAAGGAAGTGCGGTCAAAATCAAATCCAACATCCCGGTAATAGTCTTTCACCGGAAAGCGAAACACATTGCGATAGGATGTCTTATCTACAAGCGGCAGGTGGTAGCGTTCCAACAGCTCATTCAAGGATTTCATGCATACATCAATATCATCAAACAGTGTCCCGTTCCAATCCCATACGATATACTTCTTTTGTTTCATCAAGCCGCCTTCTTTCATTGAATAACTAATTTTTACTATTATATTCATCCTGTGTAAAAAATGCAAGATAAAAGCAGCAATGCACATGATTTTATGAAGAAAAGAAGGATTGCTGCGGCAAGATGCTGCATACTAAGCAGTTATCTTAAAAAATACAGAGTTATACAAAAGGATATAACTTTTTATTGATTACAAAACGATGAAAGCATTGTCGAGTCGGCAGATCAAGACACCAAACAGTCACATAATTGTATTGCTTGAATCTCTTCATAACGCCAATTCGTAATCCTTATATGGAGCAATGTAAAAAAAAGTGATGCATATTTGTTTACACCTTATGAAAAAATCCTAAAAAAGACAAAAAAAGCATGTGTCCCATCCTCTCCACATTCAATGCTTATATTTCACTTATCAGCATCAGAAAGTCCAGATAGGATACACATGCTATATTGTTGTATTAATACATACGGGCGTATTTTTTGAAATATTCATCATTTTTATTATCTTCACCCATTACGTTTAAAGAAATAAAAACCGGCGGTTCTAAACCGGCATCACGAATATAGACTGCGGCTAATACGGTAATTGCCTGGGCAATAAATGCATTGGCAATGCTGGATGTAGGCAGTAATGGAGCGGCAATACCCTCTACCGTCAGACTGGAATCTCCCAGCATACCACAGTTATCAATCACAACATCTGCTACCTCCATCAGCTTTTTTCCGCTTTTCGCTCGGGATGTACAAGCTTCTGAATGCTTGCGACTGGTAATAGCGATAACCGATGCCCCGCGTTTCTTCGCTTCGAGAGCCATTTCTACCGGATATGCATTACGGCCTGAATTGCTGGCAATCAAAACTACATCACCAGCTTTGATATCATATAAATTAACTAAGATGGTAGCGTAACCATCTAAACGTTCTAACTGTGAACTCTTTGTCGGATGATCTGTCAACGTTAATTCCGGAGTTAAAATCGGCGTAACACAAGCCAAGCCTCCAGCTCTTCCATAAAACTCCTCCGCAACTGTATGGGAATGACCGCTGCCAGTTACAAAGAATTTATGTCCCTTCACAAACGCTTCTCCAATCAGCTCTGCAGCTCTTTCAATCGGTTCCTGCTGAGTTGTTTCAATGGCATCAACTACTTTTTTTCCTACTTCAAAAATGGTATGGTACATATTGCCCTCCTTTTCTCCTCACTTACTTTTCATCATAACTGGCAAAATCATTTTGTCAATCACCTTTTCAAAAAAGTTAAATGCACAATAATAAAATACTTTGCTCAATCCATATATGAGGATAACTAAGATATTGATAATATAATCAGAAAAATATCATCTTTTTTAAAACATCACCTAAAAATAAACAAATTATATAGGAAAACGTAATCAAGCCACGTAAAGGAAGGTATTCCTTATATAGATTTCTCACGTATAAGAAAAGACTGTCAGATTTCCTATATCGACAGTCTGTATTTGTAAAAATTTTACATGTAGTAAATTTGGTCTTTGTATTTTTCAAGCAGGGCTTGATTAAACGCATCGCCGCCATCTACATTAGCACTATGAAAAATCGGCGGTTCTATTCCCTGTTTCAGTAAATATTCCACTACTTCGATCAGCAGCATATTTACAATCGCTGCTCCGCAAACTGTGGAAGTCGGGGCAATCTTTTGATCCATTCCCTCCAGCAGCATGCATGAGTCTTCAAAATCACCACAGTTATCTATTACATAATCTGCGCATTCGTATAGTCGTTTGCCGCTTCGATGGCGTGAAGTTACCTGCTTGCTGTAAGTCAGATTGGTGATGGCTATTACCTGTATCCCTTTTTGTTTTGCCGCCAAGGCCATTTCGATTGCGATGGTATTACGGCCGGAAACAGAATGGATAATTAAAATATCTCCAGCTTGAATCTGTGTATGATTCAGAATCACCTCACCATATCCTTCAATTCGCTCCATCGCCGAGGTCTGCGTCACCGGACGAGTATTCAGCATAACTTCGGATGGCAAGATTGGGTTCAATACCGCAAGTCCGCCGGTTCGATAAAACATTTCCTGGGCAAGTATCCCTGCATGTGACGCACCAAATACAAAAACCGCATGCTGCTCTTGAATCACTTTTGAGATGCTTTCCGCACAGCTATTGATCACAGCTTCCTGAGTATCCAGAATCTGATCGAGCAGTTCATGAATGTGCGCAATATAATTTTGCTTATAGCTCATCTCCGCACCTATAAATTGCGGATGCGATGGAAATACTTATCCACGATTTTATCATTATGATCTGCACAATTTTCATCCATAAATGCCATATGCCCATTGTAATATACATCCGGCTCAAAGCCTCGCTGTACCAGCAGCTCCACCATCTGCGTCAGTACAGCATTCTGCAAAAACACATTGGGTATCGTGCTTGTTGAACCAACCTTCATCGGAAAGCCCTCGATATCCACTGCTGCATCACCAATCAAAGAACAATTATCAAGTACAACATCAGCGACATCTTTCAGCTTTACGCCGTCCTTATGTTTGGTTTTCAGGAAATCGCTGTATGTTACAGCCGTGATCGCTATCACCGGAATCCCTTTTTCTTTCGCCCGGATAGCAGCATCCACCGGCGCAATATTATTTCCCGAGTTTGAAATAATAATCATACAATCATCGGAAGTGATGCGGTGATAATCCACGATCAGTTTACCGATACCATATGTATTTTCAACATAATAGCTTTTTGTGATCTCAAAACTGCCCGTAGCACTCTGTTCCAACAGAGCGCAGTAATTGGCAGGTGTCGCCGCCCGCCAAAATGCATCATCGGTCACCAAATGCGAATGACCGGTCCCAAAGCCATAAATAATACCGCCCTTTTCCGTTGTATCAGCCAAAATCTCAGCGGCCTTCATGATTGCTTCGCCTTGTGTTTCTAAAACTGTTGATACAACGTCCTGCATCGTTTTAAAATAATTTTCCCATGCCTTCATTAGCTGTTCTCCTTTAATAGTCCAGCACTTTTGAAAGTTTTACTTCCTTATTCATGTTGGATACCTGATAAATCAATTCTACACCTTTCTCTTCCAACTGTCGAAATACTTTTCGATCATCATCATCAACAAACAGTGCAACATCGATTTCTTTCTTACCTGCTTCGTTATACATGCCTCCAATATGGAGGGTAGAGATCGGATAACCTTCCTCCATTGTTTTCAGAGCATCCTGAACATCACGATATACAACCATCGTACGATTGCCGTCAAAATCCTCATCTAAAAAGCATTCTGCTGCTTCTTTACAGGTAAGAACCCGGAAATCACAGCCAAACGGCACTGCTAATTCAAGAAGCATAATTTGATCATCATCCATCGCCGCCTTATCATTCACAACAAGTATTTCATCGACCTGATACACTTTAGCAAAAATAGAAGCTACCTGACCATGAATCATTCTTCCGTCGACACGACTGTAAACAATTGACATATCCATCTCTCCTTTTTATATCACATACATCAGCGTTTTACTGTTTTCAACAATTTTGGTGATATCCTCAATACCTTGAATTGTCTCTCTTTGAAGCAGCACTTCCAGCAGCATTGCCAAATTCAAGCCTGCTATGACATGGACGCGGCTGAACTTACGGGAAAGCAGAAAGGAAGCATTAAACGGACTTCCCCCTTTTAAATCACATAATATATAAAATTGATCTTGCGGATATTTTTCAATGATCGCACGCAAACGGCAGGTTAAACAGTCTAAGCTATCATCCGGCAGGAAAGGGACGGCAAACACCGTCTCCCTGTCCTGCTTTCCGGCAATCATTTCCGCGGATTCCAGAAAGGCTTCTCCCAATCGGCCGTGCGCCGCCAGAATAAATCGATTCATTATCCGCAAAGTCCTGTTAAGGTGAAAACCAAAGCCAGTGCGAAAATCACAAACACCAATTTTCCTGATGTCCATTTCTTACGAAAGAAGAATACCAGCAGCAGAGTCAATCCTAGCGGCAGCAGTCCTGGGATAATTCCATCCAACAGCTTTTGTATATCAATTGGACTCATACCCTGAAAATTCAATACCTTCGTAATCTTGAAATCAACCCAACTAGATACCAAACAGCCGAGAACCATCAAGCCGAGCACACTGCTTCCCTCGGATATCTTCTGAATGATATTGCTGGTCTTGATATCTTTTAAAATACTTACACCCTTGCGGTAACCATAGAAGGTTGAATAATAACGGAAGCCTTTATCAATCACATTATATACGATTAAGAAAAACAATGGACCGGCAATACTGCCGTCTAATGCCATGCCCGCTCCAATCGCACCCAAAATTGGAATAATCGTTGCACCGATGATTGAATCACCGAGTCCGGCAAAAGGTCCCATTAAACCAACCTTGATATTGTTAACAGAAGCTTCCAAATCTTTTGTATCGGTACCTTCGGGCATGTTTGCAATTTTTTCTTCAATGGCAATCGAAGTACCCATGATTGGATTTATAAGGGAGTTATGAGTATTGAACATTTCCATATGGCGCTTACACGCTGCTATTCTGCGTTCTTTATCAGGATAAAATTTACGCAGAAGCGGAGCGATCGAATACAAATAGCCCAGTGACTGAAAACGTTCATAGTTGATCGTACACATTTCAAATAGTGAACGGAAGAAGACTTTTCGAATATCCTTATTTGTTACCTTCACTTCAGAACGTCCTTTTAACGCTTCAGATGCGGCATTTCCCATTTCCATCTTGATTTCTTCCATATTCCTACCCTCCTTTAATTACCCGCACGACCGCGGCGTCTTTCGGTTTTTTCATCCATAGAATTCACATATAGCAGAGCTGCGGCCATACCAAGCACACCAATGCTGATCAGCGTTCCGCCGAATGCAGCTGCAATTACAAATCCAGCGATGAAATACGGAAGAAGTTTCTTTTTGTACATCATGACGAACAACATAGCGAATCCAAGTGCCGGCATCATGCCGCCTGCGACTTTCAGCCAGGTATTGATCCAATCAGGCATGTTATTCACGAGTGTGCTGACTGCATCCGCGCCCAGAAAAATAGCAAGAAATGCAGGAATGAATCCTTGGAAGAAGAACATAATACATCCGCCGATCTGCAGCCGGCAAAGCTTATCAATGTCACCTTCTGCCGCATAGGCATCTGCCTTATGCATGAAGCCGCCATTCAGCGTCCACATAAACATCTGCAGCATCTGCGCACACACTGCTACCGGTAATGCCAGGGCGACTGCCGCTTCACGATCCAGTCCGGATATGATACAAAGGGCTGTTGCAATCGCGGTGCCGCATGTCGCATCAGGCGGAATTGCCGCACCTACCGTGATATTTCCTAAATAGACAAGTTCCAGTGTACCGCCAACATACAGTCCTGTTTCCAAATCTCCAAGCGCGAGTCCCATAACGGTTCCGGTGATGATCGGTCGAGCTGCTTTTAAATGGATTCCCCCATAAATATCCCATTCCAGCAATCCAGCTACGACACCGACTAAGAGTGCTAAACCTAGATTGTTCATAAAAGTTTCTCCTTTTCTTTTTCTAATTTGAAAACGAATAAAACTTGAAACAAAGCTTTTTCGTACTTACGAAACAATATTTTTGTATATACATTTTTTATATTTAAACTATATAATACCGCTTATAACTTGTCAATAGAATATTTATGGAATCTATGATCTTTTTTCATCACAAAAAGTTTACTATCTAATCATATAAAAAAAGCCAGATTTCTGCCAGCTTATTTCGGTGAATCCAGTATTTGTAAAAAAACAGACCTTATTCGGTCTGTATATTGATTTTATAATAGCTGTATTTTTCGTTATTGAAGAAGCAATCACCGCATTTCAGTGGAATACCGTTTTGATCACTCACAACATCAAGCAAACGCAGGGCGATTCCTTTACTTTTGCCATACAGCAACAGACTCATATCTTCTTTCAGATTGACTGCAGTTACTGTCTCTTCCACGCAATACATAAAAATATCATAATCCCTCTCCATTACACCATATAGTGAGTCTTTACTGAAATCGTAATTCATTAAGCCAGGATAACGATCAGCCGGCAGATAAATATCTTCAACAACGATAGGTTCCCCATCGGCATAGCGAATACGGCTTAAACAATAGGTTTTCTGTCCAACATCGAGTTTTAGATTCAAACGGATCAAATCAGGCGGCAGAACCTCTTTAAAATTCAAAATTTCACTGGTGATTTCAATGCCGTATTCTTTCATAGATTCCCTAAAACTCAGAAAGGAACGGTTTTTTTGGACAATATTACTTTTGTGGACAAACGCACCTCTGCCTTTAATCCGATATATATATCCTTGACCGACTAGATTATTGATAGCTTGACGGGCAGTCATTCGACTGACGTGATACATTTCAATAAATTCACGTTCTGTTGGCAGCTTTTGATTCGCCTTGTAGGTTCCATCTTTGATCCGCTTCTTAATATCCTCTTCAATTTTCAAATAAATAGGCTGATCTGCACTCATGTATATGACTCCTTTACTTATTTTTATAGCTTCATTATACAAACAGCATTAGACAATTACAAGGATTGAAAATAAAAACTGTAATTATTGTTGACATAATCACTCCATTTATGTATAGTTTATTTATATTTATTGTATATACATTTTTGTAAAAGGAGTGATGTTAAAACATATGAAATTTCTGTTTCAGAATAGGAAATAAGGAGGATAAGCATTTTCTATGAGTAAAAAAGAACTTTTTGATTATATACGCGGAAACATGTTTGTATCTTGTCAAGGAACCTGTGCAAAGGGAAATCCGTTCTATACTCCCGAGCGCCTGCTGCTAATGGCAAAGGCTGCATACCGTGGCGGATGTATCGGTTTTCGAGCCAATACGCCTGAAATTATCTCACTGATTAAGCGCGTCTATCCCGATGTACCGATGATCGGTATCTGGAAACAGTATACCTTTGGAAATGATGTATATATCACACCATCGATGCGTGAAGTAGACCGCATAGCTGAAATTGGCTGTGAAATCATTGCCCTAGATGGCACGCACCGTAAAAATGCTGATGGTGAATATGCCTGGGAAATTATTCCGAAAGTAAAAGCTAAATATCCAAATATTGCTATCATGGCTGATATCGGTACGATTGAAGATGCCAAGTATTCCTATGAAGCTGGAGCCGATATCATCGCTACAACAATGAGCGGGTATACTGAGAATACAGCTGATAAAACGGATACCTGTGATTTTCAACTGATCAAGGACATTCGCAGTATGTATCCAGATATATTTATCATTGCAGAAGGTAGAATTTGGACACGCGAAGATGCCCAAGCTGCCATGGACTGCGGAGCTGACTCCATTGTGGTAGGAAGCGCCGTGACTGATCCGCAATGTATCACGCAGCGTTTTGTTAAACATCTTAATGCGCATAAATAAGCAGGTGCAAGCCTGCTTTTTATAGAAAGGATATATTTATGAACTACGATTTTGATACAATTATTGAACGCCGACACACCGCATGTGTCAAATACAAAGAGCAGCTAATGAAGAACCGCCCGGATGACAGTATTATCATGACCCTGGCGGATATGGATCTACCGGTGATGAAGGAAGTAAAGGATGCCATGCATCAGCGCTGTGATCATCCAGTTTACGGCTATGGTGAACTGAAAGAAGAACTGCCGAAGCTCGTCTGTTCCTGGTATCAAGAACGGTATGATACACCTATTACACCAGATTCCTGCGTAATTACACCAAGTGTAAATACCGCAATCGCTTGGTGTATACAAACCTTTACCAAACCAGGTGATGGTATTTTGATACAGAATCCCTCTTACTCACCATTTCGCAAAAATATAATCCTAAATAATCGCCGGTGTCTGATAAATGAACTGAACTATCGAAACGGTCAATATGAAATTGATTTTCAAACATTTGAGGAAGCATGCAAAGAAGCCTCAATGTTTATCCTGTGTTCCCCGCATAATCCAATCAGCCGGGTATGGTCAAGAGATGAACTGAAAAAAATGCTTCATCTCTGCAATCAGTACCATGTTCTCATCATCAGCGATGAAATACACTGCGACTGGTGTTTTCAAAAGCCATTTCTGCCAGCAGCAACGTTTCAAGATTCCGTCATTACGATCGTATCTGGCTCAAAGACCTTTAATTTGCAGGGACTCGAAACATCCTTTATCTTTCTGCCCGACAAGAAGATGCTTGCAGACTATCAGCATACTGTAGCAGCAATCAGCTATATGAACAATCAATGCTTCAGCGAAGCTGGTTTCAAGGCTGCTTATCAGCATGGTGATGAATGGCTGAATCAAGCCAAGGAATATGTTTACGGTAATTATATGTATATGATCAATTACTTCCAACAACATCATCTGAAGCTGTCCTTTTCACCTTTAGAAGCCACATTTCTGGCTTGGCTGGACTGCAGTGAATATGTGCAATCCGAAGCAGAAATGATCGATTTATTTGAAAATAAATGTCATATATATGGGAACACCTTTACCCATTTTGACTGCAAACACCCCTTTATACGTTTAAATATTGGGGTTTCCCGCAAGGTTATCGAAGACTTCTGCAATCGTCTTGCACAGGTTATTCAAAAAGAAAATTCTTGATAAAAATATACCATAAAAGCGAAATGCAGGAGAAAGAGACATACTCTTCATTACAGGTATTTATTATTGTTTGATTTCATTTAAGGTATCACACATACGCTTTAATCCCTTTTCGAGGGTCGCACGCGGACAGGCTAAATTGATTCGCTGCCACTCTTCAAATCCAGCCCCAAAACCGGCTCCACCCTGCAATTCAACATGACCCTTTTGTTTTAATTGTTCACAAATATCAGCCGGCAGCATCATCGCACGCAAGTCTACCCATGCCATATACGTAGCTTCCGGTTTATTGCATACAGCCTTAGGAAGATGCTTCTGCAGATAGGTAATCGTATAATCAAAATTATGATCTATATAATCCAGACATTCTTCAAGCCATTTATCACCGTAACGATATGCGGCATTTAATGCTTCTAAACCGAATATATTGATACTGGACAAGCCGGATGCTTTTGCTTGAACTGCCAGAGCTTCCTTAAGCTTAGGATTCTTTATTACAGCATAGGAAATTTTCAGTCCGGCCAAATTGAATGTCTTGGTCGGAGAGCCTAACAGAATCAGATTATCGTGATATCGTTTTGGCATCGTATAGATTGAATGAAGCTGATGGGGTTTCAAAATCAAATCTCCATGTATCTCATCAGATACCAACCAAACATGATACTTACGGCAGATCTCACAGAGCTTTTCCAATTCCTCATATTTCCAGCAGCGGCCAACCGGATTATGGGGATTGCATAAGATCATCATGCGAATGGACGGATCCTTACTAAGCTGTTCATCCAAATCCTCAAAATTCATTGTCCAAGTGCTTCCATCATACAACAATGGATTATATACGACCGTGCGCTCCAAGCTTTTGGGTGTATTGAAAAACGGAGGATAGACCGGCGTCTGCACAATGACTTTTTCCTGAGGTTTCACCAATAGCTCAACCAGTGAATAGATCGCATAGACAACTCCGGTTGTCATAACGATTTCTGCTTTTTCAATATTGTTTTGATGATGTTTTAATTCCCAATCAATAATTGTTTGATACACCTCATCCACAACATCCGTATAACCAAAGATGCCATGTTCAGCGCGCTTTATGATCGCCTGGGAAACTTCCGGCAGACAGTTGAAATCCATATCTGCTACCCACAGCGGGATTACATCTGTCAAATGGTACCGAGATTCATATCGATCCCATTTTGTAGAAGCAGTACCGCGTCGATCATTTGCTGTATCAAAATCATATGTCATAATCATTCCTCCTGGTTTCTTTCTATCTATTGTACCATTCGTGCCGATCAATACGAACCAAAATTCGCATTCTGATAAAAAAGTATATTTTCTGAGTGAAACCATCCACTTTGATTTACCCTTTCAATCAAAAATTTTTAACAAAGTATTACATCCAAAATTAACAACACAACAAAAAAACATTCGCAGCAATACATAGAAGATAATATCCGTATCGCTATCATTTAAGAAATCACCAAGTTATCTTTTTAGGATACTCTGCATCCGCCAAAAGTATTAATACAGCAGGCTTTCAAAGGAAAAGCAAAGTCTAACAGTATGAGTCAATGTATGATCTCTGAGGGAATACCGATTATCAACCAATTCCTTATTCAATTACCTATATAAACAATTGCAACATTGATTTACTTGAATAGGATGAAAAAAGCTTGTTAATTAACTAGGAACCGTATTGTTATTCAGCCATTAAAAAATAATTAAAAAAACGAAAAGGGATTATGCATTTCAGCATCATCCCTTATCTATTTGTGATTTATCGAAGGTTACAATACAAGCATACGAGCGGATCGATTTTCGAATGAGATAAAGAGCGGCCATTCTTTCCATCTCTTTTATCATAGCAGGAATCGTTCAGCACACAGCAAGCATCAGTTTTTCCTATGAAAATCAATATTCATATGTGATGTTCACAGCCATGAAACCGGTAACTCGATCCGTAGGATTTCTGTTTACTTTAGTTTTACAAGCTATTCTTTTGTTTCTTCTTCAACTACTGCTTTCTCAACAGTTTCAGCAGCTTTTTCATATCCGTCTTCAAACTCTTCATTCCAATATCCTTCAGGCATATAATCCATACCATCATAACCATAAAAATCATATTCATTCATACGATCATAGTATGGCTCCGGACGCATATTGCCACAGGAACAGCACGGTCTTGGCGGACATGGACGCGGCGGGCACGGTCTTGGCGGGCATGGACGCGGCGGACATGGTCTTGGCGGGCATGGGCGTGGCGGACATGGCTTTGGCGGGCATGGACGCGGACGGCATCCACATCCAGAACCTATTCCATCATGACAGCTATTGTCATTGGAACAGCCACAGGTATTGAGACGGCAGCCGCAAGGACGGCATGGACGAACCGGAGCCGGACGCCAGCCACAGCAGTGACCATTGGAAGTTCCGTCACATCCGCAGGAATTTCCGCGTCTGCTTTCACGGCACTCACCAAAGCGCTCATTGTTGCTACGGCGTTCATTGTAACGTTCAGATACATAGCGATTGCATCCACAACGAGAAGATTCAATCATATATATTCCTCCTTTTCATAGAGATAATCCCTATCTCAGTTCATCCTATGCAAGTGAGCAATTTGCCCCTGGGCGAAGCAACAGGGTTTTCATAATTTATCAGCTTTTATCTTTATTTTTTTATATATAAGTAGGCAAATATCATGAGATATCTCTTTAACAAAAAAACATATCCGTTCAGGATATGCTAAAGAAGATAAAGTACAGCACCGATGATACCACTGGCAATCATAACTATGATCGGATCAAGCCTCCACTTTCTTAAAGCAAGAATACTACCTCCGAATAAGAACACCGCGATCCAATCGATTGACAGCCAAGATTTTGGAACAATAGCTTCAGAACCATAAAACGCTGTCATCAGCATTGCCATTCCAGCCGTTGCGATCAAAGCTACAACTGCTGGTCGTAATCCGGACAGTATTGCTTTTAAAATCGGAAGCTCTTTATATTTATCATATAGATACGCAAGCAGGATAACGATGATACAGCTTGGCAGAATACAACCCAGCGTTGCTATCAGCGCACCTGGTAATCCTTTTACCTGAATTCCTACAAAGGTTGCGGAGTTAATAGCTATTGGACCGGGAGTCATCTGTGAAATCGTTATAATATCTGTAAATTGTGTCATTGAAAGCCAATGATGAATTGTAACAACCTGTTCCTTAATAAGCATCAAGGCTGCGTAACCACCGCCAAAGCTGAATAAGCCGACCTGGAAAAAGCTCCACAAGAGTGCTAAAAATCCGCTCATGCCGCTTTCCTCTTTTCGTAATAAAATCGAACAACCCCGATTATCGCAGCAAAAGCAATCATGACTGCTACATTTACTTCCAGTAAATATGTTATAAGGAATACTGCAATCATCAATAAATCTGATAGAATATCCTTTTCTTTTACAACATTCTGCCCCATATTGATAACCACATCAACGATCACTGCAGCTACTCCAGCCTGCATTCCTTTCATCACAGCACCTATGACCGCATTCTCGCGAAATGCGATATAAAAATAAGAAATCAATGAAAGTATCAAAAGCGGCGGCAGCACGGTTCCAGTCACGCTCACCAAAACGCCCTTTATTCCCGCCAGCCGATATCCGGTCATAATCGATGTATTCACTGCCATCGCCCCTGGTGCTGACTGCGAAATCGCCACCATATCCATCATTTCTTCTTCATCAATCCATTGCAGCTGCTCCACAAACTTCTTCCGCATCAACGGAACGATCACATACCCGCCGCCGAACGTAAAGGCACTCAAAAAAAAGGTGGAAGTGAAAAGCTTTCGATAAGTAAATGGCTGCTGATCCATAAATATCACCCTTCTTTTAGCATGAAAATATCTTCTCATATTATACTGCAAGATAAAGGCAATTAAAATTCATTTACAGTATCTTAACAAAGAAAAAGAGAAAACCTTTCAGAATTCTCTTAATGATTGATCATATATTGAAATACAAACATCGGTGTATATGCATTTACCGAATACCGCGGCAGCTCATAGATTGGGTCGCTTCGCTTCATACTTCGGAATTGATTATAGCTGAATGCCATTTTCACCGATTCCTGATACAAGGCCTTTTGAACATTATCGTTATACTTTCCAAATGGATAAGCAACATAATCTGTGCTGACAGCTTCTCCTGCTGATTGTATGTCTTTTTGCAGCTCTTTTACAGTGTAAGTATTGATTGCATATTCATTGTCAATTTTGCGGTGAAGATGGTAAAAATGGGAATAGTATTTCATCGTTTTGGTGTCTTTCAGCAATGTAATCGGTATATGCTGCTTTTTAGCCGCATCATAAGTTTGAATTTGTTTGGGAATACTGTATCCGATGACAAAGGTAGCCGCTTGGAACCCATATTTCTTTAAGATGGGCTCTGCCAACAGCGAAGTGGAATAATAGCTGTCATCAAATGTAATTACAACGGTTTTGTTGGAAAACTGCTTTTTTTTATGCTTCCACGCATACAGTTCATCCAAACTAATGGTCTGATATCCATGATCATGCAGGTATTTCATTTGTTTTTCAAATGATGAAAGGGAGGCTGTCCAGGGGTCAAAACGCCAATATTTGTTTTTATCCTCATCCTTTGCAAGATTATGGTATCCGATGATAGGGATATGATCGGTATTTGGCCGATAGGATGTCTCCCGGGACATGAAAAACATAATACATACCACTGAAAAACATACTATAATAAACATCAGAAAGGCTATTCTTAAGATTTTATGTTTTTTCATGCTTTATCCTCCTAGTATAATAATTATACATTTTTCCTCATTTAGGCACAATTCCCAAAGAAAAAGCCTCTATTACAGAGGCTGTATATCATCACTTGGTAGCGCGTACGGGACTCGAACCCGTGATGTAGCCTTGAGAGGGCTATGGCTTAACCACTTGCCGAACGCGCCATATAAAGATTAAAGAGACCTTTATATATTAAAAGAAATAGAGCAATTTGTCAACTAAGAATCTTGATGATTTTCATAATCTTCCTTTGTTCGTACTTTGCATATGTAAGAAGCTGGTTCCATATTAAAAATTTCATAAAATTCGCGCAAAGTATAAGAAGTGAATTTCGGTTTACTACTTAAATGATAAACACGATATAGACGATAATTTTCCAAGACTTCTGCTTTCTGCAATTCATTTTCACTAATGAAAAATGGTGTAAATTTTCCAAGTGTAGTGCCTTTTACTTCAATAAATTTCTTATCACCATTACTCATAAAAGAAAGAACATCAAAACCTTCACCATCATTTTCTATAATTTTAACCTGCTCAGCCAAATCAATTCTGCCAATACTTTCCAAGAAAGCTTTTTCGTGTTTTTCAACTAATTGTTCAGATAGATCTCCTATTCTCTTTGCTTGCTCTCTTTGCTTTTCAAAAGCAATACGATTGATTACCTTGTTGCTGCTTGAATATGAACCACTAGCTGGTAAATTAGTATGTACTTTATCTTCCTCCAAAAACACATTATCAATATTTAAATTATGAAGTGTTTCATTAAATAGCTTAAATTCCATTTCATAATTATTATCCTTTATCTCTAATGGAAATATTACAACCTGCCGTTCATCTCCATTTTTATCAGGTTTTCTCTCATATAATACATCTGAATAATTTTTGGATAGTATAACTTCGCCTTTAAAAATATAGTTTTTATCCTTTATTGCCAAATACACATGATACTTATTTATCTTCTTCAGAGCATTATATAATGTTTTATTACTACCTCGAGTAACTGTTTGATCTCCGACTTGACCAGCTCCTCGATAAAATAAAATAGGTCCCTCTTGATGATCATGATAAATATTATCTTCCACTTTTGAGACAAGTAAAATATGTTTATTCTTTTTATTTATCGCAATCCCGCTATATGGAACGCAACCAGTTGCTTCTTTAATAGCTTTGAAATTTTCAAAAATGGTTCCCGCTTCTATTTCTAACATAATATCACCTGTATTTATTATAACTTAAATTTAAGTAATGTGCTTTGTGTAATCAAAAAAATCTGGATTTGACCAGATTATTTCTTATTCATAATTTCTTTTATTTTTATTACCGCTTTCTCAAAAGAAGAAACTAAAATTCCATTTTCTAAGACTGCCCCCAACACAAAATGATTCATGCCGTAGCTCGGTATGTCATATTGATTGGCACAAGTCATACGAGAATCAGAGTTGACCCCTATAACATGCGGAACCTTTGCTTCAATCGCAATTCCAAGGGCAAGCATCACCCCGGGATCTTCATTCGTCAAATCTGCCACAAATACATCACATGAACGTATCGATTTTATATCACTGTTGTAAATCGTTTGCGGAGCCGGCAGAGATTCCTTATTTTCATTAAACGGCTGATCAATAGGGTTGCATACATCTGCTTCCGGAAAAGCTTCCCGCATCCGCTGCCCTTCCCATTTTCGCTGTTTGATCTCTGCTTCATTAAATAAACTGCCCGCCAAATAGATTTTCATAATCGGCCTCTTAATAATAAATAGACTTCTTAATTTCATCTGCTTTTGCTTTACCGGCTAGCTTTTCCATAAGTGCAAAAGCAAAATCAATCGAAGCTGCCGCAGATCTTCCAGTAATTAAGTTCTCATCAATCGCCACATACTGATCCATATAGACACCGCCAAAATCTTCATTCATACTGGTAAAACATGTATATTTTTTCCCTTTCAGATAGCCGAGATGCCCCAGGATAGTCGGTGCAGCACAAATTGCAGATACAACCTTATGATGATCAAAGAAATGCTTGATGACAGCCTTCACACACGCATTCGCTTCTAGCTTCGCATAATGAGGTCCTCCCGGAATAAACAATGCATCATATTCATCAACACACAAATCATCCGTGTTCAGCAAACGATCAAATGTTACCTGAAATCTTCCGGTAGCAGCTGTGCTTTCCACCGCATATACATCAATTACCATTCCAGCTCTTCTTAATAAAGCAATTGTACCAACTGCCTCGAGCTCTTCAAAACCATCTGTTAGAATACACATTACTTTCATAAAAACACCTCTTTCCACATGAATTATAACACAAATGAAAGTTAACCAGACGATGATTATGGTATAATGTGTACACGCATATGCTATGTTAGAGAGGAGAACATCATGGAAAAGAAACAGTTTGTTTGTCCGAAATGCGGATGTAATTCCTATGTCAGTGATCAATTCCAGGCTACGGGAGGAAACTTCGCTAAAATTTTCGATGTGCAAAATAAAAAGTTTATAACTGTCAGTTGTACAAACTGCGGATTTACTGAGCTATACCGTTCTGAAACCGATGCCGGATGGAATATTCTGGACTTCCTGACAAACTAAAAGCGCGGGCTGCGCTTTTTTATTTGTAGATAGTTTCCTGTTCGTTTTTTGTATCCCCATGAACCAGCCATTCTTTCCCTCGTTTCACCTGGGTCATCATAGCGCCATCGATAATAACTGGCAAAATCCAAGAAAGCAATACCGCATATTTTGAATGTAAATACAGAAAGACAGCATGATTTATAAAATAAGCAACCGTGGTAAAGAAAACCAAACTGATTAGAATGATGATCATCAGACCAATTAAGCCTAAATAATCAAACAACTCCGTCCAGGTTTTCTTGTGCAAAATTATTTTGCTTAACCAACAGAACCCTAAAATCACGATTGATAAAAGAAATCCATTCACATGAAATAATAGTAATACTGATAAAATAAGTGTCATCACATACCTGCCTTGTATTTTATTATTATATCTCTTTTTCTGGCGGATAAAAACGTTTTATTTCATCTTTATTATTGTCAATTCCTGATGAATATGATACTATATTTAAGCAATTGAATTAGGGGTGTAGTACAATGGTAGTATAACGGTCTCCAAAACCGCTGATACGGGTTCAATTCCTGTCACCCCTGCCAGATTGTTATGTAAGCCTTTTTATAAAGGTTTTTTTATATTTTTCATTTTCTATTTAACATTTGCTAATTAGGAATCATTTACAACTTCTTCTTATGTTTGTATAAAGCGATCGTGATAAAAAACATATATAGTTTACTAGTCTTAATCAATTATTAAAATCTCATTTAAATAGGATATTGCTTCTTCATTATCTTCAGCATTAATCAATTTTTCCAAAGTATCCTTTATTAGTCTGAATGATATGTCGGATATAAAATTCTCTTCAGAAATTCTTGAATATTCAATATGAAAACTCATTTTTTTAATTCTTTCCAATGCTTCCAAACTCTTTCTTAGAAATTTCCACATATATTTACGCGATTTAACATCTGCAAATAACTCCCCACATGCAATTTTATTAAAAGTCATATCATGATTTTCAATTACTTTATGATTACACGATATGATACCTAGTTTACGATCTGAATTCCATTGAGAATTATTCAGTTTACTGAGAATTCTTAAAATATCGCATATATATTTAGGATCTAATCGATCAATATCTTCTACCAAAAGTATTAATTTACTATTTCTATTCAACATATATTTGATATTATTCAGATAAAAATCCTGATAAATTCTAGAAGAATTCTTTTTAAAAATAATTAAATATGGTAACAAATATAAAATAGACATGAATGAAATGAATAAGATTAATAGATATATACATAAGTATGTATAACTGGTTAGATTAAAAAACACTAAATGATTGACTTTTGAAAAATTATCAATACTATTCAACATTGTATATAAAGCAGTAAAAACAGCAAAAACAGAAACTATAAAAATAATAAACGTATGCCTTTCTGGTAAAAAGAAAATCTTCTTACTTTTCTTTTTCATTTTATCAAATATGAGATATAAAAAATCATCATCATAATTATCTTCCCATGGAGAAATTATGATTGGTATATATCCTAAATTATTAAGACTTAAAATATCAAGTGTTGTCTTACCTGTTCCAAAACTTCCTTTATGCAATAGCCATTTACGGGTATCAAAAGAACTTTCTTTAAACAAATCATCATTTAAAATCGAAACTTCATAATTTCGTTTAAGAATTTTTGAAAAACTGAATTTTCCATGATACTGCAATTCTTTTTTCTTATCAAATGAAATTTTTGTCTTACTCCAAGAATAATAGAAATCATTAATAATAATTTCATCTTGGAGAGTAGATAACTCTAATTTCATTTTGACTATATATGTATTTTCATTTGTTTTGATAAGCAGTTTCAAATTACTTTTTATTTATAAAATAGTTACCTATATAATACAAAAAAGAGGCTTTCGCCTCTTAAAATCTTTCGTGCATCGTTCTGGATATAACCTCATCCTGCTGCGCTTTTGTCAGCTTGTTGAAGTTAACCGCATAACCAGAAACACGAATCGTAAGCTGTGGATATTTCTCCGGGTGCTCCTGTGCATCCAACAGCGTTTCCCGATTGAATACATTTACATTTAAATGATGTCCGCCATTTTGCGCATATCCATCGATCAGTGTAACCAAATTATCAATTCTATCAGACATATGCTTACCCTCCTATTTTTTCCCAAGTGCATCCGGCACTATGGAGAATGTATTGCTGATTCCGTCACGGGAATATTCATACGGCAATTTTGCGACCGATTCCAAAGAAGCCAGTGCGCCGTTTGTATCCCGTCCATGCATTGGATTCGCACCCGGCGCAAACGGCATGCCGCCCTTTCGGCCATCCGGTGTAGAACCCGTCTTTTTACCATATACTACATTGCTTGTAATCGTCAAGATACTCATTGAATGTACTCCATTACGATAGGTTTTATGCTGTTTGATTTTGTTCATGAAACGTTTCACCAAATCTGCCGCTAACAGATCAACCCGATCGTCATTATTTCCATATTTCGGGAAGTCGCCTTCCGTTTCAAAATCAACCGCAAGACCGTCTTCATCCCGGATAACTTTCACCTTCGCATATTTGATTGCCGAAAGAGAATCGGCGACAACCGATAAACCGGCAATGCCAGTCGCAAAGAAACGGCGCACATCATAGTCATGCAGGGCCATTTCTGCTGCTTCATAGCAGTATTTATCATGCATATAGTGAATGATATTCAAAGTATTGACATATAAACCTGCCAGCCAATCCAGCATCTGATCATATTTCATCATCACTTCATCAAATTCCAAGTAATCACCGGTGATCGGTTCAAACCGAGGCGATACCTGTTCCTTTTTCTTCTCATCCATTCCACCGTTGATCGCATATAATAACGCTTTCGCAAGATTGGCACGAGCTCCGAAAAACTGCATATCCTTACCGATGCGCATGCAGCTAACACAGCAGGCTATTCCATAATCATCACCCATATCCGGACGCATCAGGTCATCGTTTTCATACTGGATCGAGCTTGTTTCAATGGAAACTTTTGCACAGAAACGTTTAAATTCCTTCGGCAGACGCGGTGACCATAAAACTGTCAGATTCGGTTCCGGCGCCGGTCCCAGATTATACAGTGTATGCAGAATACGGAAAGAGTTCTTAGTTACTAATGTACGACCGTCTACTCCCATACCGCCAATCGACTCGGTTACCCAGTTTGGATCACCGCTGAACAAATCATTATATTCGGAAGTACGCATGAACTTGATCAAACGCAGCTTCATTACGAAGTGATCCATCAATTCCTGTGCATCTGCTTCGGTTATGACGCCGTTTTTTAAATCCCGTTCGATATAAATATCCAAAAATGTGGAAATACGTCCGATCGACATCGCCGCGCCGTTTTGATCTTTTACCGCTGCCAGATAACCGAAGTAGGTTGCCTGAATGGCTTCTTGAGCCGTTTTGGCAGGACGCGATAAATCACAGCCATAAATATTGCCCATTTCGATCATCGCTTTCAAAGCTCTGATCTGTTCCATCAATTCTTCTCGGTCACGAATCTTTTCTTCACTCATTGACCCGCAAAGAATTGCTCTTACTTCCTCTTTTTCTTCGATCAAACGATCAATGCCGTATAATGCAATACGACGATAATCACCGATGATTCTTCCCCGGCCGTAAGCATCCGGCAGCCCGGTAATAATACCGCAATGACGTGCCTTGCGCATCTCCGGCGTATATACATCAAATACACCCTGGTTATGTGTCTTCCGATACTTTGTGAAGATTTCCTTCACCTTAGAATCGATTTCATATCCATATTCCTTTAATGCATTTTCACTCATTTTAATTCCGCCAACCGGCTGTAACGCTCGCTTGAACGGCTTATCGGTCTGAAATCCAACAATCTTTTCCAGCTCTTTATTCAAATATCCGGCTGGATGAGAAGTCAGCGTAGAAACAACCGAAGTATCCGCATCCAACACGCCCCCGGCATCCTTTTCCTGTTTATTGAGTTCCATAACCTGATCCCAAAGCTGTTTTGTGGCTGCGGTAGGACCCGCTAAAAATTTGTCATCGCCCTCATAGGGAGTGTAGTTGTGTTGAATAAAGTCGCGTACATCTATCTCATTCGTCCATGTACCGGCTTCAAATCCATACCATTCATCGCGCATGTTTTCTGCTCCTTCCAAAGTAAGAGAAAAGCCGACATTCCAGGCTTTTCAGATTGCCCAGACGGTCGGCTTGCTATTGGTCATACTCCACGTGGTAACTCCACTTCCGTCAGTCATATGACTTATGTTTAAAGTATACTCAGCTGTCTCTTTTTTGTCAATTCAAAACATCTTATTTACTTAAAAAAGATTACCCGATTTTACTCTCCAACCATAATTCCAATATTTCATACGGCTGATATCCGTAGACACTGCCCAATACCGCTTGATCACACATCAATAAAAGTACCGGAACTTTTTCAACCCCAAGCTTTTGCAGCTGGGCTTGGGTAAATTGTTTCACATTTTTTGATTCTGCGGACATATCATCTCGCTGTTTGGCAATTTGCTGAATTACCGCATTCATTGTCACACAGCTCGCACATCCCTCTGACGTAATTTCCAAGAGCTGATAAGGTTTATTTCCCATATCGATCACATCCTAAAATAGCTTCTGCCTGCCGTATCTGTTCAGAGGTTGGCGGCTCTACTCCTTTCAGCACATAGGGTATACCCAATTTTTCATACTTTACTTCTCCCATTCGATGATAAGGGAGCACCTCAATCCGTTCGATTGAATCGAGTGTATCCAGGAATTTGCGCAGCCGTTTTAAATCATCTTCATCCGTTGTATAACCGGGAACCAGCACATGCCGTATCCACATCGGTTTATGAAAATGATTCAGATACTTCGCGAATTGTAATGGCCGTTCATTGCTTTGCCCGGTTAGCTCCTGATGTTTTTTTCTGTCAATATGTTTGATATCCAATAAAAACAGATCACACACCTGCATCAATCGATCAATTTTAGCCATAAACACCGGATCACTCTTATCAAAAGCAATTCCGGATGTATCCATACAAGTATGCAAACCCTGTTTATGACATTTTTCAAAGAGTTCCAATACAAAATCCAACTGCATCATCGGTTCACCCCCGGTGATCGTTACACCGCCTTTTTCAATATAACACCGATATTTCAAAATTTCCTGAAGGACGGCTTCACTCTCATATTCGCTGCCTCCGCTTTGATCCCAGGTATCCGGATTGTGGCAATAGCGACAGCGCATCACACAGCCTTGTACAAATATGACAAACCGAACGCCGGGTCCGTCAACCGTGCCAAAGCTCTCAAATGAATGTATTCTTCCCAGCATGTATGATTACCCCGCTTCCTATTTTTTTATTATAGCACAATTTTTTTCTTACACCTTTCGATGTACATAATATCCTGATAATTTCCATTTCCAAAACTGTGAGCGATCCTATAAACCATGATATAATAATAAGAAGCTTAAAACACTGATATATCGAAACAGGAGGCAGTACAATGGAACTTAGTGAAGCACAGATACGTGATTATGCCCTCGATGAAACGATCTATGAGCAGGGAAAAAACTGTTATGAAGCGGGCGGCGTCGTGGCCTTGGAAATCGATGAGCACTCACAGCCCGATTTCATCATGGTACATGGCACCGTTATCGATCACAAGCAATATTATGATATCAACCTTTCCATTGATAAAGATGACTTTCAGATTCAGACACACCTATGCTCTTGCGATCATCAATTAACCTGCTATCATGTTATCGCCGTGCTGTTTAAAGTATTAGAGCGGAATACCCTGCATCAGGATAAAAATCATTTAGCCGAGGGACAACCAAGTGATGAATGGACAAAGCAGCTCATCAGCTCCTATGAACGAAATGAATTATATCAATCCCTGGCCTTCAATATTCAAAAGCAGGTGAAGCTGGAACCGGTGCTGGAATTTCATCACGATATTGCGATTCTTACCTTAAAAATCGGTATTGATAAAATGTATATCATCAAAGATATCCCGCAGTTCGTACGGGATATGCAGGAGCATGTGCAAAAAAGCTATGGCCGTGATCTTGCTTTCTTCCACCATGAATCGATCCTGGATGGACCCTCCCGTATCCTTTATGAATATGTGCAGCGCCACAGTCGTGATCGTTATTACTTTCAAAATGAAAGACCGTTCCGCATTCCGTATGAATCACGCTGTCTTCCGCTTACCAAGGATGCATTAGATGAATTTTTCACCATGTATCTGGATCAGGAGGTGCTGTATCGCTATGCGGACAAGCATCTCACCAATCTTCCCTTCTGTGACCGCAATCCCGAATTCACGCTGCTGGTCGAGGAACAGCAGAAGCAGTATCTTTTCCACTTAAATCGTTATGACTATCAGTTTGCAGAGGGTTCTCAATATCTTTATCTTCTGGTTGACCGCCGACTTCATCGCTGTGATCATGAATATTCCAAAGCCTGCGGATCGTTTTTGATCCATCTCCAGCGCAAGCATTCCGCACTGCTGGTAAGTGAATCGGATATGACTGCCTTTTATCATCACATCATTACCCAAATCAAAGATTATATACCGCTGAGCGGTGCAGATATTTCTGTCTATGCGCCGCAGCCGTTAACCGCTCGTTTATATTTAGATATGCCAAAAGCACAGACCCTCAGCGCAAAACTCATTTACAATTACGGTGACATAGAGTATCCGGCCTTTGCCCCATTCAGCGGAAACGCCGCCCGCAATTACCATGAGGAAATCCAGATTCGCATGCTTTTGACACGGTTTATGACCCGCATCGATCCCAAACAGGAGACCGCCTATATTGAAAATAGTCAAGATGCGCTGTATGAGTTTTTCCAAAATGGATTCCCGCTGCTTTCTGAAGTATGTGATATCTACGCGACAGATAAAATCAGAAATGTGCAAATAAAAAACAGTGTGTCCATCACCATGGGAGTTCATATGCACAGCGATCTTTTGGAAATTGATCTGAATACATATGATTTCCCGATCGAGGAGCTTCAAAATGTCTTAAAGGCTTACCATCTTCATAAAAAATATTATCGTATGAAAAATGGCTCCTTTGTGAATATCGAAGATAATGCGCTGCACGAGCTGTCGCAATTGCTGGACGGCATGCGCGTGAGTGAAAAGGCGCTGCAGTCAGGAGTTATTCAGGTGCCGGCTTACCGTTCTCTATATGTAGACAATATTGTAAAAGAAAATAGTCAGCTGAAAATGGAACGCGATCATACCTTCAAAAATATCATCAAGGGTATCCGCAGCAGTCAGGATAATGATTTCGAAGTACCGGCGCATTTGAAGCCAATTTTACGAAATTATCAGAAAGCCGGATACCGCTGGCTGAAAACGATGTCAAATTATGGTTTCGGTGGTATTCTCGCAGATGATATGGGAATCGGGAAAACCCTTCAGATCATTACCTTGCTGGAGGATGAAAAAATAAATAATCCGCAGGCACAGTCATTGGTCATCTGCCCGTCTTCGCTGATCTTAAATTGGCAAAGTGAAATATCAAAATTTTCGGATACCTTGACCTGCTGCGTCATTCACGGCAATGCAAGTCAACGGCAGCGAAAAATTGCATTAGCGAGCAAGTATGATGTACTCGTTACCTCTTATGATTATATTAAGCGCGATCTCCCCTTTTATGAGGGGATAACCTTCACCTATCAAATTATTGATGAAGCGCAGTTCATTAAAAACCATAACACAAAGAATGCGCAGTCGGTAAAGCAGATCAACAGCATTCATAAATTCGCTTTGACCGGCACTCCGATCGAAAATTCATTGGCTGAGCTTTGGTCGATCTTTGATTTTTTAATGCCCGGTTATCTTTATGAGTATCCGTATTTTAAAAAAATGTATGAACAGCCAATTGTGAAGAACCAGGATCAGGGTATCCGCAGAAATCTTCAAAAGCTGGTTGAGCCGTTCATATTACGGCGAGTCAAAAAGGATGTTTTAAAAGAATTGCCTAATAAAGTAGAAACAACCATTTTGATTGATCTGCACGAAGAAGCCCGCAAGCTATATCAGGCAAACGCGGCTCAAGCACGTCAGGAGCTGCGCGAGTCCGGATCTCAAAGCAAGAATAAGATCATGATTTTATCCATGCTTACGCGGCTGCGTCAGCTGTGCTGTGATCCACGACTCGTCTACCATGATTATCCGCATGAGAGTGCCAAGCTGGAGGCATGCGTTGAGCTTATTGAAAATTGTATGCAATCACAGAAAAAAGTATTGGTATTTTCACAATTCACATCACTGCTGGCACTCCTGGAAGAACGGCTGACAAAACAGCAGATCGACTATTATTTATTGAAAGGAAGCACACCGAAAATGCAGCGGCAGCAGATGGTAAATGCTTTTAACACCAATCAGATCCCGGTCTTTTTGATCTCTTTAAAGGCGGGAGGTACCGGTTTAAATCTAACTAGCGCTGAGGTTGTTATTCACTTCGATCCATGGTGGAATCTCTCCGCCCAAAATCAGGCAACCGACCGTGCCTATCGCATCGGTCAGCATAACAACGTTCAGGTATTTCAACTGATCGCACGCAATACGATCGAGGAAAAAATCATGCAGCTGCAAGTTCAGAAGCAGCAGCTATCCGACTCCATTATTCAGGAGAACAGCGGCGTTATTACTCGTATGTCTACCAATGAGCTTCTGGATTTATTTTAGATAAAGGCCTGCATATGCGGGTCTTTTTTTGTGCCGTCTTCTTTGCTGTCTCATACAATACCATGAAAGGAGTGAAGTCGTCATGTTATTGTTAAGTCCCGGGCCCGGGGTATGTCATCCCTTTGTTCAACGCCGCGAGGCAATGCCGATCATTCATCACCGCAGTGAAGAATTCAAAGCGGTTTACAACTCGATCGTCGCACAGATGAAAATGATCGTACAGAGTAAAAAGTGTGAAATCATTCTTCAAAATGGCAGCGGTTCTACCGGTATGGAAACATCGCTGATGAATTTATTTCAGTCTCATGATAAGGTGATAGCTATTAATACCGGATATTTTGGAGAACGGTTTGCTTCAATGGCCCGCCTGCAAAAGCTTGAGGTACTGGAATGTACCTATATCAATGAGCCTTATCATATCGAAGATATTGAAACTATGTTCGAGGAGCATGAGCATATTAAAGGAGTTCTGGTTACTCATTCAGAGACCAGCAACGGAATTTTAAATACCCTAAAACCGCTTGGTGAATTATGTAAAAAGCATGGTGCATTGCTGGTTGTAGATTCTATCGGAGGCATCATCATGAATCCGCTTCATTTTGATAACGACCATATCGACTGTCTGATCATGGCTTCGCAAAAAGGATTTATGATGCCGCCGGGTTTAAGCATGATCGCATTATCTGTACGAGCCGTAAAAGCCGTTACCGATCACAAGACAGCCTCCTACGCTTTCAGCTTTGAAAATATGATCCGTAAGTTTCATGACGATGCGAAAATCAATACCACTCCTGCTATTTCACTTTATATGGCACTTCATGAAGCTCTTTGCATCCTGAATCAACATCCTATCTCGGTGTGGAATCGCTATTACGCCGCTTTGCACGAACAGCTTGAAGCCGGACTGAGCAAGCTTGAGTATCCAGTCTGCAATCAGCAAAATGCCACCAACTCTTTAGTATTGATCCGCACTAAGCATCAACAAAAAGCCTCTCTGCTTCAAAAGCTGCTTGAGGAGCATTACGACATCCGTATCGAGCTGGGACTGCAGGATAGCTCTGATAAGATTCTTCGTATCGGCTGTATGAACTATATCACGGAAGCAGACATCAACAAGCTGTTAGATGCCCTGAAAGAATTGGAGATACATCTATGAATCAAATCCTATTACAGGATGATGTTTCCCCCAAAGCGTATCTGAAAGCCTTAATTGAAGCATATCCCTTTACGATCGATGATGATACTGTATATTCGCTGCTGAATAAAACTACGTATCCGCATCCCGCACTGATTGCCTTTTTAAAATATTTCACAGAAATTCCTAAGTATCACCTCATTCATCATAAAACCAAGGATACCTATAATCTGCATGATCTCGCTGAACGTATGAGCAGTCTTTTACAGCTTCATGAATCCATCCTGCATATGCATCAGTTTATGTACGATGCAACGATTCAGATCAGCCGTCATTCCTTCCATAATCCATACGCTCATCTGCCTTTGACAAAAATACTATTTCTGGAAATGACTCATCTTCATAAACCGCTGCTGTTTAAGACTCCGGATGCCAAAGCGATGATCATTCATCACAGTCAGGATTTTCTATACCGCGATCTCAGTCTGCACGCCCAGAATTTCATCGCTGTCAGTATCCGCATCGTAGATAAATGCGGTATTGTATTCATCCCGCGCAGTCAGCTTGGATCTGCCATCGCACTCAGTCAGCTATATCAGTGCGCAAGTCCGCAGACCCATCAGGATTTTATGATCATCTGCGGTATTGCTTCCCGAGAAAATCAGGCCGCGTATTATTATGATGCGACCAATGCACAATATATCGGATATATCGGCGGTGATACGGATATGGAAACATTTCCGCTGATGGTCACAATGGTTCAGACGATTTATAATGCTATCTGCATAGATAAACACGATCTTCCGATCAATGGCTTTATGTTCAATCTCACCAAACATAAAAAAACGATCAGCGTGGTATGCAACGGCTGTGAGGCATGCGGTATCCATGAACTTAGCTATGCCTTGAAACAGTATTGTGATCAACATCCGCAGTATCATATAGAATCGATATTTCAGCAGAGCGGCACGCTGCACTTTCTCGATAATGATATCTTTGCGACCGGTGCACAGACCGGTGCACTGATCCCATTAAAGCGCTTGGATAAAGCATATCTGCTCGCTCACCTGCACCAGGGAATATGGCTGAATCCCAATGGTGAAGCAATGCTGATCCACCATGCTGTATCCTTTGATCAAACTGCCGCTTTTCATAAAGTGCATGCTTTTTTCTACGTCAACAATTATGAAGAGAAAACCGGTATTCGCTGCTTCGCCAGTTTAGAGGAAGCAAAGCGTGTCTGCTCAGAAGGCTGTTACCAGCTGCAGGGCAAACCATGTCATGCGGTGCTTGGCAATACCGCCGGTGTCGACCAACAAAAAGACGAAACCCTGCCGCTGCTTCATCATTTCCTAGATATGATGTATATCAATAATATTGCGATGGGTGAAATATATACCCAAACAGATTCTGCCAATCAACACAATTCCTGCATGCAAAGCATAGAAGCTCTGTTCCAGTTTTTAGAGGAAGAAAACTTTTTTCAAAGCGATTCTCCTGCCCTTTTTAAAACCGGTTTGTAATTGCTATTCGAAGCAGTTTTCGCTATACTAAAGATAGTTGAAAAAATGCAGGAGGAACTTATGGAAACAAAAGAAATACTCGACGCGCAAGGAATGCGCCGTTCACTTACCCGCATTACGCACGAGATCATTGAGCGTAACAAAGGAGTGGATAATTTAATTCTGGTCGGTATCAAAACCCGGGGAATTTTTCTGGCACAGCGAATCGCCGATATGATCGAACAGGTCGAACAGGTTCGCCTGGAATGTGAAAGTCTGGATATCAATCACTGGCGTGATGATTTGGATGTCGAACATCCAATCCCTGACGGTAATCTGCACGTTAAAGATAAAAAAGTCATTCTAGTCGATGATGTACTGTTTAGAGGGCGTACCGTGCGGGCCGCCATGGATGCGATCATGCATTATGGCAGAGCGCAGGAAATACAGCTGGCGGTACTGGTCGACCGTGGTCATCGCGAGCTGCCGATCCGCGCTGATTATATTGGTAAAAATATTCCTTCCAGCCTGGAGGAGGTCATTCGGGTTAAGGTTGTTGAATGTGATGGTATTGATAACATCACGATTGAAAAGTAGAGATGCTGGATATGAACTTTGATAAAACATATGTATTGGACATTGCGTCCAAACTGCTGAGCATTGATAGTCCAAGCGGCTATACCCAGCATGCGATTTCCTTCCTGCAGGAAGAAGCAGAGAAATTAGGCTATCCAACATCACGAAATGAAAAAGGCAATTTATTCATTCATGTGGAAGGCTTGCATCACGATCGAACCATCGGCGTATCCGCTCATACCGACACCTTAGGATTGATGGTACGCTCGATCAAAGCAGACGGAAAACTCGCGGTTACCGATGTCGGCGGACCGATTCTCCCCACGCTTGACGGTGAGTATTGCATCATCCACACCCGTGAAGGCAAAACCTATTCCGGTACGATTCTCTCCACTTCTCCGGCAGCACATGTGTATCCGGATGCATCCACGCTTGCACGCGATCTGGATCATCTGGAAGTGCGCATTGATGAAATTGTGGAATCAAAAGAAGATGTACAAAAGCTGGGCATCAATAATGGGGATTTCATCGCATATGATCCAAAGGTACAAATAACCAAAAGCGGATTTGTTAAATCACGCTTTCTGGATGACAAGATCAGTGCTTCTCTGTTGTTTGGGGTTTTAAAACAGCTGCGTGACGATTCGATCAAACCGATGCAGGATACAATCTTTATTATGTCTACCTATGAAGAGGTCGGTCACGGTGCATCCAATCTTCCAAAGCAGATCAATGAACTACTGGCTGTGGATATGGGCTGTATCGGTTCAGACTTAAGCTGTACGGAATATGATGTCAGCATTTGTGCCAAGGACAGCCGTGGTCCGTATGATTATGATATGACAAACAAGCTTATCAAGCTGGCCAAGGAACAAAAGCTGCAGTATGCTGTGGATATTTATCCCATGTACGGCAGTGATGTCAGCGCCGCGATGGCAGGCGGAAATAATATTCGCGGTGCCTTGATCGGTCCTGGTGTTCACGCAAGTCATGGCATGGAACGGACGCACTATCAGGGAATTGAAAACACCATGAAGTTGGTATTTGCTTATATTTGTCAATAAAAAAAGTGCACATTTGCTCAGCATCAGCAAGTGTGTACTTTTTATTTGTTGGAAGGATTAATATCCTACTGGCATGTTTACGATCATCAGCATAAAATCATAATTTAGGATTATGTTATGATCAAACATGTTTTTCTTTTTCGCTTCATATACTCGACTGAGGTGACCAACATGTTCATGCATACTTTTTTACTGGTTTTTATCGCGGAAATGGCTGATAAAACACAATTGATGGTAATGGCGCTTACCAATCGCTATCGGGCACGCACAGTCGCGTTCGGCATGATCTTGGGAGTTCTGACAATTTCCGGTCTATCAGTATTGGCCGGTGACATCATCGGTGACTTTATTCCCATGCAGATTGTACAAACGGTAGCAGCTCTGCTGTTTTTATTCTTTGGACTTAGTTCTCTAAGAGCGGAAGATGAATCAGGCGGTTCTCAAGGAGTCAATTATCGTTTCCCGCTGATATCAATAGCCGGAGCATTTCTATTAGCTGAGCTCGGTGATAAGACTCAACTGGCTACCGTAGCGATAGCCGCCCATCATCAGGAGCATTTTGCCATATTTCTTGGCGCCGCGGCAGGACTTATCCTTGCTAATATCCTCGGTATCTTCGCCGGAAAGATCATTTTTTCGCATCTGCGTGAAAATACTGTAAAAGTTGCTTCGGCCGGTTTCTTTTTTCTGTTCGGATCGATCAATTTATTTGAGACAATTCCATTCAGCTTTCCGATCATTGTCGGCTACAGTATCGTTTTGATGACAACCGCCTATATCGTATACTCCCGCTCCCGCCGATCCTTGCGCTAAGCACTTCTTTCGTACTCATGAAATCTTTGAATTATGGTATAATAATAGCATGTGAATAAGAAAGAAGGGATACTATGAATGAACGCTGGTCTTTAGACAGTCTGTATAAGGGATATGATGACCCAGCTTATGAACAGGATTTTCAGAAGCTGGATCAATGCACAGATAAAATCAATGCTTTTCCGGACTGGAAGAATGAGAATGACAAGCACGCAACATTGACAAATATTATTGAGGTTCTTGAAGAAATGGTAACTCTGTCATCAAAACTGGGCTCTTTTATTTCTCTTAGTCAGAGTACAAATACCCAGGACAGTGAAACAACGGCACAGATGAATCGCTTTCAGCATAAGCTGAGTGAATCATCAAAAGCCATTGCGATGATAAATCGCTTTATTGCGAATATTGATGATTTGGAAGCCATGATCGCTCAGGATGAGGCACTGCAGCCTTATCAATACATGCTTATCCAAACCAAAGCGGATGCCAAATATCTGCTGAGTGATGAGGTTGAGGAAGTAATCACGAAAATGGATTTGTCCGGAGGTACTGCCTGGGGAGACATGCAGTCTTACCTGACAAGTATTGTCACTGCCGAGTACGAAGGAAAAGAAGTCACGCTATCCGAAATTCGAAACATGGCATACAGTGAAGATAAAGATACTCGTAAAAAAGCGTATGAGGCTGAATTGAAAGCATATGAAAAAATTGATGATGCAATCAGTTTTTCTTTAAATGAGATCAAATCCCAAGTAAACACAATCAGTAGTCTGCGCGGCTACGATTCTCCACTTGATATGACACTTCATCAAAGTCGGATGCAGCGGCAAACGCTTGATGCGATGTTTGCGGCTATGGATGAATATATGCCGGTTTTCCATGCGTATTTAAAACGTAAGGGAGAACTGTTGGGATATAAAAACGGGCTTCCTTGGTTCGAATTGTTCGCACCGCTTGGTTCATCCCATCAATCCTTTACGATTGAAGACGCCAAGGCCTATCTGATTGATCATTTTAAAGGATTTGCCCCGGATTTAGCCGATATGATCGAAACCGCATTTGATGAGGATTGGATTGACTTCTTCCCGCGTAAAGGAAAAGTCGGAGGCGCTTTCTGCAGTAATTTACCTTACCTCAAAGCCAGTCGGGTTCTGACCAATTTTGACGGCGCGATCGGCGATGTGGTAACCCTGGCTCATGAGCTCGGTCATGCCTACCATGGCAAGCAGATTGAAGACCATTTGCCGTTGAATTGGGATTACAGTATGCCGGTGGCAGAAACAGCGTCAACCTTTAACGAAAATATCATTATGAATGCGGCGATCGATGCGGCAGAAGGTGAAGAAAAAATTGCCCTGATTGAGAATCAACTGCAGGATCTCACCCAGATCATGTGTGATATTTATTCCCGTTACCTGTTTGAAACAGCAGTATTTGAAGCAAGTAAGGATCGTTTCCTATTTGCCAAGGATTTAAAGGAACTAATGCTTGAATGTCAGCGCAAAGCATATGGTGATGGCCTTGATCAAGAGTATTTGCATCCGTACATGTGGGTGTGCAAGAGTCATTATTATGGAAGTGATTTAAGCTTCTACAACTTTCCATATGCATTCGGCGGACTGTTTGCCCGTGGATTGATTGTGAAATATCAGCAGGAGGGTGAAAGCTTTGTACCGAAATATCGGGCTCTGCTTCATGCGACCACCGTATCCAGTGTTGAAGATGTTGCGAAAATGGCAGATATCGATGTTACCGATAAAGCCTTCTGGGTATCCGCATTAAAGACTGCGGAAGCACGTATTCAGGAATTTTTGGAGCTTACAAAATAAACGTTTCATAACCAAAAAGTAGAACGTGTCTGCAAACGATTACGTTCTACTTTTTCTATTGTCTTTCATATAAGGCTATAAACTTCATATTTCTATTGCATCAAACAACGGTCTGATATGTGTTGCAATCAGATCGATGCTGTCCTTAGCATTTGGCTTAAAGAACCCCATTATCGATATCACGATTTTTTTATCAGGCTGAACATAAATGACATTACCGCCGTCCCCCATTGCCGCAAAGCTATTCTTTTCCCCAACATCCAGCCACCATAAATAACCGTATCGAAGCTTCATTTTATCCCATCGGGAATGCTCCTTGGTACTTTCCTCAATCCATGCTTTTGAAATGATCTGTTTCCCGTTCCAAATTCCGCCGTTGAGATACAGCTGTCCCAGCTTTGCCATATCCCGAGCCGAAAGCGTCAGCCCCCAGCCAGCAGCATTCACCCCCTTAGGATCAACTGCCCAGCCACTGATATCCCTTGCCTTATTGAATGCAAGCTGCTCCTGCTTACTTTGAAAATATATTGAATTTTTTACGGTGATGGCGAGTGGAGAAAATAAGTGCTCCTGCGCAAATTCCCGTACACTGGTATGAGTGACCTTCATCAGAATTCCCGATAATATATCCAATCCAATCAGCGGCGCATAAAAGAATTCACCAATCGCCTTTTTCCCGCCCAGTAAGTTCAGGGAGAACGTCACCCAATCCTCACTGGTGAAATATTTGAGGTAGGGTCCAATTTTGTATGTATAGGGAGCAGTCATCGTTAACATATTGCTCAAGGTGACGTGCTGAATTGTTTTTTCCTTTTTCTTTACTGTATACTCTGGAAAGAAATCCAGTACCGGCTGATTAATATCCATCAGATATCCTTTATCAAAAGCAATTCCGATCAACATTGACAAGATGCTCTTGGTTACTGAATATATATGAAGTGTACTTGTTTTTGTACAACCGTTCCAATATCTCTCATATATCAGCTGATCATTTTTACGCACGACAATACCGGCGATGTTACTGTATTCTTGAGAAATCATTGTTTCCAGATTGATTAATGCTTGATCCTCCATAATTCATGCTCCCTCCTTATTCAGATATATTCCCTTATGACGAGGGATTATATGCTGTGTGCTCTGTCTCTTTTTTTCTTTGAAACCGGATAATAGACCTCGGTTATATAGTCCTGCTCATCCTCCACCTGACTAGGATCATTCAAATATACTTCAAATAGGGGACCATGGTTGCTGTACCCTTCCTGTTCCGCATATTCACGCTGTTTGGTATAAATCGAAGCAAGCTCTGAGTAAGGGCCGTGCAGAACTGTCTTCAAACAAAGTCCAGGACGAAATATCCGAGTGCCACAAGCTTGTTTTTGAATCGGTATGGCAAATTCTGTATCCATTCCCTGGTTACTGAATTCTTCATTATGAAATAACACCATTGGTGAATTGCACATCGTCAGATGCTGAACTTGAATACAATGAAATAATCTGCCAAAGCATTCAGAATACGCATCGGAATATTCAGACGCATGGACCATTCGACGAATTGATAAGATATTCATCGGCATTACTTCTGTCAGCTTGACATTGATATCGTCCAGATAGGACATAATCGGTTTACCATGTTTTAAGACATCTATATCCTCGAGTATCTGCTTTCTGATCATCAAATCAGACTGAATTTTTTGTTCAAGCTTTTTTTCCTTGTCACAAAGAGCGCGATATAGCATTTCTTCCTGCATATCCTCATTGTTTAAAATTGCTTTAATTTCTTCCAGTGAGAAGTTATATGATTTCAAGCGATTAATCATCAACATGGTTTCCAACTGTCGGCTTGAATAATAGCGGTATCCGTTATCCGGATTGATCTCTTTGGGAAGAATCAAGCCAATCTCGGCATAATAGCGTAATGTTTTCGTGGAAACTTTACAGATATTTGAAAATTCTCCTATGGAAAGCATGTCCATACTCCTCTCCATGCTTGACTGCAGCTGTATCTATCTTACACCTTGCCCTAAGGGAAATGTCAACGAGCTTTCGGTCTTTTATTTACTCCCGGTAGTTTGCAACCTATTTCAAGTTAACGATGCTTTGCTTATTCATGTTTAATCAAGCACAGATTGATACAAAAAAACGGCCGTATTCAGCCGTTTTTGAATTTTTAATCAACAATTTTCTTAATATAATCCAGAACTTCCTCCGCGGTCGCAAAGCTTAAGGCTTTCTCTGCAACAGCTTCCATTTCTTTCTTGTTTAATGAATTAATCATACGGCGGGCTTTTAGAATGGAAGTCGCTGACATAGAGAATTCATCCAAGCCCAGTCCCAGCAGAATTGCGGCTGCATATGGTTCACCAGCCATTTCACCGCACATACCAGCCCATTTGCCTTCCTTATGAGCACCGTCAATCGTCATTTTGATTAAACGAAGTACAGAGGGGTTATATGGCTGATACAGATAAGATACATGCTCGCTCATGCGGTCAGCGGCCATTGTATACTGAATCAAATCATTGGTACCGATACTGAAGAAATCTGCTTCTTTCGCAAAGTTATCCGCATTGACAGCAGCAGCTGGAATTTCAACCATCATACCAACTTCAATATTATCCGCTACGGATACTCCTTCTTTGATCAGGTTTGCTTTTTCTTCATTATAGATTGCTTTGGCATCACGGAACTCTTTCACAGTGGCAATCATAGGGAACATGATGCAGAGATGTCCGTAAACACTAGCACGAATCAGAGCGCGCAGCTGGGTACGGAAGATATCTGTACGATCCAAGCACAGTCGAATCGCACGATAGCCTAGGAACGGATTCATTTCTTCAGGGAATGTGAAATAAGGCAGAGTTTTATCGCCGCCGATATCAAGCGTACGTACTACCACCTTACGGCCATTCATATTTTCCAAAACGGTTTTATATGCTTCAAACTGTTCATCCTCTGTTGGGAAATGATCGGAATTCATGTACAGGAATTCGGTACGGTACAGGCCAACACCCTCACCGCCATTATTCAGGACACCCTCTACATCGTTCGGTGTTCCGATATTACCGGCTAGCTCTACCTGATGTCCGTCTTTAGAAATAGATTTAGCATCCTTCAGAACTTTCAACGCTTCTTTTTCTGCGGCTACTTCTTCCATTTTCTTTTCATATTTCTTGATCGTTTCCGGATCCGGATTCAGAATGACTTCACCCTCTACTGCATCCAGAATCATCATATCGCCGTGTTTGGCAGTTTCCATTACTTCAGCACATCCTACAACCGCAGGAATTTCCAAAGAACGGGCCATAATCGCCGAATGAGAGGTTCTACCACCTATTGCAGTAGCAAATCCCTTTGTATAAGCTTTGTTTAACTGAGCTGTATCAGAAGGCGTCAGGTCGTGGGCAACAACAATAACACTTTCATCAATTGCCGTTAAATCAGGAATATGTAATCCTAAGAGATGTGCGATCAAACGAGCTGTAACATCCTTTACATCAGCCGCTCTTTCACGCATATAATCATTATCCATCGATTCAAACATACCGATCATCATATTCGCAACTTCATTTGCCGCGTATTCTGCGTTTACCTGATCATTTTTGATCATCGCTTCCATTTGTGAATACAGCTCCGGATCGGATGCCATCATCAAATGCGCGTCGAACACTGCCAGTTCTTCTTCAGCCAATTTACCGGCTGCACGCTCCTTGATTCCTTCAATGTCTTTTTTTGTCTGCTCCAGAGCTGCTTGCAGTTTCTCAATTTCTGCATCTGCAGAAGCACTTTTCTTTTCAATCACGATTTCAGGCTGTTCCAGTTTATAGACCTTGGCAATCGCTACGCCGGATGAAGCCGCAATACCTTTCAACATAATAAGTCCTCCTCGTATCCTTCTTACGTAGACGATAAGAGTTGTCTATCACAGGTATCGTACGGGAAAGCTATTTGTGACCTTCTGTACCTCTGATAGAAATGCCCTTATCACTATATGTTATCATATCATTTTTCAGGTGTATAAGCAATCCAGAAATGTAGTAATTGCGGACCTTTTATGCTGTAGATACGCTGCTTTTGCATACTTGTTTTTCCACCATCCGGCGGCTTTAGGAAGCAGATAGTCATTCCTTAAAATCTCCTGTTCAAATGGTTCCATGCCACTCAATATCTGATCGAATTCATAGGCGACTTCCAGATTGATATACTGTGCCGTATCCTCATGAATCTCGTACATGCTGTGACGCTTATTTTTTAAGGCACTGCTCCGATACATCCGTCCCAGATAAAGCATGAGCTGATGGCGGTCTTTTTCATTTAAGTTCCGTGTAAGCATGCTTCTCCCCCCGTTTTGCTTACATATACGCAAGCTTCATTATAAAACCTAAAAAAAGAGAGTGAATTATCACTCTCTAACGTAAGAAAACAAACCACAACAGCAGCCAGATTACCAGCAAAATCGCCAAAATGATTGGAACGAAGGTAATCATCGCTGCAATGAACATTGCCAGACCATCGTGCTTTTCAAACTCGACATCGTCAAATTTTTTTTGAAGCTCTTCATCTGTTTTCATCCGTGCATCTATTTTCTCTTTTAAACTTTTGCGCATAGCCTATTTGGTCCTCAAATGACAGGCAACGAAATGATTCGGTTCTACTTCAACCCAATCCGGTGTGCACTCCTTACACTTATCAAATGCAAATTTACATCTCGTGTGGAATTTACAGCCCTTTGGAGGGTTGACAGGGCTTGGAATATCTCCTTCCAAAATCTGCAGTTCTTTATTATGAACATCGGTGGTAGGGATAGCATTTAATAATGCCTCAGTATATGGATGCAGTGGATTTTCAAAAATTCTTTCTGATGGTGCAGATTCCACCATATTTCCAAGATACATGACCCCTATTCGATCAGAGATATATTTTACCACACTCAAGTCATGTGAGATAAACAGGTACGTAAGATTCTCTTTTTGTTTCAGATCCTGAAGCAGATTCAGAATCTGCGACTGGATGGACACGTCCAGGGCAGATACTGCTTCATCACAAACGATGAATTTCGGATTCAGAGCCAACGCGCGGGCAATTCCGATACGCTGACGCTGTCCGCCTGAGAACTGGTGAGGATAACGATGAATAAAGTATCGGTCAAGACCGCACTTCTCCATAATTTCAATCACATAATCCTCCAGCTCCTGAGAACCTTTTTTAAATTTTTTGTGGCCAACCAGCGGTTCGGAAATCAACTGGCCAACCGTAAGACGAGGATTCAAAGAAGAATACGGATCCTGGAAGATAATCTGAATATCTTGGCGAAGGATACGCAGTTCTTCTTTACTCAATAGCCCTAGATCAATTCCATGATCCCATAGCTTTTCAGCTTTCAGGAAAGCTTCATTCTGTTCACAGTCAGAACGCAGCTTATCAAGCTGGCGGCGCAGCTCCTCCTGCTTTTCAACAGCTTGTTCATAAGCAGCTTTTGCCGCACTGTCAGTTTCCATATTGGCTGCGGCTTCCACTACTTTGCAGCCAGCCTGGTACTCCTCATACAGCAGTTGTCCTGCTTTGGACAGATCCTTACTGTAAATCAGACCACCGGCTAAATGTGCCAGTTGGTGATAAACGCGATCGGCATCATCTGCCGCAAAATTATGAACATCTTCTGTTTCCGTAATTTTCGATGCCTTCTCCTGCAGGCTTTTTAGCTTCGATACATGAGATGGCAGATTTTTCAGAAATTTCGCAACATAAGCAGGCTTATATTCATAGATCGTACGGCCGTAATACACCGTATTACCCTGCGTTTGCGGATACAGCTGAAGCAGGACACGTCCCATGGTGGATTTACCGCATCCCGATTCACCAACCAAACCGAATGTTTCACCGCGGTGAATATTGATCGTAATACCATCATTTGCCTTTACATACAATTTTTCTTTCTGTAAAAAGCTTGACTTTTTTAATGGGAAATATTTTTTCAGATTATTGATACTGATTAACATGTCTTTATTGTTTTCCATTATTTGTCACCTCTCTTTACCGGAAAGAAACAGCGGATATTGTGATCCGGAGATACAGCTTTCAGCTCTGGTTCTTCATTACGGCACTTGTCGGTCGCATATTTACAGCGAGGAGCAAACTTACAGCCCTTTGGTAAATTCAACGGATGAGGCACCGCTCCCGGTATGGCATCCAGGCGTTTTTTCGGATCCGAATCCAAACGTGGAATGGATGTTAACAGCCCCTCCGTATATGGGTGAATGTATTCACTCTTTTGGAAGATCTTATCTACTGGAGCCGTTTCAACTACTTGACCGCAGTACATAACCGCTACATCATCCGCCATCTGATTTATAACCCCTAGATCGTGAGTGATAAAGATAATTGATGTTCCGGTTTCTGCTTTCAGGTCATTCATCAAACGCAGAATCTGCGCTTGAATCGTAACATCCAAAGCAGTTGTCGGTTCATCGGCAATCAGCAGTTTTGGCTTGCAAGCCAAAGCCATGGCAATCATAACACGCTGACGCATTCCGCCTGAGAGTTCAAACGGATAACTCTTGTTTACCCGCTGGGGGTTGGCTATCTTAACGCTTTCCAGCATTTTGATACTCTGTTCCTCCGCCTCTTTCTTGGACATGCCTTGATGCAGGCGCAAAACCTCTGATATCTGACGGTTAACCGTAAAAATCGGGTTCAGCGATGTCATCGGTTCCTGGAAGATCATCGAGATGTCATTTCCGCGAATATGAGACATTTCTTTCGCGGTTGAATCTGAAATATTTTTACCCATGAATTTGATTTCGCCTTCATAGATTTTTTGATTCTTTTCAAACAATTTTAAAATACTCATGGCAGTCTGGCTTTTACCGCTGCCGGATTCTCCTACAATACCAAGGGTGCGTCCTTCTTCCAAAGACAGGGTTACACCATTCACGGCTTTGATCAAACCACGCTTGGTTTCAAAATAAGTATGGAGATTATTAATTTCAAGTAATTTCATAATGGCCTCCTTACTTCTCATTTGCCTTTGGATCAATCGCATCACCCAGAGCATTACCAATCAGGTTAACGCTCAGGGCGGCAATCAGTACGCATACCGCCGGCAGGATCCACTGCCACCAGTAATACTGTATAACCGTTGAGTCCTGTGCCGCATTCAGCATATTGCCCCATGACGGCATTGGCGGCTGAACACCGAAGCCCAAGAATGACAGTGCAGCTTCCTGAAGCATCATGATTGCATAATTCAGTGTCATATCCACGATTGCCATACTGATAACGTTAGGCAGGATGTGGCGAAGCACGATACTGTGTTCCTTGATTCCCATAGCCCGCGCCGCGAGAACGAAATCCTTTTCACGCTCGATCAAAATCTGCGAACGAACTAAACGCGCCAGCGGCGGCCAGCTTAACAGTCCCAGAATAACCATGATCAGATACATTTTGTTATCGGAAGACATCTGCGTTCCGATGAATGAAGATAAGGTAATCACCAATGGCATAAACGGAATCGAAGTGATGATCTCGGTCAGACGCATCAGCAGATTATCCAGCCAGCCGCCCTTGAATCCCGAAACCATACCGATGAGCACACCGATAAATGCAGAAATCAATACAGCAATTACGCCGACCAGAAGCGTTACTTTACCGCCGTGCATCAAACGGATAAAGACATCACGTCCGGTACCGTCCGTACCCAGCAGATAACCATTGTTTCCCCAAGATGCGATCACTTTATTATCATCGTTGACCGCATACATTTGGAAATAGCTCGCATATACTTTTTTAGTGCCCTTTGCATCCGCAGGAACATTTGTTTCCTTCAGTGCATCAGAACCCCATGCATAAACCTTACCGCTTTCACCAACCGCGTACAATGCATTCTTGGCACCGGCAACAGATATGACCTTTTCTTTGATCTTCGGTACATTCAGCAGTCCATTATCCGTCGAGCCCCAAACATGGATCTTTCCCTGATCGTCCAGCACTACCGCGTTACGGAAGGACATCGCATAATCCTTAACTTTCAATTCGCCGCTGGCGATCTTCTTCGGGATATTATCCGTTAACGGACTGCCGCTAACACCGAGCGGAACCAGTCTGCCATCATCCAGCAACAGCAGCATATTGTAGGTAGAGGTGCGAACCTCCTTGATATGTCCCTGATACTCATCCGGTACAATATCAAGATGATTGGTCATCGTGCTTCCCCAAACATACAGCTTTTTCTGATCAGTCAATACTGCCGAATATTTGTCACCGGCGAAGATATCTACCACTTTCTGATCAAATAGACGATTCTTGACTTCAAACGGAAGCTGATCCTGATTAAAGTTGTTATAACCCCAACCGATCACTTCACCGTTCTTTGTCAAGGCCAGCGCATGACGATCACCGACCGCGATCTTCGCAATTGTTTCGTCGGTTACTTCACTTGGTATATCAAAGGCGCCTTCCAAATTCTGCCCCCAGCTATACACCTTGCCGTCGTTATCCAACGCGATCGTAAAGGTCGCTCCCGATTGGATATCTTTTACACCGGCTTTATTCAAATCCTCGTCATAGCTCAGATAGCCGCGGCCCGGTTTGATATCCTGCAGCAGCGGTTCTGTATATAACGGATCCATCGGATAGAACATCGATCCGATAAAGGTGAATGAAAAGATGAATAAGAATCCGACAATTCCGATCTGGGCAAGCCGATTATGAAGAAAGTTCTTCATAATGACCTTAGACGGGCTCTGAATTTCCTCTTCTTCCAGTACATTCAACTGTTTACGGCCAAAGAAACCGCCGCTGAACAATGATTTCAGAGAGTGTCCGAACTTCTGAAATGCATTTTCTTTTTTCTTGTCGTTCATAAGACCTCTCCTTAATCTAATTTAATACGCGGATCAACCAATGCATATGTGATATCCGCGATAAAGTTGCTTGCCAAATAGACAATCGCATAGAACATATTCATGGCGATTACCAAGAAGCCGTCACGGCGGTTCAGCGCCGTCAATAATACCTGCCCCAAGCCGTTCCATACAAATACCGCTTCCGTAATCATGGATCCGCTGAATAGGGTTGAAATTTGTGCAATAACAACAGTTACGATTGGAATCAATGCGTTGCGGAAAGCATGTGAATAGACAACCACTTTCTCACTTAACCCCTTGGAACGGGCAGTACGGATGTAGTCCTGCGACAAAGCATCCAGCATTGCATTACGAACGTAACGGATCGTACCAGCCAGCGATGTAATTGTCAGCGTCAGCACTGGCAGAATCATATATCTCACCCATTGACCGATATTGTTTAAATCAGCCGGCATGCCGTTAGACGGCAGCCATTTTAATGTCAAGGCAAATATATAAACCAAGCACAGGCCGATAAAGAAGGTCGGCACGCTCATGCAGACAAGTGAAAACACCTGCCAAAACTGGTCGATAATTGAGTTTTTCTTAATTGCGGAACGAATTCCAGCTAAAATCGAAATACTTAATGCCAACAGCAAAACGAAGAAATTCAAAATTACGGTATTTTTTAACGGATCGGCGATGACGTTTTTCACATCATCATTTTTCCATGTCGAATAACCCAGATCGCCTTTGGCAACATTGCTTACCCATGCGATATACTGCTCAGGCAGCGATTTGTCCAAACCGAGCTGTTCGGTGATTTCTTTACGCAGCTGTTCCTTTTGTTCAGGTTTCGCACTCGTTGGGATCATCATATTCACTGGATCCCCCGGCATAATCTTATTCAATCCGAATAAAATGATCGAGATCGCGAAGATAACCGGTATCAGCGAAAAGATGCGTTTTATTGAATACTTAATCATGTATATACTCCTCTCATGAAGAAAGGGGATAGTTAATATTTAACTATCCTCTCTTTTCGTGCTATGAATAGATTAAATAATAATACTATTCTGCCCAACTAACGTTACAGATGATCTCAGACCAAGAAGACATAGGTCCCGTTTTGAAACCTTTCAGATCTGCGTTGTAGAAATCAAAGTATTCATTAGCGTATACTGGAATTTCCGGAACAATTTCATTGAAACGTTTCTGGAATGCCAGCCATGCTTTTGAGAATTCCTCATGCTGATCTGGTTCAAGGTTACGCATTTCCTGCATCAGCTTATCCAATTCAGCATCTTTTGTGTTGGTAGGATTCAGAGAAGTACCTGCGTAGATAGAAGCGAAGGATCCCTGACTCCATGGATCGTAAACTGGTGTAAATCCAGTAGCCATATTAAAGGTATTGTATTTTCTCTGAGCTTCCGGTTTCTGAGCAGCGTTGTAATAGTTATCCATCAAACCTGCAAAGTCAGTTCTCTCGATAGAGAATTTAATACCAACCTTTGGTGAATTCTTTAAGAATTCAGTTTCCAATGCATCGGTAACAGTGTTGTCTTCAGTACCTAAGTGGTTGATCGTCAACGGCTGTTTCTGTGCATTGTAACGATAGTAATCTTTTGTTTTCTCAGCTTTGGTAACATCCCAAGGAGTTACACCGTCTGCTTCAAACTTCCATTCCGTAGAATCAAGTTCTTTATTTGCATTTTCGATATTGTAAGTGTAGTGATTCAATTCACTTTCAACAGCTTCTTTGTTTTCCTGGTACATCCACTGTGCAGTTCCATAGTCACCGTAAACAGTAGAACCGTAACCGCCTAAAACTGTCTGAATGATATTGTCTTTATCCAGAATGTAGTTCAGAGCACGGCGAACAGCAGGATCTTTTGTAGCACCGAAGTCATTGTGAATAGGAACGTTACCATAACCGTTACGAGCATAAGAGCTTGCTTTAACGCTGGAGTTCTTCTTCGCTTTTTCAATCTTCTTACCTTCTACTACGCCAGTCAATACATCTACTTCACCAGCCAGCAGCTGATCCATATCAGTTTTCTGGTTGACTGTCTTAACTAAAATATTAGGAATGGAAGGTTTATGTCCTTCATAATCACCCTTGAAATATTTGTTCTTAGTCAGTTTTACCTGTTTGTTTTTGAAACTAATCAGCTTGTACGGGCCGCTGGTAACTTTTGGATTGGTACGATATTCAGATTTTGTTTTCTGAGCAACATCATTCAAATCTACGCCTACCAAAGTTGCGCCTTTTTCTGATGATTCGATTTTTGCATCCTTACCTGCCAGATAAGTCATCGGTTTCGGATAAAATGCAACATAGCTCTTCTCGAAGAAGTATGGCAGTTTATCTGCTGCGATCGTTGCAGAGAATTCATAATCGCCATTCAGCTTAACGCCCTCAAAGGTACCGTTGTCACCTTTTTTCTCACGGTATTCCGGTACTAATTCACCATTAGCATCATAAAGAGGATCACCGTTTTCGTCCGTCTGGAAACCTAACAGCGGAATGCGCTTGCCTTCTGAATCCAATTCATATCCGTCTTTATCATACATATCGCTGACTTTCACTTCATTATCAGCAGCATTGGCTTTCTGGATTTTTTTATCGGTCTCACGTTTGTAGACGATATCAGCAACACCGCCTTCTTCCTGAGATGACAGACCAGCATGATATTTCGCATAACCGGTCAGACCTTCACCCATCGTATCTGCAGCTAAGGCAGCAACCCATTCATCGGAAGCGCTCAGCAGGATGTTGAAGACAAAGTCCTTTGCAGTCAGATCAGAACCGTTTGACCATTTTAAGCCTTTCTTAATTTTGAAAGTGTAGGTCTTGGAACCATCAGCATTTTTTGTAGCTACCGGTTCACCATCCAGAATGGTTTTGTTTGTTACGAAATTACCTTCAGCATCATTGTCATAGGTAATGTAGTAATTGTGCAACACATTCTTGATTTCCAAATCATAAGAACTGTTGCCAAAACCGTCGATGAAATCACCATTCATCTCAGTCGCTGCTACAACAAGTGTGTCCTTCTTGCTGTCGCCGCTGCCGCAGCCTACCAATGAAACGCCCATCAGTCCGGCTACGAACAAAGTTAACAACTTTTTCATATTTTCCCTCCTATCAATTTTCCATTGATAATGTAGTCATTATATCGTAATATCCAGGTTATTTCAATAGGTTTTGATTTCCATTATCCCATATTTTCATGAAAATTTTTTCATGTTTTACATAATTTTACTTGAAAAATCGTTACTTTTGACATGAAATAACCATAAATTCCCAGATATTAAGCGATATTTGCAGGTTTTCTACACTACTTTAAATATATATGTTTCACCATTCTGAAAAAATGCTGAAAATATTTTCAAAAGGAGTTAAACCCTTTCTTACCAAAAAATTTCCAATTTTGCACATAAAAAAACTTCCTTTCGGAAGTTTTTGGACTATCTCATGTGGTATGGCTTTACGTAAGCAGGAACCCCATTTTCCATGATCAATGCCGGTTCACCCTGAATCAACGGTGTGAAATATTCATAAGCTTCTTTGCTCAAACCTGCATAGTTCGGAAGAATCCATTCGCTTGGAATGTTCTTTACATGGTTTGCAAATTCATCTGCCGGTCCGGCAATATAATTTACATCATATTCAGCTCCGCCCTTGCGAACCACACCGACTACCTGACCGGTAAATGCTGGATTCATCGAACGCATATGCGCGGACATACCCAACTGGAATGCTTCAGTAACGTCTACTTCTGACTGCAGATAGTTTGCACAGCGCTGAGCAGTGCTCAAATCCTGTACTTTCGCACGAGGAGCGATTCCTGCTTCCAAAATCATATTTTTAACTGCGTTTCCGGCACCGCCTAATACCGCATGGCCAAAGCCATCATTGACTGCTTTGCCGGCAGCCAAGTAAGAACCGTCAGCGAAATGAGCGCCTTCACTCACTACGATATAGCATTTGTTTTTCGTTTCCATGCATTTTTTTACTTCTGCCAAGAATACTTCCTGATCAAAATCTTCTTCCGGCAGTACCAGCAGGTCTACTTTATTACTGATGACAGAGCTTCCTGCCAGCCAACCGGCGTCGCGCCCCATCGTTTCCAAAATAAATACTTCAGAACGGGTATACACGTTATAATCCTGCCAGGTAGATGTAACAACTGCATTCACAAATTTTGCTGCACTTGCAAATCCCGGGCAGTGATCTGTAACCATCAGATCATTGTCTACAGTCTTCGGAATGCCGACAAAGCGTTTTGCGATATTATTTTTCTTAGCCCACTGGCTCAGTGCATCTACGGTATCCATAGAATCATTTCCGCCGATGTAGAACATGATTTCAATATCATATTTATCCATTACCGCTACCAGTTTACGGTAATCTGTTTCATCATCCCGTTTTAATTTATAACGGCAGCTTCCCAAACAAGAAGACGGTGTCTGACGAAGAACCCGATTTTCAAAATCACTCATATTGGTAAGATCGTATAAACGCTCTTCCAAAATTCCTTCAATACCGTTCAAACCGCCATATACTGTGTCATAAATCGGATTTAACTGATTGGCTTTCACAACTCCTGCTAAGCTAGCGTTAATAACAGTAGTAGGTCCGCCTGATTGTGCAACTAAACAATTAGCCATTCTTCATTTCCTCCTATATCAAAGTACTTGTATATTTTATCACATTCTGTGCGTCCTGAAAAGTTCTCACTTGGATTTCTGTTTATACCGCCGCTGGTCCAACATCTGTGCCACGACTGAAATCACCAAATCGTTCACCATCAGCAAAATCGCCAGCCATAGATCGGTAAAAGCCAAAACAAGAATACCCGCAAAAACCCCGCCCATATAGATGCGAATGCGCTTGTATGCGTCCTTATCCTTGCCCTGCGGTTTCAAAAGATTCATAAACAGGGTCATCGGCCGCATCACCAGCAGATACAGAAAATCAATATAGGCAAGCAGCATCCAAAAAAACACGGAATCCTGCGTATAGAATCGCTGAAAGAAAACAAGTGATACCAGATAAATCATGAACAGCCATTCAATCTGATTGATCCATTTTGTACCTTTCATATTACCACCTTCGTTCGAGGGTAATTATATCATGCTTTAGTTTCGCGTGCCATCCTTAATCCCGGCATCGTGATCCTGCAGCTTACGGCGCAAAAAGATCATCTTAAAATCATGAGCCTGGAAAGGGATGAGCGGATAGAGATAGCTGGTTTCGGTTATCGTCTTATTAGCGGCGATAATGATCCCCATCATAGCAAGTCCGATCACAAACCCGACGATTCCCCCAACCGCTGTAAACACCAGCAGCATCACCCGCATGAACTTGATCGCATAACCGAGCTCATAGCTTGGCTGCGTGAAATTTGCCAGTGCAACAAACGCCATGTAGAGAATAACCTCCGGGGCAAACCAGCCTGCTCCCACAGCGAAATCTCCAAGAATCAGCGCACCGATAATACTGAAGGAGCTGTTCAGCGAGCTTGGCGTATTCAAGGATGCCATTTTCAGCGCATCAATGCCAAACTCCAGAATCAAAAACTGCCAGATGATCGAAACCGCACCGGTATCCTTAATAATGATGAATTTTAGAAATGACGGAACCAATTCAGGATTGGAATTCAGCAGATACCAAAGCGGAGTAATTAACAGGGTCAGCAGAAAGACCATGATTCGGACAATTCTTAGATAGGTACCGGTAAGCGGAGGCAGATAATAATCCTGTGCCTCCTGAACAAAGTCGAAAAAGGAAGTTGGCAGAATCAGCACAGACGGTGAATTATCAATGATCAGCACCAGCTTCCCCTCCAGAATATTACTGGCCGCCGCATCCGGACGTTCAGTGTAGCGTACTTTAGGAAACGGATTATACCATTTGGTATGCACCAGTGCTTCCGCTAAGCTCTCCTGTGCCATCGTTAAAGCATCCGCATTGATTTCATTCATCCGCGTTCTTACCAGTTCCAGAACATGAGCATCTGCTTTGGTACTTAAATAACAGAGCACAACATCGGTTTTGCTTTTGGTACCGACGCTGTGATACTCCATACGCAAATGCGTATCGCGTATTCTTCGCCGAATCAAGGCAGTATTGAAAACCAGTGTTTCTACAAAACCGTCGCGCGAACCGCGCAGCACCTTGTCATCCTCAGGCTCACTCATACCGCGGGTCGGATATGTTCGGGCATCAATGATCAGCGCTTCACAATATGCTCCGGCAAGCATGACAACGGAGCCGGATAACACAGCTGTTACCAAATCACTGCAGCTCCCCTGCTCATCTACCTCCACATAGGGAATCAAAGATAATGAAAAATCATGAATGCTGGCAAAGGAATGTTCTTTGGAATATGCCAGCAGGAATTCCATAATCCGCTCCATGATGTCATCCTTCACAAAGCCATCAATAAAATAAAACACAATTTCATGTCCCTGAAAATACAATGGACGCTTAACAATATCAAAATTCTGATCAACCTCCAGCATCGTGTCCAGCAGCCGAACATTTTCCTGGTAGTCAGAAGTAAGCTGTATCATATTTTTCACCTCATCCTTAGGATGAGCAATTCTCGTTTCTTTCATACAAAAAAGCACGCAAGCGTGCTTTTAGGAATGCGTGTGGATGCCCCGATACAAATACTCCGGCACATCATCCTTGCTTAACATGCCGATATGATCACGCCATCTCAGCAGAAAGAACGGATCACGAAGCAATTTCCTTCCCAATAAAATCAGATCGCAATCACGCTTCTCCAAGATGCGTTCAATTTCGTTCTCCGTAGTAATCAATCCGACTCCCATGATCGGTAAATCGGTGTGTTCTTTTAAATATTTAGCATATGGCATCTGATACAGCGGATAACTGTATATAGGACTTTTATTCAAACCGCCGCTGGATACGCTGATCATACTGACGCCGAGTGCTTTCAGACGGTTGATGATCGGCGGAAAGTCCTGCATATGCAAGCCGTTTGGTTCATATTCCTCCGCACTCAGGCGGACGCTGACACATCCTTCAAACATTTTGACACAGACTTCCGTAATCTGTTCCAGCAGCAGACAGCGGTTTTCTCCATATAAATCATCCCGCTGATTACTGAGCGGTGACAAAAACTGATTGATCAGATAGCCGTGTGCGCCGTGAATCTCAATAAAATCATAATTCAATTCACGAGCCCACATTGCCGCATACTCGAAATCATGAACGATCGCCTGAATTTGATTTACATTCAGACCGATCACTCCCTCATCGTCCATCGGTCCAAAGCGATCATTACCGAATAGATTTTTAAAGCCGGCATGATTAAGCTGAATGCCGATTTTGGTGCCGCAGTGATGAACGTTATCAACGATCCGCTTCAGCATCTCCCGCTGACGGGGGTTATAAATTCCCAGACAATTTTCGGATATGTGCCCATGCTCATTCACCGCAGTCGCTTCCTGCGTAATGAATCCAGGCTGTCCCATCGCGAGGGTCGTATAATGCGCGGTATGAAAGTCATTCGCAACACCGTCGTGGGTCTCACATAAATAGGTGCACATCGGCGGCACTCCGATGCGGTTGTCAAACGTCAGATTCCCAATTTTTACTTTTTCAAATACCTTCATGCTTTACCCCTATCCCAGTTGTTCACTGTATGTTTCCCATAGTGCCATCCGATTTTCTATTTCATTGTTTACATCATCGATCTTATCATCGAGTTCCTGCATTTTTTGATAGTCATGATAATACTCCGGATCAAATCGAAGCTCTCGCAAAGCGGTGATCTCCTCTTCCAATTGTGCAATCTGAGTTTCCAGCTTTTTCACTTCCCGACCGATATTTACCGTTTTCTTCGGTTCACTATGCTTCTCTTCTATTTTTACTTTATGGCTGTTTTTATCAGCCGCGGGTTGATTGCGATCCATATATTCCCGATACGTTAACGGATAATACGCAGCACCATCCTCGTCGATGACTAAAATAGCAGTAGCTAGCTGTGATATGAAATATCGATCATGTGATACAAACAGCATAGTACCCTCATAATTGCGCAGCGATTCCTCAAGCGCTTCCTTGCCTGCTAGATCTAAATGATTGGTCGGTTCATCCAGTACCAGAAAATTCGGCTGATTCAGCATGAGCCGAACAAAGCTCAGCCGCACTTTTTCACCACCGCTTAAAACATCCACCGTTTTGAACACATCATCACCGCTGAACAAAAAACATCCCAGCGCCGTACGTACCTCAGTGCGGGTCAGATCACTGTATTCCTGCCAAATTTCCTCCAGCACCGTGTTGGTGGAATGAAACTGTGCCAGTTCCTGATCAAAATAACCCGGTTCAATTTGATGTCCGTATAAGAAGGAGCCGGAAAGAGCCGGTATCTGATTCATAATCGTTTTGACAAACGTTGACTTACCCTTGCCATTCGGCCCCAGTACCGCGATTTTCTGTCCCTGCAGAATTTCCAGATTCACCGTACAAAGCGGCTTATCGTAGCCGATTGTCAGATCCTTGACCTCCAACACCCGCTTACCGCCTTTGATGCGGGGAGTAAACCGAGCGTGAAAGGTTTGATCATCTGATTTCGGATCATCGATACGCTCCATCCGATCCAGATATTTGATCTTAGACTGGGCAAATGCCGCTTTATTTTTCTTGTAGCGAAATTTTTCAATGAGATCCTCCATCCGCTGAATTTCCTTCTGCTGACGGGCATAAGCACTTTTCTGACGTTCAATATCACTTTTCTTGGTTTCTACATAGTTCGAGTAATTTCCCGGGTAACGACGCATCACGCCGTATTCCAGTTCATAAACAACATCGCACACATCATCCAAAAACATGCGGTCATGCGATACTAACACAACCGCTTTCGGATAGCGTTTTACATAACCCTCCAGCCATTCAATCGTCTCCAGATCCAGATGATTGGTCGGCTCATCCAACAACAAAATATCCGATTTGGATAACAATAGCTTAACAAAGGCAATCCTGGTTTTCTGTCCTCCGGAAAAGGTATCCAGGGTACGCTTCAGCATTTCTTCCTGAAATCCAAATTTCGTAAATACGCTTCGCATTTCAGACTCCCAGGTATAACCGCCCATTTCTTCAAAGCGGCTTTGTACATCCGCATATTTATTTAAAAGCTCTTCACTGTGATCGTCTGCCATTTGAGCAGTCAGCTGTGCAAGCTTCGTCTCCAGCTCATGAATCGATGTAAATGCGGTTTTCAATTCTTCTTCAACACTGTGAGTTTCATCCTGAAAGGTCGTCTGCGCCAGATAACCGATACGCACTCCATTTTCCTGATGAATCTCTCCAGCATCTAATTCTTCTTCTTTTGCGATAATCTTTAGCAGGGTGGTTTTACCGCACCCGTTGCGTCCGACGATCGCTACTTTTTCAGTATTGCGAATTTCAAACTGAATATTCTCGAATACTGTATCTGCACCATAATGTTTCGTACCACGATGGATCTGAAACTTCATGTTATCACCTTCCTGTCGTTATTTGTTCTTTTCTACATGTAACGTTCGGGCGATGGAATCGGCTGTAACCTTCATGATCTTGGCACGATTATCTTTCCAGTAAGCAGCATCCTGCTTATTTGTAAAATAACTGTAATAAATAGAAATCGTTTGGATCCCTTCTCTATTATCTTTCGCAAAAGCTCCATTCTGCGTCGCCGCTGCTTCTGAATACATACCGGCTGCAGTAGCGCGGCCGCCGCTTTCACGGATATACATATCCCCATCATAAATCTTTCTTCCATCGACACCTTCCACCAAATCCGCACTCATCACTCCGGCATTATCCAGATCGGTGGCATAAATCGTATTACCCGTTAGCTGGGTATGTTTCTTTAAATCATATAGTAATGCATTGGCAAAAGTTGCGGAGCTGTAATTGGAGTGATAAATTTCCATTCCTTTCACCGAATCATACGTACTCTCATTCTGTCCGATATGAATCATATAGCGGGCTTTGCTTCGATAAGCTGCTCCCAGTCTTCCTTTTTCTCCGTACGTATCAACTGCTTTATCCATTTTATCGCGGGTAATCAAGACCCGTAATCCGTAGGCTTCCAAATCTTTCTTCAAAGCTACTGCCGCCTGATAGTTTTCCTGATATTCTACCAATCCGTTTGCTTCGACCCCTTTATCAAGTTCATAGGTAAAATCCTTATTATAGCCTGCCGGATCAAGGATCACATCATATTGCTTATCTGATGGTTTCGCCGCTTTCACTTCCAAGAACAGGTAGTCCTGATCCAAGGTTTTTTGGTAATCTTTCTTTAAAAAATTCCTGTCCGCAAACAGATTAATCTTGTTTATGCTTCCTTTCCGCTTGACCGTAGTAAAGCTATTATCATGAAACACGGATGTATAAACTGCTCGCTTTGGCTGTAAATCATCGATTACAAAAATTTCGTACATGCCGGGCGTCAATTCATCCAGTGCGATCTGACGGTCTGCTGCACTTTCAAACACAAACGGAAATTTCTCACCGGTACAAAGATTGTTTAGCTGTACGGTCTTTCCGGCCAGCGGATCGTTTCCTTCTGGATGATAGGCGTTCTGCATCAGATTCAGGGTTTCTCCATAATAGAAATAATCGCTGATTGCATATGTACTTTTATATTGCTTACTCAGCCGCTCAGCAGTTTTTTCCTGAGAGAAATCACAGATGGTATAGCGTTTTGGTTCCGGTGATACTGCGTTGTGCAGCACGCTCACAAGAATATAGATACACAAAAGCAGCAGCACCAGCAGCGGTGCAGCCACTTTCCAGCGAATTTTTAATTTTCGATGTTTCGGAACATACGCCATAAACGAACGCCTCCTTTACAATCTGATATCTTTAATATGTTTTGGCTTTTGGTCATCCTTTGGCGGATAGGACATATGATGAACCGATACCTCTGCATCCAGCAGCGATTTGGGAGTATTGGGAATTGGCAGTTCAGTATCCTCAAACGGTACATAAGTTATTGGATAAACATCCTCATACGGATACACGACCGGATCCTTGATCAAATCAAAACACCAGCAAAGGTCATACCCTATCAGTTTACTGCCTTTTTTCTTATTTATTCGTCCATAATGACGGGCATTCCAAACAAAGAGCTTTTTCAGCGGCAGCGGATTCAGATGTAAATTCTCGAACAGCACGATAAACGGCAGAAGCACCAGCTGTACGATTCGCCAAAGAACATCCTTCCAGCGTTTTTCGCTGACATAATCAGCAATGAATACATCAATGAATAAACCATCTCCATCTTTGCATCGATTTTTCAAAAGAAAATTATATTCTTCCACATAAGTGCCCTTCAGACGAATTTTCATCGCCGGAATCAGCACATTATATTCCTTATGAGTATCAAAGCACTGCACGTAATAGCAATCCGGCAGATCATTCACCGCTTTTAAAAAGCGCTTATAGTCATCATACATCATACAGATATCCGCATCATCATCCCAAGGAATAAAGCCCTGATGGCGTACCGCACCAAGACATGATCCGCCGCTTAAATAATAGGGTATGTCATGTTTACGGCAAACCGCATCAATATCTTTCAGCATCTGCAGCAGCACCTGCTGTACATCGCGTACAGTAATCGTACTACCGTCACTGTTTGTCTTTAATATATATTCTTCCAAAATAATCACCTAATGTTATTATAGAAGAAATTAACCACAAGTGCTATCCCTATCGTAAAAAATGTCGAAAACACGATGATAAAGCTCTTTATCATAAAAACGACCAGGTACATAACCAGGTCATTTTTAGATGATATTAAATGATTATTTAAACATATCATGTTACTTCTATTTCATTGACGATAACGCTTCCTAATGCTCTGTTTATTTATAGATTAAAATAATGAAGCCAACGATCAATGGCAATGATAAAACAAGAAACGTTTTGTAGTTCAAAAATGGACGCTTGAATTGTTCCTCAGCTTGTTTTTGATCATACCAAGGCACTCTGCCGAAAATTGAAGGAATATAAGCCGCACTCGCTGCCAATGTCAGAATCGCTATGGCAATACCAAAATACATTTGTATCTTCATAATACGGAATAAGTCCAACAAGGTTAAACCTGCCACAAAAGCAATATAGATAATAACAAGCAATCTCTTTGTTTCCTTTTTCATAAGATCACCTTCTTTAATTCATCATAACCCAGAAAGATACCCATGTAAAGCATCTATATAAGACGCGGTATTTGATCAAAATTCTAAATTTCTTGGTGTGCGTGGAAATGGTTCTACATCACGGATATTTTGCATGCCGGTCATATACATCAGCAGGCGATCAAAACCTAAGCCAAAACCAGCGTGCTTACAGCCGCCGTATCGGCGAAGATCCATGTACCATTGTAGGTTTTCCTTCCCCATGTTCAACTCACTCATGCGCTGATCCAAAACATCATAGCGCTCCTCACGCTGGGAACCGCCAACCAGTTCACCGACGCCGGGCACCAACAGATCGCAGGCCGCCACCGTCTTGTTATCATCATTCACACGCATATAGAAAGCCTTGATTTCTTTTGGATAATCAATCAGGAAAACTGGACCATTCACGACCTGTTCGCAGATATAACGTTCATGCTCGGAGTTTAAATCCATGCCCCAGAACACCTTGTTTTCAAATTTCACATCAGCCTTTTCCAGAAGCTCAACCGCCTCAGTATAGGTCATACGTTTAAATTCACTGTCCCGTACCTTTGTGATGCGTTCGATACAGCCCTTATCAATCATGGAATTGAAAAATTTCATCTCTTCCGGAGCATTCTCTAATACATAGGTAATACAGTATTTCACCATATCCTCAATCAGATTCATATTATCGTCCAGATCCGCAAAAGCAATTTCCGGCTCAATCATCCAAAACTCTGATGCATGCCGAGATGTATTGGAATTTTCAGCGCGGAATGCCGGACCAAAGGTATAAACATCGCGGAAAGCCATTGCGAAGGCTTCTACATGAAGTTGTCCGGTTACCGTCAGAAATGCTTCTTTGCCGAAGAAATCCTCCTCGTAATTCGCATCGTCACGAATCGTTGCTTTAAACATTTCACCCGCTCCCTCACCGTCATTGCCAGTGATAATCGGGGTATGCACGTAGACGAAGCCCTGATCCTGAAAGAACTCGTGTATCGCCATCGACAAAACAGAACGCAGACGGAATATCGCATAAAAGGTATTTGCACGCGGACGCAGATGCGCGATCTCACGCAGGTACTCAAAGCTGTGACGCTTCTTCTGCAGGGGATAATCTCGGTCACAATCCCCTTCCAAAACCATTTCTGTCACCGCGATTTCAAATGGTTGTTTCCCTTCCGGAGTGAGCTTGAAACGGCCGGTTACCGTTACCGCCGCTCCGGTCGGATATTTTTCCACCTCGCCGAAGTTTTTCAATTCATGTACATAAACCAGCTGCACATTGCGGAAATATGTACCGTCATTCAATTCAATGAACCCCAGTTTACCGCTGGAGCGGTTGGTGCGAATCCACCCCTGAAGCTGTACATACTCCATTGTATCCAGCTCCACATGGGAGCCGCTCATCACCATTTCGTACAATTCCCTTACTGTCATAAATTCAAACATACTATCTTCCTCCTGCTTTTTTCGCTATAAATAAGACATGATTGCTGATTCCCAGCATTTCCGGCTTTTCACATATGTGAAGGTGGAAATTCAGCCAGGTTTGATAATCCGATTCACTTAGGTTATTCACTTTATCCCGCAGCAATTCACTAAGTCCATCAGCTCCTGCCTCGGTTATTTTCTTTAACCCGCACTGCTTCATGAGTACATGCGCCTCATCAATCGTCATAAAGCTGAAAACATTGTCAGTTAAATGAAACGTGGTACGATCATATTCACCGTTAGAGAAGTGGTGCGGATTATTCGCAAACTGCTCAGTGATCATACACATATCATTCGATAAAAACGCGAAGATCATCACCCCGTCAGCCTTGCATACCCGCTTCGCTTCTTCAATACAGGCAGCCTTATCATGCATTTCGTGAAGATGATACAAGGGCCCAAGACACAGCACAATATCAAAGGATTCATCCTCATACATCGATAAATCCCTGGCATCAGCTTCCCTTGCTCGTATACGCATACCCGGTTTCGCTTTCTGCTTTAATCCATCAATATGATGCGTCATTAAATCTACCGCCTCAACCGCATAACCGCGTTTTGCATATTCCAGACTGTAAGCCCCATAGCCACACCCAATATCCAAAATACGATCGTCCGCTTTCACATACTGATTGATAAAATGAAGCGTCGTTTGAAATTCCACCTGAGTAGCCGGAGTTTGAAAACGTTCATCTTCATTGATTTGCTGATAAAATTGTGTAAGATCCATCGCCTGCGCCTCCCCATAAAAAAACGCTCCTGTACAGGAACGTTTGATAAACGCGGTGCCATCCTGATTGCCGTTTTGCCAACAGCCATCTTGATTTTTGCTTAACGTGCAAATCCGAAACCGTCTACTTGATTTCTCCGGTTTTACTCCATGAGTGTTGCTGCTTTATGTTTTGATCATGAACTCACACCATCTTCACTCGCTTGGGATCATTCGATAAAGGCTCTCATATCATCGTAATATTGAGTTATATTGATAATACTACATTATTAAGAGGAAAAGCAAGAGCAGATTGAAATATTTCTATCATCGATTACACCGCTTAAAAAAAGGAACTGATCCCTTTAATATAAGCAGATCTCATTCTTTATCTGAAATTTCAAAAATGCATTATAGCAGTCTAAATAAAATAACTCCTTTTCCGATACACTGCTGTTACTTAACCATATATGACTTTTAACATCATATACACACATAGGTCCATCGTCGTTCTTTTCCGCAATATCAATTTTCGTTGGTGCTTTATTCCAGACAATTAAAATGATTTTAACAGTTGAAAAAGAAAAACCAAATTGCTTATTTTTGACATGGATAAAAATCGCATTTGGAGTGCTGCTATACTCGGCACATAGTTTTTCTTTTCTTTCTTGATCTCATATTTGACGAAGCTCTAATTGATAATTTATTTTCAGATTTTATCAATTTGCTTACAATCATAAAAAAGTGTGTTTCCACACTCTTATTGATTTAATGCATTGGTTTCAAACACCAATTCCTGAATGGACGATACCACATCAACAGCTTTGAGAATTACGCTCTTGGGAACCTGAATATGTTCATGCGTAAAGTCAACCAGACCGATGATTCCACAATCAACCAAGCGGTCAACGGTTTGCTGAATATCATTGGAAATCGCTAAAATCGCAATGCGGCAACCTTCCGGTATGCGCTTTTCCAAGTCGGCCAGATCATAGACCGGAATCCCGAAACGAACCCCTTGTCGATCTGGATTGATATCAAACGCACAAGCTATTTCACCAACTACATAATCCCATTTATTATATTTCATCAACGCACGTCCTAGGTTGCCTGCTCCGACCAGAATAATCTTTTCATCAAAGCCCATGCCGAGTTCCTGATTGAAAATTTCAATTAATCTCTCAACATCATACCCATAGCCCTGTTTGCCTAGATTGCCCAAAAATGAGAAATCACGGCGGATTGTTGTCGGTTCAATATTCACAACACTAGCGAGCTCTTTTGACATCACCCGATCGATTCCGCTGTTCTGTAATTTACGTAATGCTTTCAGATAGACCGGATATCGCTGCAGGGTCGCCTTCGGTACATTTTTATTAGCCATTTTCATCACCTCGTCAAAGTATAGCATAAAAGTAGGACTTTGTGAATATTTTGGAAACTTGAACTTACATTTCCATACTGCAGTCTGCCGTTAAATCAAAATCACCGCGCACTCCGTGCTGATAGGCAATCGTACCGGCTACACCGATCATTGCCGCATTATCAGTACAGCAGGATAACGGCGGAATGATATAATCGATATCCGGATACGCTTCCTCCATCAGCTTGGTCAAACGCTCCCGCAGCCGCGAATTTGCGGCGACCCCACCAGCCAATACTACCTGCGCCGGATGCTTTTGATCAATGGCGATTTTCAGTTTATCCAGCAGCTCATCCAAAGCCGTTTCCTGAAATGAAGCCGCCAAATCGGCTGCCACATACGTTTCGCCTTTTCGCTTACAGCGATCGATAAACTGGAGAACTCCCGATTTCAGACCACTGAAAGAATAATCCATTTCCCCGGCCGTTTTTGGATGCGGAAGCTTATAAACCGGTTTCCCTTCTTTCGCCAGACGATCGATCTGCGGGCCGCCCGGATATGGAAGTCCCATCACGCGGGCAACTTTATCATATGCCTCACCTACCGCATCATCCTGTGTAGTACCTAATATTTCGAATTCATATTCTGCTTTCAGATAGACAAGTTCGGTATGACCACCTGAAACCACCAGCGCCAACATCGGATATTTCAAATTTTTTACCAGCGCATTCGCATAAATGTGACCGCAGATGTGATGCACCGGAACCAATGGCTTATGAAAAGACCAGGCCAGTGTTTTCGCAGCCTGTACTCCCACATGCAAAGAACCGATTAATCCCGGCCCCTTGGTAACTGCAATCGCATCCATATCAGAAACTTGCTTATTCGCCTTTTTCAATGCCTCAGCAATTACCATGGAAATATTCTCAACGTGAATGCGGCTCGCCACTTCGGGTATCACGCCGCCGAATTCTTTATGCACATCAATCTGGGTAGCAACTACATTCGCCAGCACCTGATTGGTATTTTCAACGATCGCCACCGCTGTTTCATCACAGCTTGATTCAATGGCCAGTATACATGTCTGCTCCATTACCATTCACCTCCCAGACCCTTTACCATGAGGATCGCATCCTCATGATTGTCACTATAATAGTTTTTACGGATACTTGCTTCGACAAAGCCGTAACGCTGATACAATGACTTTGCCGGTTCATTGGACATCCGAACCTCCAATGAGATCACGCTACAGTATTTTGCTTCGGCTGCTTTGATCATTTCATCCATCAATACCTTCGCAATCCCCCTTCTTCGCGCCTCTTTGCTTACCGCAATTGATGCGAGCTGACAGGTATCAAAGGTAATCCAATAGTCGATATAGCCGAGTACGATCCCATCCTCTTCATATACGTAAAGATATGCAAAGGTATTTTCATGCAGTTCATAAACCATCTGCTGATGCGTCCAATGACTGGAAAACGCCTGCGCTTCGATTGCCAGTACAGCTTCCAGATCTCGATCCTGCATTTCCCTGATCATATTATCCAACCTTATATGCACTCTGTTCCTTCAAATATTCCGGAACAAGAATATGCACATTTTCAACACTATTCCATACCGGACGAAGCGCAATAAAGTTCGATACAAAATCCGGTTCTTTTGATTCCACATCAATCAGTGAGGTATCACCTATCAACAGTGCAGGATCAGAATTCATCGCTTGAATCTCATCCAATGTCATGATACATGGACCATCTAGAAAAGTACCGTCTTTCAGTTCTCCAAAATACGCGCGGCTGCTGCGGGCATCGAGCATCACATAAGCATGCTTAAGGCCTGCATACAGCTGTAACGTGCTGATCGTGTAGAGCGGTACCTCTTTGGTCGTACAAAAGACCTTAGCAATACTCATCGCGATCCGCACCCCGGTATAGCTGCCCGGACCATCGGTAATCACGATTTCATCAATATCTTCACTCACCCAACCCGCTTCATCCATTAAACGAATCAGCTCGGGAAAAATAGTTTCCGACTGCCGCTTCCAGGAAGGACGTGAAACCGCATTGATCAAACAGTCATTCTCATATAAACCAATTACCAGATAGCGATGTGCAGTATCCATACATAATGTTTTCATACAAGTTCCTCCAGCATGTCATCGTACTTACGGCCATGCGAAACGAATGTAAACATTCGTTCTTCTTCCCCTTCGCAGCGGCTGATAGAAACTTCCAAGCGCTCTGACGGAAGCTGTTTTTCAATATAATGGGGCCATTCCACCATACAGATACCGTCATCTTCAAACACTTCCTCAAAACCAAGTTCCTGCTCGATGCCCTCCAGACGATAGGCATCAATATGATAAAACGGCATATCCCCTTGGTATATTTTCAGGATCGTAAAGGTTGGAGAATTAATATTGCGTTTTACTCCCAGATACGTTCCCAATGATTTTGTAAAGGTTGTTTTCCCTGCTCCCAGATCACCGCTTAACGTAATCAGGGTGTGCGGAGTAATCAAAGCCGATAATTGTTTTGCCAAATCATCGGTTTCTTTCAGTGAATGCACCTTGATTTGTTTTTCCATTTTAAAACCTCCCTTGCTTTTTAATGTTTCTGACGCTGATGCAGCGCCCAAACTGCCGGTCTATATAAGATCCGATTAACCGGGATATCAAATTCCCCAAGGAATTCATTGATCAGAGGATTAAAATTATCCTTGAATTTGGTCAAGCCGTCATCAAGCGTATTGGCAACTCCCCCCATATTAACACTATGACAACCATTCTCAAAGGCCCATTCCATGGTCTTTGGCCAGACATAGTATTGTGCCATGCATTTCTTATACCACTCATCAGTACCGGCATACAATATTTCACAGGTAGGCCCGCAGATCACCGATAGGGTACCCGCAATATATGCCACATCACCATCGCGTTGCTGAAAGGCGGTCAAATCCTGAACTTCCTTGCTTCGTGAATCTTCCAGCTCTTTTAAAGTACGAAGCTTCTTGACCGCATTTTCCGGACATTCAGCAATCTCCTTTTGGACTTTTGACAATGCTGCAGCCGCATCTTCCAGCGCCTGCTTGATTGGCAGCTTTGCCAAAATGATATAAGCATCCTTGCCATATGTTTCCATCAACAGCCGAAAATAATCGCGATTGCGTAAGCTCACGCCCTGACGCGCTTCGGTTTTTTTCGTTAATTCGGCAAAAACATCCACCATTTCAATACCGTGTCTTTCAATTAACACATGCCGTTTCATCGCGACTTTCAAAAGCTTCTTTGTATGTCTGGGCAGATTTTCCATAAAATTATCGACATAGTAAACATTTGACTGAAACCGCGGCTGAATCGTAGCATGCATATCCATCGAGAATCCTTGATGAATTCCACCGGCAGCTTCAATATTCTTTTTAGCTGTCAATGCTTCCTTATGTACATCATCATTTCGTTCATGCGAATGATAATCGTTTAAATGAATATTGGGATCCATTTTGATAAAGAGTGCCTTGTGCTGCTTTCCAAGTGCTTTTAGCTGCTTGATGAAATATGTAACCAACGATTGATTTTGATAATCCAGTAATGGACCGCGCGGTATATAAATCATCGTATATCCTAATGGCAGCGGCTTCATTAAAAGCAATGCAGCCCCCACCAGTTGTTGATTCTCCATAACACCGACACGCATTGATTTCCAATTATGCTTAATCGAAGCCCAACGCGCTGACTGCAGGAGGGAGCATTGCGGATGATTCTTTACAAATTCATCATATATGTCCGCATCCACCTGCGTTGTAAATTGATATGGCATAAAATTCCTCCTTACAACCATACGTTATTATACCACAGATTAAACGGGATAACCGAAAAAAGGCCCTGCTTATCTTCAAGGCCGTTAAAAGGTTCCAAGATGAATTTTGAAATCATGGAATGTAAAGCTTATCGTATAAAAAGACTACTATCCATGACGCTTACGTTTACGCTTTCGCATCATATATGCATGATGAGCGACCGTATATAGGAGCTTATGAACTGGTAAATCAAATTCTCCGAGATACTCCTGAATCAACGGATTAAAATTTGTCTTAAATTTAGTAAGACCGCCGTCCAGCGTCCCCTCAAGTCCCCCCATATTGCATAAGCGACATTCGCGATGAAAAGCATCCAGTATCGGAGTCAAATGAGTCAGATAGGGAGCCATATACTTACGGTATTTCCCATCCATTCCCATATACAGCATTTCCGCCGTATCTCCATAATAAACGATCAAGGCTCCTGCTATATAAGGATTTTCGCCATCTTCCCTGATACAACGTTGGATATCCGTAAGCTCCTTCCTTACGGTCATGATCGAGTACTGTAAAGATTCTTGTTTATCTTCATCCCTTTGAATCCGTTTCAGTTCCTGCCCAAGCTTTGTTAAACGGTCATTACAATCAGCAAGCAAAGCAGGTAAATTGATCCTGAGCCAGATAAATCTTCGCATCCTGTGATCCGTATGTTTCTAATAAGCTCTGAAAATAATTCTGATCCCGCAGTGCAATATGTTTTCGCTGTTCCGTCAGCTTCATCAATCGGGTGAAGGCTGACAGCATTTCAGCTCCGTATGTCTGTACGGTAACATGTTTTTTCCGTGCAGTACGTATATGACGCTTCGTGTGCCGCGGTAAATGATCTTCAAACAGCCGATCATAAAATACCGGAGCCTGAAAGCGCGGCTGGATGGTATCGCTCATTTCTTTTGAGAATCCTTGGTGAATACAACCGCTCGCTTTCAAATTATTTAATATCGTAAGCGATGATGATAAAGTTACATCAGTTCGATTCTCTAATCGGTAACTGTTCTTTAAAATTCCCGCGTCAAATTTAATAAAGACACAATGTTCAGATTCAGCCAGTTTTTTTAGTTCTGTAAAAAAGAACGAAACAAGCTCCTTATCCAAAAAGTCCAGAATTGGTCCCCTTGGCAGGTAAAACATAGTAAATGATAATGGAAGCGGCTTAATCAAAACGAGTGAGGAAGCAACCAGATTACCTTGTTCGTTTCTTACTCCAACCAGCTTATGATTCCAGGAGCTCTTTATCTTTGCCCAATTGGAAGACTGTAAGAGATTGCACAGCGGATGCACCGTCACAAAGGCATCATGCTCTTGTTCTGATATGTTAACTTGAAATTGATATTTTGTCATAAATATTCCTCCCTATCCGTAAAAGTACAGTTATATAGTTAAGAATATTCAAAATGAAATGAATGAAAAAAAGATATTTTGTTGTGAAAATACAAAATATCTTGTACATAAGCAATTATCTATAAACGTGTACATTTATAGACTATCTGTTCATTAAATCCTCTTATAAGATAAACCTCTTGCAAATAATTGTCAAATGTAATCTTACAATATTACAAGAACCGAAGCAGGAAAGGAATAAAAAAAGACTCTCAACAAAGAGAAGAGAGTCGATCACCTGGCAATGAGCTATCTTCACACGGGGCAGGCCCGGTTATTGTCGCCGCTGGAGTGCTTAACT